>NZ_BJMN01000062.1 GCF_006539185.1 Streptomyces gardneri
GGCCGTCGTAGTGGAGGACGGAGCCGCCGCCCGCCGCGACGGTGTGGATGCTCATCATGGGGGCCCGCATCCGCACCCCGGCGACCTGTGTACCGAGTTCACGCTCGAAGGCGCCCGCGTAGTGCGACACGTCCGTGGACGTGCCGCCCATGTCGAAGCCGATGACCCGCTCGTGTCCGGCCTGGGCCGAGGTGCGGGCCATGCCGACGACTCCGCCGGCCGGTCCGGACAGGACGGCGTCCTTGCCGCGGAAGTGGGCGGCCTCGCGCAGTCCGCCGTTGGACTGCATGAACATGAGGCGGATTCCGGCGAGTTCGCGGGCGACCTCGTCGACGTACCGGCGCAGGATCGGCGAGAGATAGGCGTCGACGACGGTGGTGTCCCCGCGCGGGATCAGCTTGATGAGCGGGCTCACCTCGTGCGAGCAGCTGACCTGGGTGAAGCCGGCGGCCCTCGCGGCCTCGGCGATCCGGGTCTCGTGCGCGGGGTGTCGGTAGCCGTGCAGCAGGACGACGGCGACGGAGCGGAAGCCGTCCCGGTGGGCGGCGGCGAGGGCCTCCGCGACGGCGTCCTCGTCCAGGGGGCGGACGACGTGGCCGTGGGCGTCGACGCGCTCCGGGACCTCGGCCACGCGCGCGTACACCGCCTCGGGCAGCACGATGTGCCGGTCGAAGAGCCGGGGCCGGTTCTGGTAGGCGATGCGCAGGGCGTCGCGGAAGCCCTCGGTGACGAGGAGGAGGGTCGGTTCGCCGCGCCGCTCCAGGAGGGCGTTGGTGGCGACGGTGGTGCCCATCTTGACGACGGCGATCCGGTCGGCGGGGACGGGGTCGCCGGGCCCGAGGCCGAGGAGCGCGCGGATCCCGGCGACGGCGGCGTCCTGTCGGCCTGTGGGGTCGTGCCGTCGTACGGGGTCGTGCGAGAGCAGCTTGCGGGTGACGAGCCGTCCGTCGGGCCGCCGTCCGACGACGTCGGTGAAGGTGCCGCCCCGGTCGATCCAGAACTCCCAGCGCCCGTTCATCTCCCCATTGTGGCCGTGAGGGCGGCGGCGAGGGCGGCGTCCGCGCGCGCGTCCAGGGGTTCGGTGCCGGTGCCGTCGGCCCAGTGGCGGAGTTCGGCGCCGGCGAGCAGGAGCAGCTGCGGGAGCAGGTCGCGGCTGCGGCGGAGCACCCAGCCGGTTCCGGCGGTGGCGAGCCAGAGCAGGGTCTCCGCGCGGGTCGGCGGCGGTTGGGCGGGCTCCGGCGCGGGCGATGGGCCGTGGGCGAGTCCCCGGGCGGCGAGGAGTCGGTGGAAGCCCGCGGCGACGGCCCGGTGGCCGCGTTCGCCCGGGTGGAGCCGGTCGGCGCTCCACAGGGCGCGGTCCTCGGTCCAGGTGTCGTCGGCGAGGTGGAGATGGACGGTGTCGTACCGGTCGGACAGGGCGTGCACGACCGCGTTGACGGAGCGCTGGCGGCGGGCCAGCGGGCGGGCCAGGGGCGGCGGCAGGCCGAGCATCCGCCCCGGGTCGGGCAGGCAGGCGGTCAGGAGGACGGCCCCGGCGGCGTCGAGGTCCGTGAGGACGCGGTCGAGGCGGTGGGCGAGGAGTCCGATGTCGAAGGTGCGGCGCAGCGTGTCGTTGACCCCGACGACCACGGAGGCGAGGTGCGGCCGGAAGGCGACGGCGCGGGGCCGCTGGTCCTCGTCGACGTCACGGCTGAGGGCGCCGCCGACGGCGAGGTTCAGGAGCACTGTCTGCCGGGCGCCGGCCGCGGGTCCGGCGGACGAGAGCCCTACCGCCGACAGCCCGTCGGCCGAGAGCCCTTCGGCGAGCAGGGGTGCCCACCCGCGCCAGGCCCCGGCCACCCGGTCGCCGACGCCCTCGCTGAACGAATCGCCGAGCACGGCGAAGCGGACGGAACCGACCGGGGTCCCGGGCCCGGGAGACACGTCCGTCCGGGCGCCGAGCGAATCGACCGTCATCGACGTGCCTCCTCGGAACGGGACGGGGCGGTCCGCGCCGGAAGCGACGGCAGGGGGACGGCGGCCGGTACGGGCGGCTGTACGTGTGCGGGTGCCCGGACCGGCGACGGCGCCGCGTCGTGGGCGTGGAGGAACGCCGCGACCGACCGCTCCCAGGTGAAACCCTCCGCACGCGCGCGTGCGTCCGCTCGGCGGGCGGCCTCCGGGAGGGCGAGCAGCCCCCGGACGGCGGCCGCGAAGGCCTCCGGCGTGTCGGCGGCCACGGCCCCGGCGGTCCCGAGGACCTCCGGGAGGGCGGAGGAGGCGCTGACGACGACCGGCGTCCCGCAGGCGAGCGCCTCCAGGGCGGAGAGGCCGAAGGTCTCCGCGGGCCCCGGGGCCAGGCACACGTCCGCCGCGGCCTGGAGATCGGCGAGGGCCTCCCGGTCGGCGACGTGTCCGAGGAACCGCACCGGGAGGCGCCGCTCGCGCGCCCGCCGCTCCAGAGCACCCCGCAGGGGCCCGTCGCCCGCGACGACCAGCGCCGCCCGGACCCCGGCGTCGCGGAGCTCCGCGAGGGCGTCCAGTGCGGTGCCGGGCCGCTTCTCGACGGAGAGGCGCGAGCAGAGCGCCAGCAGGACTCGCTCCCCGTCCGCGTACCGGGCGCGGAGCACGGTGCTGCGGCGGCCGGGCCGGCAGCGTTCCAGGTCGACGCCGAGCGGAGCCCGTACGACGTTGCGCGCCCCGATCCGTACGAACTCGCGCTCCGCCCACTCCGTGGTGCAGACGATCCGGGCGAAGGCCCAGGCCGTGCGGCGGTTGAGGCGGTCCGCCGCACGGGCCGCGAGCGCGGGGGGAACGCCCCAGGTGCGCAGCACCCCGTCCGCCGTCTCGTGGGAGACCATCGCCGACGGCACCCGGGCGCGGCGCGCCCACTCCCCCGTCCACCGCAGGGTCGTCCGGTCCGAGACCTCGACGCGGTCGGGTGCCAGTTCGTCGAGGAGGCGCGCGACACGGCGCCGGTCGGCGAGGACCCGGTAGCCGCCGGTGCCGGGCAGGACGGGCCCCGGGAGGGTGATGACCCGGCCCTGCTCGGTGTGGTGGTCGCTCGCGACGTCGCCGGGGACGACGAGGACGGGTTCGTGCCCCGCAGCGAGGTAGCCGCGGCCCAGCTGGTCGAGCGCGGTGCGCAGACCGCCGGAGGTGGCGGTCACGAAGTTGGCGAGCCGCACGATACGGAGCCCGCCGCCCGGACCGCCGCCCGGCACGGGGAAGGCGCCTCCGCCCGGGCCGCCTTCCGGTACGGCACGAGCGCCCTTCACGCCGCCACCGCCGTCCGCTCGTGCAGGACCTCCCGGTAGTGGCCGATCAGCTCGTCGCCGAGGGCCTCCCAGGTGCGGCCCTCGACGGCGGCCCGGCCGGCCCGGCCGTAGGCGGCGCGCGCATCCGGAGCCGCAGCGAGCGAGGTGACGGCCGCCCGCAGCGCGTCCGGGTCGCCGGGCGGTACGAGGAGTCCCGTGCGCCCGTGGTCGACGAGGTCCAGCGGCCCGCCGGCCGCCGGGGCGATCACCGGGACGCCGCTCGCCATGGCCTCCTGGACGGTCTGGCAGAAGGTCTCGTACGGGCCGGTGTGGGCGAAGACGTCGAGCGAGGCGAAGATCCGGGCGAGGTCGTCGCCGGTGCGGCGGCCCAGGAAACGGGCGTCCGGCAGAGCGGCGCTCAGCCCGGGCCCGCTGGGCCCGTCGCCGACGACCACGGTGCGGACACCCGGTATCCCGCGGATCCCGGCGAGCAGGTCCACGCGCTTCTCGGGCGCGAGACGGCCCACGTAGCCGACGAGGAGCTCACCGCCGGGTGCGAGTTCGCGGCGCAGGCCGGCGTCGCGCAGGCCGGGACGGAAGCGGACGGTGTCCACACCGCGCCCCCAGAGCCGGATGCGGCCGATGCCGTGGGCCTCCAGGTCGCGCAGGGCGGCGGACGAGGGGGCGAGGGTGCGGTCGGCGGCGCCGTGCACGGCGCGGAGCCGGCGCCAGGCGGCGCCCTCGCCGGTGCCCACGTACGTACGGGCATACCCGGCGAGGTCGGTCTGGTAGACGGCGACGGCGGGGATGCCGAGCCGGGCGGCGGCCGTCATTCCGCGCACGCCGAGGACGAAGGGTCCGGCGAGGTGGACGAGGTCGGCTCGGTGCGCGGCGATGGCGGCGGCGACCCGGCGGCTGGGCAGGGCGACCCGGACCTGGGGGTAGCCGGGCAGTGGCAGGGAGGGCACCCGGACGACGGCGCAGGGGGCGTCGGCGTCCGCCGCGGGGTCGGCGACGGCGGGGGCGATGACGAGCGGGGAGTGGCCCCGGCGGACGAGGTGGCGCGCGGTCTGGAGGGCGCAGTGCGCCACACCGTTGACATCGGGAGGGAAGGATTCTGTGACGATGACGACACGCATACGGGTGTTGTCGTCCCGCTTGGCGTGTACCCGCCTACGTCGATCTGGACGGTGGGGGAACGTCCCATGAGCGTTTCGCCGTGACGGCCGAAGCGCTCGCCGGGCGTCCGGTCACCGGACGCCCGGGGCGGGGCCACGATCGGCGGGATCTCCGCCGCAGGCCGCGCCGCCCCGGGGTCCGGGCGACGGGACGGGCCGGACCGAACCGGACCGAACCGGACCGGACCGAACAGGGTCGGACCGGGTCGGACCGGGTCGGACCGGATCAGACCTGGGGAGGGGTCAGGCCTGGTCGGGAACGAGGCCGGAGTCGGCCTGGTCAGGAACCGGGCCGGAGTCAGACCTGGTCAGGAACCGGACCGGATCAGACCTGGAGGTCCGGCCCTATCCGATTGCGCACCGCCGTCTGGACCTCGGCCTCCTCGGCCGGGTCGGCGGCGAGGCGTCGGAGCCGCTCGGCGACCCGTACGTCTCCGGTCTCGGCGTGCTGGGCGGCCACCTCGCGGGTGGTCTCCTCGCAGTCCCAGAGGCATTCGACGGCGAAGCCGGTCGCGAAGGTGGGGTCGGTGGCGGCGAGGGCTCGGGCCACTCGGCCGCGCAACTGTGAGGAGGACGTCTCGCGGTAGACGTGGCGCAGCACGGGTGCGGCGACGGCGATGTCGAGGCGGCCCGCTCCGTCGACGAGGACGGCGAGCTCGGGGGCGTCGGGTCCGGCGGAGCGGATGGTCCCGCGCAGCGCCCCGAGGACGAGGCCGGCGTCCTGTGCCGTGCCGCGGCAGGCGAGGACCTCGGCTGCGGCGGTGCCGAGCTCGTCGGTGCGCCGGACCCACGCGCGGGCACGGGCGACCGCGTCCTCGCCGCACATGCGCCGGTAGGCGGCGACGGCGGCCTCGGCGACCGGGCCGGAGCCCGCGTCGACGGCGGCCTCCACGAGGTCGAGGACGGCGGGGTCCCGCGATTCGGCGAGGTGGTGGAGCGCGGCGCCGCGCGCTCCCGCCGAGCCGTCGCGGGCGGCGGCGAGGAGTTCGGGGCGGTCCTCGGGACCGGCCACGGCGGTGAGGCAGCGGGCGGCGGGGCCGTGGAGCACGGCACCTCGCTCGTACCCCTCCTGCGCCCAGTCGAGGACGGCCCGCACGCTCCAGCCGGGGCGGGGGCCCGCGGGGCGCATCTGGCGCTGCCAGCGGTCGAAGGATCCCTGTTCCTGGGCGGCCTTGACCCGGGCGCCCACGGCCTCCCGCTGGTCCTCGGCCCACAGCCGCCAGGGCCGGGGCTCGAAGGCGTCGCGCACGACGCCCGCCAGCTCGGCGTCGCCCGTCGGGTCGGCCGGGAAGCGGGCGAGCACGGGCAGGGCGAGCCCGCGGAGCCCGGCGTCGTCGTCGCGCAGGGCCAGCTCGTCCAGGGCCCAGGCCCAGTTCGTGCCGGTCGCCGCGTAGCGCCGGAGCAGCAGCAGGGCGTCCTGGCGGCCGTAGGAGGCGAGGTGCCCCAGGACGGCGAGCGCGAGCCCGGTCCTGGACTCCTCGGGGTCGAGGTGGTCCTCGGCACCGAAGAGGTGCGCCTCGATCTCGTCCAGACCGCCGTGGAGGTCCAGGTAGAGACGGGCGTAGTAGAGGGAGCGGTTCTCGACCTGCCAGTCGTGGCGGGGGTCGGAGAGAACGCAGTGGTTGACGGCCGCGAGGGCCTCGGCCCGTGGCGCGGCGAGCGCGTGGAGGGTGCCGTCGCCGCGGCCCCTCTGCAGCAGGCCGAGCAGGGTGCCGCTCGGCGCTATGACTGGATCGAACATGGAAGACGCCTCACATCAAGCTGTCGACACGACCGGGGGAGACCGGGATGACCCGGGTCAGGCGATACATCTCTGTACGCCTAGGCCGTGCGGCAACATGTCGGGCCGCTCGTCGTCCTGCGCTTGCCAGTGACCATCTTCCTCTGCCTCTCGTCGGTGGCCCGGTCCGCCGGGCCCGACGTCATGATGACCCACCCATTTCGCCACCGCGACCACATTTACGACGCTGCTCTCACCTGGGGTTCAGTACCCGTTCACCGGGCTCCGAAGAGCTCCAGCAGATCGGCCTTGCCGAACATGCGTGCGGTGTCCACGGCGGACGGAGTCCCAGACTCCGGATTCGCGCCGCCGGCGAGCAGGGCGCGGATGACGGCGTCCTCGCCCTTGAAGACGGCACCCGCGAGCGGGGTCTGTCCGCGGTCGTTGGCGCGGTCGGCGTCGGCGCCGCGCTCCAGGAGGGCCGAGACCGCGGCGGCGTGGCCGTGGTAGGCGGCGAGCATGACGAGGGAGTCGCCCTTGTCGTTGGTGAGGTTCGCGGGGACGCCCGCGTCGACATAGGCGGCCAGGGCCTCGGCGTCCCCCGTGCGCGCGAGGTCGAAGACCTTCGACGCCAGCTCGATGACCTCGGGGTCCGGAGTCTCGCTCATCGGGTGGAACCGCCTCTCTCCTGCAGTGTTGACCTGCGCACGGCAAGCGCGGCCGTACGAGTGAATCGACAGGGTACTGCCCGTCGGGCGACATGACCGCGCCCCACCGAGGCAAAGATCACGGCGATCCACCCCCGGCCGACGCCTAGCGCACCACCGGGTTTTCGCCACCGGGCGAGGCATCCGCCTTGCGCCAGTGAAGTGAAATCAGGCGAATTTCACTCTAATGCACCTTTAGTCACATAGATACTTGCTGTGAACCTGGAAGGACTCATGGTGACTGTCCCCTCAACCAGGAGAACACCAAATGATCCTGTCCATCTCAGGCGTGGTCCTGCTCGGCATCATCTGCTTCCTGTTCTTCAAGAAGGACGGGATGAAGGCCTCCCACGCCCTCGTCAGCGCGCTGTTCGGCTTCTACCTCGCGGGCACCGCCATCGCCCCGAGCATCACGGCGGGCGGGCAGAGCCTCGCCGGCCTCCTGGGCGGAATCAAGTTCTGACGCCCCGAGGGGGCGCCCTTCCCCTGCCCCCTCCACCAGCCCCTTCCACGAAACCAGGAGTACGACGTGGCCCGGCGACCACTCCCCCGCATTCTGAGCAGCGGCAGCGCGCAGATCGCTCGTAGCCGAGAGATCGCGCGCACGGCCGCCGACAGCGCCACCGACGTGCTCCAGCCGCTGATCACGGTCTCCCGTGGTCTGCGGAAGCTGGCCGCGACCGCGCGCGCCAAGTGGGCCGCGACCCCCAAGGAGCGGCGCGGTCCCACGCTGCTCCTGGTCGCGGCCTGCGTCCTCGTCGTCGCCCTCGTGCCGTACGGGCCGCTGCTCGCGCTCGTCACGCTCATGGGCGCCGCCGCGTGGAAGGGGCGCGAACGCCCGGTCGTCAAGACCGGGCCCGACGACGCGGAGATCGCCCGGCTCAAGGGCCTGTACGAGGCCCTCGTGCCGTACTTCTCCGTCCCCGACGACCCCGCCCCGCTCTTCACCCACGGCGGCGACTGGAGCGGCGCCTTCGGGGAGTACGCCTTCGACGAGGACGGGCGGCCGACCCGGCTGAGGATCGCGTACCCCCCGTACTTCACCGACGGCGAGCCGGCCGCCCGCGCCCGAGTCGAGCAGCTGCTGCACGCCAAGTCGGGACGCGGCCGCGAGTACCACTTCGACTGGGACCAGGAGGGCAACCTGCTCGTGATGAGCGTGCTGTCCGCCCTGCCCACCACCATCGCCGCCCAGCGCTTCGTCACCGTCCCCGGCGAGACCGTGCTCGGCTTCACCGACGAGGACGCCGTGCAGCGGACCGTGCCCGTGGTCGCGGCGGACGGCACGGAGGACGCCCCGGCCGTGGTCTGGCGCACCGGCCCCCGCTCCGCCGAACCGCACCTGCTGGCCGTGGGCCAGCCGGGCAGCGGCACGACCTCCCTGCTGCGCTCGATCGCGCTCCAGGCCCTCCCCCACGGGGACGTACTGATCGTCGAGGGCGGCGGCACCGGCGAGTACGCCTGCCTGACCGGCCGCGACGGCGTCCTCGCCGTCGAGTGCGGGCTCTCCGGCGCCCTGGCCAGCCTGGAGTGGGCGGCGCACGAGACAGAGCGGCGGCTGATCGCCGCCAACCGCGCCCGGCAGGCGGGGCACCCCGCGCCGGAGGACACCCGGCGGCCGCTGTGGATCCTCCTCGACCGGCCGGGCGTCCTCGGCCACCTGGCCGCCGCCGACGGCCGCCCCGACCCGCAGGAGCTGCTCCAGGTGCCGCTGCGGCACGGGCGCACGGCGCAGGTCACGGTGGTGGTGGCCGAGCAGTTCGACAGCACGGACACCCTGAGCGAGACGGTACGGAGCCACACCCGGGCGCGGATCGTGCTCGGTCCCGCCTCCGCCGAGCAGATCGAGGCCGTCCTCGGGGTCGCGCCGCACACCACGCCGACGCCCCAGGTGCCGGCGGGCCGTGGCTACGCCCGCCTCGGTACGGGCCCGGTCCTGCGGCTCCAGGTGCCGGCGACGCCCGACCCGTACGACGACTCGACGAGCGAGGCGCACCGCCAGGCGGTCCTCGCGCTCCTCCCGGAACGCCGCACGGCGGCGGACGCGGTGGCCGTCGAGACGGTCGGGTTCGAGTCGGCCGGGCTTGAGTCGGCCGGGTTCGAGACGACGACGCTCAAGACGGTGACCGTCGCGGCGGCGACGGCGACCGAGGCGGCCCCCGCCTCGACCCCCGACGCGGCGCCTGCCCCGACCCCGGCCCCGCCGCGCCACGAGCCCGACGTCGCTCCCCTCACCCCTGTCGCACCCGTCGCCCGCTACGAGGGCGAGCCCACCCCGCGCCTCACCGCGGACCCGGGCCCCGCGCCCCGCCACGCTCCGGTGGCCGCCGAGGGCTGAGCGCGCCGCGGACATGCCGAGAGGCCGGTACGGACCACCCTGGTCCGTACCGGCCTCTCGGCGTATGGCGTGCGCCGCCCTACGCCACGAACGACCGGGGCGGTTCCACTCCCCCGCCCGCAGCGCCCGACTCCACCAGGCGCGCCGCGGCGGCGAGGCGGGCGGCGGCCTCGTCGGCGACCGGGCCGCCGACCGTGAAGGGAAGCCGGATGAATCCCTCGAAGGCGCCGTCCACCCCGAAGCGCGGGCCCGAGGGGACCCGGACGCCGACGCGTTCGCCCGCCTCGGCGAGCCGGGAGCCGGAGAGCCCGCCGGTTCGGACCCAGAGGGTCAGCCCGCCGCGCGGCACCGAGAACTCCCACTCCGGCAGCTCCCTGCGGACCGCGGCGACGAGCGCGTCCCGGTTCTCGCGCGCCTGCGCGCGCCGGAGGCTCACGGCCTTCTCCCAGCCGCCGGTCCCCATCAGCCAGTTCACGCCGAGCTGTTCCAGCACGGGGGTGCCGAGGTCCGCGTACGCGCGCGCGGCCACCAGGGAGCGGATGACGTCGGGTGCGGCCCTGACCCAGCCGATCCGCATGCCCGCCCAGAAGGCCTTGCTGGCCGAGCCGACCGTCAGGACCGTCGAGCCCGCCGGGTCGAAGGCGCAGACCGGCCGGGGCATCTCCACGTCGTCGTCGAGGTGCAGCTCGGTCATGGTCTCGTCGACGACGAGGACCGTGCCGGCCGAGCGGGCCGCGTCCACGAGCTGCCGTCGCTGGTCCTCGTCGGCCAGCGCGCCGGTGGGGTTGTGGAAGTCGGCGACGACGTACGCCAGGCGGGGCGCCGCGTCCCGCAGCACCTGGCGCCAGCGGCTCATGTCCCAGCTGCCGAGTCCCTCGGACATGGCGACGGGGACGAGCCGGGCCCCGGCCTCCCGCATGAGCTGGAGGATGTTGGCGTACGAGGGCGACTCGACGGCGATGCGCTCGCCCCGCCCCGCGAAGAGGTGGCAGATGGCGTCGATGGCGCCCATGGCCCCGGTCGTCACCATGATCTGCTCGGGCATCGTGGGGATGCCGCGCGCCGTGTAGCGGTCGGCGAGCATCTGGCGCAGCGCGGGCAGCCCGGCCGGGTAGTCGCCATGCGTGTGGGCGTAGGGCGGCAGCTCCTCCAGGGCGCCCTGGACGCCCCGGGTGAGCCAGGGCTCGGGCGCGGGCAGCGCCGCGCAGCCGAGGTCGATCAAGGAGCCGAGGGCCTCCGGGGGCAGCGGTTCGAGGCCGCGCGCGGGCAGCGGGTTCCCGGCCGGTACGGCCGTCCAGCTGCCGGCCCCGCGGCGGGACTCCAGGAAGCCCTCGGCGCGCAGCGCCTCGTAGGCCGCGGCCACGGTCGTCCGGCTGACGGTCAGGGCGACGGCGAGTTCCCGCTCGGCGGGCAGGCGGGCGGCGACGGGGACGCGGCCCTCCAGGACGAGAAGGCGGATGCCGTCGGCGAGGGCGCGATAGGCGGGCGGCTTCCGGGCGCCGGGTCCCGCGGGCCTCGGCTGCTGCGCCTGGAGCTGCCGGGCGAGCTGCGCCGGCCCCACCGCCGAAGTCCACTGAGCCATCGAAATCAGTCCACCTTCATCGAATTGGCCATGGTTGGCACCGGATACCCCGCCACAGAGTGTCATGAGCCAGTCCACTACCACCACCCTGGGGGGCAGTCCCTTGTCCATCGCCTCCGGCCTCCACGGCCGGCACCTCACCCGCCGGCTCGTCCAGCTGTACGTCGGTCTGACGCTGTACGGGGTGAGCTCGGCGCTCCTGGTGCGCAGCGGGCTCGGCCTGGAGCCCTGGGGCGTCCTCCACCAGGGTCTCGCCGAGAAGACCGGACTGACCATCGGCGTGGTGTCGATCATCGTCGGGGCGGCGGTGCTGCTCCTGTGGATCCCGATCCGGCAGAAGCCGGGTCTGGGCACCGTCTCCAACGTCTTCGTGATCGGCGTGGCGATGGACGGCACCCTGGCACTGGTCCCGGACGTCCACGGCCTGGCCGGTCAGGTGCCGCTGCTCGCGATCGGCATCGTCCTGAACGGGGTGGCCACCGGCCTGTACATCGCGGCGCGGTTCGGTCCCGGTCCGCGCGACGGGCTGATGACCGGTCTGCACCGGCTCACCGGCCGCTCGATCCGGCTGGTGCGGACGGCGATCGAGGTGGCGGTCGTCGCGACCGGCTTCGCGCTCGGCGGTTCGGTCGGCGTCGGCACGGTCCTGTACGCGCTGGCGATCGGGCCGCTCGCCCAGTACTTCCTGCGCTGGTTCGCCGTTCCCGAAGCCTCGCCCCGGCCGGATTCCGGCGGCTCCGAGACACCTGGTGCCGCCACCCGGCCGACATCCGTCGATCCTCAGGTCGCCCCCGAGACACCGGGACAGGCCATACTGCGCCCGTGACTCGCGTACGCCACCCTTATCTCGACCACCCGTCCCCCCTCCCGTTCGCCCATCGCGGCGGCACGGCGAACGGCCTGGAGAACACCGCGGCCGCCTTCCGCCTGGCCTCCGCGGCGGGCTACCGCTACTTCGAGACCGATGTGCACACGACGGCGGACGGCGTGCTCGTCGCCTTCCACGACGCGACCCTCGACCGGGTGACGGACACCGCGGGCCGGATCCGCGACCTGCCCTGGGCCGCGGTGCGCGAGGCCCGCGTGGCAGGCCAGGAGCCGCTGCCGCTCTTCGCCGACCTCCTGGAGGAGTTCCCGGAGGCCCGCTGGAACGTCGACCTCAAGACCGAGTCGGCCCTGGAGCCGCTGGTGGACCTGATCCGGCGGACCGGCGCCTGGGACCGGGTGTGCGTGGGCTCCTTCACGGAGTCCCGGGTGGCGCGGGCCCAGCGTCTCGCGGGCCCCCGGCTCGCCACCTCGTACGGGGTGCGCGGGGTCGTCGGGCTGCGGCTGCGCTCGCTGGGGATCCCGGCGGCGTTGCGGGCGGGCGCGGTGGCCGCGCAGGTCCCTGAGCGCCAGGCCGGCATCCCGGTGGTCGACCGCCGCTTCGTGCGGGAGGCCCACGCGCGCGGGCTCCAGGTCCACGTCTGGACGGTGAACGATCCGGAGCGGATGAACTCTCTCCTCGACCTGGGCGTGGATGGCATCATGACCGATCATCTGGAGACGCTGCGCTCGGTGCTGACCGAGCGGGGGGCGTGGGTCTGAGCGCGTGCCGAGCCGGCGCCGAGCGGATCACGGGGACGAGCAAGGGGGCGCGGCCTTGACCGCAGACACCACCGAACCGGAGGAGTACGCCGCCGGTCCCGCCGAGCGGCGGCGCGAGCAGCGCGGCTGGTACTTCTACGACTTCGCGTGCTCGGTGTACTCGACGAGCGTGGTGACCGTGTTCCTCGGCCCGTACCTGACCTCGGTGGCGCGGGCGGCGTCCGACGCCGAGGGCTTCGTGTACCCGCTCGGGATACCCGTGCGTGCGGGCTCGCTCTTCGCGTACACCGTGTCGGCCTCGATCGTGGTCGCGGTGCTGGTGATGCCCCTGGTGGGCGCGGTGGCGGACCGGACGGGCCGGAAGAAGCCGCTGCTCGCGGCGTCGGCGTACCTGGGGGCCGCGGCCACGGCGGGGATGTTCTTCCTCGCGGGCGAGCGCTACCTCCTCGGCGCGTTCCTGCTGATCGTGGCGAACGCCTCGCTCGCGGTGTCGATGGTGCTCTACAACGCCTATCTCCCGCAGATCGCGGAGCCGGACGAGCGGGACAAGGTCTCCTCGCGCGGCTGGGCCTTCGGCTACACGTCCGGCGCGCTGGTCCTCGTCCTGAACCTGGTCCTGTACTCGGGTCACGACTCGTTCGGCCTCACCGAGGGCGAGGCCGTCCGGATCTGTCTCGCCTCGGCCGGTGTGTGGTGGGGCGCCTTCACCCTCGTACCGCTGCGACGGCTGCGCGACCGGCACGTCCGCGCGGCCGGGGCCGAGCGGGCGGGCGGGGTCGGCGGTGGCTGGCGGCAGCTGCGGGCGACCCTCAAGGACATGCGCCGGTATCCGCTGACGCTCTCGTTCCTGCTCGCCTATCTGGTCTACAACGACGGCGTGCAGACGGTGATCTCGCAGGCCTCGGTGTACGGCTCGGAGGAACTGGGCCTCGACCAGACGACCCTGATCACGGCGGTGCTGCTGGTCCAGGTGCTCGCGGTGGCGGGCGCTCTGGGGATGGGGCGACTCGCCCGGACGCACGGCGCCAAGCGGACGATTCTCGGCTCGCTCGCGGTCTGGACGCTGATCCTGGCGGCGGGTTACTTCCTGCCGGCCGGCGAGCCCCTGTTCTTCTACTGCCTGGCGGCCGCGATCGGGCTGGTACTGGGCGGCAGCCAGGCCCTGTCGCGCTCGCTGTTCTCTCATCTGGTGCCGCGCGGCAAGGAGGCGGAGTACTTCTCGGCCTACGAGATGAGCGACCGGGGACTGAGCTGGCTGGGTCCACTCGTGTTCGGTCTCGCGTATCAGCTGACCGGGAGCTATCGGGATGCCATCATCTCTCTCGTGATCTTCTTCGCTGTCGGCTTCGTCCTGCTCGCCCGGGTCCCGGTGCGACGCGCGGTGGAGGAGGCGGGCAACCCGCTGCCGGAGCGAATTTAGACGCGGAAGTGAAAGGCCGGTAGTGTACGCCTTTGGCCTGCCAGGCGGACCGTTACTGCGTGCTGCTTTGGTGAAGACAGTGAGTTACATCTGATGTCAGATGTGACAAAACGGGCACTGGTGGGTACAACAAGGGGCGGCACGACGGGCGACGCATGACCCGGCACGGGAATCTTTACCGCCGACCGGACGTTGACCGGATAACGACGACAGCGACACCTGTCCTGTGGGCGACAAGCCCGGGAGGCACGATTCATGAGTGAGCGAGCTCTTCGCGGCACGCGCCTCGTGGTGACCAGCTACGAGACCGACCGCGGCATCGATCTGGCCCCGCGCCAGGCCGTGGAGTACGCATGCGAGAAGGGCCATCGTTTTGAGATGCCCTTCTCGGTGGAGGCGGAAATTCCGCCGGAGTGGGAATGCAAGGTCTGCGGAATCCAGGCTCTCCTGGTGGACGGGGACGGTCCCGAGGAGAAGAAGGGCAAGCCGGCGCGTACGCACTGGGACATGCTCATGGAGCGGCGCACCCGCGAGGAGCTGGAGGAGGTCCTTGCCGAAAGGCTGGCCGTCCTGCGCTCCGGCGCCATGAACATCGCCGTGCATCCGCGCGACAGCCGTAAGTCCGCGTAGCGGACAATCGGACGACAACGCCGAGGGGCCCGGTACACGATCTGTGTACCGGGCCCCTCGGCGTTGTCGTGCTCGTCGCGTCTCACATTGCCGCGTGGCCGCGTAGCCCGTTCGGTCAGGGCAGCAGGGGCGGGCGGGGCTCCTCGGGCCGACGGGGGCCCTGGCTCGCGTCCTCGCGGACGACCTCGCCCTGGACGACCTTTCCGTCCGGGCGATGGATGCGCGCCTGCTGGAAGGCGTCCTGGAGGCTGCCGGGAGAAGAGGCCGCGGTCATCCGGCGCTCGACGGCCTTCTCCGCGTACCGCCCGAGGAAGGAGCGGACCTGCGGGATCAGCAGCAGGAGTCCGGCCGCGTCCGAGAGGAAGCCGGGGATGATCAGGAGCAGACCGCCGAGCATCAGGAAGCCGTTGCGGTCCTCCGCGCCGGTCCGCCCGTCCGGCGAGGGCGCCTGGCCGGTCTGGGCGGCCGCCTGGGCCTGCTGGAAGGTCGTGGTGAGGTTCCGGAAGGCACGTCGGCCCGCCCGCTTCACCACGGTGGCGCCGAGGACGGCGCCACCGATGAGCAGGGCGAGCACGGTCAGCGCGCCCGTCGCGTTCGCCACCACCGTGAGCAGCCAGATCTCCAGGACCAGCCAGGCGGCGACGGCGAGGGGAACGAAGGTGCGCGCGCGGGAGCGCTTGGGGGCGAGGGGAGGCGGTGCGCCGGTCGTCATGACCCCCAGTGTGCCTGGCACCCCGCCGGAACGTCGTAAAGAAAGGATCAGTACGCGCGACGGGGGACGGGCCTCGACGAAGGGGTCAGGAGGACTTGCGGCCGAGCAGCTTGCCGACCTTCTCCGCCCGCGCCGTCAGACCCCAGCCGGTGACCCGCCACAGCGCCTCGACGACGATGTTCCGGCTCATCTTGGAGTCGCCGATCTCCCGCTCCACGAAGGTGATCGGGACCTCGACGACATGGAAGCCCGCGGCGACCGCGCGACGGGCCAGGTCGACCTGGAAGCAGTAGCCCGCGGAGGCCACGTCCTCCAGGCCGAGGCCCTCCAGGGTCTCCTTGCGGAAGGCCCGGTAGCCGCCGGTGACGTCACGGATCGGCACGTCGAGCATCACGCGGGAGTAGAGGCTGCCGCCCCGGGAGATGAACTCGCGGGACTTGGGCCAGTTCACGATCCGGCCGCCCGGCACCCAGCGGGAGCCGAGGACCAGGTCCGCGCCCTTGAGGGCGGTGAGCAGCCGCGGCAGCTCCTCAGGCTGGTGCGAGCCGTCCGCGTCCATCTCCACGAGGACGTCGTAGCCGTGCTCGATGCCCCAGCGGAAGCCGGCGAGGTAGGCGGCGCCCAGCCCCTCCTTGCCCTTCCGGTGCAGGACGTGGACGTGATCGTCCTCGGAGGAGATCTCGTCCGCGAACTTGCCCGTACCGTCGGGGCTGTTGTCGTCCGCGACGAGAACGTGCGCCTCGGGTACGGCTTCCCGCACCCGCGCGACGATCGGCTTGATGTTCTCCGCCTCGTTGTAGGTCGGAATGATCACCAAGGCCTTGCCGAGCGGGCCGTAACGCCTCTGGCCACCGTCGTTCACTACTGCCCCTTCGGATACATACGAGTACCCCACCATAGCGAGGTCCTCGGAGTGCTCCGGCGCAGCGGTCACGTGGGTATCGGACATATGGGGGCGGTTGCCGTGCGGTGCGGGGCCCGACGTCCTTCGGTCCGACCTGGGATCCGCTGGCTGCGGGTCGACCGAGAGCCGTTGTCTACTGAACGTCCGGGCCCCACCCGGGTCGCACCTTCCGCCGGAGAAACCTTCCCTCGCGGCCGAGGCGCGGGCGGCGGTCGGCGACTGCGGGGCGGTTTCAAACGGTCGGACGTCCTGTGGTGGACCCGGTGAACCTACCCGCCCCCGACCGTCAGCTGTCAACACCCGCTTGACCTGCGGAGACTCCCTGAAAGGCCAGGCAGGAGAGGAAGATCCGCAGGTCGGGGACAAGCGTACGGAGCGGTGCTCGGGGGTCGGAAATATCCCTACATCACTCGTTCGGCCGTACGAACACCGTCTGTCCGTACACCACCGTGCGCAGGCAGACGGGGAGCTCCGCACCGGGCGACAGATCGGGCAGACCGGGCGTGCCGGAGCGGGGGTCGGTGGACCATCGGGCCACCCGGTCGTCGGGTGCCTGGACGAGGAGTTCGCCGGTGCGCCAGACCGCGTAGTCGGCGGGAGCGCCCGGGACGAGCGTCCCGGCGTCGTCGCGGCCCACGGCCCGCCAGCCGCCCCTGGTGTGGGCGGTGAAGGCGGCCCGGACGGAGATCCGGTGCTCGGGGGTGCGGTGGAAGGCGGCGGCGCGGACGGTGCCCCACGGGTCGAGCGGGGTGACCGGGCTGTCGGAGCCGAAGGCCAGCGGCACACCGGCGCGCAGGAGCGCCGCGTACGGGTTGAGGGTGCCGGCCCGCTCGACGCCGAGCCGGTCGGCGTACATGCCCTCCTCGCCGCCCCAGAGCGCGTCGAAGGCGGGCTGGACGGACGCGGTGAGGCCCAGCTCGGCGAAGGCCGCGATCGTCTCGGGAGTGAGCATCTCGGCGTGCTCGACGCGGTGGCGGGCGGCCCGGATCCGGGCGAGGCCGAGCTTCTCGGCGGCGGCGCGGACGCCCTCGACGACGGCGGCGACGGCGGCGTCCCCGATGGCGTGGAAGCCGGCCTGGAGCCCTGCCTCGGTGCAGGCCACGACATGGGCGGCGACGGTGGGCGCGTCCAGGTGGGCGGCCCCCGTGGGGGCGGTACCGGCGTGGGCCGCGTGGTCCGCGTACGGCTCGTGGAGGCAGGCGGTGTGGGAGCCGAGGGAGCCGTCGACGAAGAGGTCGCCGGCCGCCCCGAGGGCGCCCAGGTCCCGCGCCCGATCGATGTCGAGGTCCGCCCAGTAGCCCACGACCCGGGGCCCCGCCTCGGCGCGGGCGAGGTCCAGGAGGCCCGTGAAGTCCTCCTCGGAGGAGATCCGGGGGCCGCCGCACTCGTGGAGGGTGCCGATGCCGAGGGAGGCGGCGTGGCTCCGGGCGGCGCGCTGCGCCTCCGTGCGCTGGGCCGGGGAGACGGCGGCGAAGGCGGCGGCGCGGACGGCGTGATGTGCGTCACCGGTGAGCGGCCGCTGGCCGTCGTGGAAGCCGTCCAGGTCGCGGATGCCGGGGACGAGGTCGAGGAGGGCGGTCGTGACGACGGCCGAGTGGACGTCGATCCGGGTCAGGTAGAGCGGGCGGCCGCCCGTGAGGCCGTCGAGCTCGGCGCGGGTGAGCGGGCGGCGCTCGGGCCAGCGGGAGGCGTCCCAGCCGTGGCCGATGAGGATGCGGTCCGCGGGGTGGGTCGCGGCGTGGGCCCGGATCATCTCCGCCGCCTCGGCGAGCGAGGCGGCGGAGGACAGGTCGAGGCCTGTGAGGGCGAAGCCGGTGGCCGTGGTGTGCACGTGCGCGTCGACGAACGCCGGGGTGACGAGCGCGCCCTCCAGGTCGACGACCTCGTCCACGCCGGAGGCGAAGGCGTCGGCCGCGCCCTCCGAGCCCACCCAGGCGACGTGCCCGCGCTCCACCACCATGGCGGTGGCGAAGGGATCGGCGGGGCTGTGGACTTCCCCGCCGCGCAGCAGGACGGTGCGCTGCTCGGCGGCGGAGGCGGCGGACGCCGCGGACATGGGCTCACTCATGCGACCAGGCTAGGACCTGCGGGGACCCGCTTTGTCCGGCAGGTCCCCCACCTGCGGTGGTCCGGGGTCAGATGCGGGGCGGTCGGGCCTCGTACGGGGTGGACAGGACGACCGTCGTCCGGCTGGACACCCCGGCCTGCGAGCGGATGCGGCTGAGCAGGTGTTCCAGCTCCAGCGGCGTCGCGACCCGGACCTTCAGGATGTAGTTCTCGTCGCCCGCGACGCTGTGGCAGGCCTCGATCTCCGGGATGTCGGCGAGCCGGTCCGGGGTGTCGTCCGGGGCGCTCGGGTCGAAGGGTTTGACCGAGATGAAGGCGGTGAGCGGCAGACCCACGGCCTCCGGGTCGACGACGGCGGCATAGCCGCGGATGACTCCGCGCTGCTCGAGACGGCGGACGCGCTGATGCACTGCCGAGGTGGACAGGCCGGTGGCCTTGCCCAGGTCGGTGTAGCTCATGCGCCCGTCCTTGACGAGCAACTCGACGATCTGACGATCCAGCTCCTCCATGCGGTGACCCTAGTGCGCCGCGGGCGCCGCGGGACAACCGGGGGCAGCCCGTATAGGCCGCTATGGGCGGTCACGGGGCACCTGCGACGGGCATGTGACGAACACCACAGGTTTGCGCTCGGCCCGGGGTCCCGGCTCACGGTTATGCGGAGTTCCGCATGGGAAGTGCTTGCTGTGGTCGAGGCCGTCACAGACCCGGCCGACGCACCCGAGGGGGAGATTCTCCATGCAGGATCCTGTTGAATCCGTCGACACGTTCGACGAGCTCGACGCGTACGACACCTTTGAGATGTTCCGGGTCGTCTGCCCGGAGTGCGTGCAGCCGATCGCGCTGCTCGCCGACGAGGACGTGCTGCCCGAGCACGCCCAGTGCCCCACGCCGTGGAACCCCTTCGTCCTGACGGTCTGCCAGGGCACGGGCCTTCCGGCGTCCTCGGCCCGCCCGGCGGACGACAGCCTGGAGGTCCAGGAGCAGGACACCGCGCTGCTCCTGACGCTCCCCCAGGGTCTCGACTGGCGGACGCAGCCCTTCTCGCACGTCGGCGGTCCGGGCTCGCGCCCGCTGCGGGTGCCCCAGATGCGGCGCGCCGCCTAGAGGGTGTCCGGCCTGATCGGCAAGACACCCCCTGGGGTCCGACCCCGATTGGCGGCGCCCGCTCAGGGCGCCCGCCTCACCAGTAGCTTCCCCGCACCATCGCCGCGAGCGTGGCGTGGTGCAGGATGAGGGCGTCCGGGTCTCCGGGCACCTCGACCTCTCCGAAGTAGGCCTGCCGGTACGCGATCCTGAGCATCACGATCGCGTGCCGCAGCGCCGCGTAGAGCGTGTGGAACTCCATGTCGCGCGGGGTGTGCCCGGTCAGTTCCGCGTACCGCCGCTCGATCGCGTCGCGGCGCAGGAAGTCGGGCAGGCCGGGCTGGCCGAAGGAGACCGTCAGGTCCTGGAAGAAGCGGTGGAGGTAGACCGCCCAGCCGAGGTCGACCTCGCGCGGGACGCAGGACGCCATCTCCCAGTCGAGGACGGCGGCGGGCGTGAATCCGTCGTAGACGATGTTCCCGATCCGGGCGTCGCCCCAGCCGAGGACGGCCTCGCCCTCGTCCGCCGGCCAGTGCGCCTCCAGCCAGTCGAAGGCGGACTCGATGAGCGGCGAGGGGGCTAGTCCCTCCACCACCCAGGCGTAGTAGGCGCGTTGGGCGTCGACATGGCGGCGCAGCGGGGTCCCCGTGCCGTCCGGCAGCAGGAACTCGGCCTCCTTCGCCGGGAACTGGTCGTGCAGCCGGGCCAGTACGGCGACGGACTCGTCCTCCAGGACGGCGCGTTCGGCGTCCGTGGCGGCGTGCAGCCAGTTCCCCTCGTACGTGTAGGGCATGACGTCCGGCGGCACCCGGCCCTCGGCGCGGGCCATCACGAAGAAGGGGGCGCCGAGCGGCCCCGGGTCCTCCTCCAGCCACAGCACGCGCGGCACGGGGACGTCGGTGTGCTCGCCGACCAGGCGCATCACGCGGTGCTGCCGTGCCATGTCGTAGACGGGGAAGACGGTGTACGCGGCGGGGTCGGCGGCCAGCCGGAGGGCGCAGCCCCGCACGGGGGCGTCGGGGTGCTCCAGGTCGAAGAGCAGGGTCTCGCTGGACATGCCGTTGGACCCGGGCACGGCGAGACCGGTGACGCGGGCGCCGGGCAGGTGCCGGTCCAGCCAGGCGGTGAGCCGTCGGCCGAGTTCCTCGGGGTCGCGGGTGCTGGTGCGGGGGCGGGGGGCGATTCCCATGTCAGGCTCCTCAGCCGGCCGTCGAGGTGTGGTCGGCGAAGCCGCTGGGGTCGTGGCGGCCGAAGGAGCCGTGTTCGAAGATGCCGTAGCCGGTGTGGCCGTCGAGGGTGAAGCGCGCGGCGTGGTCGGTGACCCCGTAGGCGGCCATGGGGTGCGCGGACGGGTCGGAGAGGTCGTAGACGCGCCGGTCGGTCCAGCCTCGGCCCTGCCAGGTGCCGTGCTGCCAGTCGGTGGCGGGCGGGTATCCCGCGCCGACGGCCAGGGGCGAGGAGGCGAGGATCTCGACGCCGATCTCCAGGGGCTTCCCGGCCGGGTCGGCGAGGTGGACGACGGCCCGCTCGGGGTGGCGGGTGCCCGGGCGGTACGTGATGTCGGTGCGGGGCCAGCCGAGTTGGGTGTCGCGATGGCCGTTCCGTACGAGCAGGGCCTCGTTGAGGGTGCGGTAGCCGTCGGCGTCCTCCTGGGCGATGACCATGAGGAAGCGGTCCTCGAAGCGCATCGGGATCCAGAGCCAGTGGAAGCCCTCGGGGCGGAACTCGGCGGCGCGTCCGGGTTCTTCGCCGGGTATCGGGCGGACCCCCCAGCTGCGGTCGCGGGTGCCGGTCCACTCCCCCTCGGTGACCGTGAACTCCTCGCCGCCGGCCCTGATCGTGCCCGCGCAGTGCCCGGCCTGGACGAAGCGACGGCCTTCGAGGGTGAGGCGGCCGCCGTGGCGCTGGGTGTGGTGGGGCTCCCAGACGGTGGGGAAGTCGCCGGTCCAGGTGAGGTCGAAGGACAGCCCTTCGGGATCGTCGGGAGCCGCCTCGCAGCGCAGGGAGAGCCGCTTGAGGGGCTCGTCGACCGTGATGGTGAGGGGGCCGACGGAGAGGTTCGTACGGTCGTCGCCGAGGGCGTCGGATGCGCGGACGGCGTGCAGCCGGTCGCCGGTGCGCAGGGTCGCGTAGGCGTCGATGACGCCGGTGTTCGGGTAGACGCCGAGGCCGGCGATGAGCAGGGCCCTGCCCTGGTGGTCGAAGACGTGGAAGATGCAGCGGTCGTAGGCGTTGCGGTCGCCGCTGACGTGGTGCTTCATCGAGAGCGGGGCCTGGTGCACGGGGTATTCGTCGAGCGCGACGGGCCGGTCCTCTGCGTGCCGGTTCACCGACATGGCTGACCTCCTGATCGGCGGGTGGTTCCGCGTCGGCGGGTGCTTCCGCGATGGAAGCTGACGGTACGTCAGGTAAATGCCGGGGGACCAGAGTCGCGCACCGGGTACCGGGCGAACTGCCGCTCGAATCCGTTCGGGGGTGACCCCGGCCGTCCGGAAAGCGTTGGTCCGGGCATGACCACGCTGTACACGACTCCCAACGGCTACGGTCGGCACCGGCAGGCCGAACCGCATGGTGAAGAATCGGTTCCTCGCAAGGCGCCGGTGCCGCCACAGGCACCTGCGCCCGCGCCCGTCCCGGTGCCCGTCCCCGTCGCGGTGCCGGTCGCCGGCCCGGCCACCGCCGACCCGCCCATCTACCAGGACGTCCTCAGCCTCTGGGCCAGCCAGGGCCGCACCCTCCCCGGCCACCGCGACCAGGAGTGGAACCGGCTCGCCGCGGGCCCCGTCTGGGCGGACCGGACCGTACGGGTCAGCGGGACTCTGGTCCGACGAGGTGACGTGCGATGACCACCCGCTGGATCTGATTGGTCCCCTCGACGATCTGCAGCATCTTCGCCTCGCGCAGATAGCGCTCCACCGGGAAGTCCGCGGTGTAGCCGTACCCGCCGAGCACCTGCACCGCGTCCGTCGTGACCCGCATCGCGGTGTCCGTGCAGAAGAGCTTCGCCATCGCCGCCGACCGCCCGAAATCCCGCCCCTCGTCCCGGAGCCGCGCCGCCTCCAGACAGAGCGCCCGGCCCGCCTCCAGCTGGGTCGCCATGTCGGCGAGGAGGAAACGGAGCCCCTGGAAGTCGGCGATCGGCCGCCCGAACTGCCGGCGCTCGCGCGCGTAGGCGACGGCCTGGTCCAGCGCCGCCCGGGCGAGCCCGACCGCGCAGGCGGCGATGCCGAGCCGGCCCGAGTCCAGGGCGGCGAGGGCGATCGCGAAGCCCTGCCCCTCCGCGCCGAGGCGCCGCGCGTCGGGGACCCGTACACCGTCGAAGTGCAGCTGGGCGGTGGGCGAGCCCTTCATGCCCATCTTCCGTTCGGGCGGGGCCGCGCTCAGCCCCGGTGCGTCCCCCGGCACCAGGAAGGCGCTGATGCCGCGCGCCCCCGGACCGCCGGTGCGGGCCATGACCGTACAGAAGTCCGCGATCCCGCCGTGGGTGATCCAGGCCTTCGTACCGTCGATCACCCAGTCGTCGCCGTCCCGGACGGCCCGGGTCCGCAGCGCCGCCGCGTCCGAGCCGGCGGAGGCTTCGGAGAGGCAGTACGCGCCGAGGAGGCCGCCGCCCAGCATCGCGGGCAGGTGCTCGGCCCGCTGCTCCTCGGTGCCGAAGCCCCCGAGCGCGTGGCAGGAGAGGGTGTGGACGCTGACGCCGAGACCCACGGTGAGCCGGGCCGCCGCGAGCTCCTCCAGGACCTGGAGGTAGACCTCGTACGGCTGGCCTCCCCCGCCGTACGCCGGGTCGTAGGGCAGTCCGAGCAGCCCCGACCGGGAGAGCAGCGTGAAGAGCTCACGGGGGAACACCCCTGCCGCCTCCTCCTCCGCGGCGCGCGGGGCGATCTCCCGCCGGGCGATGTCGCGGACCAGGGCGAGCAGCTCCCGGGCCTCGTCGCTGGGCAGCCGGCGTTCCACGCCGTCCGCTGGGCTTTCGGACATGGCCGGGTACTCCTCCCTGGCGGGCGGCGCGAGCGTGCGCGCACGGGTTCGCGGGGAGTATGCCCGTTCGGTCCCGGGGCATCACACGGCCGGCGTCACATGAGACCCGCCCGGGTGACGAACACGGCGAGCACGACGACCAGGGTCCAGCCGAGCACGTGCTCCAGGATCTTGGGGCCGTCACCGTCCCGGGGACCGCCCGTCCGGGCGCGGGAGAGGAGTCGGGCGTAGGTGGTTGCGGTCATGGCCACCACAGTGCGGCACACGGGCGGCCCCGGGGTAGAGACGTCGGTCACGTCCCCCGGGGCCGCCCGGCCCGGTCGGACGGTGCCGGGGCCGCGAGGGCCTTGCGCCGAACGGGCGGCGGCCGGTCCGGGACGGAGAGGGGGCTGCCTCACCTGTGCCGGAGACCACTCGGCCGCTCGCGCCGTACCGCCCGGTACGGAGCCGGACGGCTCCCCCGGGCCGCCGGAGTCCGTGGGTCACGCCACCGTCACTTGCGGCCGACGCCCGCGTACATCGCGACATCGGCGGAGGGTGTCTCCGGCCGCCAGGCGGAGCAGGACACCACGCCGGGCGGCAGCAGTTCCAGGCCGTCGAAGTAGCGCGCGACGGCGGTCGGGGTCCGCTGGGTGAGCTTCGGGGTGCCGTGCTCGTTCCAGAACGCCACCGCCGCGTCGACATCCGGCATGTCGGGGTGGGTGACCGTGTGGGAGAGGACGAGGTAGCTGCCGGGGGCGAGCGCGTCCATCAGCCGGCGGACGATCGCGTACGACTCCTCGTCGTCCTCGATGAAGATGACGACCCCGAGCAGCATCAGCGCGACCGGCTGCGAGAGGTCCAGCGTCTTCGAGGCGGCGGCCAGGATCGCGTCGGCGTCCCGCAGGTCGGCGTCCAGGTAGTCGGTGCGGCCCTCGGGCGTCCCGACCAGCAGGGCGCGGGCGTGCGCAAGGACGAGCGGGTCGTTGTCCACGTACACGACCCGCGCGTCGGGGGCGACGCGCTGGGCGACCTCGTGGGTGTTGTCGGCGCTCGGCAGCCCCGTCCCGATGTCCAGGAACTGCCGGATGCCCTCCTGTTCGGCCAGGTGGCGGACCGCCCGCCCGAGGAACAGCCGGTCCGCCTTCGCGTACTCCCCGATCCCGGGATGCAGGTCCCGGATCCGGTCGCCGGCCTCCCGGTCGACGGGGTAGTTGTCCTTCCCGCCGGTCCAGTAGTTCCAGATCCGGGCGGTGTGGGGCCGCGAGGTGTCGATGCGCGATGCTATGTCGGTCACTCCCGCAACGTAGCGCAGCGCTCCCTCAACTCCCGTAGAGGGACGACACATTGCACCCGGCGTTCACATTGTTCACGCCCTGGGACCCGTCCGGATACGCCCGCTCCGTTCGGGTCCGTCGCGCTGGATCGGTGCTGTCTGGCTTGGAACGAAGGCTGCAGCGGCCTCCGAGGCCAGGACTCGGGGCGGCCCTGCTTCGTCACGGGCCGATGTGCACGTATGCCGCCCAGACTTCCACGGCTTCCGGGCGTTCGCGGCGCCGTTCCTGCACGGCGGCGTGCAGGGCGTACGCGGCGTCGCGGGCCGTCGGCACGGAGGCTGTGGTGGCGGCGGGCTTCAGGAGCTTCTCGTAGAAGCTCGTGGTGACCCGGTGCGCACGCAGGTCGCTCAGCTGCCACTGGGCGGCGACCACATGGCGGAAGCCGGCAAGCTGCAGGGCCCCGGCGAGGCTGACGGGCTCGTCGGAGTGGGCCCGCGGGGCCAGGTGGGTCTGGCAGGCGGACAGGAAGGCGAGTTCGGCCTGGTCGAGGCGGAGCCTGGCGATGTCGCGAATGTGCAGGGAGTCGCTGGTGGCGTGGTCCCACAGGTAGAGGCGCCCGTCCGGTTCCTCGGGGTTCTGTTCGCCGTGGCCCGCGAAGTGGAACCAGCCGCCGGCCCTGAGTCGGCGCAGCACGGTCGCGCGGAGCGCGTCTGCGTCGCGCAGCGGCTCTGCCGCGGGAAACAGGCGCGCGACGGCGTCGATCTCCCGGGCGACGTGAGGCAGCTCGTCGAGGTCCGTCCCGGGCGGGGTCCCGCCCACTCCGACGAGCAACAGCGGCGGCGCCGCGCGGGACGTGACCCTGCCGGCGGCGCGGGCGGCCTGGAGGGCGCGCAGCGTCGGGGTGAGGCTGGACACGTAGCGGTCGCCGAGGCTGTCGCCCGCCGTGCCGTCCGCGCCGGAGGCGTCGTCGCGCCGGGTCGCCGCGTGGACCGGAAGGTGGTTGAACACGCCTGTGGGACACCACCAGATACGGGGCGGGTGCCCGTCCTCGTCCCGTACAGGAGCGGCGGGCAGGGCCTCCAGGACAGGCTCGGCGACCGTCGTCCACAGCCAGTCCAGGAGGTCGGTCAGATAGGGACGGAGTTCGGCGTGCTGGTCCACGTGCTCCGCGTCCTCGTCTCCCGCCTCGGGCGGGTGCACGAGCCGGGACAACGCCTGGGCACGGAGCACTGCCTTGTCGTGCCGGAACCGGGGCAGCGGGACGACTGTGAGCGTGCCGTCGTGGAGGACCAGCGCGTCCGAGCGGAGGAGGCTGGAACTGAGGACGACGACCGGACCTTCCTGGGCGGCGTCGAGCAGCTCGCGACAGGCCGTGGGCTTGAGGAAGCCTGCGAGGCCGGGCAGCTGCCGCACCCGTTCGACGAGCTGGTCCCAGTCATGCTGGCGCCGCCTACGGTACGTACCCGCCTGCTCCGGTTCGCCGCTCCGGGCCGTCGTCCGGTCGTCGCGGGCCAGGTCGAGCTCGGCCGCGAGCCCCGGGTCCTGGCGGCGCACGGCCTCCAGGTCGATGCTCATGTCCAGGGCATGCGCGAGGAGTTGGCCCCGGCCGTGTTCAAGGATCTCGAGGGCCCGGTCGGGAGCACCAGCGGTGAGGGCGATGGCCGCCGCGTCGGACACCGTGTGCGAGGTGTCGCTCAGGGCGTGCAGCCGGTCGTCGAACGTGAGGCCGCCCCAGGCCAGTCGCGGCAGGACGGCGATGGCGGCGGTGCACGCGTCGAGGGCCCCGGCCCAGTCGTCCTGTCCGACGAGGAGCTCGGCGGCCTTGACGGCCGCTTCCCATCGGGTCGCGGGAGGCCCCGACAGATGCCGGGCCACCCGCAGGCACAGATCGACGGCCTCGCGCACTTCCGCGGGCGACGGCTCCTCGGTGTTGACGAGGGCCGTGGCGAGGAGCAGCGCGGGCAGAGCCCAGGACGGGCTGTCCGCGTCCAGTGCCTTCAGGGCCCTTCGGTGGACGGCAAGCGCCTCCCGCCGGGACTGTCGATCACCCGTGAGGAGCCCGACGGAGTGCAGAGCCTCGCTGTACTGGGCCTCGGTGGCCGGACGGACGACGTGCTCGGGCGGCAGCGCCTCCAGGGCCCGTCGCAGGGTCTCCACCGCCCGCTCCATGTCGTGGCGGGCGCGCTCGGCGTCACCCTGCTCGGCATGGTGAACGCCGCGGCTTACGAGGCAGGAGCCCAGGACGGACAGCAGCAGGGGCTGGTCGATCGCTCCGTCGGGCGTGCCTTCGAGAGCGTCCTCGACCGCCTCCGATGCCTCGTCGAGCAGGGCGGGCTCCCGGTCGAGCAGCCACCAGGAATGCAGGGCCGCGGCCAGGTCGCGGCGGGCGGCTCTGCCGACGATGTCGCCGGCCGAGGTGATGGTGGCCGCGCGCCGCAGGTGCCGCACGCCGGACCGGAGCTGGGCGCGGTCCTGCAGGAGGTCGGCGGCCTGCCGCAGGATCAGCCCGAGGTTGTGGCGCAGGACGGGCTCGTCCTGCGGAGCGACGTCCCGGCTGTCGAGGGCCTCGTTCAGGAGCCGCTCCGCCGCCCCGTGGTCCTCGGGGCGACCGGGCAGGGAGAGGACCAAAGCATGGTTGGACAGACGTACCGCCCACGCGGGCGCGCTGCCCGGGAAGGGCGCCAGCGTGACGCCCTGGCGTGTGTGCTCCAGGGCCCGCTCGTAGTCCCGCCGGTGGCCGTCGCGTTCGTACCGCAGCCGCAGCATCTCGCCGAGGGTGGCGTGCAGGACCGGGGCTTGCTGCGGGGCGAGCCGCGGCGGACAGAGGCGCAGGGCCTCCTCCGCGTGGGCGATGGCGGCTGACAGGTGCTCCGGGTCTCCCGTCGCCTGGTAGACGTCCCGGTGGAGCACCGAGAGCCGGCTGTGCACGGGCCATACCCGCTCGTCGCCGGTCAGCATCGGCAATGTCCGCCCGTAGAGCGCGGCAGTCTCCCGCAGGTAGGCGAGTCCGGGCTCGGCCGGGAACTGGTGGCGGACGTCGGCCAGCAACCGCACATGCAGCGCGTGATCCGGCGCACCGGGCGGGACGACGGCCAGGGAATCGGCGGCGAGGCGGTGGGCCAGGGCGGCGTCGGCGGGCGTAAGGGCCTCCTGCTGGGCGTGATGGACGAGGAGCATGGCCAGGTGCCACTGGAGGTCGGTGCGCCGCCACACCTGCTCGGGCGCGGCGAGGCGCAGGGCGGCCTCGAAGTCGCGGCGGGCGCCCAGGGCGTCTTCGGGCCGCCCGTGGATCCGGTAGCGGGTGAAGAGCACGCGGCCCCGAAAGTCGAAGAGCCTGCCCGGATCCCCCGGCTGTTCCCCGAACGCGGCGATGCCGCAGGAGGTCAGAGCGAGCGCTTCCCGGCAGAGTTGGTCGTCGTGGGTGCTCTCGTACCGCTGCATCAGGAAGCGGCTGCGGCGGACGATGAGGAGTACCCAGGTCGCGAGCCCCGGGCCCGCGACCGGGGACAACGGCCGGCCGAGGGCCTGGCGGGCCTGTTCGACCCAGGACGCGGCGGCCGTCTCGTCGCCCCGTAACGAGGCGAGCTGGGCCGCGGCGACGAGGATCGCCGCGTGCAGGTCCGGCAGCCACGGCTGCCCGTACGATCCAGCCAGCGCCGGTGCCGTCGACCGGTGGCAGTCCTCGGCGAGCCGGGCGTCGGACGCGTCCCCGGTGGCGCCGTGACGCAGGACGTGGAGCAGCATCAGCCTGTAGCGGCGGCCGATCCAGTTCTCGGCGTCGGCGGGCGGCGTTCGGGTCGCGGACGCCACCATGGTCTCGATGGAACGGTCGAGGGTGTCGAGGTGGCCGGTCGCGATCCACTGGTAGCTCTCGCAGGCCCCCAGTTGCTCTTCGAGCTGGGCCCGTTGCGGATGCTCCGGGGTGGTGTTCAGCAAGGCGTTCCGATAGAAGGAGACCGCGTCCTGGAGCGCGGCCACGTCGCTCGGATCGTCGTACCAGGCCTCAAGGAAGTGGTACGCGGTCCGGCCCATGTCGGCGGCGACGAGCTTGGACTCCGGGACGAACAGCAGCCGTCCCAGGAACCGTTCGAAGGAGTTCATTCCGCTCGGGCGGCTCATCCGCGCCCCTCCCACCTCGTCCGATGCCCTAATCTGTGTGCAGCGACGGAGCGTAGCAAGGGGGCGATGTGCGGGCCGAGTTGAGCCGTCTTCGTGAGGATGCCGAGGACATCCTGGAGGCTGCCGTACGCAGCCGGCTCTCCCCGGAGGGCTGGGAGCAGGTGGAGGAGTCCCTGACCGCCATGTCCGACTCCTTGGACCGGGGCGACCACGACGGATTCCGGCAGGCGCTCTTCCGTCTGGAAGACCTCGTGCCGGTGGCACGCGCGCCCAGGAAGCTGACCGGCGCGACGGGGCCCTCGGAGCAGATCCTGGAGCGGAAGGCACTGCTCCAGGACCGGCTCAGCGGGAACGATCGCGAGCGCGCGGGCAATGCGGGACCGACCGACGGAGCGGAGCGGGATGGGCAGCGGGACGGGCAGTGAACCGCGTCATGCGCGTGAGGCTCTCCAGCTGCACTACTTCTTCGCCTCTCAGCGGTTCGGTGACGAGGGCGGACGCCTGCTGCGGCTTCTCTGGGAGACCTGCGCACAGGCCGGCATGAGCACGGCCCTCCAGCCCGGCGGCGAGCTCACTCTTCCCGACGGCGACGTCCTGACCGGCGGCTTCGACTTCCGCTCTCTACGGCAGCGGTCCGACGCCGACGGAAGGCGACAGGCCATGCTCTACCGGATGAACGACGTGGTCGGTCTCACCGTCATGCTGGCAGCGGACGAGGGGCCGGGCCGCAGTGCCGCGGAGAGCGCCCAGGTGCTGCGCGCGCTCGAACGTACCTGGGACGAGGCCCGCGTGCGGGCTGTGGCAGCACAGGCCGCTCCCAGCGCCGGCGCCACCCCCGACACCGACGCGTCGCTCATCGGATCGATCCGCATCCACCGCTCGCTCCGTGTTCCCGACGGTTCCCCGGTCACGGACCTCGCCACCGTGGGCGAGGGCCTCCGGCGCGAACTGGCCCCACAAGCACGGTTGTCCCGCCCAATCGAGACCGACGACGACCTGATGTTGTGGGAGATCACCCGATCGGACGGCGGTGTCTCCGCCCCCCGCGATCTCCTCGTCACCACTCTGGCGACCGACGAGCAGGAAGGCCTGCTCGACGACTGGAGCTGGCACGCCGCGCACGGCGACCTGGTACCCCTGACGCGGTATCTCATCGGCGCCACACAGGTCCGAGAGAACCACCGCGTACGCCTGGGCAGCTCTGCCGACCTGGACGAACATCTCTACCGGCTGCGGCGCGACAGCGAGGGACTGACCAGGAACTGGCAGGACCTGATGGCAAGTTCGCAGGTCGGGGCAACCGTCGGCAGACGCGCCCTCGTCCGCTGGGAGCGCCTTGCCGAGCAGGCTCGGCAGGCCCTTGCCGAGGAACGGCTCGCGGGCGCGACGACGAGCAACCTGCGCGCCATGACCCGGTCTCTGGAGGTCGCATCCGCCGCTTTGCGCGTCCTGGGCGCGGGCGCCGACGGCCGGCCGAGGGTACTGGACAGGGACGAGGAGATCCGCGCGCGGCTGGCTGCGATGCTCGATGACGACGTGACCTACCTCGGCATCGCCCGCGAGCAGGCGGCCGAGGCGGCACGGGTCGCCACGGAGTCCGCAGCGCAGCGGCTGCAGGGTCACCAGCAGTACCTGTCGCTGATCCAGACCACGGTGATCGGCGCCCTCCTGCTCACACTGACGGCTGTACAGGCCCTGGCGTACAAACCTCCCGTGCCGGTCCGCCTCCATGCTCCCCTGATCGCCTTCCTCGGCGCGCTGGGGCTCGTCCTTCCGCTGCTCGTCGTACGCCGCTGGCGAGGCGGGACCGGCGGCCGGATCGGCGGCGTCCTGGAGATCGCGTCGCTGTCCGTGGCAGGCGCCGCCGCGGGCTGGCTGGCAGGCAGGGCGCTCGGCCACACCGCACCGAGCGTCCTGGTCGGCGCGGCCCTCCTAGCCCTCCTGGGGGTCCTGCTGACCCGCCGGTCCTCGCCCTGACGACACCCACTGCCCTCCCACCGACGACTCCCCCGACCGACCGAGAGCGGGCACTTCATGACCACACCTCCGCCGCCACCGCCCGTCCCGAACGGGGTGGCCTGGTGGCACAAGGCGCTCGGGCTGTTGGTTTCCGCCGTCATCTCCGGCGTGGTGGGGGCGTGGGCGGCAGGCTGGTTCAACGACGGCCGTGCTCCTTCCGGTAGCGCCGCCGGACAGCCGGTCGCGGAACAGCCGGCAGCCGGGACGACCGGGAAGGGCCGGTCAACCGCGGGCACCGGCACGATCCCCCTGTCGACGGACCCCGACACGCACTGCAGCCGGGCACGTGCCGTGGGCTCCGTGGAGTGGGCTCCCTGCGCGCGCATCACCGACGACGCGGTGCAGTTCGGGGTCCTGGCCCGCAACGTCGGGGCCCGTCAGGACCTTCGAATGCGCCTCGGCTACGTACGCGCCGGGGTCGCAGTCCCGTGCGAAGTCTCGGGCGCCGAGGTGTCAGTGTCGGTGGACGCCGGGAAGGCTGTATGGCTGACGGTGCCGGGGTGCTCCGTGGCGCGGGTCCACGGCGCGGTGCAGGCCAAGGTTCAAGTGGCAGCCTCCGGGGACTTGTTCTCCGACGTGATGTACTCGCCGACCCTGCACGTACAGCCGGACGGCTCGGTGCGGACGCCTGCGCCGAAGTGACCGCCGGGCAGCGTCGCGGACCCGCCGACGGCACCCGCATACGTGGTCAAGGCCCAGTTCGTTCGGTTCGTCGGTGGCGACCCTGACCGCCTCGCCAACAACGCTCCCAAGCAGATCGAGTTCAAGGTCACGATGTGGAAGAAGGTGGGCTAGCCGCCTGCTCTCACGCAGCAGGAAGTTCGTTCGGCCAGTGATGAAGACACACAGCGGCCCCCGGCAGAGAAAGTGCCGGGGGCCGCTGTGTGTACCAGCCTAGAGACTGGAGACTTCTTTGCCGCAGAATCCCAGCGCGGTGAGCTGGCGCTCATCGTCCTGACGCGCCAGGAGCGTTGCCGTCAGGTGCTCGAGACGGCCGTGGGGCCGTACATCGTCACAGCAGGCCGAGCGTCCGCAGTGCGCGGTGCTGACTTGATGCCGGCTCGGCCGGCCAGTAGATGTAGCAGACACCCCCCGTACCGCTTCTGACCTTGCCGTTTGCGTCGTACCGTTTTGTCCTCAACCAGATGTTCTCCCACTCGCGTCGCCGGTAGATCCGGCGGACGGCCGCGTTGTCCGGGGAGGCCGGGTCGTTGGCGATGACGTCGCCGTCCGCGGTGAAGCCGATGACGGTCATGAGGTGGCCGGAGGTGCCGTACCCGGCGCCGGTCAGCTCCTCCTCGCGGAAGGACTGGGACGTTATGGCCGGGATTCCCGCCCGGACCAGGCCTTCGAGCTCCGTGAGCGAGCGCAGCCGGGTGACCACGGCGTTCATGTCGGGGTACGTGGCCGCGTAGGCGGCGTTGAAGGGCCAGTTGCCGCAGCCCTCGTACTGGTGGTCGTAGGTGAAGCGGGCCGCGTGGCAGACCTGGGGGTCGGCGAAGTCCGGGTTCACCCAGGCCAGCTGCTCGGCCGAGGGGCGGCGGCCCCAGTACTCGACGATCATCTGGGAGGAGGTCGGGCTGCACCAGGCCTCGCCGCCGTTGTCGTACTCGGGGTACTGCCCGACGTGGGTGTTCTGCGAGTAGCGCGGCACGGTCAGCTCGTGGGCGGGGCCGGGCTCCGAGGCCGGGACCGTGAAGCGGTCCGGGACGTCCGAGGCCATCGCGCCGAGCCGCCACACCGTGGGGGTGAGGCCGCTGCCCGGGGTGCGGTACAGCGTCAGGCGGAGGCGGTAGGAGAGCAGCCGGAGGCCGCTCGCCGTGTCGTCGATCGCGAAGGTGTCGGTCCAGACGGTGCTCTTGCCGTCGGTCTGGTCGTCGACCGAGGTGCGCCGGATGTCGCCGTCGCCGGACGCCCAGCGTCCCAGCACGTACCAGGGGGTGGCGGTGGCGTCGGAGTACGTGCCCGAGAGCTCGACCTGGAGCCAGGTGCCCGGCGGTGTGTGGGCGTTCCAGGAGGCGATGACCTCGGTGGCGGGCACGGTCGAGGTGTGCGCGGGCGAGGTCCAGCTCGCGTACTCCCAGGCCGAGGTCCGGCCCGTGTGCGGGTCGGCGTACTCGGTGCGGCCGGCGGGGGTGGCGAGGACCAGGCCGGGGCGGTGGCCGGCGACCGCCTTCGTCCCGGCCGCGCTGCCGCACCTCCAGTCGGTGTAGGAGGACCAGAAGCGGTTGTCGACGATGCCGGGGGCCGGTGCGTGTCCCCGGGCGGCGCCGTCGGGGGCGGCGGCGCCGTCGGGAACTGCGGCGGAGGCGGGGACGGCGGTGGCCGCGGCCGTTCCCGCGGCGGCCGCGAGAGCCGCGGCGAGGACGGTTCTGCGCGGGGTGGAGCTGGGCATGGGCGGTGACCCCCAGTCGAGGACGGCGGGCGTACGGACCTGCTGCGCGGGCCCACTATCCCGGCTCGCGCAGGGCGTCCGCCAGCACTTCGCCCCGCGTCGCCGAACCAATATTGGTATCGACCACTGGCGGTGGTACCTCCCTGACCTGCGGCGGTCCCCCACTCCCCTACCCTGGGCCCATGAACGACCTCGACCGCGCGGCACACGCCCTGCTCCGGCTCCCGCCCTCCTGCGGACCGGTCCGGCTGGTCGCGGTCGACGGCCACGCGGGCTCCGGGAAGTCCACCCTCGCGGCCCGTCTCTCCACCGCCCTCGACGGCGCCCCCGTCCTCCACCTCGACGACCTCGCCACCCACGAGGAGCTCTTCGAGTGGACCGGCCGACTGCGGCGGCAGGTCCTGGAGCCGCTCTCCCGGGGCGAGACCGCCCTCTACCGGCCGTACGACTGGAACCGGCGGAGCTTCGGCGAGCCCCGCGCGCTGCCGCCGGCCCCGGTCGTCCTCGTCGAGGGCGTCGGTGCGGGCCGGACGATGATGCGGCCGTTCCTGGCGTGGCTGCTGTGGATGGAGCGGGAGCCCGAGGAGTCCTGGATCCGGGGGCGGCACCGGGACGGTCCGGAACAGGCCGCGTTCTGGGACGGCTGGACCCTGGCGGAGACTCGCCACTTCGCCGAGGACCCCTCCCGACCCTTCGCCGACACCCTGGTACGGGAGTGTCGGGAGGGGTACGACTGGCTTCCCGGGCCCTCTGCGACAGCGGGCCAGGACCAGATCATCACGTACCGTGACGGCTCCATGCAGGTGAATTGAGGGTCCGGAAGTCCGCTTCCGCAAGTGCTTCGACATCGCTTGACCCCGGGGGCGTACAGGTCTTACGTTCTCAATGTGCGGCTTTTCGGAGCCGCCGCAGACACGAAGCCCCCGGTTGTTCCCCCGTGATCGGGGGCTTCGTTCTGCCCCGATCACCCCCTCCGAAGCCCCCGCGCGACCCCCGGTGCTCACCCAGGGTCACTGCTTCCGGATCATGCGCTTCTCCTTAATCACGTACCCCCTGCGCAGGTACGATGCCCCCAGGTGCGGTCAAATCCCGTCCATGCGAAGACGGTTGTGGGGGACCCGATGGACATCGGCACGCAGGGCTCGCTTGCCCCCGCCGAGCTCGCCTGGCTGCGCGGAGTCGACGCCTACACGATGGGCGCCTATCCGCAGGCGGAGGACGAGTTCCGGACGGCGGTACGGATCGACCCCGGGATGGCGGACGCCTGGCTCGGGCTGCACGCGCTCCGGGTCGACACCACGACCGCGCTGCTGCGCATGTACCGCAATCGAGAACGCTTCGGCGAGCAGCGCACACGGCACCGCCGCACGCTGAACTCCTGGTACTGGCTGGGCTGGTGGGTCCAGCCCGTCCTGGAGAGCCCGCGCGACCTCCTGCTCGCGCACGCCTCCCACTGGCTCGACGGCCGCCACGTGCCGGAGCTGGACCGGGCGCTCGCCGGGCTCCCCCCGGTCGACACCGACCCGCAGGTCCGCTTCCTGCACGCCTGCCGGGCCTATCTCGTCAAGGACTGGGACCAGCTCGTCCGCCATACGGAGACCCTCGTCGACGACCCGCTGCTCGGCATCGAGGCGGGTCTCTTCGGCGGCATGGCCCGGGTCCGTCTGGAGATGTACGGCCAGGCCGAGCCGCTGCTCTCGGCCTCGCTGATGCGCTGTCGCAGCGAGCAGCCGCAGCGCAAGGAGCTCCGCTACTGGCTCGCCCGCGCCCACGAGGGCACCGGGCGCAGCGCCGCGGCCCTGCCCCTCTACCGGGCCGTGCACCGGATCGACCCGGCGTTCATGGACACGGCCGCCCGGCTCGCGGCCATCGCCGAGTACGACGGGTTCGAGGGGTACGACGACCCGTCCGGGCTCGCGACGGTCGCGCTCGGGACCGTCGGCGGCGGTCTGGGCCAGGAGACGGTGGACACCGCCCCGGGCCCGGACCCCGAGACCGGGACACTGGGCGACGGGCTGCGGCTCGCACCCGAACCCGTACCGCCGATCGTTCCCGTCACACCGCCCGAGACCGTACGCCAGAAGGCGCCGCTGCCCGGGCAGCCGGGACCGCCGCGCTTCCCCGCCGGGCCCACCGACCCCGTCCTGCTCGCGGAGGCACTCGCCGAGCTGGAGGGCATGGTCGGGCTCGACCCGGTGAAGCGTCAGGTCAAGGCGCTCTCCGCGCAGTTGGAGATGGCGCGGCTGCGCGCCGATCAGGGGCTCCCCGTCCAGCCGCCGAAGCGTCATTTCGTCTTCTCGGGCCCGTCCGGCACCGGGAAGACCACCGTCGCCCGGATCCTGGGCAGGGTCTTCTACGCCCTCGGGCTGCTCGGCGGCGACCACCTCGTGGAGGCCCAACGGGCCGACCTCGTCGGTGAGTTCCTCGGCCAGACGGCGGTCAAGGCCAACGAGCTCATCGACTCGGCGCTCGGCGGGGTGCTCTTCGTCGACGAGGCGTACGCGCTCTCCAACACGGGCTACAGCAAGGGCGACGCCTACGGCGACGAGGCCCTCCAGGTCCTCCTCAAGCGGGCCGAGGACAACCGCGACCATCTGGTGGTCATCCTGGCCGGCTACCCCGAGGGCATGGACCGGCTGCTCAGCACCAACCCCGGCCTGTCCTCCCGCTTCACCTCGCGGGTCGACTTCCCCTCGTACCGGCCACTCGAACTCACCGCGATCGGCGAGGTCCTGGCGGCGGCCAACGGGGACGGCTGGGACGACGAGGCCCGGGACGAGCTCCGCTCGATCAGCGGGCACGTCGTCGAGCAGGGCTGGATCGACGAGCTGGGCAACGGCCGCTTCCTGCGCACCCTGTACGAGAAGTCCTGCGCCTACCGGGACCTGCGGCTCTCCGGCTACCCGGGCACGCCGACCCGGGACGATCTCGCGACCCTCCGGCTCGCCGACCTGATGCAGGCGTACGGCGAGGTCCTGTCGGGCCGCGGTCCGATCGACCGCGGCCCGCAGCAGGATCCCCCGGGGTACTAGCCCGGGGCGGGCGCCCTGGCTAATAGGCCGGGGCGGGCGCCGGTTTCGTGCGGTGGGCGGGGTCCCGGACCTCGCCCACCAACATCTCCAGGACGTCCTCCAGGGCGACCAGACCGAGGACCCGGCCCGAGCCGTCCGCGACCTGCGCCAGATGGGTGGCGGCGCGGCGCATCACGGTCAGGGCGTCGTCGAGCGGCAGCTCGGCGCGGACCGTCGCCATCGGCCGCCACAGCTCGTGCGGCACGGCCCGCTCCCGCTCCTCCAGGTCGAGGACGTCCTTCACGTGCACGAAGCCCATGAAGGTGCCGCGTGCCTCGGCGCGGACCGGGAAGCGCGAGTAGCCGGTCCGTACGGTCAGCTCCTCGATCTCGCGCGGGGTGACGGACGGCGGGACCGTCACCAGCGAGCCCTGGGCGATGAGGACGTCCGTCACCGGGCGGCTGCCCAGTTCGAGGGCGTCCTCCAGGCGCTCCTGCTCGGCCGGGTCGAGCAGCCCGGCCTGTCCGGCGTCCTCCACGAGCCGGCCGAGCTGCGTCCGGGTGAAGACCGCCTCCACCTCGTCCTTCGGCTCGACCTTGAACGCCCGCAGGACGAGCCGGGCGCAGGCACCCAGTGCGACCGTCACCGGCCGGCAGAGCCGGGCGAAGCCGACCAGCGCCGGAGCGAGCCAGAGCGCGGTGCGCTCGGGCGCGGCCATCGCCAGGTTCTTCGGGACCATCTCGCCGATGACGAGGTGGAGGAAGACGACCGCGGCGAGGGCGATGACGTAGCCGAGCGGGTGGATCAGGCCCTCGGGGACCCCGATCGTGTGGAAGACCGGTTCGAGGAGCCGGGCCACGGTCGGTTCGGCGACGGCACCGAGGGTCAGCGAGCAGACGGTGATGCCGAACTGCGCGGCCGCCATCATCTGCGGCAGGTTCTCCAGACCGTGCAGGACCTGCTGGGCGCGGGCGCCGGCGAGCGGTTCGATCTGGCTGCGGCGGACGGAGACGAGCGCGAACTCGGCTCCGACGAAGAAGCCGTTGGCCAGCACCAGGACGAGGGCGAACAGCAGCTGGAGGGTGCTCATCGGACGCCCTCCGCGACGAGCGGGGCGGCGGCGTCCGCCGCGACCGGTTCGGCGTACGGCTCATGGTCCGGGGCCGGCGTGCTGCGCGGCTCCCCGTCCAGGCCGTGAGCGTGGCCCGGCTGGTCCGGGCCGGTCCGCACGAGCCGGACGCGCCCGGCCCGGTAGCGGTCGACCTGGCGCACCGAGAGCCGCCAGCCGGGGAGCTCGGCACGGTCCCCGGGGGCGGGGATGCGCCCGAGGAGGTCGGCGACGAGTCCGGCCACGGTCTCGTACGGCCCGTCGGGCACGTCGAGGCCTATCCGGCGCAGGGTGTGGACCCGGCAGGAGCCGTCGGCCTCCCAGGCGGGCCGGCCGTCCTCGGCGGGGGCCGCGGCCAGCTCGGGGCTGCCGTCGGCGAGGGTGTCGTGTTCGTCGCGCACCTCGCCGACGAGCTCCTCGACGATGTCCTCCAGGGTGACGACGCCGGCCGTACCGCCGTACTCGTCGACGACCACGGCGATCGGCTGCTCCCTGCGCAGCCGCTCCAGGAGAGCCTGGGCGGGCAGCGTCTCGGGGACGAGCAGCGGCGGGACCGCGATCCGGCCGACGCGGGTGCGCAGCCGGGCGTGCGGGGTGACGGCGAGCGCGTCCTTGAGGTGGACCATGCCGACGATCTCGTCGATGCGGTCGCGGTAGACCGGGAAGCGCGAGAGGCCGGTGGCCCGGGTGAGGTTCAGGACGTCGGCCGCGGTGGCGTCCCACTGGAGGGCGCTCACCTTCACGCGCGGGGTCATGACCTGGCCGGCCGTGAGGCCGCCGAGGGAGAGGGTCCGTACGAAGAGGTCGGCGGTGTCCTGTTCGAGCGCGCCGGCCAGGGCGGAGTGCCGGGCGAGCGAGACGAGCTCGCCGGGGGTCCGGACGGAGTCCAGCTCCTCGGTGGGCTCGACGCCCATGAGCCGGACCAGCCGGTTGGCGACGCGGTTGAGCAGGGCGATCACCGGCCGGAAGAGCGCGGAGAAGCGGCGCTGCGGGGTGGCGACGAAGCGGGCCACCTGGAGCGGCCGGGAGACCGCCCAGTTCTTCGGTACGAGCTCGCCGACCACCATCTGGACGGCGGAGGCGAGCAGCATCCCGATCACCACGGCGACCCCGGAGACGGCCCCTTCGGGCAGTCCGGTCGCGGTGAGCGGCCCGTTCAGCAGCCCGGCGAGCGCGGGCTGCGCGAGCATGCCGACGACGAGCGAGGTGAGCGTGATGCCGAGCTGGGTGCCGGAGAGCTGGAAGGACAGCTCGCGCAGCGCGGTGACGACGGTGCGGGCGCGCCGGTCGCCGGCTGCCGCGGCTCGCTCGGCCTCGGCGCGCTCGACGGTCACGAGACCGAACTCGGCGGCCACGAAGAAGCCGTTGGCGAGGATCAGGAGAAATGCCGCGGCGAGCAGCAGAAGGGAGACGATCATGCCGCCGCCTCCTGGGAGGGGGCGGCGCAGGTACTACCGGACGATCCGTCCATTGCTGGAGGGAGTCACTCCTCGGGTCGAAGGGTGGCCCCGCGGGCCGCAACGGCGGCCCTGCACACGCGAGGCGGTGGTGCCGCTCGGCACCACCGCCTCCAGAGTAGTCACGCGAACGCCCCGTAGGGCAGGGGGCCCGACCCGGATGGGGGACGGAACGGGACTCAGACCCGCTCCGCGACCGTCCCCCGGCTGTCCGCCAGGGCCCGCAGGGCGCGGGCGTCCCGGATCGCCGCTTCCTGGGCGATGCCGGGCTGGATGCCGAGCGCGGGCAGGCTGGTGCCGTCGCTCAGGTCGAGGAAGACCCAGGCGTCGCCGGGGCGGAGGTTGACCTTGACGATCTCCGCCCAGGCGAGCCGCCGGGTCCGGGTGATGTTGACGACCGTGACGCCCTCTTCGTCGGCGACGACCTTGGGGCGGCTCAGCAGGGCGAGCACCCCGGAGAGCAGCGCCGCGGTGAAGACGAAGCTGACGCGCTCCCCCGGGCCCAGCCGCTCCAGCATCAGCGCCACGAGAGTGACGACGACGAACATCGCGACGCTCAGGGTCAGCAGGACCGCCCGGGTGCGCCCCGGACGGAAGGTGACCGGAAGGGCGGGCAGCGGTGCATCGGACATCGGCGGTTTCCTCCGTGCCTCGGGGGACGTGCGGGCCGGCAGCCGTCAGAGGCGGCAGGCGTGGATGGCGGTGGTGAGGATGGCGCGCGCGCCGATCTCGTACAGGTCGTCCATGATCCGCTGCGCCTCCTTGGCGGGGACCATCGCGCGGACGGCGACCCAGCCCTCGTTGTGCAGCGGGGAGACGGTCGGCGACTCGAGGCCCGGGGTGAGGGCGACGGCCTGCTCCAGGTGCTCGGCGCGGCAGTCGTAGTCCATCATCACGTACGAGCGGGCGACCAGGACGCCCTGGAGGCGCCGCAGGAACTGCTGCACCTGCGGGTTGTCGTCCGTGGCGCCGTGGCGGCGGACGACGACGGCCTCGGAGGTGAGGATCGGCTCGCCGATGACCTCCAGGCCCGCGTTCCGCAGGCTGGTGCCGGTCTCCACGACGTCCGCGATGACCTGGGCGACACCGAGTTGGATCGCGGTCTCGACCGCGCCGTCCAGGTGGACGACGGAGGCGTCGATGCCCTGGTCGGCGAGGTGCTTGGCGACGATGCCCTCGTAGGAGGTCGCGATGGTCATGCCACCGAAGTCCTCCGGGCCGTTCGCCGTGCCCGGCCGGGTGGCGTAGCGGAAGGTGGAGCGGCCGAAGTTCAGCGCGAGGATCTCCTCGGCGCTGGCCCCGGAGTCCAGGAGCAGGTCACGGCCGGTGATGCCGATGTCCAGCTTCCCGGAGGCGACGTAGATCGCGATGTCCTTCGGCCGCAGGTAGAAGAACTCGACCTCGTTGTCGGGGTCGATGACCACGAGCTCCTTGGACTCTTTGCGCTGGCGGTAGCCGGCCTCATGGAGCATTGCCGACGCAGGTCCGGAGAGGGAACCCTTGTTGGGAACGGCGATGCGCAGCATGAGGTGAGCTTCCTTTGCCTGGGAGTTTTCGGAACGGTGGGACGGGTGTGCTCAGAGGTGGGCGTAGACGTCGTCGAGCGAGATCCCGCGGGCGACCATCATCACCTGGACGTGGTACAGCAGCTGCGAGATCTCCTCGGCGGCCGCTTCCTTGCCCTCGTACTCGGCGGCCATCCAGACCTCGGCGGCCTCCTCGACGACCTTCTTGCCGATGGCATGGACGCCCTTGTCCACCAGTTCCGCGGTGCGGGAGGTGGCCGGGTCGCCTGTCTCGGCCTTGAGCTTGAGCTCGGCGAAGAGCTCTTCGAAGGTTTTGTTCGCCATGATGGTCCTAAGAGTACGGGGTAGGGAGGCGCCACTCAGCGCCAGGGTTCGCTGACCGTGCGCAGTGTGGTGGCGGTGGCGACGGCGGCGGTGACCGCTTCGTGGCCCTTGTCCTCGGAGGAGCCTTCGAGGCCGGCCCGGTCGAGGGCCTGCTCTTCGTTGTCGACGGTGAGGACGCCGAATCCGACGGGTACGCCGGTGTCGATCGAGACCTGGGTGAGGCCGTGGGTCACGCCCTGGCACACGTACTCGAAGTGCGGGGTTCCGCCACGGATGACGACTCCGAGCGCGACGATGGCATCGTAACCGCGCCCGGCGAGGACCTTCGCCACGACCGGGAGCTCGAAGCTGCCGGGGACGCGCAGCAGCGTCGGCTCGTCGATGCCGAGCTCGCTCAGGGCGCGCAGGGCGCCGTCGACGAGGCCGTCCATGATCTTCTCGTGCCACTGGGCCGCGATGACCGCGACCCGCAGGTCGCCGCAGTTCTTCACGCTGAGGACGGGTGCGCCCTTGCCGCTCATGTTTCTCCTTGCCGATGGATACGTACGTGATTACTGGTTGCCGCAGGTGGAGGCCGGGGAGCCGTCCAGCCAGGGCAGGTCGTGGCCCATCCGGTCCCGCTTGGTGCGCAGGTAGCGGAGGTTGTGCTCGCCGGCCGTGACGGGCATCGGCTCGCGGCCCTCGACGGTGAGGCCGTACCGGGTGAGGGCGTCGATCTTGTCGGGGTTGTTGGTCATCAGGCGCAGGCTCCGGACGCCGAGGTCGGCGAGGATCTGCGCGCCGGCCGCGTAGTCGCGGGCGTCGGCGGGCAGCCCGAGCTCCAGGTTGGCGTCGAGGGTGTCGCGGCCCTGCTCCTGGAGCTCGTACGCGCGGAGCTTGGAGAGCAGGCCGATGCCGCGGCCCTCGTGGCCCCGGAGGTAGACGACGACGCCGCGGCCCGCCTCGGTGATCCGGTCCATGGAGGCCTGGAGCTGGGGGCCGCAGTCGCAGCGCAGCGAGTGGAAGATGTCGCCGGTCAGGCACTCGGAGTGGACCCGCACGAGGAGGTCCTGGCCGTCGCCGATCTCTCCGTGGACGAGGGCGACGTGCTCGACGCCGTCGACCGTGGAGCGGTAGCCGTACGCGGTGAAGTCGCCGTGCGCGGTGGGGAGCTGGACCTCGGCCTCGCGGCGGACGGTCGGCTCGGCGGAGCGCCGGTAGGCGATCAGGTCCTCGATGGAGATGATCGTGAGGCCGTGCTTGCGGGCGAAGGGCACCAGCTCGGGCAGGCGCAGCATGACGCCGTCCTCGCCGGCGATCTCGACGATCGCGCCGGCCGGGCGGAGGCCCGCGAGGCGGGCGAGGTCGACGGCGGCCTCGGTGTGGCCGTTGCGGGCGAGGACGCCGCCGGCCTTGGCGCGCAGCGGGAAGATGTGGCCGGGGCGGACGAAGTCGGACGGCTCGTGGTTGCCGCTCGCCAGCATCCGCAGGGTGGTGGCGCGGTCGGCGGCGGAGATGCCGGTGCTGACGCCGTGCGCGGGGGACGCGTCGACGGAGACGGTGAAGGCGGTCCGCATCGACTCGGTGTTGTGCTCGACCATCTGCGGGAGCTGGAGGCGCTCCAGTTCGTCGTCCTCCATGGGTGCGCAGATCAGGCCGCGGCACTCGCTCATCATGAAGGCGACGATCTCGGGGGTCGCCTTCTCGGCGGCGATGACGAGGTCGCCCTCGTTCTCGCGGTCCTCGTCGTCGACGACGACGACGGGGCGCCCGGCGGCGATGTCACGGATGGCCTGCTCGACGGGGTCGAGGGCGAGGTCGGTGGCGTCCCAGAGGGGATTCGTGCTCATGCGTGGGCTCCTTCCAGGACGGTGGTGGCGCGGGAGCGCAGCCACCAGTCGCGCATGCCCCACAGGACGAGTGCGCCGTAGATGACGTAGACGAAGCCGGAGAAGGCGTAGCCGTTGGCGAAGTTCAGCGGGACGCCGACCAGGTCGACGAGCAGCCAGGCGAACCAGAACTCGACCATGCCGCGGGCCTGGGCGTACATGGCCACGACGGTGCCCACGAAGATGTAGGCGTCGGGCCACGGGTCCCAGGACAGCTTCGGGAAGGCCTCGAAGAGCAGGGCCACTCCGACGGTACCGACGGCGGCCGCGGCGATCATGGCGGCACGCTCGCCCCAGGTGGCGAAGCGCACGGCGAGGTGGCCGTCCTTGCCGTGTCCCTTGCCACGCTGCCACTGCCACCAGCCGTAGAGCGCCACGACCATGACGACTGCCTGCTTGCCGGCGCTGCCGGCGAGGTGGCCGTAGAAGGCGCCGAAGAGGATGAGGCCGGCGAGGAACTGCACGGGCCAGGTCCAGACGTTGCGGCGCCAGCCGAGGGCGAGGGCGGCGAGTCCGAATATGTTGCCGACCATGTCGGCCCATTTGATGTGCTGGTCGAGGACGGTGAACGCCTCGGAGTTGAGCCAGTTCACTTGCCGTTCTCCTGGGCGTTCGGGCCGAGCAGCCGCTCGACGTACTTGGCGATGACGTCGACCTCGAGGTTGACCGGGTCGCCGCTCTGCTTGATGCCGAGCGTGGTCAGGGCGAGGGTCGTGGGGATGAGGCTGATGGTGAACCAGTCGTCGGCGACCTCGACGACGGTGAGGCTGACGCCGTCGACCGTGATCGAGCCCTTCTCGACGACGTAGCGGGAGAGGTGGGCGGGCAGGCCGACCTTGACGATCTCCCAGTGCTCGGACGGGGTCCGGTCGAGGATGGTGCCGGTGCCGTCGACGTGGCCCTGGACGATGTGGCCGCCGAGGCGGTCGCCGACGGCCATGGGCCGCTCCAGGTTGACGCGGGAGCCCGCTTCGAGGGCGCCGAGGCTGGACCGCTTGAGGGTCTCGGCCATGACGTCGGCGGTGAACTCGCCGTCGCCGTGCTCGACGACCGTGAGACAGACACCGTTGACGGCGATGGAGTCGCCGTGCTGGGCGCCTTCCGTGACCAGGGGGCCGCGCAGTCGGAAGCGGGAGGCGTCCTCCAGCTGCTCGACGGCGACGACCTCGCCCAGTTCTTCGACGATTCCGGTGAACACGGTCAGCGCTCCTTGGGGGTGGCGGTGATACGGATGTCGGTGCCGATGCGGACGGTCTCGGTGACGTCGAGCCGCAACGCTTCGGTGATGGTGGTGATTCCGGCGTCGGCGAGGGCCTGCGGGCCCGCACCGAGGAGGACCGGGGCGAGGTAGCCGACGACCTGGTCGACGGCGCCCGCGGCGACGAAGGCGCCCGCGAGGGTGGGGCCGCCTTCGAGGAGGACGGAGCGGACGCCGCGCTCGTGCAGGGCGTCCAGGAGGGCGGGCACGGACAGGCCGCGCCCGGCCCTGGGAAGGCGTACGACGTCGGGGAGGCCGGTCTCGGCATCCTCGGCGATCGCGATCAGAGTGGGGGCCGCGTCGTCGAGGACCCGGGCGCCGGGCTTCACGGCGGTCGCCTCGGTGTCGACGACGACCCGCAGGGGCTGTACGGCCTCCTCGATCCCGCGTACCGCCAGATGGGGGTCGTCGGCGCGGGCGGTGCCGGAGCCGACGACGACGGCGTCGGCCTCGGCGCGCAGCCGGTGGACGTCGGCGCGGGACTCGGCGGAGCTGATCCAGCGGGAGGTGCCGTCGGCGGCGGCGATCCGGCCGTCGAGGGTGGCGGCGTACTTCCAGCGGACGAAGGGGCGGCCGTGGCGTACGGAGGTGAGCCAGGCGATGTTGACCGCCTGGGCCTCGTCCTCCAGGAGGCCCTGCCCGACCTCGACGCCGGCGGCGCGCAGCGTGTCGGCACCGCCCGTGGCCTGCGGGTTCGGGTCGCCGACCGCGTACACGACCCGGCTGACCCCGGCCTCGATCAGAGCCTGGGCGCAGGGGCCGGTGCGGCCGGTGTGGTTGCAGGGTTCGAGCGTGACGTAGGCGGTGCCGCCGCGGGCCAGGACGCCGGCCTCGCGTAGGGCGTGGACCTCGGCGTGCGGGCCGCCGGCGCGCTGGTGCCAGCCCTCGCCGACCGGGTGTCCGGAGGCGTCGGTGATGACGCAGCCGACGACGGGGTTGGGGCTGGTGGCGCCGAGTCCGCGTGCGGCGAGCTCGACGGCGCGTCGCATGGCGGTGATGTCGGCCTGCTGGGCCACCGGGTCCTCCTGCCTCTTCGGGCACGGACTCCGGGGCCTGTCGATGACGACAGAGAGCGGGAAGAACGCCTCGCGCAGGGTGCGCCGAGGCCGGGTCCAGCGGGTACGCCGATCGGTGAGGACACGGCGACCAGCGGACGTACGGCTGACACACCCCGGAAAGGGGTCGCCCGCCGCGCACTGCCTCCCATCCGGACTTTCACCGTCGGTCCAGGAATCTCACCTGGTCAACCGGCCGCTGGCTGCGGACGGGTCGCGGACTATACCGCCGGTTCGGAATTACACCGACCCCGGAGTGCGCTGCTGCTGATACAGGGCCAGTGTGCCACGAGCCGCGCGAAGCGATGTGGCCGAGATCCTGTGGTCTGGCTCACAGACTCCCACAGAACTCTTCGATGGTCCAGACCTATTGACGCACTGGTCTAGTCCTCTTAATCTCCGTGTCACCTCCTAGGAACGGCCCGGTGGGGTGCGCACCCCACGGGCCCAACACGACCCACCCCCTTGTTCGTTGTGTTTTTCCACTCCCCCTACGCCTGCGGCGTGGGGGACCCCCACCCCAGGAGGAAGCCATCGTGTTGTCCCCCACCGCGAAAAGAGCCTCGCTGCTCTCCTCCGGCGCCGCCGTCGCCGGTCTGCTGCTCAGCTCGCTCTCCGGCGGCGTCTCGTACGCGGCCGACAACGAGTCCTGTCGCCCCGACGGGCTGTACAAGACCCCGGGCGTCGACGTCCCGTACTGCTCGGTCTACGACGCCGAGGGCCGCGAGAAGATGGGCGCGGACCACCAGCGCCGGGTCATCGGCTACTTCACCGGCTGGCGCGACGGCAAGAACGGCCAGCCCGCCTACCTGGCCAAGGACATCCCGTGGGAGAAGATCACCCACATCAACTACGCCTTCGGCCACATCGGCGGGGACAACAAGCTCTCCGTCGGCACGGACGGTCCGAACAACGCCGCCACCGGGATGACCTGGCCCGGTGTCGCAGGCGCCGAGATGGACCCCGCGTACGCCTACAAGGGCCACTTCAACCTGCTCAACAAGTTCAAGAAGCAGCACCCGAACGTGAAGACGCTGATCTCGGTCGGCGGCTGGGCCGAGACCGGCGGCTACTTCGCGGACAACGGTGACCGGGTCAACTCCGGCGGCTTCTACTCGATGGCCACCAACGCCGACGGTTCGGTCAACCAGGCCGGGATCGACACCTTCGCCGCCTCGTCCGTCGACTTCATCCGCAAGTACGGCTTCAACGGCGTCGACATCGACTACGAGTACCCGACGACCATGAAGGACGCCGGCAACCCGCTCGACTGGCAGCTCGCCAACGCGCGCCGCGCCGGACTCGTGCAGGGCTACGCGGCCCTCATGAAGAGCCTGCGCGAGAAGCTCGACGCGGCGGGCGCCGCCGACGGCAAGCACTACCTGCTGACCGTCGCCGCCCCCTCCTCCGGCTACCTGCTGCGGGGCATGGAGACCTTCCAGATGCAGAAGTATCTGGACTACGTCAACATCATGTCCTACGACCTGCACGGCGCCTGGAACGAGTACGTCGGCCCGAACGCCTCCCTCTTCGACGACGGCAAGGACGGCGAGCTCGCCGCCGCCAACGTCTACGGCTCGGCGCAGTACGGCAACATCGGCTACCTCAACACCGACTGGGCGTACCACTACTTCCGCGGCTCGATGCCGGCCGGCCGCATCAACATCGGCCTGCCCTACTACACCCGCGGCCACAAGAACGTGCAGGGCGGCACCGACGGTCTGTGGGGCAAGGCCTCCGCGACCACCTGCCCCGCCGGCGCCGGTCTGACCAAGTGCGGTGACGGCGCCACCGGCATCGACAACCTGTGGCACGACAAGGACACCAACGGTGTCGAGTCGCCCGCCGGCTCCAACCCGATGTGGCACGCCAAGAACCTCGAGAAGGGGATCGTCGGCGACTACGTCACCCAGTACGGCTTCCCGGCGAACACCACCCTGACCGGCACCTACGCCCGCAAGTACGACTCGACCCTGGTCGCGCCGTGGCTGTGGAACGCGCAGAAGAAGGTCTTCCTCTCCACCGAGGACGAGCAGTCGGTGGCCGCCAAGGCCGACTACGTGGTCAACAAGGGCATCGGCGGCACCATGGTCTGGGAGATGGCCGGTGACTACGCCTGGAACGCCGCCAAGGGCCAGTACGAGATGGGCTCCACGCTCACCTCGCTGATGTACGACAAGTTCAAGGCGGCCACCCCGTACGGCGCGAAGAAGTCCAACGCGACGCTGCCGACCCAGGCCGTGAAGATCGACACCCAGTTCACCGAGTTCAAGCTGGGCGACTCGAACTACCCGATCACCCCGAAGATCAAGATCACCAACAACACGGCGACGGCGCTGCCGGGCGGCACCGAGTTCCAGTTCGACTACGGCACCTCGGCGCCGAGCAACGCCTCCGACCAGTCGGGCTTCGGTACGAAGGTCATCAGCAGCGACCACACGGGCAGCAACGTGGGCGGGCTGAAGGGCGACTTCCACCGCGTCTCCCTGAAGCTCCCGGCCTGGCAGTCGCTGGCCCCGGGCGCCTCGGTCGACCTGGCGTTCAACTACTACCTGCCGGTGTCCACCCCCTCCAACTGGACGGTGAACATCAACGGCACGACGTACGCCCTCGCCGGTGACCTGGCGCGCGGCACGACGGTCGTGGAGCCGGGCTCGACGACCCCGCCGACCACCCCGCCGACGACGCCGCCCACCACGCCGCCGACGACCCCGCCGACCACTCCCCCGACC
>NZ_BJMN01000063.1 GCF_006539185.1 Streptomyces gardneri
TTCCCTTCGGTATTTCGTGTTTCCAGCTTAGCAGATCCGATTTCCGTTTCTGCCACCCGCTGGAGCGGGCTGTCGGGGTGAAATTCGCTTTCGCGTTTTCCGTTCCCGGCGGGGTCAAACATTACCAGGCTTTCTCGGTCCCCCTGACCACTCCCTCGGCGAGCTGACGCGCGCAGAGGTGTAGACCACTGGGGTTAGGATCTGGCTTGATAGGTGCTGCCGACCCGCGACTCAAGGCCGCGTTGGGGTCAGGCAGGAGTACGACAGTACATCCCACCGCCAGTAGAGGCAAATCGTTTCGGGGTAGTCCTAGGTCCGCCAACTGGTACGTCTCGTGCGGAACTAGGACTTCTTATGACTTACGCTTCTGAACAGTACGCCGTCCAGGACAGGTAGTGACGGCGCCACACAATCTCCGCCCCTGGGAGGCTTCCCATGACAACCGTGACGTCGCCGCTTGTTGGACGCGCCATCGGTCTCGCCGCAGTTCCCGACCCGGTCTTCTCCGGTGCGATGGTCGGTCCCGGTACCGCCATCGATCCCGTGCGTGAGCCTTCGGAGGCGGTGTCCCCTATTGACGGGGTCATCGTCTCCATGCACCCGCACGCCTTCGTCGTCGTCGACGGTGAGGGGCACGGCGTGCTCACCCACCTCGGCATCGACACCGTTCAGCTCAACGGGCAGGGCTTCGAGCTGCTCGTCAACAAGGGTGACACCGTGACGCGCGGACAGGCCGTCGTGCGCTGGAACCCTGCCGAGGTCGAGGCCGCCGGCAAGTCCCCCATCTGTCCCATCGTGGCCCTGGAGGCCACCGCGGACTCGCTCTCCGACGTCGTCGAGGACGGCGACGTGAAGGCCGGCGACCAGCTCTTCGGCTGGAGCTGAGCCGGTTCGTCCTCGTGACGACCGCGAGTTCGACATTCAACGCGGCGGCCGGGGCCGTCGCTCAATCGGAGACGGGTGAGATGGAGACAACGCTGCGAGGCGTCGGCGTCAGCCACGGTGTGGCGATCGGCGAGGTCCGGCACATGGGCACGGCGGTACTCGAACCGCCGGCCAAGCAGATTCCGGCCGACGAGGCGGAGCGCGAACAGGGGCGCGCCCGCCAGGCGGTGGAAGCTGTGGCCGCGGACCTGATTGCGCGAGGCAATCTGGCCGGCGGCGAGGCCCAGGCGGTGCTGGAGGCCCAGGCGATGATCGCCCAGGACCCGGAGCTCATCGCCGACGTCGACCGCCGGATCGCGGTCGGCAGCACGGCTGAGCGCGGTATCTACGACGCGTTCTCGCACTACCGGGAGCTGCTCGCGGGTGCCGGTGAGTACATGGCCGGGCGAGTCGCCGACCTGGACGACGTGCGGAACCGGATCGTCGCCCGGTTGCTCGGTGTCCCGATGCCGGGCGTGCCGGACAGTGACGAGCCGTACGTGCTGATCGCGCGGGACCTCGCGCCGGCCGACACGGCGCTGCTCGACCCGACGCTGGTGCTCGGCTTCGTCACGGAGGAAGGCGGGCCGACCAGCCACAGCGCGATTCTCGCGCGGGCGCTCGGTGTGCCTGCGATCGTCGCTCTGCCGGGTGCCGGTGAGCTTGCCGAGGGCACGCTCATCGCGGTCGACGGTTCGACCGGTGAGATCTTCGTCGACCCGAGCGAGGAGAAGAAGGCGGAGCTGACGCAGGCCGCCGCCGCGCGGAAGGCCGCGCTGGCCTCGTCCAGCGGTCCCGGTGCGACCTCGGACGGCCACAAGGTGCCGCTGCTCGCCAACGTCGGCGGTCCGGCGGACGTGCCCGCGGCGGTGGAGGCGGGTGCCGAGGGCGTCGGTCTGTTCCGTACGGAGTTCCTCTTCCTGGACGACAGCAAGCAGGCTCCGTCCGAGGAGAAGCAGATCGAGGCCTACCGCAAGGTGCTCGAGGCGTTCCCCGAGGGGCGTGTCGTCGTGCGTGTCCTCGACGCCGGTGCGGACAAGCCGCTGGACTTCCTGACGCCGGTGGACGAGCCGAACCCCGCGCTCGGTGTGCGTGGGCTGCGCTCGCTGCTCGACCACCCGGAGGTGCTGCGGACTCAGCTGACCGCGCTCGCGAAGGCGGCCGAGGGGCTGCCCGTGTACCTCGAGGTCATGGCGCCGATGGTGGCCGACCGTACGGACGCGAAGGCTTTCGCCGACGCGTGCCGTGAGGCCGGGCTGCGGGCGAAGTTCGGTGCGATGGTCGAGATTCCCTCGGCCGCGCTGCGGGCGCGCTCGATCCTCCAGGAGGTCGAGTTCCTGTCGCTCGGCACGAACGACCTCGCGCAGTACACCTTCGCGGCCGACCGCCAGGTGGGTGCCGTGTCGCGGCTGCAGGACCCGTGGCAGCCCGCGCTGCTCGACCTTGTCGCGCTGTCCGCCGATGCGGCCAAGGCCGAGGGCAAGAGCTGTGGCGTCTGTGGTGAGGCCGCTTCGGACCCGCTGCTCGCCTGTGTCCTGACGGGTCTGGGTGTCACCTCCCTGTCCATGGGCGCGGCGTCGATTCCGTACGTGCGGGCGACGCTTGCCAAGTACACGCTCGCGCAGTGCGAGCGGGCGGCTGCCGCCGCGCGTGCCGCGGACACCGCGCACGAGGCGCGTCTCGCCGCGCAGGCGGTGCTGTCCGGGGAGTGATCCCCGGGCTGTTGCCGACGTAGGTATCGGAGGGGCTTCCCGTCACCTTGGTGGCGGGGAGCCCCTTCGGCGTATGTGGTCAGTGGTGGGTGGGCCAGTCGTCGTCGGGGTCGGGCGCGAGGGGGAAGCCTGCGCGGTAGTCGACGCCGGGCTCCGGGGAGAGGGGCTCTCCTGTGCGGGCGTCCGTGCAGTAGGCGGCGAAGACCTCTGCCTCGGTGAGGGGTGTCAGGGTGCCGTCGGTGAGGCGCCAGCCGTGGAGGCGGTCGCGGGCGTCGGGGTCGGTGGTACGCAGGACGAGGCCGCCTGGTGCCGCGAGGGCGATGCCTGCCGCGAGGACCGCCGTGAACTCCGTTGCCTCTGTGCCTTCGGGGTCGGTCGTGCCGTTGGCGTGGAGGACCGCGAGGAGTTGGTCGTCGCCTGCCGGGACGCTGCAGACGAGGTGGTGGAAGCCGGGGCCTGCTGCTTCGAGGAGGCGGGCCAGGAGGTGGGAGGCCCGGGTGAAGGCCGCCCTGCCGATGTCCTTGCCGCAGGTCGCGCAGTCGCCCATGGTCGCGAGGACCGTCGTCGCGTACTCCCAGGTCGCGTGGCGGACTGCGGTGTCGACGAGCTCCGGCAGGAGGGTGCTGAGCGGCTGGCCGGTGTAGGTGACGCGGGCGCCGGTCATCGCGAGGTGCGCGGTGAAGCGGCTGCGGCTCGTCGGGTTGTCGGGGTCGATCGCGGTCTCCGCGCAGTAGGCCTCGTACTCCTCGGGGTCGAAGAGGGTGACCGTCGTGTGCCCTCCCTGGGTGGCGAGGGATTTGAGGAGCGCTTCGACCTGCTTGAGGTAGGTCGTGTGGTCGTCGAAGGCGAAGGTGCTGTAGCGGCGCATCGCCGCGAAGTCCCGCGCGTCCGCGAGCAGGCCGACTGTGCTGGGGACCTCGCGGCGCAGTGCGCGGCGGAGGTGGGTCGTCGTGGTTGCGGTCCGGTTCATGCATCCCCCTTGTGACCGTCCGATCAGTGCTCACTCACCGTAACCTTCGGCACTGACAGTGACGATTTCGTGAGGCGTCGGCGGACCAGCCTGTTCTGGGCCGCGCAGGTCGCGACGAGGGCGGCGCCGAGGAAGGGCCAGCCGAGGGGGCCGGTCGCGACGAGTCCTGTCATGAGGAGGGGGCCGGCGAAGCGCTGGGTGGACTGGGCGAGGCCGTGGACGCCGAGGTAGGCGCCCTGGGCTTCGCCCGGGGCGAGGGCGACGGAGATCTCCCAGGAGGCGATGGTGTGGATCATCTCGGCGAAGGTGAGGACGACGGCCGCGGTGACGAGGGCGGTGACGGAGAGGGTCGGGCCGCCCAGGGCGGACGCGGCGACGGCGAGGGTGCCGATCGCGAAGAGCGCCGCGAGCGGGGTGTAGAGGCCGCGGGCCGCTTCGGTGGTCGCGCCGAAGCGGGAGAGCGGGACCTGGAAGATCACGACGAGGGCGCTGTTGAGGACCAGGAGCAGGGGTGCGAGGCCTACGGGGGCGTCGGTCGCGTGGACGATCCAGAGGGGCAGGGCGACCTGGAGGATCGAGTCGTGGAGGAAGAAGACGCCGTCTCCCGCCGTGAAGGCGAGGAATCCGCGGTCGCGCCAGGGGCTTGCGGGCTTGGCCGTGGGGGCCGCGTCGGTGGAGGTCGCGACGACGCGTGAGGGCGTGGGGGCCGGTGGCTCGGAGCAGCGGAGGGTGAGCGCCGCCATGACGAGGTAGGAGAGCGCGTCGCCCACGAGGAGGAGTTGGAAGGCGGTGGTGGAGCCGACCGCGAGCGCCGCTGCCGCGCCGAGGCCACCGAGGGTCCAGCCGATGTTGGAGGTCGTGCGGTTGATCGCCTGGTAGCGGACGCGGTCGGGGCCTGCCACGCGGGCCGCGTAGAGCTTGGTGAGGACGTTGGTCGCGCGGTCGGGCAGGGCGCCGACCGCCGAGATCAGGACGAGGAGCGGGTAGTCGTCGGTCGTGAGAAGGGCCAGGAGGGCCGCCGCGCGCAGGAGCTGGGTGCCGATGATCACGCGGACGAGGGGGAAGCGGTCCGCGAGGCGGCCTCCGAGGGGGGCGCCGGCGATACCGACCGCGCCCGAGACCGCGATGAGGAGGCCCACCTGTCCGAGGCCGAGGCCGGTGACGTAGGTGAAGTAGAGAGCCATCGCCGTGGACCAGAGGCCTGTGCCGCACTTGTCGATGAAGCCGATGACGAGCATCCTGCGCCCGTCGCTGCCACCCGGGATGCGGTCCTTGAGAGGTGGGCGGGTCGGGCGGGTCGTGCTGCTCATGGGTCCCCCTTGCGCATTCTTTTGTATTGATACATAATGCGTTACGTGGCAGCACAATATGTGATCGAAGGGGCTACGGCCAAGGGGATTGCCGCGTCCGTGGAGCGGGGCGTGGCCGAGGGCGGGCTCGGCCCTGGCGACGCGCTGCCCCCTGTGCGGCGGCTCGCCGACGACCTCGGGGTGAGTCCGGGAACGGTCGCGACCGCCTACAAGGACTTGCGGCAGCGGGGGCTGATCGTCACCCGCGGCCGGGGCGGCACCGTGGTCGCGGACGTGCCGTCCGTGGCCTCCCGGCGGCCCCCGCGCGTGCCGGCCGGGCTCGTCGATCTCGCCGGCGGCCATCCCGACCCCGCCTTCCTGCCCGTCCTGCGGCCGCCGTCGGCCGTCGTCCCCGCGTACGGCTCCCATCGCGCCGCGCCGCGACTTCCGGCGCTCGAGGCGCTGACCCGGGAGTGGTTCGAACGGGACGGGGTGCCCGCGGAGCACGTGACGTTCGCGCACGGCGCGCTCGACTGCATCGCGCGGCTCCTCTCGACGGAGCTGCGGCCCGGCGACGCGGTGGCCGTCGAGGACCCCGGCTTCCACCACCTGCTCGACCTCGTGCCCGCTCTCGGGCTGCGGATGGTGCCGGTCGCGGTGGACGGCGAGGGGCTCGTACCGGAATCTCTGCGGACGGCACTGCGGGGCGGGGTGCGTGCGGTGGTGTGCAGTCCGCGTGGGCAGTGTCCGACCGGCGCGTTCTTCACGCGGTCGCGGCGGGACGAACTCGCTGCAGTGCTACGGGAGTTCCCTGAGGCGCTCGTCGTCGAGGACGATCACAACGCGGAGGTCGGCGGGTCCGCCGCGTACACGCTCGGCGCGGCGGGGCTCGACCGGTGGGCGCAGGTGCGGACCGTGTCCAAGCATCTCGGGATCGACCTGCGCTGGGCCGGGGTCGCGTGCGACGCGGTGACGCAAGCGCGGCACGACGGGCGGATGCTGATGACCTCGGGCTGGGTCAGTCACGTGCTCCAGGAGACCGTGACCTCGCTGCTCGCCGACGGGGATGTGCGCGAGCTGGTCGCCACGGGCGAGGCCGCGTACGCGGAACGGCGCACCGCGCTGATCGGGGCGCTCGGCGCGCACGGGATCCGGGCCGTGGGGGCGAGCGGGCTGAACGTGTGGGTGCCCGTGCGGGACGAGTCCGCCGTGGTCAACGGGCTGCGGACGCAGGGCTGGTGGGTCGCCGCGGGCGCGCGGTTCCGGATCGCCGCGCCGCCGGCCGTCCGCATCACGACGGCGGCGCTCGCGCCGGCGGACGCGGTGCGGCTCGCTGCGGACTTCGCCGGGGTCCTCGGGGACTCGCAGGCTACGTATGGGGGATGAGGGGTTACGGGGGGGGGCTGGACGTGCGGAAGCCCCGGGGAGGTTCGTTCCCCCTCGGGGCCCTTCTGGCATCCGTGCCGGTCAAGGTGGCTGTCGGGGCATCAGGTCAGCTGGACCGGGTCGGCGCGCTTCTCGGGTGCTTCGGCCGGGCGGTGTGGTCCACGTCACGGGAACCCGGGCGAACCTGCGCCCAGTGCCAGATGTGGAATCACCTATGAGAGATCGTTTCCGCGCCGGAGACCCGGCGGCGCTGGGCGAGGCGTACGACGAGCACGCGCGGGTCCTGTACCACTACGCGTACCGGGTGTGCGGCGACCGGGCGACGGCTGAGGACGTCGTCTCCGCCACGTTCCTCGAGGCGTGGCGCTGCCGGGGCAAGGTGCACGCCGACGGCGGGACCCTGCGGCCGTGGCTGCTGGGCATCGCGACCAACATCATGCGCGGCGCCGCGCGGGAGGCGCGGCGGCGGGACGCGGCGCTCGCCCGACTCCCCGAGCGTGGTGTGCTGCCCGACTTCGCCGACGACGTCCTCGCCCGGATGACGGACGGCGAGCAGGTACGGGCGGCCCGCGCCGCGCTCGGCAAGCTCCGGCGCCGCGAGCGGGAGGTCTTCACGCTCGTCGTGTGGGCGGGCCTCGACTACGCGGCGGCCGGGGAAGCGCTCGGGATACCGGTCGGGACCGTGCGGTCCCGGCTGTCCCGGGCCCGTGAGCGGCTTCGCAAGCTCGCCGACGCGGAGCTGCGTGCGCTGCGGCGGCGACAGCGGTCCGCCGGGCCGGCAGTCGCCGGGCCTTCCTCCGTACGGGCGGCCGCAGGCGAACGGCCCGCTGTCGGACACGTCGCCCGCCCTGCCGGTCAGCCTTCCGTTCGGCCCGTCGTCCAGTCCTCTGTCCGCTCCGCCCTCGTGCCCCGAACGACCCCGGAGAACCAGGCATGAACACCACCCGTAAGACGCACTCGACCCACTCCCCCTCCGACGAGCGCCTGCGCGGCGAGCTGGCGGAGCTTCTCCCGCCGCCGCCCGTGCCCGATCTCGAGCCCGAGCGGGAGCACGCCCTCCGGTACGCCGTCCTGCGCGACGCGCTGGCCACCGGGCCCGCCGCGCGCCGCCCGCGTTCCCCCCGCGCCGTCCCCCGCTTCACCTGGATCGCCGCGCCCGCGGCGGCCTGCGCGCTCGTGGCCGGTGTCGTCGTCCTCGCGCCGGCCGAGGCTCCGGCCGGGCCCTCGGGCCCGATCTCGGCCGGGCAGCCGGCGGCGGCCGACGCCGAGCGGTTGCTGTCCCGCGCCGCGCTCGCCGCCGCCGCCGCTCCGGCGCCGGACGCCCGGCCCCAGGACTTCGTCTACATCAGGAGCCTCGCCGCCCACGCCGGGCGCAGCGCCGCCGGGGGCGTCGCCACGCTGCCGCCCGCCCGCCAGCGTGAGGTGTGGCTCTCCGCCGACGGCAGCCGTGCGGGGCTCCTGCGCGAGGCCGGCTCGGCCGACTCCGTGCTCTCGCCGAGCCTGCCCGTGTACGAGCTGGACCACCGGGGCGCGTCGCCGCGGCCGTCCACCCTGGAGGCCAGCCCTGCGTCGGTCACGAACCCGACGCACGCGTACGTGGCCACCCTGCCGACCGACCCCGAGGCTCTGCTGCGGCTGATCCGCGAGCAGACCCGCGGGGACGGGGCCGATGCCGACCAGCGGGCCTTCCGGGCGATCGGGACGCTGCTCGCCGAGACCTGGGCCCCGCCGAAGGTGACGTCCGCGCTGTACGAGGCCGCGGCACGGATCCCCGGGGTCTCCGTCCTGCCGTCCGCGAAGGACGCCGCCGGGCGTGAGGGCGTCGCCGTCGCCCGTACCGCCGACGGCGAGCAGACCCAGTGGATCTTCGACCGGGCGACGTCGGCGTTCCTCGGCGAGCGCACGGTGCTCGTCGAGACCACGGCGGCGGGGAAGAAGGGGACGGTGCTCGGCGTGTCGGCCGTCCTCGCCAAGGGCGCCGTCGAGCGGACCGGCGAGCGGCCGGGCGGCGCCGGCGCCTGAGCCGCCCCGTAGGGGTGCAGACGTGTAGGCGTCCAGGCATGGACGAAGAGGCCGGTTCCCTGTGGCGGGGACCGGCCTCTTCTCGTGTGCGCGTCAGGACCTGCGGGTGGCTGCCAGGGTCTCGTAGAAGTGGAGGAGACCGAGGTTGTCGACCGAGCCGGCGTTGACGGCCTTGGCCAGGGGGGTGCCCTGGAGGAGGCGCTTGACCGGGACCTCGATGCGCTTGCCGGTGAGGGTGTGGGGCACGCCCGGCACCTCGATGATGTCGTCGGGGACGTGCCGCGGGGAGAGCTCCGTGCGGATCGTCCGCTTGATGCGGGCGATCAGCTCGTCGTCGAGGGTGGCGCCGTCCACGAGGTGCACGAAGAGCGGCATCCAGTAGCCGCCGTCCGGCTCCTCCAGGCCGATCACGAGGGATTCACGGATCTCCGGGAGGCGTTCGACGGCCTCATAGATATCGGCGCTCCCCATCCGCACGCCCTGACGGTTCAGGGTGGAGTCGGAGCGGCCGTGGATGACGACCGAGCCGTGGTCGGTGATCGTGATCCAGTCACCGTGGCGCCAGACGCCCGGGAACATCTCGAAGTAGCTGTCGCGGTAACGGCTGCCGTCGGGGTCGTTCCAGAAGTGGATCGGCATGGACGGCATGGGGTTGGTGACGACGAGTTCGCCGACCTCGCCGATCACCGGCTTGCCGGAGGGGTCCCAGGACTGGAGGTCGGTGCCGAGGCCGGCCGCCTGCAGCTCGCCGATGTGGACGGGGAGCGTGGGGACCGCGCCGGCGAAGCAGGAGCACACGTCCGTGCCGCCGCTGACGGAGGCGATCCACAGGTCCTCGCGGACCTCGTCGTGGAGCCAGCGGAAGCCGTCGGGGGGCAGCGGCGAGCCGGTGGTTGCCACGCACTTCACGGCCGAGAGGTCGAAGTCCCGGCCGGGGTGCACGTCCGCCTTCGCGCAGGCCATCACGTACGCGGCGGAGGTGCCGTACAGCGTGGCGCCGGTGCGTTCGGCGACGCGCCACTGGGCGCCGGTGTCGGGGTAGCCGGGGCTGCCGTCGTACAGGACGACGGTCGCACCGGTGAGCAGGCCGGAGACGAGGAAGTTCCACATCATCCAGCCGGTGGAGGTGAACCAGAAGAACACGTCCTCGGGGCCGAGGTCGCAGTGGAGGCCCAGCTGCTTGACGTGCTCGACGAGGATGCCGCCCTGGGACTGGACGATCGCCTTCGGCAGGCCGGTCGTGCCGGAGGAGTACAGGACCCACAGCGGGTGCGCGAACGGGACCTGCTCGTAGACCGGCTCGACGTCGCCGGCGACGAGGTCGGCCCAGTCGAGGGTCCCTTCCGGGGCGGGGGTGCCGAGGAGCGGGATGTGGACGACGGCGCGGAGGGTGGGCAGCTCGGCGCGGAGTTCGGCGACGGTCTCGCGGCGGTCGTGCTCCTTGCCTCCGTACCGGTAGCCGTCCACGGTGAAGAGGACGACCGGCTCGACCTGCTGGAAGCGGTCGAGGACGCTGCGGGCGCCGAAGTCCGGGGCGCAGGAGGTCCACACACCGCCGACGGCCGCGGTGGCGAGGAGGGCCACGACGGACTGCGGGACGTTCGGCAGGTAGCCGCTGACGCGGTCGCCGGGGCGTACGCCGATGGCGCGCAGTTCGGCGGCGAGGGAGCCGACCTGGCGGCGGAGCTCGGCCCAGGTCGTCGGCGCGGGCTCATGTGTCTCGTCCACATGGAGCAGGGCCGTGTCATGGGGGCGCTCGTCGGCGGCGCGCAGGGCGTGCTCGGCGTAGTTGAGGGTGGCGCCGGGGAACCAGTCGGCACCCGGCATCGAGCGGTCGCCGAGGATTCGCTCGTACGGGGTGGAGAAGCGGACGTCGAACCATTCGGCGACGGCCTGCCAGAAGGCTTCGAGCTCCTCGACCGACCAGCGGTGGAGCGCCGGGTAGCCGCCCTCTGCCGGGGCACCGTGGTGCTCGGCGGCCCAGGCCTGGAAGCGGGTGACGGCCGCGGTGGCGATGCGTTCGTCGTCCGGCTGCCAGAGCGGCTCGGTCTGCGCTGATGTCATGGTGCTGCTCCCTGGCTGTACGCGGGGTCGGCGTGTGTCCCGCGCACGTGCTGGGGGTGTGCGCGTGACGCGGCTGACAGGACGATGCCATGTGATCGTCTTTCGCACCAGGTCTGCCTGCCCATGGTCGGCCAGTTGAACATGTGCTCCCACCACGGGTGAACGGATGTTGAACGGAGCTCGTATCGCCCCAGGTGGGTGGCAGGGTGATCACCATGGACGGTCGGGAACTGGTGCGTTCGATCAAGGTGTTCGGTTCGGCGCGGGGCTTGCGGACGGTACGGGCGGCGTGGCGGCAGCGCCGTACGGACGCGTGGGGGCTGCCGCCGAAGGGGGCGGAGCGGGCACGGGTGCCGGGGCAGGCGACGGGGGCTGAGGCGCTGCCGGGCGGAGGGGTCGTCCGGTTCGCGCGCTCCTCGCTGCGGATCAGCGTGTCGGCGGGTGGCGCGGTGTTCTGGGGCTGGGACGGGTCCGAGCCCCTGCCGTCGTACGCGCTGGCCGGTGAGGCGCCGGAACCCGATCCGCGGGCCTCCCTGGAGCCGGACACGGACGGCGGGTGGCGGATCGTCTCGGAGCGGGTGACGGTGGCGGTCTCCCGGCACGGGGCGGTGGAGATCCGGACGCCGGGCGGGGTGATGCTGCGCCGGGACCTGCCGCCTCGGTGGTGGGAGTCGGTGGGGGCCGCGGGCGCGGTGGCGCGGTGGGTGCAGCGCAGTGAGGTGCCGGCGGACGCGCGCTTCTTCGGGCTCGGCGGACGGGCGGCGGGGCCGCGCCTGCGGGACGGCTCGTACCGGCTGTGGAACACCGACCCCAAGGGGGGCTTCGTCCCCGGGGACGATCCGCTGTACCTCACCATGCCCGTGCAGTTCGTCGTCTCGGACGCCGGGACGCACCTCGCGTTCCACGACAACTCCTGGGACGGGCGGGTCACGCTCGCCGAGGGTGAGGAGGGTGCGGGGTCGGGGCACGACCGGCCGGGGACCAGCGAGGTCCGGATGGGGGGCGGGCCGCTGCGCTGCTGGGTGGTGGTCGGCACCCCCGCGCGGGTGCTGCACGGCTGGGCCGCGCTGACGGGCGCGCCCGCGCTGCCGCCGTCCTGGGCGCTCGGGCCCCAGCACGCGCGCTGGGGGTTCGGCAGCGCGGCGGAGGTGCGGCGGGTGGTCGCCGGGTACCGGGAGCGAGGGCTCCCGCTGTCCGTCGTCCACCTGGACATCGACCACTACGACGGGCACCGGGTGTTCACCGTGGACACGGAGCGCTTCCCGGACCTGCCGGGGCTCGCGGCGGAGCTGCGGGAGCAGGGCGTGCGGCTCGTGTCGATCGTGGACCCGGCGGTGAAGGCCGAGCCGGGGGACGCCGTGTACGACGGCGGGCGGGCGGCCGGGGCGTTCGTGCGGGACGCGCGGGGCGGGGAGGTCCGCGGGGAGGTGTGGCCGGGTGAGTGCGCGTATCCGGACTTCACCGATCCGGCGGTACGGGAGTGGTGGGGCGGGCTGTACGAGGAGCGGCTGCGGCAGGGCTTCTCCGGGGTGTGGCACGACATGAACGAGCCGGTGTCGTTCGCGCCCTTCGGCGACGCGACGCTGCCGCGGTCGGCGCGGCACGCGCTGGACGGGCGGGGCGGCGACCACCGCGAGGCGCACAACGTGTACGGGCTGACGATGGCCCGGGCCGGGTACGAGGGGCTGCGCCGGCTGCGGCCCGACGAGCGGCCCTTCCTGTTCTCCCGGTCCGGCTGGGCGGGCATGCAGCGGTACGGCGGCACCTGGTCGGGGGACGTGTCGACCGGGTGGCCGGGGCTGCGGGCCTCGCTCTCCCTGGTCCTGGGGCTCGGGCTGTGCGGGGTGCCGTACTCGGGTCCGGACGTGGGCGGCTTCGACGGGAGTCCGTCGCCCGAGCTGTACCTGCGCTGGTTCCAGCTGGGCGCGTGGCTGCCCTTCTTCCGTACCCACTCGGCGATCGACGCGGGGCGGCGCGAACCCTGGGAGTTCGGTCCCGAGGTCCTGGAGCACGCGCGCGTGGCGCTGGCCGAACGGGAGCGGCTGCGGCCGTACTTCGAGACGTTGGCCCGGTTGGCCCGGATGACGGGCGCGCCGTACGTCCGTCCGGTGTGGTGGGGGACGCCGGAGGACCGGGGGCTGCGCGACTGCGAGGACGCGTTCCTGTTGGGGGACGCGCTGCTTGTGGCGCCGGTCCTGACACGGGGTGCGGACCGGCGGGCGGTGCGGCTGCCACGCGGCCGGTGGTACGACACGGCGACGGGGCGGGCGTACGAGGGTCCTGGGCAGGTGCTGCTCGACGCACCGCTGTCGCGGGTGCCGGTGCTGGCCCGGGCGGGGGCGGTGCTGCCGGTGCGGGGCGACGGGGACGGACCGGCCCTGGAGGTGTGGGCGCCCGCGGCGGGGCGGACGGGGGGCGGGCTCGTCGTCCGGGACACGGGGGACGGCTGGGAGCCGGCCGAGATCGAGCGGTACCAGTCGCGGCTCGTGGACGGCCGGGTGGTGGTGGAGCGGGTGACGGACGACGGGGTGGAGGCGGTGGGGCTGCCGGTGCGGGTGCGGGGGATGTGAGGTGTGGGCAGGGGGTGAGGGGTGGGAGGGGCGCGGGGGTGAGGGCCTGTTTCAGCCGGTGAGTGCGCGCGCACGGCGACGTGCGGCGCGCGCCGGCCGATGTCGGTGGCGCAGCCTCGTCAGGACGGCCACGGTCAGGAAGGCGCAGACCACCGCTCCGCAGACGGACAGGGCCACTCCCACGGCGTTTCCCAAGGGCATGGTCGCCATGGCGAGGACCGCCACGCCGATGCTCGTCGCCCTCACGATGCTCAGTGGCTTGTACGCGACGGCGTGCAGGTCGTGCGGTTTCGCGTCGCCGCCTCGGTGGCCCGATCGGACGACCTCCACCACGAAGGCGCCGGCGGCGACGAGCGCCGAGCCGACCTGGGCCCAGACGAACGGGTCAAGCAGGATCTGCAGGACCGCGGCCGCCACCGAGACCGCCGTTCCGAGGAGCGTCGCGGCGAGGGCGTGGACGAAGTTCTCGCGGGGCAGGACGTACGGCAGCCGCACATGGATCCGTGTCAGGCGTTCGCCGCGTTCCCAGGCGGCCTCCGGGCTCTCGGTGGTGTCGAGCGAGAACTCCAGGACGCCGTCGGTCGCGTCGGCCTCCACGAGCGGCCGGATCTCGGCGTTCTCGCTCACCAGCGGGGGCCCCGCGACCTCGAGCCCCTCCGGGGTCACGACGTGCAGCCGGTTCTGCCGTACCTCCGGGGGGAAGGCGACCTCTGCCGACACCACCACGGCGCCCCAGCCGAGCCGGTCCACCCGGCACTTTCCGTCGAACTCGTAGCTCACCTCCGAGGACATCCCCGGGTGGGCGTCGATGAGCGCCACCACCGGCATGTAGCGGATCAGCCGGCGGATCCGCCACCGGTACCTGTCGCCGAGGGCCTCGTTCTCGGCCGCCTGCGTGAGCACGGAGGTGATCTCGTCCGTCTCCGGGCTCCATGCGAGGGCCTGGAGGCTCCGGGCGATCTCCTGTCCCGGTGCGGTGTCCGCGTCGCCGTCCGGGGTGAGGAGCCGGTGGACGCCCCGGGCGATCTGCAGCTTCACGTCGGTCGACGTGAGCATGTTGACCGGGCGGCCGTTGCGGTCCTTGAGGTGGAGGTCGTCCAGGAACCTGTCCTCCTCCCAGGGGACGAGATCCACGATCACCGGTGTCCGGGGAGCCGTCTGGACCTCCGCGCCGACGAGCGCGCTGAGCTTCGTCCTGACGTGGTGGCGCGCGACGCTCCGGTCGGGGAACTCCAGCCGGTGGGTGCGGGTGGTGATCGTGGCGGAGATCTCGTCGAGCTCCTGGAACATGCGCAGCTCGTCCCAGCCCGGGGCGGCGGGCAGGCCCCGCGGGTCCACGGTGGTGATCGCCGCGGGCATGACGGAGGCGGTCAGGGACAGCGCCGGGGCCCGCCTCTCGGTGTAGTACGCGACCAGGTCGGCGGCGAGCATGACGATCCGTGAGACCGCGGGGTCCTGCGACGGCGGGTGCTCCGCGAGGTGCTGTTCCAGTTCCATGACCGTGCCGTGCTCCGCCCGGTCCGGGGCGCTGAGGATCTCGGCGACGGACCGGACGATCCGCGCCAGCGGGACGGCGTCGGGGGTGGGCGCGGCGAGGGAGTTCACCGCCGCGGTCGCGGCACGGCCGGCTGCCTCGGCGCGGCCGGCGAGGAGGGCGCTGTGCGCGAAGGAGGCGAGCCGGGTGACGGAGGCGCCCGGCCGGACCGCCGCGAGGTGGCGGACCTCTTTGACGTACCGGTCGAGCCGGTCGGTGCGCAGCGGCTCCAGGGGTTGGTGGTAGTAGGCGGCGGCGAGGCGGTGGGCCCGTGCGTGCCGGTCGGGGGCCGTCTCACGGAGCCGGGTGGTCAGCGCCGTACGGAAGAAGGACCGGAGGACGTACGCCGCCCGCTCGGGCCCCTCGTCGTCGGCGGCCCAGGGATGCGCCACGGCGTCCTTCTGGACGAAGGGGTTCGCGGCGATCTCGCGTGTGCCGATGCCCAGCGCGAGGGCCCTCGCCGTGTAGACGACGAGCGGGGGGTCGAAGAGGTCGTGGACGGACAGGGCTTCGATCAGTCGTCGCTCGTCGGTGGGCAGGCGGTCGAAGCGGTCGAACGCGCGCCGGGTCAACTCGTCGTTCATGGCTGCCTCACCCGGTCCCGAGCGGTTCGATGTGGAGGTCGAGGAACTCGCGTATCAGGCCGGGGATGCCGTGGTGGCTCCGGTGGATGCTCGTCGCCTGTCCCTTGAGGCTGTCGAAGCCGAGCGTGGTGATCCACTCCTCGACGGCGTCGATGCCGAAGGGGGGCAGCACCATGGTGTGGACCGCGGTGACATGGGGGTACGCGAGGCGCGGCACGTGCCGTCCGGCCACGAAGACGCTCGTGCCGCGTCGGCTGAGCAGGTCGGGCAGCAGGTCCGTGCCGAGCCAGTCGCGCATGGGCGCCTCGCAGTGTTCGAAGCCGTCCAGGCAGATGACGGGGTTGTGGGGGTCCCCCGCAAGGGTGTCCAGGAGGGCGTCGCTCATCGCGTCCAGCTGGATCTTGTGGTCCCTGGAGGTGTTGACGACCATCTGGATGTTGGCGTTCCGCGCCCTCATGTCGTGCACGTTCACCGTCGCCGTCGACGACTGTGCGATCTGCGAGCGCACCGCCTGGTAGCCGGGGACGGGGACGTCCTGACGGCGGGCCTGCCGCGCCAGGTCCCTCAGGACGTCGTCCTTCTCGACCACGCGCTCCAGGTCGACGTAGTAGACACCGGCGGCGACGTGCCGCCGGTGGATCTCCCGGAGCAGCCTGGTCTTCCCGATGCCTTCCGGCCCTTCGAAGAAGAGCGCCTGCTGTGCGTTGCTCCCGTCGACGACGGCCGCGGAGTGTGCCAGCTGCTCCGTGCGGTCGACATGGACGTCTTCTCGGTTCGGCACCCCGTCGTCCCCGTTTCCGATGTCCCGATGCGTGTCAGGTGCGGTCGGTGCCGGTGGCCTCGCCGGTCGGAGCGCTGTCGGTCCCGTCGCCCGCCGTGATCGTGAGCTTGGAGCGCTTGGCCTTCGAGCGGAAGAACGCGGTCCGCGCGCCCTTCGGCATCGTGAGCTCGGAATGCTTGAACACGGAGTCGTGGGCCTGGAACTCCTGCCCGTTCAGGCCGCGCTGCTCCTCGTTGCTCTCGAAGCCCGCCTTGACGCCGGGCATCTGCACCGTCGCCCTTTTCAGCCGGTGCCTGAGGGCGAAGACGATCGCGACGACCGCTGCGACCCCGACGATAGCGATGACGGCCTCGGGCCAGCCGACGTTCATGGACGCTCCCCTCCACATCGTCACCCTGGGGCGACGGCGAGCGGTCAGCATGCCACAACAGGCAGATAATCAGGCAGAGTTGGAGGCGCGCGCGCATGCACCCGCGCCCCGGCGTGCGCCCCCCCTTGCTCAGCCGTACGCCCCCGCGAACCACTTCCGTGCCGCCTCCGTGTGGAGCGGGAAGGCCAGCTCCTCCGGGGCGAGGATCAGGTGGTGGCCGCTCGTCTCGTCCGTGGGGGCCGAGGGCGGGAGCGCGGTGGCGGGGCGGGGCGGGAGCAGGCCGAAGAGGAGGAGATGGCCGGCCGGGGAGCTCATCGCGTCGGCGAGGCGGACGTCCTCGGCGGAGGCCTGGATGCCCGTCTCCTCGCGCAGTTCGCGGGCGACGGCGGCGCGCCAGTCCTCGGCGTGGTCGATGAAGCCGCCGGGCAGGGCGATGCCGCCCTTCCGGGGCTCGATGGTGCGGGTGATGACGACGAGTCCCGTCCCCCGCTCCCCGTCCGTGACGGGGAGAAGGGCGACGGCGACGGGCAGCGGGTTGCGGTAGGCGGTGTGGCCGCAGGCCGGGCAGGTGCGGGGCCAGCCGGCGCCGGGCGAGTGAGCGGCGCCGCATGCGGAGCAGTGGGAGTCCATCACGGCCCGACGGTATGCGATCACCCTTTCCCGGCGCTGCCGGAACTGATAGACGGTGCGCATGACAGGACTCGCTTCCGCTTTCCGTACCCTCGCCGTCATCGCCGCGGCCGGGCTGCTCGCCGTGACGGGCGCCGTCGCCGCCCCCGCTCCCCCGGCCTCCGCCGCACCGGAGCCCAAGGCCCCACGGGAGTTCGTGGCGCTGAGCTCGGTGGACCGGACGATCGTCCAGGAGATGCGCTACACGACGGCGCACAACTTCGTGGGCGAGCCGATCGACGGCTACCGGCAGCCGCTCTGCATCCTGACGCGGCCGGCCGCCGAGGCGCTGCACCGCGCGCAGGTGCGGCTGCTCGCCCGGGGCTACACCCTGAAGGTCTACGACTGCTACCGGCCGCAGCGGGCCGTCGACCACTTCGTGCGCTGGGCGAAGGACCTGGAGGACGAGCGCATGAAGGAGGAGTTCTATCCGCTCGTCGCCAAGTCGAGGCTGTTCACGGACGGTTACATCGCGGAGAAGTCCGGGCACAGCCGGGGCTCGACGGTGGACCTGACGATCGTGCGGCTGCCCGCGGTGCCCACGCGCGCGTACGTGCCGGGCGAGGCGCTGACCGAGTGCTACGGGCCGCGGGAGGAGCGGTTTCCGGACAACTCCGTGGACATGGGTACCGGGTACGACTGCTTCGACACGCGCTCGCACACCGACGACCCGCGGATCCAGGGTGCGCAGCGGGCCAACCGGCAGCTCCTGAAGGGCGTGCTCGCGGAGCAGGGGTTCGTGAACCTGCCCGAGGAGTGGTGGCACTTCACCTTCAAGACGGAGCCGTTCCCGGGGACGTTCTTCGACTTCCCGGTGGCGCGGAGGTCGGTGGCCGGGCACTGAGTCTTCCCCGTCCGGGTCGCCCGTGCCACACTTCTGACGCTTCGTCAGATCAGTGGTGATCGGTGGTTCGGGAGGCCTCGATGGCACGGACGCGCAGACCGGTGGTGGCCCGGTGGTTCACCGACGACTCGGTGCCGGAGGAGGAGTTCCGGCTGCTCGGGACCCGCTGCACGGCCTGCGCCTCGGTCTTCTTCCCCCGCGAGGACGACTGGTGCCGCAATCCGGGGTGCCCCGGCGGGGGTGAACTCGCCGAGGTGCCGCTCTCGCCGCGCGGCCGGGTCTGGTCGTACACCGACGGCCGGTACCGGCCGCCGGCCCCGTACGTCTCCGACCCCGAGGCGCCCTGGGAGCCGTACACGCTCGTGGCCGTGGAACTGGCGGCCGAGGCGATGGTGGTCCTGGGACAGGCGGCCCCGGGGGTGCGGCCGGCCGATCTCGCGGTGGGTACGGAGGTGGAGGTGGTGCCCGGCGTCCTGAACGAGGACGACGTGCACACCTGGACCACCTGGAACTGGCGCCCCGTCGCCCGGGACGAGCGGGAGGAGCGGTCGTGAACGACATCGCCGTCCTCGGGGCCGGAATGCACCCCTGGGGCAAGTGGGGCCGGAGTTTCGTCGGTTACGGGACGGCCGCCGCCCGCGCCGCGCTCGCCGACGCCGGTCTGGAGTGGACGGACGTCGGCTCGATCGTCGGCGCGAACACCATGCGGTGCGGCTATCCCGGTTACGTGGCGGGGGCGACCTTCGCCCAGGCCCTCGGCTGGCAGGGCGCGCGGGTCACCAGCGTGTACGCGGCCTGTGCCTCGGGCGCGCAGGCCATCGCGACCGCCCGCGCCCAGATCCTGGCCGGTCTCGCGGACGTGGTCCTGGTGGTCGGCGCGGACGCCACCCCCAAGGGGTTCCTCGCCCCGACCGGCGGCGAGCGGCCGGACGATCCGGACTGGCTGCGGTTCCGCGTGCTCGGGGCGACCAATCCCGCGTACTTCGCTCTCTACGCCCGCCGCAGGATGGCCCTGTACGGCGACACGACCGAGGACTTCGCCCAGGTGAAGGTGAAGAACGCGGCGGCCGGCGCGCTCAATCCGCTCGCCCGCTACCGCACGCGCGTGACCGCCGAGGAGGTCGCCGCCTCCGCCGTCGTCGCCGATCCGCTGCGGCTCCTCGACATCTGCGCGACCTCGGACGGGGGCGCCGCGCTCGTCCTGTCCAGCATGGACTTCGCGCGCCGGCACGGGCGGCCCGATCCGGTACGGGTGCGGGCCGTGTCCACGGTCTCCCCCACGTACCCCAAGGCGGTGCTCGACCTGCCCGACATCGCGACCGACTCGGCGGCCGTGGTCTCCCCCGCGCCGCACGGATTCCGCGCCTCGATCGCGCGGGCAGCGTACGAGGAGGCGGGGATCGGGCCCGAGGACCTGTCCCTCGCGGAGGTGTACGACCTGTCCACCGCGCTGGAGCTGGAGTGGTACGAGGACATCGGGCTCTGTGGGACGGGCGAGGGCGCCAAGCTGCTGCGCGAGGGCGTCACCGCGCTGGGCGGACGGCTGCCGGTCAACACCAGCGGCGGCCTCGCCTCCTTCGGGGAGGCCGTACCCGCGCAGGCGATCGCCCAGGTCTGCGAGCTGACCTGGCAGCTGCGGGGCACGGCGGGCGACCGGCAGGTGCCCGGGGCCCGCGTCGGCATCACCGCGAACCAGGGCCTGTTCGGGCACGGGTCGGCGGTCGTGGCGGTGCGCTGAACCCCCTCCGTGAGGAGGGGGTTCTTCAGGAGGGGGTCCCTCGGGGAGGGGCCCTCAGGCGGTGGCCCTCAGGTGGTGGCCGGCGCGTGGCTCCTGTCCGCGAGGACCAGAGCGTGCTGGACGACCGCCACGAGGACGTTCTTCACCGACTCCCGGTCCCTGGCGTCGCACATCAGGAGCTCGACCTCGGGGTCCAGGTCGAGCGCCCCGCGCACGCTCTCGGCGGGGAACCGCCGGGCGCCCTCGAAGCAGTTGACGGCGACCGTGAAGGGGATGCCGCGCCGCTCGAAGTAGTCGATGGCCGCGAAGCTGTCCTCCAGGCGGCGGGTGTCCGCGAGGACGATCGCGCCGAGCGCGCCCTGTGCGAGCTCGTCCCACAGGAACCAGAAGCGGTCCTGGCCGGGGGTCCCGAACAGGTACAGGACGAGGTCCTCGCGGAGGGTGATCCGGCCGAAGTCCATGGCGACCGTGGTGGTGGTCTTGTTCTCGACGCCGTGGAGGTCGTCGACGGGCCGCCCCGCCTCACTGAGGACCTCCTCGGTGCGCAGGGGCCTGATCTCGCTGACCGCGCCCACCAGCGTCGTCTTGCCGACCCCGAACCCGCCCGCGACGAGGATCTTCAGGGTCACCGGCTCGACGAGCGGCTTCTTGCGGCTAGAGCGCCCGAAGGCCATTGATCACCTCGCGAAGGATGCTCACGTCCGGCAGCTCGGCCGGCGGAACGGGGCGGGTCACATGGACGAGTTCGTCCTCGACGAGATCGCCGACGAGGACCCGGACCACCCCGACGGGGAGGTCGAGTCCTGCGGCGAGCTCGGCGATCGACTGGGGCTGCTCGGAGCAGCGCTCGACGATCTCCACGTGTTCCGGGGAGAGCGTCTGGTCACGGCCGGGGTCGTCGGCGGCGGGCTCGGGGACCACCAACGCGATCAGGTCGAGCCGGTGACGGGTGGCGGCGCTGGTCCGGCCGCGGGTCATCGCGTACGGACGGACCACCGGCCCGGCGTCGGCGTCGAACCAGTGGTGGTGACCGGGGGCCCGCCCCTCGGTCGCCTGGTTCGGCTCGGCTGCGTCACTCATGCCCGTCCCACTCACCCTCCGGAGGGCAGGCCGGTCCGGGGGGCCGTCGTGAGGTGGGCCCCGACCCGCTTCACCATCAGCGTCATCTCGTAGGCCACCTGGCCGACGTCGGAGTCGGCGTCGGCGAGGACGGCCAGGCAGCTGCCGTCACCGGCGGCCGTGACGAACAGGAAGGCGTCCTCCAGCTCGACGACCGTCTGCCGGACCCTGCCCGCCTCGAAGTGGCGCCCGACGCCCTTGGCGAGGCTGTGGAAGCCGGACGCCACGGCGGCCAGGTGCTCGCCGTCCTCGCGGGTCAGCTGCTGCGAGGCGCCGGTGGGCAGCCCGTCGCTGGAGAGCACCAGGGCCTTGCGGATGGACCCGACCCGCTGGACGAGTTCGTCGAGGAGCCAGTTCAGCTCTCCGTTTCCGTGGCCGAATGCGGAGGTGGTGCTGGGTGCTGCGGCGTTCGGTGCGGTCATCGACCGTCCCCCTCGGGTGTCGTTCCTGGTGCTGACGTGTCGTCCGGGTCCGCTGTGTGCCGTCGGCCGCGCTGCCAGCCGCGCTGCATGGCGGCCATGCGGGCGCGTACCTCCTCGGCGTCGCGCTCCTCGAAGGATTCGGGCCCGGCGGCGCCGACGGTCGTACGGTCGTCGGCTCCCGCTCCGGTGCCACGGTCGGCCGGGCCCTCGGTCTCGCGCAGCTGGGGCGCGAGGTTGGCCTGGCGGACGCGGCGGGGCAGCCCGCCGAACGGCTCGGGGGCCTCCGCCACCACGGGACCCTCCGGCGGTACGGGAACGAGGGTGGGGCCCTGGACCGGTACCGGGACCGGTCCCGCGTCGGGGACCGCGGGGTGCGAGCGGCCAGGCTCGTCGACGCGGCGGCCGCGGTCCACGATCAGCGTCGGGGTGGAGCGGCGCGGCAGCGGTACGGGGCCGCGTACGGCTCCGTCGGCGTGCGCGTCGTCCTCGCCGCGGCCGGTCGTCTGGTCGGGGGCCTGCTGGTGCTGCTCGCCGGCCGGGGCGAGGCCCGAGCGGCGGCGGTCACGGGGCCGGAAGAGGCCGCCGCGCTCGCTCTCGGTGTCGAGGATGTCGGCGGACCGGTCGAACAGCACGTCGAACTCGTCGGCGTCGAGCGGCGCCTCCAGCTCGACGGGTCCGTCCAGGACGCCGGGGGCCTCGGTCACGTCGGGGACCCGGGCGAGCACGGGACGGCGCGTGGGCAGCGGGGTGGGCGCGTCGGTGTCCCCGTCGAGGCGGCCGGATCCGTCGGCGTGACCGGCGCGCTCCAGGGCCTTGCCGTCCAGGGTCCTGGCGTCCACGGGATCGCGGTCCACGGACTTGCGGTCCAGGCGGAATCCGGCGCCCTGGGTCTCGGGCGCGTCGGTGAGCAGCGCGGCCGGGATGAAGACGACCGCGGTGGTCCCGCCGTACGGGGAGGTCTGGAGCGAGACGCGGACGTTCTGCCGCTGCGCGAGCCGGCTGACCACGAAGAGGCCGAGGCGGTCGGTGTCCGAGAGCTCGAACTCGGGGGTCTCGGCGAGCCGGAGGTTGGCGTCGAGCAGCGCGTCGGCGTTCATGCCGAGGCCGCGGTCGTGGATCTCCAGGGTGAAGCCGTTGGCGACGCGCTCGCCGAGCACCTGCACGGCGGTGTGCGGCGGCGAGAACACCGTGGCGTTCTCGAGGAGTTCCGCGATGAGGTGCGTGAGGTCGGCGACGGCGGGGCCGCCCACGCCGAGGCGGGGCAGCCTGCGCACCTCGATCCGCTCGTAGTCCTCGACCTCGGCGACGGCGGCGCGGACCACGTCCATGAGCTGGACGGGCTTGCGCCACTGGCGGGAGGCCGCGGCGCCGGACAGGATCACGAGGCCCTCGGCGTGCCGGCGCATGCGGGTGGTGAGGTGGTCGAGCCGGAAGAGGTCCGCGAGCTCGTCGGTGTCCTCCGTGCGCCGCTCCATCGTGTCGAGGAGGGTGAGCTGGCGGTGGAGCAGTACCTGGTTGCGGCGGGCGAGGTTGACGAACACCTCGGAGACCCCGCGGCGCAGCTCCGACTGCTTGACGGCGGCCTCGACGGCGGCGCGCTGGAGGGTGTTGAGGGCCTGGCCGACCTGGCCGACCTCGTCCTCCCCGTACCGGAGGTGGGGCACCTCGGTGCCGACGTCGACGTGCTCGCCGGCGGCGAGCCGGCGCATGACGCTGGGCAGCCGCACGCCGGAGACCTCCTGGGCCTCCTTCTGGAGGCGGCGCAGGTCGTGGACGAGGGAGCGGCCGATGCGGACGGAGATGACGATCGAGGCGAGCAGGGCGAGGAAGCCGAGGACGCCGGCGACGCCGACCTTGAGGAGCACGCTGTAGGCGGCGGGCTGGACGCGGTCCTGGTAGCGGTCGCCCGCCGCGGTGTTCTCGCGGGCGAGGTCGTCCAGGACGGGGCTCGCCTCCTCCTGCCAGTAGGCGGCGGTGACGGCGCGCGGCTCGTCGGTGGGGCCCTCGTCGATGATCGCCTTCTCGGCGGCCCGCAGCGCGGAGGTCTCGGGGCTGGCCCAGTACTTCTCGAAGCGCTCGCGCTCGCTGGTCGGCAGGAGTTCGAGGTTGACCTCGTAGAACTGCTCGCGGTTGGCGACGAGGTCGGACATCGCCCGGAGCTCCGGGGCGGTGATCCGGTCCGCGACGAGCGCGGAGAGGACGAGCGCGTCCTCACGGGAGAGGACCTCGCGGGCGCGGGTGATGCCGACGAGGGCGCGGCCCTGCTTGTCCATCTCCACGTTCTCGAGGGCGTGGAGGGTGATGAGGAAGCTGTAGCAGGGGTCGACGAGCCGGTTGTAGAACTCGAGGGCCTGGATGCGGCCGATGCTGCGCTTCTCGACGGAGCGGCGCAGCGACTCGAGGTCGTCGAGTGCTTCGAGGAGGGAGTTGAGCCGCTGGGTGGTGACGGGCCGCATCTCCTCGCGGACGCCCGGGTCGGCGGCGTTCGCGCGGATCCGGGATATCTGCCGGTCGGTGGCCCGGCGGGTCTCGCGCAGGGAGGCGAGGGCCGTGGAACCCCGGGGGTCGGCGAGGTAGACGAGCGACTGGCGGCGTTCGAGCTGGATGACACGGGCGGTGTCCTCCAGCGGGTAGCCGACCTTCTCGACGATGTAGGCGACGTCGAGGAGCTGGTCGGCCTCCCGGCCCGTCAGGACGGTCGCGAAGGCCCAGAGGCCGGTCAGGGAGACGAGCGGTACGAGGAGCAACGCCACGATCTTCCGGCGGATGGACTTCCCGCGAAAGCGCATGGCCTCCCCCAGCTCGGCCCCCGCGCGCCACGGAGGTCCTGCACGTTCGTGTCGGCGCGCGTCAACACGCGGCGTCAACCTTCGGTTTCAAACAAATGGCGGCGTGAGCCTACTACTGCATCACGGCCATCTCGAAGGCATGTCCGGACGATTTTCAGCCTGTCGAGTGAGTGTTGATCATGAGATGTCCCAGTATTCGGGGAGTTGGGATCGGCCACTGTGGCACAGGACACCTGATGGTGTGCCATTTCTCCGGCCTGCGGAGATGGCTGGAAGTGTGCGTTCCGGTCAGATTCAGGCGAAACCTTTTCCCGCTCTCGTGCGTCATTAAGTACGGGGAGGGTCCTGTCCGCGTAAAGGCGCTCACAACGGGCAGCCACCCCGGAGGCGTTCAGTGGTGGGGAGTGACAGGACGATGGAACACGAGTCGCGGTCGGCGCGGCAGTTGTGGGTGGACGACGAGAAGGGCCGGCAGCGGATGCCCGATCCGGTGCGTACCGCAGCCGTACGCGCCGTGATGATCACGTCGGTGACGCTCATCCAGGGGGTGGTGGCCTTCTTCTGCTCGGTCGCGGGCTCCTGGCTGGCCTTCCCGATGACCATCAGTTCAGTGGCGTCGACGGTCGTGGCGACCTGGAGCGTCCTCGACGTCTGGATCACCCGTCAGGTGTGGCGCCAGCGCAACGGGGTCGTGTCGGAACCGAGCAGTACGGCACGTCGGCTGCGGCGCGAACGGCGCGCGGAGGAACGGTCGGAGCGCAGGTCCGACGGCCGGACGGAGTCGGCCCGGCTGTCCGAGGCGGCCTGAGCCCGGCACGTGTGACGGAGCGGCCCGGTCCGAGCCGGCGCGCGTGACGGAGCGGCCCGGTCCCCTTGCGGGGGCCGGGCCGCTCTGTCGTGCGTCAGGCGGTGGCCTGCGCTGCGGTGGGGTCGTCGGACGCGTGCCGGCGGAACATCCGCGTCGCCGTGATCTCGCCGTGGATCGACTCGCCATCCCCAGCCGCCTGCGGCAGGCCCGGACGCAGGTGCTCCTCCACGCTGATGTACTTGAGCCCGGCCCGCAGGTCCGCGTCGTTCCGCAGCCGGATCACCAGCGGGAACTCGGCCAGCGCCGTCGTGTCGAACAGGCCCGTCGTGTACAGCAGCTGGACGCCGAGCGCGTCCGACACGGCCCGCTGGAGTTCCAGCAGGTACGTGGCGTTGGCGCGGCCGATCGGGTTGTCCAGGAACAGCGTGCCCGCGTGGCGGTGCTTGTCCCGGCCCCGGTCGTTGGAGCGGAGCGCCGCCATCGTGCAGTACAGGGCGATCGCCGCGGTGAGCAGCTGGCCGCCGGAGAAGACGTCGCCCATCTGCCCGACGGGCACGCGCTCGGCGCGCAGCACGGCGTCCGGCTTGAGGATCTCGACGGAGATTCCCTTGGGTTCGAGGGCCGCCTGTACGCCCCTCAGCAGCAGGGACATGCCGTCGCGGCGCAGGTCGGAGTTCTTCTTGACGGCGGCGCGGGTCGCCTCGTCGACGACCTCGCCGAGCCGCTCCGCGAGGGTGGCCTGATCGGGCTCCTCGAAGCGGATCCGCAGGAACTCCTGGCCCGACCATTCGCCGAGCCCCTCGGGGAGCCGGGAGAGCCGCTGCGCGGAGCGGAGCGTCGCGAGCGAGGACTCCACGAGGCCGCGGAGGCGGTCCACGATCGAGTCGCGGTTGCGCTCCAGCTGCGCCAGTTCGTCCGTGAGGACGCGGAGCCGGGGCGCGAAGGCCTCGGCCCACTTGGCGGCGTGCTCGGGCAGCGCGGACGCGGGCAGTTCGCGGATCTGCTGGCGGGCCGGGGTGCGGACCTGCTCGTAGCGGGTGGAGTTGGCGTGCCGGACGAGGATGTCGCTCGCCTCGCGCACGGCGGCGTCGGCGGCGGACAGTTCGGCGGTGCAGCCGCGCAGGGCGCGGCGCGCCTCGCCCGCCGTCGTGCGGGCCTCCTCCAGCGTGCTGGTGTACGTCTCGGACTCGTCGCGCTCCTCCTCGGCGTGGTCGCGGAGCAGGTCGCGCAGGAGGGCCGACGTCTCGTCGAAGCCGCCCGCCGCGTCCTCGGCGGCCCGGTGGTCCCGGAGCAGCCCGGCGTGTGCGGCGCGCGCCGACTCCAGGGCGTCGGTGCGGGAGGCCAGTTCGCCGGTCGCGGTACGCAGCAGGGCCTGCGCCTGCTCGGCGTCGGCGGGGACCCGGTCCTCGGGCAGCTCGGTGTGCGCCGCGCCGTCCTCGGGGGCCAGGCGCTCGGACTCGCCGCGGAGCCGGCCGAGCTTCTCGCTCGCCTCCGTGGCGCGTGACTCCAGCATCTGGACGAGGGACTCGGCGCGGGCGGCGGCCGCCTGCCGGGACGGGCCGTCGGCGCCGTCGGTGGACTCCAGGAGCTGTTCGGCGCGGGTGCGGACCTTGTTGGTGAGGCGGTCGAGCTCGGCCTGGGCGGCGGACTCGTCGCTCTCGGCGCGGGCCTGCTCGGCGCGCAGGTCGGCGCCGACGCCGACCTTCTCGTACAGCTGGGAAGCGGCCCGGTAGGCCTCGCGGAGGGTGGGGAGCGCGGTGCGGGGCGCGGCCGGGTCCTCCTCGGGGAGGGTGTCGGGGGCGCCGGCGATCTCGGCGCGCTCGGCGCGCAGGGCGCGGGCCGTGCGGTGGGCGTCGTCGGCGGCTCGCTGGGTCGCGCGGCGGTCCTCGTCGGCGGCGCGGGCGCGCTCCAGACAGGTCTGGGCGCGGGCCTCGGACTCGGCGGCGTCCTCGGCGAGTTCCCGGAGCTTGGCCTGCCAGGCGGGGCGCTCGCGCAGCCGGAACGCCAGGCCCGCGAGGGCGTCGGCGGCGCGGCGGGCGCGCTGGGCGCTCTCCTGGCGCTCGTCGCGGAGCTGTGCCGCCTCGGCGGCGGTCTCGTCGGCCTCGCCGCGTGCCGTACGGGCCTCGGCGAGGGCCGCGGCGGCGGCCTCCGCGGTCTCGCGGGCGGTCGAGGCGACGGCCGCGAGCTCGGCGAGCATGCCGGGCGGGCAGTCGGCGCGCCAGGCGCCGATCCGGGAGGCGAGGGAGCGGTCGCCGGCGAGTCGGGCGGCGAGGGTACGGATCTCCTCGTCACGGGCGGTCGCCCGGGCGCGCAGGGCGTGCCGCTCCTCGTCGGCGGCCTGCTCGTCGTGCATGGCGGGGTTCGGCGTAACGAAGAAAACACTGGAGACGCCGCTGTCCTCGCGCTCACCCGTGTCCTGCGCCGGTACGGGGGCGAGCAGGGCGGCGGCCGTGCCGACGGCGACGGTGGAGCGGGGCAGCAGGGCGGCCGTGCCGAGGACCTCGCGGGCGCGGCCGTACGAGACGGGGTCGGTGATCACGACGCCGTCGACGAGCTCGGGGCGGGCGGCGAGGACGCGGGCGTGGTCGGCGGGGTCCACCGCCTGGGCGAGGTAGCGCCAGCCGGGGAGGGCGGGGATGCCCTGCTCGCCGAGGTACTCGACGGTGGCGAGGACGTCGGGGCCCGGGGGCAGCAGTCCGCCGTCGCCGAGGGCGCCGAGGATGCGGGAGTCGTCGGCCGCGGCGGTGCGCAGTTCGAAGAGCTGCCGCTCGGCCGAGGTGACGGCTTGGTCGAGCATGCCGCGCAGCTCGTCGGCGTACCGGTCGAACTCGGTGACGGTCAGCGGCCCCTGGGGGGCGGTCCCGGGTCCTGCGGTGAGCCCGAAGGCGGCGCCGGGGACGACGTCGGAGGCGGTGTCGCCCTCGGTGTCGTCCTGCGGGGCGGAGCTCTCCGGCGTGCCGGCCGGGCCGGTGGCGGCCGCGCGCTGGCCCGGGAGGGGCGAGCCGCCGGCCGGGAGGCTCAGGAGCTCGGCGAGCCGCTCCTCGGAGGCGAGGGACTCGGCTGCGCGGCGCTCCGCGTCGTACGCGTTCCCCGCGGCCTCGGCGGCGTCCGCGGCCCGGGCCGCGGCGAGTTCGGCACGGGCCTCGGCGGCGGCGGACTCGCGGGCGCGGTCGGCGGCGGTGCGGGCGGCCTCGCGGGCCGTGTCCCAGACGGCGACCGCGGTCTTCTCCGCGTCGCTCGCGGCGAGGGCGGCGCGGGCGGGGTCGGCGTCGGGCGCGGAGTCGTCGAGCCAGCCGGCCCGTACCGCCTCCGCGGTCTCCTGCTCGACCTCGGCGAGCCGCTGGCGCAGGTGGCCGGCCTCGCTGCGGGCCCGCTGGGCCTCGGTAGCGGCGGCCGTGGCGTCACGGTGCGCGGTCTCGCTCGCGTCCTGGAGGGCCGTGGAGCGCTCCTCCTCCTCGGCCGCGTGCCGCTCGCCCTCCTCGGCGGCGGCGGCGAGGGCCCGTACGAGATCGGCGGCGGCCTTCGCGCGGGCCGCGAGGGCCGGGGCGGCGTCCCGCTCTGCTTCCAGGATGGCGGCGGCCACGCGCGCGGAGCGGTCGCCCGCGGCGCGGTGGCGCAGTACGGCCTCCGCCGCCTGCCAGGCGGAGTGCAGGGTGCGGGCGTCGGTGAGCTCGCGGCGCTGGGAGGCGGCGCCCTTCTCGGCGGCGGTCAGGGCCAGGGAGGCGTGCCGGTAGGCGAGTTCGGCGGAGATCAGGGCGCTGCGGCCGCGGGCGGTCTCGGCCTCGGCGACGGCGTGGGCTGCCGAGGTGACCTGCTGGGCGAGCTCGGCCGCCCGGCCGCGCTCCTCGTCGGCGCGGCCGGAGAGCCGGCGGGCGAGGGAGCGGGTGCGCCGCTCGGCCGCCGTGTGGACGTCACGGGCGTGGGCCCGGGTCCCGGCGGCCTCGACGATGCGGCCGAGGAGGTCGACGGAGCCGGCCGTGAACTCGCGCTCGGCGGTCAGCTCGGCGCGGCGGCCGAGCTTGTTGCCGAAGCCGCCGACGAGGTCGGCGAGGCCGTCGGTGTCCCGGGTGTCGGTGACGGCGCGCAGCAGCAGGTCGGTGAAGTCGGAGTCCTTCTTGACCGCGAAGAGGCCTGCGGCCTCGCCCTCGTCGGCGTTCATCTCGCGCTGGTAGCGGAAGAGTTCGGGGTCGAGGCCGAGTTCGCCGAGGTGTTCGTTCCAGCGGTCGTGGATCTCCTCCCAGACCACCTCCAGGTGCGGGTAGGCCTTGCCGGCCTCGGTGAGGGCGTCGCGGAAGCCCTTCATCGTGCGGCGGCGGCCGGTCGCTCCGGAGGCGCCCTCGACGGGGCGGCGGACGGAGGTCGCCTCGGCGACGGGGAGGTTGTCCAGGCTGAGCCCGGGGCCGGGGCGGAAGGAGTACCAGGCCTCGGCGAACTTCCGCGGGTCGTTGGAGACCTGGCGGCCGCGCCACTCGCTGGCCTTGCCGACGACGACGAGCTCGCCCGTGAGGGTGTGCTGCCACTCCAGGGCGACGTGTCCGCAGTCGTCGGCGAGGAGGAACTTGCGGAGCACGCCCGAGCTGGCGCCGCCGAGGGTGTTGCGGTGGCCGGGGAGCATGACCGAGAAGATCAGCTTGAGGAGGACGGACTTGCCGCCGCCGTTCTCCAGGAAGAGCACGCCCGCGGGCGCGGGGCGGCGCGGCGGGCCGACCGGCTCCTCCTCGAAGAACTCCGCCTGGGTGGGGGCGGGGTGGGGCACGGGCGCGCCGACCCCGCGCAGGTCCAGGACGGTGTCGGCGTAGCGCGCGCCGGCGGGGCCGATGGAGTAGAGGCGGACCCGGGACAGCTCGTACATGGCGGGGGACTCTCGTGCTCGTCGTGCTCAGGAAGGTCGGTTGCGCGGAGCGGGTCGGGGCGGGGCGACGGCGCTACGCGTGGAAGGGGAGGCCGGCGTCGGCGGCGAGTTCCAGGTCGTCGCCCTCGGGCGGCGGGACGAGGGTCGCCGTACCGTCGCTGACCGGCACGACGCCGAGTTCGAGGAGCTCGGCCATGGCGGCGGAACCAGCCATGTCGCGGACCTGGAGCTGGTAGCGGGCGGTCGTGCGGTAGGAGCCCCCGCCCTCGTCGCCGGTGCGCTGGAGGAAGCCGGAGTCGGTGAGGAAGGCGGCGGCCTTGCCGACGATGCCGGTGGTGGATCCGGCGAGGCGGCGGGCGTCCTTGGTGGCTCCGGTGGCGCTGCGGCGGGCGTAGATCCGCCAGCCGGCCTCCAGGCCGGGGGCGTCGGAGGCCGGGTCGGTGTTCTCGCCCTGCTCTTCGGCGCGCTGCTCCAGGCGCAGGCAGGCCTGGCGTACGAAGGCGTCGACGCCGTTGACGGTGAGGCGGCCGATGTAGGCGTCGTCGGCGAGGTCCTCGGGGCGGGGGAAGGCCATGGTGGCGACGGCGAGGTGGGCCAGGCCGTGCAGGAACCGGTCGGCGGAGTCCGTCGAGGCGCGACGGGCGTAGTCGCCCATGCGGACGGCGAAGACGGAGTCCTCGCCGGCGGTGACGGCCATCCCGGCGCGCGGGGAGACCTCCAGGACGACGAGGCCGAGGCCGGTGGCGACGGCGTCGGCGAGACGCGCGAAGGCGGGGTCCTCGCGGTAGCGGCGGAGCAGCTCGGTGTACTCGGCGTCCCGGGCCGGGAGCAGCTTCGGCTGGAGCCCGAAGGAGACGAGCCGGGCCGCGTCGGCGGCGTCGGCGGGGGTGACGGCGGACGACGAGGAGGGTGCGGGGCCCGTCTGAGGGTGCGGGGGCTCCTGCTCGCTCCACCCGTCGGCGTACTCGGCGTGGGTCTCGCTCACGGCTGGGGCTCCTCGGTGCGGCTCTCGGGCGGTACGTCGTCGGTGACGGGTCGGGGCGTGGGCAGGGGCACGGGCAGGGGCAGGGGCAGCGGCACGGGGGTGACGGCCGCCGGTGCGGGCGCGGGGCGGCGGGAGGGCGCGGCCGGTTCGGTCGTCAGCCGCACGGCGCGCACCGTCGGGACGCTCCTGCGCCGCGAAGCGGCGTCGGCACGGGTCGGTTCCGTCGCCGGTACGGCTCCGAGCCGCGGCCGCGTCCCGGGCTCCGGCGGTGTCTCGGCACCGGTTCTACCGCGCGCACCGGCCGGAGGATCCACGAGCACGGCCCGCACGCGCGGGCCGGGAGCGGCCCGGCCGGTCGCCGGGCGGAGGGGCTCGGATTCCGGGGTCGGGGCGGGGTCCAGGGTCGGGGTCGGATCCGGGGTCGGGTCCGAGGTCGGGTCCGGGTCCGGGGTCGGGTCCGGGGTCGGGTCGGCGTCCTGCTCGGGCTCCGGTTCCGGCTGAGGCTGCGGCTCCTGTTCCGGCTCCAGCTCCTGTTCCGGCTGGATGTCCGACTCCGGCTGCTGCCCGGACGCTGCCGATGTCGACCTGGGCCCGGGTACGGCGAAGTCGCCGACGGCGACGCCGGTCGTCCCTTCGGCAGGGACCGGGATCCGCTCCGCGGCGGATGCGGATGCGGATGCCGGCTCGGACGGGGTGGGGGCCGTGGTCGCCGGCTCCACAGGCGGTTCCTGGCGCCCGAGCGGGTCGGAGGGGTCCGTGGGGGCGATCGGGGTGAGGGTCACGTGGACTCCGAGCGGTCCGCGGCCATGCCCACCGCGTCGAGGAGGGCCGTACCGACGATGAGGTCGGCGCCGCCGAACTCCGGGTCGTCCAGCGGGGTGCCGTCGTCGACGGCGAAGAGGAGCCGCTCCTCGCCCTGGCGGTAGGCCGTGCCGACCGGAGGGCTGGCCGCGTGCACGGCGAGCAGGGCCACCAGGTAGGGCAGGTCTCCGTCGAGAAGGCGGGCCTCGGCCAGCAGGCCGGAGAGGCGGCGCGGGGCGTCGTGCTCCAGGTCGAGCAGGCGCATGGCGCTCGCGAGCTGCTCCTCGCTGAAGCGGGAGTCGTCGGGTGTGGCGATGAGGTCGGGCTCGGGCATCTCCGCGCCGAGGTGCTCGCGCTCCACGGGCGGGGTGAGGAGCAGGTCGACGAGGTCGCCGAGGCGGACGGAGGCGGGGGTCCGCAGTCCCGTCCCGTGGGCAAAGAAGGCGTCGGTGACCTTGCCCGCCTGCTCGACGGGGAGCGGCAGGATCGGGGCGACGAGCTGCCCGTACAGGTCGAGGCCGGTGTACGCCGTGGGGGCGGCGAAGGCCTGCCGGTCCTGCTCGGCGCGGAAGAGCGGCCCGGCCTCCAGGAGGCGGGACTGGAGCTGGGTATGGCGCCTGATGCAGTCCTTGACGATGTCGACGAGCTCGGCGGCGCGGCGCTTGTGCTCGTGGTCTTCGGCCTCGTCGCGGGCCTTGCGGATGTTGGTGAGGATCGCGTTCTCGTGGCGGTAGCGGTCGGCCACGTGGTCGAGCGCCTCGTCGATCATGTCCGGCACCGCCTGGAGCCAGTCCACCGCGCGGACGTTGCGCCGGGTGGCCTCCAGGGTCTTGCGGAGGGTCTCCGCGTACTGCACGGTCCGGTAGCGCGCCTGCTCGGCGGCGAGCTGCGCGTCGGCGAGGCGGCCCCGGCTGATGAGGACCTCCAGCTTCACCTCGGCGGCGATCTGGGCGCTCGTGACGTCGGTGTCGAGGGCGCCGACGAGGACGTTGACCGCTTCGTCGGTGGTGCGGAGGTAGACGCCGCCCCCGTAGCCCGGGACCTCTTCGATGAGCTTGAAGTCGTAGTCCCTGCGGACGTAGACCCCGTCGGTGCCGAAGGTGCCGTAGACGGCGCGGAAGCCCCGGTCGACGCTGCCGACGTTGATCAGGTTCTCCAGGACCCAGCGGGCCACGCGCTCGTGCTCCGCGGCCGGGCGGGAGGGGGCCTGGGCGGCGACGCGGGGCAGCAGCCTGGCCACTATCTGCTCGTGGTCGGCGCCGGTGTCGAAGTCCATGTTGAGTGTGACGAGGTCGATCGCGGAAAGGGCCACCTCGGCCATCGCGTAGACCGTGTACTCGCCGGCCAGGTTCGCCTTGCGCGCGTCGAGGTCGTGCAGCGGGGCGGTGCACGCGAGCGCGCGGAGGCGCCGCGCGAGCCCTTCGTCGGCGGCCGGGCCCTGCGCGGGCCGCGGCGCCGCGCTGAGCTGGGGCGGAGCGAGGTCCGTCGAGGCAGGCGAAGTCACGGTGGACAGATTAGGTCCTCGAACTGACAACGGTCGAAACGGCGCAGATGCGACCGGGCCCGCGGAGGCCGCCGGGCCGCCGGTCGGGGCCCGCCCGGTGGCCGGTTCGAAGGTCCGTCCGATCGTCGGTTCGGGCCCTCCCGGTGGCTGGTTCCGGAACCCGTCCGGTCGGCGGTTCAGGGACCGCTCGCCGGTACGGGAACCCGTCCGGTCGCCGGTCGGAAGCCCGTCACAGCCCCGTCGGGTCGTCCACGGCCTGCGCGTAGGCCGCGGCGACGCGGGTGCGGGAGTCGTCGAGGTAGCGGGCGAGGAGCCGTTCCGCCGAGGCCCGCTCACCGGCGCGCAGGGCGTCCAGGATCTCCCGGTTGCGCAGGAGATAGGGCTCGTGCAGCGCGCGCGGGTCGTCGACGACGTGGAACGCGAGCCGGAGTTCGGCGAGGACGCCGCGCATCAGTTCGTCCGTGCGCGCGCTGCCGGCGAGGGCGACGAGTTCGCGGTGGAAGTGGATGTTGGCCGTGGAGACGCCCCGCCAGTCGCCGGTACGGGCCGCGCTCTCGCCCTCCGCGACGGCGGCGACGAGGCCGTCGACGGCGTAGGGCGGCCGCCCGAGGCTTCGGACGACGGCGCATTCCACGAGCTGCCGGGTGCGGTAGATGTCGTCCACGTCACCTACGGCGAGGACCCGGACGAAGACCCCGCGGTTGAGCTCGTGGACGAGCAGGCGCTCGTGGGTGAGGAGCCGGAAGGCCTCGCGGAGTGTGTTGCGGGACACACCGAGGGCGCCGCCGATGCTCTCCTCGGAGAGCCGTACGCCGGGCGGGAAGTAGCCCTCCGCGATCCGGGTCCGCAGGATGTCCGCGACCCGCTCCGCCGTGCTCGTACGCCCGAGCAGCGCGCGGTCGTCCGCCAGACCTCCGGTCTCACCACTCACGTCCACAGCGTCTCTCCCCTTCCGTCGCCCGCGGCGAGTCAACCGCAGAAAGCGGAAATCAGGAAGCGCCGACATCCCTCTTGTCGGATCGTTGAACAATCCCCTACCTTGACGGCACCGCACGGTTCCCCAGTACGTCACTCAGGCACGCCTCCCCCTCATGCGAGGTGCAGATGAGCACGACACAGATCCGGCAGCAGCCCCAGGGCGAACAGCCCGACGACACGGGCGCGTTCGCCTGGCTGCGCGCCCTCGGGCCGCGCGGTCGGCGCGCCTTCGGCGGTGCGTTCGGCGGATACGCCCTGGACTCCTACGACTTCTTCACCCTGCCCCTGTCGATGGTGGCCATCGCCGCCTACTTCAACCTCGACAAGGGCCAGACCGGCCTCCTCACGACCGTCACCCTCGTCGTCTCGGCGGTCGGCGGCGCGCTCGCCGGCGTCCTCGCCGACCGCGTCGGCCGGGTGAAGGCGCTGATGATCACGGTCGTCACGTACGCGCTCTTCACGGTGCTCTGCGGCTTCGCCCCGAACTACGAGACCCTGCTGGTCTTCCGGGCGCTCCAGGGCCTCGGCTTCGGCGGCGAGTGGGCCGTCGGCGCGATCCTCGTCGCCGAGTACGCCTCCGCCAAGCACCGCGGCCGTACGCTCGGCGCCGTCCAGAGCGCCTGGGCGGCCGGCTGGGCGCTGGCGGTGCTGGCGTACACCCTGGTGTTCCAGTTCGCCGACGCCGACCTCGCCTGGCGGATCCTCTTCTGGACGGGCGCGCTGCCGGCCCTGCTCGTCGTGTACGTGCGGCGGAACGTGGAGGACGCCCCGCAGGCGGCCGAGCTCCGGCGGGCCGACTCGGACCGCGGCTCCTTCCAGTCGGTCTTCCGTCCCCCGCTGCTGCGCACGACGCTCTTCGCGATCCTGCTCTCGACCGGGGTCCAGGGCGGCTACTACACGCTCGCCACCTGGGTGCCGACCTTCCTGAAGACCGAGCGCGGGCTGACGGTGGTCGGCACGGGCGGCTATCTGGCCTTCCTCATATCCGGGGCCTTCGCGGGCTATCTGACCGGCGGTTACCTCACGGACCGGCTCGGCCGGAAGAAGAACATCGCGCTCTTCGCCGTCCTGTCCGCCCTGTCCGTCCTCGCGTACACGAACATCCCGGTCGGCGCGAACTCCCTTCTGCTCGTGCTGGGTTTCCCCCTCGGTTTCTGCATGTCGGCCATCTTCAGCGGATTCGGCTCGTTCCTGGCCGAGCTGTACCCGACGCCGGTCCGCGGGACCGGGCAGGGACTCACGTACAACACGGGCCGCGCGATCGGCGCCGTCTTCCCCACCCTGGTCGGCTTCCTCGCCGGGAGCTGGGGAGTGGGCGGGGCGCTGGTGTTCGGCGCCGTCGGATACGGGCTGGCCGTCCTCGCCCTGTTCGGACTGCCCGAGACGCGCGGGAGGGAACTCGTGTAGCGGAACCCGCGGCACCACAGCACCACAGCACCACTGCACGACCAGGTGAGAAAGGAAGCACCACATGACCTGGGCCTCGATCGACCTCAACGCCGACCTCGGTGAAGGCTTCGGCCGCTGGACGCTGACCGACGACGAGCAGCTGCTCTCCGTCGTCACCAGCGCCAACGTGGCCTGCGGCTTCCACGCCGGGGACGCGGCCACCATGCGGCGCGTCTGCGAGCTCGCGGCCGAACGGGGGGTACGGATCGGAGCCCAGGTCTCCTACCGGGACCTGGCCGGCTTCGGGCGGCGCGCGATGGACGTCCCGGCGGCGGAGCTGGCCGCCGAAGTGGCCTACCAGATCGGCGCCCTGGAGGTCTTCGCCCGGGCCGCGGGCTCGCGCGTCTCGTACGTGAAGCCGCACGGCGCGCTCTACAACCGGGTGGTCCGGGACGAGGAGCAGGCGGCGGCGGTCGTCGACGGCGTCCTGCTCGCCGACCGGACGCTGCCCGTCCTGGGGCTCCCGGAGTCCCGGCTGCACGAGGCCGCCGCGGAGGCCGGACTGCCGGTCGTCCCCGAGGCCTTCGGCGACCGGGCCTACCGGGCGGACGGCTCCCTGCTGCCACGGGGGCAGGAGGGAGCCGTCGTCAGCGATCCGGACCAGGTCGTGGAGCGCTCGGTCGCCATGGCCCGGTTCGGGGTCGTGACGGCGCACTGCGGAAGCTCCGTCGCCGTCCGGGCCCGGTCGCTGTGCCTGCACGGCGACACCCCGGGCGCGGTGGACCTGGCCCGCCGGGTCCGGGAACGCCTGGAGACCTCCGGGGTCCGGGTGGAGGCCTTCGCATGAGCGTGCGGACGCTGCGCGTGGGTGACCGGGCGCTCCTGGTGGAGCTGGCCGGCGGCGCGGAGACGGAGGCCTTCCACGCCGAGCTGCTGCGGCGACGGGCCGCGGGGGTCCTCCCCGGCGTACGGGAGATCGTGCCGGCGGCGCGGACGGTGCTGCTCGACGGGGTGGACGATCCGGGGCGGCTCGCGGCCGAGTTGCCCCACTGGGAGTTCGGACCGCTCCACGCGCGCGTGGACGCGGCGGTGGAGGTGCCGGTCCGCTACGACGGGCCCGATCTCGCGGAGGTCGCCGCGCTCTGGGGGGTGTCCGTCGAGGAGGCGGTACGCCTCCACACGGCGACCGAGTTCCGGGTCGCCTTCTGCGGGTTCGCGCCGGGCTTCGGCTATCTGACCGGTCTCGACGAGCGGTACGGGGTGCCCCGCCGGGCCACCCCGCGCACGGCCGTCCCGGCCGGTTCCGTCGCCCTGGCCGGCCCGTACACGGGTGTGTACCCGCGCTCCTCCCCCGGTGGCTGGCAGCTGATCGGCACGACGGACGTGGTCCTGTGGGACACGGGGCGGGAGCCCGCCGCGCTGCTCGCGCCCGGGACCCGGGTGCGGTTCACGGCGGTGGACGGGCCGACGACCGGCGCCGGGTACACGGCGGAGGACGGGCCGACGGCCGAGGGCGCGTACGCGGCGGGGGACGGGCGATGACCGACCGTGCCGTCGCCGTGGTGCGGGCCGGGGCGCTGACCACCGTGCAGGACCTGGGGCGCTCGGGGTACGCGCATCTCGGCGTGCCCCGCTCGGGCGCCCTCGACCCCGGTGCCGTACGGCTCCTCAACCGGCTCGTCGGCAGCGCGGAGGAGGCCGCCGCCCTGGAGACGACCGTCGACGGCTGCGCGCTGCGGCCCCGGTGCGCGGTCACCGTCGCCGTGGGCGGGGCGCCCTGCCCGGTCCGGGTGGACGGGCGCCCGGCCGCCTGGGGGACGGCGGTCCGTGTGCCGGCCGGGTCCCTCCTGGAGGTCGGCGCGGCCGTCCGCGGGCTCCGCTCGTACGTGGCGTTCGGCGGCGGAATCGCCGTCGAGCCGGTGCTCGGCAGCCGCTCCACCGACCTGCTGTCCGGGCTCGGCCCGGCACCACTGGCGGAGGGGGCGGTGCTGCCGCTGGGGGCGGACACGGCCGTACGGGGGTCGGTCGACGCTCCTCCCTGGCCGGGGCCGCCGGACGAACTCGTCCTGCGGGTCCGGCTGGGCCCCCGCGACGACTGGTTCACCGCAGCCGCCCTGCGCGCCTTCGCCACGCGCGCGTACCGCGTGTCGCCGGCGAGCAACCGGATCGGGCTGCGGCTCGAAGGGCCGGCCCTGGAGCGGGCCCTGCCGGGGGAGCTGGCGAGCGAGGGCATGGTCCTGGGCGCGGTCCAGGTGCCGCCGGACGGGCGCCCGGTGGTCTTCCTCGCGGACCATCCCACGACCGGGGGCTATCCGGTGGTCGCGGTGGTCCGGGAGGCCGATCTGGGCGCGGCGGCGCAGGCGGTGCCGGGGACGCCGGTGCGGTTCATCCCGGTGCGCTGACGCCCTCCGGCGGCGGGCCGTAGCCACCACCGCCGGGGGTGCGCACGACCAGCACGTCGCCGGGGCCCATCTCGGTCGTCGCGGCGCCGCCGAGGTGCTCGACGGTGCCGTCGGCGCGTTCGACGAGGTTCTCGCCGAGGGCGCCCGGCTCGCCGCCCGCCATCCCGTACGGCGGGACCCTGCGGTGTCCGGTGAGGAGGGCGACCGTCATCGGCTCCAGGAAGCGGATGCGGCGCTCGACCCCGTGGCCGCCGTGCCACCGGCCGCGCCCGCCGCCGTCCTCCCGTACCGCGAAGGAGTCGACCCGGACCGGGTGGCGCCATTCCAGGACCTCGGGGTCGGTGAGCCGGGAGTTGGTCATGTGGGTCTGGACGGCGTCGGCGCCGTCGAAGCCGTCCCCCGCGCCCGAGCCGCTGGCGACCGTCTCGTAGTACTGCACGCGCGCGTTGCCGAAGGTGACGTTGTTCATGGTGCCGGAGCCCTCGGCCTGGACGCGGAGGGCCGCGTACAGCGCGCCCGTGACGGCCTGGGAGGTCTCGACGTTCCCGGCGACGGTGGCGGCGGGGTGGACGGGCGCGAGCATGGAGCCGGGCGGGACGCGGACCTCGAGGGGCTCCAGGCAGCCGCTGTTGAGCGGGATGTCCTCGTCGACGAGGGTGCGGAAGACGTACAGGACGGCGGCCAGGACGACGGAGGTGGGCGCGTTGGCGTTGCCGGGCAGCTGGGGCGAGGTGCCGGCGAAGTCGACGACGGCGGAGCGGCGTTCGCGGTCGACGCGGACCGCGACCCGGACGACCGCGCCGCCGTCGGTCTCGTAGCGGTACGCGCCGTCGTGGAGGCGCGCGACGATGCGGCGGACGGACTCCTCGGCGTTGGCGCGGACGTGCCGCATGTACGCCTGGACGACGTCGTGACCGAACTCCTCGACCGTCCGGCGCAGTTCCTCGATGCCCTTCTCGTTGGCGGCGATCTGGGCGCGCAGGTCGGCGAGGTTGGTGTCGGGGTCGCGGGAGGGGTAGCGGGCGCCGGTGAGGAGGGCCCGGGTCTCGGTCTCGCGGAGCCTGCCGTCCCGGACGAGCAGCCAGTTGTCGAAGAGGACGCCCTCCTCCTCGACGGTGCGGCTGAAGGCGGGCATGGAGCCGGGGGTGATGCCGCCGATCTCGGCGTGGTGGCCGCGCGAGGCGACCAGGAAGCGGAGCTGCCGGCCGGTGTCGTCGAAGACGGGGGTCACGACGGTCACGTCGGGCAGGTGGGTGCCGCCGTGGTACGGGTCGTTGATCGCGTACACGTCGCCGGGCCGCAGGTCGTCGGCGCGCCGCCGCAGGACCTCCTTGATGGACTCGCCCATGGAGCCGAGGTGGACGGGGATGTGGGGGGCGTTGGCGATGAGGTTGCCCTCGGAGTCGAAGAGCGCGCAGGAGAAGTCGAGGCGTTCCTTGATGTTGACCGAGTGGGCGGTGTTCTCCAGGCGCACGCCCATCTGTTCGGCGATGGCCATGAAGAGGTTGTTGAAGACCTCCAGGAGGACCGGGTCGACGTCCGTCCCGGCGGCCACGCGCGCGGGGCGCGGGGTGACGCGCTGGAGGAGGAGGTGTCCGCCGTCGGTCGCGGTGGCCCGCCAGCCGGTGTCGACGACGGTCGTCGCGTCGGCCTCGGCGAGGAGCGCGGGGCCGTCGACGCTGTCGTCGGGGCGGAGGTCCTCGCGCCGGTGGAGCGGTGTGTCGTGGGGTGCGCCGCCGCTGTGCATCCGGACGGTGGTGCGGGGGGTGAGGGGGCCGGTCCGCGCGCCGGTGTCGACGAGGACGGGGCCGTGCGGTCCGGCACGGCCGACGGCCTCGACGGAGACCGCCTCGACGACGAGCGGCTTGTCCATGGTGAACGCGTACCGCGCCCGATGGACGGCTGTGAACGCGGCTTTCATCGCATCGGCCGGGGCGAGGTCGACGGGGAGGCTCGCGTCCGTCCCCGCGTACCGCAGGAGCACGCGCGCGTGGGTGGTGATCGCCGTGTCCGGCAGGCCGTCGGCGCGCAGCTCCTCGCGGGTCCGCTCGGCGAGTTCGCCGCAGAGGGCCGTCACGCGCGCGTGGGTGCCGGGGGCGTCGAGTTCGGCCTCGACGGACCGCTCCCGCATGGCGGTGGCGTCGGCGAGCCCGATGCCGTACGCGGAGAGCACGCCGGCCAGCGGGGGTACGAGGACGGTGTCGACGCCCAGGGCGTCGGCGACGGCGCAGGCGTGCTGACCGCCCGCCCCGCCGAAGCTGGTGAGGGCGTACCGGGTGACGTCGTGGCCGCGCTGGACGGAGATCTTCTTGACGGCGTTCGCCATGTTGAGGACGGCGATCTCCAGGAAGCCCGCGGCGACCTCCTCCGGGGTCCGGCCGCCGCCGATCTCCTCGGCAAGGGCCGTGAACCGCTCCCGTACGACCTCGGCGTCCAGGGGCCGGTCGCCGGTCTCGCCGAACACGGCGGGGAAGTGGGCGGGTTGGACACGGCCGAGCATGACGTTGGCGTCGGTGACGGTGAGCGGTCCGCCGCGGCGGTAGCAGGCGGGGCCGGGGACGGCGCCCGCCGAGTCGGGGCCCACGCGGTAGCGGCGGCCGTCGTAGTGGAGGACGGAGCCGCCGCCC
>NZ_BJMN01000064.1 GCF_006539185.1 Streptomyces gardneri
ACCCACGATCGCGATCGGATCGTCGTCGGTCGCACGGTCACCGAATGAAGCGCCCCGCTCGGCCACGACGGACGCGTTCGCCGCCGCTCCCTCCTTCAACCCGGGTACCTGGGCGAGGAGATGGGACGCGAGCGCCGCCGGCGAGGGATGGTCGAAGACCGTGGTCGCGGGGAGCCGCAGGCCGGTGGCGGCGTTCAGCCGGTTGCGGAGTTCCACCCCGGCCAGGGAGTCGAAGCCGAGGTCCTTGAAGGATCGCTCCGCCCCGACCGCGGCGGAGTCGGCGTGCCCGAGGACGTCCGCGACGACACCCGTCACGAGCGCCACGGCTGTGCTGCGCCGCTCCTCGGGGGACTGTGCGGCGAGCCCGCTCAGCCATCCGCCGGACGTGTCCGCCGCCTCGGCGGCCGTCCGCGCGGCACGGCGCGGGCGCGCCCGGACGAGGCCGCGCCACAGCGCCGGAGGCTGTCCGTCCGTGCCCCGGTGGGCGGTGGGACGGAGCCCGGCGGGTACGAGGAGGGCGTCGTCCCGGGCGACCGCGGCGTCGAAGAGCGCGAGGCCCTGCTCCGGGGTGAGCGCGGTGATTCCGGCCCGGCTCCAGCGGGCGAGGTCGGCGGCGCCGAGCGTGCCGCCCATGCCGTGCGTGCCGTCCCAGAGGCCCCAGGCCAGCGACGTGGCGGCCAGGCCCGTGGCGGCGCGGTGGGCGGCGAGGGCGTCGAGGCCCGTGTTGGCCGCCGCGTAGTTGGCCTGGCCGGCGGTGCCGACGATGCCGGAGACGGAGGAGAAGAGGACGAAGGCGCCGAGCCGCAGGTCCTTGGTCAGCTCGTGCAGGTTCCACGCGGCGTCGACCTTCGGGCGCAGTGCCGCGTCCAGCCGTTCCGGTGTGAGCGCCTCCACCGTCGCGTCGTCGACGACTCCCGCCGTGTGCACGACGGCCGTCAGCGGATGCTCGGCGGGCACGGTGGCGATCACCCGCGCCAGGCTCTCGCGGTCGGCGGCGTCGGCGGCGGCGAACGCCACCTCCGCGCCGAGCCCTGCGAGGTCCTCGCCCAGGTCGGCCGCGCCGGGGGCGTCGGCCCCGCGACGGCTCACCAGCAGCAGCCGGCGTACCCCGTGACGCTCCACGAGGTGGCGGGCGAGGAGCGCTCCGAGGCCTCCGGTGCCCCCGGTGACGAGGACGGTGCCGTCGGGGCCGAAGCGGTCGGCGCCGCCGGCGGTGTCCTCGCTCGAAAGGGCGGCGGTACGGGCCAGCCTCGGCGCGAGCAGTCGGCCGTCCCGTGCCGCGAGCTGCGGCTCGTCCCCGGCCGTGGCCGCGCGGATCAGCTCCTCGGCTCCGTCGCGCTCGCCTTCGGCTTCACCCAGGTCCAGGAGGAACAGGCGTCCCGGGTTCTCGGACTGGGCGGAGCGGACGAGGCCCCACAGGGGGCCGGTGGCGAGGGAGGTGACGTCCTCGCCGGGGAGTGCGGCGACCGCGCCCCTGGTGACGCACACCAGTCGCGAGCCGTCGAAGCGCGGCTCGGACAGGAACTCCTGGACGATGGCGAGGGTGCGCCGGACGGCTGTGCGTGCGGCGGCGGACGGGTCCCCGTCGATCGTCCAGCGGTCGGCCCGGAGGACGACGTCCGTGGCGCCGAGCTCCACGAGGTCGCCGAGGCCGGCGAGGTCGACGAGTTCCTCGACCTCCACGGCTCCGCGCCCTGCGGGTTCCGGTGTGCCGGTCTCCGTCCACGTGACCGTGAACAGGGCGTCGTCGACGCGCCCGGCGGTCGTGCCCAGCCTGTCCTTCGCCACCGCGCGCAGGGTCAGGGACTCCACGGTGGCAACGGGCGCACCGGTGGTGTCGGTGAGGCGGAGCGTGACCGTGTCCGAGCCGGTGGGTGTGATCCGGACGCGGAGCGCGGTGGCGCCTTCGGCGTGGAGGGTCACCCCCGCCCACGCGAACGGCAGCCGGATCCGGTCGGTCGCGTCGGCATCGGCGTCGGCACCGGCAGCTGCGTTGCCCTCCAGGACGATCGGGTGGAGCGCCGCGTCGAGCAGCGCCGGGTGTACGCCGAAGAGCCCCGCGCTCTCGTGCTGCGCCGCGGGCAGCCGGATCTCGGCGAGCGTGTCGGCGCCGTCGCGCCACAGCCCCGTCAGGCCCTGGAAGGCCGGACCGTATCCGTAGCCGAGCTCCGCGAGCCGGTCGTAGACGCCGTCGAGGGGTGCGGCGGTCGCCGCCGCGGGCGGCCAGGCCGCTGATCCGTCCTCGCCGGTGCCGGGGTGGTCCGACTCCGTGGCCGGGTCCCCTTCGCCGAGTACGCCGGAGACATGGCGGGTCCACTCCCGGGGCGCGTCGTCACCGGTGTCCGCTCCGCCGGAGTCGGGGCTGCTGTACACGCCGAACGTGCGCCCGGTCGGCGACTCGCCGTCGCCGCTCACACCGACCTGGATGCGGACGGCACCCCGCTCGGGCAGGACGAGCGGCGCTTCGAGGGTGAGCTCCTCCACCCGGACCGCCCCGACGTGGTCGCCCGCCGCGAGGGCGAGCTCCAGGAAGGCGGTGGCCGGCAGCAGGACGGCGCCGTTGACCACGTGGTCGGCCAGCCAGGGCTGGTCCGCCAGGGAGAGACGGCCGGTCAGCAGGACGCCGTCGCCGCCGGCGACCTCGACCGTGGTCGTCAGCAGCGGGTGCCGCGCCGGGTCGAAGCCGAGTGCGCGGGCGTCCGTACGGGCCTCGGGCGTCAGCCAGTAGTGCTCGCGCCGGAAGGCGTACGTGGGCAGGTCCGTGCGGCGCCCGTCCGGGAAGAACGACGCCCGGTCCAAGGGCGCGCCGTGGACATGGGCGGTCGCGAGACCGGCGGTGAGGGTCTCGGTCTCGGGGCGTCCCGCGCGCAGCAGCGGGACGACCGTGACCTCCCGGGCGTCCGGGGCATCCGTGCCGGGCGCGAGAGCCTCCTCGGCGAGTGCCGTGAGGACGGCGTCGGGGCCGATCTCGACGAGGACGCTCGCGTCCTGGGCGGCAAGGGTGCGGACGGCGTCCAGGAAGCGCACGGGCCGCCGGATCTGGTCGACCCAGTACGCGGGCGAGGTGAGCTCGCCGGACGTGACGAGCGCGCCGGTGACCGTGGAGACGACGGGGATCCGCGGCTCCTCGAAGGTCAGGCCCTCGGCGACCCGGAGGAACTCGTCGAGGACGTCGTCCATGTGCGGGGAGTGGAAGGCGTGGCTGACGCGCAGCCTGCGGGTGCGTCGACCGCGTCCCGCCCATACGGCGCGGATCTCCTCGGCGGCGTCCGCGTCGCCGGAGACGACCACGGCGGCGGGTCCGTTGACGGCGGCGACGGCGACCCTGCCCTCGTAGCCCTTCAGGGACTCGACGACCTCGGCCTCGCCCGCCTGCACGGCGATCATCGCGCCGCCCTCGCGGGCCGACTGCATGAGCCGGCCGCGGGCGGTGACGAGACGTGCGGCGTCGTCGAGGGAGAGGACACCGGCGACGTGCGCGGCGGCGATCTCGCCGACGGAGTGGCCGGTGAGCAGGTCGGGTTCGAGGCCGTGGTGTTCGAGGAGGCGGAACAGCGCCACCTCGAAGGCGAAGAGGGCGGGCTGGGTGTACGCGGTGAGGTCCAGCTCCTCCCCTGCGGCGACGGTCTCCCGCAGCGGCCGGTCGAGGTGACGGTCGAGGGCCGCGTACACGGTGTCGAGGGCGGCGGCGAACACGGGGTGCGCGGCGCGCAGTTCCTCGCCCATGGCGGGGCGCTGCGCTCCCTGGCCGGTGAACAGGAAGGCCGTGCGTCCGGCCCTGGCCGCGTCGCCGGTGACCAGGCCCGTGGCCTGCTCCCCGCGGCCGAGGGCGTCGAGCCCGGCGAGCAGCTCGTCCCTGGTGACGGCGGTGAGGGCGGCCCTGTGTTCGAAGGCGGTACGGGCGGCCAGCGAGCGTCCGAGGTCGGCGACGGTGACGTCCGGTCGGCCGTCGAGGAAGGTCCGCAGCCGGACGGCCTGGGCGCGCAGGGCGGCGTCGTCGCGCGCGGAGACCACGACGGGGGTGCGTACGGGTTCGGGGGCGGCGACCGGGGCCGGCGTGGTGGTGGCGGTGATGTCCGCCGCTTCCCCTGCTTCCCCGGCTTCCGGGGCGGTGGTGGTGACCGCCGCTTCCCCTGCTTCCGGGGCCTGTTCGACCACGACGTGGGCGTTGGTGCCGCTGATGCCGAAGGAGGAGATCGCCGCGCGGCGCGGGCGGCCCGTCTCCGGCCACTCCCGCTCCTCGGTGAGGAGCTCGACGTCGCCGGCCTCCCAGTCGACGCGGGTGGTGGGCCGGTCCACGTGGAGCGTCCTGGGCAGGACGCCGTGGCGCATGGCGAGGACCATCTTGATGAGCCCGCCCACGCCCGCGGCGGCCTGCGCGTGGCCGATGTTCGACTTCAGCGAGCCGAGCTGGAGCGGAGCGCTCTCGCCGCGGTCCCGGCCGTAGGTGCCGAGGATCGCCTCGGCCTCGATGGGGTCGCCGAGCCGGGTGCCCGTGCCGTGCGCCTCGACGGCGTCGACGTCGGCGGGGGTGAGCCCGGCGTCGGCCAGGGCCTGTCGGATGACGCGCTGCTGGGACGGGCCGTTGGGGGCGGTGAGCCCGTTGGAGGCGCCGTCCTGGTTGACGGCGCTGCCCCGGATCACGGCGAGCACGGGGTGGCCGTTGCGCTCGGCGTCCGAGAGCCGCTCGACGACGAGGAGGCCGACGCCCTCGGCCCAGGAGGTGCCGTCGGCGGAGTCGGAGAAGGCCTTGGAGCGGCCGTCGGCGGCGAGGCCGCGCTGCCGCGAGAACTCGACGAACATGCCGGGTGTCGACATGACGGTCGCTCCGCCGGCGAGCGCGAGGCTCGACTCGCCCTGCCGCAGCGAACGGACGGCCAGGTGCAGCGCGACGAGGGAGGACGAGCAGGCCGTGTCGACGGTGACCGCAGGCCCGGTGAGGCCGAGCTGGTAGGCGATGCGGCCCGACATCACGCTGGGCGTGGTCCCGGTCAGGAGGTGGCCCTCGACGCCCTCGGCTCCGTCGTGCATGCGCGGGCCGTAGTCCAGGGCGGTGGCGCCGACGAAGACGGCCGTCCGGCTGCCCTTGAGGCCTTCGGGGTCGAGCCCGGCACTCTCGACGGCCTCCCACGCCGTCTCCAGGAGGAGCCGCTGCTGTGGGTCCATGCCGAGGGCCTCGCGGGGCGATATCCCGAAGAAGCCGGCGTCGAACAGGGCGGCGTCGTGCAGGAATCCGCCCTCGCGGACCGAGCTCTTGCCGCTGCGGTCGGGGTCGGCGTCGAAGAGGTCCTCGTCCCAGCCCCGGTCGGTGGGCAGCCCCGAGACGGCGTCGCGCCCCTCGAAGACGAGCCGCCACAGGTCCTCGGGGGAGGTGACGCCGCCGGGGTAGCGGCAGGCCATGCCGATGATCGCGATGGGCTCGGCGGTGGTGTCCGCCGGGGTCGCGGGCGGTATCCCGTCGGCCGATCCGGTCTCGCCGCTGCCGCCGGTGAGCAGGTCGCCCAGGTGGGCGGCGAGGGCGCGCGGCGTCGGGTGGTCGAAGAGCAGTCCGCTGGGCAGGCGCAGTCCCGTGTCGTCGACGAGCGCGTTCCGCAGCTCGACGGACATGAGGGAATCGAAGCCCAGCTCCTTGAAGGTGAGGCCGAGTTCGACGCGGGTCGGGTCGGCGTACTCGAGGACGGCGGCGACGTGCGCGCGCACGCGTTCGGTCGTCTCGTGGCGAGCCGGCCGATCGCCGCCGCCCGCGCCCGCGCCCGGCGTCACGCCCGCGGCCGGGCCGGTGCCCGCACCGGTGCCGGATCGGCCCGCCGTGAGCGGCGCCGCCGTTCGCGCGGTGCCGTCGAACCAGTGGCGTTCGCGCTGGAAGGCGTAGGTCGGCAGGGGCACCCTGACGGTGCCGGTGCTCGCGTGCCCGGCGGTCCAGTCGACGTCGTGGCCCCGGACGAAGACGGTGGCGAGTGCGGCGAGCAGCGACTGGGGCTCCGGGCGGCCCTTGCGCAGGGCGGAGACCGCCGCGGCGGCCTCCTGGTCGCGTACGGAGTCCGCCGCCATCGCGGAGCAGACCCCGTCGGGACCGAGTTCCAGGAAGGTGTCGGCGCCCGACTCCTCCAGGGTGCGTACGGCGTCGAGGAAGCGTACGGGCCTGCGGACCTGGTCCACCCAGTACTCGGGATCGCTCCATTGACCCGCCGTCACGGGCAGGCCCGTCACCGTGGACACGACGTCGACACGGGGCTCCTGGAAGTCCAGCTCTTCGACGACCCGTCGGAAGTCGTCGAGCATCGGCTCCATGAGCGGCGAGTGGAAGGCGTGCGAGACGCTGAGCCGCTTCGTCCGGCGGCCCTGTTCGCGCAGCAGCTCGGCGACGTCGAGGACGGCTCGCTCGGCGCCCGCGAGGACGACCGCGCGGGGGCCGTTCACGGCCGCGAGGGAGAGCTCCCGCTCGCGTCCCGCGAGGTGCGGCAGCACTTCCTCCTCGCTCGCCTCGACCGCGACCATCGCGCCGCCCTCGGGCAGCGCCTGCATGAGGCGGCCGCGCGCCGCGACGAGGCGGGCGGCGTCGCGCAGCGAGAGGACCCCGGCGACGTGGGCGGCGCTGATCTCGCCGACGGAGTGGCCGGCGAGCAGGTCGGGCGTGACGCCCCAGGACTCGACGAGGCGGTGGAGGGCGACCTCCACGGCGAAGAGTGCGGGCTGTGTGTGGACGGTGCGGTCGAGGGTGTCGCCCGCCGCGACGAGTTCGGCGAGGGGCCGGTCGAGGAGGGGGTCCAGTTCGGCGGCGACGGCGTCGAAGGCCGTCGCGAAGGCCGGGTGGGCGGCGTACAACTCCATGCCCATGCCCGTACGTTGGGCACCCTGGCCGCTGAACAGGACGGCGAGGCGCCCGGGGGCGGGGGTGCCGGTGACCACGCCGGGCGCGGGCGTTCCGGCGGCGAGGGCGCCGAGGCCGTCGAGGAGGCGGGCGCGGTCCTGGGCGAGGACGACGGACCGGTGCGTGAAGACCGTACGGGTGGTGACCAGCGACCGGGCGAGTGCGGCGGGCGCGAGCTCCGGGTCCGCTTCGACGGCCTCGTGCAGGCGCCGGGCCTGGGCGCGCAGGGCCTCGCCGCCGCGGCCGGTGACGACGAAGGGCAGCGTGGCCCCGCTGTCGACGGGGGTCGCCTCACCGGTGTCGGGCTGCTCGCGGTCCTGGGCGGGGCCTTCGCTGAGGACGACGTGGGCGTTGGTGCCGCCCATGCCGAACGAGCTGACGCCGGCGAGGAGTTCACGGTCCGGGTGCGGCCACTCCCGCAGGCCCTCGGGCACGTCGAGCCCGAGGGTGTCGAGCGGGATGTCCGGGTGGGGCGTACGGAAGTTGAGGCTCGCCGGGATCCGGCGGCGGCCGAGCGCGAGGAGCGTCTTGATGAGGCCGACGATGCCGGCGGCGCCTTCGAGGTGCCCGACGTTCGTCTTGGCCGAGCCGACGAGCAGGGGTTCGTCCGCGGGGCGCGCCGCGCCGAGGACCGCGCCGAGCGCGGCGGCCTCGATGGGGTCGCCGACGGGGGTTCCGGTGCCGTGGAGTTCGACGTACTGGACGGCGGACGGGTCCAGGGCAGCCTTCCGGTACGCCTCGCGCAGCACCTTCTCCTGGGCGGCCCTGCTGGGCACGGTGAGACCCGGGGTGGCTCCGTCGTTGTTGACGGCGCTGGCGCGGATGACGCCGTGGACACGGTCGCCGTCGGCGAGGGCGCGGGAGAGCGGCTTGAGGACGACGACTCCGCCGCCCTCGCCCCGGACGAATCCGTTGGCCCGCGCGTCGAACGTGTAGGCGGTGCCGTCCGGGGAGAGTCCGCCGAAGCGCTCCTCCGTCACGGCGCTCTCCGCGAGGATGTTGAGGTTCACGCCGGCGACGAGCGCCGTCGTGGACTCCCCCGCGCGCAGGGACTCGCAGGCCAGGTGCACGGCGACGAGCGAGGACGACTGCGCGGCGTCGACGGTGAGGCTCGGGCCCTGCAGGCCGAGGTGGTACGAGACGCGGTTGGCGATGACGCCCCGGTTCACGCCCGCCATGGTGTGCTGGGTGATGGCCTGCTCGCCGTGCTGGTAGAGGAGGCTCGTGTAGTCGTCCCGCAGGGTGCCGACGAAGACGGCGGTGCGGCTTCCGGCGAGGGTGCCGGGGACGATTCCGGCGTCCTCCAGCGCCTCCCAGGCGAGTTCGAGGACCAGTCGCTGCTGCGGGTCCATGGCCGCGGCCTCGCGGGGCGAGATCCCGAAGAAGGCCGCGTCGAAGAGGTCGAGGGAGTCGAGGAAGCCTCCCCGGCGGACACCGGACTCCGCCGGCTCCTCGGCGTCCGCTCCCCCGAGCACCGAAGTCCACCGGCCGGAGGGCACGTCGGTGACGGCGCTCTCCCCGTTCCGCAGCAGCTCCCAGAAGGCGGCCGGGTTCGAGGCCTTCGGCAGGCGGCAGGACATGCCGACGACGGCGATGGCCTCGTTCATCGGACGGGTCGCCTCCCCGGACGAACGGGCCTCGTCGGCCGTCGCGGGAATCCCGTCGTTCGTCGTCACGCCTGGCCGCCTCTTCGTCACTGAATCCCCCAACGGACTTCCCCAACTACTGCCGCTTTTCCGCCCCGCGGATCAGCTCGGGTTTTGTTGACGTCAACGACCATACAGACGGGCGGAATAGGCCCTGCAAATGCTCGGTAACTCGCTGCGGGCAGGGGAAGTCGCTCACCGACGAGTCATTCATGGGCGGTCGATTACTCCTCACTGAACCCCTCGTGAGGTCACCGGAGATAGCCTTCGAGCGCCAGTGGAATTAGCCGTGCAGTTCACATGGAAAGCGGGCACGAATTCGCTATGACGAGCCTTATCGACGACTTCGCTCTGACCGACGACGCGACCAAGCAGACCGAGCTCTACGTCCGGGCCTTCAACTCGGGCGACCCTGATCTCGTCAATCTGCTCTACACCGAGACGGCGGTCTCCGCGTGGGAGGCGGACAAGCCGCTCACCGGCCAGGCGCGCAAGGACGCGCTCGCGGAGTTCCTCTCCCTCGGCCCGAAGATGACGGCCACGCTCCGCCACTCCTACGTGGCCGGCGACGCCGCGCTCCTGGTCGTGGACTGGCGGATCGACGTCACGGGCGCCGACGGCGTCGCGGAGGTCCACGAGGGCGTGGGCAACGACGTCCTGCGGCTCGGCGCGGACGGCAAGTGGCGCTTCGCCATCGACTACCCGAACGGCAGCTGACGCCTCAGGGGACGGAGAAGGGGCCCTGCTTCCGGTCGACCGGAAGCAGGGCCCCTTCTCTTGCGTCCTGTCAGACGCGCACGCCGAGCGCGGCGGTGATCACGTCACCGATCTCCTCCGTGCGGCCGTCGAGGTAGAAGTGACCGCCGGGGAAGACCCGCAGATCGGAGTCGGCGTCGGTGAAGCCGCTCCAGGCCGCCACCCTGGCGACGGGGGCCACGGGGTCCGCGTCGCCGACCAGGGCCGTGATCGGGCAGTCCAGCGGCGGGCCCGGCTCCCAGGCGTACGAGCCGATGGCCCGGTAGTCGGCGCGGAGGGCCGGCAGGGCCATCTCCATCAGCTCCGGGTCGTCCAGGACGCCCACGCCCGTCCCGCCGAGCATCCGGATCGCGGCGATCACGTCGGCGTCACTGGTCATCCGGTCGGCGTCCTGGGGCCGGGGCTCCGGCGCGGCCCGCCCGGAGAGGAACAGCCGCAGGGGGCCGGGGGCCGACCGCGCGGAGAGCGTGCGCGCCGTCTCGTAGGCGACGACCGCGCCCATGCTGTGCCCGAAGAAGGCGTACGGCCGGTCGTCCACCGTGTCCAGGGCGTCCGCGACGAGTTCGGCGAGCCGGGTGACGGACTCGATCGGCCGCTCACGATGCCGGTCCTGCCGCCCCGGGTACTGCACGGCCAGCACGTCGACGGCGGGGCTCAGGAGGCGGGAGAGCGGCACGTAGGAGCTGGCGGCGCCGCCCGCGTGCGGGAAGCAGACCAGCCGGACCCCTCCTTCCGGTTCCTTCTGCGCCACCCCACCGAATCGCCGAAGCCATGCGATGTCCATCGCTTCCCCCTCCAGTCCTCGCTCGCCCGTGCTCGGGCTCCTGTACGGATCGCGTACGGACTCCCGTACGGATTCACGTCCATGACTCTGCCGTACTCCTGCCGCTTCCGTACCCCACACGGAAGGGCCGGCCGACGACGCGGCCGGCCCCGGGGGGGTGCGGTCAGCGGACGGTGCCGTCCCAGCCGCCCCAGTCGCGTCGCCGCGGCAGCCCGGGGAGGTCGATCCGGCCCGTGCACCAGAGCAGGGTCTCGGCCGGGGCGTGCCCGGTCGGGGCGTTCGGGAAGAGGCGCTCGACGACGGGCGCGCAGAGCTCGTCGGCCGGCAGCCAGTCGAGGCCGAACGCCTCGGTCACGTCGTAGGTGTGGACGACCATCTCGAGGATGCCCATGGCGGCGAAGCCGGGGCCGTCGGAGTTGCCCCAGGGGTGGAAGGCACGGACCTGCGGGTCCGCCTCCCGCACGGCCGAGGCCAGGATGGTGGCGCAGATGCGGACGCCTTCGAGGCAGACGGGGATCGACTGCCCGTTGAATCCGGCGAGCATGCCGGTGAAGCGGTCGGACGGCTGGGCGATGAGGAGCCCCGAATAGCCGACGAGGCCGAGGGCCGTGTGGTCGAGGACCTCACGACAGGACCAGTCACTGTCCCGGGCTTTGACGGACCAGTCCTGATCGGCGGCCTTCTGCAGAATGTCGGTGCAGTCGGTGGCGGCGGTAACTACGCGGTCGGGCCAAGAGATAGACATGCGAGTCATGCTGCCACAGTTGTCCGCAGGTCCCGATGGTTCGAAGGGCGGCCGGGCCGCTTTCGTCCACTGCCCGCGAATCACCCGGTAATTGCCCGGTAATCGGGAATTCAGGAGCACCCCGGTGACCACCTCGTGACCGCGGCCCGATCGCCCGGGGAACGGCCCGCCGTACGCTCGACGCCGGAACGAGACGATCGAGCAGGGAGTTTGAATCGCATGAACGCTGAACTCGAATCCGTACTGGAATCCGTCCGGAGCATCGTGCCGACGCTCAGGGAGAACGGGATCGAGTCGGAGAACCGAGGCTGGATTCTCGACGAGAACATCGAGCTCCTGGAAAAGGCGGGGGTCTTCCGGATAGCCGTCCCGAAGCGCTTCGGGGGCCTGGACTTCGACCTGGCCGACCAGTCCAAGGTCATCGCCGAGGTGGCGCGCGGCTGCCCCTCGACGGGCTGGGTGACGTTCGTCTGGGCGACCAGCGCGTGGTCGGCCACGCTCTACCCGGACCGGGCGCAGGAGGAGCTCTTCACCGAGGGTTCCGTCCGGATCTCCAGCGCCTTCGCGCCGACCGGCAAGCTCACGCCCGTCGAGGGCGGTTACCGGCTGACCGGTAGCTGGCGGTTCAACTCCGGTTGCCGGGGCGCCCAGTGGAACTTCGCCTCGGCGATGCTGGAGCACGCGGACGGCTCCCTCGAGGAGGTCATGGCGCTGCTGCCGATGTCCGACATGACGGTGGTCGACGACTGGAAGGTGTCGGCCGGTTCCGGCACGGGCAGTGCGACCTCCTCGGCCGACGACGTGTTCGTCCCCGACTACCGGGTCGGGCGCTTCGAGGAGCTGCTGTTCAGCACGACCGGTGACCGCTCCAACGGCGGTGCGGACGGGCGCGAGTACGGCTTCGTGAGCGAGGTGATGGCCGCGGCCGCCGCGGTGTTCATCGGCATCGCCAAGGGCGCGTACGACCTGTTCCTCGAGCGTCTCCCGGGACGCGGCATCACGTACACCTCCTGGACGGACCAGACCCAGCACCCGCTCACCCAGATCCAGGTGGCGACGGCCGCCAACAAGATCACGGCGGCGGAGGCCCTGGCCGGCGTGTGGCTGGAGCTCATGCAGCGGCGGGCCGACGCGGGCGAGCAGCTGTCGCTGGAGGAGAAGGCCGTCGTGCGCGGTCAGACCGCCTTCGCGGCGCAGCTCGCGAAGGAGGCCGTCGAGGTGCTGTTCAACGCGAGCGGCGGTTCGGTGATCCAGCGGAGCGTTCCGCTACAGCGCTTCCACCGTGACATCCAGGGCTTCTCGCTGCACGCGCTGGCGCAGCTGAACGGCAACCTGGAGGTTCAGGGCCGGGCGCTGCTCGGTCTCGACCCGGAGACCCCCTTCCTGTAGGGGAGGGAGTGGGTGGACCCGGGGCGGGGAGGCCCCGGGTCCACCCATGTCGACCCCTTCGCACAGGGCGACGCCGGTGATCCCGGCGGCCGGACGGCCGCCGGGATCATCGGCGTGAGGGGTTCGGTGGATTCGTTCAGCGGCCGGGGGTGGTGCCGGTCCGCTGGAAGCGGCCTTCGTAGAAGAGGAGTCCGTCGCCGGCGGCGCCGTTCATCGCGCTGACCACCTCGCCGAGGAAGACGGAGTGGTCGCCGACCTCGTGCGCGGCGGTGACCTCGCACTCCAGCCACGCCAGGGCTCCGGACAGCAGCGGCGCCCCGGTGCCGGGGCCGGGCAGCCAGTCGAGCCGCTCGAACTGGGCGGGGCCGAGGGGGCGCTTCTTGTCGGCGAAGTACCGGGTGATCTCCTCCTGTTCGGCGCTCATGACGGAGACGCCGAAGCGTCCGACCCGGGTGAGCGCGGAGTGCATGACGGCGCTGTGCCCGATGCAGCAGAGCACGGTCGGCGGTTCGAGCGAGACGGAGGTGAAGGAGTTGGCCGTCATGCCGTGGGGGTTGTCGCCGCCGACGGTGAGGACGACGACGCCGGTGGCGAAGCGGGACATCACCTCGCGCAGCGACGCGGGGGTCACCTCGGTGGCGACGGGCTGTACGGGAGACATCTCAGACCTCCGCCGTGCGAGCCGCGGCGGAGGACCACGTGCGGGAGCCCTCGCCGACCGGGATGCGGGCGAATATCAGCTCCAGGCAGTCGGCGGCGGAGAGCCGGCCGACGGATTCCCGGTCGTCCACGCCGCGCCACCACAGGGAGCGGTCCGGATCGGGATTCCCCGTCGCTTCGGAAGAGAAACTCATGCCGCCTCTTTCGGAATTCGGATGTGAGAGCACCGAACCAACGTATCCGACGGCATTCTGACGCTTGTTCATCCTCAAGTAACGTGCGTACCAAGGCTGTTAACGACTCCGGCCAACCGGCCAGTGACCACGTCGTGACCCCGTTGCGGCGCCGTTCCGGCGCCCCGTGGGTAGGGTCCCCCCGTATCCAAGAAGAGGGGGCGTCATGAACTCCGTATCCGCTGAACCCGGAATCTCCGAGCCTTATCTGCTCGGTTTCCTCACCTCTGTCGGGCTCGATGTCGAATACACGCGGGCCGAGGGGAATACGCTGTTCTTCCGCGGCGACGACGGGGAGGAGGTCCCGGTCCTGGACGCCGCGGGCGGCTACGGCTCGCTGATCTTCGGCCACAACCATCCCGAGCTCGTCGCGCGGGCGAGGCGGCTGCTCGACGAGGGAGCGCCGGTCAACGCCCAGTTCTCGCGCAACTCGTGCGCCCAGGAGGTCGCCGCCCTGCTCAGCGGCATCGTCCGCCGGGAGACGGGCTCCTCCGAGGCGTACGCGGCGATCTTCGCCAACAGCGGTGCCGAGGCGATCGAGGCGGCCGTCAAGCACGCCGAGCTGGACCGGGTGCTCCAGGTGCAGGCGCTCGTGGCCGAGCTGGCGGAGCACACCGCCGCCGCGCGGGCGGCGGTCGAGGCCGGCGAGGCGGTCCTGCCGGCCGGGGGCCACGAGGACTTCGAGGCCCTGGTCGAGGAGGTGTCCCGCGCGAACGCGGAGGTCGGCGCCAGGCCGCCGGTCTTCCTGACCCTGGAGGGTTCCTTCCACGGAAAGCTGGTCGGCAGTGTCCAGTTGACCCACAACGCCGCCTACCGGACCCCGTTCACCGCGCTGGCGAACCGGGCCCGGTTCGTCCCGCTCGACCGCCCCGGCGCCGTCGGGGAGATCATCGCCGAGGAGTCCGCCGCGCTGCGCGACATCGTGGTGCGCGACGGTGTGGTCACCGTCGTCGAGCGGCCTTTCCCGCTCGTGGCGGCGTTTCTGCTGGAGCCGATCCAGGGCGAGGGCGGCATCGTCCCGCTGACCCGGGAGTTCGCGACGGCGGTCCGCCGGGAGTGCGACGCCGCCGGCATTCCGGTGGTGATCGACGAGATCCAGAGCGGGATGGGCCGCACCGGCGCGTTCCTCGCGAGTTCGCTGATCGGTCTGCGCGGCGACTACTACGTGCTGGCGAAGAGCCTCGGCGGCGGTCTGGCGAAGACGTCGGCGATGCTCGTCCGCAGCGGCCGGTACCGGAACGAGTTCGAGCTCGTCCACAGCTCGACCTTCGCCAAGGACGGCTTCTCCACTCCGATCGCGCTGAAGGTCCTGGAGATGCTGGAGGCGGACGGCGGACGCGCCTACGGGCTCGCGCGGGAGCGGGGTGCCCGGCTCGCCGAGGCCCTGGAAGGGGTCCGTGCGGACTTCCCGGACGTCGTGAAGGAGGTGCGAGGGAAGGGGCTGATGCTGGGTCTCGAGTTCCACGACCAGTCGGAGTCGTCCTCCGAGGTGGTGCGGGACGGGGCCCGGTCCGGCCTGCTGGGCTACACCCTGTCCGGCTATCTGCTGCGGGAGCACCGGGTGCGGACGTTCCCCACGGCGAGCGCGGGGAACACGCTGCGGTTCGCGCCGTCCATCCACCTGACGGACGGGGAGATCGAGCGGCTCGCGGACGCCTTGCGCGCGGTGGCCTCCGTCCTGCGTGACCAGGACGAGAAGCGCCTCACCGGTGGAGGGGCGTGAGGGTCCCCGATCCGTGTGGCCGGTGTGGCCCGTCCCGTTTCGGGACGGGCCACACCGTCGGATGCGGAGGATCCGCTCCTCGGCTTCGTCAGCCGTACTGGCGCTCACCCTGGATGCGCTCGACCGGTTCCTGCAGGCCGGCGCCGTGGCCGCCGGAGTGGCGGTGCTCCGCGAGGCGCAGCACCGCCCGGGCGGGGCGGCCTCCGGGGCTCCGGCCCCCACCGGCGGTGATCGCGCCGACCGTACCGCCCGTCGTCTCCTGTGCGTCTCCGGGCGTGGCCGCGGACAGCAGCTCCTGGAGGCGCTGTTCGGCCGCGTCCGAGAGCGGTTCGAGGGTGAGGGTGGTCGCCTGGCGGCTGCCGCTGCCCCAGTCGGGACGGCGTTCCAGGAGTTCGGGGCGGGCGGCCGCGATCACCACGAGGGGCACGGCGCCGACCCTGTCCGGGAGCTGCTCGACGCAGTCGAGCAGCCTGTCGTCGCCCCGGTGGAGGTCGTCGACGACGATCACGAGGGGCCGCTCCTCGGCGGCCAGGCCCACGAACTCGTACCAGGCGTTGAGGAGTTCGGAGACCATCGGCTGACGGATCTCCGAGCCCTCGGGGTCGACCAGCGGGCTGAGGTACGGCAGCAGCCTGCCCGCCGTCTCCTCGCACTGGACCAGCTGATGGAGCGTGCTGGCCAGTTTCGCCCGGGCGGACTTGCCCGAGTCGCCCTGCTGGATCCCGCAGCACGACGCGAGTATCGCGATCTGCGCGGAGAGCGGGTGGTTGCCGTAGAGGAGGGTGGCCCTGGTCGCCAGGAACAGGGGTGCGTGGGGGCGCCCCGTGATGCGGTGCTCCAGCTCCACGATGAACCGGGTCTTCCCCACGCCGCCCTGGCCGAGGAGGGTCACCAGATGGGGGTTGCCGCGGTGCCGGGCCAACTCGAGGAGTCCGCGCAGCACTTCGAGTTCGATCTCGCGGTCGACGATCGGCACGCCGTGGTGGTCGGCCGGTTCCTCGCTGCCGCTCCTGACGCGCCAGCCACTCGACGGGTCTTCGGCCGGCTCGTAGGCGATGACGGACTCGGTCTCCCGGAACGTGCTGTCGCTGACCCTGATCTCGCCCTGCGGGACGAGCGCGAGGAGCCGGTGACACTCGTCCATGAGCGCGCCGACGGCCGACGGCGGGGTCTCCTCGTCGCCCGGGAGGTAGCGCACCAGCGCCTCCCCCACCTCGACGGCCGCCTTGACGGCGAGCTGCTGGGTGGGGGCGAGCCGGTCGCGGATGGCGAGGGCCGCGCGCACCGCGCGTTCCGCGTCGTCCGCCCGGCCGCGGTGCACGCCGAACAGGGCCAGCGAGAACGGTCCGACGGAACCGGCGATGGTCCCGCCGTGGCGTTCGATCTCCTCCTCGACCGCGGCGGCCGTCCCCTGGAGCAGCCGGTCGGCCTCGATGCCTGTCTCGGAGGCGTGGGCGTGGAGTTCGGTCCTGAGCAGGACGACGCCCACCTTGCGGTGCTCGGAGACCACGGTCTGGTGGGCCCCGGCCGAAGGCGCCTCCGCGGGACCCGCCGCCGCCCCGTCGGCCGGGGTGGGCGACGCGGCCGAGCCGGCCCGGTAGGCGGGGGCTCCGGCGACGCCCCGCAGGGCGACCGCGTGCTCGGTCGTGGCGCCGGCCTGGCTGAACTCGTACGAGGTGGCGGCGCCCTGCAGGGTGAGGACGGGGTCGTGGGTGAGGATGGCCTGCTGGAGCGTGCGGAGTTCGTGTCCGGGCTCCAGACCCAGGTTCTCGACGAGGGCCGAGCGGATCCGGCCGTAGACGTTGAGCGCGTCCGCCTGCCGTCCGCAGCGGTACAGCGCCAGCATGAGCTGGCTGCAGGCCCGCTCCCGGAGGGGCTCCCTCTCGACGAGCGTCTCGAGCTCTCCGAGGACGGAGTGGTGACGTCCGAGGGCGAGCTGCGCCTCGAAGAAGTCCTCCATGGCGTCGGTTCGGGCGCCCTGGACTGCCGACAGTTCGGGCCAGGAGATCCCGGTCTCGACGAGGTCGGTGAGCGCGGGTCCGCGCCAGAGGTCGAGCGCCTCCTTCAGGAGGCGTGCCGCGGACTCGGTCCGGCCCGCTTCCAGTTCCGCCCGCCCCTGGATCGCGCGCCGCTCGAAGCGGAAGAGGTCCACCTGCTCGGGCTCGACGCGCAGCATGTAGCCGGGTGCCTGGGTGAGCAGGACGGGAGCCTGTGTGGTCCGGTTGCCGGAACCGCCCTGCGCACCGTTGTGGAGGATGCCGCGGAGTCCCCAGACCGCGTTCTGCAGAATCTTCCGCGCGGAGCTCGGGGCGTCGTCGGCGGACCATACGGCGTTCAATAACTGACTGGTGGCGACGACCTTGTTGGCCTTCAGCAGGAGGAACCCCAAGGTCGCCCGCTGACGGGATCCTCCTAGCGAGACGGTCCCCCCACCCTCGGAAACGACCTCCAACGGTCCCAGCATGTGAATGTGCATGTGTCCCCCTGGACTGCGCAAGATCCGACGATTGTCCCCATGGCCCCGCTCACGTCCCCGTGTCGGCGTCTCGGCCGAATCACTCTCTTCTGCCAGCGCGTCGCCATGCTCCCCCGCAATCGGACATCATTCGTTCTTGGCTGGATTTTACTGTTTCTTGGCTTGAAACATTCAGCCTCCTGGATTTTGGTCGGAATCCAGGACATAACCGGCCGCGCATTTCACTGCCGATTGCCATGATTTCACATCGGACGGCCGTTCCCCCTGGGAGGCTTGCCGGAGACTTCGACGTCACACCGGCACCGGCGCCCTCCGCGCCGTCCCCACGCCGGAGTCCACGGCGTCCCGGTACTCCTCCACCGTCGCCGAGGATCCCCACTGTTCGGGAACCGGCGGGAAACCGTCCCCTCTCCGCCGTCTCATCAGCCGCCTATTACCGGCCCGTGAGCAGGCATTGGGCAGGGCACGGCGGGACCTCGGCTACTTTCGCACCGGCACGGGCGCATTCGGCTCAATCCATTCGCTCGGCCGTCCGGGAATCGTTCAATTCCGAACGGCTCCCAGGGGTAAACGCAAACATTGCAGAACATCGAGGAGAACATCGTGAACACCGACAGGACGCCGCCGCGCTCCGTCGCTCATCGCCCGGTGGGCCGTCGCACCGCGCTCAAGGCCACGGGTCTTGCCGCGGTCGCCGCTTCGGCCGGCTCGCTCGCCTTCGGCGGCACGGCGCACGCCGGTCCCGTCCAGGTGACCGAGGAGGCCCGCAGGGAGTACGACGTCATCGTCGTCGGCGCGGGCTTCGCCGGCGCGGCCGCCGCCCGGGAGCTCCGCTCCCGCGGCCTCCAGGTCCTGGTCCTCGAGGCCCGCAACCGCGTGGGCGGCCGGGTCTACACCGACAGCTACCTCGGCCGGAAGATCGAGCTCGGCGGACAGTGGATCCACCCGGCGCAGACGTTCGCCGTGGAGGAGCTCAACCGCTACAACATCCCGCTGGTCACCGAGATCCAGCCGGAGGTGGCGATCTACCCCACCGCGAGCGGTCCGACGACCTTCGCGCCCGACGTGGTCTTCGGCCGGCTCGGCGAGATGCTGGCCCAGCTCTTCGAGGGCTCCCGGCAGTACTTCGAGCGGCCGCGCGACCCGCTGTTCCGCGCCGACCTGCTGCGCTCGGTCGACCCCCTCTCCCTGCACGACCGCATATCCCAGCTCAACCTCTCGGCGCAGGACGCGGGTTGGCTCAGCTCGCAGGTCGCCGGCTTCGCCGGTGGCTCCAGCAGGGACGGCGCCCTCACCTCGCTCGCCCAGTGGTGGGCGCACACCGGCTGGAACGCGGACGGCTGGTTCTCCCTGATGTCGCAGCGCGTCGGCCTCAACGGCATGAGCGGGCTCGTCCGCGCGATGCTGTACGAGGAGCCGCTGACCATCAAGCTCGGCACCCCGGTCACCGCCATCGCGGACACCGGCAGCGGCGTCTCGGTCGTCACGGCCAACCGCGGGACCTTCCGCGCCTCGCACGTCGTCGTGGCCGTGCCCACCAACGTGTGGAAGGACATCACCTTCGCGCCGGGGCTGCCCAAGGTCCACGCCGACGCGGCCGTCGAGGGCATCGGCGTGCGCCGCACGGTCAAGCTGTGGATGCAGGTCAAGGGCGTCTCGCCGCTCACCCTCTGCCAGGGGTACGAGGGCCAGCGCATCGAGAGCCTCTTCCCGACCGCCAAGCTGAGCGACGGCAGCCACCTCATGATCGGCTTCGCCTTCGACCCGACCTTCGACCCGACGAGCCTCTCGCAGGTGCAGGCCGCCGTCCGCGAGTACCTGCCGACCGCCCAGGTCGTCTCCGTACGCTCGCACGACTGGGGCACCGACCCGTACGCCCGGGGTGCCCAGGCGCTGCGCCGCCCGGGCCAGCTCCTCCGTCAGCTCCCCGACATCCAGCGGCCGTACGGCCGGATCGCGTTCGCCGGCGGCGACCTCGCGAGCGTGTGGAACGGCTTCGTCGACGGGGCGATCGAGTCCGGTCGGGCCGCGGCTCAGGTGGTGGCGCCGAGAGCGCTCGCTTCGCAGCGCGTCAAGGCCTGACGGGCCGGGTGGGGGGAAACCGGATGAACAAGACGTCCTGTCCGTACGCCGCCGATCCGTACGTGATCGATCCGACCGGCCGAGACATCCATGGCGAGGGCGCGCTGCTGCGCACCCGGGGACGCGCGACCCAGGTCGAGCTGCCCGGTGGCGTCGTCGTCTGGGCGGTCACCGACTACGAGCTGGTCAAGGAGCTGCTCACGGACTCCCGGGTGTCCCGCGACACCCACCAGCACTGGCCGGCCTGGGCCAGCGGCGAACTGGGCGACACCTGGTCGCTGGCCATGTGGGTCTCGGACCGCAACATGATCACGGCGTACGGAGCGGAGCACACCAGGCTCCGCAAGCTCGTCGCCAAGGCGTTCACGTTCCGGCGGACGGCCGCGCTGCGCCCGCGCATCGAGGAGATCGCCGCCGAACTGCTCGACCGGATCGCCGGGTCCCACGGGGGTGAACCCGTCGACTTCCGCGCGGAGTTCTGCCATCCGCTGCCCACGCAGGTGATCTCGGAGCTGCTCGGCATCCCGGCGGAGATCCGGCCGGACCTGCTCCGGCTGATCCACGCGATCCTGCAGACGACGGCCTCCCTGGAGGACGCGAAGGCCACCGAGCGTGAGCTGTACGAGGTGATGGGCGAGTTGCTGACGGCCAAGCGGCGTCAGCCGGGCGAGGACGTCACGAGCGGACTGATCTCGGTACGGGACGACGGCGGATCCGGTCTCACGGAGCGGGAGTTGATCGACACGATCCTGCTGATGTTCACCGCGGGCTACGAGACCACGGTGAATCTCCTCGACCACGCCGTCCACGCCCTGCTGACCCATCCCGACCAGCTGGCGCTGTTGCGCGACGGGACGGCGGGCTGGGAGGACCTGGTCGACGAGACCCTCAGGCTGGAGGCCCCGTTCGCCAACCTGCCCATGCGGTACGCGATCGAGGACATCGACCTCGGCGACATGGTGATCCCGAAGGGCGACGCGATGATGATCGCCTTCGGCGCGGCCGGCCGCGATCCGGGCACGCACGGGGAGACGGCCGACGCCTTCGACGTCACGCGCCCGACCCGCCGTGAGCACGTGGCCTTCGGCCACGGCGTCCACCACTGCGTGGGAGCGCCGCTCGCTCGCCTGGAGGCGGCGATCGCCCTGCCCGCGGTGTTCGAACGCTTCCCCGCCATCAGACTGGCGGAGCCGCCGGAGCGGATCCTGCCGCTGGAGTCGTTCATCTCCAACGGCCATCGCACGCTCCCCGTCCTCCTCGGACCGGCTGCGTCCTGAGACGGCCGTGGCCCGCGGGGCGGCGATGCCGCTCCGCGGGCCACGGATGCCGTCACTGCTGCGGCGGGACCGGCTGGATGTGCTGGGTGAGGCCGCCGTCCACGACGAGCTCGACACCGGTGGTGAAGGTCGCGTCGAAGGCGAAGAAGAGCGCGGCGGTGGCGACCTCCTCCGGCGTGCCGTGCCGCTTCATCGGGGTGAGCTCGTCGCCCACCGCGCTGAGGATGGCCCGCTCCTCGGCCGTGGCGTCCGCGATGCCCATGGTCGGGGTGTGGATGAAGCCCGGGCTGACGGAGTTGACCCGGATGCCGCGGGGCAGCAGCTCGGCGGCGAAGACCTGGGCGAAGGAGCGCACGGCCGCCTTCGCGCCCGAGTACACGCCCATGCCGGGGGTGCCGGTGACATTGGCGATCGAGGTGGTGAAGACGATCGACCCGTTGTCGTTCATGAGCGGGGCGAGCTTCTGCACCGTGAAGAAGACACCCTTGGTGTTCACGCCGAACTGCCGGTCGTAGGTCTCCTCGGTGACGAGGGCGATCGGCTCGAGAGCGGCGTAACCGACGTTCACGAAGACGGAGTCGACGCGGCCGAGCTTCTTCTCGACCTCCGCGCCCAGCTCCGCGATGTCGTCCATGCTCGCGACGTCCGAGCGCAGGACGTGCACGGCCTTGCCGTCGAGGTCCTTGCGCGCGGTCTCGATGTTGTCCTTGTTGCGCCCCGTCAGCAGGACCTCGGCCCCGCCGTCGAGCAGCCCCTGCACCATGGCGAGGCCCATACCGTGCGTCCCACCGATGACCACGGCCTTCTTGCCGGCGTACTTGCCCATCACAACTCCTGAAGACGTCAAGCGACTCACTGAACGACACCGACCGTAACCGGGCCGGTATCACTGCGTGATCATTGACCGGTAACCAGGTCTTCACGGGCTCCCGGGAGCGAAGGACAGCATGCGGGCCTCGTGCATCGCGTCGTTGCCGGAGACCCCGCTCGGGGAGAGCACGATCCGGCCGTTCGCGTAGGCCAGGCGTCCCGCGAGCATGTGGCGTTCGGTGGCCCGGGCCGTCACGGGATGCCGGAGCACCTCCTTCTTCGTGTCCACGCCGCCGGGCCCGAAGCGGGTGATCCTGCCCGGCTCCTTGTCCGTGGGGGCCTCGTAGACGAGTGCCCACGCACCGCCGTCCGGACGCAGGGGGTGCAGGGTGCCGACCGAGGACTTCACGCCCCAGACCAGTTTCCCGGTGGCGAGGCTGTAGCCGCCGACCCGGTCGGTGCCGCCGAGGAAGACGATGTCCTTGCCGACGGCGGTGCCCGGGCACATCTGCATGTTCCCTCCCGAGTCGCCCGCGTCGGCGCAGTACGCGAACCCCTTGGGCCGGGCGTCGATGGTGACGCGGAGCTTCCCGTCGGGCTTGAGGGCCGCGACCCGCCAGTCGTCGGTGAGTTCCTTGTGGTGGTAGGTGGTGAAGACGACCGGGTCGACGGAGAGCATCTTCCCCATGATCCAGCCCGGCTGGGTGCGGTAGCGCCAGCGGACCTTGCCGGTGCGCGGGTCGAGCTCGCGGAGCTGGTAGTACGACTTGCCGCGGTCGACGTTGATCGCGCAGGTGGAGCTGACCACGAGCCGGACCCCTCCCGCGACGTTGTCGGGGTAGCACTTCCCGGGGTTCTCCAGGGGGATGTCGTAGAGCTTGGCGCCGGTGTCCACCCGGTACGCGGCTGCCTTCATGCTCTGGACGATCGCGAGGGTCCCGCCGCTGATGGCGCTGTTCACCATGATCGTGCCGTCCATGGAGCCGGTCTCGGTGAGCTTCTTGCGCCACCCGGCCTTCCCGGTCCTCAGGTCGATCATCTGCAGCTGGTTGCAGCGGTTCCCGGTCCAGTTCCTGTCGCTCTGGTAGACCACGACGATCTTGCCGTCGGGGGTCGGGTTGGCCGGCGCCTCGCAGACGGAGGCGGGCAGCGGCACGCTCCACGCCTCGGTGCCGTCCGACAGCCGACGGGCGGTGACCTTCTCGTACGCGGCCTGGACGACGGTGTCGCCGACGATCCACAGGGGGTAGAGCTTGATGGACCGCCGGGGCAGGTCGGTCCGGTCGTCGGCGATCCACGCCGTGGCGTCGCCGGCCGCGCGCCCGACGTTCAGCTCCTCCGACGTCGGGATGCGCTGCGGCTCCGGGGTGCGGACGGCGGGCGTACGGGAGGGCGTCGGCGTCGCGGAAGGGCTGGGCGCCTTGTCGGCGACGGGCGGCGCCGACCGGCCCCACCGGCCGTCGCCGAGGGCGTACACCCATCCGCTCGCCGCCACGAGCAACAGCACGACGACCGTCGCGATCAGCGGCCCCTTGCCGAAGCGTCTGCGGCGGGGCGGCAGCTCCGGCGGGGTGTAGCCCCCGGGGGCGTACGGATTGTCAGGGACCGGCTGCTGTGGCTGGTGCGGCCGGTACCAGGGCTGTGGCGGGTGGTGCATCGGTCTCCCCTACTGTCCGCCGGTCCGAGAGCTGGTCATCAGGAGGCGGGACGTTCGCCGGACGGGTCGGCGACCACGATCCGGATGTGCGACGGAGCGTACTTACGGGCCTTGTGGAGCATCTTCGACAGATCGAACTTGGCACGCGGAACGGCGACATGGACGGGCGCGGGCATGGCCGGGTCCCGCACCGGGGCGGCCGCCCCCGCCGGAAGGGCCGCGCCGGGGCGGAGCCGCGCGCCGATCAGCGCCCGCTGTCCGTCCGCCGATGTGGCCACGACGAACTCGGTGACGTCGGCCCACGGCACGAGGACGGTGCCGAAACGGGCACCGGCCGCGTCGAACTGGAACGCGGTGCGGCGGTTCTCGAACGAGGCGATGATGAAGGGCAGCGCCGCGACGATGACGACACCGCCCTTCATGTCGAGGGCCCAGCCGAGCAGCGCGGCCAGGGCCACGACACCCACGATCGACCCCCACAGGGCCGCCTGGTCCCGCGCGGAGAAGGGATGGGTGACCCGGTAGCGCTCCCAGCGACCGGCACGACGGGTGGGCCGTGCGCCGGACGCTCCGCTGACGTGAGACATGGGGACATGTCCTCTCTTGACGGTGTGTCGGCCGCTTCCCGCCCGGCCGGTTGTTCCCGTACACCGCCCGGACCGTCGGCGCCCGACATGACGAGTCCCACACTGGAGACGTGCTCTGCAGCAGGGATGAAATCCCGCTGATGCAGGAGACTGGGGCCACTGCGCGGGCAGGGAACACGGGGACATGGGGCATCGAAGTGGGCGTGGACGCGGCGGGGCCGGGTGCGAAGCCGGCGGGGGCGGAGGAGCGGCTGCGGATCGAGCTGCTCGGGCCCGTCCGCGCCCGTCGCGGCGGTACGCCGCTCGGTCTCGGCCCGGTCAGGCGCCAGGCGGTCCTCGCCGCCCTGGTCCTGCGCGCACCGGACCTCGTGACGTACGGCCAGCTCCTCGACGACGTCTGGGGGACCGAACCTCCGGGTACGGGCCACCGGGTCCTGCCGAGCTATGTGTACGCGCTCCGCAAGGCGCTCGACGCGCCGGGCGCCGGGCCGGCCGGCTCGCTGGTCGAAGGGGGGCGCGGCGGCTACCGCTTCGTGCCGGGCGAGACCCGGACCGACCTCGCCGACCTCGCCGAACACACCGGGCTCGCGCGGCGCGCGAAGGCCGCCGGTGACCTCGACGGCGCCCTCGACCACGGCGGCCGGGCCCTGGAGCTGCTGGGCGCCGAACCCCTGCCCGGTCTGCCGGGGCCGCTCGCCGACACGGAGCGGCACCGCCTCGCCCGGCAGCGGCGCGCCCTGCACCAGGACCGCGCCGAGTGCCTGCTGCTGCTCGGGCGGTACCCCGACGCGCTGGACTCTCTCATGGCGGCGCCGCTGGCCCGGCCTCACGACGAGCCGCTGGCGGCCCTGCGGATGCGTGCCCTCTACGCCGGCGGCCGGCAGGCCGAGGCGCTGTCCGTCTACCAGGAGACGCGGCGGCGGCTCCTCGACGAGCTGGGCGTGGAGCCGGGCGAGGAGCTGCGCCGCGTCCACCAGGCCGTCCTGCGCCGCGAGGACACGCTGCTGCTCGGCCGCACGCCGGCGCCGCGCGCGGGCGGGGACACCCTGCTCCCGGACGTCCGGCCGCGACAGGACCACTCCACGGAACCGGCCGCCCCCGAGCCCTCCCCTGCCCCACCGCCCCACGAGCCCCAGCCGCACACGCACACGCACACGCACACGCACACGAGCCCGCGTCCGCGTCCGCGTCCGCGCCGCAACGAACTTCCCGGTGACACCTCCTGTCTGGTGGGCCGCGAGGCGGAACTCGCCCTGCTCACCGCTCCCGTGGCGCCCGGCGCCGTGTCCGTGATGACGATCGACGGCACGGCGGGCGTCGGCAAGACCGCGCTGGTGGTGCGCGCCGCCTGGACGCTGGGCGATTCCTACCCCGACGGCTGCCTGTTCGTGGACCTGCACGCGTACGGCGCCGCCCACGAGACCGTCGGCCCGCAGCGGGCCCTGCGCCGGCTGCTGCGCACGATGCGCGGCTCCGGCGACCAACTCGCCTATGAGTCAACCGACGTGGACGACATGCCGGAGCTGGTCACCGCATGGCGAGCGGCGACGAGCGGTCTGCGGCTGCTGCTGGTCGTGGACAACGCCCGCAGTGCCGAGCAGGTACGGCCGCTGCTGCCCGCGGGACCGGGCAGCCGGGTCCTGGTGGCGGGCCGGAATCGTCTGCCGGGCCTCGACGCCGATCTCCGGCTCACCGTGGAGCCGCTGGCCTCCGGTGACGCCGTCGGCCTGTTCCGGGAGCTGCTCGGCGAGGCCCGGGCGGACCGTGAACCCGAGGCCGCCCGCGAGCTCGCCCTGCGCTGCGGCGGCCTCCCGCTGGCCCTGCGCATCGCCGGCGCCCGGCTGCAGAACCGCCCGTCCTGGACGCTGGCCTTCCTGGCCGGCCGGATGTCCGACGACACGCGCGGCCTCGGCGAGCTGCGGGCCGGTGACCGCAGCGTGGAGGCCGCCTTCAGGATGTCGTACGACCAGCTCTCCCCCGAACTGCGGCGCTCCTTCAGGGCATTGGGTTCGGCACCGACCGCCCGCTTCGACGGCCTGACCCTCGCCGCCATGCTGGGCGGATCCGGTGAGGACGCCGAGGCCCTCCTGGAGGACCTGGTCGACGCGAGCCTGCTCCAGGAACCGCACCCCGGCCGCTACCGGCTGCACGATCTCGTACGGGCTCATGCGCGGCGACTCGCAGCCGAGGCGCCCCTGGAGGCCGCCGCCGACCGCACCGCGGTCCTGCGGCTCTACACGGCGGCGGGCCGCGTCGCGAGCGACTGGGGACCGGAAACCTTCCCCACAGGCCATGACGTCACCGACCACGACATCACCGCTCGCGACGTCGCCGGCCGCGACGTCGCCGGTCACACCTTCTCCGGTTGGGGAGAGGCCTCCGCGTGGCTGAACGCGGCGGGCGGGGACCTGGTCGACGTCGTGGCCTTCGCGGCCGCCGCCGGGGAGTTCGACCACGCCTGCCGGATCGCCGAGGCCCTCGTCGACCACCTGGCGCGCCGGGGCCACTTCCACGAGTGCCGCACCGCCCTCGAACACGCCCTGGCCTGCGCCGACATGACGGCCGACCGGCGCATGCCGTCGTCCCTCCGCATCTGCCTGGGAATCGTCGACGTGTACCAGGGCCGGTTCCGGCAGGCCGGCGAGTGGTTCGCCGAAGCCTTGCGGTACGCCCGCTGCCAGGGCGATCCGCGGGACCGCGCCCGGGCGATCGCCGGTCTGGGCGCCGCGACGTGGCCGCTGGGCCGGACCGAGGAGGCCCTGGCCCACCTGAGCGAGGCGGTGGAGCTGGCGGCCGGTCTCGACGACGACTGGCTGACCGGCATGGCGAACTGCAACCTCGGCGCGATCCACTCCCAGCGGGGGCTGCACGAGCGGGCGCTCGACCACTACGCCACGGCCCTCGCCCTCGCCGAGAAGAACGGCCGCCCCCGGACGATCAGCAGCACCCTGTGCTTCGCCGCCGAAGCCCACCTGGCCCTCGGCCACCACGCGGAGGCCACGGAGCTGCTGCGGCGGGCGGCCGAACTGGCCCGCGAGGCCGAGGACCTCCCGCTGCGCGCGGCGGGCCTGTCGCAGCTCGCCGCGGCGGAGCACGTCCAGGGCGATCTGCGCTCGGCCGTCGACACCCACCACGAGGCGCTGTCGACGCTGACCGGGCGCACGAGCACCTGGCTGGAGATGGGCGTCCGTATCGGCCTCGGCAGGACGTACGCGGCGGCGGGCCGCCATGCCGAGGCGCGTCAGGAGTTCCGTACCGCCCTCGCCCTCCCCGGAGCGGGCGACCACCCCCGGGAGTACGACTCGGCGCGCGACGCGCTCGACCGGTCGACCGCTCGCCCTTCCTAGGGCTTGCCGAACTCCTCGATCAGCACGGGGTACTGCTCCCCGCCGTGTCCGGCGGCGATCGCGCGGTCCGCCATCGCCTTGATCAGCCTGGGCAGTTCGGCGTTGACCCCCATCGCCTCGCTCTCCTCGATCAGGTGCTCCATGGCCCGCGCGTCGGTCTCCAGCGCCGCCACCTCGGCCGGGAAGGAGCCCTTGTCGATCTGCTCGGCGTACCCGGGCAGCCAGTCGGCCACTCCGGCGGCGATCTGCCGGGCGAACGGCGCGTACGTCACGGCGTCGACACCGGCCTTCGCGAGCAGGGCGGTGCCCTGGAGCCAGGCGTTCAGGACGCTCCACATCATGGCCAGCCCGGCCACGTCGTACAGGGACGCCAGGCCGGGGTCCGCACCGAGGTGGGTGATCGTGCCGAGGGCGCCGAGCGTCGACGCGTGGTCCGCGAAGACCTGTTCGGGGCCGCTGTGGAGGATCACCGCCTCGGCGGTGCCGATCCCCGACGGGATGGCCATGATGGCGCCGTCCAGGTAGCGGGCACCGCGCCGCTCGGCCCACTCGGCGGCCTCGCGCGCCTGGCCCGCGCTCCCCGAGGTCAGGTTGATCAGCGTCGTGTCGATCGGCGTCGTGGGGTCCGGCTCGACACCGTTCGCGCCGAGCAGTTCGTACACGGCGTCGTAGTCGGTGAGGCAGACGATCGTCAGGGGGCTCGCGGCGAGCGCGTCGCCGAGGGTCGGAGCCGACCGTGCTCCCGCGGCCACCAGCGGGGCGGCCTTGGCGGGAGTCCGGTTCCACACGGTGGTGGGGTGTCCGGCTTTCAGGAACGCGCCGGCGAGGGCCTGGCCCATCAGTCCGAGTCCGATGACGGTCACGGGCGCGTGTGGTGTGTTGTTCATGGCAGCATCGTCAACGTTGATACCGGTGTGAAGGTCAAGCGAGGTTTTCGATGCGGATCGGGGAACTGAGTCGGCGGACGGGCGTCAACGCCCACCAACTGCGCTATTACGAGGCCCAGGGTCTGCTGGTGGCGGACCGGGGAACGAACGGCTATCGCGAGTACGACGAGAACGCCCTGCTGCGGGTGAAGCAGATCAGGCACCTGCTCGGGGCCGGGCTGTCCTCCGAGGACATCGCGTACCTGCTGCCCTGCGCGGTCGGCGAGGCCCCGGAACTCGTCGGATGTCCCGAGCTGCTGGCCGCGATGCGCTCGCGCCTGCGACGCCTCGACAGCCAGATGGACCGGCTCGCCCAGTCCCGCGAGGCCCTCAACGGCTACATCGACGCGGCGGAACGCATGGGCGGCGAGAGCTACCCGCTGCTCACCGGCCCCGTCGTGGGGTCCGTCGCCTCCTGACCGGCCTCCCCGGGCTTCCGTCCCCAGACGGTGAGCATGCCGGCCGACAGCGCGGCGCACTCGTCGGAGTCCAGGTAGCGGGTCGCCGCGTCGACGGCCGCGTCGTCGACCAGGCCGGTGGCGAGCATCGCCGCCCGGCTCCGCTGCCAGGTGTCCGCCCAGAAGCGGCTGATGGGGCTGCCCGGCAGCAGCGGCGGTACGTGGATCTCGGCGGCCACGGGCCGGAGTCCGGCCCCGCGCAGCAGGTGGGGGTAGGAGGGCACCCAGCCGACATCGGTGCCGATGGTGTCCCGTAGCCCCTGCCACATCGCCCGCATGACCGCGGTGTACGGAGTGCCGGGTGTCACGGCGTCCGGCAGGCCGCTCGTCAGGTCGACGGCGTCGCTGAGCACCAGCACCCCGCCCGGCTCGACGAGTTCCGCGAGCCGGGTGATCAGGCGGTCGTGCCCGGGCAGGTGCATGAGCACGAAACGCGCGTGGACGAGTCGGAACCGGCCGGGGTCGAAGTCCGGGGCGGTGACGTCGGTCTCCAGCACGTCGAGTCCGGGCAGGGGCCGCTCGCTCAGGAAGCGTACGTCGCGGTCGACGGCGAGCACGCTCGTGACCCCGGCCTCGGCGAGCAGCCGGCGGGAGACCGTGCCCGTGCCGGCCCCGACGTCCAGGCAGCGCCAACCCGGACCGGCGCCGAGAGCCCGGAGCCGTGCCATGGTGATGGCGTCGTAGGCGAGGGCGCCGAAGTCGATGCGCTCGCCCTCGCCCGCCTGCTCGGGACGGAAGACGTCCTCGCCGTATCGGCCGCCGAACTGTTCCATGACCGGACCTCTTCATGCCTGGGGGCGGTGCCGGGCGGCCCGTGCCGGGGCCGCCCGCCCACCGATACTCCCCCGGCGGCCGCCCGCACGGCCGAGGCGCGCCGCGCCTGGGCCGATCGGCTGCCTCCGGGTACCTCGTGCTGCTTCCGGGCGTGTCCCGCGCCGTCAGGAGATGCGGTGGAGCCAGCCCTTGGGGTCGGGAGCGGTGCCGTGGTGCAGGTCGACGAGGGCGTCGCGCATGGCGAGGGTGACGGGGCCGGGGGTGCCGTCACCGATGGTCCAGTCGCCGTCGCGGTCCTTGACGTGGCCGACGGGGGTGACGACGGCGGCGGTGCCCGAGGCGAACACCTCGGTGATGCGGCCCTCCGCGCATTCGCGGCGCCACTGCTCCAGGGAGACCTTCTCCTCCCGGGGGACGTACCCCATGCCCTCGGCGAGCCCGAGCAGGGTGTCACGGGTGACGCCGGGCAGGAGCGAGCCGCTCAGGGACGGGGTCACGATCTCGGCCCCGGGGCCGGTACCCCGTACGAAGAACATGTTCATGCCGCCCATCTCCTCGACCCAGGTGCGCTCCACCGGGTCCAGCCAGACGACCTGCTGGCAGCCGGCCTCCTGCGCCTGGAGCTGGGCGACGAACGAACCGGAGTAGTTTCCGGCGCACTTGACGTTGCCGGTGCCGCCCGGGATGGCGCGGCTGTGCTCGTGGCTGACCCAGACGGAGACCGTCTCCAGCGCCTTGCCGAAGAAGCCGCCGGCGACGAACGCCATGACCAGGTACTCGTAGGTGTGCGAGGGGCGGAGCATCAGGTTGGCGTCCGCGCCGAACATCAGCGGCCGCAGGTAGATGCTGTGGCTCGGGTCGTCGGAGAGCAGCCCCTGATCGGCGCGGAGCAGCTGCTCGATGGAGTCGACGAAGACGTCCTCGGGCAGCTCGGGCATGGCCAGCCGGCGGGCCGAGCGCTGGAAGCGGCGGGCGTGCTCCCAGGGCCGGAAGACAGCGACCCCGCCGTCGGCCTGCCGGTGGGCCTTGAGGCCCTCGAAGATGACCTGGGCGTAGTGCAGGCCGATCGTCCCGGGGTGCAGGGTGAGGTCGTGCAGCCGCGAGAGACCGGGCTTGTGCCAGCCGTCCGTCTCGTTCCACGACATGGTGAACATGTGGTCGGTGAACGCGTCGCCGTGGCCCGGGGAGCGGACGGGCTGGGGCGCGGAGGAGGCGGAGTTCTGGTCGAACGTGATGGTCATGACGATTCCTTACGGGATGAGTCGGTACGGGTCGGTACGCGTTGCCACGGGTCGGTCGGAGTCGGGCGCGCGCCGGTCAGACGAGCGGCGCGAAGAAGAAGGTGTCGCGGCGGCTGAACCGGCCGTCCGCCGCGAGCTGGAAGAAGTCGGCGAAGCGCAGGCCCACGGTGGTGCCGTCGTGGAGCTCGCCGTTGAACTCGCCGTGCACGGCGACGTCGGAGCCCTCGACGAGGATCTTGGTGAGCGTGTGCCGGCCCGTTCGGATGACGCGGGCGCCGCTGTAGAAGCGGGTCAGGCCCTCGTGGCCCTCGAAGGGTTCGTAGCCCGGGCGGTGGTAGGTGGCGTCGGCGGTGAACAGGCCCACCAGGCCGGGGACGTCGCCGGCGTCGACCAGCTCGTAGTAGCGGCGCACATCGGCTTCGGCGGCCGAGGCGGAGGTGGCGGTCGTGGTGGTGGTGTCGTCGGTCCGCATGCGGGGTCTCCTGAGCGGTGAGTGGGCGGGACGGGTGGGTCGGAACCTCAGATCGCCGGCGGGGTGAGCCGGTCGATCAGTGCGTCGGCCATCCACGCGAGCGCGTCGGGCCGGGTCATGTCGCCGTGCGCGAAGGGAAGTTCGTGGACGTCGAGGCGGCCCGCGAGGTACGGGCGCCAGTCGTCCGGCCGCTGGCGGCGGCCGGTCCGGCCCTCGGTCGCGGCGAAGAACAGCAGGTCGCCGTCGAAGCGTTCGGGAACGAACTCGTGGCGCAGTCGGACGTTCGAGGAGAAGACCTCCGCCAGGGCGGCGAGGGCGGGGCCGTCGAACCGGGCGAGCGGGCCGCCGGTCTTCCGTACGGTCTTCTGGAACCGGGCGAAGGTCAGGGTGCCGGCCGGGACCGGGAGGCCCAGGGAGGCCAGCAGGGCGGCGAGCGTCCGCGGGCAGGAGGCGGGCGGCGGGCCGCCGGCGGCCCAGGACGGGGGCCGGGTGGCCTCGGTGCCGGTGCCGGTGCCGTCGCTGCCGCTCTCGGAGGGCTCCGTCACGAGGTGCGGGTAGGCGTCCATGAGGGCCAGCAGGGCCACCTCCTGCCCCTCGGCACGCAGCCGGGTGGCCAGGGCGTGGGCGACTAGCCCGCCGAAGGACCAGCCGAGGAGGTGGTACGGCCCTTCGGGCTGCACCGAGCGGAGCTGGGCCAGATAGTCCTTGACCATCGCGTCCAGTCCGGCCGCCGGCAGCTCCGGCGGGGTCAGCCCGCGGGCCTGGAGCCCGTACAGGGGACGCTCGGGGCCCAGGTGGCGCAGCAGGCCCGCGTACACCCAGCTGATCCCGGCCGCGGGGTGGACGCAGAAGAGCGGTGCGGCGTGGGCGAGGGCGCCGCGCGGGCGCAGCGGCAGCAGGGAGCCGAGGGAGTCGCCGGTTCCGGTCGTGGGGCCGTCGTCGGCGAGCCGGGCGGCGAGGCCCGCGACGGTGGGCGCTTCGAACAGTGCCTGGATGCCCAGGTCGACGCCGAAGGCGCGGCGGATGCCGGCGATCAGGCGGGTGGCGAGCAGGGAGTGGCCGCCGAGGTCGAAGAAGCCGTCGTCGACCCCGACCGTCTCCACGCCGAGCGTCTCCGCGAACAGTCCGCACAGGGTCTCCTCCCGGCTGTCCCGGGGCCCGCGTACGGGTGTGGTGTCCGCGCGGGCGGGCCGGGGCAGGCGGCGGCGGTCGAGCTTGCCGCTGGGGCTCAGGGGCAGTTCGGCGAGGCGTACGAACTGTCCGGGCACCATGTGGGCGGGCAGCGCGCGGGCGGCGTGGTCACGCAGCTCGTCCGTCTCGCCGACGACGTAAGCGACGAGGCGCTTGTCGCCGGGCCGGTCCTCGCGGACCACGACGGCGGCCTGCCGGACGCCCGGGTGGCGGGTGAGCACCGCGGTGATCTCGCCGAGTTCGATGCGGAAGCCGCGGATCTTCACCTGGTCGTCCGCGCGGCCGAGGAACTCCACCGTGCCGTCGTCGCGCCACCGGGCGAGGTCGCCGGTGCGGTACACGCGGCTGCCGGGCGGCCCGAAGGGTGCGGCGGTGAAGCGTTCCGAGGTGAGGCCGGGGCGGCCCAGGTAGCCCCGGGCGAGCTGGACTCCGGAGAGGTAGAGCTCGCCGGTCACTCCCGGCGGCACCGGCCGCAGCCCGGCGTCCAGGACGTGCACGCCGGTGTTCCAGACGGGCCGGCCGATGGGGACGGTGACCGCGCTCGGCGGAGAACCGGCGGCGGCCGGTTCGAAGCGGTGCCAGGTGACGTCGACGGCCGCTTCGGTGGGTCCGTACAGGTTGTGCAGTTCGGCGGCGCTGACCTCGGCGAAACGCTCGGCGAGCACGGTGGGCAGGGCCTCTCCGCTGCAGATCACGCGCCGCAGCGAGCGGCAGGCGGAGACGTCGGCGGCGGCGAGGAACGCCTCCAGCATCGAGGGGACGAAGTGGGCGGTGGTGACGGAGTGACGCTGGATCAGGGCGGCGAGGTAGTCGGGATCCTTGTGGCCCTCGGGGCGGGCGACGACCAGGGTGGCGCCGGTGATCAGTGGCCAGAAGAACTCCCAGACGGAGACGTCGAAGCTGGAGGGGGTCTTCTGCAGGACGCGCTCGCCGGGTTCGAGGCGGTACGTGTGCTGCATCCAGAGGAGCCGGTTCACGATCGCCTCGTGGGTGACGACGACGCCCTTGGGCCGGCCGGTGGACCCCGATGTGTAGATGACGTAGGCGGGGTGACCGGGCAGGGCCTCGGGCAGTTCGCGTACGGAGTCGGGGGCGGGGGCGGCTTCGAGTTCGGCGAGGAGCCCGGGGGTGAGGACGAGGGCGGGCGCGGCGTCGTCGAGCATGTGGGCGACGCGGTCCTGGGGGTAGTCGGGGTCGATGGGCAGGTAGGCGGCGCCGGCCTTGTGCACGGCGTAGAGGGCGACAAGGAGCTCCACCGAGCGGGGCAGGGCGACGGCGACGACGCGTTCGGGGCGGGCGCCGTGGGCCACGAGGTGGCGGGCGAGGTGTTCGGCGCGGGCGTCGAGCGCGGCGTAGTCGAGCCGCTCGTCCTCGAAGAGGACGGCGGTGGCCCCGGGTGTGCGGCGGGCCTGTTCGGCGAAGAGCCGGGGCAGTGTGGTGGCGGGGACGGGGGCGGTGGTGTCGTTCCAGTGGTGGCGTACCCGGTCGTGCTCCTCGTCGGTGAGGAGGTCGACGGCGCCGAGGGCCCGGTCGGGGTTCTGGGCGAGGGCGGTGAGCAGGACCGAGAGCCGCTGCCCGAGCCGCTCCACGGTGGCGTGGTCGAAGAGGTCGGAGGCGTATCCGAGCGTCCAGTCGAGACCTGCGGGCCGGCCCTCGGAGTCGTACCGCTCCTCGATCCCGACCGTCAGGTCGAACTTCGCGACCCAGGTGCCGACCGGGACGACCTCGGTGTGCAGGCCGGGCATCGATTCGGCCTGACCGGATGCGGTGGGGTCCTTCTTCACGAGGAGTACCTGGAAGAGGGGGTGCCGGGCCAGGGAGCGGGCCGGGTTGAGCTCCTCGACCAGCCGCTCGAACGGCAGGTCCTGATGCGCGAACGCCTCCAGATCCGTGTGCCGCACCCGAGCGAGCAACTCCCGGAACGTCGGATCCCCCGACGTGTCCGTCCGCAACACCAACGTGTTGACGAAGAAGCCGACGAGATCGTCCAGCGCCTCGTCCGTACGACCCGCCACCGGCGTCCCCAGCGGAACGTCCGTACCCGCCCCCAACCGCGTGAACAGTGCCGCCAGAGCCGCCTGGCACACCATGAACACCGTCGCACCCGACGACCGCGCCAACTCCACGACCCGGCCATGCACCCCGGCATCGAGCGTCACCGGCACCGCATCGCCCCGATGACTCGGCACAGCCGGACGCGCACGGTCCACCGGCAACACCAACTCCTCCGGCAGACCGGCGAGCACCTCCTTCCAGTGCCGAAGCTGACCCGACACCACACTCCCCGGATCCTCCACACGCCCCAGCACCTCCTGCTGCCACAGCGTGTAGTCGGCGTACTGCACGGGGAGTGGCCGGGCGGGCGACGGGTTGCCGGCGGCGTGGGCCGCGTATCCGGCGGCGACCTCCCGGGCGAGGGCCCCCATCGACCAGCCGTCGCACACGATGTGGTGGAGGACGAGGAGCAGGACATGATCGTCCTCGGCGACCGTGAACAGGGCGGCCCGCAGCGGCATTCCGTCGGTCAGATCGAAGGGGCGACGGGCGACGTCGCTCAGGTCGGCCTCAAGACGGTCGGGGTCCGTGGTGACGAACTCCCACGGGACCCGGCCCCGGGCCTCTTCGGCCGGGACGACGTCCTGCCAGGGGCCGGTCCCGGACTCGGGGAAGCGGGTACGCAGCGATTCGTGACGGCGGACCGCGTCGGCGAGCGCCTCCCGCAGGGCCTCGCGGTCCAGGGTGCCGCGCAGCCGGAGGGCGAACGGCACGTTGTAGAGCGGGCTGTCGTCCACCCGTCCGAAGAACCAGAGGCGCTGCTGGGCGAAGGAGAGCGGCGGCTCCTCGGGGCGGGGTACGGGGCGCAGGGCGGGGCGGGCCCGGGCGGCGGCGTCGAGGCGTCCGGCGAGACCGGCGGGCGTCGGCTCCTGGAACAGGTCGCGGACGGTCATCTCCACACCGAGCGCGGCACGGACCCGGGTGATCAGCCGGGCGGCGAGGAGCGAGTGGCCGCCGAGGTCGAAGAAGCCGTCGTCGGCGCCGACCGCGCCGACGCCGAGGAGTTCGGCGAACAGCCCGCAGAGGATCTCCTCGCGCGGGGTGCGCGGGGCCCGGCCGCCCGGGGAGGAGCCGATCTCGGGGGCGGGGAGGGCACGGCGGTCGAGCTTGCCGTTCGGGGTGAGGGGCAGGGCGTCGAGGGTGACGAACTGGGACGGCACCATGTGGTCGGGGACCCGCGCGGCCGTGTGGGCGCGCAGGCCGGCCGGGGCCGTGCCGGGACGGACGGGGACTACGTACGCGACCAGGCGCCGGTCGCCGGGGCGGTCCTCGCGGACCACGACGGCCGCCTGCCGGACGTCGGGGTGCGCGGTGAGGTGGGTCTCGATCTCGGCGGGTTCGACGCGGAATCCGCGGATCTTGACCTGGTCGTCGGCGCGGCCGAGGTACTCCAGGACTCCGTCGGCCCGGCGGCGCACGAGGTCGCCGGTGCGGTAGACCCGCTCCCCCGGTGCGCCGCACGGGTGCGCGACGAAGCGTTCCGCGGTGGCCGCGGGGCGGTGCAGGTAGCCGAGCGCGAGCCCGGCGCCGGACAGGTACAGCTCCCCCGGCACGCCGTACGGCACCGGCCTGAGCCGGTCGTCGAGGACGTGGGCGTACTTGCCGTGGACGGGCGTCCCGACGGGAATCGGCGAGCCGGTCAGATCGGCGGCGGTGACGGTGTGGGTGGTGGTGAAGCCCATGCTCTCGGCAGGGCCGTAGCCGTTGGTGACGCGGACGTCGGGGAACCGTTCGAGCACCTGCGCGGTGTGGGCGACGGACGCGGCCTCGCCTCCGGTCATGGCGGCGTTGAGGGCCTGGAAGGCCTCGGGGTGCTCGTCGAGCAGATGGTTGAAGAGGCTCGCCGAGGCCTTGAGGACGGTGACGCCGTGCCGGGTGACCAGGTCGGCCATGGTGGCCGGCTCGGGGCGCTGCCCCGGCTGAAGTACCACACGGCCGCCGTTGAGCAGCGGGCCGAGGAGTTCGGTGGCGAAGGCGTCCCAGGACATGGGGGCGCTCTGCAGCCAGGTCTCGCCGGCCCCGAAGGGGGCGTACTCCTGGCCGGTGAGGGTGCCGGTGAGCGCCCGGTGCGGGGCGACCACGCCCTTCGGCACTCCCGTCGAACCGGACGTGAACATCACGCAGGCGGGCGCCTCGGCGCTGTCGGGGCCGACGGAGAAGGGAACGTCGGCTCCCGGATCGAGGCCGGCGGCGGACTCGGCGTCGGACTCGTTGTCGGGTGTGGTCGGGTGGACCGGCGGGACGCCGGCGGCCGCGAGCCACTCGGGCACGTCGGGCGCGGTGATGACGGCGGCGGCCCGGGTCTCGGCGAGGACCGCGGACAGCCGCTCGGCGGGAAAGTCCGGATCGAGGAGGGTGTACGCCGCTCCCGCCTTGAGTACGGCGAGCAGGGCACGGACCAGGTCGGGCCCACGCTCCAGGTGTACGGCGACGATGTCCCCGGCCCGCACGCCACCGGCGTGGAGACGGCGGGCGAGACGGGTGGCCTGAACGTCGAGCGTGCCGTACGTGACGGACTCGCCCTCGAAGAGGAGGGCGATCGCATCGGGAGTACGGGCCGCCTGCGCCTCGAAGACCCGGTCGACGCGGCCGAGCGCCACGGCCGGCCGCTCGTCACCCGGTACGGGGAGCAGCTCACGTCGTTCCTGGTCGGTGAGGAGGTCGACTGCGCCGAGGGCCCGGTCGGGGTCCTTGGCGAGGGCGGATAACAGGACCGAGAGCCGCTGCCCGAGCCGTTCCACGGTGGCGTGGTCGAAGAGGTCGGAGGCGTATCCGAGCGTCCAGTCGAGACCTGCGGGCCGACCTTCGGAGTCGTACCGCTCCTCGATCCCGACCGTGAGGTCGAACTTCGCGGAACCGGTGCCGATGGGGACCGTCTCGACGTCCAGTCCCGGCCAGGAGGAGGTGCGACCGCCGGGGCCACCCGCGTCCTTCTGCACCAGCATCACCTGGAAGAGGGGGTGCCGGGCCAGGGAACGGGTCGGGTTGAGCTCCTCGACCAGCCGCTCGAACGGCAGGTCCTGATGCGCGAACGCCTCCAGATCCGTGTGCCGCACCCGAGCGACCAGCTCCCGGAAGGTCGGATCCCCCGACGTGTCCGTCCGCAACACCAACGTGTTGAGAAAGAAGCCGACGAGATCGTCCAGCGCCTCGTCCGTACGACCGGCCACCGGCGTCCCCAGGGGAATGTCGGTGCCCGCCCCGAGCCGGGTGAACAGCGCTGCGAGAGCCGCCTGGCACACCATGAACACCGTCGCACCCGACGACCGCGCCAACTCCACGACCCGAGCGTGCACCTCGGCGTCGAGGGTCAGCGGGACCGCGTCACCCCGATGACTCGGCACAGCCGGACGCGCACGATCCGCCGGCAACACCAACTCCTCCGGCAGACCGGCGAGCACCTCCTTCCAGTGCCGAAGCTGACCCGACACCACACTCTCCGGATCCTCCACACGCCCCAGCACCTCCTGCTGCCAGAGCGTGTAATCCGCGTACTGCACGGGGAGTTCGGGCCATTCGGGCTCCAGGCCGGTAGCGGTCCGGGTGCTGTAGGCCGTGGCGAGGTCCCTTAGGAGCGGGCCGAGGGACCAGCCGTCGGCGGCTATGTGGTGGCAGACGAGAAGGAGGACGTGGTCGTCGTCCGCGACCGTGAACAGGGTAGCCCGCAGGGGGAGTTCAGTGGTCAGGTCGAAGATATGGCGAGCCGCGCCGTCGAGGTCGGAGGTCAGCCGGCCCGGGTCGGTGGCGACTGACTCCCAGGGGAGTTCGACCTCTTCGATCGGAACGATGTCCTGCCAGAGGCCGATCCCGGACGTGATCTCGGCCTCGGTCTCGGGGAAGCGCGTGCGCAGCGCCTCGTGACGGCCGAGGACGTCCCCGAGCGCCAGGCGCAGGGAGTCGGCGTCGAGGGTTCCGCCGAGGCGGAGGGCGAGGGGCACGTTGTAGCTGGGGTTCGGCTGCGTGCGGCTGAGGAACCACAGCCGCTGCTGCGCGTACGACAACGGAATCATGGTTTCTCCTCAGGAGCGGGACCGGCGCCGCAGTGCGGGCCTGGCCTTCTCGGCGCCGTCCAGGCGCTCGGCGAGAGTCGCCGGCGTGGATGCCTCGAACACGGTCTTGATGGACAGTTCGGTGTCACACACCGCACGGATGCGGCTGATGAGCCGGGTGACGAGCAGGGAGTGGCCGCCGAGGTGGAAGAAGTCGTCGTCCACGCCTACCTCGGGGATCCCGAGGACCTCGGCGAAGAGA
>NZ_BJMN01000065.1 GCF_006539185.1 Streptomyces gardneri
GGGGGCCCGGCGGGGGTCCGGCGGGGGTCCGGCGGGGGTCCGGCGGGGGTCCGGCGGGGGTCCGGCGGGGGTCCGGCGGGGGTCCGGCGGGGACCCGACAGGGTCCGGCGACGGGCTGGCAAGGGCCCGACGGGGGGCCCGGCGACGGCCCGGCAAGGACCCCACGAAGCCCCGGCGAGGGCTCACCGACCCTCGCGGCCGGAATCGATCGGCGCGTGCCGGAGCAGCCGTACGGCGGCACTATGCTCGCCCCGTCCTTCGCCCCCGCCACGCCCTCCCCCTCCTTCGCCCGCCCCTCGCCCGCCCCGGCGCTCGCCCGGCTCCGACCGTCTGAAGGAACCCCATGGCTCCCGCCTCCTCCGGCTCGCTGTCCGTCGCCCCCGCCACACCCGGGGACTGGGCGCTCGTGTGCTCCTGGGCGGCCGAGGAGGGGTGGAATCCCGGACTCTCCGACGTTCCCGCCTTCTTCGCCCAGGATCCGAACGGGTTCTTCCTCGGCCGCGTCGACGGGGAGCCGGTATCCGCCATCTCGGTCGTCAACTACAGCGACGCGTACGCCTTCCTCGGCTTCTACCTCGTCCGCCCCGGACTGCGCGGCCTCGGGCACGGCCTGGCCACCTGGCGGGCCGCGCTCGCCCACGCCGGCGACCGGTCCGTCGGGCTCGACGGGGTGCCGGCCCAGCAGGACAACTACCGGCGCTCCGGCTTCAGCACGGCGTACCGCACGGCGCGCTTCGTGGGCGAGGTCCCGGCGCCCGACCGTCCGGTCGCCGGAGTGGTGCCCGCCGAGCAGGTCGACCCGGCCGCCCTGGCCGCGTACGACAGCGCCTGCCACCACGCCGACCGGCCGCGTTTCCTCTCGACGTGGCTCACCACGCCCGGCCACCGCGCGCTGGTCCGGGTCGTCGACGGCCGGCCTGTCGGGTACGGGGTCGTCCGCCCCGCGCGGGACGAGGCGCGCGTCGGACCGCTGTTCGCCGACACCCCCGCGGACGCGGCGGCCCTGCTCGACGCGCTCGCCGCGCAGGCGCGGGACTTCGGCTCGGCGCGGATCGCCGTCGACATGCCGGAGTCGAACCCGGCGGCGGCGCGCCTGGCGCTGGAGCGGGGTCTGGAGCCGACGTTCGAGACGGCCCGGATGTACACGGGGCCGGTCCGGCCGGTGGCGCGGGAGCGGGTCTTCGGCGTCACGACGCTCGAACTGGGCTGACGGCCTCAAGGCCCGCTCGCGCCCGGATCCACGGGGCATCTCGCAGGGAGCGACCCGTCTTTCCCGGGCATCGCCGGCCGTCCCGGCGCGCGCGTCCCCCGACGGATCCCGCACCGCCGCCACCAGCCGAAACGCCGTGCCGCGGCGGGCCCTCCGCGCATCCGCCGTACGCCCGCCCCCGCCGGTCCCCTCACCCCCTCCCCCGGACCCCCCGCCGCCCGGTGAGGGGTGACAAGGGTTTTCCCCGTATCGGGTTCACTCCCCCGTTCCCTACTGTCCTCCGCACCGGCAGATATCATCCCCCGACCGCACTCTGACAGGTGCATGCGGAGGGTGGTGTCCGCCGGGGACGGCCTTGACCCGGGCCGTCGCGCCGGTGGCGGCGCACGGGCTTCCCCAAGCCCAGGGACCGACGGACAGCGACCCCACTTCGCGCCGTGTGTCCCGCGCCGCCGCCACTGCTCCGCAGTTACGTCGTACTCGAAAGGGCCACACCTTGAACGGTTCCAGGCGGAGAGTCATATCCGTGGTCGCGAGCGCCGCGATCCTCGGCGCCGCTGCCACCACCGGGGCGTTCGCCGCCGCCCCGGGCGCTGCCACCCCGAAGCCGGCTCCGGCTTCGCAGACGATGCGGGCGCTCCCCAGCGCCCCGGTCGAGAAGGTCATCGTCACCTACAAGAGCCAGGCCGCCGAGGCCGGTTCCAACACCGCCGCGAAGAGCGACACGGCCGAGAAGGCCGCGAAGACGGGCGAGAAGCTCGCCTTCGAGCGCCGCCTCGCCGGCGGTGGCGCCCTGGTCGACCTGGGCGACAGCGCCACCAAGCAGGACGTGACGGAGGTCATGGACGCGTTCCGCGCCGACCCGTCCGTCGCCTCGGTCGAGCCCGACATCCGCGCCTACGCGATGGCCGTCGCGCCGAACGACACCGACTACGCCAAGCAGTGGGACCTCTTCGAGCCCACCGGCGGCATGAACGTTCCTGCGGCCTGGGACAAGACCACGGGCTCCGGCGTCACCGTCGCGGTCATCGACACCGGCTACGCCGCCCACTCGGACCTGGCGACCAACGTCGTCTCCGGTTACGACTTCATCTCCACGTCCGCCGACGCCCGCGACGGCAACGGCCGTGACGCGGACCCGAAGGACGAGGGCGACTGGAACGCCACGGACGGCGAGTGCGGCACCGGCTCGCGCGCCTCCAACTCCTCCTGGCACGGCACCCACGTGGCCGGCACCATCGGCGCCGTCACGAACAACACCAAGGGCATCGCGGGCATCGCGTACAACGCGAAGATCCAGCCCGTGCGCGTCCTCGGCAAGTGCGGCGGCTCGTCCGCCGACATCGCCGACGCGATCACCTGGGCCTCCGGCGGCTCCGTGCCGGGCGTCCCGGCCAACGCGAACCCGGCGCGGGTCATCAACCTCAGCCTGGGCGGCGCCAGCGCCACCTGCCCGAGCGTCTACCAGACCGCGATCAACGGCGCCGTCTCGCGCGGCACCACCGTCGTCGTCGCCGCGGGCAACAGCAACGCCAACGCCTCCGGGTTCACTCCCGCGAACTGCTCGAACGTCATCAACGTGGCGTCGACCAGCCGTGAGGGCAACCGGTCGTACTACTCCAACTTCGGCACCATCGTCGACGTGGCCGCGCCCGGTGGCGAGACCCGCCGCGCCACCGACACGCCCGGCACCGTCACCACCCCCGAGAACGGCATCTACTCCACGCTGAACTCGGGCACGACGACCCAGTCGGCCGAGAACTACAAGCCCTACCAGGGCACCTCGATGGCCGCGCCGCACATCGCCGGCCTCGCCGCTCTGCTCAAGTCGGCGAAGAGCACCCTCACCCCGGCCGAGATCGAGACCGCGATCAAGGCCAACGCCCGTCCGCTTCCCGGCACCTGCACCGGCGGCTGCGGCACCGGCATCGCCGACACCGCGAAGACCGTGGACGCCGTCACCGGCACCACCACCCCGCCGACCGGCACCGTCTTCACGAACGCGACCGACGTCACGATCTCCGACAACACCACCGTGTCGTCCTCGATCGCCGTCACCGGCCGCACCGGCAACGCCCCCGCCGCCCTCAAGGTCGGCGTGGACATCAAGCACACCTGGCGCGGGGACCTGGTCATCGACCTGGTCGCCCCCGACGGCACGGTGCGCAACCTGAAGGCGTCCTCGTCCTCGGACAGCGCCGACAACGTCGTGGCGACCTACACGGTCGACGCGTCGAGCGAGGTCGCGAACGGCACCTGGAAGCTTCAGGTCCGTGACGTGGCCTCGGGTGACACCGGCTACATCGACTCGTGGAACCTCACCTTCTGATGTAGCGCGGATCCCCTTCCGAACCACCCCCCACATCAGCATTCTTGCTGGTCAGCGACGCGCTCGTGGTCTATACCACGGGCGCGTTCTGGCGTGTCGGGGCCGAACCCGCCGGGGACGCCTGTCCGTATGCCGGACAAGGGGCCTGGACTCCACGGTGGGGCTCCGTATTCTCTGCCCACGGGGCTCATGGCCGGGGGGCCCGAGCGCCGGAGGTGGTGGACAGTGACGACAGCACCGCACCGCCCCCTGCGCCCCGCCGGCGCGGGGGGAACACCGGCACCCGTGGGCCGCGAGGAACTCCTCGCCCGGCTGGAACGCGTCCTGCACGCTCGGGGCCGTGCACTCCTCACCGGACCCGCCGGCGTCGGCAAGACCGAGCTCGCGCTCGCCGAGGCCGCCCGCGCGGAGGCGCGCGGCGAGACCGTCCTGTGGCTCGCGACCCTGCCGTCCGACCGCGAGATACCCGGCGCCGCGGCCGCCGCGCTCGTCGCCTCCGTGGCGGCGACGGTGACGTGGCCGGGTCTCGGCAGTCCCGTACCCGAGCCGTCCCATCCATCCCATCCGTCCGATCCGTCCGATCGGGCCGACCCGTCCGATCCGTTCGCCGCCGCCCCGCACCGGGCCCGGGCGTCGTCGGCCGCCGGACCCTCCGCCGGCGCGGGACCGTCGCCCGCCGGACAGTTCGCGCCCGGCGTGCTCGCCTCCGGGGTCTTCGACGAACTGCCCGGCCCCCAGCGCACCGCCGTCGCCATGCTCTGCCGCGAGGCGCCCATCGACGCGGGCGGCTGGGACCCGATCGCCCTGCGCCTCGGCATCGCCCGGATCCTGCGCGCCCTCGCCGGCCGCGGCCCCGTCCTGCTCGTCGTCGACGGCGTGCAGTACATCGACGCGGACAGCGCCGACCTGCTCCGCTTCGCCCTCCATCTGGCCCCGCCCGCGCTGCGGGTGGTCGCCGTCGAGACGCCCGAGCCGTACGGCGGGGACCACGAGCCGTACGGAGAGAGCCACCGGGCGGCCTTCCGCCCCGAGGACCCGCACGCCACACACCTCTGGGTGCCCTCGGAGGCGGACGTCCTGCTCGTCCCCCCGCTGCACGCCGACGAGATCGCCGAACTCCTCATCCACCACCGTCTGCCCTCCCGGATGGCCGGCCGCATCCACCGGGCCAGCGGCGGCAATCCGCGGCTCGCGCTCGCCGTGGGCCGCTCCCTCGCCGACGCCCGCACCCCGGTCCACCACGCGGAGGCGCTCACCCTCTCCGGGCGCGCCCGTGACCTGGCCCGCCAGCTCCTGGGCGCCGCGCCCCTTCCCGTACGCGAGACGCTGCTGCTCGCGGCGCTGGCGCTGCGCCCCTCGGCGACCCTGGTGCGCCGGGCCGGCCGGCCCACCGGGGAGGCGGACCTGGCGGCGGCGGAGCGGGCCGGGCTGGTGTCGCTGGCCGAGGACGGCTCGGTGACGTTCACCGCCGGGCTGCTGCCCTCGACCCTGGTCCACGACGCCTGCTGGGCGGAGCGGAGCGCCGGACACGCGGCCCTCGCCGAGGTCGTCGACGACCCGGTGGAGGCCGTACGCCACCGGGCGCTGGCGACCGACAGCCCCGACGAGGACCTCGCCGCCGAGGTCGCCGCCGCCGCCGATCTGGCCCGGGGGCGCGGGAACAACGCGCTCGCCGCCGAACTGGCGCTGCTCGCGGCCGAGTCGACGCCGGGCCGGGACGGTACGCGGCGGATCGCCCGGCTCGTCGACGCCGCCGAGGAGGCCGCCCGCGCGGCGCGCGCCGACCTCGCGATGCGGGCCGCCACCGACCTCCTCGCCCGGGACGCGGCGCCCGCCGACCGGGTCAGGGCGCGCCTCGCCGTCCTCGACACGGCGGGCCAGGGGCTGACCGGGCTCGACGAGATGTACGTGCACGCCATGGAGGACTCCGAGGGGGACACCGCGCTGCGGGCCGCCGTGCAGCTGCGGCTCGCCGTCAAGTACGTCCTCGCGGACGGCGATCCGGAGCGCTCGCGGACGGCCGCCGCCGAATCGGCCGCGCTGGCCGCCTCGATGGGCGATCCGCGCACGGCCGCGCAGGCCCTGACCGTGCAGGCGCGGATGGAGCGGGCGCTCGGCTCGCCGGACACCGACGCCGTGCTCGCCCAGGCGCGGGCCCTGGAGCTGGCCGAGCGGCCGCTCGGCATCCGGAACGCCGCGCAGATCCTCACGATCCGTCACGCGCTCTTCGACGGGCGGCTGACGGACGCCCGTGACGAACTGGGCGCCCTCCTCCCGCTGGTGCAGCGGCGCGGCACGGTGGAGGACGCCATCGAGCTCCTCAGCACCCTCGCCGAGATCGAGTCCCGGCTCGGGCCGTGCGGCGCGGCCCTGGCGCATGCCGGGCAGTCGCTCGCCCTCACCCTGGAGGCGGGCCTCTCCCCCGGTCCCGCCTGGTACGCGCTGGCGCTCGCGGAGACCGCGGGCGGCAGCTTCGCGCGGGCCGCGAGCTACGCCCGCCGCAGCGTCCAGGCCTCGGAGGAGGAGGGCGACCGGGTCTTCCTCTCCCGCAGCCGGTACGCGCTCGGCCGGGTCCAGCTCGTCAACGGGGACGTGGCCGCCGCCCTGGAGACGCTCCGGCGCGTCCAGGCCGACGAGCGGGCCCAGTCGAACGTGGACCCGTCGATGCTGCGCTGGCACGAGGAACTGGCCGAGGCGCTGCTCGCCAACGACGCCGGCGACGAGGCACTCGCGGTCCTCGCCGAGGTGCGGCCGGTGGCGGAGCGGCTCGGCCGCGACACCGTCCTCCTCGGCTTCGACCGCGTGCACGCCCTCTGTCTCGCGGCCGAGGGGCGTACGGACGCGGCGGCCGAGCTGCTCACGGGGACGGCCGAGCGCTTCGGCCGCGCCGGGCTGCCGCTGGAGCGCGGCCGCGCGCTGATCGCGCTGGCGCGGGTGGAGCGCCGCAGACGGCGCAGGTCGGCGGCGCAGAGCGCCCTGCACGAGGCCGCCTCGGTGTTCGAGCGGGCCGGAGCGGCGCCGTGGCTGGCCCTGGCGGGCGAGACCCCGGCGGGCACGGCGGGCGAGGGCACCGGCGGCGGCTCGGGCGGCGAGGAGACGCTGCCCGCGCTCTCCACGCTCACGGAGGCGGAGCTGCGGCTCGCCCGGCTGGTGGGCCAGGGGGCCAGCAATCAGGAAGCGGCGGCGAAGCTGTACCTGAGCGTGAAGACGGTCGAGGCGCGGCTGACCCGGATCTACCAGAAGCTCGACGTCCGCTCGCGCGCCCAGCTGGCGACGGCGCTCAGACCGTGAACGGCCGCTGATTCACGAAGTCCCTGCCCGGCGAACCGGTCAGATGGAGGTTCGGGCTCTGGGTCGGGGGCAGTCTGCGCTGGATCGCCCGGTGGAAGGCCCGGTGGCCGCCCCGGAAGGCGCCCTCGTCCCACGCCTCCAGGAGGGCCGCGGTGAAGGCTCCGTTGACGTCGCCGTCGGACGCGGTCTGGTTGTCCTGGCAGGCCGAGACGAGGAGGGCGTCGGGGGCGGCCCCGTCGGCGGCGCCGTCCTCGGCGAGCGAACGCCGCAGCTGGTCCAGGAAGCCCCGGTCGCGCTCGTACAGCTGCCGCTGCTGCGGTTCGGGCAGGTAGCGGCCCCGGTCGCCGTCCGCGCCGCCGCCGGGGATCTCGATGCTGCTGCCGCTGTGGCAGCAGTCGAAGTACGCGACGATCCGTACGCCGTCGGCGAAGGCGCGGAAGGTCTGCTGCACCTCGTCGTCGAGGAACTGGCGGTCGTAGAGGACCAGGGTCTCGTCGAGGTCGTCCGGCTCGTCGTCCGTACCGGACTCGTCGGGCACCTGTCCGCCGTGGCCCGAATAGGTGAAAAGCAGGATGTCCCCGGCGCCGAGCCGGCCGGCGGCCTCGCCGAGGACGGAGGTGATGTTGGAGACGGTGCCGTCCGGGGTGAGCAGGACGGTGGTCTCGAAACCGGCGGTGCGGGCGATCCGCGCCATGTCGTGGGCGTCGTTCTCGCAGGCGACCAGGGTGCCCGCCCAGCCCTCGTACCGGGCGGGGTCGACCTCGTTGAGTCCGACGTGCAGGGAGAGTCCGGTGGCCATGGGGTGCCTCCTCGTGCGGAGGGAGGGATGTGTGAGGTGGGAGGGGATGCCGGGGGCGGTGGTCGGAGGCGGCTGATCGAGTGGCCTGCGGTCCGGCGCCGAGCGCGACACTCTCCGCGCGGTACTTACATCGTATGAACCCTTCCGACCCACCGCCCCCCGCCGGAGGCCCCCGTCGCGACGCGCTCGCCGACCGCGCCGGCTACGACGAGACCTTCCTGGGCCCCGCCGTACCGCTCCCGCTCCCGGTCCGCGACACGATCGCGACGGTGATCCTGCCGTACACGCACTTCTCGGTCGTCTTCCGGCCGGACCGACGGCTCGCCGCCGCGACCGCCGTCTGCATCGAAGGGCGGGAGCTCCAGGAGGACGTACCCCGGGACGACGTCTGGGAGTTCGACCCCCGGCTGCCCGAGGAGCAGCAGGCCGGCGACGCGGTCTATCGGAACAACAGTCTCGACCGCGGCCATCTGGTCCGCCGCCTGGACCCGGTCTGGGGACCGGCGGCCGTCGCGGCACGGGCCAATACCGACACCTTCCACTTCACCAACGCCGCCCCGCAGGCGGACGTCTTCAACCAGGGCAAGCAGCTCTGGCAGGGCCTGGAGAACTACCTCCTCGACCACGCCGCCGAGTTCGACCGGAAGCTGACCGTCCTCACGGGCCCGGTGCTCCAGGACTCCGACCCGCCCTACCGGGGGGTCCAGGTGCCGCTGCGCTTCTGGAAGGTGGCCGCCTTCCTCCAGGACGGAGCGCTCGCCGCCGCCGCGTACGTCCTCGACCAGAGCCCCGACCTGAGCCGGGACGCCGAGCGGGCGCTCGCGGGGGCGACGGCGGGCGCGCCGCCGCCGCTCGGTCCCTTCCGCACGTACCAGGTGCCCGTCGCGGACGTCGCGGAGATCACCGAGCTGGAGTTCGGGCCGCTGCCCGACGTGGACGTGCTGCCGCCGGCGCGCGGCCCCGAGGACCGCTGGCGACGCCTGGAGTCGTACGGCGACATCGTGCTGCACTCCTGATCACCGGGGGTGCCTCGGCGCCGCCACCAGCGATTGCGACCGGTACGGCCCGGTGAAACGATGAGAAGGACCAGCCAGTTCGCCGGACAGGTGCGCTATGCCGCTCACCGAGACGGAGTGGGGGCTCGTCGCCAGTTGGGTACGAGCCCATCTCCTGGACAAACCCGAGCCGCGGGACAGCCTGCTACGCGCGGGGCTCCCCGCCGACTTCGTCCAGGACCTGCCGCTCACCCCCGACCCCGACCGCAACGCCCTGCTCGTGGTCGGGGAGGCCCGCCGGGACATCGCCCATCAGCGCCGGCTGCTCGCGGTCCTCTCCGGGCTCGACGCGCTGGCCGCGATCGACGATCCGCACGCCTTCGAGCAGGGCGCGGAGGCCCGGAACCTCCTCACCCGGCTCCGGGAGGACGAGCGCCTCGACCGCTCCCCGCGGGATCCGTTCGACAGCATGCTGCTGAAGCACGGCACCGAGGCCTTCCTCGGCCGCTCGGAGCTGCGCGAGAAGCTCCGGGGCTTCCTGGCCGACCCGGAGCAGACGGTCCTGGTCGTCGACGGTCCCCCGGACAGCGGCCGGTCCTACACGTACGAGTTCATCCGGCACCTCGGCCAGCACTACGGCTTCCGGCCGGTACGGGTCACGCTCTCCCGTACGTCGACGGCGGCGCGGCTCATGGAGCGCCTGGCCGCCTTCGTCGCGGGCCCCGGAGCCGACGAAGTCTCGTTGAACCCGACACGGTTGAACGATCCACTGCCGTCCTTCGAGGACGCCGCGCACCGGATCGTCGGCCGGGCGACCGCCGCCCCGGAGAGCTTCTGGATCGTCCTCGACGACTGCGACCGGCTCGACCCCAACTCGGACGTGTGGGACTGCGTCGGCGTCCTCGCCCGGGCGGTCTACGAGCACACGCCGGTACGGAAGCAGACCGTGCCCCGCCTCGTCCTCCTCGGCTACTCAACCGCGATGCGCCAACTCCCGTACGAGATCCGCAAGAACGAGTGCCGTGACACCACGCGTCTGCTGGACGAGGAGGATCTCCGGGCGTTCTTCCGGGAGTTCTTCGGCGAGTTCACCGCCGTGCACCGGGACGCGGAGGACGAAGAGGTGGTCCACGACCTCACCGAGACGGCCGTCTCCGAGGTCCTGCGCGCCGTCGACCGCCCCGACGCGGAGGACAGTTACATGCGCCGGCTGTGCACGGCCGTGGAGGACGTCGTACGGCTCCACCGGGCGTTCGCCCCGCTGCCCCCCTCGCCCGGGGAAGCCGGACACCAGCTGCGCGACGCCCTGCGGACAAGCCTCGCGGCACCCACCCCGGCCCTGCCCGACCTGCGCAGGTCCTACCGCGAAGCAGCCTGCCTCCTCCAGGAGTTCGACCCCGCACTGCTGCGGCTCCCCGACGAGGTGCGCTCCACCGGCCGGGCGGTCCTGGAGCTCGTCGACGACTGCGCGGCGCTGCCCTCCCCCGAGGCCACGGTCTGGACGCTGAAGCCCGAGATCCGCGAGACGGCCCTCGCGGGCCTCGCCGGACCCGGCGCCGCGCTGCGCGCCCTGCGGACCAACATCGGCCTGCGCCCCGAGGGCCACGGCCCCGAGCGCACGGCCCTCGCCCTGCTCACGGGCGCCGCGCCCCACGAGGGCGCCGGACCACGCGAGGGCGCCGGCCCGGCGACGGGCGCCGGCACCGTCACCGGCAGGCCGGACGCCGACGAGCTCTGCGACACCCTCCAGGCCGTCCTCTGGCTCAGCCGCATACCCGGTGTCACGGGGCTCCCTCCCGTCGAGGAGGTCCAGCAGCGCCTGGAGGAGGCCCGGCTGCTCCAGCCGATGTACCGGCTCCTCCGGGGGACCTTCCACGGCCGCGCCGCCGAGCTCGACTCCCTGCACGCCTATCTCGCGCTTCCCGAGGAGCCGGCGGAGCCCCCCGTCCTCATCCACGGCGTGGGAGGCATCGGCAAGAGCATGCTGCTCGCCAGGTTCCTCGTCGACGCGCTGGACGACGCTCCCACCCGATTCCCCTTCGCCTACCTCGACTTCGAGCGTCCGACGCTCTCCATCCACGAACCCGCCACCGTGATCGCTGAGACGGCGCGCCAGCTCGGCATCCAGTACCCCGGGCACCGCGCCGCCTTCGACGCCCTCGCCGACGAGTGCGAGCGGACGGCGGCGGTGCAGCGCGGCGAGCGCAACGAACTGGACGAGCTCTACCAGCTCTCCACCACGCGGGCGACGATCGGCCGTGACTACTCGGCGGACTTCCACGCCCGGGCCAGCGCCCGTGAGCAGGAGCTCGCCCGCAGGATCGCGGCTCTCGTCGCCGATGCCGTCCGGCCCCCGGACGGGGCGGCCGCGGCCCCGCCCTTCCTGATCGTCATGGACTCCTTCGAGGAGGCCCAGTACCGGGGTTCGCCGGTGATGGGCCGCATGTGGGCGATCTGGACGGCGCTGCGCGCCGCCTACTCGCGCCTGCGCTTCGTCGTCGCCGGGCGCGCCCCCGTCGACCACCCGGCACGCGTCCTCACCCCCCGGACGATGGAGCTCAACGAGCTGGACCAACAGGCCTCCGTGGAGCTCCTGATGTCGTCCGGAGTGGAGGACGAGGCGGTCGCCGAGAGCCTCGTGGACCGGATCGGCGGCCACCCACTGAGCCTGAAACTGGCGGCCCGTACGGCGGTCGCCCTGGGCGGCGACTCCGCCTCCCTCGGCGAGCTGCTGCGCGGACTGCCGTACCGGCGCCGCTACTTCGACCGCCGGGTCGACCAGATGCTCATCCAGGGCACGCTGTACGACCGCATCCTCAAGCACATCGCGGAGGAGGACGTCCGCGCCCTGGTCCAGGCGGGGCTCGCGCTCCGCTTCATCACCCCCGACCTGGTGCGGCAGGTCCTCGCCGGACCGGCCGGGCTCCGGGTCGACACCCCGGCGGAGGCCCGCCGCCTCTACGGGCTGCTCACCTCCCGGGTCGACCTCATGGAGTCGTCCGGCCCCGAGGCCATCCGGCACCGGACCGACCTGCGGGCCATCATGCTCCGCCTCTCGGACCGTGCGCGCACCGACCTGATGCGGGCCGTGGACCGGAGCGCCGTCGCGTACTACGCGGCCCGCGAGGGGCCGAGGGACCGCGCCGAGGAGATCTACCACCGGCTCAGGCTCGGCGAGAACCCCCGTACGGTGGAGGCGCGTTGGGAGAAGGGAGTCAGCTCCTACCTGGGCGGCTCGACCCACCGCGAGATGCCGGACCGGTCGGCGGCCTTCCTCCTCGGCCTGATCGGCGGCCACGTCCCCGACCAGATCATGACGGAGGCCGAGCAGGAGGACTGGGAGCGGATCGCCGCGCGCGAGGTCGAGGACCTGCTCACCCAGGGTTACGTGGAGGCGGCGGCGCAGCGGCTGTCCGAGCGGCGGCCGTGGACGCCGTGCGGCAAGCTCCACGCGCTGCTCGCGGAGACCCTCGCCCGCTCGGGGCGGAGCGCGGAGGCCCGCGAGGGCGTCGAGCGGGCCGTGGTCGGGGCGGCGGAGGCGGGCTGCGCGGAGACCCAGCTCGAACTGCTCCAGCTGTCGGCGCGGCTCGCGCAGGACGCGGGCGACTTCACCGACGCGGACCGGGACCTCCAGGAGGCCGAGGAGATCGCCGCCGGTCTCGGCCTGCGGTACGAGTCGCTGGGCGTCCTGGTCGCCCGGTCCCGGCTCGCGGCCCTCGCGGAAGGCGACGCCGCTCCGGCGGAGGCGCGGCTCGCCCGGACGCTGCGCGGGATGCCCGACGCGGAGCTGGCCCGGCAGCCGTCCCTCGCCCGCACGGCGGCGGCGACGGCCTACCGGGCCGACCCCCAGCTCCTGGAGCACACCCTGCGGCTCGTGGGGCTCCCCGCGGACGAGGACGCGGTCGTGGGCGAGCTCGCCCACTGGATCGACACGACGATGACCGCCGAGCCCCGGCTGCGCGAGCCCCTGACCCGCATCCTGGACACGGCGGCCGGCGAACCGCCGGACGTCGCACCGGCGACGGCCAGGCCCCGCATGGGTCACGACCGGATCGAGCAGGCGCTGCGGGAGGCACGGCGGCGCGGGACGCTGGACAGCGTCGCCCGCCAGGCGCTCACGCTCCGCGACGGCAGCGGGGACCTGCTCCTCGGGGTCGCCTCCGCCATGGACGCCGGCCCGGCCCCGCACAGCCCCGCCACGCCCAGCCCCGCCCCGCCCAGCCTGGCCCCGCACGACCCGGGCGCGCTGGACCAGGGCACGCACGACCCGGGCATGTACGACCCCACGGCCCCCGCCCGCACACCGCCCGCCTCACCCTCGTCCCCTCCCGGCCAGTCCCCCTCTCCCCCGACCCTTCACCCTCACCCCCTCCCCGATTCCGCGACGGGCTCCTGGGCGACACCCCGCATGGCCGGCCGCCCCCGGCACGGGAGCCCCGGACTGTGGACGCAGCCGCCGCCCGACGCCGCCGGGGCCGCGCTCCGCAAGGAGCCCTTCCTGCCCCAGGCGGAGCTCGTCCGGGTCCGCAACGCCGCGATGGAGGCGGGACTCGCCGACCGCGCGCTGCGCCCCGCCCTGCTCAAGGGCATCCCGGCGCACTTCACGGCCACTCTCCAGCCCCTCAGCGACCCGCTGGAGCAGGCCCATGCCGACCTGAACGCGATGAACCAGGTCGAGCGCCTCATCGACGGACTCGTGCCTCTGGAGATCTGGCTGCACAACGCCATCGAGCAGACCCGTGAGCAGGGCCCGCGCGCCGTCCTCCAGGGGGCGCTCGACACCGTGGCCCGGGAGATCACCGGCGAGGCGGCCATGCCGGCGGACATGATGCCCGGGGAGTTCAAGGAGGAGATCGTCCTCCAGGACGACACCGTGCCGTACGAGTTCCTCCACGGCGGCATCCGGGCCGGCGCCTCCGTCGCCCTGCTGAGGATCCCGCCGTACGAGTCGGGGTCACCGCTCCTCCCGTCGTACCCGCACGGCGGCACGGGGTGGATGGTCGCTCCCGGACTGCTGATCACCAACCACCATGTGGTGATGGCGCGTTCGTGGGAGTCGGGCGTCCGGCCGTTCGTGAGCGACGACGACCTGCGGCTCCAGGCGCTGATGTCCCGCTCCCGCTTCGACTTCGTCGTGAACGCGACGGCCTCGCCCGAGGTGACCGTCGGTGAACTGGCCGCCTGGGACGAGGCGCTCGACTACGCCATCGTGCGGCTCGCCACCGAGCAGGCACCGCGGCCGACGCTCAAGGTCGCCACCCGGCCGTTGCTCGTCCGGGAGCGCCAGCGCGTCCCGGTCAACATCATCCAGCACCCGGGGGGCCTGCCGAAGCGGGTCGCCCTGCGCAACAACCTGGTCTACCGGGCGGACGAGCGGGACATCCTCTACTTCACCGACACGCGCGGCGGCTCGTCCGGCTCACCCGTCTGTCTGGACGACTGGACGGTGGTGGGACTGCACCGGGGCACGCAGAAGGTGGACGAGGTCGAATTCCAGGGCGGGAAGACGAAGTTCGTGAACGTCGGCACCCAGATGAGCAGCATCATGACCCATCTGCGGGAGTCCCGACCGGAGTTGTACGACGAGATCGTGGCCGGCCAATCGGGGCGGCCCGCCCCGGGCGGACGCACGGGCAGCGGAGGTGAGTGACCATGGCGAACGGAGCACGGAACGGGTCGCCGGTCGCGACCGGCGCCGAGCAGATCTTCGGTGACCTACGGGCGGTCGCCGACCGCGTCCGGGCGGATCTGGAGGCGGAGATCGCCGAGTCCTCGCTCGAACTGCCCGCCGTCGTGGCGCCCGCGGCCGAGATCTCCCGCTTCGCCCGCGAGGAGCGGGCGCGGGTCCTGGAGGCCGGGGTCAGCGGCCTGGAGAAGCTGGCGGCGCACCGCGCGGACGAGATCGACGAGGACGAGGCCTTCGGCGTGGAGGCGATCGTCCTCCTCCAGGGCCGCCCCGCGATCCTGGTCCAGCGCCAGGACTTCGCCTCGCAGCGGGACGAGTGGGCGGTCCTCAACGGTCAACGGGCCGCCATCAAGGAGTCCTTGGCCCGGGTGGGCCGGGTCGAGGTGACCGGCCACCCCAGCCTGGACTGGATCGGCACGGCGTTCCTCGTCGGACCGCGCACGGTGATGACGAACCGTCATGTCGCAGCGGAGTTCAGCCGGTTCGAGGCGGACCGTGACCGCTGGACGTTCGAGTTCGGCATGTCCGCGCGGGTGGACCCGGCGGAGGAGCTGCCCGTGGACGGCGACGACCCGGCCGCCGCTCCGCCCTCGGTCACGTACGAGATCACGGAGGTCATCGGCATCCACCCGGATGTCGACATGGCCCTGTTGCGGATAGAGCCCGCGGCCTCCGACGGGCTGCCCACCCCGCTCGCGGTGGCCGCGGACGCCCCCGCGAGCCTGCCGGGCCGCCCGGTGTACGTGGTCGGCTACCCGGCGTGGGACGGCCGGCGCAACGAGCCCGAGTCGATGCGCCGGATCTTCGTGGACGTGTACAACGTGAAGCGTCTCCAGCCGGGCGCGGCCACCGAGTTCACTCCCGGCAGCCTGGTGATGAAGCACGACTGCTCGACGCTGGGCGGCAACAGCGGCTCCCCGGTGTTCGACCTCACCGACCACCGCGTCCTCGGTCTGCACTTCGGCGGCCGCTACCGCAGCGGGAACCTCGCGGTCCCGCTGTGGGAGCTGGTCGACGACCCGCTGCTCGCCAAGGCCGAGGTCAACTGGGTCTGAGGAGCGCCCTACGCCGTGACGTACGTGCCGCGGGCGGTGCTCCCGTCCGGCAGCGTCCACTCGGCGGTGATCCGGCCGCTCCCCGGGACGCCGTCGTCTTCGGCGGACCGCAGGACGCGCCGTACACGCAGCGTCAGTTCCTCGGGCGCACCGGCCGGACGCACCACCACGGCGGTGTGGTCGGCCCCGTCCACGACCCGTACGAACTCGGCGCCGGCCGCGGCCGCGCCCCCGGCCGGGGCGATGGCGGAGACCGTCGGGTCCGGCGTGTCGTCCACGGACTGGTGCTGCGCCACCGCGTTCCCCCACAGCAGGGCGTACACCTCCCCCGCGAGGACGGGGTCGTGGACGCCGTCGTAGATCCAGCGCGTGCCCAGGACCCCGTGCTCGGTCGTGCCGATGAGGGCGTGGTCGGCACCCTCCAGCGGAGCTCCCCGGTAGGTCATGGGCACCAGATAGGCGGCGGCGCCCTCCTCCGTGCCGTCGGTCACCACCATGAACTCGATCCCCACCTCGCCGGCCGGGTCGTCGAGCCGGAAGCCTCCCGCCTTGGCCGGGCTCGGCCCGCCCTCCCGACCGGTGTACCAGTCACGGGTGGGCAGCCACGAGGCGAGCAGCTCCAGCTTGGTGGGCTGCAAGGTGGTGTGGTGGATGACGGCCATCGTGCGACTCTTCCTCTCGACCGGGGCCCGGGGCACGAGGTCCCCGTTCCGGAGCACCTGGGCTTTTCGGAACCTAACAGACCGCTCGCGGCCACCGTGCGGGCCCGCGCCGCCGGACCTAGCCTGGAGAGTGGTGTGCTGTCCCCGGCCGGCAGGAGGCCCGCCGTGACGTACTCATTCGGCCGTCGGCGGCGCGTGTGCGCCGGTCTCGCGGCGCTCGGGATCCTGGCCGCCCCGGTGGGCGCGGGCACCGCCGTCGCCACCGAGCCACCGGGCCCCGCCGCGTTCACGACGTCCTCCGCGCCCGCCTCTCCGCCGGCTTCCCCGGCGGAGACGGAGTTCCCGGAGCTCACCCCGGCCGTGGCGGCCGAGCTGGACAAGGCGATCCGGGACGTCATGCGGGACGCGGACGTCCCGGGCGTGACGGTCGCCCTTTCGGCACCGGACAAGGGCACGTACATCCGGGCCTTCGGCGAGGCGGACACCGCGACCGGCGCGGCCATGAGCCCGAGTCTCTACATGCGGATCGGCAGCGAGACCAAGACGTTCACGGTGACCGCCGTGCTCGAACTGGTCGACGACGGCAAGGTCGGCCTGGACGACCCGATCTCCGACTACGTCGACGGCGTGCCGAACGGCGAGAAGATCACCCTGCGCGAGCTCGCGGGCATGCGCAGCGGGCTGTTCAACTACACGGCGGACGAGGACTTCTTCAAGGCCCTGACCTCGAATCCCGAACGTCAGTTCACGCCCCAGCAGTTGCTGGACTACGCGTTCGCGCACCCGGTGGAGTTCCCGCCGGGCGAGGAGTTCCAGTACTCCAACACGAACACGGTCCTGCTCGGTCTCGTCGTGGAGAAGGTCGGGGGCATGCCCCTGCACGACTTCATCCGGAAGAACGTCGTGGAACCCGCGGGCCTGCGGCACACCAGCTTCCCGACGGACGCCGCCTTCCCCCGCCCGCACGCCCACGGCTACACCGAGCAGACCGCTTCGGGCCAGGTCGAGGACGCCACCGACTGGAACCCGTCCTGGGGCTGGGCGGCCGGCGCGATGATCTCGAACCTCCAGGACATGCGCTCCTGGGCCAGGACCGTCGCCACGGGCACGCTCCTCACCCCGGAGACCCAGGCCGAACGCCTCAAGATCCCCCCGGGCTCCCCCGACGGCTCGGGCTACGGGCTGGGCATCTTCAATATCCAGGGCTGGATCGGCCACAACGGCTCCCTGCCGGGATACCAGTCGCTGACGATCTACCTGCCGGAGGCCGAGGCGACCCTCGCCGTCCTGCTGAACACCGACATCACCCAGGACGGCACGGCCCCCAGCACCCTCTTCGGGAAGGCGATCACCACCATCGTGACCCCGGACCACATCTACGACCTCCCGGCCCCGCCGCCGGAAACCCCGTCGGGCCCGAACTACCACTGACGGCCCGGGCGGTCAGCGGTCAGCGGTCAGCGGTCAGCGGTAGTACCCCTCGACGACGGCCCGCACCTCGTCGAGCAGAGCGGGGCCGTCATGCGGTACGGGCGGCTTGCCGCTGCCCGGCCTGATGTCCAGGAGCTGCGCGCCGGACAGGGCGAAGACCACCCGCCGCAGCCCCGCAAGACGGATGACGGGCGCGCACATCCCGCAGGGCTCGCAGCTGGTGTACATCGTGGTCTCCGCCGCCGTGGCCGCGTCCAGCTCCCTCGCGGCCCAGCGCGCCAGCTTCAGTTCCGGATGTGCGGTGATGTCCCGGTCGGTAAGGGTGGTGTTGTACTCCTCCGCCAGCACCGTCCCGTCCGGTGCCGCGAGCAGCGAGCCGAAGGGCGGGTCACCGCCCTCCTTCGCCTTGGCCGCGAGCGCGATGGCCCTGCGGAGGAGGGTGTGGTCGTCGTGCGTGATCACGAGAGGCTCCGTTCAGTCGTGGGTCAAGGAGAGGTGCGCGGCCACGGCGGCGAGCGTCTGCCAGGCCTTCTCCGGTCGGCGTGTCTCGTCCGGGTCCCCGCCGTACGGGTCGAGGACGACGGACTCGGCGCCCAGCAGCCGCAGTTGGTCGAGGTCGTCCAGGATCTGGTCGATCGTGCCCTGCCCCGCGGGCCGGTCCGCTCCGGTGCTCGGTGAGTCGGTGACCTGGAGTGCGATCCGGGGAGCCAGCGCCGGCACGGGGAGCCGCTGCTCCTCCGCGGCGGCCTTCAGCCGTTCGGCGCCCTCACGCAGCCACGGCAGGGTGCAGCGCAGCGGATGCCACGCGTCCCCGAGCCGTACGGCGCGGCGCAGCCCCGCGTCGCTGTTGCCGCCGACCCACACCGGAATCCTCCGCTCCCCGTAGTCCGCGGTGTTCGCCCACGCGTCCCGGATGCCCCGCAGGTGCTCGTCGGTCAGCCGGCCGCGGCGCTCGAAGGGGATACCGAGGGCGGCGAACTCCTCTCGCGCCCAGCCCACTCCCACGCCGAGGACCAGTCGTCCGCCGCTGAGCTGATCGAGGTTGGCCGCCATCCGGGCGGTCAGCAGCGGGTGCCGGTAGGGCGCGATGAGCACGGTCGTGCCGAGCCGGACGCGGGTGGTGAGGCCGGCCAGCCAGGAGAGGGTGGTGAACGGCTCGTAGAAGGGTGCCGGATAGCGCTCGGCGACGTCGGGTGTGACGGCGATGTGGTCCGAGACCATCAGGAGGTCGAAACCCAGGCCTTCCACGGTCCGGGCCCAGTTCCGCAGGACGCCGGGGTCGGTTCCGGGCCCGAAATTGAGGATGTTGACTCCGATCTTCACGAGGACGAGGCTAGCCAGGCGGCAGGGGCCCGCAGAAGGGATTCCCGCCTGTTCGGAGGCCCTTCGGCCGTGGATCCGCCGGTAATCTGACCCGATGACCGAGAGCCTCGACGCGACGGACTGGGCGATCCTGACGGAGGTCCAGAAGGACGGCCGGATCGCGTACACGGAGTTGGCGCGCCGGGTGAACCTGAGCGCGTCGGCGACCAAGGAGCGGGTGCGGCGCCTGGAGGCCGCCGAGGTGATCACGGGGTTCCGGGCGGAGGTGGACCTGGAGCGGACCGGATACCCCGTGCTCGCGGTGGTCCGGCTGAAGTACCCGGGGACGCGGCACGAGCCGTTGCGCCGGCTGCTCGCCGAGCGCGCCGAGTACCTGGAGTGTCTGCGTACCACCGGGGACGACTGCTACGTCCTGAAGGTGGCGGCCACGTCGATGTCCCATCTGGAGGAGCTCGTCGACGCACTGGCCGTGTTCGGGAGTACGACCACGAACCTCGTCCTCAGCCGGACGCTGCCCTTCCGGGGACCGGCCGAGCCTCGGGCCGCCGACGCGCGTCCGACCCGGTGAGGGGCCGCCGGAGGCGTGGGGCGCGGAGGGGGCGCGCGACAGGGCGTACGCGCCCCCCATGTCCGACCGCGAGCTCCGGCGAACGGGGCAACGGACACTGGGGGCGCCCCGATCAAGATCAATAGCCTCACGTCCGGCGCGTATTCTCGCGTCTGCCGGACAGAGAGCTGACGATCCTGTGAAACTTCCGATGCTGCGGCGCATGGCCTGGTTCACCGCGGCGACCGCACTGCTGACGGCACTCGGCTCCGGACCGGCGGGCGCCGCCGACGAGTGGCAGAAGGTCGGCGACGACGCCCGCAGCGGTGTCAGCGGTCTCGCGTACGAGGGCCGTACCGAGGACGGGACCGCAGTGCAGGCCCTGGCCGTGCACGACAACAAGCGGTCCGGTCAGCGGCGCCTGTCCCGGATCACCGACCGGGGAGGCTCCACCACCGTCACCCCGCTCACCTGGGACGGGCCCGAGCCCGTCGACCTGGAGGCCGTCGAGGCCATCCCGGGGATGCCGGGCGAGTACCTGGCGCTCACCAGCCGCGGCATCCTCTACCGCCTGAAGGTCGCCGGCGCCACGGCGACGGTCGTCGACTACACGCCGATGCCGGCGATCGGCGAGGGCGACGACTTCGAGAGCTTCGCGGTCGTCGCGCAGAACGGGAAGCTCGCCGCCGTGTGGGCGGACCGCGGCGCCGGCCCCGACCGTCCCGCCACCCTGTACGCCGCGCCCCTGACGTTCGCCGCCTGGGGGCAGCCGCTGTTCGGCGCGGTGACGCAGCGGCCCTACCGGTCGGCGTACCCGGTCGACACCGGGACGCGCCACATCTCCGACATCACGGTGACCGCCACCGGCCGACTCGTCGTGGGTTCGGCGGCGGACGCCGGTGACGACGGCCCGTTCGACTCCGCGGTGAGCGAGGCCGGTCGCGTGACGATCTCGTCGGCGGGCCGGGTGAGGGTCTCGCTCGCGGCCTCCCCGACCGTGCTCGGGACGTTCCCCGGATACAAGATCGAGGCGGTGGAGTGCCTGCCCGACTCCGCGGACACCCTGCTGGGCACCGACGACGAGAACCTCGGCGGCTACGTGCGGACCGCGTCCTACTGCGGCTCCTGAGCCCATGACCTCGTGACATGACGGACTCCGGGGCCCTGTGGGGCTCCGGAGTCCATTTGCGTGCGGAGAGCCGGGAGGCCGGGTTACGCTGCCGGTGCAGCTGGTTCGCCCCGTCAGCCGGACGGGATGCGTCGTAAGAGGGAACCCGGTGGGAATCCGGGACTGCCCCGCAGCGGTGAGCGGGAACGACCGCCGTCATCAGCACTGGGCCCGGGACGGGTCTGGGAAGCGACGGCCATTAGGTGCCCTCCTTCGTGAGGACGTGCCCGCGAGTCCGAAGACCTGCCCGTTGCCCGCACGCGGACGATTCCGCGCGCGGACATTCCGGTGACCTCGAGGGCGGGTCGGCGTACAGAGCGAGCAGGACGACCCCGTCGCGGCATGCCGGGTCGTACCGTCCGTTCCGTCACCCCTTCGCGCCCACGTCCCGTCCCCGGGATCTCAGGGATTCATCTCGCGAAGGAGATCTCCGTGACCACCAAGTCCGCAGCCGCGGCAGCGCAGTCCACCCTGTACGGCTACCCCCGCCAGGGGCCCGACCGGGAACTGAAGAAGGCGGTCGAGGGCTACTGGAAGGGCCGCGTCACCGCCGACGCCCTCCGGGCCACCGCCGCCGGCCTGCGTCGTACCACCTGGCGGCAGCTCGCCGCCGCCGGTGTCGACGAGGTCCCCACCGGCGACTTCTCGTACTACGACCACGTCCTCGACACCACCGTGATGGTGGGCGCGATCCCCGAGCGGCACCGCGCCGCCGTCGCGGTGGATCCGCTCGACGGGTACTTCGCCATGGCGCGCGGCACCCAGGACGTCGCGCCGCTGGAGATGACCAAGTGGTTCGACACCAACTACCACTACCTCGTACCGGAGTTGGGACCCGACACGGTCTTCACCGCCGACTCCTCCCGGCAGGTCGCCGCCCTCGGCGAAGCCCTGGCCGAGGGGCTCGGCGCCCGTCCCGTCCTGGTCGGACCCGTGACGTACCTGCTGCTCGCCAAGCCCGCTCCCGGCGTGGCGGCCGACTTCGATCCGCTCAGCCTCCTCGACCGGCTGCTCCCGGTGTACGCCGAGGTCCTGGCCGACCTCAGGGCGGCGGGTGCCGAGTGGGCGCAGCTCGACGAGCCCGCCCTCGTCCAGGACCGCACCCCGGCGGAACTCGACGTCGCCGCCCGCGCCTACCGCGACCTCGGGGGGCTCACGGACCGGCCGAAGCTCCTCGTCGCCTCCTACTTCGACCGGCTCGGCGACGCCCTGCCGGTGCTGGCGAAGGCGCCGGTCGAGGGGCTGGCCCTCGACTTCACCGAGCGGGCGGCCGCCAACCTCGACGCGCTCGCCGCCGTCGGCGGTCTGCCCGGCAAGCGGCTCGTCGCCGGAGTGGTCAACGGCCGCAACATCTGGGTCAACGACCTGACCGCGTCGCTCACGACGCTCGGCACGCTTCTCGGTCTCGCCGACCGCGTCGACGTGTCGGCTTCCTGCTCCCTGCTGCACGTCCCGCTCGACGCGACGGTCGAACGCGACGTCGATCCGCAGGTCCTGCGCTGGCTCGCCTTCGCCCGCCAGAAGACCGCCGAGATCGTCACCCTCGCGAAGGGGCTTTCGCAGGGCACCGGGGCCATCGCCGCCGAACTGGCCGCCAACCGCGCCGACCTCGCCTCGCGCGCACGTTCCCCGATCACCCACGACCCGGACGTGCGCTTCCGCGCCGCCGCCGTCTCCGCCGCCGACACCCGCCGCTCCCAGCCGTACGGCGACCGAGCCGCCGCCCAACACGCAGCCCTACGGCTGCCGTTGCTGCCCTCCACGACCATCGGTTCGTTCCCACAGACGGCGGAGCTGCGGACCGCGCGGGCCGACCTGCGGGCGGGCCGGATCGACACCGCCGGGTACGAGGAGCGCATCAGGTCGGAGATCCAGGAGGTGATCTCCTTCCAGGAGAAGACCGGCCTGGACGTCCTCGTCCACGGCGAGCCCGAACGCAACGACATGGTGCAGTACTTCGCCGAACAGCTCACGGGCTACCTGGCCACCCAGCACGGCTGGGTCCAGTCCTACGGCACCCGCTACGTCCGGCCGCCCGTCCTCGCGGGCGACATCTCCCGGCCCGAGCCGATGACGGTCCGCTGGACGACGTACGCGCAGTCCCTCACCACCAAGCCCGTCAAGGGCATGCTCACCGGACCCGTCACCATGCTCGCCTGGTCCTTCGTCCGCGACGACCAGCCCCTCGCCGACACCGCGCGGCAGGTCGCCCTCGCCCTGCGCGACGAGGTGAACGACCTGGAGGCGGCGGGCACTTCCGTCATTCAGGTGGACGAGCCGGCGCTCCGCGAGACCCTGCCCCTCCGCACCGCCGACCACGGGGACTACCTGTCCTGGGCGACGGAGGCCTTCCGCCTCACGACCGCCGGGGTGCGCCCGGAGACCCAGGTCCACACCCACATGTGCTATGCCGAGTTCGGCGACATCGTCCAGGCCATCGACGACCTCGACGCCGACGTCATCAGCCTGGAGGCCGCCCGCTCCCACATGCAGGTCGCCCGCGAGCTCGCCGCCCACGGCTACCCGCGCGAGGCGGGACCCGGCGTCTACGACATCCACTCCCCGCGCGTCCCGAGCGCCGACGAGGCCGCGGAGCTGCTCCGCACCGGCCTCGAAGCCATCCCCGCCGAGCGGCTCTGGGTCAACCCCGACTGCGGCCTCAAGACCCGCGGCTGGCCCGAGACCCGTACCTCGCTGGAGAACCTGGTCGCGGCGGCCCGCACCGTCCGGTCCGAACTCACCACTCCGTGACGACGGCCTGACGACGAACCGGCCGTCACGGGGAGACCGTGGCGGCCGGGGGTGCCCAGCGTCGGGTGCGGGCCGGGGCGGACGAGAGGCCGTAGTCCTTCCTGAGGTGCTCGGGGATGGCGTAGTGCATGACGCGGCCGCGGGTGAGGGAGGACAGTTCGAGGACGGTGGTGAGGTGGCCGAGGCGGTCCAGTGCCCAGGCGCCGAGCGGTGAGCTGTCCTCGATGCTCTCCAGGACGCCGAGGAGGTGGGGGACGGACTTGACGAGGGTGTCCCAGCGGGTGCGGGGGACGTCCAGCCAGTCGGCGCAGGTGTCGCCGACGAGGTAGCGGATGAGCGCGGAGACGACCGGATCGAAGAGGGTGCCCGGCACGATCTCCTCGTAGAGGTCGATCAGTTGCCGGGTCAGATGGGATCCCTCGGGGGAGGGTCCCATGTGGCGGATCATGTACAGGTCGAGGAAGCCGCGGGCCTCGTCGATCGTCTTCGGCACGGCGTCCTGGTCGACGCCCAGCATGGCGCCGACCACGCGCCACGCGTAGTAGTAGGCGTCCGCGCCCTCGGAGGTCATGTGGATGCCGAGTCGGTGGAGGCTGTCGAGGACGAGCATCGAGAAGAACATCTGCCCGCCGATCATGTCCTCCTGACAGATCGGCACCCCCAACTCTGCAGCGGGCCAACGGTTCTCGCGGGTGAGGTGGTGGCGGATGGAGGCGTGCAGCAGGCGGACCTTCTGCGCGGCGGGGATGAACCGGCTGCCGGCCTCGAAGGCGTCGGGCTGCATCAGGTAGACGGTGAACTGGCCTGTCTCCGCCATGCGCTTGGACGGGTAGCTCAGACCGTGGGTCGCCGACAGCAGCTTCGCCACGTGCGGGACGAGGTAGCAGGCGGGCATGGAGGCGAAGGACAGCGCGGTGGAGATGTGCACGTTGTTGTCGATGAAGAACAGCCGGGCCTTCTCCATCTCCCCCCAGTCCACCCAGGACGGCGGGGTGCTCGTGGCGTGGAGGTACTCCCGGGCGACCTCGGGCAGCCCGTCCGGCAGGGGTGCGCCGGCGGTGGAGACGTACCGCATCAGGGTGTTGAACGTGCCGACCTCGCCGCGTTCGAAGAGCGTGGCGACGGTGGCGTCGGCGAGTTCGTCGCCGGATCGCCGCAGGGCGTCCATCGACGCCTCGGTCCGGGGCGTGGGAGCGGTCATGGGGCAGGACTCCTTGTTCTCCGTCACGAACGGCGGGCCGCCGCCGAGTGCGCCAGGGCGGTGAGCGCGGTGGCCGGCGGCGCGGACAGGTTCAGCTCGTCGAGGGCACCGAGGGCCTCCCCGACCCGCGCGGTGATCATGGCCTCGACCCGGTCGGGCGCCTTCAGCCGTCGCATCAGTGCGCGTACGGCCTCCAGGGCGTCACCGTCGGGGTCGGGGCGGCCGAGCAGCTCGCGCAGGCGCCCGCGCTCCTCGCCGTCGGCGAGCCGCCAGGTCTCCGCGAGCAGCGCGGTGGGCCGCCGGCCGTGGACGTCGTCGGCGCCCGCCTTGCCGGTGGTCTCCGGGTCCCCGAAGAGGCCGAGGAGGTCGTCCCGCAGCTGGAACGCCTCCCCGAGCGGCAGCCCGTACGCGGAGTAGCCCTCGCGCAGCCGACGGCCGGCCCCGGCCAGGGCGCCGCCGATCAACAGGGGCTGCTCGACGGTGTACTTGGCGGTCTTGTACCGGATCACCTTCAGGGAGGCAGCCGTGTCCGGGGCAGCGCCCGTGTGCAGGATCTCCAGGCACTCTCCCGCGATCAGATCCCTGGCCAGCGCCGCCCAGAGGGGACGGGCCCGGCCGAGGTAGGCGGCCGGGACGCCGCTGGTGACGAACAGCTGGCCGGCGAGCGACATGAGCAGGTCGCCGACGAGCATGGCCAGCGACCGGGCGCCCGCGGCGGGCTGCGGATGGTGCTCCACCGCGTCGCGCAGCGCCAGGTGCGCGGTGGGGCGGCCGTGGCGCAGCGGGCTGTCGTCGATCAGGTCGTCATGGACGACGGCCGCCGCGTGCACGATCTCCATCGAGGCCGCGGCCCGCAGCAGCGCTTCGCTGTCGGGCTGCCCCACCGCGCGCCAGCCCCAGTAGCAGAACGCCGCCCGCAGCCGCTTGCCGTCCGCGACCGCCGCTTCCAGTTGTTCGGCCACCGGGGCCAGCGCGGGGTCGACCGCCGACAGCAGGTCGGCCTCCTCGGCGACGTACCGCCGGAGTACGTCGTCGACGCGCGTCTTGAAGGCGGCCGGATCCCAGCGCTCAGACGTCACGATCGGCCCGCCGGGCCAGCACGTGCCGGGCGAGGACCTCCAGGTGGGCCGGTGGCGGCGACGCGTATCTGTCGAGGACGAGGCGACCGCGGGCCTCCAGGTCCCGTTCGGCCTCCGCCGCCACCTCGGCGGCGTCCGAGCGCCTCAACAGGCCCCGGACGGCCCCGAGTCCCGTACTGAGCGTGCTCACCGCCAGGTCCGCGAGGCCCGCCGCCAGCAGCACCGCCCGCTCCTCCAGGCCCTCGCGGGATCCCGCTTCCCTCGTCACACCGCTCCCCTGCCCGCGGCACGCCCCGGCCGCACGGTCACCGCCGCTCCTCTCCCCAGCCTTGCGCCGGCCCGGTGACCGGGCCGGGTGAACTCACCAACGAGTGATCACCTCGCTGGAACGTACGAGTCCGCCGCAGAGGCCTCCGCCCGGGCGCGGTTCCAGTCCATCCGGGACCACGGCAGCGCCAGCTCGCTCCGGTCGGTCACGTCGCGCGGGGCGAGGGTCGCGAGGGGTGCGGCCTCGCGGTGGCGGGCGTACACGGTGTCGACGTAGCGGTGGCCGGTGTCGGCGGCGATGAAGAGGACCGTACGGCCGGGGGTGCGCTCGCGTTCGTGGCGGGCGGCGAGGTAGCCGGCGCCGGTCGAGAGGCCCGCGAAGACCGCGTGCCGGCGCAGCAGGTCGACGCTGCCGGCCAGGGCCGCGTCGAAGGAGATCCAGTGCAGGGTGTCGTACAGCTCGTGGGAGACGTTCCCGAAGGGGATGGAGCTGCCGATCCCGGCGATGATGATCTCGGGGTCGGAGACGTGTTCGGCGCCGAAGGTGACGCTGCCGTACGGCTGGACGCCGACGAGTCGGACGTCGGCCGAGCCGCTCGGGGCCGCTCGGAGGTAGCGGGCCAGGGCTCCGGTCGAGGCGCCCGAGCCGACCCCGCCGACGACGGTGAGCCCGGCCGCTCCGGTCGCCTCCCTGATCCGCTCGGCGATCGCTCGGTAGCCGAGGTAGTGGATGTCGTCGTGGTACTGCCGCATCCAGTGGTACTCGGGGTGTTCGGCGAGGATCTCGTGGATCCGCTCGACGCGCCGCTTCTGGTCGAGCTTGAGGTCGCTGCACGGCTCCATCTGCTCCAGCGTCGCCCCGAGCACGGCGAGTTGGGTGCGCAGCGTGTGGTCCACGGTGGTCGAGCCGACGATGTGACAGCACATGCCGTAGCGATGGCAGGCCAGGGCGAGGGCGTAGGCGTAGATGCCGCTGGAGCTGTCCAGCAGGGTGTCCCCGCGGCGTACGGCTCCGGTGTCCAGGAGGTGGCGTACCGCCGCGAGCGCGGAGACCACCTTCATCGTCTCAAAGCGCAGGCAGACGAGCCGGTCGTCGAGACGTATCAGGTCCGGCCGGCCGACCGACTCCGCGATGTGCTGGTCCATGACAGAGCTCCTTGGTGGTGGTGACGGTCGTCGAGGTCGTGAAGGTGCGGGTGGCGGGGATGCCGTGGGCGTCCAGGGCGCGCAGGCAGTCACGGACCCGGTGGCGCACGCCCGGCTCGGCCGGGTCGAAGAGCACGCCCGCCACCGCGCCGCTGTGCGCGATCTGCACGCCCACTGCCCCGACGCGGCGGGCGATGCCGGTCAGTGCGTCGAACTCGGGGTGTCCGAGGATCCGTTGGCCGCGCCGGGCGCTGGCGGTGGCGACCTCGCCGAGCAGCCCGACGTCGCCGGTCGCCATGGCCCGACGCAGCCGCGCACGCTGCCGCTCGTAGGCCCGTACGTCACCGGCGTCGGGCTCGTACGCGGGCAGGGCGAGCGTGTCCACGGGCGCTCCGCCGCCGAGCAGGCAGCCCACCACGACCAGTGGCGGCAGGGAGGGGCCGAGGACTTCCAGGACCCGGCCCTCCCGCTGGGCGAAGAGCACGGGGCCGCCGCCGTCCAGCATCAGCGGGTCGCAGGCCAGCTCCGCGCGGACCGCCAGCCGGGCGACGGTCCCGGGCGTCAGGCGCGAGCCGTACGAGTCCGCGACCGCGCGGACGGCGGCGATCACGTCGCTGGTGGAGCTGCCCATGCCGAGACCCACCGGTATGTCGCCGGTCAGGCGCAACTCCCCTCCGCAGGGCGGTTGTCCGGCCCGTTCCGCACACGCGGCGACAGCGAGGACGGCGGCGCGGGCGGCCTTGCTCCGGCCGGCCGGTACGACGGTGAGCGCCTCGGGCGGTGTGCCGGGGGCGCGGACGAACTCGGCCCTGCTGCCCGGGCCGGCCATGGGGAGGGTGACCAGTCCGGCGCACCGGCGTCCGCCGTCGTCGAGGAAGACGCCTTGGAGGATCTCGCCGTGGTGACAGAGCGCGGACCCGGTGCCGGTGACGGTGGTTGTGGCGGTGGTTGTGGCGGTGGTTGTGGCGGTGGCGCGGGCGGCGGGGATCACGCGCCGTCCACCGTCCGGTAGCGGTACAGGACCGTCTCCTCGGCGCTGAACTGGGAGAAGGGGAAGGGCTCCGCGGAGAGCGCGGTGACGCCGGAGCCGAGGAAGGCCCGGGCGACGGCGCTTCCGGTCTGCGCGTAGACGACCAGCGGGATGCCGCGGGAGCGGCAGCGGTCGAGGATCGTGTCGAACGAGCCGTTGCTCAGGGTCATTCCGGTGGCGACGACCGCCTCGGCCCGGTCGAGCACTTCGTGCATGTCGGCGGTGACGGAGTCGCCCCACTGGGTGGTCCTGAGGTTGAGGTCGCAGGGCAGCGGGCGGCCGCCGCGCTCGCGGATCGCCGCGACGAGCGGGTTGACGACGCCGATGAGGCCCACCTCGGCGCCCTCCTCGATGTCCAGCAGGCCGGCGATGGCCGCGTCACGGGCCTTCGCGCGGACCTCCGGGGTTCCGGTGGGGAGGGTGACCGGCTCGGCCTCGCCCGCCGCGCCGGCCGTCCGGTGCGGGCGGACCTCGGAGAGGTAGGCGTCGAGGGCGGCGATGCGCAGCGGGCGCGGAGCCTCGCGCAGGAGCACGTCGAGCCGGGTGCCGGAGGAGTCGCGGCAGATCGAGGGGTCGATCTCGCCCGCCTCGAAGGCGCAGCCGCCGAACGAGCCGCCGAGGCGGACGAGGACGTACTGGTTGAGGTAGGTGGTGTCGCCGCCGGCCAGGCGGGTGCCGTGGTGGATCCAGAACACGCTGGTCGCGACGAGCTCGGAGGGAAGCGGCCCGTGCTCACCGGCGAGGACGGCCTCGACGAGGCCGTCGACGGAGGTCGCGGTGGTACGGGTGGGGATCGTCTCGGTCATGGCTTTCCTTCTCACAGAACGGGTTGGGTTGACGGTGCCGGGCCTGGTGCCGGTGCAGGCACCGGTGGCGCGGCGCTGAGCGGGCCGCGGTACGTGACCTGGGGGTTTCCCAGGGCGTCGGTGGTGAGTTCGGCGTCCACCTCGAAGACCTCGGCGAGCCGGTCGGCGGTCAGCACGGTGGCGGGCGGGCCGGCGGCGATCAGCCGGCCGTGGTGCAGGAGCAGCAGCCGGTCGCAGTACCGGGCGGCGAGCGACAGGTCGTGCAGGGCGACGAGGACCGTCCGGCCGGTGCCGGACAGCAGCTCCATCAGTTCCAACTGGTGCTTCACGTCGAGGTGGTTGGTGGGCTCGTCGAGCAGGAGCGCGTACGGCTGCTGGGCGAGCGCGCGGGCGATGTGGGCGCGCTGTCGCTCCCCGCCCGACAGGGCCTTCCAGGGGCGGTCGGCGAGTGCGGTGAGTCCGAGCCGTCCGAGCGCGGCGGCGACCACGGCCCGGTCGGTGGCGTCCGGCCCGCGCCAGCGGTCCCGGAACGGGGTCCGCCCGAGACCCACGACGTCGCCGACCTTCAGGTCGCTGTCCACGCCCGAGTCCTGTGCCACGAAGGCCACTCGGCGGGCGATGCGACGCGCGCTCCAGTCGCGTACGGACTCCCCGTCGTAGCGGACCTCGCCCGCGTCGGGGACCCGGAGGCCGGCAAGACAGCGCAGCAGCGACGACTTGCCCGAGCCGTTCGGGCCGATCAGGCCCACGGTCTCGCCGGGGGCGATGTCCACGCCGACGTCGCGGACGACCGGCGTGCCGCCCAGTGACCAGCAGAGTGCTTCGGCGGTGATCCTCACAGCTCCCCCCTCCTGCGCAGGACGAGAAGGAAGAGCGGTACGCCGAGGAGGGCCGTGATGACGCCCACCGGAACCTCCCGGGGCGCGAAGGCGACCCGTGCCAGCGCGTCCGTCCAGACCAGGAACACCGCTCCGGCGAGCGCCGCGCAGGGCAGCAGCACCCGGTGCAGCGGCCCGACGAGGAACCGCACCCCGTGCGGGACGATCAGCCCGACGAAGCCGATGGCTCCGACGGTGGCCACCGCCACCGCGGTCAGTACGGCCGTGACCACCAGGAGCAGCGCCCGGGTGTGCCGTACGCCGATCCCCAGGGAGGCGGCGGTGTCGGTCCCGAAGGAGAGCCCGTCGAGGGCGGTGGAGCAGAGCCAGGCCACCGCGAGTCCCAGCGGAGTGACGATCGCGCAGACCACGACGGTGTTCCAGCGGGCCGGGGCCATCGAGCCCAGCAGCCAGTGGGTGACGGCCCGCGTGGTGTCCGCGTCCGCCGAGGCCATCAGGACGAGGGACGTCAGGGCGGTGAACAGCTGGCCGACGACCACGCCGGTGAGGACGATGCGGACGGAGTCCAGCCCGCTGCGGCGCAGCAGCAGGAGGAGCAGCGCGAAGGACAGCAGGGCGCCGACGAGCGCGCCGCCGGTGACGCCGAGCGCGCTCGCGCCCACTCCGAGGACGACGACGGTGACGGCCCCGGTCGAGGCGCCCGAGGAGACGCCGAGCAGGTAGGGGTCGGCGAGCGCGTTGCGGGTGACCGCCTGGAGCACCGTGCCGCACACGGCGAGTGAGGCGCCGACGAGGGCGGCCATCAGCACGCGCGGCAGCCGTAGGTCCCAGACGAGGGAGTCCATCAGCGGGGGCAACGGGTCGACGTCCAGGCCGAGACGGGCGCCGAGGACACGGCCGAGACCGGTCCAGCCCACATCGGCGGTGCCGATGCGGACGGCGACCGCCACCGAGCCCGCGAGGACGGCCACGGCGAGGAGGAAGAGGACCAGCCGGGCCGCCCCGGACCGACGGGTGTCCCCGACGGAACCGACCGAACCGACCGAACCCACGGAACCGACCGAACCCACGGAACCGACGGAGACGGAACCGGCAGAGCCGGCGACCCCGATGGACCCGGCGGACCTGTCGGACCCGGCGGACCTGTCGGGCCCCACCGCCAGGAGGTCCACCGCCTCCCCGGCCCCGCCGACCGGATCAGCGGGCATACCCGAGGTCCTTCATCCCGTCCGCGAGCAGCCCCAGGGTGTGCACCGAGCGCACCGACGGGTCCAGCTCGATGCCCGGCACTTCGAGGATCTTGTCGTCGCGGACCGCGGCAAGGCGGGAGACCACCGGGTGCCCCTTCATCGAGGCGCGCTTCTCGGCGGCGCTGTCGCCCGGCCGGCCGCGCTCGGACAGGTCGCCGATCACGATGAAGTCCGGCTCGCGCTTGGCGACTTCCTCCCAGGAGACCTCCGGCCAGTCCTCGTCGACGTCGTCGAAGGCGTTCTTCGCGCCGACGATCCGGCTCATCTCGCTGGGGAGGCCGGTCCCGCCCGCCACGTACGGCATGCCGTTGAAGACGGAGTAGAGGTAGACGACGGTCGGCGCGTCCGCGCCCTGCGGGACCTTGGAGGCGCCTGCGCCTGCCTTGGCGACGGCGGCCCGCTGGAGGTCGGCGAGCGCATCGGCGCGCTTCTCGGCCCCGAAGACCTTGCCGAGGTTCTCGTAGTCGGAGAAGAGCAGTTCGAAGGGGGTCTTGCCGGCCTGGTTCCGCTCCGGGCAGTCCACGGCGCTGACGAAGGTCGGGACCTTGAGGGCGTCCAGCTCCTCACGGGTGCCGGCCCGGTCCTTGGTGAACAGGTCCGAGGAGCCCGCGAGGACGAAGTCGGGCGTGGCCGCACGGAGTTGCTCGGCCGTGGCGATCTTCGGGGCGATGACGGGGACCTTGGCGTACGCGGCCTCGTACCGCGCCGGGATCTTCGTCTTGAGGTTGGCCGTTCCCGCCATCCGGTCCTGCAGCCCGAGTTCGAGCAGGGTCTCGGTCGAGGCCTGGTCCAGGGCGACGGCCCGCTTCGGCGGCTCGGAGGAGGACACCTGGCGGCCGCAGCTGGTGACGGAACTCGCCGCGGCGGACGCGCCGTCGGCGGGCTTGGCGTCCGGCGCGGAGCCGTCGCCGCTCGCCGCGGAGCAGCCCGCGGTGGCGATGAGGACGGCCAGGGCGATGCCGAGGCGGGTGGGGTGGCGCATGGGAGGTCTCCGGTCTGCGGGGGCCTGGATAAGGCGTGGGTGTTGTCGTGCACCGGGCAGGAGTGCCGCGTTCGAAGGGTACTGTAATGGTATTCATTTTCATTAACGACCCCGGGGGTCCCGTTCACCGAACCCCCGGCCCCTCCGCGCCCACTCACCCCTGCCTCCAAGGAGCACCCACACCGTGGCGACCACACCCGCGACCACAGCGGCCAAGTCCGAGACTCCGCCCCCGCGTTCGATCCTGCGCGACACCGCGTTCCTGCGCCTGTGGGCGGGCACCACCGCCTCCGGGCTCGCGACCTGGGCCCTCCCCTTCGTCCTCGGGCTCGCCGTGCTGCACCGCGACCTCGGCGCCGCCGGTCTCGGTCTGGTCCTCGCCGCGCGCACCGCCGGATTCCTCGCCGCCGTCGCCGTCGGCGGCGTGCTCGCCGACCGGCACTCCCGCCGCGCGGTCGTCCTCTGGTCGGCGCTCGCGGCGGCGGCCGCCGCGCCCCTCCTCGCCCTCGGCCTCGGCCGCTCGCTCGTGCTGATGACGGCCGCCGCCGCCCTCGCGGGCGCCGGACAGGGCGCGTGCCGCCCGGCGTTCCAGGCGCTCACCGCCGAGACCGTCGACCCCGAGCGCCGCCAGCAGGCCAACGCCGCCATGACCATGGCCGTACGCGGTTCCACGCTCACCGGCCCCGCCCTGACCGCGCTGCTCGCGGCCTTCCTGGACATCGGGACGCTGCTGCTCGGCATCGGTCTGCTCTGGCTGGTCGCCGCGCTCGTCCCCGGCAGGCCCGCCGCCGCGACCGGCTCGGTCACCGCGGCGGACCGGGCCGCCGGACCCGCCCCGCGCGCCGGCTTCCGCGCCGAGTTCCTGGAGGGCATACGCGAGGCGCGGCGCCACCCGTGGTTCCTCGCCGGACTGGCCGCCCTCGTCGCGGTCATCGCCCTCGGCTACTCCGCCACCAGCGTCGCGCTGCCCCTGATCAGCAGGGACCGCTACGACACCCAGTGGGTGCTGGCCGCGGCCATGACCGCGTACACCGTGGGCGCGCTCGCCGGAGCGCTGGTCATCGCCCGTCTGCGGCCGCGTTCCCAGGGCTGGGCCGCCTTCGCCGGGCTCGCCGCCTACGGCGTCGCGCCGTTGAGCCTGATGCTGCCCGTGCACCCGCTCGTGGTCGTCGCCGCCTACGCCGTCGCCGGGATCGGGATCGAGCTGTTCAACGTGCCCTGGTTCACGGCCACCCAGCGCGAGGTCGCCCCGGACAAGCTGGCCCGGGTCTCCTCGCTGGACTTCCTCGTGTCGTACGGCCTCGCGCCGGTCGGCCTGGCCCTGATCGCCCCGGCCATCGACGCCTTCGGGGTCACGCCCGTCCTCGGCGTCTGCGCCGCCGCCTGCTTCCTCGTACCGGCAGCGGCAGCACTCGCCCCCACGGCCCGCCACTTCGCCCGCACGGCCCCGGACCCGGACCCGGCTCCGGCTCCGGCTCCGGCTCCGGCTCCGGCTCCGGCGAAGACGGACTGACGGACTGACGGACCGCCCCCAGACGAACGGAGACCGTGTCGGACCCCTCCGATACGGTCTCTGATCTACGACGACACACGGGGGCACCCATGACCATTCACCGTCCGGGACTGCCGGAGGACCTCCCCACGGGCGAGGCGCTGTGGGCCCGGTGGGCACTGCGCGCCGCGGTCGGCGCGACCATCGAGGACGAGCAGCGCCGGAGCGGCTACCGCACCGGCGTCTGGATCGACGCCGAGGGCCTCCACTACGACGACTCGGGCTGCACCTGGTGGACCATGTCCCGGATGGGCGAAGGCCGGTTCGTGCTCTACGGCGAGGACGAGTCGAGCGAGGTCAAGTGGCACGAGCCGCCGATCGACATGCTCGCGGGCGGCCCGGAGTGGCTCCCGTACGACGAGCTGCGCGACCGGCTGGAGGGCAACGAGCTGGGTTGCGTCTACTGGTACGAGCACGGGACCTGGGCCCGTGCGACGTATCCCGACGACCTCGGCGACGACGGCCTGGACTGCGGCATGATCGGCTTCGTCGACCGGGACCGGGCGGTGGGCGACCTGTCCGACCGCATCGACGCCACCACCGACGGGCCGGGCGCGGACACGCTTCTGGCCGCAGCCGAGGCGCACCGGCTTGAGCCGGGGCTGCTGCTGGAGCGGCTGCGCCCCACCGACCCGGACGGCGACCCGCTGGACCTCCCGGCCGTCGCCAGGGCCCTGGTCCTCGCGGGCCTCACCGCCCCGGCCACCGCTCCCGACCCCACCCCCAGCTGAGCGAATCCGCAGGTCGGAGCCGCCGAGACGGTATTCCCCAGGACCCATCGGAGTTCCCATGCCGGACATCGGATTCTCCATTGGAAACCTCTCGGCGGCGGGCATAGCGTCGAAGACATCGCCGCACCGACGACCCTGGGAGCCCCTCGCATGTCCAAGATCCTTTTCGTGATGACCGGCGCCGACCACTGGACGCTCGCCGACGGCACCAAGCACCCCACCGGCTTCTGGGCGGAGGAGGCCGTGGCGCCGTACGAGGTGTTCAAGGCCGCCGGTCACGAGATCGTGGTGGCCACGCCCGGCGGCGTCGTTCCCACGGTCGACCGGGGCAGCCTCGCTCCCGAGGTCAACGGCGGCCAGGAGGGCGCCGACAAGGTCGCCGCCACCCTCGCCTCCATCGACGAGATCAAGAACCCGATCACGCTGGAGGACGTACGCCTCGACGACTACGCGGCCGTCTTCTACCCCGGCGGTCACGGCCCCATGGAGGACCTCGCCGTCGACCCGGTATCGGGCCGGATCCTGGTCGACGCCCTCGCGTCGGGCAAGCCCCTCGCGGTCGTCTGCCACGCCCCCGCCGCCATGCTCGCCGCCACGAAGGCCGACGGCACCAACGCCTTCGCCGGCTACAAGGTCGCGGCCTTCACCAACGCCGAGGAGACCCAGGCCGGCTTCGCCGACAAGGCCAAGTGGCTCCTGGAGACCCGGCTCGTCGAGGCCGGCGTGGACGTCCAGGTGGGCGAGCCGTGGGTGCCGAACATCGTCGTCGACCGCAACCTCGTCACCGGCCAGAACCCGTCCTCCTCCGCCCCGCTCGCAGCCGAGGTCCTCCAGAAGATGGCCTGACCGCGGCCACCGGCCGGCCCACTCCGGCCACCCCTCCGGGCCATCCCCCTGACTATGCTTCTCCCCGTGAAGCATAGGAATCCCGATGGCTCGGAGGAGGCGGTACCCACTCCGCCTCCCGCGCGCTCGTCGCCGTTGGACCTGAACCTCGTGCGCACGTTCCTCGCGGTCTACCGCTCCGGCTCCTTCACCGCCGCCGGGCAGCTGCTCGGCATCTCGCAGCCCACGGTGACCACACAGGTCCGCACCCTGGAGCGGCAGGCCGGCCGGGAGCTGTTCGCCCGTCTGCCGCGAGGCGTCGCTCCGACGGAGTACGCGCACGACCTGGCGGCACGGGTCATGGACCCGCTCGACGCCCTGCTTGCGGCCACCGGTCACGGCCCCGCGGCGGAGGGCGCGACCGCCCCCGTGCACCTCGCGGGCCCCGCCGAGTTGCTGTGCACGCGGGTCCTCCCCGCCCTCGCGCCGCTCGTGGCGGACGGCGTCCAGCTCCGGGTGGCGACCGGACTCACCGAACCCCTCCTCGACGAACTCCGCGCCGGCCGCCACGACCTGGCCATCGCCACCAGTCGCCCGCGCGGCCGGACGCTGACGTCCGTACCGCTGCTCGACGAGGAGTTCGTCCTGGTCGCCGCGCCCGCGTGGGCCGAGCGCCTCGACGGCCGGGTGACCACCGAAGGCCCCGGCGTCCTGCACACCGTCCCCCTCGTGACGTACGCGGAGGACCTCCCCATCGCCCGCCGCTACTGGCGGCACGTCTTCGACCGGCGTCTGAACCGCCGCGCGGCCGTCACCGTGCCCGACCTGCGCGGAGTCCTGGCGGCGGTCGCCGCGGGCGCCGGCTTCACGGTCCTGCCCCGCTACCTCTGCCAGGACGAACTGGCCGCCGGCACTCTGGTCGCCCTGCACGAGACCGACGACCCGCCCATCAACACCGCCTACCTCGTACAGCGGCCGGGCGTCCCCGACAACCCGCACACCACCAGGGTCCGCGACCATCTCCTGCGCCTCGGCCCCACCTGGTGAACCCCGCGCCGCCGAGCGATCAGCGGGACCGCGCCCGAAAACGATCGAGGGGCCGTTTCAGATCGCTCTGAAACGGCCCCTCGATCAACGACTCTTTCGAGTCGGGACGACAGGATTTGAACCTGCGACCCCTTGACCCCCAGTCAAGTGCGCTACCAAGCTGCGCCACGTCCCGGTGCCCGTCTGACCTGGGGTTTCCCCTGGCCGAACGCGCATGAGAACAATACCGCACTTTCGACGGTGGTCACGAACCCTTTCCGGCGCCCGCGCGGGGGCACGCGCCGGTGTCGCAACGCTCACTCTCCGTAACGCTTCCACGCGCCCCTGACTGCGCTCGCACGCCCGTGGTGAGGGCTCCCGAAGTGGGGAGGGCGGGTGCAAGGCCCGTGTTCCCGGGGCGAGGGCCGGATCGGACAGGAAGCGGAATGTCGCCTCCATGGTGATGAAGGTGCTCATGTGGCGACGTCGGTGACCTCATGGCCATATGCCCGGGGATCCGTTGCCGTTGGCATGTGGCAGAAAGATGCCCACGGGGAATGGACTCCGGATCGGTGCAAGGGGGCCAACACCACACGAAACACAGTCAGATTCAATCGTCAACAGCTCCTGTTTAAGACAAAAGTCGTGGCGATATTGCTCCGTCCCGGAAAGATCAACACCATGAAGACGTCGGCCTGTTCGGGACGGGACCACTGCCGATGCACCACCTGCTCGATCGACAGAACGAGCAGGCGTTTCGCAGGGGAGGCTCGAATGGACGGCTACTTCAGCAGTCGACTGCATCATCAACTCAGGAAAACGGTCCGAGACTTCGCAGAGAGTGAGGTTCGGCCACGAATAGCCGAGATGGAAGCGTCCCGGACGGTCCATCACGAACTCTCCCGGCGCATCGCCGAACAGGGCTGGCTGGGGGCGACAATCAGCCAGGAATACGGCGGTATGGGCGCCGGCCACCTCGCCAAGACGATCATCATCGAGGAGCTCTCCCGGGTCAGCGGCGCCATGGGCGCCATGGTCCAGGCCTCGCAGCTGGGCACCGCCAAGATCGTCCACTTCGGCAGCGACGAGCAGCGCAAGACCTGGCTTCCGGCCGTCGCCGCCGGTGAGTGCCTGCCGACCATCGCCGTCACCGAACCCGAGTCCGGCGGCCATGTCCTCGGTATGAACGCCAGCGCGGTCCGGGACGGCGACGACTACATCCTCAACGGCAGGAAGGTCTACGTCGGAAACAGCCACGTGGGCGATCTGCACGGCGTAGTGGTCAGGACCGGTCCCGGCTCGAAGGGACTCACGGCATTCCTGGTCGAATCCGATCGCCTCGGATTCAGGACCGGTCCGCAGCAGCCCGCCATGGGGCTCCACGGCTTCAGCTTCGGCGAGCTGATCTTCGAGAACTGCCGCGTCCCGGCGTCCAACCGCCTCGGCGACGAGGGCGACGGCCTCTCCGTCGCGTACTCCTCCAGCGTGCTGTACGGACGGGCCAACCTCACCGCCGTCTCCCTCGGCATCCACCAGGCGATCCTGGAGGAGACGACCCGCTTCGCCTCCGAGCGCATCCGCTACGGCAAGCCGCTCCACGACCTGCCCACGGTCAAGCTGAAGCTGGGCCAGATGCAGTCCCGGCTGATGACGGCCCGGCTCGCCGCGTACCACGCCGTGCACCTGCTCGACCAGGGCATGTCCTGCGACGCCGAGCTGATGAACGCGAAGCTCGTCAACGTCGAGTCGGCGATCGACTCCGGCCGCAACGCCATGGAGATCCACGCCGCCGCCGGCCTCTTCACGGACCGGTCCATCGAGCGGTACCTCCGCGACGCGCACCACATCTTCGCCCCGGCCG
>NZ_BJMN01000066.1 GCF_006539185.1 Streptomyces gardneri
GACCGTGTCATGGGACGCCGGCGGGCGCCCGCCACGGCCTGCCCTGGGCACGAGCCAGGGGGTGATCGGATGACAGATGTGGACCTCGCCAGTTGGTGCGACAGCGGCTCCAGACGCGCGGTCGTCGAGTTTCGTCGAGTCGGTCACGCGGCCCGGGGCGGCGTTCGTGCCGCCGGCGGACCGGATCGCCACGTTCGACAACGACGGCACCCTGTGGGTGGAGCAGCCCGCGCCCCCGCAGTTCGACTTCCTCATAAGGGTCTGGTCCCAGGCGGCGCAGCAGGACCCGTCGCTGGTCGAGCACCAGCCGTACAAGGCCATCGTCGAACGGGATCCCGCCTTCTTCGAGGGACTGGCGACCCAGGATCCCGAGGTCGTGGCCAGCGTGGAGAGCGCGGCGGCCCGCTCCTGGGCAGGGACCACACCGGACGAGTTCGAAGCCCAGGTACGCCGATGGGCCCAGACCGTCAGGCAGCCCAGGTTCGACGTCGGCTACACCGACCTCGTGTACCGGCCCATGCTCGAACTCTTCGACTACCTCAAGGCGCACGACTTCCGGGTGTTCGTCTGCTCCGGCGGCGGCCGGGACTTCATGCGCGTGTTCGCCGAAGAGCTCTGGAACCTGCCCAAGGAGAACGTCATCGGGACGGCGCCCGCCTACGAGTACACCGACGGCCGGATCGTACGGACCGACCGGATGCTCGGCGGACTGGCCCTGGGCGCCGGCAAGCCGGAGCACATCTACGCCAGGACCGGACGCCTACCGCTGTTCGCCTGCGGAAACGCCGACGTGGACATAGAAATGCTCACCGCGGCCTCGTTCGCCCTCCTGATCAGCCACGACGACGCAGAACGCGAGTACGCCTACACGAAGGCGGCGGACAACGCCCTCGCCAAGGCCGAGGAACTCGACTGGATCGTCGTGAGCATGAAGGACGACTGGATCACGCTGTTCCAGCGGTGCGGAGCGCCCCACCGGTCAGGGAGCGGACGGCCCCCGATGAGGCATCAGCCGCCGGGCGAGTACGCCATTCGCGTGTGGGACAGGCGAAAGCCAATGGGGGCTATGTAGCTTGGGCAGGTGAACTGCCTCTTCCCATGGCTTCGCAGCGACCGGCCCCGCCGGTCGGTGTCACGGGCGGACTATGCGGGCGCCGTCTACGGGTCGCTCCTCGCCTCCTCGGTGATTGCCACGGCCAGCGCGGTCGGCGATTTCCCCCGGATCCAGGTCGTGGTGTTGCTGCTCGTGACCGGCGTGGTCTTCTGGGCTGCCCACGTCTATGCGAGCCTCGCCGGCGCACGGCTGGTCGGCCAGCCCGTCGGTTGGGCAGAGGTCCGAGGGGCCGCACGGCACGAGAGTCTCATCGTCCAGGCGACTGTACTGCCGGCAATGGCATTGGCGGTGAGCCCTCTCCTGGGGCTGGAAGTCAAGGGCGCAGGGTGGCTCGCGTTGGCGGTCGCGGTAGCGCAGCAGGTGGCCTGGGCCTTGCTCGGGGCCCTGAAGGCTGGCGCGTCCCGCAGCCAGGCGGCCGTCGAGGGCACGGTCAATCTGACCTTTGGACTGGTCATCGTGGCGGCGAAGGCGGCCCTCGGGCACTGAGGTCGGTCATGCCGGCCAGCCGCCATGAATAGCGGCCTCGCCACCACACCACCAGCCACGGCCCACCACGCCGCCGACCGCGGCGCGGGCGTGGCAAAAAGGACGATGCGCACGCGTAGCCGCCGCGGCGAGCCGGAAACCGGGCTCGGCGCCGCTGCCGAAGCGCCCCTGGCTGGGGAGAATCTGGGGAGGATCGACCGCATGGTCCCCAGGCGCGCCGCGGAGGAACACGCGTGGCAGACGCCTTCCAAGCGGCCCACCCAGGAGCCGAACCGGCGGCTTGGGGCCACGACCTGGGTGTGTAGGTTGGCTGCCCGTCGCCGCCCCGCCCGGCGCGACCTCTCTCCCCCCTCAGCTCCAGGAGGCCCCGCCATGGCCGCATTCCCCTCGTTCCCCGTCGGCGCCCGGCCCGGCGCGGCCCCTGAGACGGCAGCCGCTGTGTGGCAGGTGATCACCACCATGTACGAGGCCTACTCGGCCGGGGACCGCGCCCGGATCGACGCCTGCCTGGACCCGGAGGCGACCGTGTGGGATTCCGGGACTGCCGGGCTGCTCTTCGGGAAGCCGGACCTGGACCGGGTGCGCGAGGAACGCCCGGCCGTTGGCGAGGGGCCGGTGGAGAGCGGGCTGGAGCCGTACGGGCAGGTCGTGGACGTCTTCGGCGCCATTGCGGTGCTGCGCTTCTGGCTGCGGGTGGACTTCGCGCCCGATCCTTCGGTCGGTGAGCTGCGCCCGGAGCTGGTCCGCAACACCGCGGTCCTGCAGCAGGGCGTCGACGCGAAGTGGCGCATCGTCCACCTGCACGAGGACGTGCAGCAGCCGGGCGGTGTCCCTGTCGGCAATCACTGAACCAGGCGCGGCGCACTGTGGCGGCCTGCCGCCCATGCGCCGCGCACAGCCCTCCTCGGAAGCCTCGGGCTAGCGTCCTCGGCGATCCCCTGAGAAAGCCGGGAGGCGCAATGACATACCGGGTGGCCATGGACATCGGTGGAACCTTCACCGATGTCGTCGCCTATGACGAACACAGCGGTACCTACTTCGCGGCAAAGGCGCCCACCACCCCGGGCGACCTGGCCGAGGGAGTCTTCGCCTCACTGGGCCGGGCGGTGAACTCGCCCGGCGACATCTCCTTCTTCGTGCACGGCACCACGCAGGGCCTGAACGCCCTGCTGGAGCGCAAGGGCGCCCGCGTCCTGCTGCTCACGTCGGCCGGGATGCGGGACGTCTACCACATCGCCCGCGGCAACCGGGACCGGATGTTCGACCTGCACTACCGCAAGCCGAAGCCGCTGGTCGAGCGGCGCGACACGATGGAGGCGAGCGGCCGCTTCGACTGGCGCGGCACCGAGCTCGAACCCCTCGACGAGATCGCCGTACGGGCCGCCGCCCGACGTGCGAAGGACGAGGGCTTCGACGCGGTCGCCGTCTCGTTTCTCTTCTCGTACGTGAACGCGGATCACGAGCTGCTGGCCGGGAAGATCCTGGAGCAGGAGCTCGGCGAGGACGTCGTCGTGGTGCTGTCGCACCAGGTGGCGGGCGAGTGGCGCGAGTACGAGCGGACGTCCTCGGCCGTCCTGGAGGCGTACACGGGCCCCGTGGTGCGCCGCTATCTGGGCCGGATCGAGGGGCGGTTCGCGGAGCACGGCCTGACCGTCCCGGTCCAGGTGATGCAGTCCTCGGGCGGCATCGTGAACGCCTCCTACGCCCGCCGCCACCCCTTGCAGACCCTGCTGTCCGGGCCGGTCGGCGGCACCATGGGCGGCGCGGCGGCCGCGGGCCTGCTGGGCCGGCGCAACGCGATCTGCGTGGACATGGGCGGCACCTCCTTCGATGTCTCGCTGGTCCTCGACGGCCGCCCCGACGTCTCCAACGAGGGTTCGGCAGACGGCTTCCCGGTCCTGATGCCGCTGGTCAACCTGCAGACCATCGGCGCCGGCGGCGGCTCCCTCGCCTATGCCGAGGCCGGTGGCCTGCGCGTGGGCCCGGAGTCCGCCGGAGCCGTCCCCGGCCCGGCCTGCTACGGGCGCGGCGGTACCCAGGCCACCGTGACCGATGCCAACGCGGTGCTCGGACGCGTCGACCCGGACTGGTTCGCCGGCGGCCACATGACGCTCGACGTGGCCGCGGCACAGCAGGCCGTCACCACGCTCGCCGGTGAGCTCGGACTGGAGCCGGTGGAACTGGCGAGCGGTATCTGCGACGTCGCCAACGCCAAGATGGCCCAGGCGATCCGTACGCTCACCGTCGAACACGGCCTGGAGCCCGGCGAGTTCGTCCTGCTGGCGTTCGGCGGCGCGGGCCCGATGCACGCCGTGGAGATCGCCCGCGAGCTCGGCATCGGCGAGGTCGTCGTGCCACGTTTCCCCGGCGCGTTCTCCGCCTGGGGCATGCTCGGCACCGAGGTCCGCCGCGACCTCACCCGCCAGTTCTTCACCCCGGGCGCCGACCTGGACGGTGAGGCCATGGCCCGCGCGCTGGCCGGCCTGGAGGACGAGTCGCTGGCCGCACTCGCCGAGCAGGGCGTCCCCGTGGAGCGCCAGCGGGTCGAACACGTCGTCGACATGCGGTACGAAGGCCAGGACTACACCCTCGCCGTGCCGCTGCTCTCCGCCGCCGAACCGGCCGGCGAGGGCTTCCTCGCCACCGCCGCCGCGCGCTTCGCCGCCCTCCACGAACGCCGGTACGGGCACGCCACGCCCGAGGCGCCCGTCGAGTTCGTCACCCTGCGCAGCACCGCGCTCGGCGCGCTGCCCGAGGCCGTACCAGTGCCGTACGCCGCCGACGAGGACGTCTCCGACACCGTCCGGCAGCGGCCTGTCGTCTTCGGCGACCGCTCGTACGACACCACCGTTCTGCGCCGCGAGCGGCTCGCACCCGGGCAGCGCGTCGACGGTCCCGCGGTCATCGTGGAGGCCACCTCCACCACCGTCGTCCCCCCGGACTCGTCGGTCACCGTCGACGAGAACGGCTTCCTCGTCATCAAGGTTGGAGCCACGGCATGACCGACACCGGCAGCCGGGTCGTCGACCCGGTCACCACCGAGATCATCCGCTGCGCGCTGCTGCAGGCCGCGGAGGACATGAACACCACCCTCATCCGGTCCTCCTACACGCCCACCATCTACGAGGCGAAGGACTGCGCGGTCGCGCTCCTCGACCGGGACCACAACGTGCTCGGCCAGTCCTCGGGCCTGCCGATCTTCCTGGGCAACCTGGAGGTGTGCACCCGGGCCACCGAGGAGACGTACGGCGCGGACGTCTGGAAGCCCGGCGACGTGTGGGTCCTCAACGACTCCTACATCGGCGGCACCCACCTCAACGACGTCACCGTCTACGCGCCGATCTTCACCGAGGACACCGCCGACAGTGAGCTGATCGGCTTCGCCGCGTCCCGTGCGCACTGGATCGACATGGGCTCCAAGGACCCCGGAGGTTCGATGGACTCCACCTCGATCTATCAGGAGGGCCTGCGGATGGGCCCGTTGAAGATCTACGAGGGCGGCGAACCCTGCGAGCAGGCGCACGCGTTGATCGCCCGCAACGTCCGCTTCCCGCAGCCCACCCTCGGGGACATGCGCGCCCAGGTGGCCTGCGCCCGTACCGGTGCGAAGCGGTTCGCCGAGATCGTCCGCCGCTGGGGGCTGCAGACCGTCCTCGCCGCGCGGGACGCCATCTTCGCGCAGACCGAGCGGCTGGAGCGCGAGCAGATCGCCGCCATTCCCGACGGTGTCTACGAGGCGACCGGCTACCTGGACAACGACGGCATCGACCTGCGTACCCCGCTCCACGTCACCGTGCGCGTCGAGATCGACGGCAACCGGATGACCATGGACGTCACCGACTGCGCCGACCAGGCCACCGGGCCCGTCAACTGCGGTGCGGCGCAGACCGTCGCCGCCTGCCGGGTCGGCTACAAGCTGCTGGTCAGCGGTGATGTCCCGCTCAACGGCGGTTCTTTCCGGCCGCTGAAGGTGGTCACCCGGCCGGGCACCATGCTCGCCGCCGTCGAGCCGGCGGCGTGCCAGTACTACTACTCCCACCTCGGTCTGGTCATCGACCTGGTGGTCAAGGCTCTGGCGCCCGCGGTGCCCGCGCGAGCGGCCGCCGCCAGCTACGGCGACTCGATGATCGCGCAGTTCACCGGGACCGACCCGCGCAACGGCAGGCTCTTCGTCTCCCAGGAGGCGACGGTCGGCGGCTGGGGCGCGTGGCAGACCGACGACGGCGAGTCCTGCCTGATCAACAACGTCAACGGCTCCCTGCGGGACATGCCCGTCGAGGTGCTGGAGACGCTGTTCCCCGTACGAGTCACCGAGTACGCGATCCGGGCCGACTCCGGCGGCGCCGGCCGCACCCGCGGCGGCAACGGCGTGGTGCGCCAGTACACGTTCGAGGCCGACCAGAACCTCTCACTGTGGTGGGAGCGTTCCGTGACCCCCGCGTGGGGTGTCTTCGGCGGCGGCACCGGCGCGGCGCCCCGCGTCGTCCTCAACCCCGGCCGGGACGGCGAGCGCGAACTGCTCAAGGTGAACGCGCTGGCCGTGCGCCAGGGCGACGTGCTGCGCTGCGAGAGCGGCGGGGGCGGCGGCTTCGGTCCCGTCGCGGAGCGCCCCGCCGAGGCGGTACGGGAAGACCTCCGGCAGGGCCTGCTGAGCCGTGGGCGGGCAGCGTCCGCCTACGGCGTGGAGTCCTGAGGCCCCACCGCTCCGCCTCCGCCCTGAACCGGGCCCGGTTGCCGAATCCCCCTCGACGACCGGGCCCTCCCCGCGTGGTGGCGTCTTCATCGCCGCTCCCCGCTCAGGACTCGGCCAGCAGGACGCGGCAGGCCAGGTGCAGCGCGAGTCGCTGGGCGGGGTCCTCGGGGTCGAAGCCGAGTGCGCGGATGCGTTCAAGGCGCGCCGCGACCGTGTTCCGGTGGACACCGAGGATCTCCGCCGCCGCCGAGGGGGCGGCTCCCTGGTCCAGGACGATCGCCAGCGTACGCAGCAGCGTTCCATCCCGGTCCGCGGCGAGCAGCGGGGCCAGCACGACCTCGGCGGGCCGCCTCAGCGCCTCCGCGGGCAACGCGGACAGCAGTTGGGCGGGTCCCATACGGTCGGCACGGACCACCGACCCGGGTACCGCGGCGACCGCAGCGGCGGCTCTGGCGTCGGCGAGCGCCACGCCCAGCGTGCCGGTACCGCCGGCCGGACCGGCCACTCCCCCGGCGAGCGGCAGCTGGTCACAGATCGCCCGGACGGCCGTACGCAGCTGCGCCTCGCCCTGCCGCAGCCACACCTCCGGGTCGGGGGCCGCGCTGCCGGCTGCCGCGGAACGCCATGACACCCAGCAGTCCTCGTACGCGATGAGCGGTCCGCCGATGCCGTACCTGGCCCAGAGCGCACGCAGCGCGGGTCCCGGCGCGGGCCCGGCCTCCGTGGCGACGGCCGGTCGCAGGGCGAACGCGATCAGAGGCCCGGCCAGCGGCCAGCCGAGCGCCGCCGCCTCGGCCCGGACGTGGGCACCGGCCTGTTCGTCCTCGTCCTCGGAGGGATGCGTCAGCTGGTGCAGCAGCAACTCGCTGCGGCGGTCCAGCTGTTCTTCCGCGAGGCGGCGAGTGGCGGCCCATGCGGTCAGCGGGGGTACCGCCATCCGCAGGACCGATTCGACCGTCGATGCCCAACCCGCCTCCTTGGAGCGGGAGTCGGCTACGAGAACCGCGAGCGGGTGTCCATCGGGCCCCGGCACGTCCAGCCGCACCGGGTGCGCGGAGTCGAGAGCCGCCCGCCGCCCGGCCAGCATCCCGCCCACCGGATCGGTGAGGGCCAGGGATGTCGAGGGCAGCGCCGCGTGCAGCGCGGCCAGTACGCGCTCGACGTGCGGGCCGGCGGCGGCGAGGCGCTGAGCGGCGTCGGCCAGCAGCGCGGTCCGGCCGGCGTCCGGCCGGGACACGGCGGAGGCGATCCGTACGGCGCCTTCCAGCGCGTCGCCACCGATCAGCAGCAGCGGAACGCCGAGGCGGTCCGCGAGTGCGCCCGGCGGATGCACGGCCACCGCCGTCTCGGGTACGACCACGCAGGCGGCCGCCTGCTCCCAAGCCTTGCGCAGGGCCATCTCCACGATCCATCCCGACCGGGCCGGCGCTTCGGTGAGGACGACCGCGGTGTGTGGACGCAGGCTGTCGAGGGCTTCACGCCGGTCGACGATGCGTACGTCCAGGACCTGGGCATCGCGCCCCGCCGTGCCGAGTATGCGTACGCCGGGCAACGGGCCGTACTGCACCAGCTCCGCGACGGTCATGGGTGCGGACAGGTCGGGACGTCTCACCACCGGGTCTCCTCGGGTCGTTCCGCGTCCGGGTGTTGCACCTGCGTCGCATCCGGTTCCGGGTCCGGGCTCAGCAGGATGAGCCCACCGGCAGCCGCCAGTCGGCGTCCTTGCGGGGTGTGCCAGGCGGGTGCGGCGGGGATCACGACGATCTCCACCTCGATGCCGGGTATGGCACGTTCGACGTCCAGGACCCGCTGGTCGGCTGCGGACAGCATCAGGATCTGGTCCGGCGCTAGCGCGGCCGGTGCGCCGTCGGCGAGGACCAGCAGTACCTCGTTATGTGCTTCCAGGCGGAACCGTCTGTGCAGGCCCTCGGTCTCGGAGACGACCACACTGGTCGGCCGGGACGGCAGCGCCGTGCCCCCGGCGGTGTCCGGTCCCGGCGTCGCGGGGTGCTCCACGGCGGTGATCCGCCCGATGCCCAGTCGACGGGGCCGCGGCTGCCACAGCTCGAACGGGCCACCATGTGTCGGGCGCCCCGCCGCCAGGGCCCGGCTCACGGTGCCGGGAACCACGGCGCCCGCCAGTCGTTCGCCGTCCATGGCGTAGCAGGCGGCGACCGCCCAGCCCCCGGCCGCGAGGACCAGCGGCCGTACGAGCTCCTCCACGCGGCTGCCGGCCGCCTCCACGACGACCACGTCCCCGGCGGGCGTGGCCAGGGCGACCGGGGCGACATCGACCCCGGCGATGGTGAACGTGGTCTGTTCCAGCAGGGGGAGCACTCGTCCGCAGCCGTCCCCGTCCACCAACGGCAGCCTGCAGGACGCCGCTGTGACGACGGCGAGCAGGGCGTTCTCGGCCGCGGTGTTGAGCGCCACGACGGCGTCCGCGGCCCTGCCCAGGCGGCGCTCCAGCGCCCGGACCGCCCGGAGCGGCTCCTGGCCCGTGGGCAGCTGCTCGGCGAGCGCGGCCGACGAACCGAGCAGGCTGACCGTGACGCACATCCGCTCGGATCCCAGGTCGCCCGGATGGATCAGCGGCACCGGCCCGTGCTCCGCTACGGCCGCCCGCGCCCAGTCGAGGCTCGCCCGGTACGAGGAATGCTCGGCGCCTGCTGCGAGGACCAGTGCCCCCTTGGCGAGATCCTCCAGCCGTGCCGCGTCCAGCGCGGTCTCCTCCCCGGGCGTCATGTGCGGCGGCTACGGGTCATGACGGGATCCCCGAGGGGGATCCGACGGCGCGGACGCGGAGGCGGTGAACGCCCTCGGGGAGGTAGGACACGGGGGTGTGGGCGGCGAACGCGACGCGGGCGGTCGCCGGGGCGGCACCGGCGGCGACGACCCGGGCCAGAGCCTGGTCACCGGCGAGCCCGAGGAGCCGGTCGAGTTCGGCACGGCCCCCGGCGACGGCGACCTGATCGACCTCGGCGACGATGTCCGAGCGGGCGGCTCCGTAGGCCGCGGCGGCGATGGCGGCCGACGGATCCTGGGCTCGGACGGGCATCAGCCCGCAGTCGCCGCCCGCCGCGAGGAGCACACCGCCGGGGGCCCGTCGCCGGACCCTGGCCACCAGTTCGGCGACCTGCTCGGCGCCGGTCCGGACCAGGTCGGCTCGGGCCAACACGTCGGTGCGGATCCGGGCCAGGTCCAGATCGACGCCGCCGAGCCCGGGGCCGGTGTCGGAGCTCTCCACTTCGCCGTCGGTGACGCTCGCGCACCGGAATTCCGCGGCCCCGGCGTCGACGACCACGGCGCGGTCCGCCCCGGCCGCGAGCGCGGCACCCCGCACGGCGCTCGCCGTGGTCGAGGCGATAGCGAGGACCGGATAGCGGCGGAAGTACGCGGCGGAAACCAGTCCGCCGGTATTGCGGGCCAGGTGCAGCGGCGCCCGGAGACCGCCGACACTCAGGGCGCGTTCAGCCGTATCGCTCACGCGTGCCGCCCACGGCCGCAGGGCGGCGTTGAGGACGCCGGTGTTCTCGCGTTCCCGCAGCCCCGACCGCCCGAGCTCGTGCGACAAGGTGATCTCCGCGCCGGGCACGGCTTCGGCGATGACCTCGGCGGCGGCAAGCTCCGGGTCGGGGCGGGTCAGCGCGCCGGCCGCCGCGACCGAGAAGGCGGTGACACCGTCGTCGGCGGCCCGCCGCGCGAAGTCCGCGACCGCTGCCCGGTCGAGCGGAGCCAGTTGCCGCCCGGTGAGCGCGGATCCGCCCGAGACGACCGCGCGGAGCGGCCCTACCTCGCGAGCGGCCTGCGCGGGCCAGCCCGCGAGCGGCCCGAGGGACGGATGACTGGGCGGGGCGATCCGCATGGCGGCCACCGGTCGCAGCCGCGACGGCCGGCGCTCCAGGTCTGTGGTGAGGCCGACGGTGTCCACCTCACCGGTCCGATCCCCGGGCAGTGCGGCGAGCACCGCGCGCAGACACTCGCCGAGGCCGGGAACGCTGTCCACCACCGCGCGCGCCACCGTCTGACCGCCCGGGTCGACCAGCACGGCGACGGTGGTGACGCGTCCCACGTCCACTCCCAGCCTCACCCGCATGATCCTGTCACCATTTGCCCCTATATATCACTCCAGATCGCGACCCTCGGTCTCCGGCAGCGGCACGGCCACGACCAGCGCCACCACCAGGAACGCGGTGATGAACAGCACGGTGGAGGAGAAGCCGGTTGCACGCGCCAGCAGGTACCCGACGGCCGACGGTGCGACCGAGGTGGAGATCAGCTGAGCCGCGGTGGCCCAGGAGTATCCGGTGGCGCGCAGCGCGGTCGGGTAGAACTCGCCGTTCCAGGTGTTCCAGACACCCCACGCGCCGAGGCTGAAGAACGACAGCGCGAAGTTGGCGGCGTACAGCTGGGTGAGGCTGCCGGAGTAGGCGAACAGCACGCCGCTGACCGCGGCGGCCGCCACGTACGGCAGGAAGACCTTCTTGCGGCCGAAGCGCCCGGTCAGGTACGAGGCCGAGACGTAGCCGGGGATCATGAAGAGTGCACTCAGCGCCACGAAGCCGAGGCTGCTGGACATGCTCAGCCCCTTCTCCATGAGCAGCGTGGGTAGCCAGGTCTGCAGGCCCCAGTAGCCCCAGTTGAACGCGAAGTTCACGATCAGCATGAGCACGGTGATGCGAAGCAGCCGGCCTCGCAGCAGGGCGAGGGGGTTGCCGGCCCGCTCGGGCTCGACCACGGCGAAACGGGTGCCGTCGGGGACCTCGGCGCCGAGCTTCAGGAGCACCGCACGGGCTTCGGTGTGCCGACCGCGGGCCGCCAGCCAGTACGGGGACTCGGGCACCCAGGCCCGGATCGCGAACACCCACAGGGCCGCCAGCGCGCTGGCCACGGCCACGACGTGCCAGCCCATCCCGGACAGCGCCTGGGTCACCCCGACGGCGGCGAGGACGCCGATGGGCCAGCCGATCGACAGGTAGACGGCGGCCCGGCCGCGCAGCCTCACCGGGAGCAGTTCGAGGAAGTAGGGGAAGGTGACGGTGTAGATACCGGCCAGAGCCATCCCCGAGAGCACCCGGGTGACCATCAACGTGGTGAAGTCCGGCGAGAAGGCGCTGGCCAGCGCCACGGCGCCGTACGAACCGAGGCTCCACAGGCACACGGCCCGGCGTCCGATGCGGTCGGCGACCGGCCCCCAGACGAGCGCGCCGGGGATCATGCCGAGGGCCACGGCCGACAGGACCCACCCGATCCGTCCGGCGTCGAGGGCGAAGGCATTGCCCAGGTCGGCGGAGACATAGACGAGGGCGAGCTGCTCCCAGGATTCGATGACGAAGGCCATGAACAGCGCGAGGGCGATCAACACATGGGCCCTCCCGAACGGCATGCGTTCGAAGTAGGCACCCACGGGCTGCGGACCGCCGGCCCCGTCCGGGACTCCGGCGGTTCCGGACTGTACTGAGACTGCGCTCATCGGCTGCCCTCCTGGCACTGGTACCGACACGCACACCATCGGGTTCGGTGTGAATGCGAGGCACCATAAACAGGCCATCACGGCCGGAACCATGCTCGGAGCACAGCCATCCCGGTGGTGCGTGTGCGCGGCGCACAGACATCGACGTGACAGCCGTCGCGACGCCGGGATCACGCGTTCTAGGGACGTTCGAATGCCTGAAGTGCGCCACCGAGCGCGAAGCACAGCGCACCGCACAACGTCCCCCAGTTGGCGATGTCGGCGTTTACCGGGCTCTGGGCCGTAGGCCGGGTGAAGGCGGCCACCGCAGAGACCATGAAAAGCACCGACCCGAACTCATTGACCGCGACCACCCACCAGCCGAGGCTGCGCGAGCGGATGCAGGGCCGGGAGCGATGGCCGATCTCGGCGAACGCGAGATGGCCCGACACCAGGAACAGCACGCACCCGACCACGTCGGGAGTCCAGATCAGCCGGTTGGTCTGCTGGACGGTGAGGCCCTGCAGGAAGGAGTCCAGCAGGTTGACTCCGAACACGAGCGTCCCTGCGAACAGCACGAACGTACTGAGCCAGGTGTCCTCACCTGTCAGGTGTGCGGTACGACTGCGACAGGACAGGAGGCGTGGTGGATGACGGCGTGGGTGACCGATCCGATGTGAGCGCCCCTCGCTGCCCTGCGTCGACCGACGACCACGAGGCGCGCGTCCGACGCGGCCTCGATGAGATGCTCGGCCGCCCGTCCCGGAGCGGACACCTCCGCCACCTCCGTCGCCGGAAACCTGTCCCGGTACGGTCGAACCGCGTCGGCGAGTGCTGCCGCCTTCTCGTCCTTCGCGGCTGTGCTGGGGTGGTGAATGAAGGATTCATGCCACGTGTGCAGGATTTCCAGCGGGACGCGGTGCCGCCCGGCGAAATCGAACGCAAAGTGCAGGAGCTCGTCCTTGACTTCGTTCACATCCAGTCCGATGACTACCTTCCGGCGGCTGTTCCCCTCGGATGCACCGGAGCTGTCCTTCTCGTATCCGGGGCGAACGAGCACCACGGGACGCTCTGCTGCCGCGATGACCTCCTGCCCTACCGAACCGACGATGAACCCGCGGACGCTACCCAGCCCATGAGAGCCCACGACGAGCAGATCCGCCGCGGCAGCTGCGGCGAGCAGCACGCTGGCGGGCGCGTCTTCGACCTCGTCAGCGGTCATCGCGAGGCCCGGCAGCCGGGAACCGACACGCCGCTCGGTCTCAGCCAGCACGCCTTCGGCCGCGCCGGCGCGGTCTTCGTGCGACACCTTCATCGCCCCCAGCTGATGCTCCGCCCACCGTGTGGCGTACACCAGTCGCAGGCCGTCGCCGCGCTGCGCCGCCTCGTCGGCGGCCCAGTCCACCGCCGCCACGCTTCCTTCGGAGCCGTCCACTCCCACAGTGACGGGTCGGGACATGCCGCTCTCCTCGCCTCGGGCCATCGTCGACAGGCCCTCACAGGGGGGTGCCGCTGGGCATCCTTGTGCGAGGGCACCTGGTCGAGAAGCTACCGAGTCGCTGAAACAAATGGTGTGCGCAGGTTCGGCGACGCTGCCGAAGTACCCCATCCGGCGGATGACGCCCCATGGCCCGTGACGACCTCGATTTCAGGTCTCTGATGCTGCTCCCGGTCATCGCCGCCGGGCGTTCCTCGGCAAAGGTCACCAAGGCCCTCGACCGACATGCGTCGGATGGCGCCGGGGGGCAGATTGGAGGTGTACGACCCACCGGACGGCGACGCCTCGGCGGCCAGGCCGGACGAGCGGAGGAGCCTCTCCATGACGACCCACGCGACTGCACCCGGTCGGCGAGCGGACACGCGCAGCGGCGGATGGATGGTGGGCGCCGTCGCCATCATGATCTTCAGCTTGCACGTCGCGCCCCGGCCGGTGCGTGCCTGACGTCCCGGGACCCGTACCCGTGGCAGGCGGAACAGGGGCAGAGGAGCTGCCGCGACTCGTGCTCGTCGTCGGCGTCGCCGGGTCGGGCAAGACGACGGTGGGGCGCCTCCTCGCCGAGCGTCTCGGCTGGGCGTTCCGGGACGGGGACGAGTTCCATTCAGAGGCCGACCGCGCCAGGATGGCCGCCGGTCATCCCCTCACGGACAGCGACCGGGGACCGTGGCTCGAAGCGATCCGGGAGTGGATGGACGAGGCGATCGCCTGCCGTCGCCAGGCTGTCGTGACCTGCTCCGCGCTCAAGCGTGCGTACCGGGACGCGCTGCTGGCCGGGCGCCGCGAAGTGCTCCTGGTGTACCTGCACGGCTCGCGCGAGCTGCTGAGCTCGCGGTTGGCCTCTCGGCACGGTCACTTCTTCCCGGCGGGCCTGCTGGAGAGCCAGCTCGCGGAACTCCAGGAGCCGGCACCCGACGAACGCCCGTTGGTGGTGGAGATCGACCAGCCTCCCGAGGCCGTCGTCACGGCGGTTCTCTCGCTGATGCGCCGGGAATCCGCTTCCGGGAGATCGGCGGCCGGATCGGACACGGAGCATGCCGTCCGCGCCGGCGCGCGCAACGGGTCATCCCCGCCCCTCGGCCCCACCGGCGAGTCATGGCGGTTGGTTCACGGAGCACAGAGCGCGGTTGTCGTCCAGCTGGGCGGCGCCCTGCGCGACTACGTCGTGCAGGGCCGACCTCTGCTCGACGGGTTCTCCGCGGGGTCCGCCATCACGGGCGGACGAGGACAACTGCTCATCCCTTGGCCGAACCGCGTGGGCGACGGGCGCTACGACTTCGGCGGCAGGAGCCTGCAACTCCCCCTGACAGAGGTCGACAAGAACAACGCGATCCACGGACTGCTCCGCTGGACCCTGTGGAAACTGCTCGCCCGCACCGATGACGCGGTGATGCTCGGCGCGACCCTCTGTCCTCAGCCCGGATATCCGTTCCTCGTGGAGGTCCGTGTCGACTACCGGCTGGGGCCGGAAGGTCTCAGGACCACCGTCCACGCCACCAACACCGGTACGGAGGCGGCCCCTTACGGGGTGGGACAGCACCCCTATCTCACGATCGGCACCGACCTCGTCGACAGTGCCCTGCTGACCGTTCCCGCCCGGTATCTGCTGCGTACCGACGAACGTGGTCTGCCGATCGGCAGGGAGTCCGTCGACGGCACCCCGTACGACTTCCGCACCGCCCGCCCCATCGGCGGTCTGAACCTGGACACCGCCTTCACCGGACTCGACCGCGCCCTCGACGACCGGGCCGTGGTGCGACTGGCGCATCCCTCGGGGCTGCGGGGTGTCGATCTGTGGCTCGGCGAAGGCGCCCGGTACGTGCAGGTGTACACGGGCGACACACTGGCGGAACCCGAGCGGCGTCGGCGTGGTGTCGCCGTGGAGGCCATGTCCTGCCCGCCGGACGCCTTTCGCAGCCGCACGGATCTCACCGTGCTCGAGCCGGGCGCCACACATGTGCTCAGGTGGGGCCTCAGCCCCTGGGGGCCGCCATGACTCCGTCCGCACGATCCGCGGCCGTGCCCGATCCCGGTATGCCCGCGCACGAGTTCCGGGCGCTCTACGAGCGGCTACGGCGCGGAGCAGCACGATCGACGGAGGAGGGTCGGCCTGGCGCGCTCCGCCACGTGACGCCCGAGCGGGTCGTGGCCGCCGTCGCGGAGGTCCGCCTCGGACGTACGGTGTCGCTGGCCGCTCCGATCGAGACCGTGCCGGGCCCCGACGACCCCGAGCCCGCGGTGCACCGGATGACCGGGCCTCCTCCGGACGACCTCGGCGCGGAGGGACTGCACTTCGCCACCGACCGCTTCGCCATGAACGTGCACGGGGACGCGGACAGCCATCTCGACGCGCTCTGCCACGTGGTGCTCGACGGGGAGCTGTACGGCGGGGTGCCTGCGAGCAGTGTGACGCCCGAGGGCGCCCGTGCGCTCTCCGTGGCCCTGGCCGCTGACGGCATCGTCGGTCGGGGCGTGCTCCTGGACATCCCGCGGCTGCGTGGCGTGCCGTGGCTGGAACCGGGCGACCAGGTGACGTCGGACGATCTGACCGCGGCCGAGGCCGTGCAAGGGGTCAGCGTCGGGCCGGGAGATCTGCTGTTCGTCCGGGTGGGGCATCGCCTCCGCCGTACGGAACTCGGCCCGTGGAACTCGGCGACGGCTCGGACCGGCCTCCACCCGACGGCCCTGGGGTTCCTGGCCGAGCGGAAGGTCGCTGTCCTGGGCGGAGACGGCAACAACGACACCGCGCCCAGCACCGTGCAGGGCATCTCCTTCCCCGTGCATGTCCTGGCCATCCATGCCATGGGCATCCATCTGATGGACTACCTGCAGTTCGAGGACCTGGTCCCGGTCTGCGCGCAGACCGGGCGATGGAGTTTCCTGTGCGCGGTCGCCCCGCTGCGGCTGCCCGGAGCCACTGGCTCGCCGGTGAACCCGATCGCGGTGCTGTGACGGACGGGGCCGGTCGGCGACCACCGCTCCGGTCGCCGTTCAGGGGGAGGACGGCTACGTTCGAACGGGTGGGACGCTCGGCCCCGCACAGCGGGGAAAAGGGACACGACGCCAGTTCAGGGCCATGATCACAAGGACGGTGGTCGCCGTGGGCGACGCCCCTCACTACGACGTCGTCATCATCGGTACCGGCGCCGGCGGTGGCACTCTCGCCCATCGACTCGCCCCGTCCGGCAAACGCGTACTCCTCGTCGAACGCGGCGACTATCTGCCACGCGAGCGCGACAACTGGGATTCGACGGCCGTGTTCGTCAAGGGCAAGTACCGGGCGCCGGAGTTCTGGCTGGACAAGGACGGCAGTGAGTTCCCGCCCGAGGTCAACTACTACGTCGGCGGAAACACCAAGTTCTACGGTGCCGCCCTCTTCCGGCTGCGGCCCGAGGACTTCGGCGAGCTCCGGCACCACGGCGGCCTCTCCCCCGCCTGGCCGATCCGGTACGAGGATCTGGAGCGGTACTACACGCAGGCCGAGCACCTCTACCTCGTGCACGGACGGCACGGTGAGGATCCGACCGAGGGCGCGGCGAGTGCCCCGTACGCCCATCCGCCCGTGGAGCACGAGCCGCGCATCCAGCAGTTGAGCGACGACCTCGAGAAGCGTGGTCTGCACCCCTTCCACCTGCCGATCGGTGTCAACCTCAGCCAGGAGGACGGGGGGCGGGCCACCCACTCCAGTGTCTGCATCCGCTGCAACCGGGTGGACGGCTTTCCGTGTCTCGTGCGTGGCAAGTCCGACGCCGAGGTGATCTGCGTCGAGCCCGCCCTGCGACACCCCAACGTCGAGATGGTCACGAACACGCACGTGGTCCGCCTGGAGACCGATGCGAGGGGACGCAGCGTCAGTGCGGTCGTCGGCCGGCTTCCCGACGGTTCGGAGGTCCGGTTCACGGCGGATGTGGTGGTCGTCTCCTGCGGGGCGGTCAACTCGGCGGCGCTGCTGCTGGCCTCGGCAAACGAGCATCATCCCAACGGATTGGCGAACAGCTCCGACGTGGTCGGCCGTTTCTACATGCGCCACAACAACCTGGCCCTGATGGCGGTGTCGAAGGAGCCCAACGGCACTCAGTTCCAGAAGACCCTGGCCCTGCACGACTGGTATCTCGGGGCGGACGACTGGGACTACCCGCTCGGCGGCATCCAGATGCTGGGCAAGTCGGACGCCGAGCAGATCCACGGCGAGGCCCCACGGTGGGCCGGTGCGGTGACGCCGGACATGCCGTTCGAGGTGCTGGCGCACCACGCCGTCGACTTCTGGCTGTGCGGTGAGGACCTGCCACTGGCCGACAACCGGGTCACCCTTGATGGTGACGCCCGCATCCACCTCGCTCTCGACGAGAAGAACAACGTCGAAGGTCTGAAGCGGCTACGGCACAAGCTGCAGGGCATGCTCGGCCACCTGGGCATGCACGAGCACCACCTGCTGTCCCACAGCATCTATCTGCACAAGGGCATGCCGATCGGTGCGACGGCACACCAGGCGGGCACCGTACGCTTCGGCACCGACCCAGCCGCCTCGGCGTTGGACGTCAACTGCAAGGCTCACGATCTCGACAACCTGTACGTGGTCGACACGAGCTTCTTCCCGAGCATCGGCGCGGTCAACCCGTCCTTGACGGCCATCGCGAATGCGCTGCGAGTCGGCGACCACCTCATGGCCCGGCTGGGCTGAGAGCGGAGCCTCTGGTCCGATCGGACGAAGATGCTCGGCCCAACGGCCCAACGGGGGTTCCCCCTGCATGCCGACGGCCGCGGCCGGTGGTTCCGTGACCTCCGTGCCTGCCCCGCTGCAGCCGGGCAGGCACGGAGCGCAGCCGCAGGAAACGAGGAGACAGGGGCATCATGGGTTCCACCGTGGAAGGACCGCAGGGTGTGATCCCCGCACGCCTGCTGCATGGCCAGAAGGCGCTGGTCACCGGAGCCAACTCGGGCATCGGCAAGGCCACGGCCATCGGCCTGGGCCGAGCCGGTGCCGACGTGGTTGTGAACTACGTGGCGGGCCGTGAGGCCGCCGAGGAAGTGGTCGAGGAGATCGCTTCGTTCGGGGTGCGCGCGGCGGCATACGAGGCGGATGTGTCCCAGGAGGACCAGGTCACGGCCATGATGGACCGGATGGTCAAGGAGTTCGGGACCGTCGACATCCTGGTTGCCAACGCGGGATTGCAGCGGGACGCCCGGCTCACCGAGATGACCCTCGCGCAGTGGCAGAAGGTCATCGATGTCAATCTGACCGGTCAGTTCCTTTGCGCCCGGGAGGCGGCCAAGGAGTTCCGGCGCCGCGGCGTGGTCCCCGAGGTGTCCCGCGCCGCCGGGAAGATCATCTGCATGAGTTCGGTGCACCAGATCATCCCGTGGTCGGGCCACGTGAACTACGCGTCCTCCAAGGGCGGTGTGCAGATGATGATGCAGACCCTGGCCCAGGAGCTCGCACCGGAGAAGATCCGTGTGAACGCGGTCGCCCCGGGGGCGATCAAGACGCCGATCAACCGTGCCGCCTGGGAGACGGCCGAGGCCCGGCAGGACCTCCTGAGGCTGATCCCGTACGACCGGATCGGCGACCCCGAGGACATCGCCAACGCCGTGGTCGCCCTCTCCTCCGACCTCATGGACTACGTCGTGGGGACCACCCTCTACGTCGACGGCGGGATGACTCTCTTCCCGGGCTTCGCCACCGGCGGCTGACCCTCTTCCGGACGTCACGAACAGCGAAGGCGTGTATGCCCACCTCGTTCCACCTGCTGGCGGATGCTCCGGCCCAACTCCTGCCGGCCCGGGAACTCATGGCCTTCACCCTGGCGTCCCACATCATCCTGGTCCCGCTGGGTGTGGCCTTTCCCTTCATCACCCTGGTGATGCACTACCGCGGGCTGCGCCGCAAGGACGCCACGGCGCTGCTCCTGGCGCGGCGCTGGTCGGCCGTCATGGCGGTGCAGTTCGCGCTCGGCATCGTCACCGGCACGGTGCTCTCCTTCGAGTTCGGCCTGCTCTGGCCGGGGCTGATGGGCAGGTGGGGTGACGTCTTCGGCATCGGATTCGGTGTCGAGGCCTGGGCGTTCTTCCTGGAGGCCGTCCTCATCGCCATCTATCTGTACGGATGGCGGCGGCTGAAGCCCCGTACGCACTTCCTGCTCGGGCTACCCCTCCCGGCCGCGGCGCTCCTCGGAGCGTTCGGCATTCTGGCGGCCAACTCCTGGATGAATACGCCACAGGGCTTCTCCCTGGACTCCGAGGGCAACCCGGTCGACGTGAACGTCTGGAAGGCGATCTTCACCCCGATGTTCGGGCCGCAGTACTGGCACTTCGTCGTGGCCATGGTCCTCACCGCGGGCTTCATGGTGTCCGGTGTCTACGCCGTAGGCTGGCTGCGCGGCCGCCGGGACCACTATCACCGACTCGGTTTCGCCGTTCCGTTCACCATCGCCGCGGTGGCCACTCCGCTGCAGTTCGTCCTGGGCGACTCCATCGCTCGGTCGGTGTTCCACAAGCAGCCCGTGAAGTTCGCCGCGTTGGAGATCGTCTGGGAGACCGACACCCGAGTACCGGAGTATCTCTTCGGGCGGCTGAACGAGGACGGCACCGTCTCTGGCGGCCTCAAGATCCCGCTGCTCGACTCGGTCCTGGCCGGATTCAGCCCGGACACGAAGGTGGTGGGCCTGACCTCCGTCCCGGCGGACCAGCGGCCGACGGCCACTCAGGCGACCATCGCCCACTGGGCCTTCGACATCATGGTCCTGATCGGATCCGTACTGGTGCTGCTCGCCCTCTGGTACGGCCTGGTCTGGCTGCGGCACCGACGGCTTCCGGCGTCGAAGTGGTTCTACCGCTCAGCGGCCTGTGCGGGCGTCGCCTCCGTCGTGGCCGTCGAGTCGGGTTGGATCGCCACCGAGGTGGGACGCCAGCCCTGGATCGTCTACCAGAACATGCGGGTCGCCGAGGCGGTGACGTCGACCCGCTCCACCACACTCTGGATCATGCTGGCCGTGGTGATGGTGGTGTACGTGTTCCTCTTCGGATCGTTCCTCGTCATCCTCCTCAAGATGCGTACGCGCTGGCGGCTCGCCGACGAGCAGCGGGCGGCAGGAGGGCCGTCGCCTCACGCGCCGGAGACGGACACTCCCTACGGGCCACGGGCGCCCGTCCCCGCGGGTGACGCCCCGGCCGCGGACGGCGGAGCCGCTGGGGCCGAAGGCGGCCGCCGATGACCGCCGACCTCATCGCCGTGGTGCTGCTCCTCGCCGTGGCCGCGTACGCCTCTGCGGGCGGTACGGACTACGGGGCCGGCTTCTGGGATCTGACCGCCGGGGGCGCGGAGCGCGGAAAGCGTCCCCGATGGCTCATCGACCATGCCATGGCTCCCGTGTGGGAGGTCAACAACGTCTGGCTGATCTTCGTCCTCGTCATCATGTGGACCGGTTTCCCCATCCTGTTCCAGACCGTGTTCTCGGCGATGTGGCTCCCCTTGGCCCTGGCCGCCATGGGCCTGGTGCTGCGCGGCGCCGGCTTCGCGTTCCGCAAGCCCTCCCGACGGCTCGTCGGCCGACGGCTGTACGGTGCCGTGTTCGCCGTGGCCTCGGTCGTCACACCGTTCTTCCTCGGGGCCGCCGTCGGCGGGGTCGCGTCAGGGCGGGTGGCGCCCGGTACCGAGGCCTCGGTGGACGCGTGGGCCAATCCCACCTCCCTGATGTTCGGGCTGATCGCCATCGCGGCGACGGCCTTCGTCGGCGCGGTCTTCCTCACGGGGGACGCACGGCGGTTCGACGCGGCCGATCTGATCGGCTACTTCAGGTGGCGGGCCCTGGGCAGCCTCGCCGTGCTCACCCTTCTGGCGGTGATCACCGGGTTCGTCACCCACGAGGACTCCCCCTACGTGTGGCACGGGCTCACCCACGGTCTGGGACTGCTCTTCGTCGTCGTGGCCGGGGTGGCCGCCCTCGCGACCGCCTGGCTGCTCCGGCGGACGCCGGGCGCGTGGATGCGCGTCACGGCGGTCGGGGTCGTCGGCTCCGCCGTCCTCGCCTGGGGCATGGCCCAGCGCCCGTACCTCCTCCCCACCTCGCTGACCGTGGCCGACGCCGCGGGTGCGCCCGCCACACTGACGTGGCTGGCGATCGTCACCCTGGTGGCCTTCGTACTCGTCGTGCCGGCCGTCGTCCTCCCGTACTGGCTGGACACCCACGGAGAGCTGGAAGAGCTCACGGACGCCGAGCTACGGCGTGGAGGCGGCACGGCCGGTGACGGTCCGGCACCCGGCGGCTGATCGCCCGGCCTCATCGTGGACACTCCCCCGCGCCCGGACCCCGACGAAGGAAACCGCTGTGACCGACGACGAGATCCTTCTCGGACTCGCCCTGACGGTGGTGCTCGCCACCGGCTCGCAGATCCTGGCGAGCAAGCTGCGCGTCCCCGCCCTGATCATCCTGCTTCCGGTCGGGTTCGCCGCCGGTGCGATCACGGATGTCATTCATCCGGACAGGTTGATGGGGCCGACCTTCTCCGCCCTGGTGTCGATGTCCGTCGCGGTGATCCTTTACGACGCCGGCCTGGGGCTCGACCTGCGCAAGCTCACCGGCCACACCCGGGGGATCGTGGGGCGGCTGCTGGTGTACGGCGTGCTGCTCACGTTCCTGGTCATCGCCACGGTGTCACCGGCGATGTTCGACATGCCGCTGCGCGTGGCCTCGATGCTCGGCGTGATCCTCGTCGTCTCAGGCCCCACCGTCGTGGCTCCGCTGCTCGACTTCGTACGGCCCACCGACAAGGTACGACGCATCCTGATCTGGGAGGGGACGCTGACCGACCCGATCGGCGGCATTCTCGGCGCGCTGACCTTCCACGCCATCGCCACGACGCACCAGATCGACATCGGCCGGGGATACCAGCTCGGCCAGTTCGCCATCAGCCTCGCCGTCGGGCTCGTCGGCGGGGCCGTGGGAACCGCCCTGCTGTGGTTCACACTGCGTACCCTGAGACTCGGCGAGACCCTGGGGACGCTGTCTCAACTGGCCACGGTGATCGCCGTATCGGCGGGCTGCGACATCGTGCGGGACGACACTGGGCTCATCGCCGCGATCGTCACGGGACTGGCCGTCGCCAACATCCGCGGCTTCGACATGCCCGCTCGGCGCCCCTTCCTCGAGACCCTCGTCCAGCTGATCATCGGTCTGCTGTTCGTCTCCATCTCCTCCACCGTCACCCCGGCATCCCTGGTACCGGTCCTTCTTCCCTCACTCGCCCTCATCGCGATCCTCGTCCTGGTGGTGCGGCCGCTCGTGGCCTACCTCTCGACGACGCACTCGGGTCTGACACGAGGCGAGCGGGCCTTCATCGGATGGATGGACCCGCGCGGCATCGTCGCGGCCGCCACGGCATCGGCCTTCTCCGCCAGCCTCGTCGACCGAGGGATCAGCGGGGCCGCGAGGATCCTTCCCGTCACGTTTCTGGTGATCGTGGGAACCGTGCTGCTCTACTCGCTGACGGCGGCACCCGTCGCCAGACGGCTGGGCGTCGTCAGAGAGGCGGGCACGCGCATTCTCCTGGTGGGCGGGGAGCCGTGGGTGGTCGACCTAGGACGGGCCCTGCGGTCCGCGGGACTGGACGTGCTGATGTGGGCGGGCCTCGACGAACAGCGCGAACGCATCAAGGAGACGGGGATCGACCTGGCCACAGGCGATCTGCTGGCCACGGCCATCAACCCCGGGGCCCGACTGGAAGGAGTGACGGCCGTGTTCCTGGCCACCGACGACGACGACTTCAACGCGCTCGCCTCGGTCGTGATGCAGGACAACGTCGAAGGGCCCGTCTACCGGGTCGGCCCACCGCACGACAGCCATGGCGTGGTCGCTCCCTACACCGGCGGCGACATCCTCTTCGGCCGTTCCCTCGTCCGTCACGTCCTGGCGGAGCGCTACGAGCGAGGTGCGCGGTTCGTGGTGCAGCCGGCCTCCGACCCGCTGCCGGCGGAGCACGACACTCTCTTCGTGGTCCGGGCCGACCATCGGCTGGCTCCGGTCACCGAGCGGCAGGAGACCGTCCCTCAGAAGGGGGACACCGTCGTCCTCCTCGGTTCTGTCCCGACGGAGGCCGGGCGGTGAACCTCGCGCACGGTTCCGTGCGACTACCTCCCGCCCCTGGGCGCCCCGTTGAGCTTCGCGTCCAGGGTGATCGCCGCATCGATCAGGGCCAAGTGTGTGAAAGCCTGCGGGAAATTGCCCAGCTGCCGTCCCGTCAGGGCGATCTCCTCGGAGTACAGGCCCAAGTGGTTGGCGTACGTGAGCATCTTCTCCAGCACCAGCCTGGCCATGTCGGTGCGTCCGGCCCTTGCCAGGGCGTCGACGTACATGAACGTACACAGAGAGAAGGTTCCCTCGGAACCGCGCAGTCCGTCGGGTGACGCCTCGGGGTTGTAGCGGTATACCAGGCTGTCGCTGACCAGCTCACGCTCCATCGCGTCCAGGGTGGACTTCCACATCGGATCGCCCGGCGTGATGAACCCGACCGTCGGCATGCGCAGCAAGGACGAGTCGAGGACGTCGTCACCGTAATGCTGCACGAAGGCCTGCTTCTGCGGGTCCCATCCCCGGCTGAGCACCTGCGCGTAGATCTCGTCGCGCGCGCCCACCCAGCGGCCGCCGGCCGCGGGACGGCCGTCGTCATAGGCGATCCGCAGGGCGCGGTCGAAGGCCACCCAGGACATCACCCGGCCGTACGTGAAGTCCTTCCGGCCGCCCCGGGTCTCCCACAGCCCTTCTCCGGGCTGATCCCAGTGGTCGACCAGCCAGTCGAGCAGAGTGTGCAGCGCCTTCCAGCCCCCGTTGTCGAGGTGCATTCCGTGCCGGTGCGCGAAGTAGATGCTGTCGAGCGCTTCGCCGTAGATGTCCAGTTGCAGCTGGGTCGCGGCTCCGTTGCCGATGCGGACGGGGGCGGAGCCGCAGTACCCCTCCCAGTGTTCCAGGGTCTCCTCGATCAGGTCGGAGGAGCCGTCGACGCGGTACATGATGTTCAGTGGTCCGGTGCCGTTTCCTTCGCCGGCCTTCTCCTTGACGCGGTCGTGCAGCCAGCCGATGAACGCCTTCGCCTCTTCCTTGAAACCCAGGCCCAGCAAGGCGTACACCGAGAACGAGGCATCACGGATCCAGGTGAACCGGTAGTCCCAGTTGCGCTCCCCGCCCAACTGTTCGGGCAGCGCCGCCGTGGGGGCGGCCACCAGAGCGCCGGTCGGTGCGTAGGTCATGAGCTTCAGCGTCACGGCCGAGCGTTCCACCGCCTCCCGCCAACGGCCCGCATAGGTGGACTGGCCCAGCCAGGAGCGCCAGAAGCCGACTGTCTCGTCGAAGAGCTGCTCGAACTCCGCCACTCGGACCTCGTGCGGCGGCCCGCCGGGAGACGACTCCATGATCAGGCCACGCTGCTGGCCCGCCTGCAGGGTCAGACGGAAACGCAGGTCCTTGTCACCGGAGAGGATGGTCAGCAGTCGGTCGTCCTGCGGCTCACGGACGGCGTGGACGGCGAGGTTCATGTCCTCCGAAGTGAACAGGGCCCCGTGCTCCGAGATGTGCAGCTCGTGCGGCTTGCGGCCGTAGTCGAAGCGCGGAGCGATCTCCCCTTCGAAGGTCATGCTGCCCCGCACACAGCGCAGCATGCGGACCAGACGATGCCGGTCCGTCGCCGTCGTGCCGGTCACCGGCATGAAGTCGACCACCTCGCCCGCTCCGGCCTCGGTCATGAAACGCGTCACCAGAACGGCGGTGTCCGGGTGGTAGAGCTGCCTGGTGGTGAAGGAACCCGCGGCCGGCCTGACGGTGAAATGGCCGCCGTCCCGCCGGTCGAGCAGAGCGCCGAAGACACTGGGCGAATCGAAGCGCGGACAGCAGAACCAGTCGATCGTCGCATCGGTTGTCACGAGGGCCGCGGTCTGCAGATCGCCGATCAGGCCGTGGTTCTCGATCAGGGGGTAGTCGTCCATCTTGAGCCCCTTTCGGCCCCGGCAGACAACGATCGGGCACCGTCACGCGGCGCCCGAGGTGGTCCAGGCACCATTCGGCCAGCTTAGGCCGACGGTGTCGTCCCGTCCTGGCGAGCCGGTGGCACCGGGCGCCGACGACTGCTCCCCCGCTGCGCCGTCCCAAGAAGGGCTCTACCGTGAGGTGGCAGTGCTCCCGCTCAGGCCCGCGGCCGCGTGTGCCTCATGAGCACCGGGCTCCTCCGGGTGAAGGAGGCGTGACGTGGGTGTCCTGACGTCCTGGGCAGCCAGATTCAGGCTGCGGCAATACGTCAAGGCAAGTCTGTGGATCGTGCCGTTGTTCGGTCTCGTCCTCGGCGCCCTGCTCGCTGAGCTCGCCCTCGCGGCCGACGCTGCGAACTGGCCGAGCGGCTGGCACTACTCCGCCACGACGGCGAGCGGTGTGCTCTCCGCCATCGTGGGGGCGATGGTGGCGTTGCTCGGATTCGTCGTCACCATCGGCGTGCTGGTTGTGCAGCAGGCGACGGGAACCCTCTCCCCTCGCTATATGCGCCTGTGGTACCGGGACCGGCTGCAGAAAGCGGTGCTGGCGACCTTCACCGGGACGTTCGCGTTCGCGTTCTCCTTGCTGCGCAGCGTCGAAACCGACTCCGTCCCCGACCTCGGGGTCACCCTGGCCGGTGTAGCGGTGGCCGTCAGCCTCGTGCTCCTGCTCATCTACCTCAACCGATTCACCCACAGCCTCAGGCCGGTGGCCATCGCCGATCTGGTCACCCGCATGGGAGAGGCCGTCTTCACGAGAGGGGCAGCGGCGATCCGGGACGCGGCGCCACGCGGAGACGGGAACGTGTCGTCCGACGGTCCGGTGCTACGCCTGCGTACCGGGCGCGGGGGAGCCATCCAGGCGTTCAACGTGGCCGGGCTGGTCGCGGAGGCGGCGCGCCACGACTGCGTCTTCGTAGTACCCCGGCTGATCGGCGACTTCGTACCGCCCGGCACTGTCCTCATCGAGGTCCACGGGGGCACGTCGAAACCGGACCCGGACCGGGTGACCGCCCTCGTCGCCCTCGGGGCCGAGCGCACCATCGAGCAGGACCCCGCCTTCGCCCTGAGGGTCCTCGTCGACATCGCCATCAGGGCCCTCTCCCCAGCGGTGAACGACCCCACGACCGCGGTGCAGGTGATCAATTACATCGAGTCCTTCCTGCACACGGTCGGCAACACACACCTCCCCGGTCGTTATGTGCTGGCCGACCGCCACGAGCACGCCCGGCTCGTGCTCCCGGGGCGTGACTGGGAGAACTTCCTTCAACTCGCCGTGTGCGAGATCCGCGAGTACGGCGGGTCGTCCATGCAGGTCTGCCGTCGGCTCCGCGCCATGCTCGAGGGCCTGCTCGACACCCTGCCGCCGTCCCAGCACGCCGCTGTGCGAGCGGAGCTCAGCCTGCTGCAGGAGGCGATCGAGCGAGAGTTCACCGACCCGGCCCGCCGGGCCATCGCGCAACAGCCCGACCACCAGGGCATCGGTGGTCGGTACCCCTCCTAGGGGGATGCACGGGTCGCCAGGACGTAGGCGCAGGCGAGGGGACCCGGTCTCGGACCATGGGCCTGGCCGGCACCGCCGCACTGGACAGCGTGAACGCGGCGGGTCCGCAGGAGGGCGAGACCGTGCTGGTCTCCGGCGCCACCGGCGGCGTCGGTGCGCTGGTCGTGCAGATCGCCGCCGCCCGCGGAGCGAAAGTGATCGCCACCGCCCGTCCCGGCACGGAGGCTGCCTTCGTCACCGGCATGACCGACGCCGGGGTTCACCGGGTCGACTTCACCGGCGACCTGGATGCCCAGATCCGTACCCTTGCCCCCGGCGGGGTGGACGCGGTGCTGCACCTGCCGGCGACGGCGCCCAGCTCGCGGGCATGCTGCGGCCGGGCAAGCGGATCGCCTCCACCCTCGGCTTCGGCCCCGACGCCGTCGAGGGCCAGGACGTCACCTGGTCCGGCCGCCACCACGCCGCACTCGACCACCTCCCGGTACTGCCCCACCCCGCCGGCAGCAGACCCGGCTTCCGCTGTGGCTCGGCGTCGGAGGCACCCCTGCCAGCGCGGAGCGCGCCGAACGCCTCGGCCTGCCCATGGTGCTGGGCCTCATCGGCGGCGACATCCGTCGCTCCCGCCCCCTCGTCGAGCGCTACCGCACCGCCAGGCAGGCCGTCGGACACGCACCCGACACCCTCAAGTTGGGCCTCACCAGCCACTTCTACGTGGGCAAGACATTCCAGGGCGCCCGCGAGAACCTGTATCCGTACTACCGGGAGTACCTGCGGCCCAAGACCCCGGGCGGACGTGGCTGGCTCATCGGCCCGACGAATTCCAGGCCGTCTCAGGCCCGTTCGGCGCACTCATGACCAGCAGCACCCAGGAAGTCATCGACAAGATCCTTACCGAACACAAACTCCTCGGAACCAGCCGCTTCATGGGCCAGATCGACCTCGGCGGCATGCCCACACACCTGGTCAACGACTCCATCGAACTCCTGGCCACCGAAGTCGCCCCCGCCATCCGCAAGGAGACGCGACCGCAGAGTCAGTCCTGGAGGCACCTCTGAGCAGTGTTTGCCGATGGACACAGCCCAGTTGACAGGACACCGCTGCGCCACCAACGGCCACTGGACCGGGCCAGACATCTGACCTGCGGTTCTGTCATCTGTGGCGCACCTTGACCCGGTCAAGGTGCGCCAAAGGTTCATTCAAGGGGGGTTGGTCCCCAACTGGTCCCCAGAAATGATCAAAAGGCCGTATCGGAATCACTCCGACACGGCCTCTGACCTGCGACTCTTTCGAGTCGGGACGACAGGATTTGAACCTGCGACCCCTTGACCCCCAGTCAAGTGCGCTACCAAGCTGCGCCACGTCCCGATGCTCGTCCTCCGCGGGTTTTCCCCGCGTCGGCGTGCAGGAGAAACACTACCTCACTCCGGGGGGTGGCCTGACGCACGGGCTGTCACCGCTGTCGCGGCGAGGGCGTCTGCGCCGCAGGTGGCGGCCAGGGTGCCCGCTCGGGCGAGGGCGGCGGGGGACCCGGTGGCACGGGCGAGGTCGAGGTGGGCCCGGGCCTCCTCGTAGCGGGACGGGGAGGCGGCGAGGTGGGCGACGGCGCGGGTGAGGAGGTCGCGGGCCTCCGGTGGGTCCGCGAAGAGGGCGGAGCAGCGCAGGGCCTCGCCGAGGGCCGTGGGGGTGCCGAGGCGTTCGGCGTGCGCCAGGGCCTCGGCGGCGATTCCGGCCGCGCGGCCGGGGTCGACGGGGGCGAGGGCCCTCGCGAGGTCGAAGGGCCAGGGGGCCCAGACGACGTGGTGCCGGCCTCGAGTGGTCAGCGCCTCGGCGGCCTCTTCGAGGGTGCGTACGGCTTCTTCGGTGCGGCCTTCCGCGAGCAGCAGCCGGCCGAGGACGCTGGGGCCGTCGGGCAGCACGATCGCGCCCGGCCAGGGCGGGCCGAAGGCGTGGCGGTCGGCCACGCTCCGCGCCTCGGCGGTACGGCCGCGGGCGAGGAGGGTGTCGACGAGGAGGCAGGCGGTGTCCCAGTGGACGGGGAGCCCTTCGCCGACCCGGTCGGCCAGGCGCAGCGCCTCCTCCAGGTGGTGCTGGGCGCGGGGCAGGTCGCCGCGGCGGCGGTGCACCAGGCCGAGGAGGGCGTGGGCGAAGGCGAGGTGGGCGCCGCTCCAGCCGGAGATCTCGAAGGCCCGGACCGCCTCGGTGAAGAGGGCCTCGGCCCGGTCGGGCCGGTCGGCGAACGCGTACGCGATGCCGGTGAGGGCCGGGATCTCGAAGCCCCAGGTGGGGTCCGTCCAGCCGAGGCCGCGGGCCGGCCGGCCGTCGGCGAGGGCGAGGTCGCAGAGGCGGACGACCTCGTCGGCGGGTTCGCCGCGGAGCATCGCGTCGAAGCCCCGGACGGCGACGAGCGCCCGCTCGGAGTTGTCGGCGCCGGTGAAACCCGCGGTGAGCTCGGCGAGGCGGCGGGAGCGGTCCGGGCCGTCGTCCTCCACGGCCTGGAACCCCTCGTACATGAAGTGGGCCGCCTGCAGCCGGCGTCGGCCGGTGCCCGGCGGGGTGCGGGCCGCCTCGGCGGCGACGGCCCGTGCCGCTTCCTGGAGTTGGTTGTTGTGGGCGAGGGCCTGCGCGAGCCGGTAGGTCGCGTCGGTGCGCAGGGTGTCGTCGAGGCCGGGCAGGTCGAGCGCGGAGCGCAGGTGCAGGACGGTCGCGGCCGGTGCCGTGAGCAGGGACGCGCAGCCGAGTTCGTACAGGACCCTCGCGTACGTGGCGGGGCCCGGCGGCTCGGCGAGGGCCCGTTCCAGGCAGCGGCGGGCCGCGTCGGGGGCGCCGACGGCCAGGTGCTCGACGGCGGCTGCCCTGAGCCGGCGGACGACGTCCTCGTCGTCGTCCGGGTGGACTTCGAGGAGGTGGCGGGAGGCGGCCGCCGGTCCGTGGCCCGCTTCGGTGAGCGCCCAGGCCGCGCGCCCGTGCAGGGCGGTACGGACGCCCGCCGGCACCGAGCCGTAGACGGCGCTGCCGATGAGGGGGTGCGCGAACTCCAGCGGGTGGCCCGCGAGTGGGTGCGGCGAGGGCGGCGCGGTGACGATCCTTGCCGTCCGGAGCCGTTCCGTGTGGTCGGTGAGCTCCCGCGCGTCCATGCCGGTGAGCTGCGCGAGGAGGTCCGGTGTGCTGTCCGCGCCGAGGACGGCGACCGCCCAGGCGAGGCGGGTGGGACCGCTGCCGAGCGCTTCGAGGCGGGCGACGAGGCCGCCGCCGCGGGCGCCCGCGGCGAGTCCTCGGAGGAGGCCCGCCGTGCCCGCGACGGGTTCGAGTGTGCGGTCGCGGACCTTGGCGAGGAGTTCGACCGTCTCGTACGGGTTGCCCGCGGTCACCGTCCACAGCTCCTGGCAGAACGACTCGTCCGCGTGGTCGCCGAGCGCCTCGCGGGCCAGCTCGGCGGTGGCTTCGCGGGTGAGGGCGCAGAGGCCGAGCGTCAGGAGGGCCCGGTCCGCCATTGCGGCGAGCGAGTCGGTGCCGTCCGCTCTGTCGTCGGCTTCGCCCGACAGCGGGCGGTGGGCGAGGACGACGAGGACCGGCAGCCCGTGGTCCTGCCGCGTGCGCGTGAAGGCGTCGAGCCAGGTCAGGGTCTCGGTGTCGGCCCAGTGCGCGTCGTCCACGAGCAGGACCGGGGGCCTGTCCCGCAGGCCGTCCGCGAGGCGGTCGAGGAGCCGGACCAGTCCGTCCCGTACGCCCTGCGGGTCGACGGGCGCGGCCGACGGCGCGGGCGGCGGGGCGAGACCGAGGGCCGGGGCGACGAGGTCGAAGTGGTCGCCGAATAGATGGTGGACACCGTTGGGGCCGTAGCCGTCCAGGGCCGGCTGGAGGAGCTGGCGGGTGAGGTGGAAGGGGACCTGGGTGAGGGTCTCGCCGCCGCGTGCGGTCAGGACCGTGCACCGGTCCCGGGCCATGCGGTGGATCTCGGCGAGCAGCGATGTCTTGCCGACCCCCGGGGCGCCCCGGAGGACGAGGACGCCGCCCCGGGCGGGTCCGCCGGCCGTGGCCCCGGCGACGAGCGCGTCGACGGCGTGACAGGCCGCGGCGAGCTCCGGACCGCGTTCGAGCAGGGCGCCCCGCTCCGGGCGGGCAAGGGCGGTGAACGATCCCGACACCCCTGCGGGCTGCGGCTGTTCGGCTTCCGACGGCACCGGTGACTCACTCCCCCCACAAGAGCTACGGTCACGACGCGGCCCGCCTGCTCCGTGCGACCCACACGGCCCCGGGAAACGTCGGACCGACGAGCCTACCGCCCCTGATCGTCACGGGGGCGACAATGGGCGGGTGAACCGGACGACGAGGGATCGCGACGAGGAGGGCCGGGCGCGGAGCGCACGCCCCCGTGACGGGCTCGGCCGCCCCTTGCCGTACGGGGCGGAGGGAGTGCCCCGGCAGCCCGAGGGCGTCGTGCGCACCCCCGGCGAGACCGTGCGCGAGGCGCAGCGGCTCCTCGACGCCGGGATGCCCTTCCACGCCCACGAGGTCTTCGAGGACGCCTGGAAGTCGGGCCCGGCGGCGGAACGCGATCTGTGGCAGGGGCTCGCGCAGCTCGCGGTCGGGCTGACACACGCGGCGCGCGGGAACCGGGAGGGCGGGGCGCGGCTGCTGCGGAGGGGCGCCGACCGCCTCACGAGCCGGTCGTGGGAGCGGACTTCCGGCGGCCGGGACGAGAGTGCGCAGGCGAGCTCGGAGCCGAATGCAGAGACACGTGCGGAGGCAGGTTCGGAGGCAGGTTCCGACGGGAGCGGGCACGGGAGTCCGCGCACGATTCCGTACGGGATCGATGTCGGCGGACTCGTCACGTGGGCGCGGGAGTTGGCCGAGCGTGCCGAGACGTCCCCTGCGGCGGTCGACGCCGCCGGCGAGGCCCCGCGGTTGCGCGGCCAAGACACGTAGGCCCGGCGCGTGAGGCCAGGCACGTGAGGCCAGGCACGTGAGGCCAGGCACGTGAGGCCAGGCACGTGAGGACCGCTACTCCCCTGCCCGCGGGGCGAGTTCGCGCTCCAGTACGGACGTGTGGCTGACCGAGGGGTCCTTGGCCGCCGTGAGCAGCGTGACGGTCTCCCCGGCCGCCATCTCCCTGAGCCGGTCGAGGGCCGCGGCGGCGTCGGGCGCGGCGAGCTCGGCCTCGTACCGCCGGCAGAACTCGGCGTACTCCCCCTCGGGGCCGTGGTACCAGCGGCGCAGTTCGGTGGAGGGCGTCAGGGCCTTGGGCCACTCGTCGATGTGGGCGTCCGTCTTGGCGAGCCCGCGGGGCCAGAGCCGGTCGACGAGGACGCGTACCCCGTCGTCGGGCGACGGGGGCTCGTAGATCCGGCGGACGTGGACGTGGGGGTTGCTCGGAGGCATGCCTCCAGGGTGCCGGACGGACCCGTGGGTCACCTCTCGGCGCGCAGCGCCGGAAGGAGGACGGCGTCCACGAATCCGCTCATGGTCGAGGTCTCGGCGAACCGCTCCTCGAAGATCCGCTCGATGCGGAGCATGCCCATGAAGCAGGGGGCGACGAAGGCGATCGCGGGGTTGTCGGCTGCGACCTCGCCGCGCTCGACCGCGCGCGCGACGACCGCGTCGATGGCCGCGACCTCGGGCGCGATGACGGTCTCGCGGAGCGCGGCGCGCAGGTCGGGGTGCTGGATGAAGGCCTGGGCGACGGCCTCCATGAGCTCGGCGTCGCGCTCGCGGTGCGAGGCGGCGATACGGGCGGCCTCGCGCAGGTCTCCGGCGAGGGAGCCGGTGTCGATGCCGGCGAAGACCGTGCAGCGGCGCCGGGCGAGGGCGGCGGTGACGAGCTGCGGTTTCGTGCCCCACTGGCGGTAGAGGGTGGCCTTGCCGCACTTGGTGCGGGCCGCGACGCCCTCCATGGTCACCGAGTCGTAGCCGCCCTCTCTGAGGAGGCAGATCACCGCGTCGTAGAGCTCCGTCTCACGCTCCGGCGTGATCTTGCTGCGACGGGCTGCGGCGGTCGCGGCCTGTGTGGACATCGGATCCTCCCGAACGCCTCTTCCTCTGCACATACGAGAGTAGGGGGTGCACAATCGAGACGCAAACGTATCGAGACGCTTGCGTCTCGATGAATTCGGATCTAGGCTCACTCCGTTTGCTGCCGATTTGACGGATTAGAGGGGCCGCGCGATGGCTGCCGGGATACGCGGGACACGAGGACGACGTCCTCCAGGACCGGGGACGACGGCTACCCCCGGCCCCGACGAGCCCGAGGGCCGTGAGGCCGCCGCGAGACCGCCGCTCCTGCGCGAGTTCGTGCTCGTCACCGCGCTCTTCCTCGTCTACAAGTTCGGCCGCCTCGTCGCCAACGGCCACGAGGCCCGCGCCTTCCGCAACGCCGACCGCGTCTGGGACGCCGAGCGCGCGCTCCACCTCCCCGGCGAGGGAACGATCCAGCAGCTGCTGATGCACGGCGAACCGCTGATCCGGGCCGCGAACACCTACTACGCGGCCGTGCACTTCCCCGCCACCATCGCCTTCCTCGGCTGGCTGTACTGGCGCCGCCCCGCCCACTACGTGTGGTCGCGCCGGGTACTCGCGCTCCTCACCGGTGCCGCGCTCGCCCTGCACCTGCTGATGCCGCTCGCCCCGCCGCGCATGCTCGCCGCCACCGGCCTCGTCGACACCGCACGGGTCTACGGTCCGTCCGTGTACGGGGCCACTCCCGAGGCGGACTCGATGGCGAACCAGTTCGCCGCCATGCCGTCGCTGCACTTCGGCTGGGCCCTGATGGTCGCGATCGGCCTGATCGCCGCCAGCCGCTCCCGCTGGCGCGTCCTGTGGCTGCTGCACCCGCTGCTGACCCTGCTCGTCATCGTCGGCACCGCCAACCACTACTGGTTCGACGCGCTGGCCGCCGCCGTGCTTCTCGGCCTCGCGCTGCTCGCCGTCCGGGCCCCGGGCCACGGCAGGGCGGCGCCGCCACCCCTGCCCCGGCAGCGCGACACGACCGCTCTCCCGGCGGGAGTCCTGCGATGAGCCCCGTCGCCGGCACCGTCCTCGCGGTGCTCCTCTCCCTCGTCTCCGCCGCCGGATACGCACTCGCCGCCGTCGCGCAGTCCCGACTGGCCGCCTCCTCGGCCCCGGACGAGCGTGGGGCGCTCCGCGCGCTCCTCGCCCGCGGGCAGTGGTGGTGGGCGGTCGGGCTGAACGCCGCCGGGGCCCTCGCCCATGTGGCCGCCCTGCACTACGGGCCGCTGACCCTGGTCCAGCCGCTCGGCGCACTGACGCTCGTGGCGGCGCTGCCGCTGGGCGCGTACTGCGCACGCCGCCGGGTGACCCGGACCGAGTGGCGCGGGGCGCTGCTGACCCTGGGCGGGCTCGTCGGCCTGGTCGCGATGACCGGACCGGCGGAGCCCGGCGAGGCCCTCACCCTGCGCGAGGCCCTGATCGTCGCCGCGGCGACGGCCCTCCTGATCGCCGCGCTGGCCTCGGGCCGACTGTCGCACGGGCGGGGCGGCGGACGCGGCGGCGACCACGGCGCCGGCCGGGGCGGCGAGGGAGGCAAGCGCGCCAGCGGGCTAGGGCACGCGACGGCCTCCGGCATCGCGTCCGGCGTCGGCTCCGCCCTCACGCAGACCCTGACGGCGGCGCTCGCACTCGAACTGCCCGGCCGGGAACCCGTCTGGTGGCAGACCGCGCTGCTCGCGGTCCTGATCTCGGGCTTCGCCGTGGGCGGGCTCCTGCTCTCGCAGGCGGCCTACCGGGGCGGGCTCGCGGCGCCCCTGGCCGTCGTCAACCTCTCCAACCCGGCGGCCGCCGCGATCATCGGGGTGGCCCTGCTCGGCGAGACCTTCCGGGCGGGCGCGTGGGGTTGGCCGGTCGCGGCCGCGGCCTCGCTGGTCGCGGCGCGGGGCGTGGTGCTCCTGACGAAGGGCGGCACGCCCGCCCCCGACACGCCCTCGATCTCCGACCCGTCGGCCACCCCCTCCACCGTGGTGGCGGGATCCCTGCCGGTGCCGCCCCGGAGCACCGAACTCCCCTCACCCCTCCGCACGCCCCTCCCGTCACCCCTCCCCGAGTCCTCACTCACGTCACATTGACGCAAAGCCGGGGAACCCCCTATCGTCAACATGACGACAAGGGGGTTTCCATGGCTGACATCACCCGGCGGTCCGGCTGGCGCCATCTGCGCTCCGCGCCCACCGCCCACATCCGCCACCAGCGCCGCGGGCAGCTCGTCCACGACGGCGAAGGGCTGAGCTTCTGGTTCCGGCCGCGCACCGCCGCCCTCTCCGAAGTGCCCGTGAACGACCGCGAGCTGGCCATGGCCTTCCACGCCCGCACGGCCGACTTCCAGGACGTGAGCGTGCAGTCCACCGTCACGTACCGGATCGGCGATCCGGGCGCGGCGGCCACCCGGCTCGACTTCTCGATCGACCCCGACACCGGCGCCTGGCGCGGTACGCCGCTGGAGCAGATCGCCACCCTCCTCACCGAGACCGCCCAGCAGCACGCCCTCGACGTGCTGGCCCGCACCACCCTCGCGGCGGCGCTCGTCGACGGGGTGGCCGCCGTGCGCGACCGGATCTCGGCGGGCCTCGCGGACGAACCGCGCCTGCCGGACACCGGTATCGAGCTGGTCGCGGTCCGGGTGGTGGCGATCCGCCCCGAGCCGGAGGTGGAGCGCGCCCTGCGCACCCCCGCCCGTGAGCAGATCCAGCAGGAGGCGGACCGCGCCACGTACGAGCGCCGGGCCGTGGCGGTCGAGCGCGAGCGCGCCATCGCCGAGAACGAGCTCGCCAGCAAGATCGAGCTGGCCCGCCAGGAGGAGCGGCTCGTCGAGCAGCGCGGCACCAACGCGCGCCGCGAGGCCGAGGAGAGCGCCGCCGCCGACGCGGTACGGGCCGAGGCCGAGGCCGTACGGACGGTCCGGCTCGCTCAGGCCGAGGCCGAGGCGGCGCGCGTGGTCGGCGAGGCGCGCGCGGGCGCGCAGTCGGCGTGGCTGCGGGCGCACGGAGAGGCGGATCCGGCGACGCTGCACGCGCTGGCCGTGACCCGGGCCGCGGAGAACCTGCCCCGCATCGAGCACCTGACGCTCTCCCCCGACGTGCTGACCGGGCTCCTCGCGAAGCTGGGCGGCGGCGAGGGCGGGGCCAGGTCGTGAGCCTCGCGCCGCGCGCGGTCCTCGTGCACCGGACCACGGAGTACGAGGAGCTGCTCGCCCGGCACGGCACTCACGGCCAGGCCGCGTTCTTCCTCTCCGCGCGCGGCCGTTCGGTCGAGGAGGTACGGGAGCGGCACGAGCGCGTCCACCGGGCGCTCGCCGAAGTGGCGGGCGCGGTCCCGCTGTCGTGGCGGCAGACCCGGGTGGAACGCGCCGACCTCGACCGGTTCCTCTTCGGGCCCGAGGACGTGGTCGTCGTGGTCGGCCAGGACGGCCTCGTCGCCAACGCGGCGAAGTACCTGTCGGGGCAGCCGGTGATCGGCATCGACGCTGACCCCGGCCGCAACGCCGGCGTCCTGGTCCGGCACCGCGCGGCGCAGGCGCGGCGACTGCTGCCGTACGCGGCGGGGGCGGGGGCCGCGGTCGACGAGCTGACGATGGTGGAGGCGGTGACCGACGACGCGCAGCGGCTCCTCGCGCTGAACGAGATCTACGTCGGCCCGCCCGGCCACCAGACCGCGCGCTACACCCTGGGGTTCGACGGCCCGAAGGTCCCGCCGAAGCCGAATCCGAAGCCGACGAAGGAGCGGAAGCACGGGCAGGAGCAGGAGCAGCAGGAGTCCGAGCCGCAGGCCTCGTCGGGCGTGCTCGTCGGCACCGGCACCGGGGCCACGGGCTGGCTGCGCTCCCTGTGGGAGCAGCGGTCCAGCGCGCTCACCCTGCCCGCGCCGGCCGACGCCCGGCTGGCGTGGTTCGTCCGCGAGGCCTGGCCGTCGCCGACGACCGGTACCAGCCGCGTCGAGGGCCTCCTCGACGCGGGCCAGGGCCTGCGCCTCACCGTCGAGTCGGACCGTCTGGTGGCCTTCGGCGACGGCGTCGAGTCGGACGCCCTGCACCTGACGTGGGGCCAGACGGTCCGGCTCGCGGCGGCGGACGCCCGTCTCCGGCTGGTGGGCTGACGGGCGGCCCGGGAACCGGCCCGTCCGTCAGTCAACCCACCGTCCCGGTCATCACTCCCGGCCCGACGGGGCCCGGCGGGGGCCCGGCGGGGGTCCGGCGGGGGTCCGGCGGGGGTCCGGCGGGGGTCCGGCGGGGGTCCGGCGGGGGTCCGGCGGGGGT
>NZ_BJMN01000067.1 GCF_006539185.1 Streptomyces gardneri
AGGCCCGGGCGTATTCAAAGGCTCGGCTCGCGCCCACGAAGGTCAACTCCCGTCGGCCTTCGCCTCCCATTAGGCGTACTCTTCGCGCGCCAACCGTGCTTACCTGCGCAGACGCGGGATCCGCTGCACCATCGCCGAGCCGGCCGACCAGGTCCGCAACCGCAAGCGCCGTGGCCGCTCCGGTGGCCGCCCGCCGGCCTTCGACCGAGAGGACTACAAGGCCCGCCACGCGGTTGAGTGCGGGATCAACCGTCTCAAGCAGCACCGGGGGGGTCGCGACACGGTATGACAAGCTCGCCGTCCGCTTCGAGGCGACCGTCCAGATAGCCACGATCCACCAGTGGCTGTGAACCGGCGGCCGCCCGCACGGCCGTGCCATCCTGATCACGGCATTGGGCAGCACATATTTGGGGAGGGTTCAGTGGCGGCCAGGTACTGCTGCGCCGACAGCGAGAACGGCGACCACGTCGACGACCCGTCCGAGGACGCGCTGTTCATGCTGATCGGCGACCTGAACAATTCCGACAACACGTTCATCGTCATTCAGCCCGACCAGGACGACCCCGCCTGGTTTGCCTCCGTCGCGGTCCTGGACGAGGGCGGATACGAGGTCGAACGCCGGGACACCGCCCGCCGCGAACATGACGTGACCGTCGAGACCGGCACCGACCGCATCGCGGGCGACCTCATCAAGTGGCTGGCCGCCCGCGCGATCTAAAACAGGCCCTAGCTCCCACGAGATCAGGAAGTAGCCCTCGGGCTTCTTCGCCAGCGGATGATGGTTCCGCAGGGCGCAGATGATGAACTCACTGGAGTCGACCGCCCTCGGCCACCCCTCCGGCGTAGTTCCACGCTCGGGGCGGTGATACGGGTTCCGGGCCACGATGCCGGTGACCCAATTCTCCGGCTCCACCGTCTGGGCCTCGGCTCCGGGGGATGGCACCGGAAACGCGTCAGCGGAGACAAGGTAGGCGACCATGTCCAAGGGCTGGCGGGTCTCCAGGTGCCCCCGTTTCACGGCTTGGCCCACGAGAGGGCGGAAGAAGCCGGTGGCCATGGCGTCGTACCGCTCGAAGAGGTGACGAAGGGGGGCCATATCCACAGGTACGCCGACCAGTTGGAAGGAGACATTGCAGCGCAGGACGAGGCGGGATGGGTCGCTGGAGACGTCGGCCGTCAGGGTGTAGAAGCCCCCGCCGGGGCAGGTGTCGAAGTACGTGACCTGCTCGGTGTGGTGAGGCTCCTCCAGACCGCCGTACCTCTCCTTCCTCGCGCTCAATGCCTTGACGAACTCGCGAGCGCCGGTCCCGTGCCATGCCCGGGTCGCCTGCCGAATACTCCACGTCGGCTCGGACGTGGTCCATCCCATGGAGTTGAGCGTGTGGACGAGATCGATAAGGCCGCGCTCGTTCAGTCGGCGTACGGGAAGGTCCAAGGTCACCCCGGATCCACCGGCGACCACCCAGTCGACGTCGGGCAGCTCGTGCGCGAAGACCAGCTCGGCGAAGCCGTCCTCGCCCGCCAGGTACGGCAGTGGCGTCTGGTCTCCGCTGAACAGGCTGAGGCCCGCCTCGGGAAGATCGTCGACAGGACGCGGCCGAGCCTTTCTCGTGGTGTCCGAGCCCAGATGGACACGTCCATGGGCGACGAGTTGGTCCCGCTTCTTCTTCAACAGGTTGGCGAGGAGCTCTGGGGACCGGAGAGCCTCCAGCAGCTCCTTCTCGCCGATAAGGAGAACGACCTGTCGGTCTCGGTACTGGATGACACGGGCGACAGCGGAGTCGTTGAAGCCTGCCACACTGATGATCACGCCGATCGCGCCCTGGCCAGCCGCCTCCGCACGAATTCTGACGTCATCGACGACGTTCGAGCCAGCAGGATGCTGCTCCCACTTGGCCTCGATGACGTACCAGGTGTTGTCGTAACCGGCGACGAGGTCGGTCTGCCGAGGCCCGGCTGCGCCGGCATTGGGCTGGACGACGAAGTGCGCCTTCTGGAAGAGCCGCTTCAGCAACTTCTCCAACTGGAGCCCGCGCCGGTGCGGACTCGACTCGGACTCGAGTCGGCCGAAATCCGACACCAGCGACGATTCCCACCCCAAGACGGCATCTCCTTGCTTCCTCAGCGAAGAGGCGCTGACTGGAATCATTTGGGCTTGGCTGCGGGGCGGGCGAGGGAGAGGGCGTTGCGAACGACGAGCCGCCCTGCGTGGTGGAATGCCCTCGGGTGGGAGTCCACTGCGTGGATTGCCATGGCGCGAAGAACGACGGCCACCGCCACCGTGGTCCCGGTCTCCAGCGCGGCCAGCTCCTCGCGTAGGCCGTCGGCGACCGCGGCCCGGAACTCGGCCAGCTCCTCCGGGGTCGCGTCACCGCGGATGGCCAGGTCGGCAGCCGATTCGAAGGCGACGCCTTCCTCCCACGGCTCGAAGTCCACGGTGACGTCCGCGAAGTCCGACGGGCACCCCGCCTGCCGGGCGTACACGGCCCGCACCCCTCGGAGGGGGCGGGGCGGGAAGCTGGTCTTCTGATCCACAGGATCACGGTACTCGCAGCACCTCCGCAAATCCCCCCCGGCCTCGGGGCGGTAGCCCACCCGGACCGGTCCCGCAAAGGCGGTGCTCGGTCACGGTGGCAAGGACCGGGGTCCTCAGGGAGCACAGGCGTGGCTGGAACGCGCAAAGACACTATGGGGTTTCCTGACACACACTCAGTAAGGTGAGAGGCCCGACCGCTTGTGGTCATCCAGTGGCCATCCACGTAACCCGCTTCGCCCCCGAGGATCAGGTTTGTGGGGCTCGATACCCCTGCCGCTCTGGCGGTCGCCACGAGCTCTCGGCGAGCTCGCGGCCCTTCGGATCGCCCGGGCCCCGGCGTCCACGCGCCACAACGAATCGTCGTCTGGAGCGAAGGATCCGATCGAGAGCTCGTCTCCGCACGTCGCGTACTCGTCCACGTCACGTCCGAGTAGTGCGCGCATGATGCTGACCCGGTCAACGTTGTCCTCCTCGCGAGGCGTTGTGCTGTACCGGTGTCATCTTGGCTGTCGGCGATGACGCGGAGGTTCAGGGATCGACGTCATCTGCGGCTGTCAGGGCGGTTGTTGTCGCCCTCAAACTCTCCGCTACGACGAGCAGACTTGGCCCGTCTGCTGGCGGCCGCCTGGCGGGTGGCACGCCAACGACGTGACGAAAGCACGATGGGTGAACGCGTGATCTGGCGGGCGGCCAGCGCCGGCCCGGCCATCACTGGGGCGGCCCCCGAGGGCGAGGCGGCCGGGAATCAGTGTGGCCAGAGCCGTGAGCAGCGCGGCGAAGCCGACGGTACCGAGGTACGTCCAGCCGTCGACGGACGGGGAGGCCGAGCCCGTCATACCTATGCTGAAGGCCGTGAGCACCGCGAGCGCGATGCCGGTACCGAGTGTCGTGGCGAGGAGCGTCACCATGGCAGCCTCGATGCGGAGCATCCCCCTCACCTGGCGTCGGGTGGTGCCGATGAGCTGGAGCAGGGCGAACTCCCGCCTGCGGTCGAAGACCGACATCACCAGGGTGTTGACCACGGCGATGGCCGTGAAGGCGATGATCAGACCCATCGCGAGCTCCGCCCGGCCGGGTCCGCCTTCATCTTGGGTCTTCACGAGCAGCGTGGAGGCCAGGGGGTTGTCCACGTGCCGGGTGACCAGCGAGTGGGACATCGTCACGTCGCCGAAGCCCAGTCCCCGTTCGTACACGGCCGCGACGGTGAGCTGCGTTTCGGTTCCGTCGCCGAGGGTCAGCTTCAGCTCGTCCCCCGGTTGCCTGTTCAGAGCGTCGGCGGCGAGTGCGCTGAGCGCGACGCTCTGCGGGCCGAAGCCGTCCAGGCTGCCGGCAGTGACGGCCGGGTCCCAGGTATGGGTCAGGCCGTCGGTGGACACGCCCTGGGCGGGGTACTTGTCCAGGCCGACGCGTACGGACGTGCGCACGATCTCGGTCACCGCCGACACGCCGGGGACACGGCGGAGGCGTTCGCCGGCATGGGCGGGCACGCCGGGGCCGTCCGAGCCCACGACCCATTCCGCCTTGTTTCCGGCGCGGGCTGGGCGGTGGCCGCCGCACCCATGGTGGTCTGGACGAAGAACACCGTGCAGGCCATGGCGATCAGTAGGGTGAGCGGAGTGACTGCCGCGGCGAGCCGCTTGGTGTGGGCGCGGGCGTTGGCCGTGGCGAGGTGGCCGCCGACCCGGGAGACCTTCAGCGGGATTCCGAGGGTGGCCACGGCGATTCGGGCGAGGAGCGGCCCGAGCAGGGAGACGGCCACCACGAGCACGACGACCGACAGGAAGGTCACCGGGGTGGCGGCGGGCTCGCTGCGCAGCGTGGAGAGCACCAAGAGCAGGACGACGCCCCCGGTGAGGAACGCGATGCCGGCGCCGATCCGCCCCCAGGTGAAGGTCCGCTGTTCCATGGCCGCTTCGGACAGGGCCTCTGCGGGGCGGATGCGGGTGGTGCGGCGGGCAGAGATCCGCGCGGCGGCCCAGGCGCCCAGGAGGGCGGCCCCGATGGCGGCGGCGAACGGAAAGAAGCCGACAGTCAGTTCGAGGGTCTCGGGGATGGCTTTGAAGCCGACGAACTTGCCGTGCAGCCAGTGGGCGACGGGCAGGCCGGTGGCCGAGCCGAGCACTCCGGCGAGGGCGCCGACGATCAGCGCTTCACGGCCGATGAGCCGGCGGACCTGCCGGGGCGTCGCCGCGATGGCGCGCAGCAGGGCCAGCTCGCGGTGGCGCTGCTGGATCGCGAGGGCGAAGGTTCCGACGACCACGAGGATCGCGACGAGCAGTGAGGTACCGCCGATGGAGCCGCCCATGGAGACGAGTTTGATCCGGGCCTTGTCGGCGTCGAGGAACTCGACGGGGCCGCGGCCTCCGTCGGTGACTACCTGGGCGCCGGTGGGCTCGCCGCCGAAGACGACGTCGGGGCGGGTGTTCAGGGCGCGGGCGATCGCGACCCGCTGCTGCTGCCCGCCGGACAGTTCGGCGGGCCGGTGGGCGGCGCGGCCGGCGAGGCCTGCCTCATGCCCCACCCACACGTCGGATGCCTCTTGTGAGTACGTTCATGACGCCTCAGGAGGTGGGTCGACCGGAGCGACGGCCATCCGGACCTTGAAGGTCAGCTCGTAGTCGGCCCCTGCATCGACGAAACGCTGGACGTGCCAGTCAGTACCGGGAATGCCCGTGCCCACGAGCGTCTCATCGAGCTCGACCGTACCGATGATGTCCTCCACGCTACCGTCCTCGTTCGGCCTGACCACCACGTCGATCGTCGCCGAAAGCGGCAGCGGCCGGATCACGTCGATCTGCCTGGTCTGGCCTTGTTCCATCTCATCCCGCCAGATCTGTTCGCCGTCCCATCGAAGGGAGACCACGTCCAGCTCCGGGCTTCCAGCGGGGTGGTGGGGCGAGTCCTGGTCCGAGCGCGGCGAGTCGCAGCGAATCGCGCTGAGGATTCCCTCATAGGTCGGCATCGGTCCTCCATGAGGCATTGCGTCGGTTGGTACCACCGTCTTTCGAAAGCCAGCCCCTCGCCACAAGTCGCCCGCCATCCGGGTCGAACGGCCGCCCCGTGACGCGGACAGGGACTCCCCTCACCCGTTCGGACCGTCCTGACGATCGCCGCAGGCATACCGCTGCGAAGCTGGAAGCCCCCAACCCCCCAACTACCCTTCACCGGCAGCCGACCGATCTCTCAAGGTCCTGTCCCCGGGCCGGTGAGAGAGGTTGACCCATGCGAACCGACGATGACGTGCGGGATTTGCCCCTGTTCATCCTCAAGCGGATCAAGACCTCCCGGGACTGGGATCGCTTCCTGATCGCCCAGGCCCAGCGCTACCTGGTGCGTGCCCTGCCCGAGGCCAAGGCCCGCACCGCATACGGCGACCTGACCCAGGTGACGGCAAGCCTGAACGGCGGCAACGAGACGGTCACCCCGATGGACGCCTTCGCCCGAATGGAACCCCTGCTGGAGACGTTTGCCGATATCGAGGACCTGTGTCCGCCGCCCAGACGCATCCCCATCGGGATCCGGTGGCCGAATGCGACGCGGGACCTGGACGTCGTCGAAGGCCCAGTGCCCGACCCGTGGCTCATCATGGGCCCGCTGCCCGACCCGTGGCTTCCGTTCCCCGACGTAACGCCCGTACGGGCCCTTCCCGTACTGGAGGCCCTCGGCTCTCTCGCCGAGGCGTTCACCGACCGTCAGGCTGCCAAGAAATTCGGTGAAGTCCTCGCCAGAGCCCAGTCCGACATCACCTGACGGCACGGCAACAGGCGAGAGCCCCTCTCCCGGGGCACACCGACGCGAAGACCTTCGGCGAGTGAGCGAAAATCTACGCCCCGCCGCGACGCATGACCGCCACCCGGTCCTGGGCCGTCTCCCTGAACGGGTGGGGATGACCCATCCATAGGAGCCAACTCCGCATCAGGCATCTGCCGACGTCACCATCCTGGGGCCGCAAGTAGACCTCGGCCGGCTGGGCAAAGTCCGCCGCCTATCGGAGCACACCACCTAGGTGGCATCAGACATGCACAACCCGATCCGCATCGGAAACAGTTGGCGCAACACGAGGACTTCCTGGCACGGATCCTGCATTGATAATGCATGCCGACAGTCGGATTCCAAGCGGTCGCGGCGCCGAACGAAAACGAAATGAGGGCGAATAGCCGTGATCTACGACCCGCTTGCCGGTAGTTGGACCTACCGCAGCTTCGTCAATCGAGCCGACCTCCTGCCCGACCTCGACCCCGAGAACATCGTGAAGGAGGACGTCAGCAAGTGGTCCCGCTACCTTTTCGGCCAGGGAGTGATGACACTTCACCCAACGGTCACGGGCGCGCTCACAGGGCTTTTCGAGATGGGCACCGCCGAAAGTCCGCGCGATATGCGCCTGAACGGCAAGATCGAGGATCGCGACGGAGTCACCTGGATCAAGTGGAACGCCCATGGGCTGCCCGGGACGCCGAGCGACGGCTGGTTGTACGAGTACGACGCGTACTTCACCAATAAATGGCCGGACGGCCGTCGGCAGATCGACGCGATCGTCGGATCGGTCGTACGCAGCCAGCCGCACGACGACCTCGCGCCGAGCCAGACGACCGATCGCACGGCCGGGGCCGGCAGTGTCGCCTCGTTCGTCATGGTGCGCCCCGCATTCATCGAGGCGCGCGATGTGATTTCACTGCCCCCTGAGCTGCTCGAAATGCTGGGCTCCCGGCATCATCGCCTGCACCACGCGATCTGGCACGGCCTGCGGGACAATTGGGCCACTCCGAGCGACGGCGACATCTCGGCCAGCGACAAGGCAGAGATCGACGGGCTCGGTTGGGCCCCGCCACGCCCGAATCAACGCCCCACGCGAGGAACCGTAGACCTCCGCGATCCGGACAACGGCGCCGGTGAGGATTTTCTCTACATGCACCGCCAGATGATCCAGAAGGTCCGCGAGCTGCTGAGCGGACACGGTCTGCCCATGATCCAGGCATGGACGTCCATCCCCTCCCCGAACCGGAAGTCAGGGAATCGCGATGGTTTTTCCGTGCCCCCGGCCTGGGATCAGGGACAGGGTGAGGCGGCCTTCAAGGGGCTGGCGACCATCAAGAGCGATGAGTACTGGCAATCACGGATGACGTTCCTGGAGCGAAAGTTCAAGGATCCGGAATACCTTGCCACGCTGTCCCTCGACCAGCTCGGCGCGAAGGTCGAATGGTTGATCCACAACCTGATGCACATCCGGTGGTGCTCGCGTCCGACGGATCCCAAGACACTCATTCCGCTGCCCGGCGGCCGGCCGCTCACCGATACATCCGAAAAGTGGATCAAGGTGACGCGCAACGACAAGCCGTTCTACTACGACGATCTCAACGACACGTTCTCGTCACACGTGCACCCCGTCTTCTGGCGTCTGCACGGCTGGGTCGACGACCGCATCGAGGATTGGTACGCCGCGCACGCTGCCGCGCATCCGGGGCAGGTCGCTCGCAAGACCGTGGAAGCCGTTTCGTGGTTCGCCAAGGGACCATGGGTCAGCGTCGAGACACCGTGGGTGGGCCCGGTAGCCACTGGCCATGGACCAGGTGGCCACGCCGGCGATCACGAACACGGAGAACACGGTCACCCCGGACACGACGTCGCCGTCATGCAGCAGGTCTACGATCTGATCTTCAAGCCCGAGACGACGACAGCAGTGGTTGGGGCGTCAGGAACGATGACAACGCGCAGCGTCCAGTTCACGGCCAAGATCATTGGTAGTGGTACGCCCTGAGGCTGTCCGACTTGAGTGCAGCCATCGTTGAGGCGTCGTGGCGCTCACCACTCCCTGGTGGAGGTCGTAGCGGATGTCACGGCCCGTCGCTCCCGGATGCGCGGGCTGGCATCCTGCAGGGGCAGTTGGGTGCCATCGAGGCGATTGTCGCGGTGCGAGCCGTCGATCACCTCCCGCGAATGAGGTTCGGGAGTCGTCGTAAGCAGATTGGGACAGCGAAACCCGCTGGGCCCAGCTGGAGCCCGCCGCGGCACGCACGACTGGACGACCCTTGGCCGCCTCCAGGACGGTTCGCAGCGACGGAGCCTGACGCTGCACCGAAGCGGGCGGACCGTCAGTCCACGCCGCCCTACGAGGTCCGGAGTGCCGTGTATGCCGCCCAGGCGTCGAGGAGCGGCGGCGTCACCGACCGACGGCGGCCGGGCCCGTGGGTCCCCTCTCTGAGGGGAGACCGCCGAGGCACTCGGCTAGCGACGTCTGTCTGCCGCCCGAGGCTGCGCCCCGAGCACGCCGAGCGTGGCGGCACGGAGGTATTCCGTCGCCTCGACCACGGCCATCCGGCCCGCGCCGACCTCGTCACCGGCGGCGTGCCCCAGGGCCGTCACCGCGGTCGCCAGCCAGCCGGCGGGCGGGGCAGGATCGAATTCACCCGCTGCCTGACCCTTCTCGATCAGCCGTGTCAGCCGTGCGGCCACGGGCTCGTACCGCTCCCGGTCCGCATCGGCGTCCACGGGGGCATGGCCGACCTGGATCAGCACCGGGTTCTGCTCGAACAGGCGCCAACCGATCTCCTGGAGCCGTAGCAGCGCCTCCAGCGCGCGGCCCTCATCGAGCCCCGCCGCGTCCATCGCCGCCATTGTCTCGTCCGTGATGCGGTCGGCCGCTGCTTCCAGGAGCGCGTCGCCGGTGCCGAAGTGCGCGTAGACGGTCTGCCGGGTGACACCGGCAGCGGCAGCACCTCCCCAAGGGGCCTGCCCACTGGTCATGGCCGGGTGGTGAAAAGCGCCGGGCCGCCTGCGCCATGGCCATGTTCCCGGCGGGATTCGCGGCTTGCTACCTGTCGACGCCGTCGGTCACACCGAGCCAGCTGTCCAGGTCTGCGATGCGCGCCTCCAAAGCGGGGCGCATGCCCGTCGCGCTGGAGGCGCCAAGGGCCAGGCGCAGCGGAGGGTTGGGGCTGTCGACCGCGGTCCGGATGCCTGCGGCGATCCGCGCCGCGGCGGAGAATGCGGATGCCGGCAGCTCTCCGATGCCTTTCTGGACCTCTCGGACGGTCTGGTCGTAGTCGCCCAGGCCGGCTGCGACATCGAGGTTGGCCAGGAAGGGGGTCGCGGTCATCCCGGGCTGGATGATCGTGACGTTGATGCCGAGCGGTGCGACCTCGGCCGCGAGCGCGTCCGACAGCCCCTCGACCGCGTACTTGGTGGCGGCCAGCAGACCCACGCCGGGATGGGCGGACTGCCCGTAGACCGACGAGCCCTGGAGGATGTGCCCGGACCGCTGGGCGCGGAGCACCGGCAGCGTTGCGCGGAGCACGTTGAGCACTCCGAAGACATTGGTGTCGAACACGGCACGGACCTGCGTGTCGGATGCCTCCTCAACGGCTCCGAACAGTCCGTATCCCGCGTTGTTGGCCACCACGTCGATGCGGCCGAACCGTGCGAGCGTGCCTGTCACCGCGTCCCGGACCGCTTGCTCGTCACGTACGTCCGCCCGGACGAGAAGCAGGCGGTCACCGTGCACTTCCGCCAGTTCGTCCAGGGAGGAGGTGTCGCGGGCGAGAGCTGAGACGGCGTCGCCGCTCTCCAGTGCCTGGAGCGTCAGTTCGCGGCCGATGCCGGACGTCGCGCCGGTGATCAGCCATGTACGGAGGCGAGTCTGGTGGTTGAATCCTTCATTCATGTTGCGACCGTAGCGAGTTAGCTCGCAACGCGTCAATCCATCCAGACGTCGAGGTTGCCCCCTAGCCGGATTAGCTCTGTTGGCACTGATGTAAGGTGGATGGATGAGCAGCGCGGCAGCCGGAACTCCCGAACTCGGCCCTCGTACCGTCCCGCCGACGGTGGAGACCGTCCTCGGGTTCGTGAACACCCGCGCGGACGGATCGGGTCGCCGGGAGTTGTTCGAAGACGGGGACGCGTTCGCAGCGTGGCTGGCGGAGCGCGACGAGTTCGGTGGCGACACCGTGGTGACCGACGCTGACGCCGCGGTCGCTCGCGAGCTGCGCGACGCCCTCGTGACTGTGCTGCTCGCGCACTCGGGCGATGAGGAAACTCTGGGTGAGCCACTGCAGCGTGCCGAACGACACCTGCGGCGCGTGGGTTCGCTCTACCCGCTGGCGACGGTAGTCACGGCCGGCGGTGTCGAGCTCGCGTCGCCGCAGGCAGGGGTGCCGCGTGTGTTCGGAACCCTGCTGGCCGCAGTGACGACGTTCGCGCAGAGCAGCGACTGGGGACGCATCAAGGCGTGCAGAAACCCCCCGTGCCACTTCGGCTTCTTCGACCGTACCCGCAATGGGGCAGGGCTGTACTGCAGCACTGGCTGCGGCTCCCAGGTGTCGATGCGCAAACACCGCCAGCGGCAGCGCCAAGGCAGCGGTACGCCGGCCGAAGCGTGAGAACGCCCTTCCAGTGAGGAGGGTTATCACCCCCACCGGCAAGCGCTAGGTTCTGTCGTCAAATGTCACGCCCACATCAGGAGTGATGCGAGGGTGACGGCTGCCTCGTAGGGCTGGGCGGTCTTGATGCCCCTATGGAGCCTGAGTCGGACCGAATCCGCGGGGCCGTACCGGGCTCGCCGCCGCTGCCTCCTGGCCAACTCCGTTGCACCGCACAGGAATGGTCTTGCAGACCAGGTTTCGTGTGGAGTGTTCATGGCGAAGTACTTCAACCATGGGCTTATCACCGGTTGCCGGTCATCCTGCTGTCGCTGTCTTCCGCGAGCCCCGAGGCGGGCGGCCCGTGCCGGTGCTGGGCCCACGGGTCGATGCTGAGGCGAAGCGCACCGCGCGCGTGCTGGCCGCGATGTCGACCCATGCCAGACCTGTCGAGCGCACCCTCGCCCTACGGCAAGCCGCCACGGCTGCGGGTGAGTTGGCAGCCGCGCTGTCGGATCTGGCTCCGGCCGTGGTCGGTGAGGCACTGCCGGCGGAGTCGACCAGTCAGTCGTTCTTCCGGGTCCGTGAGGGGGAGTTGTCGGATCAGCAAGCGGCCCTGCACGGCGTGCTGGTCATCCACCGCGGTCTGGAGGATCTGTGTGATGCTCCGCTGTCGGGCTCCGACCTGGCCCTGGAGGTGGCCGGGATGCGGCAGTCGGTGCTCGATCTCACCGGAACAGCGCCGGGCGCCGACCCTGACTCCGTCCCGCCGGTGGCCGTCCCCGAGGCCGGTGCGGGATCGTCGTTGGAGAGTGTGTGGAGTGCTCGGTGGCTCATCGGTCACCAGGTCCATGTCCTGTTCAACGTCTGCGCCGCAGTCGCCGTGGCCGACGCCACCCGCCATCTGCGGCTCGGCGACAGCGTTGCCGCGCTTACGCGGCTGGCCGATGCGACGGTGTACGTGCGGGGCTTCCCGGCGGCCATGACCCATGCAAGTACGATCCCGGCCGACTACTACATGGACGCGATACGCCACACCATGGCGCCGCCGTCGGTGGACGTCCCGTTGAGCGGGCGCCAGCATCGCGGGTACAAGCTGTTCCGGGCGGCGATGAAGGACCTGCTGTCCGTGGTTCCCGACTCCTACGAGCACTTGGCAGCCCGCGCCCCTGAGCTGGCCGAGGCACGGGGCGCTCTCCTGGAAGCCGACATCGTGGACGGTGAACGGCACGTCACCCTCGCGTACTCGATGGTGCATCTGCGTCGTTCCATCGCTCAGAAGCCCGAAGGCCCCGACAACGCCGTGGCCGAACTACGGCAGATGCGCCATCGCCGCGCGGCCCAGTACGCCTCCCTGATCCGATTCGGGGACCACTACATCGCCGACGCCGTGGCCGGCCTGCGCCACTCGTGAGTCCGCGCGTCCGCCGCCCACACCCCGGCAGGAGATCCTGATGCCCGAGACGACGCCCGGCACCACCCCAAGCTCTGCCGTCGCAGCCGACTGGAAACTGGATCCGGCCGATGCCGGCGCGTGCGAGCGGCTGGCCCGCACCCTGTGCACCCGCGGGGACGACCAGGTCGACAGCCCCGAGTGGGTGTCACGGGCCCGGGACGCCTGGGAGGACCTTCCGCCGCCGCTGCGCCGCGAGGTGCGCAGGTTCCGAAGGCATTCCGGCCCGCACGGCACCATGGTGATCGGCGGCCTGCCCATCGATCAGGCGGCCCTGCCCGTGACACCGACCGTACGCGGCTCGGTCCAGCGCCAGGCCACCGTCTCGGCGGCGGTGCTCACCATGGTGGCCTGCGGGCTCGGCGAGCCCCTCGCCTACCTGGCGGAGAAATCCGGCGCCCTCGTGCAGGACGTCGTGCCCGTGCCCGGGCACGAGACCTTCCACGGCAACGCCGGATCGGTGCCGCTGTCCTTCCACACCGAGAACGGCTTCCACCCCCACCCACCCGACTATGTGGTCTTCCTGTGCCTGCGTGCCGACCACGACCAGATCGCCGGAATGCGCATCGCGGGCATCCGCCAAGCTCTGCCGCTCCTCACCCCGGCCGGCCGCCAGACCCTGTTCGCATCGGAGTTCATCACCACACCACCGCCTTCCTTCGGTCCCGACGCTGCTGCGACCGAGTCCGCCGTCAAGCCCCGACCGGTACTGTCGGGAGCAGTCGAGGATCCCGACATACGCATGGCCCAACTCGTCACCACCCCGCTCACCCCTCGGGCCGCAGCGGCGCTGGCCGAATTCGGCCGCGCCTGCGAGGCGACCGCCCGCACTCTGCGCCTGACTCCGGGCGATCTGGTCGTCATCGACAACCGCGTCACCGTCCACGGCCGCACCGCCTTCCACCCTCGATACGACGGAGCAGACCGCTGGCTCCAACGCACCTACGTCACCACCGACCTGCGCCGCTCCCGCGACCACCGCCCCGACGACGGCCACATACTCGCCCGCTGAGCTCGCCCACCCACACATCTCGGCCTTCGTCACCAGCCGGCTCACCGCCGACCGCGGACGGACCACCTCTACCGGTGCCGCTCAGCGCGCTCGGCGACGCAACCAGTTCCGCCCCCGGAGGGACGCGGGGCCGGTGCACGTACGGTCTCGGCGTGAATACGATCAAGAACTCTTTTGGCCGTCTGCCCGCAGTGGGGCTGGCGGTGCTGATGTCGGCCGCATCGTTGGTGTGGATTCAGGCAGGATCGGCGCAAGCGGCGTACGACAACTGCCCGACCGAGAACTTCTGTCTGTACACCGAGGCCGGTGGCAACGGCGAGATGGTCTCGTTCTCGCTCAAGGACGGTCCCGAGCTGGACTACAACGCCGATGCGGCCCTGACCGGGAAGACCTTCGTGTCCTTCCGCAACAACACCACCTCGTGGGCCTGCCTGTACGACGGCCCGAGCTACGGCGGGGACAAGATGCAGTCCGTCCGACCCGGGCACCTCGGGGGTGACCTGCCCAAGGAGGGCGCGGTTCAAGAGGTGGTCCCCGCCTCGCACAAGTACGCCAAGTCCAAGCAGGGTTGCAGGACCGGGTTCGAACGCTGCCAGGCCACCCGTCTGTGCATCTTCCAGGGTCCCAGCGGGCGCGGTGTGGCCGCGGGGACGATCGAGCCCGATGTTCTGCCCGACGGGGTGACGGGCAACAAGGACTACTCGGCGACCTGGGACGACAAGGTCGTGTCCGTCTCGAACCGGTCGCACAAGTTCGCCTGCTTCTACGACGGGGTCGGCTACGGAGCGTGGCACATTGGCACCTGGAACATGCGGGCGTACGTCGTTCCGCCCGGGCAGGAAACGACTCTTCCCGCGCTCTACCAGCGACAGATCAGCTCCCACAAGCTCGCCGACGCGGAATCGAAGTGCTGACCATGGAGAACGACACCACCCGATTCAGGGGCCGTCCCCGCACGCGCCGTATCGCGGCCGTGTCCGTGGCCTTGGCGACACTGGCCCTGACACAGTCCGCGGCGACCGCCGCGAACAACCCGGCGGCCAACGAGGTCACGTCGATACTGGACGGCCTGAGGGCCAGCCCCGTGACGGTGAGGGAGGGGATCGAGCGAACGACGTACTCCAGCGCGTCCTCCGATCTCGAAGTCCGCGTGGCGGTCATCGACCCCGATCTGGGTGCGATCACTCACCTTTCGCCGACGCCGGGGTCCAGGTGCACGTCCTTCGCAAGATCGCCGGCCATGGCTCGCTGACCACCACCCAGCGGTACCTGCACCCCGACGTACACGAGATCACCGCCGCCGGCGCCGCCCTCTCGGCACACCTCAGCGTGGTCCGCGCGCCCCGGTCCCTGCCGAGCCCGATCGTGGTCGCCCGCTGACACGGTCAAGGCGAGTTGGTCCCCAAGTGGTCCCCAGGATCACCGTCCTGGCGGCGAGGCACGCTCTGGCATCTCTGGTCACCGCAGGGTGGAGAGGGCGGATTGACCGACGGCCTGTCAGTGCCTGCGCATAGCCTGCCGACACGTCCTCGACTCGCGATGAGCTTCGCCATGTCATGCTCGGTTCCCTCTTCACGCCTGAGGTTCCGCTGGGACCGACCCGGGACATACTCATGGCCTGACACGTCTCGGCAACAAGCAAGGGCAAGCACCACGGAAGCCCCGAGTGCCGCACGCTACGGTCAGCCGCCTCTGTGAAACAGATCGACGTCCCATTCCGCGAAGCCGTGGAACGGCTCTGCGCGAGAGCCCTGGCCGCGGCCTCGCCCGCGTCGGTGAGGGGACGTCGGGTGCGGCCCGCATGCCGGCCGGACAGGCTCCACTCGGTCTGGCCGTGCCTGATCACTATCAGCTCGCCCATAGCCGCGCACGCTACCGGGTCCTGTGGCGCCCGGAGACGCGTTCCGCACACGCGCTGGGCGATCGGTTGACTTCCGCGCGGCGGATTGCCGACGATACGCGTCTGACTGTCGATCAACCGGCGGCCGCCGCGAACTCACTGCGGAGCCGCGGGCGGCCTTCTGCCCGGCCGCTTCGACCGTCACGTCGGGGACGGCCCGCGCGAAGCGCGTCGTCCGGGCGGCCGGCTCGCCGGGCCGGAGGCGCCACCCCGGTGGAGCCTCGCCGCGGTGACGCCTCGCCGTCCCCACCGTACGGATCTCGCCGGGTCGTCCAGGCCCTTCTCCCCTCCCGTATCGCCGTCTCCGTGCAAGGGAGCACTCCCATGACCCCTTCCCAGCCTTTCCGGCCGTCCCGCGCGCGCGAGCGCCAGGGCCCCCTCACCCTCGGACAGCTCGCGCAGCTCGTGGAGTACGAGGAGGTGCTCGCCAGGGCCCCAGAGGCCGCGTGGACCCGGACGCTGACCCAGCGATGGGCCGTACCCGCCGGCAACGAGGTCTCCGCGGTGCGCGACGCCCTGGCGCTGCTCGCCCGCAGGCACGAGGTCCTGCGGACCACCTTCGAGCGGGACGACTCCGGAAACCCGGTGCAAAGGGTGTGGGCGCCGGGAAGCGAGCGGATCCGGGTGTGTGATCCTCAGGTTCTTCCCGGCGCGGGCGAAGCGCCGGACGTGGACGCCTTCCTGGCATCGCTGCGGCGGCAGCCGTTGCCCTGCGACGCCGAGCCGCCTATCGCCTTCCACGTCCTCGCCGAGGGGGACGCGGCGAAGGAGGTGCTGATCGTGTTCCACCACATCGTCGCGGACTACCGGAGCATGCAGATCCTCCACCGCGATTTCCTCGCCGCGTTGGCGGTGCTCGCCCGTGGGGGGACGGAGCCGCCGGGCGCCCCGCCACGGCAGCCGATCGACGAGGCGCTGAGGCAGGCGGCACGTGCAGGTCAGGAGGACGATGGACTGGAGGGCGACCGGCGGGAGGGCGATGGCCTGGAGCCCTGGCGGGAGGCGCTCGACGCCGCGGCCCCCACCCCATACCCGCGGTGGGACGAGTCCCGCTCGGCGGGCTACACGGCCACATTCTCGTCGGAGTCGCTCCAGCACGCGGTCTCCGTCCTGTCGCAACGGAACGGGCTGTGGCCGGCACAGGCGTTGCTGGGGCTCTACGCCTTCGTCGTCGCCCGCTACACCGGCCTGCCCTCCACCTCCCTCTGCGTCATCTCCTCCAACCGGTTCACCTATCCGTCGGGGGTCCACTGCTGCGCCCTGCGCGTGCCGGTCGTGCTGCCGACGGGGGAGCTGCCGCCCGAAGGGCTCATGAAGGCCGTGGCGGCCGCCACCAGGAACCTCCATCGGAACGCCGACCACGACGCCCGCGCGTTGAGGGCGTTGGTGGCCGGTCGTCAGGAGGCCACGGGATTCAACACGCGCTTCAGGCTGGAGTACAACTTCTTCTCGCGGCGCGGAGGGGCCGTCGGGGCGGGAACGCCGAGGGGTCCGCGATCGCCCGGCGGGTTCCGTCACGAGCCCACGGAACCCGCCGATCCGACCCTCACGTATCTCGCGGCGCGACCGGGGAGGGGCACGGAGCCGATGGTGCTCTTCCTCGAATCCAACGAGGCCTTCCTGCCGCTGCCGGCCGCCGAGGCCCTCTTGCGTGCCATGGAAGGCCTGGGCGCGGAACTCGCGGGACGCGCGGAACTCGCGGAGCCGGCCGAGCACGACCCGCCCGTTCACTGGACCGCGTACCTGTCGCACGCCCTCGACGCCAGGCCCGCGGTGCCCGATCTGCTCGCCTTCCGGTCCGGACACGTCGACGTCCGCCGTATCGTCCGCGCCGTCGACGCGGAGCTCGGAGACGGGCGCGCGCGGGGTGTGGAGGTACGGGACCGGGGGACGCCGCGCGAACGGCTCGTGCTCCGGTTGTCGGACCCCTGGGGGGCCGACGCCGTGGCGGACCTGCTGGCGAGACTGCGCCGCCGGGCCTACTCCGACCCCTCTCTGGTGATCCCGACCGAGGTAATGTGACATTGTATTGAGAGGAAACTCTGTGTCACGGCGACCGGCTGTCAGTGTCGGCGCCCCGGTCGGCCGGTGAGGGCCGAGAGGTTCTCACCAGGGAGTCCCCTCTCTCGGTCTCGAACCGATCAACTCGCCCTAGTTCAGTGGATGGTGACTGATTGTCATCAATGGCGTCCTGTACGCCTCGATGTGGAGGCGGCACTCCTTGACCGTCGTCGAGCGCACCTCCTAACGTGATGCCGCGATCACCCCGTTGATCCGTGCGAGGCAGACACGGTGCGGGGAGGTCGAGATGTGTCCGTGTCAGCAGACAGGAAAGGTCCAACATGGCGATGACTGACGGTCGGGCGATGGTCCCGGCTTCGAGCGACAACGGTCGAGCCCGGGCGATGGTCCCGGCCTCCAGCGACAACGGTCGCGCGCGGGCCATGGTCCCCGCGTCGAGCGACAACGGTCGCGCCCGGGCGATGGTCCCGGCTTCAAGTGACAACGGTCGTGCGCGGGCGATGGTCCCCGCGTCGAGCGACAACGGTCGTGCGCGGGCCATGGTCCCGGCCTCCAGCGACAACGGTCGCTGACACCACGACACATGGGCTCCTCCTGAGAGCCCCCTGGGGCACGCGTGCCCCCTTGCTCCCCTCCCGCAGTGAACGGCTCGGCGTGACCGCCGTGGCGGGAAGGGCGCTGCGTTCGCCCTGTGTACGGAAATGAGGCAGGCCGCCCGTTCGGGCCGGCGTGACGTACGTGCCGCGCTTCGGACGGGCGGCTGCCGTCAGGCGGTGAGTGCCTCGTGCTTCCTGGAAACCGACACCCCTAGCGAGGACAACCGTGCCGACCAAGAACGCCAACTTGGGCGTGGCTCTTGACGTTTCGCTCGACGCGGTGACGTCTCGGCTCGGCGACGTGCCCGCCATACTCGTCGAGGACGCCGCCGCCGCGTCCGCCGACTTCCTGCTCTGCGCGTTGATCACCAGGTTGTCGCCGGCGGAGGACGGCCGGGAGCGCCGACTCGGCGGGGAGGGTGCGGGCTCGCCCGTGTGGTGGACCGGAGCCGTCCACCGCGCGGAGACGGCTGCCGAGGCGAATCTGCTGGCAGGGATCGCCGCCGACTTCGACGCCGTGCACTACCTGGCCGGTGGGCACCTCGCGGCCTTCCTCGCCCCGGCACTCCTCGGCCGTCGCGACCTGTCCGTGGCCGAGGCGCTGCGACTGCAGGCGGTCGCCACGGAGTTCGCCGTCCGAGTCGGTCAGGTGATCAAGGACCGCGCACGCGCCAACGGATTTCATGTCACCCCGCTCGTCGGGGGATTGAGCATGGTGTACGCGCTCGCGCTCGCCGACGGCCACGACCCGGACCGGGTGAAGTGGTGTCTGCGGCTCTTCCTCTCGACGTTCCGGTCCGACTACGGGCTTCTGGGAAGCGACGGGCGCCTCTACCAGATGACCCAGGCCATGAGGCAGGCGTACGCCGCCGTCGCGGAGGGCGGCGCGCACGCGCGCCCCGACCTCCCGTCGGCCCGTGCGTGGTGGCGGCCCCTCGCCGCGCTCGGCATCCCTCTCGACTCCCCGGACGGGCCGAGCGACCGTTCGGCGGGTCCGTCGGACCGCTGGATCTCGTCCGACAGGTTCACCGACCTGAAGCCGATGCCCTGCTGCGCGTACTTCTTCTCGGCCCTCGCCGTGGTCGCCGGACTGCGCGGCCGTCTCGACACCGGCGCCGTCCGCCGCCTGGAGGTCCGCGTCCCCCGGTACGTGTTCGCCGCGCACCGCCCTGCCGCGGACGGCTTCTGGCTCGCCCCCTTCGATCTGGACCACAACATCGCGATCTGCTGGCTTCTGCGACGGAACAGCTGGACCCCGCTGCCCGAGCTGACCCGTGACGAGGTCCGGAGGATGCGCGAGCTGGTGCACGTGCACGTCGTCTCCGACGACCTTCCCGTGACCGCCGTGGCCGTGACGGAGGACGGAACCGAGGTCACCGCCACGGAGTCGGCGGACACCCCACGCCCGGTGGACGGGACGGACCGCCGTCATGCGGCGCTGTGGCAGAAGCACGACACTGTACGCCGGCGCCTCGGCCCCGACTGGAGCGCGCCGCGCACCGACGAGGGGGCGGAAAGGCTCCTGAGGGATCTCCTCGCCGGGAGCGCGGCGGACGTACGGGGCCTGACCGCCGGCCTTCCCCTGCTGAACGGAGCACTCCAGTGACCTTCCCTCCGGTTGAGGTGACCCGCCTGTCCCTGCGCTCCTCGCCGTCATACGAAGCGATACGCCGTAAGGTGGAGGCGACGCTGAGCGGTGACGCGCGGCTCGGCGCGCTGCCTCAGGCCGCGTCCTACGACTCGCTGTCTCAGGCCGCTTCCTACGGTGCCGGAGCCCTGTGCGTGGACGTGGCCGGAGCCGAGGAACGGCGGGACGTGCTCGCGCGTGCGCTGCATGCCGTGCGAGGGGGCGGCCTGCACCTGCCCGTCCTCGTCGACGACGCGGGGACCTCGATCGGGCCGCTCACCACGCCGGGCTACTCCGCCTGCTTGGAGTGCGCCGGGGACGACATCAACCGGGCGGCCTCGCTCCCGGAACCCGCCGTCGTCCCCCCGCGCGCGTCCGTCGCCCCGGCCCCCCTCGTCGTCGCGCTGGTCGCGGCAACCGCCGCCCTGGAGGTCGGCAGGATCGTCTCCGACGCCGACCGGCTGCCCCTCTCCCTCGACCACGTCATCCGCGTCCGGCACGACACCGGGGCGGTGGGGATTCTCGGCGTCGGCCAGGTCGACGGGTGCGAGGTGTGCGGGTCCCTGATCGAGCTCAGGCTGAGGGGAGAACTGTGAACGACGGCATCCGCACCACCGCGCCCGCGCCCAACATTCTGGACCGGCTGGAAGACCTTCTCGTGCGGCGGAGCGGGGCGATCTCCTCGCTCGCGCCCCTCGACGACTTCTACAACGACGAATCCCGAGGGCAGGGTTGGGTCGCGCAGCTGCCGCCCAACGCCCATCTGCCGCGGGGGACCGCGTTCCTTCCCCGGGCCACCGGAGGCCGTGGCCGTGACCGCCTCGCCCGGCTCAAGGCCGTAATGGAGGCAGCCGAGCGCGTCAGCCTCAGCACGGTGCCGCGAGAGAGCCTGACGTACGGGACGGCCGCCGAGCTCTCCGACCGCCTCGGCCCCGAGGCGTTTCCCGAGCCCTGGCGAAGATCCCCGGTATGGGCACGACCCCAGCACTGGTGCCGTGCCGTCAGAATCGGTGCGGAGGAGGCCGGTTCCGTCCTCGTACCCGCACAGCTGGTCTACTGCCCCTACCGGGAGCCGGATCCGGAGGCCATGCTGTGGGATCCGAGCAGCAACGGCGCCGCGGCCGCGTTCTCCTACGGCGACGCGGTGGCGCGTGCCTCGCGGGAGGCGTTCGAGCGTCACGTGATCCTTCTGGCGCACTACCTCCACGTCGGCGGGGAGGAACTCGACTGGACCCGGCTCGCGTTGGACCCAGGGGCGCTGCTCATGGGGCTCGAAGCCCGCACCCTTGGCCTGCGCGTCCGAATCACCTGCCTCGTCCGCACGCCCTTTCCCGTGGTGGTCTGCGTCGTGACCGATCCGACGCGGCGCTTTCCCGCCCTCACCACGGGCAGCGCGTGCGGCGTGACGGTCGAGGAAGCGGCGAGCTCCGCCGTCAGCGAGGCCCTGCACGCCCGCAGGCAGGCCCGCGACTTCCTCACGAACGTGCCGCCGGTCGCGGCCTCCGGCCTGGAGACGATCGAGGAGCGGGTCGTCTACTGGGGGCAGCCGGACGCACCCGGGCGACTGGAGTACCTCTTCGGCGACTCGACTCCGCTGGAGGGCGCGTACACGCGGGGCTACCTGGACGAGGGGTACGCGGTCGACGTGACGACCCCGAGGCTCGCGGACGCCGGCGTCACGGTCGTGAAGGCCGTCCATCCGCGCCTGCAGCCCCTCTTCTTCGCCGAGAGCGAGAAGCTCCTCCTGGAAGAAGCGCACGGTTCCGCCGCATCCACCGACCCGCACCCCTACGCCTGACAGGACACGATGACGATGGCGGACAAGGAAGCGGCGGACACCGCTCTCGACTTCCACCGCGGCACCTATGCCGACGCCTCGATGCTGGCCGACTGGCAGATGCTGCCGGCCGACCAGTGGCCGGACGCGTGGTTCACGTACAACGAGAAGGTCTACCCGCGCCTGGAGAGCACCCCGCTGCCGGTGCCCGAATCCCCGGCCCCCGGAGCGGGCGCGGACTGGCTCGCGCGCCGGGCCAGCACCCGTACGCCGCTGGACGAGATGGCGCTCGCCGACCTCGCCCGGGTCCTCTGGGATACGACGCACTCCCGGCCGGCCGACGAGGACGCGGCCCTCGCCTGGCACCGCCCGTACCCCTCGGCGGGCGGCCGGCTGGGATGCGAGCTGTACGTCATCGCGCGGAACGTCACGGGCCTCGTCCCCGGCGTCTACAACTATGGTGTCGCACGGCATGAGTTGGTGCGCCTCCGCAGCGGCATGACGCCGGAGGTCCTCCGCTTCCTCTTCGGTGACGGATGGATGGAACGCACCTGCGCCTTCGTCGTCGCGACGGTCTCGCTCGACCGGCTGGAGACGAAGTACGGCCAACGGGGCTACCGGTACGGCCTGGTGGAGGCCGGCGGCGCCGCCCAGACGCTCTGTCTCGTCGCGGCATCGGCGTCCCTCGGGACCTGCCTCGTCGGCGGATTCGCCGACGTACCGATGAGTCAACTCCTCTTCTGCACACCGAACTCGGAGATCCCCGTGCTGGCCGTCGCCTTCGGCGACGCGGAGAAAGGGCGACCGGATGCTCGTTCCTGAACACGCAGTCGACGCCGTCCTGGGCGTGTCGCACTCCGAGCTGTCCGAGGCGACGGGCAGACGCTGGTTCCACAAGCCGGGCGCCCTGCCGACCGATGCGATTCTCGACTGGAAGGGCCTCAACAGGGCGCTGCGGTACGGGAACCTGGACACCGGCCAGGTGCGCCTGGTCGGCGGACGGGTGGCGACCGAGGAACTGTTCCACCGTTCCGTCGCGGGCGGCTCACGGATCTACCACCGGATCGCCCCGGAAGCCGTGCACCGGGCCCTCGACAGCGGCGGCACCCTCGTCATCGACCAGCTCGACCTGGTCGACCCCTGGGCCGACGAGGTGGCGCGCGCCCTGTCGGGGGTGTTCTCCGCGCGGGTCCAGGCCAACGTCTACGCCTCCCTGCGCGGCGCGCCGGGCTTCGGCGCACACCGGGACACGCACGACGTCTTCGTCGTCCAGGGCAGCGGGAAGAAGCACTGGACCGTGAAACCCGCCGAGGGCACGGACACCGGCGGGGCGAGCTTCACCATGGAACCTGGCGACGTCCTGTACCTGCCCGAGGGAACGACCCACGACGTCGGCACGCACGCACGGGGATCCCTGCACATCACGTTCGCCATTCCGAGGCCGAACCTGGGGGAGCTCCTGGCGTGGAGAACCGCCGGCTCCGGCGCCGCTCTCCTCCGTACCCCCGTCGACCCGTCCGACCCGGGGGCCGCCGCCGGATCGGTCACGGACTGGGCGGGACGCGCCGTCGAGGAGGCCGACGTCCGCCGGTTCCTGGAAGACGGTGTGGGGCGCGGAATGGCGCCCTCCTTCACGAACCTGCCCTTCGCGTGCGGGGACGGGCTGACGGTGGGGGACGACCTGCCCGTGCGGCACGGGCTGTCCGCCCGGCGGTCGTTCGTCTCCGTTCTCCCCGACGGCGCCGGCGACCACGCGAGGCTCCTCGCCCGGCTGTCGGCGAACGACCGCACCCCCGTGAAGGAGCTCCTCGCCGACGCGGGTGTCGACGACCCGGTCGCCGTCTTCCGCGATCTCGTGCGGTGGGGCCACGTCGAGGTGTCGGAGACGTGAGCGCGCGCCACATACGCGAGGTCGAGCCCGGCATCGGCTGGTCGGAGCAGAGGGGCGACACCGGGGCGCTCGCACTGGTGTTCCCGGCGGGCTTCGCCGCGGAAGGGGCCGGACGGCCGGGCCTGGCCCACTTCACCGAACACATGGTCATGGCACCGTCGGGCCGGGGCATGGAACCGTACGCGTCCCTTGAAGCGGCGGGCTTCCTCCTGGACGCCACGACGCGGCGGGACCACATGACCATCACGGTCAGCGGACCCCAGGGGTCCTTCCTGGACGCCGTCGCCGCCCTCGTGGCCCATCTCGCCAACCTGGACCGGCCCGAGGGGACCGCCGACCGGCAGGCGGAGATCATCCGCAACGAGGTGCTGGACAAGACCCGCCTCGCGCCGGAGTCGGACACCTGGCGCAGGTGGGTGCCCACGCCCGACGGGCCGGTCGGACTCGACCACGATCCGATCACCTCACCGGCGCTGGCCGGGTCCGTCGGCCACGCCGACGCATGGCGGGCCTTCGCCGCGGAGCACGTCCGTCCGGACCGGTGCGCGGTTGGTCTGGCGGTCGATCCGGGCAGGGTCCGCCCCGAGGACGTGGCGTCGCTGCTCGGTCCGAGGGAGTCTCCGAGGGATGGTTCGAGGGAGTGGGGGACGGAGCCCACGACGTTCAGGCCCGCGACCTCCGGGCCCATGGACTTCCGGGCCGCCGGATCCCGAGCCGCCTGTTTCCGAGCCGCAGGCGTCCGGCGGCACGAGATCGTCGTCCCCGTCGTGGACGACGGTCCGTCCGGGCAGGCTTCGGCCCTCGTCGCCGGTCACCTGCTGGCCTCCCGGGCCGCGACGGTCCACCGACGGCGCCCCGCGCCCCTGCGCTACGGCCTGTTCGACGAATGGTTCAGCGAGAGCGGGCCGACGGCCCTGACGATCGCGCTGCCTGCCGACTTCGGTCCGGAGGCGCACGAGGACGTCCTCCTGCGATGTCTCCGCGCCGCTCCCCACCCCGACGTGACGGCACGCGCGCGTGAGCACGTGTCCGAGCAGTGGCGCAGGCGCACCGCGACCGCCTCGGCGGGCGCCCGCTCGATCGCCCAGGCGCTGTTCGCGGGACGTCCCGGCGACCCGTTCGCCGATGTCGACCCCGCCCGGGTCGCACGTCACCTGGAGACGATCACCGTCTGGGAGGAGTGCTGATGCCCCGCCCCGACACCCGGACGACGCGCTGGGGCGAGGGAATGGACCTGATCGCACGGCCCTCGCACGTCGCCGCGACCGTGCGGGTTCCCCTCGCCCGCCCGGAGGACGTCATGGCGTGGCTCTGTCTGTGCGAGGCACTCGCCGGGGGGTTCACGAGCCCGCTGACCCGGGCGGGGCGGCACGAAGGCACGCTCTTCCGGGTCAGGCTCGCGCTCCTTCCCGGCACTGCGGAGGAGGCGGTCCTGGCCCTGACGTTCACGACGTCCGGGCGCTCCGAGGCGGCCAACACCCGGACGGTGCTCCGCGCCCTGACCGAGCTCGCGGACCGCGGCGAGGTCGGGGCGCCTCAGTGGGAGAGCGCGGCACGCCGCCTCGCCACCCGCATGGCCACGACCGACCCGTTGCCGCCGCACTCTACGTGGCGGCGCCCCCCGTACGACGCGTACCTGGACGACCCGGTGGCCTGGGCCACGCGCACGCGGCCCCCCGAGGGACACCGGCAGCGGCTCGCGGAGATCCTGCGGGCGCTGTCGGCCCGCCGCGCGGGCGCGGAAGGAGAAGCATGCTGACCCCCACGTCCACCGGTGCGCGGGCGGCGAGTCCCGTCCGCCTCCTCCGGCGCGTGAGCACGGTGTCCAGCCTGGAGGACGGCGCGTTCACGGTGGTCCTCCCGGTCCTCGCGCAGAAGTCGGCGGGCGACATGGGCGTCGTGGCCGTCTTCATCGCCCTGACCGCTCCCTGGGCCCTGACATCGTTGCCTCTCGGCTACCTCGCGGACCACGTGTCGCGGACACGGCTCGCGAAGGGCGCCGCGTTCGGGCGCCTGGGCTTCGCCGTGTTCCTCGCGGCCCTGCCCCTCTGGACGGGCAGCGCGCAGTGGCTGTTCCCCGCCGTGGCGTTCGGCCTCGGCACCTGCGGAGTGGCCTCGGAGATCGCGCGCCAGTCCCTCGTACCGCAGCTCGTCTCCGGACCCGAGGACCTCGTCTCCGCCAACGTGGAGATCACGAAGGTCTCGCAGCTGTACGGGGCGTTCGTCGGACCCCTGCTGGCAGGAGCGCTCCTCACCTGGAACCAGGCGCTCACCACCACGGTCCTGGCCGTCCTAGCCGCCCTCACCCTCCTCTTCACCCTGCTGCTGCCCGCGGTCCCGCCGCTGCGCGACGAACCCATGCGGCCGCGGACCATGGTGAAGGACGGCCTCGGCGGCTTCCGGTACATCTGGCGCACCCGTACCCTCCTGGCCCTCGCGGCGTCAAGCTGCCTCGTCTCCGCCATCTGGTACGTCTGGGAGACCACCTTCGCGGCCTACGCCCTCGCCGACGACGGCCTCGGAGTCTCCGAACTCGGCTACTCGCTGCTGCTCCTGTCCGGTGCTGCCGGCGGATTCGTCGGCGCCCGCCTGGTCCAGCGGATGCTGAGCGCGTTCCCGCTGCGCGGCGCGCTGACGCTGAGTCTGGTCGGCTGGACGGTGTGGTTCGCGGTGCCGGCGTTCACGACAAACCTGCTCGCAGTGGCCGGGAGTCTGGTCGTCGGCGGTTGCAGCGGGCTCCTGTGGAACACCATCTCGATCTCGGTACGTCAGCTGGTGACGTCCGTCGAGATCCTCGGAAGGACCACGGCGGCCTACCGGGTCGTCACCCGGACCGGCCGGGTCGTCGGAGCGGCCCTCGCGGGCGTCCTCATGCCGCACATGCCGTGGCAGCACATCCTGGCCGCGTGCGCGGGAGCCATCGCGCTGACGGCCGTGGCCCTCCGCTTCCTGCATCGCGACGGCGACGACGGCGACCGTACGAGTGCGGGTGCGGGTGCGGGCACGGGCGACGACGGTGCAGGAGCGTCGGCGAAGGAGGGAGCATGACGACGTCGGCGCACGCGCGCGGGCCACAGGCGACGGACTGGATCCCCCGCGCGACCCTGGTCCTGCACTCTCGGGACGGGCGTACCGAGATGCTGCGTCCCGATCACCTCGCCGAGCGCCTCCCGGAGTCGAGGGAACGTTTCCGCCGGTCCTCGGGTGGCGACCGGAGCGTCTGCCTCGTCCCCGACGCGCGACAGCCGTTCGCACGCTTCCTCACGGAGCTCCTCGCGGCTCTCGCCATGCCGCACCCGGTGGCCCTGCCCGACACCGCGCGCCCCACCTCACCGGTCGCCGAGCTGGCCGCCCACGGAATCAGGGCCCGCACCCTCGGTACGGACGCGGGCCACGAACCCCCGCCCGCAGCGCCCGTGGCCCTGCCCGAGGGCGCCCTCCTGTTGCGGACCGGCGGCACCAGCGGCCGTACCCGCTTCGCGGTCAACACCAGCATGCGGCGCGGGCTCGTACGCGACAGCCGGTTGAGTCTCGCGCGGGCCGTGGGTCTGCGCGACGGGGTCCTGGCGCTGCTGGCGGGGCCGGTCGGCCACGCCGCCCACCTGAGCATGCTGCTGGACGCGGCGAACCACGAAGCCGAGGTGCATCTGTACGAGAGCCCCGAGCCGGCACGGGTGCTGCCCGACATCCGCCGCCACGGCATTCAGTGGCTCGCCGCCACCCCCCTGCACCTGCGCGTCATGATGCGACAGACAGAAGACGGCCGCGGCACCGGGGAGCTGCGGAAACTCGTTCACATGAGCGCGGCCTGCGGGGAACCGCTCAAGAGGTTCTGGCACGCGGCCCTCGGCCCGGAGAACGTCTACGAGGTGTTCGGCTCCTCCGAGGGGATCGGCACCACGATCGCCCGGGGCGACGAGTGGGAGCGCCGCCCCGGCACCGTCGGCAGGGGCTTCTACACCTCCGTCGCCGTCCTGGACCCGGCGGGCCGCCCCGTACCGGCGGGCGAACCGGGCGACGTGTTCTTCGCCTACGGCGCGGCGGCGCGCCCCCTGCACATCGGCCGGGGGGACCACGTCCGGTGGACGGCCGGCGGACTGGTCGGGATCGGTGACCGCGGCTTCCTCGACGAGGACGGCTTCCTCCACCTGGAGACCAGACCGCAGCTCCGGATCACGGTGGGGGGAACCACGGTCGTGGCCACGGACGTCGAGGACGCGCTTCTCGGGTTCCCGTGGGTCGAGGACGCGGCGGCGGCCGGGATCGCCAACCAGGTGACGGGGCAACGCGTGATCGGCTTCGTCGTGCTCACCGCCGACGCGCCGGACACCTGGGCGGCCGAGCTCGCCGCGGGGCTGCGCCGGGACCTCCCCGCGGCGGCCGTCCCACGGAAGGTGTTCGCCGTCGGGGCCGTACCGCGAGCCCCGTCCGGAAAGGTCGACCGCGCCGCGCTGGCGACGATGGCCAACGCACACACGCGGACCGCACACACGCACAACGCACCCACGCAGAAGGAACCGCGATGACGCATACGCTCCTCGACACCCCCCACTTCACCGGCATCGGGCGACGCACCTCCGACGGCCGTCACGTGGTGGCCGTGTCCCTCCGGTCGTACCTGTCCGTCCCCGAGATCCGGGCCGCGCTGGCGGAGACCCTCGGCGAGGAGGCGGGGGGCGCGGGGGCGGCGGGGGAGACGGAGTTCGTCGTGCTCCACGCGGACGAGGCGGTGGACGCCGACGCGGTCAGCGACACCCGGCTCGCCACCGGGAGGCTCCACGTCATGCGCACCCCCGGGAGTGAGGTGGAGACCTCGCTCGCTGAACGGGTCGTGTCGATGATGACCGAGGACGCCGTCGTCAGCATGACGGACAGCGTCGCCGACCTCGGGGGTGACTCCCTCATGTGCCTGGAGCTCAGCGAGGCGTTCATCGGCCAGTGGGGTGTGGAGATCGATCCGGTCGAGATCTTCCGGGCCAACTCCCTGAAGGAGCTGGCCGAGGACATCGAGGCCAGACAGTGACGTCTCGCTCGCTGGACCTGCTGACCGCCGGCGCGCCCGCCGCGCCGGCGCTCCTCGAAGGCCCTCGCGTCGTGACGCGCGGGCAGGCGCGCGCGATCACCGAGGAGACGGCCCGCTTCCTGGGGGACGACCGCAAGAAACTCGTGATGGTCGAGAACCCCCGTTCGCTGCCGGGAGCGTTGGCCTGTCTGGCGGCGCTGCGCGCGGGGCACGCCGTGCTGCCCGTCGAGGCGGTCACACCCGACGACATCCGGGTCCACGTCGAGAGGCTGCGCCCCGACATCCTGGTCGGGCCGACGTGCGCGGCGGCGGTGGACGTGCGGGCCGGCTACGGCCGACCCGAGGCCGCCCCGCACATCGGGGCGGTCCGCCGCGTGGACAGCTCCCCGGGCCCCGACCTCGCGGGCGAGCTGGCGCTGGTGGCGCGCACCTCCGGATCGACCTCGGGGGGCAGGCTCGTACGCCTCTCGTACGACAACCTCGCGAGCAACGCCGCGAGCATCGGTACGGCGACGGGCATCCGGACCTCCGACGTCGCGGCGACATCGCTGCGCACGGACCACAGTTTCGGACTGTCCCTGTTCACCTCCCACCTGGCCGCGGGCGCCGCCGTGGGGCTGCTGACCGCCGCGCCCAGCTCGGCTCGCTTCTGGGCCGGAGCCAGGAGCGTCGGAGCGACCTGCGTGGGCCTGGTCCCGTCCACGGTCCGGTTCCTCCTGCGCAGCCCCGACTCATTGGCGGAACTGTCGTCCCTCCGGACCCTCCTGGTGGCCGGCGGCCCGGCGAGCCCCGAGGAGCTGCGCCGGCTGCGGCGGCACGCCCGGTCGGTGTACTACATGTACGGGCAGACCGAGGCGACGGCACGCATGACCTGTCTGGACCCCGAGGCCGCCGCCGAGCACGAGGGCAGCGTCGGGACCCCGGTGCCCGGCGGTCGCGTCGAGATCCGTGGCCGGGACGGAAGCCGGCTGCCCGACGGCCGGCTGGGCGAGGTGTACTACCAGGGGGCCAACGTCATGCTCGGGTACGCCCGTTCGCGCGCCGACCTGGCTCTGCCGGACGTCACCGGCGACACCCTGCGGACCGGTGATCTCGGCCTGGTCGAGGGAGGCATGCTCTACCTCCAGGGCCGTGTCGACCGCCAGGTCAAGGTGCTCGGCCAGCGGGTGAACCTCGACGCCGTCGAGGCGACGGCGACGGCGGTGCTCGGCGGCATCGCCACGGCCGCTGTGCAGCCCGCGCCCGACGAGGTGTTCCTCTACGTGGAGGGGGGCCCGGAGCACCTGGAGCGACTGCGCGGACCGTACCTCGCGCACCTGGGAGTCCCGAGGGGCTCGCTGCGCCTGCGGACGACGGCGCGGCTCCCGAGAACGTCCTCGGGGAAGATCAAGTACACCGCCGTCGGCGGGACGGCGACCCCCTAGAATGCGGCGGGCACCGTGCCCCCTCCAGCCACACGTTGCCCCTCCATCCACACGCAGCGAAAGGCGCATCGGCCATGAGCCCCTACGAACCCGCCGCGCGGATACGCGCGTTGCTGGAGAAGTGGGCCGCCCGCAGGGTGGTCCTCGGAGCGCAGGTCTTCCACCGGCACGGCGGCGAGGTGAACGAGATCGCGGTGGGGGAGGCGGCTCCCGGAGTCACGGCCACGCCGGACGTCGTCGGCCGTGTCTACTGTGCCAACAAGTCCGTCCTGGCCGTCGCGGCCGGAGTCGCCTCGCGGGAGGGACTGATCGGCCTTGACGATCCGGTGGCGCGCTTCTTCGGCGACTGCGCTCCCTCCATGTCCGCCGTGACGGTCGCCGACCTCCTCGGGCACACCTCCGGTCTGCCCACGGCGCTGCACAAGAGCACCGGTTCCCTGGAGGAGAGGGCCCGCCGCATCGTGGCCTCCGGCTCTCGGCAGTCGGGCCCCGCCCGCTACAACGCGCAGAGCGCGGCGGCCGTACTCGGCTCGGTCCTGGAGCGCGCGTACGGGCTCCCGCTCGCGGACGTCGTCGACGAGAAGGTGGCCCGGCCGCTGGCCCTACGGGACCTGGCGCTGGTCCCTCGCCCGCACCAGCAGTACGTGCCGCTGCACCGCCGGGACGGCGGCATGCGATTCGTCCCGGTCGTGGACGAGGACCTCGGCCTCCACCCGGCGAACCCGGGGCAGGCGGGCGTCTCCACGGCATCCGACCTGGGTCGCCTGCACGCGGACGTCGTCGACTCGCTGCGCGGGGAGGGCAAGCTCCTCGACCGCCCGGCTGCCGAGAGGCTCTGCGCGATGAACGCCACCGTGCAGCTGCACGACCTCGGGGCCCGCAGTTGGGGACTGGGCGTCCAACGCGACCTGCACCAGGGCATCCTGGGCGAGGGCTGGAGCCCGCGGACCTTCGGTCACATCGGCACCAGCCCCCGTCGGATCGTCGTCCTCCACGCCGCCGACCCGGAGTCCGGCCGGGTGATGGTACTGAGACTGTTCAGCGTCGCGGAGACCAACGACCGCTGCGTCCGGGAGCTCACCGCGCTGCGGTGACGCCCCCGAGCACCCCCCTCGTACGGCAGCCTCGGCCCGTGCGTAGTACGGCAGCCCGGTCCGCGGGCCGCGCGCCGACGATTCCTTCATGGCTTCACGCGACACGACCTCACCTGCGGCAGGCACGCATCAGCGCACTCCGGGTGCCCGCGAGCTGGAGGCCGCCGCGCAGGTCTTCGCGCTGCTCGCCGATCCCACCCGGCTCCAGCCTTCGCGCACGAGTTGTCCAGCTCCCGCGCCCTCCGCCGACGAGACCTCTGTTCCGCTGCCAGGCAGGGCTCGAGCGTCTCTGGGATCTGCCGGTGGCGGAGGCCAGGCACCGGCATCGGAACCGGGAGGCTGATGGGCTCTACCAGCTGCCTTGCATCGCCATCACACGGACACTTCAACCCCTGCTTCGGGTCCCTCAGGTTGTCCTCGGGAAGTCAGAAGTTCCGATCCTCGGTCGCTGCAGAAGACGACCGCCACGGGTGGTCCGGGACGCGGTGAGCAGGTCCCCCAGGGTGGTGTCGACACGTTGGTGCAGGTCGGTGCCGCGGATGGTGGCGGCATCATCGGTGAAGGTGTCTTCCAGGAGGATGAGGCCGCATTGGCCGAGGCAGTAGGCGTACTGCTTCAGGGCGGAGAGGCGTCATCCCAGGGGGCGTGGGGCGAGGGTGGTCAGGGTGACTCCGGGCGGGAGGTCGGTGTCACGGAGCTCGACGGTGCCGTGGTCGGAGAAGCTGCGTGCGTTGACGTCGTCGCGGCTTTGACGGTGATCCGTTCGAACAGTTCGTGGGCGGGGGCACGGCCGAAGGCGTCGCCGTGGGTGAAGACGTACAGACCTCGCAGGGCGAGGTTGGCACGAGCACCCCGCCGAGCACAGACAAGGGAAAATCTCTCGGCACCCTCAAGCTCGACCAGCTCGCCCACCGCCACATCTCGGCCTTCGTCACCGGCCAGCTCACCGCCGGCCGCGGCCGCACGACCCTCTACCGGTGCCTGGCCACCCTCTCCAGCGCGCTCGGCGATGCCGTGCGCCAGCACCGCCTCCCCCACAACCCGGCATCTCCCCCAGTCCTGCGCCGGCCGCCGTCGCCGGAGCGGCGGATCTGGACCACACAGGAGGCGGCCCGCTTCCTCACCCACTGCCACCAAGCCGATCCGGAGATGGCTGGTCTGTTCAAGGTTCTCATCGGCACCGGCATGCGCAAGGGCGAAGCCCTGGGCCTGCACGGGGACGACGTCCACCTCAACGAGGGCGTGCTCTGCCGTCCGTGTCCTGCGGCCGTCGGAGGCCCGCAGGGCGATCACCGCCAGTACGCCGCTCCGTGTCGATGCCGGGTGCGGACGGGTCGGGACCCGATCATGAGCGGATCGTCCCGTTCGCTCCCGATTGGTGCGCCACCCATGCCGGAAAGTGGATCAGGTAAGAACTGCTGCAGTCCGTCCAGGGGGGAGGCGGGGCGGCGTGCGGATACCGCCCGGGCGACTGTGGCCGCGTCCGGCGGCCGGCCGGCCGCCGGCATGGTCCGCGTTCCCGGCGGTGAGTTCCTGATGGGGGCGGAGGACGACTGGGTCGTGCCCGGCGATGGAGAGGGGCCTGTTCATCCGGTGCGGCTCGCGCCCTTCTGGATCGACCGCTGTGCCGTCTCCAACGCGGCATTCCGGGACTTCACCGAGGCGACCGGATTCATCACGGATGCCGAACGCTACGGCTGGTCGTTCGTTTTCGCTGGGCTGTTGCCCGGCGACTTTCCCGACACCCGTGCGGTCGCCGAGGCTCCCTGGTGGCGACAGGTGTACGGGGCGTGCTGGCGTCACCCCGAAGGGCCCGGATCCGATGTGGACGACCGCGCCGATCACCCGGTCGTCCATGTCTCGTGGAACGACGCCGGGGCCTACGCCGCCTGGGCGGGAAAGCGACTGCCGACGGAGGCGGAGTGGGAGTTCGCCGCCCGTGGCGGGCTCGAACAGCGCGCCTTCCCCTGGGGTGACGAGCTGGAGCCCGGCGGCGAGCACCGGATGAACGTGTGGCAGGGCAGCTTTCCCGACCACAACACGGGCGCGGACGGCTGGTACGGCACGGCGCCCGTCACCGCGTATCCGCCGAACAGTCACGGCCTGCACAACGTGTGCGGCAACGTCTGGGAATGGTGCGCGGACTGGTACTCGCCCGCCTACTACCGGTCCAGTCCCCGGGACGACCCGCAAGGCCCACCGGTCGGCCTGGGCAAGGTGATCCGTGGCGGGTCCTACCTGTGCCACGCCTCCTACTGCCGCCGCTACCGTGTCTCGGCCCGGAGCTCCAGCGGGCCGGACAGCAGCACCGGCAACCAGGGTTTCCGCTGCGCCGCCGAAGACACGTCCGCGGGGCCCTCGTGAGCGGCGGCGCGTGGGCGGGTGCGGCCGTGGCCGCGGTCACCGCGGGGTATGCGCTCGTCTCCCGGCGGTTGTCGACGACGGCCGTGTCGGCGCCGATGGTGTTCACCGGCTTCGGGGTGGCCATCGGTCCGTTCGGGCTCGGCCTTCTCGACCTGGAGCACGACGCGGGACCGGTCCTCACCCTGGTCGAAGCGGCCCTGACGCTCGTCCTGCTGACCGACGCCATGTCCGTACGCCGTCGTGACCTGCGCGTCGGCGGCTTCCTCCCCGGGCGTCTGCTGGGCATCGGGCTGCCGTTGACCATCGGGGCCGGCTGGCTCCTGGCGTGGCCGCTGCTGCCGGGGCTGACCGCGTGGGAGCTGGCGCTCGTCGGGACGATCCTGGCGCCGACCGACGCGGCCCTCGGCAAGACCGCCGTCTCCAGCCCGCGTGTCCCCGTGCTCGTGCGCAGCGGCCTCAATGTCGAGAGCGGCCTCAACGACGGCATGGCGCTGCCCTTCTTCGTGCTGTTCCTCGCGGCGCTGCCCGCAGCGACGGCTTCGGAGGAGGGGGTCGCCGGGGTCTTCTGGCGGGCGCTGGTGCTCAGTTCCGCGCTGGGTCTGGCCGTGGGGTGGGGCGGTGGCTGGGTATTGCGCCGGTCGCGCGAGAGGGGCTGGATCGCCGACGAGTGGCGCCAGGTGTTCGTCCTGGCCGTGGCCGCGGGCTCGTACACATTGGCGGTCGTCACCGACGGGAGCGGATTCATCGCGGCCTGGGTGGCCGGCTTCGCCTTCGGCGTCTCGCTGAGGCGGAGCAGCCCGGCGGTCGCGCCGCCCGGTGGCGAGGACACCCCCGACCTCGCCGCACGTCTCGCCGAGCTGCTCGCGTCCCTGAGTTTCCTGGTCTTCGGCGCCGTCCTGCTCGGTCCCGCGCTGGAGCACCTCGACTGGCGGATCGTCACTTACGCCGTGCTGAGCCTCACCGTGGTGCGGATGCTGCCCGTCGCCCTGTCCCTGGTCGGCACCGGTCTGGCTCTCCCCACAGTCGGCTACATCGGGTGGTTCGGACCGCGCGGCCTCGCTTCCGTGGTCTTCGGGCTTCTCGTGGTGGAGGAGCACGTCCCCGGTGTGCAGCTCCTCGGCCGGGTGATCGCGGTCACCGTGGCGCTGAGCGTCCTCCTTCACGGCGCGTCGGCGGTGTTCCTCGCGGATCGGTACGGCGTCTGGTACCGCAAGGCCGCTGCCGCGCGCCCACGGCTGCGCGAGGGCCGGCCCGAAGAGGGCGGCAGGGACTCCTCAGCCGCCGGGTCATAGGGGTGATCAGTCGACCTGGGCGCAGCGCAGCCCACCGCGGCACCGGAACGGGACCGGTCGGCGGCGCGGCAGGCACCCGCGGCAGGTGACCGCGACCGGTGATCACAGGGCAACGGAGGTTCAGTGGAAGGTGGCGCCCAAAAGCAGGTCTCACACTCGTGACCAGCGTGAGGAGAGTGCCATGGCCCAGCCATTCCGCGGTGTCGTCAACCTCGACATCCGCGATTCGGTCCCGGACTGGGGACCTTACGAACAGCCCAAGGCCCCGGCAGACTCTCCGAACGTGCTGTACATCGTGCTCGACGACGTGGGCTTCGGTGCCATGAGCTGTTACGGCGGTCCCATCGAGACGCCCAACATCGACAGGATCGCGGCGAGCGGCCTGCGCTATGGCCAGTGGCACACCACCGCTCTGTGTTCCCCGACCCGCTCGTGCCTGCTCACCGGCCGCAACCACACGACCAACGGCATGGCCTGCATCAGCGAGTGCGCGGTCGGCTTCCCCGGCGCGAACGGACACATACCCCCGGAGTGCGCCACGCTCGCGGAGATCCTCGTCGAGCAGGGCTTCAGCACGGCGCTGGTCGGCAAGTGGCACCTGTGCGCCGAGGACGAGATGAACCTGGCGTCCACCAAGCGGAACTGGCCGATCGGCCGGGGGTTCGAACGCTTCTACGGCTTCCTCGGGCTGAGACCAGCCAGTGGTACCCGGACCTGGTGCACGACAACCACCCGGTCGAGCAGCCGTCCACGCCTGAGGAGGGCTACCACTTCGGTGTCGACATCACCGACAAGGCCCTGGAGTTCATCGGCGACGTGAAGGCGATCGCTCCGGAGCGTCCGGTGTTCCTGTACTACGCCCCCGGATGCGCGCACGCGCCCCACCAGGTGCCGCCGGAGTGGGTCGAACGCTACCGCGGCCAGTTCGACGCCGGGTACGAGGCGATGCGGGAACAGACCATGGCCCGGCAGAAGGAAATGGGCCTGATTCCGCAGAACACCGAGCTGCCGCCGCTCAACCCCATCGGCACCCCCGAGACCCGCACCGGCCCTGGCGGCGAGCCCTTCCCGCCCCTGGACTACACCCGGCCCTGGGACACCCTGTCCGAGGACGAGCAGCGCCTCTTCGCCCGCATGGCCGAGGTGTACGCGGGGTTCCTCTCGCACTGCGACGACCAGATCGGCCGTCTGCTCGACTATCTGGAGAGCACCGAGCAGCTGGACAACACCATCATCGTGGTGGTCTCCGACAACGGGGCGAGCGGCGAGGGCGGCCCGAACGGCTCGGTCAACGAGAACAAGATCGCCAACGGGGTCCCTGACGACCTGGCCGAGAACATGGCCATGCTGGACGAGCTGGGCAGTACCAAGTCCTACGGCCACTACCCCAACGGCTGGGCGATGGCCTTCAACGCCCCGTTCAAGATGTGGAAGCGGTACTCGTTCAACGGCGGCACCTGTGACCCGTGCGTCATCTCCTGGCCGGCCGGCATCAAGGCCCGCGGTGAGACGCGCGACCAGTACCACCACGCAGTCGACCTGGTCCCGACGCTGCTCGACTGCCTGGGCATCGAACTCCCCGGCACGGTCAAGGGGCACACCCAGCACCCCATCGAGGGTGTGAGCATGCGCTACAGCTTCGACGCCGGCAGCATCCCGACGGCCAAGCACACCCAGTTCTATTCGATGCTCGGTTCCCGGGGCATCTGGCACGACGGCTGGAAGGCCGTCACCACCCACCCGACACTCAGCGGATGGAGCCACTTCCCGGACAACGCCTGGGAGCTCTACAACACGATAGAGGACCGGGCCGAACTCCACGACCTCGCCGCCCAGGAGCCCGGCAAACTCGCCGAGCTCGTCGGCCTGTGGTTCCACGAGGCGGGTGCCCACCAGGCGTTCCCGCTCGACGACCGCTCCGCCGTCGAGATCATCACCAACCCGCGGCCCCAGCTCGCCCCGCCGCGCAACCGCTACGTGTACCGCCCCGGCGGCGCGGAGGTTCCGGAGTCGGTCGCGGTCTCCATCCGCGGGCGCTCCTACTCCATCGGCGCACTGGTCGACCTGCCCGACCCGGGCGCACAGGGAGTGCTGTTCGCGCACGGCGGCCGGTTCGGTGGCCACGCCCTCTACGTCAAGGACAACCGGCTGCACTACGTCTACAACTTCCTCGGCAGCGAGGAGCAGCGGATCAGCGCGACCGAGGACCTGCCGGTCGGCCACGATCTGCTCCTGGCGGCGTCCTTCGACAAGGACGGCGAGGACCCGCCCGGCACCGCCCACGGCACCCTCAGCCTCTACTACGGCGAACGCAAGGTCGGCGAAGGGCGGATCAGAACCCAGCCGGGCAAGTTCAGCGTCGCGGGCGAGGGGCTCAACGTCGGCCGCGACGGCGGCGACGCCGTCACCGACGACTACCCCGGCACCCGCCCCTGGCCCTTCACCGGCGGAAGGATCGACCGGGTGGCCATCGACGTCAGCGGCACGGCGTTCATCGACCTCGAACGCGAAGCCGCCGCCATGCTCTCCCGCGAATGACAGGACTGCCGACGGCCGGAGCAGCCGGGCTCGGCTCGCTCCGGCCCTTGCGGCCGGGCTCGGGCGATCGGCACTCGACCGTGTCATGGGACGCCGGCGGGCGCCCGCC
>NZ_BJMN01000068.1 GCF_006539185.1 Streptomyces gardneri
GGGGTGTTTCACGTGAAACACCCCGCCCCTGGAGGAAAACGCAGGTCAGGACCGGTATCGCCGGGGTCCGGGACCTAAGTCACGACTTCGCGGCGGTTACGCCAGGTCCAGATCCGTGAGCTCGTAGCCGGTGAGGTACGGCAGGCCCGCCTCGGCGATGGCGCCGGCAGCGCCGCGGTCCACGATCGTGGCCACGGCCACGACCTCGCCGCCCGCCTCGCGGACGGCCTCGACGGCCGTCAGCGGGGAGCCGCCGGTGGTCGAGGTGTCCTCGACCACGAGGCAGCGACGGCCCTTCACGTCCGTCCCCTCGATACGGCGCTGCATGCCGTGCGCCTTCTGCGCCTTGCGCACGACGAAGGCGTCGAGGCGCTGTCCGCGCGCGGCGGAGGCGTGCAGCATCGAGGTGGCGACCGGGTCGGCGCCGAGCGTCAGACCGCCGACGCAGTCGAAGTCCAGCTCGGCGGTGAGGTCGAGCATGACCTGACCGACCAGCGGCGCGGCCTCGCCGTCCAGCGTGATGCGGCGCAGGTCGATGTAGTAGTCGGCTTCCAGACCCGAGGAGAGGGTCACCTTGCCGTGCACCACGGCCTTGTCCTTGATCTGCTGGAGCAGGTCAGCGCGTACGTCAGTCATGGTCAGCAGCTTAAGGGGCCTCTCCTCACGATCGCTTACAGCCGCCGCCAGCGCCAGACGCTCTCGACCTCCAGGGGGTCGATCGGGGTGACGTACCGCGGATGGGTGTTGAGGCCGTTCGGGGGGCCGGACTGCGGCTCGACGCAGACGGCCTCGGCCGGCTCGTCGTAGATCACGACCCACTCGGCGCGGCTGCCGACCTTCAGCTCCAGTTCCTCCGGCCAGGTGAGGGTGACGTCGACGCCGTCGGGCATCCCGAAGCAGTCGTCCCAGGGGCCGGGGAGCGGGTCGATCCGGCGACCGGTGGGGAGGTGGTTCTCACCGCGCTCCTCCTGCCAGCCGGGGGCGAAGTCGAGCGTCACGTCCTGGCCGCCGTTGCCGAGGTTGCGCAGGAACCAGGGGTGCCAGCCGGCCTGCGCCGGGAAGGAGGTGTCGTAGGTCTCGACCCCGAAGCGGAGGGTCAGGGAGTCCTCGGCCAGCTCGAAGACCTGGGTCACCCTGCCCTTGTACGGCCACGGGTCCCCGAGCTCGCAGGTGAAGACCGCCTCCGTCCCGGAGACTCGGGCGGTGTTCCAGGCGAGGTCGCGGACGGTGCCGTGGATGGCGTGCGGGGGTGCGTTGACCGGCAGCTGGTGCGTGGTCGCCCCGTCGCGGAAGCGGCCGTTCTCGGTCCGCCCGCACCAGGGCACCATCGGGAAGCTTCCGAACCGCTCGCCCTGGCGCAACACTTCGGTGCCGCCGATGCGCAGGCTCTCGATCCGGCAGCCGTGCTCGGGGTTGATGGTCAACTCGGCGTCGCCCGCCGTCAGTCGCGTCTGCATCGTCACGTCCCGACCCTAGAGCTCCGATTGGACCGTTTCAACGACGGCGGCGCAGGGCCCGGCCGACGACGACCGCGGAGGCGATGGCGAGCGCGGCGGCGGGGGCGATCCAGCGCAGGGTGGCGGCCGTGCTGGTGGCCTCGGGGGCGGGGACGGGCGCGTACCGGCCGCGCGGCGGGGCGTGGTCGACCTCCTCGGCGCTGCGCCCGATCATGGTCCGCCGCGCGTGGGCGGCCTCGACGGGGGGCTGCGGGGAGGGGAACTCGACGGGGGTGACGCCGAAGTCCGGGTCGAGGAGGGGGTCGAGGGAGGCGGGCGGGACGGGAGCGTCGACGACGGAGGGGCGCGCGGGCTCCTCGACGCCGTCGTCCACACCGTCGTGGTCGGAGTCCGAGTCCGAGTCGGAGTCGGAGTCGGAGTCGGAGTCGGGGGCCGCGTCCGAGTCCGCGTCGAGGTGGCTGCCCTCCGACTGCTCCGGCTCCCCCGCGAGCGCGGCCAGCGCCTCCGCGAACTTGTCGAGCAGCTTGGTGCCGGCCGTGGCCCGCGCCTCGTCCGTCGCCTCGGCGAGCCGGCCGGCCGCCGTCAGCGCGCCGGTGAAGGTGAGGCTCGTGCCCTCGCCCACAGGGGTGAGGACGACGGTCAGGGAGAGCTCGGCCGTGCCCTTGCCCCGGGCCTCGGCGCCCTGCCCCTCGTAGGTGATGGCGCCGTCCCGCTCGACGACCCGCAGGGCGCCCCGGTACGTGATGGTGTGGCCGCCGACCCGGATCTTGAGCCGGCCCGCGAGGGGGTCCGCCTCCGCGTCGGCGTCGCGCTGGAGGCCGGGCACGCAGCGCACCACCCGGGCCGGGTCCGTGAGCGTCGCGCGCAGGGCCTCGGCCGGGACCGGAACGAACACCTCATGCTCCATGGAAGCCGAGCCTACTCAGGCCGGGGCGCGGCGTCGCCTCTTTGCGCGGGGGCCCGCGCGCCCCCGCGAGAGAGGCGACGCCGGCCTGCCGCCGTCCCTCAGCCGCCGTACCTCGGGTGGACGAGGGTCGAGGGCGGCAGCTCGGCGCCCCTGGTCCGTTCGGCGCGGCGGGCCGCGGCCTCCAGGGTGCCCACGCCGAGGGAGCGCAGCCGGGGCGCGTCGGGTGCGAGGCCGAGGGCGGCCGGCCGGCCGCCCGGGACGGCGAGGAGGAAGCCCCAGTCCCCCGGCCCCCGCTCCGTCCCGCTGGTGCGGTCGGCGCGGTCGGGGCCCGCCGCGAAACCGGGGGTGCGGCCGCTCGCGCTGTACGGGCGGGTCGCGAACCCGGCGGCGCGCAGGGTGGCGTCCACGGTCCAGTAGGTGTGCGGCCGGTCGGTGACCGATCCGGCGTGGACGGCGAACCGTCCCGAACGGGTGAGGACGCGGGCCACGAGTCCGTGGAACTCCTCCGAGTAGAGCTTGGTGCTGGGGGTGATGCCCGGGTCCGGGAGGTCGGAGATCACCACGTCGTACCGTTCCTGCAGACGATCGGCGGCGCCCCTGAGCCAGTTGAAGGCGTCCGCGTAGACCACCCGGACGCGCGGGTCCCGGAACGCCTGTGCGTTGAGCGTGGCGAGGGCCGGATCGGTGCGGGCGAGGCGGACGACACCGGGGTCGAGCTCGACGACGGTGACGGAGGAGGCGCCGGGGTAGCGCAGCACCTCGCGGGCGGCGAGCCCGTCCCCGCCGCCGACGATCAGGACGCGCTCGTGCGGACCGTTCATCGCGGGGTGGACGAGCGCCTCGTGGTAGCGGTGCTCGTCCTGTCCCGACACCCGCAGCCGGCCGTCGAGGAACAGGTCGGGCGGCCCCTCGCGGCCTCCCGTCACCACCACCTCCTGGAGGTCGGTGTGGACGGCGACCCGCACCCTCTCCCCGTACACGGCCCGGCGCGCGGCCTCCTCGAAGTCGTCGACGAGCACGGTCGCCGTGGCGAGGACGGCCAGGACCGACACGTTCACCGCGATCAGCAGGGCGCGGGAGCGGGAGGTCAGGTCGCGGCGGAACACCCACAGCACGAGCCCGCCGCCCGCGATCACGTTGACCGCGCCGGTGACGAGCGCGCCGGTGAGCTGGCCGAGCCAGGGCAGCAGCAGGAAGGGGAAGGCGAGGCCGCCGACGAGCGCGCCGACGTAGTCGGCGGCGAAGAGGTCGGCGACCGTCCCCGCGGCGTCGTCCTGCTCGGCGGCCGGGGCCTGTCGCCTCGCCCGCTTCGCGGCCCCCGGCCCGACGCCGACGCCGGATCCGGCCCCTGACGCGGGCGCGGATCCGCTCCCGGCCCCGGTGGCCCGCTGTATGAGGGACATGAGGAGCGGGATCTCCGCGCCGATGAGCACACCGATGGCGAGCGAGAAGGCCACGACGACGTACCGCGACTCGCCCAGCCAGGCGAAGGCCGCGTAGAGCGCGAGGGCCGAGCAGCCGCCGATGAGCGCGAGCCCGGCCTCGACCATGCCGAAGCCGACGGCGGCACGGCAGCGCAGCCGCTTGGCGAGGAGCGAGCCCACACCCATCGCGAAGACCATCACGGAGAGCACGACGGAGGCCTGGGTGACCGAGTCGCCGATCAAGTAGGAGGCGAGTGCGACCAGTTCGAGTTCGTACACCAGCCCGCAGGCGGCGCAGACGAAGACCACGGCGAGGACCGGGAACCGCACCGCTTCGGCCGACCGCGGCGACCTCGGCGGCCGGGGCGACCGGCGCGACCTGGTCGGCCTGGACGGTCTGGGCGGCCGCCCGCGCCGCCGCAGAGGCGGTTGTCGCACCCTGGTGGGTGGCATGGTCACGGTCGGCTCGATCATGAACGTAACGCTACGTCACGACTTACATACTCCTTGTCACCCACACGAATGCATCTGGAGCTCTGAAGGGGCGTATCAGAGCGTTGCGGGCATACGTGCGCCGATTCGGGTCCTGGTCACCACGAGCTGCCCTTCCTGCGGGTAGGCGTGCCAGGTGCGCCAGCGCACCTGGCCCTCGTGGCGCTGCGCCAGCATCGCCGTGAAGGCGTGCGGGGAGCCGGGGAAGGTCCCCGCGAGGCCGTTCGGGTGGTCGGCGACGAGCGCGAGCAGCTCCTGCGCACGGCCCGCGAAGGAGCCGTGCGAGAGCGTCTCGACACGCGCCGCGAATTCGTACTCCCATTCGCCGACGCGCTTGGAGACGCCGAGCGGGAGGGGGGTGCTGCTGCCGGGCATACAGGCGACGGTCTCCGAGCAGCTGCGCCCCTCCTCCTCCAGAAGTACCTGGTGGGAGGCGCCGAGCAGCCTCAACTGGAGTCTGGCGCCGGAGAGTTCGAGGTCGAGTACGGCGAGGGCGGGCAGCGGCTCGCGCCCGAGGGCCCAGGCCAGATCGGCCGCGCGGGTATCGGTGTAGGAGGTTTTCAGGGTGGTGAGCATGGGTCGGCTCCGCAAACACGGTTTGACGGGTGGGCCGGGGGCGCCCCGGAGAGGGTCCAACGGGAGTGGGGGATCGCCGGCTCGGTTCCACACACGGTCCGAGGGCTGTCTCTGTCAGGAGCGAGAGAACCACGGACGCCGGGCGACTCGCAGCGTTTTTACCCAACTTGCCGTGGTTTCCAACCCCTTCGGGGACCCCACAGTTCAATTGTTCAATCAGAATTGATCGACAAGATCCGCCGAAATGCCAACGTCACGTGCCTCCGGGGCCGTTACGCCTCAGCTGCCGCCGCAGCCTCCACCCCCGCAGCCGGACCCGCAGGAGCTCGAGCCCCCTCCGCAACCCCCGGAGCCGCTGCCGCCACCGTCGGCCCAGCTGCGACCGCGCTTCCGGCCGCCGCCTCCGCCGATGGCGCGGCGCACGAAGGAGACGAGCCCGATGATGATGACCGCACCGATGAAGATGATGAACAGATCCATCTGTACTACCCCCGTTCTTCTGTACGAGGGGGATGCCCTGTGCAGCCCCCCGTCAAAGACGACTTGAGCGATGCCAGAGCTTCAGCTGCACGAGGACGAGGAGCTGGAGCAGGAGGACGAGGAGCAGGAGGAGCTCGAACACGACGAGCTGGAGGTGGAACAGGAGGACGAGGACGTCGAGCACGAGGACGAGGACGAGGACGACGAGGACGACGAGGACGACGAGGACGAGTCGCCCGACCCGGCCCACCAGCTCTCGCTCCCCCCGACGCTGCCACCGGAACGCACCGTGTCGCGCAGGGACCGCGCGACGACCCACACCACGATCGCGATCACGGCCGCGATCCCGAGGATGAAGAATGCGATGTTCATGCCAGGGCGATCCCCTCGGCGGACCGTCGCCAAAGCGCACTTGAGCAAGTCCAGAGCTTCCCCCCAGGATGGCGGTCATGACACGACCGCTGCTCAACCGCCGGCTCGCCGAATTCGGGACGACGATCTTCGCCGAGATGTCCGCGCTGGCCGCCAGGACCGGGTCGATCAACCTCGGTCAGGGCTTCCCCGACACCGACGGCCCGGAGGAGATCCGCGAGGCCGCGGTCCGCGCGCTGCGCGACGGCCTCGGCAACCAGTACCCGCCCGGCCCCGGCGTCCCCGAGCTGCGCCGGGCCGTCGCCGACCACCAGCGGGAGTGGTACGGCCTCACGTACGACCCCGACGCGGAGGTGCTGGTCACCGCGGGTGCCACCGAGGCGATCGCGGCGGCCCTGCTCGCGCTCGTCGAGCCGGGCGACGAGGTGATCGCCCTGGAGCCGTACTACGACTCGTACGCGGCCTGCGTCGCGATGGCCGGCGGCACCCGCGTCCCCGTCACGCTCCGCCCGCACGAGGGCGCCTACGTCCTCGATCTGGACGAACTGCGGGCCGCCGTCACCGACCGGACCCGGCTGATCCTGCTCAACACCCCGCACAACCCCACCGGCACGGTCCTCACCCGGGCCGAGCTGACCGCCGTCGCCGAGCTGGCGATCGAGCGGGACCTGCTCGTCGTCACCGACGAGGTGTACGAGCACCTGGTCTTCGACGACGCCGAGCACGTGCCGCTCGCGAGCCTCCCCGGGATGCGGGAGCGCACGGTCACCATCGGCTCGGCCGGCAAGACGTTCTCGTTCACCGGCTGGAAGGTCGGCTGGATCACCGCGAGCCCCGAGCTGACCGCCGCCGTCCGCTCGGCCAAGCAGTTCCTCACGTACGTGTCCTCCGGCCCCTTCCAGTACGCGATCGCCGAGGCGCTCCGCCTCCCCGCCGCGTACTTCGACGGCCTCCGCGCCGATCTGCGCGCCAAGCGGGACCTGCTGAGCGAGGGCCTCGCGCAGGCGGGCTTCGAGGTCTACCGCCCGGCGGGCACCTACTTCGTCACCACCGACATCCGCCCGCTCGGCGCCGACGACGGCTTCGCCTTCTGCCGCTCGCTCCCCGAGCGCGCGGGCGTCGTCGCCATCCCGAACGCCGTCTTCTACGACCACCGCGAGGCCGGCGCCCCCTTCGTCCGCTTCGCCTTCTGCAAGAAGACGGAGGTCCTGGAGGAAGCGGTGAACCGCCTCAAGCGCCTCGCCTGAGCTCAGCGCCGCCCCGCGCCCCGGACGCGCGCCTGAGGCCCGCCCCGGACGCACGGGAGCCCGGCCCCCTCGGAAGGGGAGCCGGGCTCTCGTGGCCGTGCGGTGGGGCTGTGCGGCGGGGAGGCTCAGGCCTCCTCGTCGCCGGCCTTCTGCTCGGGGGTCTCCAGGCCGAACTGCTCCACGACCCACTTGTCGAACTCGATGGAGGCGCGGACCCAGCTGACCGTGGAGGACACGAAGTGCTCCAGGGCGACGCCGGTGCCGATCAGCATCTGGGCCTCACCGATGAGACGGAGGGTGGCGGAGCCGTCCTCCTCCTCGTGCAGGTGGGTGTAGACCTTGGGCCACAGGGTGCGGCGGTTCCAGTCGTCGATCGCGTCGAGGACCTTGGCGCGGTCGTCGGCCGAGTGCGGGCGGTCGTAGAACGTCCGCACCGAGAAGACCTGCTGCTCGTCCTCGCCGCGGAACATGAAGTACGTGCGGAATTCCTCCCACGGCGCCGCGAGGTCACCCTCGTCGTCGACGACGTACTTCAGCTCCATCTGCTCGAGGAGCTGCTTGACGAGGTCCTGGTCGGGGACGACGGGGCCCGCCGGTCCTGCGGCCTGAGGCTGGGGCTGGCCCCCGAAATTCGGAATCGAGGACGGGTCGATGCTCACCGTGAATTTCCCTTCGTACGGATGCTCGCCATCCTCCCCCATGTCGGGCGGTTCATGGGAGCCCCACCAGCCGCGATCCGCTCCCAGCTGACATGATCTCGTGCCCATGGGGGACGAGAAGAAGAAATCCCGGTGGTGGATCTGGCTCCTCGTGGGGCTCACAGTGCTCTGCGGTCTGCCCGTCACGATGATGGCCTGGTGGGTTTATTCCTTCGGCGAGGCCGGAAGGCCGCAGCCGGTGGACTGCGCCGAGGCGATGGATTTCGCGCGCGGCCGCCTCCCGGCGGACGCCCAGGACGCCCGCTGTACGGGGATGCACTGGCAGGACTCGTACGTCACCGTGGACTTCCGCATGCCGCGCGCCGGCGTGGCCGACTGGCTGAAGGCCACCTATCCGGACGCCGAGCCGGACACCCCCTGCGAGGAGGACCTGTGCCGGGTCGTCGACCACGACCAGGTGCTCTACGTCCACGTGAAGGTGGTGTACGAGGACGACGGCACCGGCCTCGTACACCTGACCTCCTTCGACATGTAGCCCCGCGAGGCCCTGGCTACCGCGCCGGGCCCACGATCAGGCCGTCCTCGACGCGGTCCACGCGGACCGTGTCGCCGTCGACGACCTCGCCCGCGAGGATCTCCTTCGCGAGGCGGTCGCCGATGGCCGTCTGGATCAGGCGGCGCAGCGGGCGCGCGCCGTAGGCCGGGTCGTTGCCCTCCTCGGCGAGCCACTCCAGGGCCTCCGGGGTGACGTCCAGGGTGAGCTGCCGGTCGGCGAGCCGCTTCGCGAGGCGGTCGATCTGGAGCCGCGCGATCCGGCCCAGCTCGGCCCGGTCGAGCGCCGAGAAGACCACCAGGTCGTCGAGGCGGTTGAGGAACTCGGGCTTGAAGCTCGCCCGCACCACGTCCAGGACCTGCTGCTTCTTCACGTCCTCCGAGGTCGACGGGTCGACCAGGTACTGGCTGCCCAGGTTCGACGTGAGGATCAGGATGGTGTTGCGGAAGTCCACCGTCCGGCCCTGGCCGTCGGTGAGGCGGCCGTCGTCGAGGACCTGGAGCAGGACGTCGAAGACCTCCGGGTGCGCCTTCTCCACCTCGTCGAGCAGGACCACGCTGTACGGGCGGCGGCGGACCGCCTCCGTGAGCTGGCCGCCCTCCTCGTAGCCGACGTAGCCGGGAGGCGCGCCGACCAGCCGGGCGACGGAGTGCTTCTCGCCGTACTCCGACATGTCGATGCGGATCATGGCCCGCTCGTCGTCGAAGAGGAAGTCGGCGAGGGCCTTCGCCAGCTCGGTCTTGCCGACGCCCGTGGGGCCGAGGAAGAGGAAGGAGCCGGTGGGGCGGTCGGGGTCGGCGATGCCCGCGCGGGTGCGGCGCACGGCGTCGGAGACGGCCTGCACGGCCTCGGACTGGCCGATCAGCCGCCGCCCGAGCTCGTCCTCCATGCGCAGCAGCTTCTGCGTCTCGCCCTCCAGGAGGCGGCCGGCGGGGATGCCGGTCCAGGCGCCGACGACGTCCGCGATGTCGTCGGGGCCGACCTCGTCCTTGACCATGCTGTCCTTGGACGACTCCTGCTGGGCCTCGGCCTCGCTCGCCTCCGCCAGCTCCCGCTCCAGGGCCGGGATCTCCCCGTACAGCAGCTTGGAGGCGGCGTCGAAGTCGCCGTCGCGCTGGGCGCGCTCCGCCCGCCCACGGGCCTCGTCGAGGCGCTCCTTGAGCTCGCCGACCCGGTTGAGGGACTGCTTCTCCTTCTCCCAGCGGGCGGTGAGGCCGCGCAGCTCCTCCTCACGGTCGGCGAGGTCGCGCCGCAGCTTCTCCAGGCGCTGCCTGCTCGCCGGGTCCGTCTCGTTCTTGAGGGCCAGCTCCTCCATGCGGAGCCGGTCGACGGAGCGCTGGAGCTCGTCGATCTCGACGGGCGAGGAGTCGATCTCCATACGGAGCCGGGAGGCGGCCTCGTCGACGAGGTCGATGGCCTTGTCGGGGAGGAAGCGCGAGGTGATGTACCGGTCGGAGAGGGTCGCGGCGGCGACCAGCGCGGAGTCGTTGATCTGCACCTTGTGGTGCGCCTCGTACCGGCCCTTGAGGCCACGGAGGATCGCGATGGTGTCCTCGACCGTGGGCTCGGCGACCAGGACCTGCTGGAAACGGCGCTCCAGGGCGGGGTCCTTCTCGATGCGCTCGCGGTACTCGTCGAGGGTGGTCGCGCCGACCATCCGCAGCTCGCCGCGGGCCAGCATGGGCTTGAGCATGTTGCCCGCGTCCATGGCGGAGTCGCCGCCGGCGCCCGCGCCGACGACGGTGTGCAGCTCGTCGATGAAGGTGATGATCTGGCCGTCGCTCGCCTTGATCTCGGAGAGCACGGTCTTGAGGCGCTCCTCGAACTCGCCGCGGTACTTCGCCCCGGCGACCATCGCGCCGAGGTCGAGCGAGACGAGCCGCTTGTTCTTCAGCGACTCGGGTACGTCGCCCTTCACGATCCGCTGGGCGAGCCCCTCGACGACGGCGGTCTTGCCGACGCCGGGCTCACCGATGAGGACCGGGTTGTTCTTGGTGCGGCGGGACAGCACCTGCACGACGCGCCGGATCTCGTGGTCCCGGCCGATGACCGGGTCCAGCTTGCCCTCGCGCGCTGCGGCCGTGAAGTCCGTGCCGAACTTCTCCAGCGCCTTGTACTGCCCTTCCGGGTCGGGTGTGGTCACCCGGCGTCCTCCCCTGCTCTTCTCGAAGGCGTCGAGCAGCTTCTTCGCGCTCGCGCCCTGCCGGTCGAGGATCTCACCGGCCTGCCCGCCCTTGGCGGCGAGCCCGATGAGCAGGTGCTCGGTGGAGAGGAAGTCGTCGCCGAGCTCCTTGGCGCGCTTGTCGGCGTCGGCGATGACCGCGAGGAACTCGCGGTTGGGCTGCGGGGGCGCGACCGTGGATCCCGTGATGCTCGGCTGGGCGGCGATCAGCCGCTCCGCGCCGGAGCGCACGACCGCCTGGTCGGCCTCGACGGCGGCGAGCAGGTCGGTGATGTTCTCGTTGTCCTGACCCGCCAGCAGGGCCAGGAGCAGGTGCGCGGGGATGAGATCCGGGTTCCCCTCGGACACGGCGCGGCTCGTGGCCGCGTTGAGCGCGTCCCGGCTCCGGTTGGTCAGTTCGACGTCCACGTGCGGTGTTCCTCCTTGGTGCCTGCGACTACTTTCCCTCTATGACCCTTCCAACGTACACAAAGTTGAGTCCATTCCGCTCAATGTTTCGGTGAGAGTCCTGCCACGGGTAGTTTCCGGGGCATGGCCACAGACCCGAGGAACCCTTCCGACTCGTACCTCAGCTTCTGGCGCGAGTACCACATGTGCACCCTCACGACCCCGCGCGCGGACGGCACCCCGCACGTCGTGGCGGTCGGCGTCACGTACGACCCCGAGGGCGGGTACGCGCGGGTGATCACCAACAAGAACAGCCGGAAGGTCGCCAACGTCCTGGCGGCGGGCGCGGACGGGGCGCGCGTGGCGGTCTGCCAGGTCGACAAGGGGCGCTGGGCCACCCTGGAGGGCGTCGCCCACATCCGTACGGAGGCGGAGGTCGTCGCGGACGCCGTCGACCGCTACGCCGCGCGGTACGGCCGGACGCCGGCCCCGAACCCGGACCGGGTCGTCATCGAGATCGCCCTCACGCGGGCGATGGGCCGCGCGTAGGAAGCACGGCGGACGTACGGGCGCAGCACAGCGGCGCCATCGCGTTTCAGGTCCGCGATGGCGCCGCTGTGTGGGGGAAGTGCCGGAGCGATCTACAACGACGGGGGAATCGCTCAGGCACTGCGGGGGGTGGCGGTGATGGTCTCGGGCTCGATCAGCTGGTGGTCCCGCTGGTCGAGATTGACGAAGATCATGCCGTACCGGATGGCACAGCGGATGGGCTGCGGCGCACCGCGGGGCCGGCGGAGACAGCGGTAGGCGCGGACGTCCTCGTCCTGCTCACGTGCCACGATGATCGGTTCTCCGAAGAGGGTGACCTTCAGCGCGTCGCCACGGTGGGGGATGGCCGTGGCGAGGTCGACGAAGTGCCAGCCGGAGCGATAGGCCGAAGCCATCTCCCGGCGGAACCGGCGATCATCGGGCGGCACGCTCACTCGCCCGCACCCTTGGGTGCGATTTCCCAGGAGGGCTCCTCGGGACTGGCGAGAATGACGTGCGCCGGCGCGATCTCCCATGAGGGCTCGCTCGGGCCCGCCACCACCGAATGCGCCGGGTTGCTCTCCCACGAAGGCTCGCCGTTGGCTGCGAGCACACCGAGAGCAGCCGCCGCAACGGCTATGGCGCTAAGTGCACGAACCATCCTGGTCATGGCCGATCTCCACCTCTTTTGATCACTACCTCCCCCCCGCGCTAAGACGATGGCTCACCATCGCCCCTTTCCACCAGCCAACCCGGGCATCATGTTCCTGTAATTCATGACCCTGAGGGGGGTGCGAATGATGCTCGAAGGTGACGAATCAGGCCATAAGCACAGTCACGGTGAACTATGCGACGTCGGGAAAGAGCTGTACGCGAACGCCCTCCGCACAGGCCGAATCGCCCGTTCCGAGGCGGAGGACGCCCCCTGCCTGACGGAACTCTCCCTCCTCCACCCGGACCCGGACGACAGCCAGTGGCTGCGCGCGGTGCCGCCCTCGATAGCGCTCAACCAGCTGATCCACCCCATCGAGCAGGAGATACAGGCGCGCCGCCAGCACGCCATATCCCTGGCCGACGCGTTCGAACCGTTTCTCGCCATCCACGCGCAGGACCCCTCGGCCACCCAGGCCATCACGGTCCTCGAAGGCCTCAGCGTCATCAACGCGACGCTCGACCGCGTCATCAACGAGTGCACGACGGAGCTCCTCACCATCCAGCCCGGCAGCGGACGGCGCCCCGAGACGCTGGAGGCGGCCCTGCGGCGCATGGCGCCCCTGCTCGACCGCGGTGTCCGGATGCGCACGCTCTACCAGCACACCGCCCGCCACCACCCCGCCACGCTGGCCTATGTGGAGCGGGTCGCCCCCTACGGACTCGAACTCCGCACCCTCGAAGAGATCATCGACCGGCTGATCATCGTCGACCGCAAGGTCGCCTTCGTCCCGGCCCGCAGCGACCGCCAGGTCGCACTCGAACTCCGCCACGAGGGCCTCGTCCAGTACCTCGTCGGCGTCTTCGACCAGTTCTGGCTGCACGGCGTGCCGTGGGAGGAGGAGATCCCCTACAGCCCGTCCGTGGACGGCATCGGCGGTGTCCAGCGGTCCATCGCCAAGCTCCTCGTCGAAGGTCACGTCGACGAGGCCATCGCCCGGCGGCTCGGTATGAACGTCCGTACCTGCCGGGCCCACATCGCCAAGCTCGCCTCCGCGCTCGGCAGCGGCAGCCGGGCTCAGCTCGGCTATCTCATCGCCCAGTCCGGCATCCTCGAACGGGACAACTGACCAGCGTGTACGTACAGATCGACCTCGACGGACCCGCGGGGACGCTCCGGGTCTCCGGCCACGGGCTGCCCACCGTGGAGCTCGTACGAGCCCCCGGGACCGCTCCCGACGCCCACACCCCCATCGGGACCCGCAAGCCCGCCCTGCTCGCGCTCAGCGTCGACGGGGAGGCGGCCGTCATCCGGCCCGCGCGCGGGCGGCTCCTGCGGCGCTCCTACCGCGTGGACGTGCGGGTGGAAGGGGTCCGCTACCGGCTCGCGCCCTGCGGGTACGTGGACAGCCGCTTCACCCGCGACCGGCGCCGGATCGGCACCCTCACCTCCTCGGGCGACGGCAGGGTCATCGACGAGTGGGACGGCGACCCCACCCCTCACGACCTCGCCCTCGGCACCGCCCTCGCCGCCGCGTTCGGCACCGGCGCCTCCCCTTGGTGGGAGACCCTCGCCGACGTCGTGGGCGAGCTGACCCCCTGACATACGACGAGGCCCCTTCCACCGTGGCGGAAGGGGCCTCTTACGTGTCTCCGAGAGCTGTCTGCGAGCTATTCGGCGCGCTTCGGGCGCCAGACCACCAGTGCGCTCGCCTGCTGCACGTCCTGGTACGGGACCAGGTCGCGCCGGTACGAGGCGTGCACCTGGGCCTCGCGCTGGCGCATCGCCGCCGCCGCGCCGTCGACCGCGGCCGACAGCTCGGCGATCCGGCTCTGCAGCGCCGCGACCTGGTTCTCCAGCTCGATGATGCGCTTGATGCCGGCCAGGTTGATGCCCTCGTCCTGCGACAGCGCCTGCACCTGACGGAGCAGCTCGATGTCACGGGCCGAGTAGCGCCGCCCGCGGCCCGCCGTGCGGTCCGGGGAGACCAGACCGAGACGGTCGTACTGCCGCAGGGTCTGCGGGTGCAGACCAGAGAGCTGGGCCGCCACCGAGATGACGTACACCGGCGACTCGTCGGTCAGTTCGTACGGATTGCGTCGGCGCCCGTCCACGGGGTCACGCTCCCTTCGCGGCCTGGAACAGCTCCGCCCGGGGGTCCTCGGAGGCGGTCGCCTCGCGGAAGGTCTCCAGGGCCTCACGTGCCTTGTCGTCCAGCTCCTTCGGCACCGCCACCTCGACCGTGACGAGCAGGTCGCCGCGGGTGCCGTCCTTGCGGACCGCGCCCTTGCCACGGGCGCGCATGGTCCGGCCGTTCGGAGTGCCCGCGGGCAGCTTGAGCGTCACCGGGGGGCCGCCGAGCGTCGGGACCTTGATCTCGCCGCCGAGCGCCGCCTCCGTGAAGGTGACCGGCACCGTGACGGTGAGGTTGTCGTCCTTGCGGCCGAAGACCGCGTGGTCGTCGACGTGCACGACGACGTACAGGTCGCCGTTCTGCCCGCCGCGCTCGCCCGGCGCGCCCTTGCCGCGCAGCCGGATCCGCTGCCCGTCGGAGACGCCCGCCGGGATGCGGACCTGCATGGTGCGGGAGGACTTGGCCCGCCCACTGCCCTTGCAGACCTCGCAGGGGTTCTCGGCGATGAGGCCGCGGCCCTTGCAGTCCACGCACGGGTCGGTGAGCGAGAACCCGCCGCCGCTGCCGCGCGAGACCTGTCCGGTGCCGACGCAGGTCGGGCACACCCGGGGCGTGCCGTTCTTGTCGCCGGTGCCCGAACACGCCGTGCACGGCTGCTGGCTGGACATCCGCAGCGGCACGGTCGCGCCCTCGACGGCCTCGATGAAGCTGAGCGTCACCTCGGACTCGATGTCCTGGCCGCGACGCGGCTGGGTGCGCGCACCCGTGCCGGCCCCGCGGTTGAACAGGCCGCCGAAGACGTCCCCGATGCCGCCACCGCCGCCGAAGCCGCCGCCGCCCGCTCCGCCCTGGGCGCCTCCGAAGAGGTCGCCCAGGTCGAAGTTGAACGAGCCGCCGCCCGGGCCGCCGGCCCGGAAGCCGCCGTTCCCGAACAGCGCGCGCGCCTCGTCGTACTCCTTGCGCTTCTTGGGGTCACCGAGGATGTCGTTGGCCTCGGAGATCTCCTTGAAGCGCTCCTCCGCCTTGGTGTCGCCCTTGTTGGCGTCCGGATGGTTCTCGCGGGCGAGCTTCCGGTACGCCTTCTTGATCTCGGCCTCGGTGGCGTCCTTGGGGACGCCGAGAACCTTGTAGTAGTCCTTCTCGACGAAGTCCTTCGTGCTCATCGACGTCCCTCCTTCCGGACGATCGTTGCGTCACCCCTCGTCGGGGGCACCGCTCTCCTCGTCGGCCTTCTCTTCCTTGGAGCCGGGCGTGGCGCCCGGCTGGGGCTCGGCCACCGCGACCCGCGCGGGCCTGATGGTCCGCTCGCCGATCCGGTACCCCGGCTGCAGGATCGCCACGCAGGTCGTCTCGGTGACGTCCGGCGCGTACGAGTGCATCAGGGCCTCGTGGATCGTCGGGTCGAAGGGCTCGCCCTCCTTGCCGAACTGCTGCAGGCCCATCTTGGCGACGACGGTCTCCAGCGATTCCGCCACCGACTTGAACCCGCCGAGGAGCTCGCCGTGGTCCCGGGCCCGGCCGACGTCGTCGAGGACGGGCAGGAGGTCGGACAGGAGCGTCGCGACGGCGATCTCCTTGACCGTGACCCGGTCCCGCTCCACGCGGCGGCGGTAGTTCTGGTATTCGGCCTGGAGCCGCTGGAGGTCCGCGGTGCGCTCGTCGAGCGCGGAACGGACCTGGTCCAGCTGGGCGGTGAGGCCCGCGGTACCGGCCGACTTCTGGTCGCTTGCGTCCCCGGCCGGGGCCGTCGACTCCTTCTTGGAGGAGTCGACGGCCTCGGCGGCGTCGTCAGGGGTGGCGCCGGAGGGGACGTCGGACTTCTCCTCGAAGCCCGGGGTCTCCTCGGTCACGCCTGACCACCCTTCTTGGGCTCGTCGTCGATGATCTCGGCGTCGACGACGTCGTCGTCGGCCTGCGCCTGGCCGGCACCGGCGTCACCGGCGGCCTGCGCGCCCTGGGCGTCGGCGTACAGCGCCTGGCCGAGCTTCTGGGAGACGGCCGCGACCTTCTCGGTGGCGGTGCGGATCTCGGCGGTGTCCTCGCCCTTGAGCTTCTCCTTCAGCTCGACGAGCGCGGCCTCGACCTCGGCCTTGACGTCACCGGGGACCTTGTCCTCGTTGTCCTTGAGGAACTTCTCCGTCTGGTAGACGAGCTGCTCGCCCTGGTTGCGGGACTCGGCGGCCTCGCGGCGACGGTGGTCCTCGTCCGCGTACTGCTCGGCCTCCTGCCGCATCCGGTCGACCTCGTCCTTCGGCAGCGAGGAGCCGCCGGTGACGGTCATCTTCTGCTCCTTGCCCGTGCCGAGGTCCTTCGCGGTCACGTGCATGATGCCGTTGGCGTCGATGTCGAAGGCGACCTCGATCTGCGGGACGCCACGCGGGGCCGGCGGCAGACCGGTCAGCTCGAACATGCCGAGCTTCTTGTTGTACGCCGCGATCTCGCGCTCGCCCTGGTAGACCTGGATCTGCACGGACGGCTGGTTGTCCTCGGCCGTCGTGAAGATCTCGGACCGCTTGGTCGGGATCGTGGTGTTGCGCTCGATGAGCTTGGTCATGATGCCGCCCTTGGTCTCGATACCGAGGGACAGCGGGGTCACGTCGAGGAGCAGGACGTCCTTGACCTCACCCTTGAGGACACCGGCCTGGAGCGCGGCGCCGATGGCGACGACCTCGTCCGGGTTGACGCCCTTGTTGGCGTCCTGACCGCCGGTCAGCTCCTTGACGAGCTCGGCGACGGCCGGCATACGGGTGGAGCCACCGACGAGAACGACGTGGTCGATCTCGCGGAGCTCGATGCCCGCGTCCTTGATGACGTTGTGGAACGGCACCTTGCAGCGGTCGAGCAGGTCCGAGGTCAGCTGCTGGAACTGGGCGCGCGTGAGCTTCTCGTCCAGGTGCAGCGGGCCCTCGGCGGAGGCCGTGATGTACGGCAGGTTGATGGAGGTCTCGGTCGAGGACGAGAGCTCGATCTTCGCCTTCTCCGCGGCCTCGCGGAGACGCTGGAGAGCCATCTTGTCCTTGGCCAGGTCCACGCCGTGGCCGTTCTGGAACTGCGTCACCAGGTAGTCGACGACGCGCTGGTCCCAGTCGTCGCCACCGAGGTGGTTGTCACCGTTGGTGGCCTTCACCTCGACGACGCCGTCGCCGATCTCCAGGAGGGACACGTCGAAGGTGCCGCCACCGAGGTCGAAGACGAGGATCGTCTGGTCGTCCTTGTCGAGGCCGTAGGCCAGGGCGGCCGCGGTCGGCTCGTTGACGATGCGCAGGACGTTGAGGCCCGCGATCTCACCGGCCTCCTTGGTGGCCTGGCGCTCGGAGTCGTTGAAGTACGCCGGGACGGTGATGACCGCGTCGACGACCTTCTCGCCCAGGTACGCCTCGGCGTCACGCTTGAGCTTCTGCAGGATGAAGGCGCTCATCTGCTGCGGGTTGAAGTTCTTGCCGTCGATCTCGATCTTCCAGTCGGTGCCCATGTGGCGCTTGACCGACCGGATGGTCCTGTCGACGTTGGTGACGGCCTGACGCTTGGCCACCTCGCCGACGAGCACCTCGCCGTTCTTCGCGAAGGCGACGACGGACGGCGTGGTCCTGGCACCCTCGGCGTTGGTGATGACGGTGGGCTCGCCGCCTTCCAGAACGCTGACGACGGAGTTAGTCGTGCCCAGGTCGATGCCGACCGCACGTGCCATTTCAATTCCTCCAGCTGACTGACTTGAGTGGATCTGACTCAAGGATGCACGAGACCCCGCACCTCGTCAACAGACCTGAGCGGGAGCGACTCAACTCTTCACTCGCCCGGCCGCTCAACGAGGCTCCGGAAGAAGGGCTTGAGCGCGTCGATCCCGCTCCGGGCCGGGGCGCTCATGAGAGAGTCCGGGTGCCCCTTGCCGGGCAAAGCGGGCATATCCCACGAATATCGCATGATTCTCAGGCTCACTCGGAAGGGTGTGGGGAATGACGGCCAAGCGCACGTTCGACGTCCTGGGCGGAATCGCGCTCCTGGCCGTGCTCTCCCCGGTCCTCGCCGTCGTCGCCCTCTCGGTCGCGCTCGGCGACTCGGCCCCGGGGCGCGGCGTGCTGCGCCGCCGGACGGTGGCCGGCCTGAACGGCCGCGCCTTCACGATGCTGACCTTCCGCACGAAGAGCCCGCTGGCCGCGCTGCCCCTCCTCCTGCACGTCGTCGCGGGGCGGATGTCGCTGGTCGGACCGTGTCCACTGACCCCGACCCACCGCGAGTGCACGGGCGAGGGCCGCCGCCGGCTCTCCGTACGCCCCGGGCTCACCGGGCCCTGGCAGATCAGCGGGCGCTCGGAGCTGCCGTGGGAGGAGCGCGAGCTGCTCGATCTCCACTACGTGGACCACCATTGGCTGGGGATGGACCTCGCCATCCTGGCGCGTACGCTTCCAGCAGTCCGCAGGCGTCGCGCGGCAAGGTTTGCCTGAGCGACACATATCACCGCGAGCGCCGCTACAGCGCGGCGCCGTGACCGGGTAATCTCAGCGGGAACTCAATAAGTTACCGCTTAGTAGGCCCGCCCGAGGAGCCCGTCATGCAACTCGCCGCGATCATCGTGTCGATCGCCATCACGGTGGTGGCCGTCGCGCTGTTCGGCCGCGCCACCGTGCAGATCTACCGCTTCGTGCGGCTCGGTCAGCCGGTGCCCGCCGGTACACGCACCGGTGACCCCACGCAGCGCACCATCACGCTGGCCAAGGAGTTCCTCGGCCACACCAGGATGAACCGCTGGGGCATCGTCGGCTTCGCGCACTGGTTCGTCGCGGTGGGCTTCTTCTCGCTGCTCCTGACGATCGTCAACGCCTTCGGCCAGCTCTTCCAGGCCGACTGGCTGATCCCGATCATCGGCGACTGGCTGCCGTACGAGGTCTTCACCGAGTTCCTCGGTCTGATGACGGTCCTCGGCATCGTGACCCTCATCGTGATCCGGCAGCTCAGCAAGCCGACCAAGGCAGGCCGCAAGTCCCGCTTCGCCGGCTCCAAGACGGGCCAGGCGTACTTCGTCGAGGCCGTCATCCTGATCGTCGGCGTCTGCATCATGACGCTCCGCGCGCTTGAGGGCGTCCAGCACCACGTGACGAGCTGGGAGCCGGGCTTCTTCGCCTCGTACCCGCTGATCGCGCTGCTCGACGGCCTGGACCTGAGCACGATCCAGTACCTCACCTACTTCTTCGCGTGCCTCAAGATCGTCACGTCCTTCACCTGGATGATCACGGTCTCGCTCAACACCAACATGGGTGTCGCCTGGCACCGCTTCCTCGGCTTCCCGAACATCTGGTTCAAGCGCAACGCCGACGGCTCCACCGCCCTGGGCGCGCTCCAGCCGATGACGACGGCCGGCAAGGAGATCGACTGGGAGGACCCGGCCGAGGACGCCGTCTTCGGTGTCTCCCAGGTCGAGCAGTTCTCCTGGAAGGGCATCCTCGACTTCTCCACCTGCACCGAGTGCGGTCGCTGCCAGTCGCAGTGCCCCGCCTGGAACACCGGCAAGCCGCTCTCCCCGAAGCTCCTCATCATGTCGCTGCGCGACCACGCGCACGCCAAGGCCCCGTACCTGCTCGCCGGCGGCGGCAAGGACATGGAGGGCAACGAGAAGGCGACCGAGGAGCAGCTCAAGGACGTCCCCGCCTCCGCGATCGCCGAGGCCGAGCGCCCCCTCATCGGCACCGCCGAGGAGAACGGCGTCATCGACCCCGACGTCCTGTGGTCCTGCACCACCTGCGGCGCCTGCGTCGAGCAGTGCCCGGTCGACATCGAGCACATCGACCACATCGTCGACATGCGCCGCTACCAGGTGATGATCGAGTCCGCGTTCCCGTCCGAGGCGGGCACGATGCTCAAGAACCTGGAGAAGAAGGGCAACCCCTGGGGCCTGGCGAAGAAGCAGCGCGTCGAGTGGACCAAGGAGGTCGACTTCGAGGTCCCGATCGTCGGGAAGGACGTCGAGGACCTCTCGGAGTTCGACTACCTGTACTGGGTCGGCTGCGCCGGCGCCCTGGAGGACCGGGCCAAGAAGACCACCAAGGCCTTCGCCGAGCTGCTGAACATCGCGGGCGTCAAGTTCGCGATCATGGGCGGCGACGAGAAGTGCACCGGTGACTCCCCCCGCCGCCTGGGCAACGAGCCGCTGTTCCAGCAGCTCGCGCAGGAGAACGTCGCGATGCTGAACATGGCGTTCGGCGAGGACGACGAGGACGAGACGACCAAGAAGCCGAAGTCGGCGAAGAAGATCGTCTCCACCTGCCCGCACTGCTTCAACACCATCGCCAACGAGTACCCGCAGCTCGGCGGCGAGTACGAGGTCATCCACCACACCCAGCTGCTCCAGCACCTCATCGACGAGGGCAAGCTGATCCCGGTGACCCCGGTCGAGGGCCTCATCACCTACCACGACCCCTGCTACCTGGGCCGTCACAACAAGGTCTACACGCCGCCGCGCGAGATCATGTCCGCCGTCCCCGGCCTGCGCCAGCAGGAGATGCACCGCCACAAGGAGCGCGGCTTCTGCTGCGGCGCCGGTGGTGCCCGGATGTGGATGGAGGAGCGGATCGGCAAGCGCATCAACAACGAGCGTGTCGAGGAGGCCCTGTCCCTCAACCCGGACATCGTCTCCACCGCCTGCCCGTTCTGCCTCGTCATGCTGACCGACTCGGTCAACGGCAAGAAGAACGAGGGCAAGGCCAAGGAGTCCGTGACGGTCGTGGACGTGGCCCAGCTGCTCCTCGAATCGGTGAAGGCCCCGGCCGACCCGGAGCCGGAGCCGGCCGAGGAGCCGGAGCCGGAACCGGCTGCCTGAGCCTGACCTGACCTGACGTAAGAGGGCCGCCCCGCGAGATCGCGGGGCGGCCCTCTCTCGTACGTCTCAGCGCTGCCGGGCCACCGAAGTGCCGCCGAGCGAGCCGTCGGGCGTCCCCTAGGGGATGTCACAGCTCAGTGGCAAGGACCGGCCGGATGAGCGCCTCCACAGCCTGAGCGGGTACGTTCAAGGCGTGGCTGGATTCAGGAACGGACGCGGCCGGGACAACCGCCCCCCGCAGCAGCAGCAGCAGCAACCGCAGCAGGCGCCCTACGGGTACAACGCGGCTCCGCCGTCGTACCCGCAGCAGCAGTGGCCCCCGCAGGGCGGCGGCCAGTACGGCGGTCAGCAGAGCGGCCAGTACGGCGGTCAGCGCGGCGGCCCCCAGGGGCAGCAGCAGCCCTACGGCGAGCCGGAGTACTTCGGCGACCCCTACGGCCAGCAGCAGCCGGCGCAGGCGCACCCCGGCACGGCGAACAACCCGGGCCACACGCAGATGTTCAGCGTCGACGACCCGTACCGCGACGGTGGCGGCGGCTACCAGCCCGCCCCCGTCCCGATCGGCCCCCGCCTCCCCTGGAAGGCCCTCCTGAGCGGCATCGTGCTGCGCCCGGCGGACACCTTCCTCCGGATGCGGGACCACGCCGTCTGGGGCCCGGCCCTGGTCGTCACCTTCCTCTACGGCCTGCTGGCGATCTTCGGCTTCGACAAGGCCCGCGACGAGGCGATCAACGCGACCCTGTCGACGGCGATCCCGTACGTCCTGATGACGGCCCTCGGCTTCGTCCTCGGCGGACTGATCCTCGGCGCGGTCACACACACGCTCGCCCGCCAGCTCGGCGGCGACGGCTCCTGGCAGCCGACCGTGGGCCTGTCGATGCTGATCATGTCGATCACGGACGCGCCCCGGCTCGTCTTCGCGCTCTTCCTGGGCGGCGAGAACGGCTTCGTCCAGGTCGTCGGCTGGCTGACCTGGCTCGCGCTCGGCGCGCTGCTCACCCTGATGGTGAGCCGCTCGCACGACCTGCCGTGGCCGAAGGCCCTGGGCGCGTCGGCGATCCAGCTGGTGGCGCTGCTGAGCCTGACCAAGCTGGGCATGCTGTAGAGCGGGCACGCAGACGGACAGACAGACAAAGGACAGAGGGAAGCCCCCCACCGCACGACGGTGGGGGGCTTCCCTCTGTCCGCGTCCGCGTCCGGTCAGCGGCTGCGGCCGATGCGCCACCAGTCCTTGCGGGTCGCCGGGTCGGCCGGCTCCGTCGCCTCCGCCTTGTCCGTCGTCCCGTCGGCCCAGAACTCCAGCAGATCGCCCGGCGCGAGCCCGAGGGCGTGCTCGATCTCGCCGGGGGTGAGTCCGCGCAGGGAGTCCGAGAGCGATCTGGTGAGGTCGTACCAGTAGCCGCGCAGCGTCGACTCGCTCACGAACAGCTCCCGCGCGACCTGCGCGTAGCTCAGGCCTCGGGCACGGCCGTGCAGGATCTGGCGCTGACGCTCGCTCAGCAGGGTGATGCAGTCGCGCCGGACGAGCACTTCGAGGATGCCGACGACCTGTTGCGGTACGACGGTGCCACCGGCGGCGACCTCCAGGAAGAGCTCTTCGGCCCGGGCGCGCGGCAGGGCCTTGGAGACGATGCCGCTCGCGCCGGCCGCGACGCACGCCGCCAGGACGAACCGGCGTTCCTCCTGGCTGTAGACGCAGACGCGGTAGCCGCGGTGGGTCAGCGTACGGATCGCGGCGATGCCCTGGCGGGCGTCGGGCTGCTGTTCCAGGTTGGCCAGGTGCAGGTCGAGCACGACGACGTCCACCGCCGGGCTGCGCCGCACCAGCTCCTCCACCGTCGCGACCGCCGCGACCACGTCGAGTCCGGGCATGAGCGGGCCGATCGACTCGCGGATCAGCGAGGCGTCGTCGACGACCGCCACCGCGGGCCTCACGGCGCGTCCGCGAAGGCGGCCCGTACGGTCGGCTGCGCCGGCCCCGGCGGACCCGCCTCCGGTCCCGGGCGCGAGCGGACCGTCACGGTCGTCCCCTCGCCCACGGCGGACACGATCCCGACGCCGAGGCCCCGTCGGCGCAGCTCGCCGACGACCACCTCGCGCAGCCCGAGCCCGGCGGTCACCGACGCCGGGTCGAAGCCGACGCCGTCGTCGTGCACGGTCAGCGTCCAGGCCCCCTCCGGCTCCGTCGCGTCGAGGTGGACGACGACCTCGTGGGCACGGGCGTGCACGCGGACGTTCAGCAGCACGCTCCCGAGGGCGCGCTCCAGCGCCTCCGCCTGCGCGGCGGGGATCCGCAGGCCGGTGCCGAGATCGAGCGAGGCGACGACGTTCAGGTCGGCGAACCGCTCGCACACCCGCCCGACCGTCGGAACGAGCCCTGCCGAGGGCCCCTCACCGTCGGAGGCGCACCCTTCCGTGCCCCGCAGATAGGAGCGCATCCGCCGCAGCTCCACCTCCGCCTGGCCGACGAGCCGGGCCCGCGAGACGTCGTCGCCCTGCTCGGTCAGCAGGCGCATGACGGCGACGCCGTTGTGCATCATCACCTGCGCCCGCCGCTCCTCCTCGCGCCGCGCCAGTTCGGCGGCACGCGCGCGTGAGGCGTCGGCATCGCGCGCGATGCGGCGGGTGTACCCGAAGAACATGCGGGCGACCAGCGCGTACACGACATAGGTCAGGACGTTGCCGACGGCGGTCGAGGTCATCTCGCTCCCGACGTCGCCGCCGAGGTAGACCACGTAACAGACGGAGACGGCGAGCAGGCTGCCCGCCCAGACGCCGAGGGCGCGCACCCCGCCGGCGGTGATGATGACGGACAGCGCGTACCCCGGCTGGAACGCGGTCCAGGTGCCGAAGCGGTCCCAGGGCGCGAGCACCAGGGGGCCCAGGACGAGCAGGGCGCAGGCAAGACCGAAGTCGAGCACGGACACGACCGTGCCCGGCGGCCTGCGGCGTACGAGCGTCACGACGCTCACCGCGACCGCCGCGAGGGCGGCGGCGCCCCAGCACACGAGGTAGCCGGCCTCGTGCGGAGCCCGCGCCGCCCCGAGCTGCACCGCGGGCACCATCTGCGCGACGGTCCCGAGCCGGACCCCCGCGGTGAAGTACGAGAAGGCCCGCTCGACGCCGGCCCTGGTCGTGGGCAGCTCCGCGACCCGCCACAGCCCGCTCAGACTTCTCATCGTCCTCCTCGGCTCCGGATCAGCCCGCTGACCCGCAACGATGAAGATAGTTGAGCGGCATGCCGAAGGGCAGGGCCTCGGAAGAGGCCCTGCCGTTGACGGAGTGTGAAGAGTCGGAGGGATCAGGCGAGTCGGGGGATCGGACGCGTCGGAGCTGTCAGACGACGAGCTTGGCGAGCGCCGCCCAGGTGTAGTCCCCCGGGAGCCCGTCGACAGGGCCGCTGTAGCCGCCGAGCTTGGCCATGTTCTGGAGGCCCATGTACGTGTTCTTGCCGGGCGCTCCGTCGATGGGGCCGGTGTACCCGTGGCCGGTGAACAGCCTCTGCAGGCCCATCCACGAGTTGACGCCGAGCGCGCCGTCGGCCGGGCCCGTGTAGCCGCCGAGCTTGGCCATCCGCTGCATCGCCGCGTACGTGTTCGTGCCCGGGGCGCCGTCGACCGGACCGCCGTAGCCGAAGCGCTTGCAGATGTTCTGCACGCCCTTCCAGGAGTTGACGCCCATCACGCCGTCGACGGTGCCGCCGTAACCGCCCCGCTGGGCCAGGCGCTGGAGCCCCTTGTACGTGTTCGTGCCGGGTACGCCGTCGATGGGGCCGGTGTAGGCGTAGCCCTTGACGACCCACTGCACGCCCATCCAGGTGTTCACGCCGGGCGCGCCGTCCAGGGCGCCCGTGTAGCCGCCGGCGCCGGCGATCTTCTGGAGCGTCAGGCCGCTGGAGCTCGAGGAGGGCGGCGGCGAGCCTCCGCCGACGACGGAGAGCGGGTTGATCCGGGAGCCGCTGGGGTTGTAGATGTGCCAGTGCAGGTGCGGGCCGGTCGAGTTGCCCGCACCGGGGGCGCCCACGGCGCCGCCGGAGTACCCGACGACCGTCCCGGCGGCCACGGAGGCGCCGTTGGAGAGCCGGAACTGCGACAGGTGCATGTACTGACTGCGGTAGCCCTCGGCGTGGTAGATGGTGACGGTGTGGCCGCCGGTGCCGTTGTCGTAGATGTTCTCGATCGTTCCGGCGCCGCAGGCGGGCAGCGCGGTGCCCACGGCCATGCCGTAGTCGATGCCGTTGTGGTTCGGCGGGTCCCAGGGACCGGTGACGGCGTATGAGGTGAACGGGTTGTACAGCGCGGGGACGGCGTACGCGCTCGTGGGCAGTACGAGCCCGCCGACGGTCAGCGCGCCGCCTCCCACCACCGCGCCGCGCAGCAGCGTGCGGCGGCTGACGCCCGCCGGGGTCCGGGGGACGTCATGGTCGCCGCCGCAGCGGTGCGGCCGTGCCTCGTTCTCGGTCAACGCTTCTCCCTGAGGTCGTCCGGTCGTCCATCGATGTGCTCGGGAGGAAGATCACGAGCCCGCTCATCCCATCGGGGCGCGCGGGGACCGACAACCCAACGAATCCGCGGAGTCGATCCTCCGGTTCCGCGCTTTCGTTGGGTTGTCGGCGCGGGACCCGCCGGGTGATCTTGCCCTTCCGATGATCCGGCGGATTCCAGGAGGTCAGGTGCCCGAGTGGGTTGATGGCGAAGGGCGGGGGCCGTCCCGGCGGTCCCTCCTGCGGACGGCCGGCGCGCTGCTGCCGGCACTGGTCCTGGGGGTCGGCGGCGCGGCCGGTACGGCGACGGCGGCGGGCAGCCCGGACAGGGCCTTGTCGGCGGATCCCCGGGGGACGTTCGCGTCACCCGGCTACGACTGGACGGCGGTCCCGGGATCGGGAGCCGCGTCCGGAGTGGTGTTCACGCTCACCGGACCGGACGGCAGGCCGCTGCCCGGCCGGCGCGTCCGCTTCTCCCTGAGCGCGTTCCACACGGTCCGCCCGAGCCTCTGGTTCGAGGCGGCCGCGGCACCCAAGGGAGGCAAGTCCCCCGAGCGGTACGGGTACATGGACCTCGACACGGACGCGCGAGGCCGGGTCACCCTCGACTCCCGGCTGCGGCACGGAGCCGTACCGACCGGCGCGGCGGGCCTCGAACTGCGCGCCCAACTGGTGGGCACCGAGACCCTCCTCGCCACCTCCCGCCTGTCCGTTTCCGACCTGAGGAGCACGCGTTGACGAGAACGGTCGCCGGGGCGGAGCAGTGGGCCCGCCAGCACACGACCGACGGCGGTCCCTCCGGCTTCGACAACGGCTACAACTGGGCCGAGATGTGCCAGTCCCTGATGTTCCGGGCCTGCGACCTGAGCGACTCGCGCGGGACGGCGTACGACGCGTGGGTGGCGTCCGGCGAGGGGCACGACGACTGGTCGGCGGCCCCGCGCGGGGCCTTTCACTGGTGGGCGAACCCGGGGCGGCTCAGGCCCGGCCACGTGGCCCTCGACCTCGACGGCGGCGGCACCCGCTGCCTGATGGCGTCGAGCGCCCTGTCGGGCGGTGAGGACTTCGCCCCCGGCGGCTACCGCATCGGCACCCAGTCCATCGCCCGCTACAACTCGCTCACCGGCCTCGAGTACCTGGGCTGGACGCTGGACAACGTCGGTGCGCGGATGGCCGACCTCGGCACCCCGGGCCCCGGTGGCGGCAGCGGCTCGTACACCCTGACCACGGCCGACCAGAAGGTCCTGCAGACGCTCGCGCAGCGCGGCGGCTACACGGGCGTCGTCGACGGCGCGATCGGCGTCAACGGCTGGAAGGGCGTCCAGACCGCCGTCCGCGGCTACGGCTACTCGGGCCCGGTCGACGGCGTGCCCGGCTCCGCCACGTACAAGGCCGTGCAGGAACTCGCCAGGGACGGCGGCTACAGCGGGCCGATCGACGGCGCCCTCGGCCCGAACACGATCCTCGGCGTCTCGCGCTGGCTCGCCGCCCACCCGCAGACCACCACCCCGCCGGCGCCGGGTCCCGCGCCCACGCCGTCGCCGACGGACCCGGTGTACGGGATCGACGTCGGCACCAGCCAGGCGAACCTGGACTTCCTGGCCGCGCGCAGCGCCGGATTCCGCTTCTGCGTGGTGAAGTGCGGCGGTTCCAACGACGGCACCCACCAGCCCTACACCGCGCCCCACTACGTCCAGCAGGTCGACGCGGCCCGGGCGGCCGGATTCCTGGTCGGCCACTACTGGATGACGGGCTGGGGAGCGGCGTCCACCGACGCCGAGTACTTCCTCGGCCGGCTGCGGGACTACCGCCCCGGCGAGCCGCTGATGGTCGACGTCGAGGGCGTCGACCAGAGCCCGGTGTGGACGGACGCGCAGACGGCGCAGTTCATCGACATCGTGAAGGCCCGTCTCGGCACGACCCCGTTCCTCTACACGTACTCCTCGCTGCTCCAGTCGAAGTCCTGGCCGCTGACCATCGCGACGGGCGCGAAACTGTGGATCGCGGACTACGGCGTCGCCGCGGGCAGCCCGCGGATCGGCACGGCGTATCCGAGCTGGGCGATCCACCAGTTCAGCGACGAAGGGTCCGTCAAGGGCGTCGCCGTCGACATGAACCAGGCGAAGCCGGACGCCTTCGGGACGGCGGTCCTGCCGCCCCCGGGCGCGAACCCGGTCCCCGGCGGGACGCCGGCCATCCCACTCGCCGACGGCGTGACCCTCCAGAAGATCGCGCAGTTCGGCGGGTACACGGGCCCGATCGACGGGGTCCTCGGGCCGAACGGCTGGAAGGGCGTCCAGACCCTCCTCACCCGGCTGGGGCTGTACACCGGTCCGGTCGACGGAGCCCCGGGCACGAACACGTACAAGGGCCTCCAGCAGCTCGCCCAGCGCGGCGGCTACACGGGCCCGGTCGACGGGATCATGGGCCCGAACACGTACGCCGGGCTGCGGAACTACCTCGCGCAGGCGGGCGGGACCGCGAGCGTGACGATCTCGACGGCGGACGCCAAGACGCTCCAGCAGGTGGCGCAGCGCGGCGGCTACACGGGCCCGGTGGACGGCGCCATGGGTGTGAACAGCTGGAAGGGCGTCCAGACGGTCCTCGCGCAGGGCTACTACAGCGGCCCGGCCGACGGGGTCCCGGGCCCGGAGACGTACAAGGGCATCCAGCGCCTCGCCGCCGACTACGGCTACACGGGTCCGATCGACGGCGTGCCCGGCACGAACACCTTCGCGGGCCTCCGGACGTACCTGAGCGTGACGGGCAGCGGCCCGGGCCCGATCTCGGTGGCGAACGGAACGATCCTGCAGAAGATCGCCAAGGGCGGCGGCTACGAGGGCCCGATCGACGGCGTCATGGGCGTGAACAGCTGGAAGGGCGTCCAGACGGTCGTCCGGGGCTACGGCTACACCGGCCCGCTCGACGGGGCGCCCGGCACGAACACGTACAAGGGGCTCCAGACCCTGGCGACGGCCGGCGGCTATGCGGGCGTGATCGACGGCGTCATGGGCGTGAACTCGTGGAAGGGCGTCCAGACCGTGATGCGCCGCTTCGGCTACGGGGGTCCGATCGACGGGCTCCCGGCGACGAACACGTACGCGGCGATGCAGCGGATGGCGGCCTTCGGCGGCTACACGGGCCCGGTGGACGGCGTCCTCGGCTCGTTCAGCTGGGCCGGCATCCAGACGTGTCTGCGCGGCTGGAACTACTCGGGCCTGATCGACGGGATCGCCGGCCAGGGGACGTACGTGGCGGTCCAGCGCCTGGCCCAGACGGGCGGCTACGCGGGCCCGCTGGACGGGGTGCCGAGCACGAACACGTACGCGGCACTGAACACCCTGGTCACCTGAGCCGGCTCAGGTGACCGGGCGGGGGGTGGGTCCTCTTCGCCGATGACTCTCAGGCGTCGAGGACCTGCCCCTCCCTCTTCACGACGGGCGGCTCGACCGACCAGGGGAAGTTGATCCACTCGTCGGTCTTCTTCCACACGTACTCGCACTTCACGAGCGAGTGCGACTTCTCGTAGATGACGGCCGAACGGACCTCGGCGACGTGGTCGACGCAGAAGTCGTGGACGAGCTTGAGTGTCTTGCCGGTGTCGGCGACGTCGTCCGTGATCAGGACCTTCTTGTCGGAGAAGTCGATCGCGTCGGGCACGGGCGCCAGCATGACCGGCATCTCCAGGGTGGTCCCGACCCCGGTGTAGAACTCCACGTTCACGAGGTGGATGTTCTTGCAGTCGAGGGCATAGGCCAGACCGCCGGCGACGAAGACGCCACCGCGGGCGATGGAGAGGACGATGTCCGGCTCGTAGCCGTCGTCGGCGATGGTCTGCGCCAGCTCGCGGACGGCCTTGCCGAAGCCCTCGTACGTCAGGTTCTCGCGTACCTCACTCATGCCGGCTACCGCCTCACACCTGGGTCCGATGGAAGTTCATGAACGAGCGGGAGGCCGTCGGTCCCCGCTGCCCCTGGTACCGCGAGCCGTACCGCTCGCTCCCGTACGGGAACTCGGCGGGCGTGCTCAGCCGGAACATGCACAGCTGGCCGATCTTCATGCCCGGCCACAGCTTGATCGGCAGGGTGGCGAGGTTCGACAGCTCCAGGGTCACGTGGCCCGAGAAACCGGGGTCGATGAACCCGGCGGTCGAGTGGGTGACGAGCCCCAGCCGCCCCAGAGAGCTCTTCCCCTCCAGGCGCGACGCGATGTCGTCCGGCAGGGTGATGACCTCGTAGGTCGAGGCGAGCACGAACTCGCCCGGGTGCAGGATGAACGCCTCGTCGCCCTCCGGCTCGACCTCACGCGTCAGGTCGAGCTGCTCGACGGCGGGGTCGATGTGGGGGTAGCGGTGGTTCTCGAACACCCGGAAGAAGCGGTCAAGCCTCACGTCGATGCTCGAGGGCTGCACCATGGATTCGTCGTACGGGTCGATGCGCACCCGTCCGGCATCGATCTCGGCCCGGATGTCCTTGTCTGAGAGAAGCACGCCCCCACGATACGCAGAGGGCGCGGACCTGCCCCAATCGGCAGGGCTCCGCGCCCACCGGCACCCTCAGCGCGGTCCGAGCACCACAGGCACCGCGTGCCGCAACCGCGCACACCGCGGACACCGGATGAGCCGCCCGGGCCCGATCCGCCCGGCCCCGAGCTGCTGGAGCGGGAACGAGGCGGTACTGAACACATGCCCTTCGGCACAGCGGACGACGGTGCGCTCCATGGAACCCATCAAGTCCCTTCCCCTACACATACGGTGGACGATCAGCCACATTAGGGGATGAAGGGGGCGCCCTCCACGCGGCACTCCGTACACGCGAAGCGCGTGAACTTCGCCTCAAGTGGCGCATGGGGTACAGTGTGCAACGATGCGGCTTTGATCAATCAGGCCGCTGCGCGGATGTAGTTTAATGGTAGAACATGAGCTTCCCAAGCTTATAGCGCGGGTTCGATTCCCGTCATCCGCTCTTCCACGAAGCCCCAGGTCAACGACCTGGGGCTTCGTCGTTGTCCGGACCGCTAGGGAGCCGCGCTCCACGGTGTCGAGATCTCGCCGTCCGGCTCCCAGCCGTACCGTCGCATCTGCTGCGCTTCCGCCGTGCGGCCCGCAGACTCCAGCACCTTCGCGTACTGGCTCCAGGCGTACGGATCGCCGGTTCGCGAAGCGTGGCGGAGCCAGTCCAGGGCCTCATCCGTACGACCTGCGTCCTGGAGCAGCTCGGCGACGACGGACCGCTGATCCGGATAACCGTCCTCGGCATGGCGGTCTGCGCATGATCTCAGCCAGGCGAAGGGCTCATCCGGGCCCATGAGCCCCGTCATCAGACGAGCGGCGTGTCCCAGGGCGCCCAGGTCCCCTTCCTCGGCAGCCCGCTGGTACCAGATGACAGCCTCCGTGGCCCTACCGAGTTGCTCGTGCACAGCGGCGACGTTCGCCACCGCACCCCTCCGGCCGCCGGCTGCCTCCTGTTCGTACAGCGCGAGCGCTTCTTCCAGACGGCCTTCCTTCCTCAGCGCCTCGGGAGCACTCGTGCTCTTCCTGAGGTGGCCACCGCTGGCGATCTTCTCCGACCAGTCCAACACAGCGGCTAGCCAGCGCTGTGCCTCATCGTCTTCTCCGCCCGGGTCGAAAAGGCTCCGCAAGCTGGATCGAAGTGCCGCGTCCTGGGCCAGGTGCTCAAACAACGCGTCCGACGCCCAGGGAATCCTCACGCCCCCCTCCCTGTTCCTGCTTGCCTCTTCCCATACCCGCGGCAACAGCCAGGACAGCACGGTGGCGCCGCTGTCGCCCCGCTCCCGCATCCGGAAGACCGTCTGCACCACGGCGTGTCCGCCGTGGCCCTCGGCCTCCTGCCGGTAGCAAGCAAGAGCTTCTTCCGTACGGGCCGTCGACTCCAGCAGGTCGGCCAGCGTTCCGAACGCGCCGTAGACGCCCGCATCGGCCGCTCGCCTGAGGCAGGCCTCCGCTTCCGGGTGGTCGCCGGCCTGCCGCAGAAGCATGCCGGCGTAGAGCCAGTTGCTGAAACGCCCCGCTTCAGCAGCTCTCTTGTGCCAGGCGACGGCCATGACCGGCTGATGAGTCATCTCCATGATCCCAGCGACCTGGTTCATGGCCGCAGGGTCTCCCCTTTCGGCGAGGGGCAGACACCACAGCAGTGCCTCGTCGTATCTGCCCTCTTCCTCCAGCGTCTGGGACGCCGCGGCGACGGCGCCCGGCACCCCCGCCCCGGCTGCGGCCCTGAGGAGACGCACAGCGATCCGCAGATGCCCTCTTTCCCGTGCCGATCCGGCCAGGGCGATCAGGGACTCTCGTGCCGCGTAGTCGTCCAGGGTGTCCCACAGACGTGCCGGTGGGACCTTGCCGTGCCGTTTCTCCCTGCCGTGCTGATCCAAGTAGTCCGCGAGTCTGACCTTGCCCGTGACGACGAGGGGAGCGGCAGGTTCGCGGATGGTCACGGGCGTGAGGGGACCGCGGGCACCGCGCAACGGAATCCTCAGTTCCGCGAGGGCGTGCTCGATGTCGCCGTCCTCCACCGCCTCGTACTGATGGGCGGTGAGGTAGAAGGGGATCGACGCTTCCAGCAACAGCCTCGGGAGAGCCACGCCGTGCCCGAGACGGCGGGCGTCCATGGCCGACTCGACCAGAGCCCTCTCCAAGGCCGTGGCGGTCTCGTACCGGTCGACCAGCGCCCGGCCACCGGCAAGATACTGGGTGACCTGCCCCTCCTCACCACGCTCCAGGGCCTCTTGGAGCCGGGGATCCGTCGCGGCCAGGCGTCGCAACTCCAGCATGTCCGGCCCCTCGAAGGAATCCGGCACTCGGAGGTGCTTGCCGGTGAGCAGAGCACGGGCCCGCGCATGCAGATCCCTGCGGTCGCCCTGCCTGCGCGGCCTGACCAGGTCGGACCACTGTTCGGGCCAGGTCGTGCCGAGGACGAGCAGAGGGCGCCGTCGCGGGTCGTTGAGCACCTCGTGCAGCCGGGCGGCTGCCTGCTCACCCCGGTCGTCGCTCAGGAAGCGGTGGATCTCGTCGAGCCACAGGACGGTACGGGGAGCGGCGTCGTCCAGCACTGCGATCAGCGCCTCGGCGGGGTTCGGTGCGAGGGGATGCGCAAGCCGCCAGTCCGGAGGAAGCAGACGGAGCGCCTCCCAGCACGCCCTCGTCTTCCCCGTGGAGGAATTGCCGACGAGGACGGCGAGGGCGCTGGTCAGCCCTTCTGCGCCCGGCCGGGCGATACTCTCCACCACGCCGGCGAGCTGCCGGTCGTGCTCCCGTTCGACATACGGAGGCAGAAGCGGCAGCTCGGAGTCGGCACACCCCCCGTCGATGGCCTCGTGCACCTCCAGGGCGAACGGATCCCCGAACTCACGAACCGGCCTCCCGGGGGCGGCCGTTGGCGCACGTGGTACCCGTATCGGCTGCGCCCTCTCCAGCAGGTTTCGCCAGTCGCGTTCATCAGCCTTCTCCCCGGCCCAGGCGCTCCACAGCCGTACCAGTGCCAGAACGTCGTCGCTGCTCCTGTCACTCGGGACCTGGGGATCTCCTTCACCGCGAAGGGGCACCCAGGCGCTGATCCGCTGGCTCTCGATCCTTCTGCTGTACGGGGGCTTGCCAAGTGCCTGGCTCACCTTCCTCCGTGAGTACCGGTCGCCGGCCAGGCAGAGCACCTCCTCCGCTCGGCGCTCCAGGGCGCGCAAGCGCTCGTAGAGTTCCCGGGACTCCTGGGACCGCAACAGCCCTCCCTCTCTCTGCCCGCGGCAGGCCCGCTGCGGCCCCGCAGCGGGCACAACGGGCAACGCGCCGACCTGCAGCGTAGAACGAATCCGCCCGGTGCTCCCGCTACTCCGGGTTTCTCTCCCCACACGGCAGAAGACTCGGGGACGACGGCTCGGAGCAGCTCCGGGCGCAATCGACGAAGGGGCCGTGATGGGGAAGACGACTCGGCGGCGGCGACAGCACACCACCCGCCGATGGGGACGCACCGTCCTCTTCGGTGTCGTACGAGGGGCTGCGACAGCAACGGGGTCGGCCATCGTCGCGTGCGGCCTGATGTGGTGGCAGAACCGATGAACGGATCGCTGCCCTTGCAGAGGTTGGAGACTTGGGGATTCTTCGTGTCCAGACCCGTTCGGGGGTCCCGCGCCGCCTGCACGCCGGTGGGTCACGTCGCGTTCGCCCCGGCGTCGGACCTCGGGCCGATGCGGGAGTGGACCCTGCTCCGATGTGGCAGGGGCCCTTCGGGCGGGATCGTTCGCGGCATGACGACGACATCGGGCACACCAGGAACGGCTGTGCATCGCACGGGAGTTGCACGACATCGTGTCGCACAGCCTCAGCCTGATCGCGGTGAAGGCGGGAGTCGCCGGGCACATCGCCCAGCGCCGCCCCGAGGAGGCCGTGAGCGCGCTGCGCGTCATCGAGCAGACCAGCCGGGCCGCGATGACCGAGATGCGTCGCACGCTGGGGGGTGCTGCGCACCGACGCGGCCGACGCCCCGCTGCGCCCGGCGCCCGAGCTCGACGCCCTCGACCGGCTGGCCGATCAGGCACGACAGGCGGGCGTGGAAGTTGAGTTGAGCGTCCGGGTCCCGGAGGCCGGCCTGCCCGCCGGCATCGCCCTGGCCGTTCACCGGATCGTCCAGGAGTCCCTCACCAACGCGGTGAGGCACGCGGCCCCCGCACGCTGCCGGGTGACGGTCGAGGCAGACCCGCGCGAGGTGCGGATCGATGTCACGGACGACGGCACGCGGGGCGCCGGCACCGAAGGGCCCCGGGGCCACGGCCTGGTCGGCATGCGGGAGCGGGCCGTCATGCACGGCGGGACGTTCCGCGCGGGCCCACGTCCAGGGGGAGGCTTCGCGGTCTCCGCCCGCCTGCCGCAGGACGGCGTGAGGAGGACCGCATGACGGACGCGACACGGGCGACGGGGCCGAGGCCGTCGAACTCACCCGACCGCACCGGCCGGACGTGGTCCTGATGGACGTCCGGATGCCGGTCATGGACGGGATCGAGGCGACCCGGCAGATCTGCGGCTCCGCCGAGACCGCTGGCACGCGGGTGCTGATCCTGACCACCTTCGACCTCGACGAGTACGTCAAAAAAGGGGCGCTTGGCCGGAGGGGTTGACTCCGACCCTCGGGACCACCTAGACCTCCTTCCCCGCCAACGGCGCTCGCGACGAGAATGCCACGCCTCCCAGCGGGACAGGCTTCACACACCGGTCCCCACTGACTGCACGTCGCAGCTGGCGGACGCCTTGCTCCCGGAACGCTGCTCTCGGGGGGAATCAATATCTATCCCCGCGATCAGAGAGTTTAATGGACCCCGCAGGGAGAGTTTTTCCGCACCGCACACGATGGAGATATTCAACGCACACAAACCGCTGCAGCGTGCTACTGTCGATCTCGGTTGCAGTTTTGGTACCCAAAAACTTCAGGCGCTCCAGTCGGCCTCCGTGCCACATTCGAGCGCTTTATATTTCCGGTCATTTTTCCGGCGGGGCATCATCGCGGCGACACGGTGTCCGTACATCGCGGATGCTGGTGTACTGCCCCAAAGGAGATATGGCATGGCATCTGGCACCGTGAAGTGGTTCAACGCGGCAAAGGGTTTCGGCTTCATCGAGCAGGACGGTGGCGGCGACGACGTCTTCGCCCACTTCTCGAACATCGCCGCCCAGGGCTTCCGCGAGCTGCTGGAAGGCCAGAAGGTCACCTTCGACATCGCGCAGGGCCAGAAGGGCCCGACGGCCGAGAACATCGTTCCCGCCTGACGCTGACGCACATTTCGTAGCTGGGGCCCGCATCCTTGGGGTGCGGGCCCCAGCTGCACGCATTTCCCGCAGTGGCGTCACCTGCGTGACGAAGCATTCAGGGTCACAGCCTGCTCGGCGCTTCACCCCCTAGATTTTTCTTGGTTTCGCGTCCACATGACGCCACCCCATCTCAGCGCATGCGCCCGTACAGAATCTCTGTAGGCCAGAGTCGCTTTCGCATTCCATTCGGCCCGTTCTTGTGATTCCCCGCGCTGCGTTTCTGCTGCCGGAATTCCTTGATATGTGCCGCATCAAGGAAGGTTCTGAATGAACCGCACACGTACGAACGACCGTTCCTCTCGCACCCGCAGCCGCACCGGCGGCCCCGCTTCCGGCGCTGCCACCCGTTCGGAGCGGGGCAGCCGCTTCGGCTCGTCGGCCCCGAGCCGTTCCGGAGGTCCGAGCCGCTCCGGAGGTCCGAGCCGCTCCGGAGGCTACGGCCGCCGGCCCGCCGCGATCCAAGGCGAGTTCGCCCTGCCGAAGACGATCACTCTCGCTCTGCCCGCCGTCGAGGCTTTCGCCGATCTCGACATGCCGGCCGAGCTGTTGGCGGCCCTCGGCGCGCAGGGCGTGACCGTGCCCTTCCCCATCCAGGGCGCCACCCTGCCCAACACCCTCGCGGGCCGCGACGTGCTCGGCCGCGGGCGCACCGGCTCCGGCAAGACTCTGGCCTTCGGCCTCGCGCTGCTGGCCCGTACCGCCGGACTGCGCGCGGAGCCGCGCCAGCCGCTGGCGCTGGTCCTCGTCCCCACCCGCGAGCTGGCCCAGCAGGTGACCGACGCCCTCACCCCGTACGCCCGCGCCGTGAGGCTGCGCCTGACCACGGTCGTCGGCGGCATGTCGATCGGCAAGCAGGCCGGAGCGCTGCGCGGAGGCGCGGAGGTGGTCGTGGCCACGCCCGGCCGGTTGAAGGACCTCATCGACCGTGGTGAATGCCGGCTGAA
>NZ_BJMN01000069.1 GCF_006539185.1 Streptomyces gardneri
GCGTCGGCGACGAAAGCGACCCGCTCCACCCCGGCGCGGACGACCTGGGCGGCCGCGGCAGCGGACGCGTCCCGTACCCCGGCGCCGAGGACCTCGGCGGGCGCGCCAGTGGACGCGTGCCCCGTGCGGGCTCCGGCGACCTCGGCGACCGCCCGAGCGGGCGCCTGCCGTATCCCGGCGCCGCCGAGGGCGGTGACCGTGCCGGTTCCCGCGCGCGGTCCGTGGCTGGGGACGGCTTCCTGGCCGACACGCCCAGCGGGCGGCTCCCCCGGCGCGAGGGCGGGTCCCTGGACGACCGCCCGAGCAGCCGCACGCTCCGCACGGGCAACGGCGACCTCGCCGACCACCCGAGCGGACGCGTGCCGCACCCCGCGAGCGAGCAGCCCGGGACAAGCGACCAGACAGCCGGGCGGATTCCGCGGCCCGCCGTCGGGGAGTCCGGCTCCGCCCGGGCGGCGGGCGCCGGGCCCCTGCCGCGGCTCGTCGTCCTCGTCGACGACTTCGACGCCCTGGTCGCCCCCGCGCTCGGAGCCTCCGGCCGGCCGGCCGCCGGATCGGTCGTACGGGCCCTGGAGGCCGTCGCCCGGCACGGCGAGCGGCTCGGGGTGCACCTCGTCGCGACCTCGTCCCGCCCAGACCGCACGGCCGACACGGAGCTGGCCCACGGGGCCCGGCTGCGGATCGTGCTCGACGCGCCCCCGGTGGCGGCGGGCCCGGACGTGCCGGCGGCCGGACGGGGCAGGCTCGGCCATCCGGACGGCCGCGTGACCCCGTTCCAGGCGGGCCGTGTGACCGGCCGCATCCCGCGGACGGCGACGCTCCGCCCGGTGGTCGTCCCGCTGGAGTGGGAGCGGATGGGCGACCCGCCCACCCGACGCCCGGTCCGCGAGCTGGGCAACGGTCCGACGGACCTGGCCCTCCTCGCGAGCGCCCTGGACCGGGCGGCCCGTTCGGTCGAGGCGACGCCCATACCGCCGCTCGCGCCCGCCACCCGCGCCTGACGAAGCACCTGACGAAGCACCTGGCGGAGCACCCGCCAAGGCGCCTGACGGCACGTCACGAGGGCATCACGATCCCCTGCTTGACACGGAAGGCGGTATTGCGGGGGCTCCGCCACCCGGCGTAGACCTGTCGGCACGGGACAGCGACGCGCACAGGAGAGACGGGGCAGCGATGCGTACAACTCTTCGTCCACGCAAGGCCGCAGTGACCATGACGGCGCTCACGGCGCTCACCGCACTGGCCCTCGCGGCCTGCGGCGGGGGCGGTGGGGGCGCCGGCGAGGCCGACAAGGACCCGGGAAGCGCCTCGCCCGGCTCCGGCACCTCCCTCAAGGGCGAGAAGATCGAGGTCGCCGCCGTCTGGACGGGCCCGGAGCAGGAGAACTTCACCAAGGTCCTCAAGGAGTTCGAGAAGCGCACCGGCGCGACCGTCACGTTCGTGCCCGCCCAGGACCCGATCGTGAACTTCCTCGGGACGAAGATCGCCGGCGGCTCCCCGCCCGACGTGGCGATGCTCCCGCAGGTCGGCGCGATCCAGCAGGCCGCCGCCCAGAAGTGGCTGAAGCCGGTCGGCCCCGAGACCGAGGCCCAGCTCGCCGCGAACTACTCGCCCGGCTGGCGGAATCTCGGCGCGGTCGACGGCACCCAGTACGGCGTCTACTTCAAGGCCGCCAACAAGTCCCTGGTCTGGTACAACACCGCGGTCTTCGAGAACGCGGGCGCGACCGAGCCGAAGACCTGGAAGGAGTTCCTCACCACCGCCGAGACCATCTCGGCCTCCGGGGTCACCCCGGTCTCGGTCGGCGGCGCGGACGGCTGGACCCTCACCGACTGGTTCGAGAACGTCTATCTCTCCCAGGCGGGTCCGGCCAAGTACGACCAGCTGGCGAAGCACGAGATCAAGTGGACCGACCCGTCCGTCGCCGCTGCCCTGACCACGCTCGCCGAGCTGTTCGGGAAGCCCGCGCTGCTCGCGGGCGGGACGAGCGGCGCGCTGCAGACCGAGTACCCGGTCTCGGTCACCCAGACCTTCACGGGCGGCGACCAGCCCAAGGGGGCGATGGTCTTCGAGGGCGACTTCGCGGCCGTCAACATCGCCCAGACGAAGGCGAAGATCGGCACGGACGCGAAGGTCTTCCCGTTCCCGGTGGTCGGCGGCGGCACCGCTCCCGTCGTGACGGCCGGCGACGCGGCCGTGGCGCTGAAGGACACCAAGGGCGCGCAGGCGCTGCTCGCCTTCCTGGCCTCCCCGGACGCGGCGAGGATCTGGGCGGCCGAGGGCGGCTTCCTCTCCCCCAACAAGAACCTGGACCCGGCCGCGTATCCGAACGACGTCCAGCGCGAGATCGCCAAGGCCCTCGTGGGCGCCGGTGACGACTTCCGCTTCGACATGTCGGACCAGATGCCGCAGTCGTTCGGCGGGACCCCTGGCAAGGGCGAGTGGAAGGCGCTCCAGGACTTCCTGAAGAACCCGAAGGACGTCGCCGGGACGCAGGCGCGCCTGGAGGCGGACGCGGCGAAGGCGTACCGGACCGCCGCGAAGAGCTGAGGTCCCGGCATGCCGAGGACCGCCCGCACCCGCAGCAACGGCAACAGCAGGGCGGTCGCGGCGGGGTTCCTGCTCCCCGCGCTGCTCCTGCTCGGGGCGCTGGTCGTCTACCCGATCGGGTACTCCGTCCAGCGCTCGCTCTTCGACCGCTCCGGCTCCTCCTTCGTGGGCCTGGACAACTACCTCGCGCTCGTCACCGACGACTCGCTCCGCACCGCCGTACGCAACAACCTGATCTGGCTGGTTCTCGCCCCCGCGGTCGCCACCGCCCTCGGCCTGCTGTTCGCCGTGCTGACCGAACGCATCCGCTGGGGCACGGCGTTCAAGCTGGTCGTCTTCATGCCGATGGCGATCTCGATGCTCGCGGCCGGGATCATCTTCCGGCTCGTCTACGAGCAGGACCCGGACCGGGGCGTCGCCAACGCCGTCTGGGTCGGGGTCCACGACACCTTCGCCGAGGCCTCGGGCTTCCCCCGGGCCCGCCCCCTCCCCGTGCACCCGCTCACGGCGGCCGGCGGCGGCGCGTACGTCACCAAGGAGGTGGTGCGCGCCGGGGAGCCCGTCCGTCTCCCGCTCGTCGGGGTGGCTCCGGGCCGGATGCCCGAGGAGGCCCGCCCGGCCCGCGAGCCGGCCGCGCCGTCGGCCGCCGGGGACACGGTCACCGGAACGGCCTGGCTGGACTTCACCAAGGGCGGCGGCGGGAAGCCGAACGTCGTCGACCCCGCCGAACTGGGCCTCGCCGGGCTGCGGATCGAGGCCGTACGGGACGGGGAGGTGGTCGCCAGGGCCACGGCGGCGGCCGACGGCTCCTTCACCCTGCCCGCCGACCGCGTCGACGGAGCCGTGCTCCGCCTGCCCGCGAGCAACTTCCGGGAGCAGTACGACGGCGTGGAGTGGCTGGGTCCCTCGCTCGTCACCCCGGCCGTGATCGGGGCGTACGTGTGGATGTGGGCCGGCTTCGCGATGGTCCTGATCGGCGCCGGGCTCGCGGCCGTACCGCGCGAACTGCTCGAAGCGGCGCGGGTGGACGGGGCGAACGAGTGGCAGGTGTTCCGCCGGATCACGGTCCCGCTCCTGGCCCCGGTCCTCGTGGTCGTCCTCGTCACCCTGATGATCAACGTGCTCAAGGTCTTCGACCTGGTCTTCGTCATCGCGCCGGGCTCGGCGCAGGACGACGCGAACGTGCTCGCACTCCAGCTGTACCGCTCGTCCTTCGGCACGGACGCGGACCTCGGGGTCGGCTCGGCCATCGCCGTCGTGTTGCTCCTGCTGGTGCTGCCGGTGATGGCGGTCAACATCCGTCGCATCCGAAGGGAGACCCGCCGATGACCGCCCCCGCCCCGAGGACCTCCCCCACCCCGAAGACCGCCCGACCTGCCTCACCCCCCTCGCCCCCCTCGCCCACCTCGCCCACCTCACCCGTCTCACCCGTCTCCCGGATCGCGGCCCGCGCGGCCGGAGGCGCGGTCCGTGTCCTCCTCGTCCTGGCCGGCCTGTTCTGGCTGCTGCCGACGGCCGGGCTGCTCTTCTCCTCCTTCCGCTCGCCCTCCGACATCGCGGGGAGCGGCTGGTGGGAGGTGTTCGCGGCCCCGGCGCAGCTGACCACCGAGAACTACACCCGGCTCCTCTCGAACGGCACGATCACCGGCTCGCTCCTCTCCACCGTCCTGATCACCGTCCCGGCCACGCTCCTCGTCCTCCTCCTCGGCTCGTTCGCCGGGTACGCCTTCGCCTGGCTGGAGTTCCCGGGCCGGGACTGGTGGTTCCTGGGAGTGGTGGCCCTGCTCGTGGTCCCGGTGCAGGTCGCACTGGTCCCGGTGTCGAAGCTCTTCGGCGCGGTCGGGCTCTTCGAGACGACGCTCGGGGTCGTCCTCTTCCACACGGCTTTCGGCCTGCCGTTCGCGATCTTCCTGCTGCGGAACTTCTTCGCGGAGATCCCGCGCGAGCTCCTGGAGGCGGCACGGCTCGACGGGGCGGGCGAGGTGCGGCTCTTCACCCGGGTGGTGCTGCCGCTCGGCGGTCCGGCGATCGCCTCGCTGGGGATCTTCCAGTTCCTGTGGGTGTGGAACGACATGCTGATCGCGCTGATCTTCGCGGACTCGCAGTCGCCGCCGATCACGGTGGCGCTCCAGCAGCAGGTCCGGCAGTTCGGCAACAACGTGGACGTGCTGGCGCCGGGGGCGTTCCTGTCGATGGTGGTGCCGCTGGCGGTGTTCTTCGCGTTCCAGCGGCAGTTCGCGTCCGGGGTGATGGCGGGGGCGGTGAAGTAAGCCCCCCCCGGGAGCGGCTCGGGAGTGGCTCGGGAGTGCCTCAGGCGCGCAGCGCCGCCACCGCCGCGCGCGCGAGCCGGTCCACGTACCCCTCGGGCAGGGGCGTGCGGACGACGACGAGGCGCCAGTAGAGGGGACCGACGACGAGGTCGAGGGCCTCGGCCGGGTCGGTGTCCTCGGGGAGTTCACCGCGGGCGACGGCCTCGCGGACGATCCGCGCCATGACGCCCTGCTGGCCGTCGAGCAGCGCCGCCCGGATGGCGTCGGCGATCTCCGGCTGCCGTGCGGCCTCGACGAGCAGGTCGGGGATGACCTGCGAGGCGATCGGGTGGCGCAGGGCGTACGAGGCCATCTCCAGGAGCGCGCGCACGTCCCCGTCCAGGGAACCCGTGGCGGGCACCGGGACGCCCTGGGCGGCGAAGGCGCCGACGAGGTCGAGGACGAGCGAGAGCTTGGACTTCCAGCGCCGGTAGACGGCGGTCTTGCCGACGCCCGCGCGGCGCGCGATGCCCTCGATGGACATCCGGGCGAAGCCGACGGCCGCGAGCTCCTCGAAGACGGCGTCACGGATCGCCTCGGTCACGTCCTCGCGGAGTACGGCGGCTCCGGCGGGGGTGCGGCGGGGGGTCGGTTCGGTCATGAACGGCATCCTAACCAACGACGACGTTACGACGATACGGTTGCGTTCCGACGTGGGAGCGCCCTAACCTCCACGTAGCGACGATACGGACCCGTTCCATCGCCGACGATGCCCGCACCCCTCGTCGAAAGCGCCCGCCCGTGACCACCACCTCGACACTCCCCGCATCCGCCCCCCGAGCGCCCACCACACAGGCACCGGGACCCGACCCCAGCCCCGGCCCCGGACCCGGACCCACCCCCGACCTCCGCGCGCTCGCCCTGCGCCACGGCCTGACCGTCAGCGGCGCCCGCCCCTCGCTCCCCGTCTACGTCCGGCAGCTCTGGTCCCGCCGCGACTTCATCGCCGCCTTCGCGACCGCCCGCCTCACCGCCCAGTACAGCCAGGCCCGGCTCGGCCAGGTCTGGCAGGTGATGACCCCACTGCTCAACGCCGCCGTGTACTACGCGATCTTCGGCGTCCTCATGAACGCCAAGCACGGCGTCCCCGACTACGTCCCGTTCCTGCTCACCGGCATCTTCGTGTGGACCTTCACCTCCGACACGGTCCTGGCCGGCACACGCGCGATCAGCGGCAACCTGGGTCTGGTCCGCGCCCTGCACTTCCCCCGCGCGAGCCTCCCGATCTCGCTCGCGCTCCAGCAGCTCCAGCAGCTCCTGCTCTCGCTCACCGCACTCGGCGTGATCCTCGCCTGCTGCGGCGAGTTCCCCACCTGGAGCTGGCTGCTCGCCGTCCCGGCACTCCTCTGCCAGGCGCTGTTCAACACCGGCGCGGCCCTCGTCCTCGCACGGCTCGCGGCCCGCACCCCCGACATCAGCCAGCTGATGCCCTTCGTGCTGCGCACCTGGATGTACGCCTCGGGCGTCATGTGGTCGATCCAGAACCTCGCGAGCACCGCCCGCTTCCCGGACGCCGTGGCGCTGGCCCTCCAGTGCAACCCGGCGGCGGTCTACATCGACCTCATGCGCTTCGCGCTGATCGAGAGCTACACGTCGGACCGGCTGCCGCCGCACGTCTGGGCACTGGCCGCCGGCTGGGCCCTGCTCGCCTTCACGGGCGGCTTCATCTGGTTCTGGAAGGCAGAGGAGACGTACGGCCGTGGCTGACATCCAGGGAACCCCCACCGTCGTGGTCGACGGCGTCCACATCACCTACACGGTCCACGGCGGACACCCCGGCGGACGGGGCAGCGCCACCGCCGCCCTCGGCCGGATGCTGCGCCGTGGCCGAACGGCTCCGGCCGGCCGCCGCGTCCACGCCGTGAAGGGCGTGAGCTTCGCCGCGTACCGGGGCGAGGCGATCGGCCTGATCGGTTCGAACGGATCGGGCAAGTCGACGCTCCTGAAGGCCATCGCGGGCCTCCAGCCCGTCGAGCGGGGCCAGGTCTACACCCACGGCCGGCCCGCCCTCCTCGGCGTCAACGCGGCCCTGATGGGCGATCTGACCGGCGAACGGAACGTGGTCCTGGGCGGCCTCGCGATGGGCATGAGCCGCGCGGAGGTCCGGGAACGCTACGACGGGATCGTCGAGTTCTCCGGGATCAACGAGAAGGACGACGCCATCTCCCGCCCCATGCGGACGTACTCCTCCGGGATGGGCGCCCGGCTGCGCTTCTCGATCGCCGCCGCCAGGAGCCACGACGTGCTGCTCATCGACGAGGCCCTGTCGACCGGCGACGCGCGCTTCCGGCGGCGCAGCCAACGGCGGATCGACGAGTTGCGGGCGGAGGCGGGGACGGTCTTCCTGGTCAGCCACTCGAACTCCACGATCACGGAGACCTGCGAGCGCGCGCTGTGGCTGGAGGCGGGGACGCTGCGGATGGACGGCCCGGCGAAGGAGGTGGTGGCGGCGTACGAGGAGTTCACCGCGACAGCGAGCAAGGCGGGCACGGCAAGGACCGCAGGCACCAAAGCGGAGTAAACAAGACATAGCGGACTACAGTGCGGAGGGATGACGAACGAGCACCCGCAGCCGCCACGCCGGGCCCGGACCGAGCCTCCGTCACCCGCCGCGCCCCGGTCCCCCACCGCACCGGCCCTGCCCACCGCGCCCCCTCCGCCCTCCCTGACCGGGTCCCCCTTCGACTCGGACACCTTCACCTCCGCCACCTTCGTGACGGTCGGCCGCGGCCCCACCCTCGCCCTCGCGGCCGTCTGGCTCCTCACCCGCATCGGCATGCTCGTACTGCTCCTCCGCGACGACCTCGGCATCGGCGGCGTCGCCCGCGAGGTGGACCTCTACCGGCACTGGTACGGGCAGTTCGCGAGCGGCACCTTCCCGCCGGGAGACGTCACCTGGCAGTACCCGCCCGGCGCGGGCCTCGTGATCATGGCGCCGGGTCTCCTGCCCTCGCTCACGTACTTCCAGGCCTTCGTGGCCCTCGCCCTCCTCGCGGACGCGGTCATCACCCTCGCCCTCGCCCGCGCCGACAGCGAGCGCCTCACCCACGGCGCCTGGTACTGGGTCTGCGGCCTCCCGCTCCTCCTGCACCTCCCCCTCGCGCGGTACGACGTCCACACCACCGCTCTCGCCGTCCTCGCCCTGCTCGCCGTCAACGCCCGCTCGACGGGCGCCCATCAGTTCGGCGGGGCGCTCGCCGGGATCGGCGCCATGGTCAAGGTCTGGCCGGCGCTCACCCTGATCGGCACACCCCGGGGCCGTACCACCCGCGAGGCCTGGACCGCCGCCGTCACCGCCTCGGTCGCCCTCGTCGCCACCCTCGCGCTGTTCTTCTCGAACTCGCTCGGCTTCCTCCGCATGCAGGGCAACCGCGGCATCCAGGTCGAGTCCCTGGGCGGCACGGCCCTCGCGCTGGCCGAAGCCGCGGGGATCTGGCCGGGCCGGGTCGAGTTCCGCTACGGCTCCTTCGAGTACGTCGGACCGTACGCGTCCAGCCTGGGGCACCTCGCCCTGCTGCTCACCGTCATCGCCCTCGGCTGGCTGCTGCTCTGGCGCGTCCGGGCCCGGCGCTGGACCCCCGCGACCCCGCTCGACGCGGCCTTCGCCGCCGTCCTCCTCTTCACCGCCACCAGCCGGGTCATCAGCCCCCAGTACATGGTCTGGCTCCTCGGCCTCGCCGCCGTCTGCCTGACCTCCCGCCGGACCGTGATGCGCCCGGCGGCCCTGCTCCTGCTCCCGGCGGCGGCGCTGAGCTCGCTCGCGTACCCCGTCCTGTACCTGGAGGTCCTCGCCGGCACGCCCTCCGGCATCACCGTCATGGTGGTCCGCAACGGCCTGCTCCTCGCGGCGGCCCTGCTCGCCGCCCGCCGCCTGTGGACCTCGACGGTCACCGAGCCCCCCGAGCAGACCGACTGAGGAAGAGAAAGCGGAAGGGGAAGGGGAAAGGGAAGGGGAAAGGGAAGGGGAAAGGGAAGGGGAAGGGCCCCGCCGGAACACCGGCGGGGCCCTTCCCTTTCACACGGCTAGCTGTGCGAACGCAGCAGCGTGCGCATCGTCCGCATGGCCACCGACAGGTTCGCCAGGTCGAAGGTGTCCGAGCCCTGGATCTCCTCCAGGGTCGTCCGCGCGCGGCCCAGGATCGCCGCGTTCTTCTCCTCCCAGGCCTTGAACCGCTCCTCCGGGCTCGACGTGCCGTTGCCGACCGTCAGGACGTCGGCGGTGAGCGCCGAGTGCGCCGCGAAGAGGTCCTCGCGGATCGAGGCGCGGGCCATCGACTGCCACCGGTCGGCGCGCGGCAGCTCGATGATCCGGTCCATGAGGTCGGTGATCCGCAGCCGGTCGGCCAGGTCGTAGTAGACCTCGGCCACCGCGAGCGGCTCCTGGCCCGTCCGGTCCGCGATCGCGACGATGTCGAGGATCGGGAACGCGGACGAGAAGCCGGCGACCCGCAGCGCGAGCTCCTCCGGCACGCCGACCTCGGTCAGCTCGTCCAGGATCGACTGGTACCACTCCAGGTCCGAGCCGCGCAGCAGCTGCGGCAGCTGCGTCCAGACCTCCTCCACCCGGTCGGCGAAGAACTCGATGGTCTCGCCGATCTGGAGCGGCTGCGGCCGGTTGTTGAGCAGCCAGCGGGTGCCGCGCTCGACGAGCCGGCGGGAGTGCAGCCGCATCCGGGTCTGGACGTCGGCGGGCACCTGGTTGTCGAGAGCCTCGACGGCGTCCCAGACCTGGCCGAGGCGGAAGACCACCCGGGCCGCGGTCTGCGCGCGGACGATCTCCTCGATCGACGCGCCGGTCTCCTCGCGGAGGCGGTGCAGGAAGGTCGAGCCACCGGCGTTGACGGTGTCGTTGACCAGGACCGTGGTGATGATCTCGCGGCGCAGGGCGTGGTTGTCGACGGCCTCGGTGAACTTCTCGCGCAGCAGCGTCGGGAAGTACGCGTGGAGCAGCCCGCGCAGGTACGGGTCGTCCGGCAGCTCCGTACCGATCAGCTCGTCGGCCACCGTGATCTTGGTGTACGCGAGGAGGACGGCGAGCTCCGGCTGGCTCAGGCCCCGGCTGTTGTTGAGCAGCTCGCGGATCTGCCGGTCGTTGGGCAGGAACTCCAGGGAGCGGTCGAGGCTGCCGTCGCGGCCCAGGCGGCGCATGAAGCGCTGGTGGGCGTGGAGCAGCGAGGGCGACTGGGTGACGGCGTTGGCGAGGGCCGTGTTCTGCGCGTAGTTGTTGCGCAGGACGAGCGTGCCGACCTCGTCCGTCATCTCCGCGAGGATCTTGTTGCGCTGCTTGACGGTCATGTCGCCCTCGGCGACGAGCCCGTTGAGCAGGATCTTGATGTTGACCTCGTGGTCGGAGGTGTCGACGCCGGCGCTGTTGTCGATGGCGTCGGTGTTGACCTTGCCGCCCTCGCCCTCGGGGCCGCCGGTGCGCGCGAACTCGATGCGGCCCAGCTGGGTCGCGCCGAGGTTGCCGCCCTCGCCGATGACCTTGGCGCGGACGTCCTGGCCGTCGACGCGGATGGCGTCGTTGGCCTTGTCGCCGACGTCGGCGTTGGACTCGGCCGAGGACTTGACGTACGTACCGATGCCGCCGTTCCACAGCAGGTCGACGGGCGCGTGGAGCACGGCCTTCATCAGCTCGGCCGGGGTCATCTTGGTGACGCCGTCCTCGATGCCGAGGGCGGCCCTGACCTGCGCGTTGACCGGGATCGACTTGGCGCTGCGGGGGTGGATGCCGCCACCCGCGGAGAGCAGCGAGGTGTCGTAGTCGGCCCAGGACGAGCGGGGCAGGTCGAAGAGCCGGCGGCGCTCGGCGTACGAGACGGCCGCGTCCGGGTTCGGGTCGATGAAGATGTGCCGGTGGTCGAACGCGGCGATCAGGCGGATGTGCTCGCTGAGCAGCATGCCGTTGCCGAAGACGTCGCCGGACATGTCGCCGACGCCGACGACCGTGAAGTCCTCGGTCTGGGTGTCGTGACCCAGCTCGCGGAAGTGGCGCTTGACCGACTCCCAGGCACCGCGGGCGGTGATGCCCATGCCCTTGTGGTCGTAGCCGGCCGAGCCGCCGGAGGCGAAGGCGTCGCCGAGCCAGAAGCCGTACGACTCGGCGACCCCGTTGGCGATGTCGGAGAAGGTCGCGGTGCCCTTGTCGGCGGCGACGACGAGGTAGGTGTCGTCCTCGTCGTGGCGGACCACGTCGAGCGGCGGCACGACCTCGCCCGCGACCAGGTTGTCGGTGATGTCGAGCAGCGCCGAGATGAAGGTCTTGTAGCTCTCGATGCCCTCGGCGAGCCAGGCGTCGCGGTCCACGGCCGGGTCCGGGAGCTGCTTGGCGACGAAGCCGCCCTTGGCGCCGACGGGCACGATGACGGTGTTCTTCACCATCTGCGCCTTGACCAGGCCGAGGACCTCCGTACGGAAGTCCTCACGGCGGTCGGACCAGCGCAGACCGCCTCGGGCGACCTTGCCGAAGCGCAGGTGGACGCCCTCGACGCGCGGCGAGTACACCCAGATCTCGAAGGCGGGGCGCGGGGCCGGCAGGTCGGGGATGGCCTGCGGGTCGAACTTCATCGACACGTAGGAGTGCGGGGCGCCGTCGACCGACTTCTGGAAGAAGTTGGTCCGCAGCGTGGCCTTGATGACGGTGAGGAAGGACCGCAGGATCCGGTCCTCGTCCAGGCTCGCGACCTGGTCGAGGGCGGCGTCCAGCTCCTCCAGGAGCGCGTCGATCAGCTCGGTGCCGGCGCGCTGGCGCTCCGGGGCCATCCGGGCCTCGAAGAGGTTGACGAGCAGCCGCGTGGTGTGGACGTTGTCACGGAGGGTGTCCTCCATGTAGTCCTGGCTGAACGTCGCACCGGCCTGGCGCAGGTACTTGGCGTAGGCGCGCAGCACCATCGCCTCGCGCCAGTTGAGCCCGGCGGAGAGGACGAGGGAGTTGAAGTTGTCGTTCTCGGCCTCGCCCGTCCAGGTGGCGGCGAAGGCCTCCTGGAAACGCTCGCGGGCGTCGTCGCCGAGGTAGTCGCCGCCGTTGCCGGTCGGGACCGGCATCCGCAGACCGAAGTCGTAGACCCAGGCGTGGGTGCGGTCGGCGCAGCGCAGCTCGTACGGGCGCTCGTCGGTGACCTCGACGCCGAGCCGGTTGAGGACCGGCAGGACGGCGGAGAGGGAGATCGGGTCGCCGGTCTTGTAGATCTTGAAGCGGCGCTCGCCGGGGCCGGCGACGACGGGCTCGTAGAGGGAGAGCGCGAAGTCCTTGTCCGTACGGGCGAGGGCCTCCAGGTGGACCAGGTCGGCGACGGCCGCGCGCGGCGAGTGGTCGGCCTTGTAGCCCTCGGGGAAGGCGTTGCCGTAGCGGCGGAGCAGCTCGGCGGCGCGCTCCTCGCCCAGCTCGGCGTTGAGCGCCTCGCCGAAGCCGTCGGCCCAGGAGCGGGTGGCCTCGACGAGCCGGGACTCGATGCGGTCGACGTCGGCGTCGGTCAGCTTGGCGAGCTCTGTGCCGGGCTTGACCCGGACGACGAAGTGCAGCCGGGAGAGGATCGACTCGGTGTTCCAGGCGGTGAAGTCGACGCTGGTGCCGTCGAGCTCCTCCTTCAGGATGTCGATGATCCGCAGCCGGACGCGGGTCGTGTAGCGGTCGCGCGGCAGGTAGACGAGGGCCGAGTAGTAGCGGCCGTACTCGTCCTGGCGCAGGTAGAGCCGCAGCCGGCGCCGCTCCTGGAGGTACAGGACGCTGGTGACGATGGACTGGAGCTGGTCGACCGGGGTCTGGAAGAGCTCGTCGCGCGGGTAGGTCTCCAGGATCTGGAGCAGGTCGCGGCCGTCGTGGCTGTTCGGCGAGAAGCCGGCGCCCGCCAGGACCTCCTGGACCTTGCGCTTGACGACGGGGACCCGGCGGACGGACTCGGTGTAGGCGGCGGACGAGAACAGTCCGAGGAAGCGACGCTCACCGATGACGTTGCCCTCGGTGTCGAACTTCTTCACACCGATGTAGTCGAGGTACGAGGGGCGGTGCACGGTCGCCCGGCTGTTGGCCTTCGTCAGGATCAGCAGCTTATGCTCGCGCGCCTTGGCGCGGGCGTCGGCGGGCAGCCGGCTGAAGGAGGGCGAGACGGGGTGGGCGTGGTGGCCCTCGTCGTCGCCGGAGTGCTGCGGGTCGGAGCGCAGGATGCCGAGGCCGGTGCCGGGCACGGCGGACAGGGCGTCGCCGTTGACGAGCTCGTACTCGCGGTAGCCGAGGAAGGTGAAGTGGTCGTCGGCGAGCCAGCGCAGCAGCTCGCGGGCCTCGTCCACCTCGGTGGGACGCAGGTCGGAGGCGGTGGGCTCGGCCGGGAGGCCCTCGGCGATCCGCAGAGCGGCATCGCGCATCTTGTCCCAGTCCTCGACCGTCTCCCGGACGTCGGACAGGACGCGGAGCAGGTCCGCGGTGATCTGCTTGAGGTCGGCGCGGTCGGTCTCGCGGTCGATCTCGACGTGGATCCAGGACTCGGTGAGCGCGTCGTGCGGCAGCTCGCCCTCGATCTGGGCCGCCAGGACCTCGATGAGCTTTCCGGCGACGTCACGGCGGACGAGGACCTGCGGGTGGATCACGACGTGGATGCCGCGGCCCTGGCGGGACAGCTCGTTGGTGACGGAGTCGACGAGGAAGGGCATGTCGTCGGTGACGACCTCGACGACGGAGTGGCTGCTGGTCCAGCCGTTCTCCTCCACCGTCGGGGTGTGGACGCGCACGTTCGCGGTGCCCTGCGGGCGGTTCTCCGCGAGCCGGTAGTGAGAGAGCGCGGCGCCGAACACGTCGACCGGGTCCCGGTCGCCGAGGTCCTCCGGCGCGGTGTGCAGGTAGTAGCGCTGGAGGTATTCGAGCACGGTGTCCCGGTCCGGGCGCTCCCCGGCACCCTCCGGGCCCGTCGGAAGTCGCCCCCCGACCGGGCTGTGCTCAGCTACCCGAGCGGCCCTTTCGAGCAGCTCGGCCTTGGCTTCGTCCAGCTTGGTCTGCATGTCCTCTGACTCCTGTCGCGCGCCGTTGCGTGACGTCGGTGGAAGAAAGGGCACAACGCCACGACGCGGTGATTCCGGCCGAAGACGACGTTATGCCCGGATGAGAGATGCCCAGGTCGTTATCGGCCACAGAACGCGGCGCGCCCGGACGGAGAGGATCGGCGAACGCACCGTCGGCCCGGCCACTGTCATGGGCCGGGCGGCAGCCGGGGGCTTCGCTGCCCCCACGGCGTATCGCGCTGATCACGGCAAAAGCCTATCGCTCCCGCACCCCGAACCGTCATGAGCCGTATGCGTACAAAAGAGCGGGCCAAGTTTGACGTTATGGACAGCGACACGTGTCCTCTTGGCAAACCGGCCCGCCGGGGGCAGCGTGTACGCAAGCATGGGCACAGCACGACAGACCGACCATCTGTGACCTGGGAGAGCCATGGCGAAGATCCTGATCGTGACCGGGGACGCGGCGGAGTCGCTGGAGGTGATGTACCCCTACCAGCGGCTGCTCGAGGAGGGTTACGAGGTGGACATCGCCGCCCCCGCCCGCAAGCAGCTCCGCTTCGTCGTCCACGACTTCGAGCCGGGTTTCGACACGTACACGGAGAAGCCCGGCTACACCTGGCCCGCGGACCTGGCCTTCTCGGAGGTCGACCCGGGCGCGTACGTGGCGGTGGTGATCCCGGGCGGCCGGGCACCGGAGTACCTGCGCAACGACCCGGAGCTCCGCAAGATCCTCAAGGCCTTCTTCGACGCGGACAAGCCGGTGGCCCAGATCTGCCACGGCCCGCTCCTGACGGCGGCGGTCGGCGGCCTGGAGGGCCGCAGGGTCACGGCGTACCCGGCCCTGGAACTCGACATGCAGGCGGCCGGAGCCACCTTCCAGGACACGGCGGCCGTGGTCGACGGCCTCCTGGTCTCCTCCCGGGCCTGGCCGGACCACCCCACCTGGATGCGCGAATTCCTGAAGGTCCTCCGAGCAAAGGCCTGACACCCCGAAGGTCCGATGGCCTGCCGGCACCCGCCGGCGGGCTACAGGACCCGCCCGACCCGCCCACGGTGGGCCGCCGACGGCGCTCACACCCCACGGGGAGGCCCGCAGACGATGTCCGAGTCGGACGGGTGGTGCGGGTGGGAACCCCGAGCCCGGCCGGAGGCCGGGCGCACTCCCACCGGCGCGGCAGCCGCCGACGGCGCCCAGGCCCGCACGGGAAGCCCCGCGCCCGGGCTCCGGCCCCGCAGGGGCGAGGAGGCCCTAGACCAGCTCCTCCGCCACCGCAACCGCCTCCGCCAGCGAATCCACCACCGGCACCCCCACCCGCTCCAGCGAAGCCCGACTGTGCGACCCCCCGGTGTACAGCACCGCCCTCGCCCCCACATGCGCCGCCGCCAAAGCGTCGTCCGCGGCGTCACCGATGACCACGACCCGCTCCGCCGGAACACTCAGCGCCGCCAGGTGCCGCACCATGTGCCCGGACTTCCCGTCCGTGGACGTGTCGACCCGCCCGTCCATCCGGACGAACCGCTCGGCGATCCCGTGCCGCCGCACGAGCGGTATGAGCTCGGCGTGCGGCGCGAGCGACAGCAGCGACTGCGTGAACCCGGAGGCCTGCCGCGCCGCGAGCAGCTCAGCAGCGCCGAGGGTGAGCCCGCAGTCCTCGGCCCGCGCCCAGTAGTGCCGGTGGAAGGCCCCGTCCATGACGGTCCACTCCTCGTCGGTGGGCAGCCGCCCCATGAGCCGCTCGTAGAACTTGGGCACCGGCACCGTGTACAGCTCGCGGTACCGCTCCAGCGTGATCTGTTCGAGCCCGAGCTCGGCGAAGGCCGCGTTCGTCGCCCCGATCACCGCACCGGTGTCGTCGAGCAGTGTGCCGTTCCAGTCCCAGACCAGGTGCTTCCCGTGCTTCCCCATGGAAAGACGGTACCCGCCGCCTCGGACAGCGAAGAGCGCCCCGGCACGGGGAGGGACGTCAGCCCAGCAGCTCGGGGATCTCCTGCACCCCGAACCACAGCAGCTCATGGTCCTCGGCCCCGTCCACGACGAACTGGGCGTCGTCGTCGCCCTGGTCCGCCGCCCCCAGCGCGCCCGCCGCCGCCGTGACGTCGGCCACCGCGTCGTCCGCGTCGGCGTGCACCGCCCCCGCCTTGGCCAGCGGAACCGGCCCCGTGATCCGGACCTCGCCGATGGAATCGGCGTGGAGCCCACCGTCGGGGTCGACGGCCACATCCTTGTCGGCCACGTCGACGGCGAGGACGATCCGGCGGCGGGGCGCCGCGGGGAGGCCTGCGAGGAGCCGCAGGGAGGCGGCCGCGGCCCGGTTGAGCGCCGCGTACTCCAGCTCCTCGATGTCGTCGGAGACGTACCACTCGCGCAGCGCGGGGGTGACGGCGTACGCGGCGATCGGTCCGGTACCCAGCTCGCCGGCCTTGTGCACCTGTGCGAGACCGGGGAGGGTCAGAGGGACGTACACGCGCATGGCTGGCCGCTTTCGTAGACGGAGAGGCCCTCAGGATACGTGCGGAGTCCCCCTTCGGGGCGGCGGGCCGAAGGCGTCGCACGTCCACCGCCGACGCACCTCTGCGAGGCCCTGAAGAGCCACTTTTCCCCCTCGTCACCCTGATAGGTGATCCCGCGCGAGGGCTCCCGCGCGGCCCCGGACTCCTTGCGGGGGCTCGGAGCCCACCCGTACAAGATCCCCAACGGAAGTTACCGACTGGTACCAATCGGTTACGCAATGACAGGGGCTCACCATGGACAGCTACACGGCCACCACCCGCCCGCGCACTCCACGCCCCCGCACCGCCCCCGGCGGCCCTGCCGGCACCCGGCCGCGCGGCGGCGCGGGCACCCACCCCCGCACCCCGGCCCCGCCCCGCACGCTCCCCCCGCACACCGTCTTCGCGGAGCGCCTGCTCGCGGTGCTCAGCGGGGAGCGGCCGGTCCACTGGATGCTCGGCCACACCGTCGGCGAGGCGTACGAGCAGCTCGTCCACCTCGCCCCGGCGACGCCCCTGCGGTCGCTCGGCCCCCGCCCCGTCCTGCGCCGCTGCTCCGTACAGCTGGACCCGCACCGCACGGCCATGGAGGCCTTCGCGAGCATCGCCACCGGCCGCCGCGTCCGGGCCATGGCGTTCCGCCTGGAGCTCGGCGCCGACCAGCGCTGGCGCTGTGCCGCCGTCGAGCTCGACGGGCTCGGCGTGGCCGCCCGGCACCCATGACGAAGGGGCCGGCACCCACCGGGTACCGGCCCCTCCGCTCACGACCTCACGACGACCGCCGCATCACGACGATCACCGCGTCACAGCGGCCACTGCCTCGCAGCGGCGGCCACCGTCACGGCCATCGCGTCACTTCTTACGACGACGCCCGCCGCTCGCGTTCTTCTGCGCCTTACGACGCTCCGCCCGCGTCATCCCGTCGCCGGAGTCGTCACCGGACTCGAAGTCGCCCTCGACGACCCCGCCGTCGCCGTCGACGGTCGGCGCGGAGAAGTGCAGCCGGTCCGGCCGCTGCGGCGCGTCGAGCCCCTTGGCGCGGATCTCCGGACGGCCGTTCCCCGCGGGCACCGCGTCCGTCTTGTCGAGCGAGGGAGCGCTCGCCTGCACCGGGACCTCCTCGACCTGCTGCTCGACCTGGACCTCCAGGTTGAACAGGTAGCCGACGGACTCCTCCTTGATGCCCTCCATCATGGCGGTGAACATGTCGAAGCCCTCGCGCTGGTACTCGACCAGCGGGTCCTTCTGCGCCATGGCGCGCAGGCCGATGCCCTCCTGGAGGTAGTCCATCTCGTAGAGGTGCTCGCGCCACTTGCGGTCCAGGACCGACAGGACCACGCGACGCTCCAGCTCACGCATGATCTCCGAGCCGAGCTGCTTCTCACGCGCGTCGTACTGCTCGTGGATGTCGTCCTTGACCGACTGGGCGATGAACTCGGCGGTGATGCCGGCCCGGTCCCCGGCCGCGTCCTCCAGCTCGTCGACGGTGACCTTCACCGGGTAGAGCTGCTTGAAGGCGTTCCAGAGACGGTCGAGGTCCCACTCCTCCGCGAAGCCCTCGGCGGTCTCCTGGCGGATGTAGTCGTCGATCGTGTCGTCCATGAAGTGCTGGATCTGCTCGTGCAGGTCCTCGCCCTCCAGGACGCGGCGACGCTCGCCGTAGATGACCTGACGCTGCCGGTTGAGGACGTCGTCGTACTTCAGGACGTTCTTACGCGTCTCGAAGTTCTGCGTCTCGACCTGCGACTGCGCGGAGGCGATGGCGCGGGTGACCATCTTGTTCTCGATCGGCACGTCGTCCGGCACGTTGGCCATGGCCATCACGCGCTCGACCATCTGCGCCTTGAACAGACGCATCAGGTCGTCGCCGAGCGACAGGTAGAAGCGGGACTCGCCCGGGTCGCCCTGACGGCCGGAACGACCGCGCAGCTGGTTGTCGATACGGCGCGACTCGTGGCGCTCGGTACCGAGGACGTAGAGCCCGCCGAGCTCCTTGACCTCCTCGAACTCCGCCTTCACGGCCTTCCCGGCGCGCTCGAGGGCGCCGGGGAGGGCCGCGGCCCACTCCTCGACGTGGTCGACCGGGTCGAGGCCCGCCTGGCGCAGCTCGGCCTCGGCGAGGTCGTCCGGGTTGCCGCCGAGCTTGATGTCCGTACCGCGACCGGCCATGTTCGTGGCGACGGTGACGGCGCCGCGACGGCCGGCCTGGGCGACGATGCTCGCCTCGCGGTCGTGGTGCTTGGCGTTGAGGACCTCGTGCTGCACACCGCGCTTGGAGAGCTGCTGCGAGAGGTACTCGGACTTCTCGACGGAGGTCGTGCCGACGAGGATCGGCTGACCCTTCTCGTGCTTCTCCGCGATGTCGTCGACGACGGCGGCGAACTTGGCGACCTCGGTCCGGTAGATCAGGTCGGACTGGTCCTTGCGGATCATCGGCCTGTTCGTGGGGATCGGGACGACGCCCAGCTTGTAGATCTGGTGGAACTCGGCGGCCTCGGTCATGGCCGTACCGGTCATGCCGGAGAGCTTCGAGTACAGGAGGAAGAAGTTCTGCAGGGTGATCGTGGCGAGGGTCTGGTTCTCGTCCTTGATCGCCACCCCTTCCTTCGCCTCGATGGCCTGGTGCATGCCCTCGTTGTAACGGCGACCGGCGAGGATACGGCCGGTGTGCTCGTCGACGATCATGACTTCGCCGTCCATGACGACGTAGTCCTTGTCCTTCTTGAACAGTTCCTTCGCCTTGATGGCGTTGTTCAAGTACCCGACGAGCGGGGTGTTCACCGACTCGTAGAGGTTGTCGATGCCCAGCCAGTCCTCGACCTTGGCGACGCCCGCCTCGTGGATGGCGACGGTGCGCTTCTTCTCGTCGACCTCGTAGTCGCCGGTCTCCTCGATGCCCTTGAGCGGGTTGCCGGGCTCACCCTTGGCGAGGCGGGTGACCAGCTTGGCGAAGTCGCCGTACCACTTGGTGGCCTGGTCGGCCGGGCCGGAGATGATCAGCGGCGTACGGGCCTCGTCGACGAGGATCGAGTCGACCTCGTCGACACAGGCGAAGTTGTGGCCGCGCTGGACGAGCTCGTCCTGGGACCACGCCATGTTGTCGCGGAGGTAGTCGAAACCGAACTCGTTGTTCGTGCCGTACGTGATGTCGCAGGCGTACTGCTCACGACGCTGGGCCGGGGTCATGTTGGCGAGGATGCAGCCGACCTGGAGGCCCAGGAACTTGTGGACGCGGCCCATGAGCTCGGAGTCGCGCTCGGCCAGGTAGTCGTTCACCGTGATCAGGTGGACGCCCTTGCCGGAGAGCGCGTTGAGGTACGCGGGGAGGGTGCCGACGAGGGTCTTGCCCTCACCGGTCTTCATCTCGGCGACGTAGCCGAGGTGGAGCGCGGCACCACCCATGAGCTGTACGTCGTAGTGGCGCTGTCCGAGGACGCGCTTGGCGGCCTCGCGGACGGTCGCGAAGGCTTCCGGCATGAGGTCGTCGAGGCTCTCGCCGTCGGCGTACCGCTGCTTGTACTCATCGGTGAGCGCCCTCAACTCGGCGTCGGAGAGGTTGACGAAGTCCTCTTCGATGGAGTTGACCTGGTCCGCGATGCGGTGCAGTTTGCGCAGGATCTTGCCTTCGCCTGCACGCATGAGCTTGTTGAAGACGGACACTGAGGCTGGTCTCCTTGCCGGTCGGGCCTGGCACTGGGTCTTGTGATCGACGCGAGCGCGGGCACGGCAGGTGGTCCCCACCGCAACGGCCATCGTAAGCGAGACCGCCCTCGCGAAGGGAGGCCCGCAGTGCCCGAGCCGCGAGGCCACCCTCAAAGAGAACGCACGAGGTGGGCGGAAGGTGCCGCCCCACCCGAAAAGTGTTCGCTTCCGGTCGGGCGGCTCACCACAATCCAGGCATGGAGCCCATCACCCTCACCACCGAGCGACTGCGCCTGCGGAACTTCGTCCCGGAGGACCTCGACACGGTGTACGAAATCTGTCAGGACCCGGACATTCGACGCTGGACCGTGGTCCCGGACCCCTACACCCGGCAGGACGCCGACTTCTTCCTGAACCGGCTCGTGCCCGACGGCTGGCGCGACGACTCGGACTACACCTTCGCCGTCGAGCCGGTGTCCGGCGGCCCGCTGCTCGCCGCGGTCTCGCTGACCAGTCGCGGCTCCGGGGTCTGGGAGGTCGGTTTCTGGACCCGGCGGGAGCACCGCGGCCTCGGCTACATGGCCGAGACCGTGCGGGCCCTGGCCCATTGGGCGTTCACCGGCCTGGGCTGCACCCGGCTCCTCTGGCGGACGGAGGTCGGCAACACCGGGTCGCGCGCGGTCGCCGAGCGCGTCGGCTTCGCCATGGAGGGCCTCCAGCGCGCCGGCCTCGTCAACAAGGGCACGCTCCGCGACTGCTGGGTCGGCGCCCTGCTCCCCTCCGACTTCGGTCTGCCGAGCCCGTTGCCGTACCTCCCGGCCCGCGATCAGTCCGCCCAGGCCTGATCCCGGCCCGGCTGTCAGTGCCGGGCTCTAGGGTGCGGATCATGACGACTGCGCCGCGCCCCGCCGCCGAACTGTCCGCCGACGAAGCCCGCCGGATCGCCCTGCGCGCCCAGGGGTTCCTGGGGGCACCCGACCGCAGGGCCGGGGTCCGCGGAGTGCTGCGCGCCCTCGGGCAGGTCCAGCTCGACACCATCTCCGTCCTGGCCCGCTCGCACGAGCTCATCCCGTACGCGCGCCTGGGCGCCGTCGGCCGTACGACGGTCGAGGACGCCTACTGGACCGGGGCGCACGCCTTCGAGTACTGGTCGCACGCCGCCTGCATCCTGCCCGTCGAGGAGTGGCCGCACTTCGCCTTCCGCCGGCGCGCCTACCGCGACCGCCCGCACTGGGGACACGAGCTGTCGCCCGGGGCGTACGACAAGGTGATCGACCAGCTGCGGGACCAGGGCCCGCTGACGGCGACCGAACTGGGCGGCGCGAAGAACAAGGGCGAGTGGTGGGACTGGTCCGACTCCAAGATCGCCGTCGAGCGGGCCCTGATGCACGGCGAGGTCGTCGTCACGGAGCGGCGCAGCTGGAAGCGGGTGTACGACCTGGCCGAGCGGGCGATCCCGCCGGAGCTGTTCCACGACGACCTGGACGACACCGAGTGCGTGCGGCGCCTGGTCCGCCAGGCGGGCGAGGCGCTCGGCGTGGGCACCCGCACGGACATCGCCGACTACCACCGGATCAAGGGCGAGCAGTTCGACGCGGTGGTGGAGGCCTCGGGCCTCGTGCCGGTGACGGTGGCGGGCTGGGGGAAGCCCGCCTGGGCGGACCCGGCGGCGCTGGCGACGGAGCCGCGTGGCAGGCACCGCACGACGCTGCTGTCGCCGTTCGACTCGCTGATCTGGGAGCGCCCCCGGACGGAGCGGATCTTCGGTTTCACGCACCGCCTGGAGGCGTACGTGCCGAAGCCGAAGCGGGTGCACGGCTACTTCGCGATGCCGGTCCTTGCCGGCGGCCGTCTGGTCGGCCGGGTGGACCCGGCCCGCGAGGGGAAGACCCTCGTCGCCCGCCAGGTCACCCTCGACGGCCCCAAGGCCGTGCCCGCCGTGGCCCGCGCCCTGCGCGAGGCGGCCGAGTGGGTCGGCTGCGACGCCGTGGCGGTCGAGCGGGTGAACCACCCGGAGCTGGCGGCGGCCCTGGTGACCGAGCTCGGCTAGCGGATCTCCAGGATCTTCTCCCGCATCGCGTAGACCACGGCCTCCATGCGGGAGTGGAGCTGGAGCTTCTCCAGGATGTTCCGCACGTGGTTCTTCACCGTGTTCTCGGAGATGAAGAGCTCCTTGGCGATGTCCCGGTTGTTCATGCCGGTGGCGACGAGCTTCAGGACCTCCAGCTCACGGTCCGTCAGCCGGGGCGCGGGCACGAGCCTGCGCTCGTCGGTGCGCTGGATCATCGACTTGAACTCGGTGAGGAGTTTGGACGCCATCGACGGGCTGATCTGCGACTGTCCGTCGGCGACCGCGCGGATCGCCGTGGCGACCTCGTCGGTGGAGATCTCCTTGAGGAGGTAGCCGGTCGCCCCGGCCTTGATCGCCTCGTAGAGGTCGGCCTCCTCGTCGCTGATCGTCAGCATGATGATCTTCGCGCTGGGGGCCACCTCCTTGATGGAGGTGCACGCCTCGATGCCGCCGCGCCGGGGCATCCGCACGTCCATCAGGACGATGTCCGGCAGCAGATCGGCGGCCTTGTCGACCGCCTCGGCCCCGTCACCCGCCTCGCCGACGACCTGGATGTCCTCCTCCTGGGCGAGGACGATCTCCAGGCCCCGGCGGAAGAGGGCGTGATCGTCCACGACAAGGACCCGAATCGGCTCCTTGCGGCAGTCGGCGCTGTCTGAATCCGATCCGTCCGGCGCGCTCTCCGGAGTGACCGCCCCGAAGGGCTCACGCCCCCTGAGCACCGGCCCGAAGCTGTCCGCCATCGTTCCTCCCCCTGAAGGCCGTGGCCTGAATGCGTTTCCGGTCCTCCAACCGCTGCTCGACGAGCACCGGTTGGCGTGCACGACATGATTTCATGCCCAGGCGGCGCGCGGGGTTACCCATGGGCGCACGGGGGTGCCCCTGGGGGCGCGAACCGCGCTCCAGGGGCACCGTGAGGAACACCTGAGGTGTATGTGGGTGGTGCGGTGGCGGGCCGTCAGCCGCCGAGCGCACCGCCGGCGCCGCCGCCCTCGGCAAGCGGGTCGCTCTCCAGGTGGATGACGCCGTAGTCGTACGCGTGTCGCCGGTAGACGACGCTCGGCTGCTTGTTGTCCGAGTCGACGAACAAATAGAAGTCGTGGCCGACCAGCTCCATCTCGTAGAGCGCCTGGTCGAGCGTCATGGGGGCGGCCCGGTGGGTCTTCTCACGCACCACCAGCGGGCCTTCGCCCTGGACCTCGATCGAGCCCATCATCGTGGTGGGCACCTTGTCGGACTCGTCGGCGACCAGCTGGCCGTTGCCGTTGAGCTGGGCGGCGCCGGGCACCACGTCCCCGACTTCCGCTGCCGACAGCCTGCCGTTGCCACGGCGGGTGTATCGCTTGTCGTGCTGCTTGCGCAGCCGGGCCTCCAGCTTGTCGCTGGCGAGGTCGAGGGCTGCGTACGGGTCGCCTGCCGCCGCTTCGGCCCGGATCACCGGGCCTCGGGAGTGGAGGGTGATCTCCACGCGGTCGGACCGGTCGGCCTGCCGCGGGTTGTGCTCCTTGGACACCTCGACGTCGAGGCTGATCACCTTGCCGTCGAGCTTCTGGATCTTCTCCAGCTTCAGCTTCTCGGCCACGTGCTTGCGGAACCGCTCGGGCACCTCGGTCTTGCGGCCCTTGACGACGATGTCCACGCAGAACTCCGTTCCCGGATCGCCCTGATCAGCTCCTTGGCCGCAGGGCTTCTCCCTTTGCACCAGACTCCGGTGGTTACCGGAGCTCGGACTTGGCGACTTTCACCTCCTCCTCCCCAGTCGACAAGATCCCCACCCCATCGACACGAGGTTAATTCGCCCTGAACTCCTGTCCTGTAGGCGCAACCATGTATTCGGCGAGGCAGTGGCATTCGCCATTCCTCACAACCGAACATAGCCCCTTCGGACGGGTGTCGGCACCCGCTACCGCGACATACCTCCGTTCGGGTGCTCTCACCTCTCACCACCTGCAACGATCCAAGTTCCTGGCGAGTTCCGGTTTATTTCGAACGAAGCGGGAGAGGATGCGATCACAGCCGCCTGCCGCTGTTCGAATCCGTGCTGCGCGGAACCCTCCTGCGATCTTTCCGTCAATACCTGCGGTAATCCAGGAATGAACGACCGGTGTACGGCTCCGAGTGCGCGCGCCGCCTCCGCGAGCGAAGCGCCCGTCGTCATCAGATCGTCCACGAGAACCACCCTTCCGGTCCCGAGCAGACGCGCACCGCCCGGTACGACCTCCAGCGCCCCCGAGAGGTTCGCCAGCCGCCCGCGCGCTCCGAGACCCGCCTGGTCCGCCACGTACCGCCGCTGACGCAGCACGGGCACGACCCGCGCGGCTCGTCCCGCGCGCCGCAGCCGGGCTGCCGCGGCCAGCGCGATCCGTCGCGTCGGATCGTGGCCACGCGCCCGCACGGAGCGCCGTGAGGACGGCACCGGTACCAGTAGCAGGGGCGAGGGGACGGAGCCCGTGACGGGCCCGGCAGCGGCCGTCACGGCGGCGGCCAGCGCGCCGCCCAGGGGCCCGGCGAGCGCCAGCGCCCCGCGCTCCTTGTGAGCGAGGAGGAGTTCCCGTACGGCGTCGGCGTACGGCGCGACGGCATGGACCGCCGGCAGTCCCTCGGGCTCGGGCGCAGGCCGCACCCTGCACGGTGCGGAGCCGGTCAGCGCACCGGCGCACTCCGGGCACAGGACGGTGCGCGGCCTGCCACAGCCTCCGCAGGCCACCGGCAGCACCAGCCCGGCGATCTCCCGCCACCACCCCCGCATGACTCCACTGTGCGCGCTCCGGCCGCCGCGGACCACCCCTGTGGAAAACCGGCAGGACACCCCGCCCGGCGGCCGGACAGCAGGCCCTCGGACCGAGGCGCACCGGCCCCACATCGGCCCCGCACCGGCCCCACGCCGGAAAACCGGCCGACCGGCCGGGCACCCCGCCCGGACACCGGAGTCCGTCAGGTCGTGCCCCGGCCGGCCTTCCCGTTCCCCTACCCGGGGTAGACGGGCGAGGTGCCGGCCTTGACCACCGGCTGCCAGTTCGTGCCCGGCGCCAGCCGGACGATGCCGTCGTTACCGGAGTTCGCCACCACCGGCGCCGCGTCGCCGTTCGGCGCGGTGACGGAGCTCACCCCGTTCAGGCCGGGGAGCACCGAGCTCGCCGAGGTCGAGCCGTCCGTCTGGAGGTAGCGGATCTGCTGGACGCCGCCCGCCTCCTTGCCGACGACGACCAGCCGGCTCGGTCCGGCCCAGGAGACCGACGTGACCGACTCCATCCGCGGCGCGGCGGGCTGCAGGCCGACGACGGACACCTCGGTCTCCGCCCCCGTCTGCTGTCGCTCGACCCGGCCGATCTGCAGCGTGGTGCGCTCCCCCTGCTTGACCAGCAGGGCGATCCGCACGCCGTCCGCCGAGACCCGCAGAGCCTCCACGCGCGTGCCCTCCGTCAGCCACGGCGTACGGACCTCGACGGGGTCGCCGGAGCCGTCCGGCACCATCCACAGGCGCGCCGCCGCGGGGTTGCGGTCCGCGACCCAGAGGTCGCCCCGGCCGTCCCAGCTCGGCGCGGAGAGCCGGTCCGCGGGACGGGCCGCCTTGCTCGTCAGCACCGCCGGCTGCGGGTCCTGCTCCGTGGTGATCGAGGAGACGAACAGATCGCGTCCGCTCGACCCGACCCCGGCGGCCCGGGTCTCACCGCGGTCGACGGCGACCGAGGTCAACGGGGTCGTGCCGCTGCCGAACGGCCCCGGCACCTCGGCCGGCTCGTCCGTCTCCTTGCCCTGGACCGCCAGCATCTTCAGCTTGCCGTGCTCGTCGAGGAAGTACGGGTTCTCCTGCGGCACGGTGTTGCGGACCGCCGCGAACTCGGCCGCCTGCCCCTTGCCCAGACGGCACAGCGAATCCCCGCTCGGCTTCTGGAGCTCGACCTGCTCGACGCGTACGGACGTCAGGTCGCCCAGCGTGAAGAGCAGCTGCGCCGCCATCCGCCGGCACGCCTCGCCGCCCACCAGCTCGGCCTTGGCGTTGAGCGGCACCTTCAGCGTGGACTGGTCGTCCGTCGCCAGCGAGGTGACGCCCGCCTTCAGCTCCGTACCGGAGGGGAACTGCGAGTCGACGGCCGACTTCAGCCAGTTCGTCGGCCCTTCGAGCAGCGCCTTGACGGTCTGCGTCACCGGGTCCATCCGGGTGACCGGGTCCTGCCGCTGCCGGATGTAGACCGGGTCGGCCACGACCCAGTCCTCCCCGGAGGCGAAGTAGTACTTGTTGACCGACCGGTAGTTGCGCAGGAAATCTGCCTCGCCGAGCACCAGCCCGGACGGCAGGCTGTCGATGCGCCATTCCTTGCCCTTGCCGTCCGCGGAGGGCTGCTGCACGACGTGGATCGACTGGACGTACTTGGCAGGGCTGTTCGGCTGGTAGGCGTGGCGGGCGTCCACCGTCGCGATCTTGCGGCCGGAGAGCGGGTAGGCGCGGCCCTGGTTGTCCGGGTCGGCGTTGCGGTCGGCCTGCTCGCGGTCGGGAGCGGTGGTGAGCACGGTGATGCTCTGCGCCGGCTTCCAGGTCTTCGCGGCCTGCGCCGTCAGGTATTTGCGGGCCGTGGTGAACCCGGGGTCGTCGCTGGTCATGGCCTCCAGGAAGCCGTCGACGATCTCGTCCGGGTCGGCGTTCTCCCGGGGCGCGACGGCGTAGACCCGCACCTGCGAGTCGCCGAGGTTCGCCCCCTTCACGGCCTGTACGTCACCGCTGTCGGGCATCGTCGCGCACCCGGTGACGACGAGCCCGCCGCACGCGGCCAGCACCACCGCCCGCGTGCCCCCGCCCCGCCCCGCGCGTCCCACTCGGGAGTCAGCGCCCACGTGTCCCGTCCTCCCGCTCCGCGTTCCCGGTTCCCCCGGCCGTCGCCGCGCTCGTCCCGGCGCTGTCACTGTCCGTCGCCGCTCGCGGCACCACCCGGGCCCCGCTGCCGGGCAGGGCCGTCGGGTCGACGGTCGCCCTCGGCGGCGCGGGCAGCCTCGGCGGTACGGGGAGCGACGGCCGGCCCCCGACGGGCTGCGCGGGAACCGTCACACGGCGCGCGCTCTCCTGTACGCGCCCGGCGGCGGCCTGTTCACGATTGCGCCGCGAGTCCTCGGGCTCCAGCGGGATCGGGGAGCCCCGCAAGGGCTCGTCCGCGGTCCTCGGCAGGGTCAGCCGGAACTGCGAACCACCGCCGGGCTCGCCCCAGGCCTGCAGCCAGCCGCCGTGCAGCCGGGCGTCTTCCACGGCGATCGACAGGCCGAGGCCCGTACCGCCGGTGGTGCGCGCGCGGGCGGGGTCGGCGCGCCAGAAGCGGTTGAACACCCGGGTCGCCTCGCCCGGCTTGAGTCCGACGCCGTAGTCGCGGACGGCGACGGCGACGGCTCCGCCGGCGGCGGCGAGCTTCACCACCACGTCCCGGCCCTCACCGTGCTCGACGGCGTTGACGACGAGGTTGCGCAGCACCCGCTCGACCCGGCGGGCGTCCGCCTCGGCCACCACGGGCTGCTCGTCGCCGAGGACGACGATCCGGGTGCCCTTGCGCTCGGCGAGGGGTTCCGCGCCACCGATGACCCGGCGCACGACCTGGCGCAGGTCGATCGGCTCGGCCTCCAGGGCCGCCGCTCCCGCGTCGAAGCGGCTGATCTCCAGGAGGTCGGAGAGCAGCGATTCGAAACGGTCGAGCTGGTCGCCGAGAAGTTCGGCGGCCCGTCCGGTGACGGGGTCGAAGTCGACGCGGGCGTCGTGGATGACGTCGGCGGCCATCCGGACCGTGGTCAGCGGGGTGCGCAGCTCGTGCGAGACGTCGGAGACGAACCGCCGCTGCATCCGCGACAGCTCCTCCAGCTGCTGGATCTTGAGCTGGAGGCTCTGGGCCATCTTGTTGAAGGCTTCGCCGAGGCGCGCGATGTCGTCCTCGCCGGTGACCTTCATCCGTTCCTGGAGACGGCCCGCCGAGAGCCGCTCGGCGATCCCGGCGGCCATCCGGACGGGCGTCACGACCTGCCGGACCACGAACCAGGCGATGGCGCCGAGCAGCACGACGACGAACAGACCGGCGGTCGCGAGGGTGCCCTTGACCAGGGTGAGGGAGTCCTCCTCCTGCGTCAGCGGGAAGAGGTAGTACAGCTCGTACGGGGTGCCGTCGGCGTCGTTCAGCCGCTTGCCGATCACCAGCCCGGCTTCGGACGGCTCACCGCTCGTGTAGTAGATCCGGGTCGACTTCTGGTAGGTGTTCGCGCCCTGGGCGACGTAGTGCCTCAGGTCGGCGGGAATGCTCTTGGTGGGGTCGACCTCGCCGGAGGCGCGGGCACCACGGCTCGCGGTGTCACCGGTGTCGAGGGAGAGCGCGACCACGTTGAAGGCGCTCTGGCCGCCACTGGCGAGCTGCTCGACGAGCGTGGAGCGCCAGTTCACGGACGCGCCGGTCCGCCCGCCGTCCTGCTGCCCCGGCGCCGACGAGGTGATCGCTGCACGGTCCTGTGCGGCGGAGAACCCGCCCGCGGCCTGGCTCTGGGCGGCCCTCTCCTTGGCGTCGAGCAGCCCGTTGCGGACCTGGCCGATGACGACGAGGCCGAGCAGCAGCACCACTCCGAGCGACATCAGCAGGGTGCCGGCGACGACCCTCAGCTGGATGTTCCGCCGCCACAGCCGCACAGCGGGCAGCAGCGGTCGGCGGACCCAACGGGCGAGGAGCCGGAACACCGGTCCACCCGGTGCCCCGTCGTTGAGGAGCCGTCCGCCCAGCAGGCGGCCGAAACGCGGGCCCCCCCGCCCCGGTCCGGCAGCCCGCCCCGTACGGACTCCCGGGTCCCCGGGCTTCGGAGCAGTACTGCCTGTAGTCATGTCAGCTCGGTCCCGCCTTGTAACCGACGCCACGGACGGTCACCACGATCTCCGGGCGCTCGGGGTCCTTCTCGACCTTCGAGCGCAGCCGCTGGACGTGCACGTTCACCAGCCGTGTGTCGGCCGCGTGCCGGTATCCCCAGACCTGCTCCAGCAGGACCTCACGGGTGAAGACCTGCCACGGTTTGCGCGCCAGCGCGACGAGCAGGTCGAACTCGAGCGGGGTCAGGGCGATGGACTGCCCCTCCCGCTTCACGGAGTGCCCGGCCACGTCGATGACCAGGTCACCGATGGTGAGCTGTTCCGGCGCCGGCTCCTCGGACCTCCGCAGCCGCGCCCGGATACGGGCGACGAGCTCCTTCGGCTTGAACGGCTTGACGATGTAGTCGTCGGCCCCGGACTCCAGACCCACCACCACGTCAACGGTGTCACTCTTCGCAGTGAGCATGACGATCGGCACACCCGACTCGGCCCTGATGAGCCGGCACACCTCGATGCCGTCCCTTCCGGGCAGCATCAGGTCCAGCAGCACCAGGTCCGGCTTGGCCTCCCGAAAAGCGGCAAGCGCCTTGTCACCGTCCGCGACGAACGACGGATCGAACCCTTCACCCCGCAGCACAATCCCGAGCATCTCGGCCAGTGCGGTGTCGTCGTCGACGACAAGAACGCGTCCCTTCATATCGACATCATCCCATTAGCCAATCGTTACCTGCCGTGACCTGTCCCACAGCGTCTCCCCCAGACCGGGCCGCGACCTCGTGGATCGCGCTCCTCTCGGCCCGCCGCCGCACGGATCGCGCGTCCTGGTCGGGCATTCGCACAGTGTGCCGCCTACCGCCCGGACAATGAAGGTCCGGACAAAGGTACGAACGAGACGGCCGCTCCCGCCCACGGGTGGGCCCCACGTGGCACGATGGCACCCGGCCCGCCGCCGTGTCAGGTGTCGGCCGCCGTGACCGAGCCGGTTCGCCGATCCGGCACCGCGACCATTTCCCCGAGGTGGACGAACCGTGAACGACACTCCGGGCTGGACCTCGCCCGGATCCGCCCCCTCCGACGGCCAGGACGGCTCCGGGATCCCCCGGCCCACCACCCCCGCCGACGCGAACGGTTCCGCCCCTCAGTGGTCCAAGGACCAGCCGCCCGCCGGCCGCTGGACCCCTCCCACCGGCCAGACGCCGCCCCCGGCCCCCGGCCGGAACTGGGGGGCTCCGCCCCCGAACACGAACTGGGGCAAGCCGCCGGCCGCGAAGCCGGGCGTGATCCCGCTGCGCCCCCTGGGCATGGGCGAGATCCTCGACGGCTCGGTGAAGACCCTCCGCACCTACTGGCGCACGGTGCTGTCCTTCTCGGTCATGGTCGCGGTGATCTCCCAGATCGCCAACATCCTGGCCGAGCGGTACCTCGTCCCGAAGACACCGGCGATCAGCCCGGACGCGACACCTGCCGAGCAGCTGGAGCAGTCGCTCCAGTCGGCACAGAACTCCATGATCGGCCTCGGCCCGGCCCTGCTCGTCACGCTGATGGCCTCCGTCGTCTGCGCCGCCCTGCTGACCGTCGTCATCAGCCGCGCGGTCCTGGGCCGCCCGGTCTCGCTCGGCGAGGCCTGGCGCGAGGCCCGTCCGCGCCTGCTCCAGCTCATCGGACTCACCCTGCTGATGGCGGCCCTGAGCGCCGGCATCATGCTGGTCGGCCTGCTGCCCGGTCTCCTGATCGGCGGCGCCCCGGGCGTGGCCCTGATCATGCTGCTCGGGCTCGGCGCCACGGCGGCGATGATCTGGCTGGTGATCCGCTTCAGCCTCGCCTCCCCCGCCCTGATGCTGGAACGCCAGGGCGTCATGACGTCGCTGAAGCGCTCGGCCAAGCTCGTGCAGGGTTCGTGGTGGCGGATCTTCGGGATCACGGTCCTCACCCAGCTGCTGATCTTCGTCTTCGCCATGATCATCGCGATCCCGTTCGCCATCGTCGCCATCGCGGTCGACGGCGACGGCTTCTCCGGCCTGCTCACCGGCGCCTCCCCCTCCTTCGGCTGGCCGTTCCTGATCATCACGGGCATCGGCGGCGTCCTCACCAGCGCGGTCACCTACCCGATCTCGGCCGGCGTCACGGTCCTCCTCTACGTGGACCAGCGCATCCGCCGCGAAGCCCTGGACCTCGAACTGGCCCGGGCCGCCGGCCTCCCCGGCTACGGCCCCACTCCCGGCGACGACACCGTCGGGGGCTGATGCCGTGACGGTCCCGGGGGGAACGACCGCACCACTCACACTCCTGCGCGCCGACGGCGACGTACCGGTGGACATCTCCCGCATCCCCGCCCGCGAGGCGGCGGAGCGGGAGCTGTCCGAGCCGATGTACCACCAGAACGACCCCAACCTCCTCCAGCGCGGACTGGACCGCTTCTGGGAATGGGTGGACGACCTCTTCAGCGCGGCCTCCGGAGCCACCCCCGGCGGCGTCGTGGGCCTCGTCGCCATCGTCCTGGTCGTCATCGCCCTCGTCGCCGCCCTGTGGTGGCGACTCGGCACCCCCCACCGCTCACCGGCCACGGCCGGTGACTCCCTCTTCGCCGACGGCCCCCGCACCGCCGAGGAACACCGCGCGGCCGCCGCCCGCCACGCCACCGCCGGAGACTGGAACCAGGCCGTCCAGGAACGGATGCGGGCCATCGTCCGCTCCCTCGAAGAGCGTGTCCTGCTCGACCCCCGCCCCGGCCGCACCGCCGACGAGGCCGCCGCCGAGGCCGGCCGCTCGCTTCCCTCCCACGCGGACGACCTGCGCCTCGCCGCCCGCGCCTTCGACGACGTGACATACGGCGGCCGCACGGCCGACGAGGCCGCGTATCGCCGCATCGAGGAACTGGACACCGCCCTGGCGCGGACCAGACCCACCCTCGACATCACATCCCCAGGGGCGCGCTCATGAGCCGACCGGCCGCCGAGTCCACCTCGACCGCCCTGTCCGCCCACCAGATCTGGACCCGCGCCCGCGGCGCCGCCCTCGTCCTTGCCCTGATCCTCATCGGCGGCATCGCTCTCGCGACGGTCCGCTCCACCGAATCGCACGGTGCCCTCGACCCCCGCTCCGCCGACCCCACCGGCAGCCGCGCCGTCGCCGAGCTGCTCCGGGACAGCGGCGTCACGGTCACCACGGCCGCCACGCTCGACGAAGCGACAGCGGCCACGGACTCTCGCACCACTCTCCTGGTCACCACACCGGACCTGCTGACGGAAACTCAACAGTCCACGCTCCGTGCCGCGATGACCCGGTCGGACACCCGCACCGTTCTCATCGGCGCCGGCCAGTCCTCCCTCCCCACCCTCGCCCCGGACGTCACCAGTGCCGCCGACGCCCCGGTGGCGAACCGCGCCCCCGCCTGCACCCTGCCCGCCGCCACCCGCGCCGGCAGCGCCGAACTCGGCGGCGAGCGCTACGTCATCACCCCCGGCACCGAGGCCGATGCCTGCTACCCCGCCGACGGCAGCCCGACCCTGGTCCGCCTCCCCGGCAGCACCGGCACCGCCGACACCGTCCTCCTCGGCTCGCCCGACATCCTCTACAACAACCGTCTCGACCAGCAGGGCAACGCCTCGCTCGCCCTGCAACTCCTCGGCTCCCGGCCCCATCTCGTCTGGTACCTCCCCTCCCTCGCCGACACCTCGGCCACCACCGACGCACCCGCCGGCGACACCACGGACAACTTCCTCTCGCTGATCCCCTCCGGCTGGCTGTGGGGCACGCTCCAACTCGCCGTCGCCGCCCTGCTCGCCGCCATCTGGCGCGGCCGCCGCCTCGGCCCCCTGGTGACCGAGCGACTCCCCGTCGCCGTCCGCGCCTCCGAGACCACCGAGGGCCGCGCCCGCCTCTACCGCAAGACGGACGCCCGCGACCGCGCCGCCACCGTCCTCCGCACGGCGACCCGCACCCGCATCGCCCCTCTCCTCGGCGTCCCCGTCCAGGACGCCCACTCTCCCGAGCGCCTGCTCCCCGCACTCTCCGCCCGTCTCCCCGAGACCACCGCGGACCCCCGAACCCTCCTCTTCGGCCCGGCTCCCGCCGACGACGCCACCCTCATCCGCCTGGCGGACCAACTCGACGCCCTCGAAAGAGAGGTACGCACCTCATGAGCGCCCCGACCCCCGAGACCGCTACGGACTCGGACAGCGCCCGCGCCTCCCTGGAGGCCCTGCGCACCGAGATCGCGAAGGCCGTGGTCGGCCAGGACCCCGCCGTCACCGGTCTCGTCGTCGCCCTGCTCTGCCGGGGACACGTACTCCTCGAAGGCGTCCCCGGAGTCGCCAAGACCCTGCTGGTCCGCTCGCTCGCCGCCGCCCTCGAACTCGACACCAAGCGCGTCCAGTTCACCCCCGACCTCATGCCGAGCGACGTCACGGGCTCTCTCGTCTACGACACCAGGACCTCGGAGTTCTCCTTCCAGCCCGGCCCGGTCTTCACCAACCTGCTGCTCGCCGACGAGATCAACCGCACGCCCCCGAAGACCCAGTCCTCGCTCCTCGAGGCGATGGAGGAGCGTCAGGTCACCGTCGACGGCACCCCGCGCGCCCTCCCCGAGCCCTTCCTGGTCGCCGCGACCCAGAACCCCGTCGAGTACGAGGGCACCTACCCTCTCCCCGAGGCCCAACTGGACCGCTTCCTACTGAAGCTGACGGTCCCTCTGCCCTCACGCACGGACGAGATCCAGGTCCTCACCCGGCACGCCGAAGGCTTCGACCCCCGCGACCTGAAGGCCGCCGGCGTCCGCCCGGTCGCGGGCCCCGCCGAACTGGAAGCCGCCCGGGCCGCCGTGGCCAAGGTCGCGGTCTCCCCCGAGATCGCCGGCTATGTCGTCGATATCTGTCGTGCCACGCGTGAATCCCCCTCGCTCACGCTCGGGGTCTCCCCCCGAGGCGCCACCGCCCTGCTCTCCACCGCCCGCGCCTGGGCCTGGCTCACCGGCCGGGACTACGTCACCCCGGACGACGTGAAGGCCCTCGCACTCCCCACCCTGCGTCATCGCATCCACCTGCGGCCCGAGGCCGAGATGGAGGGAGTCACCGGTGACTCCGTCATCAACTCGATCCTCGCCCACGTCCCCGTCCCCCGCTGAGAACGGCGCCCCATGGCCCTCACCGGACGAACCGCGCTGCTCGCCGCTCTCGGATCGCTCCCCGTCGGCATCCTCGCCCCCAGCTGGGCGGGGATGCTCGCGGTGAACGCGCCCCTCTCACTAGCAATTCTGTGCGACTACGCGATGGCCGCGCCAGTACGAACGCTCCAGTTCACCCGAAGTGGTGACACATCCGTTCGACTCGGTGACGCGGCAGAAGTCCAGCTCACGGTCACCAACCCGTCCCGCCGCCGCCTCCGCGCCCAACTCCGCGACGCCTGGCCGCCCAGCAGCTGGCTCCCCGGCACCGAGCAGGCCGCGTCCCGCCACGAGCTCACGGTCCCAGCCGGGGAACGCCGCCGCCTCACCACCAAGCTGCGCCCCACGCGCCGTGGCGACCGCCGAGCCGAACGGATCACCGTCCGGTCGTACGGCCCCCTCGGCCTCGCCGCCCGCCAGGGCAACCACGAGGTCCCCTGGACCGTCCGCGTCCTGCCGCCCTTCACCAGCCGCAAGCACCTGCCGTCCCGCCTGGCCCGGCTCCGCGAGCTGGACGGTCGCACCAGCGTGCTGACCCGCGGCGAGGGCACCGAGTTCGACAGCCTCCGCGAGTACGTCCCCGGTGACGACACCCGCTCGATCGACTGGCGCGCCACAGCACGTCAGACCACGGTCGCGGTCCGCACCTGGCGCCCCGAGCGCGACCGCCACATCCTCATCGTCCTCGACACCGGCCGCACCTCCGCCGGCCGTGTCGGCGACGTCCCCCGGCTGGATGCCGCGATGGACGCCGCCCTCCTCCTCACCGCCCTCGCCTCCCGGGCCGGCGACCGCGTGGACCTCGTGGCCTACGACCGTCGCCTCCGCGCCCAGGTCCAGGGCCGCTCCGCGGGTGACGTCCTGCCCGCGGTGGTCAACGCCCTCGCCCCGCTCGAACCGGAGCTGGTGGAGACGGACGCCCGCGGCCTCGCCGCCGCGGCCCTGTCCCGCGCCCCGCGCCGTTCCCTCGTCGTCCTCCTGACGGCCCTCGACGCGGCCCCGATCGAAGAGGGGCTCCTCCCCGTACTGCCGCAGCTCACCCAGCGCCACACGGTCCTGGTGGCTTCTGTCGCCGATCCGAGAACCGCTGCCATGGCAGGCGCCCGCGGCACGATCGAAGGCGTCTACGAAGCCGCCGCGGCCACCCAGACGCAGTCCCAGCGCACCCGTACGGCGGACCAGCTCCGCCGCCACGGCGTCACCGTCGTCGACGCCTCCCCCGACACCCTCGCCCCCGCCCTGGCCGACGCCTACCTCGCCCTGAAAGCAGCCGGCCGCCTCTGACCCACTGCCTTACTTCCCTCCGCCGGCCACCCCTCCGAAGGGAATCCGGCCCTGATCTGCCCG
>NZ_BJMN01000070.1 GCF_006539185.1 Streptomyces gardneri
AGATGATGTACGCGAGATCCTGCGGCCCCGACCGCGGCGCGGGGTCGGTGTCGGCGTGCGCCGCGATGGTGTCCCAGTCGGCGTCGATCAGCACGTGCGCGGCGGTGCCGGGGAGCCGGTCGGCCAGGTGCGACTGCGTGACGACCAGCGGGGCGCGGGTGTCGGAGAGCATGAACTCCAGGCGGGCCGCCGGGTAGTCCGGGTCGAGGGGGACGTAGGCGGCGCCGGTCTTCATGACGGCCAGGAGGGCCACGATCATGTCCGGGCCGCGGTCCACGCACACCGTGACGAGGTCGCCGGCGGTGACGCCCCGGTCCATCAGGTGGTGGGCCAGCCGGTTTCCCCGGGCGTTCAGCTCGGCGTACGAGAGACGGGTGTCCCCGAAGAGGACGGCCACGGCGTCGGGGGTGCGGGCCGCCTGGCGCTCGAAGAGCGCGGTGACGGTGGTGTCGTCCTCGTACGGGACGGTGGTGTCGTTGAAGGTACGGAGGAGCTGCTCCCGCTCCTGCGCGCCGAGGACGTCCAGGTGTCCGACGGGGCGGTCGGGGTGGGCGAGCGCCGCGGCGAGGAGCGTGACGTAGTGGCCGGCCAGTCGCTCGACCGTCGAGCGGTCGAACAGCTCTGCGGGGTAGGCGAGTTCGCCGGTGAGGCCGCCGTCGGCCGTGGGGGTGAGGACCAGCGACAGGTCGCACACGGCCGTCTGCGGGGCGGCGGACGCGGTGTGCGGGGCGGCGGTGGCGTCGTGGAGCGCGTACATGACCTGGAAGAGGGCGTTGCGCGAGAGGTCCCGCTCGGGGGCCAGCTCCTCGACGATCCGCTCGAAGGGAAGATCCTGGTGCCCGTACGCGTCGCGCTCCGTCTCGCGCACCTGGGCGAGGAGTTCGGTGAAGGAAGGGTTCGCCGCGAGGTCCGCACGCATGACCAGCGTGTTCGGGGACTCCTCGTCGGCGTGAGGCGCGGGGGTGCCGACCGCGATGTCGTCCTGCCGCGACCAGCGGGACAGCAGCACCTGGAGGCCCGCGAGGCCGGCCGTGAAGAGGGAGGCGTCCCGGTCGGACGCCAGCTTCCGCAGGCCCTCCGCCGTGGCGGCGGGAACGGCGAAGCGGACGGTGTCGGTGACGCCGGGATGGCTCAGCGGCCGGGGCCGGTCCGTGGGGAACTCCAGGGGTTCCACCCCTGCCAGCCTTCGCCGCCAGAATTCCCGCTGTCGGGCGAGGGTGTCGGCCGAAATCATTTCCATGGAGAGCGTCACGTCATCACCGATCCGGTATCGAAAAGCGCAGCGCGAGAAGCGCCGGGAACAGGGCGGAGACACGCCGGGCGGGCATGGCGAAGAAAGCCTCGGCGTGAAGGGGAATTGCTACCGTCGGTGCGAGCCGGAGCTCCGTCCACCGGGGATGTACGAGGTCAGGGCGGCTGCCTACGACCCTCTTGCTGTCGTTTCCGATCCGTCGGCCGAGTCCGAGAAGGCGGCGGAAATCCGTGTCGCGCGGCGGTCATGGGACGGCTCGCGGTTCACTTGACTTCCCCCCTTCCTCGTTTCTCGTTCTCGTCCGACGGCGTGCAGACATCAGCATGCGGACAGCCGACACTGCCTGGTCATCTCCGGGGAGCTGCCCCGGTGATCACAGTTTTGCGTTCTCCCGGGGCGGGCGAAAGACATGGCCGCTGGACGGAAACGGCACCGACATGAACCGTCCTGACGCGGCCAGGATGCGGAAGCTCCGGATCACCGGGATGCTGGGGGCGTCGGCTTTTCGTGAGGAGGACAACTGATGTCCATGCTCGACAAGCTCAAGGGCATGATCAAGGGCCACGAGGACACCGCGCGCCAGGGCGTCGAGAAGGCGGGCGACGCCGTCGACGCCAAGACGGGCAACAAGTACCAGAGCCAGGTCGATACGGCCCAGCAGAAGATCAACGAGCAGCTGGGTACGCAGGACCAGCAGCCGCCCGCGAGGGAGTAGGCCTCCCGTAGGAGCCGGAACGACCGACGAGGCCCCGGGGTGCGTACCCCGGGGCCTCGGTCGTTCGGAGGGACTTCTGCTCTGCTAGCGCGGCGCCGTGTCGTCCGCCGGGAAGGCGGGGCCGTGACCGGGGACGATGACGTCCGCGGCGGCGAGGACCCGGAGCCGGGAGTCGCGCAGGACCGTGTGGTCCGGGGCGACCGGGTCGTCCACCGGGCCGTTCGGCCGCCACCAGAGGTCGCCCACGAAGGCGACGACCTCGGTGTCGGTGCCCGCGAGGAGCGTGATGTCCTCGCGGCTGTGGCCGGGCGTGCGGATCAGCCGCAGCGACGGGGTGAGTTCGTGGCCCTCGGCGTCCCGGTCGGTCCACTGGTCGTTCTCGTAGATCGCCTTGTGGTCGTGGACGCGCGCCTGGCCGAAGAGGCCGACGTTCATGGTGTTGTCGGGGTGGTGGTGGCTGAGGACGACATCGGTGATGTCGTCGGGGCCGAGGCCCAGTTCGGCGAGCGGGCCGAGGATCCGGTCGCGGCCGGCGACCATGCCGGGGTCGACGATCACGTGCCGGTCGCCGTCGTGGACGTAGGAGACGGTGGCGGCGACCCCGGGGCCGGTGGAGAGGGTGTAGCCGGTGGTCAGGACCGTGTAGCGGGCGGTGCGGCCGAGGGGCGCGTCGTCGTTGGTGTTCATGACCCCAAGTCTTCGCTTCCGGCGGCCTCTTCACGAGTGGCCGTGCTGCCAGCGATCGCGTGAATCGTGCCAAGCGGGAATCGTGCCACGTGGCAGACTCCTTCCGTGCCGCCCTTCGTGACCGTCGCCGCCTATGCCCCGTCCGGTGTCGGCATGCTCGGCGCCGGCATCGTCTCCGAGGTGTTCGACTTCCGCGGACAGGGCTTGCCGCGCTTCGACTTCGCCCTGTGCACCGACCGGCCCGGCCGGGTCCGCACCGATGTCGGGCTGCCGCTCGTCGTCGAGCACGGCCTGGACCGGCTCGCCTCGGCCGACCTCGTCATCGCCCTGCCCTGGAACGACTTCCGTACGCCCCCGGCCCCCGCCGTACTCGACGCGCTGACCGCCGCCCACGGGCGCGGCGCGCTGGTCGCGGCCCACTGCGTCGGCGCCTTCGCGCTCGCCGCGGCCGGGCTCCTCGACGGGCGGCGGGCCACCACCCACTGGCGGTTCGCGGGCCTCCTGGCCGAGCGCCACCCGGACGTCACCGTCGACCCCGACGCCCTGTACGTCGACGAGGGCAGCGTCGCCACGGGCGCGGGCGCCGCCGCCGGCTTCGACCTGTGCCTGCACCTCCTGCGGCGGGAGTACGGCGCCACCACGGCCAACGCCATCGCCCGGGACCTGGTGCTCCCGTCCCACCGGGACGGCGGCCAGGCCCAGTACCTGGCCACCCCCGTCCCCGAGGACAGTCAGGACGAGCGGCTCTCCGGGGTCCTCGACTGGGCCCGCGAGCATCTCCACGAGCCGCTCCCCGTCGCCGAGCTGGCCCGCCGGGCCCTGATGAGCCGGCGTTCCTTCGCCCGCCGCTTCGCCGCCTCCACGGGCACCACCCCGCACGCCTGGCTGCTCGGGCTGCGCCTCAGCCGCGCCGAGGAGCTCCTGGAGACCACGGACCTGCCGGTCGAGGAGATCGCCCGGGCGGTCGGCTTCGGCAGCGCGGCCGTGCTCCGCGCCCAGTTCGTCCGCCGCCGGGGAGTCCCGCCCCGCTCGTACCGCCGCTCCTTCACCCGCACCATCGGCTGATTCACCCGCACCATCGAGCGCGAGGGCGGCGACGCCGAGGAGGTGTTCGCCGCCACCATGAAGGAGGCCGTCGAGGCCGCCGGCCGGTTCCCGCGGCTGCGGAGCCGTATCGAGGCGGCCGGCGCGGAGAGCACCGGGTACGCCGACGCCCCCGACGACACCTTCGCGTACGGGCTCACCGCGCTGCTCGACGGCCTGACGGCCCGTCTGCCGGGCTGACCGGCCCTGCCTGCAACCTGACCGGCCCGTCTGCCGGCCTGACGGTCCGCCTGCCGACGGGACCGGTGCGCCCGCGCACCGGGACCCCGTCCCGACGCGCCGGGCGGTGTCCCCCGTCCGGACGCGCCGCCGTGTCCCCCGTCCGGACGCGCTCCGCTTGTGGGAGGCCCTCGCGCGACCGAGCTTGAGGTCAGCGTGCGATCACAGGGAGGGCTCCGCACATGAGCAGCATCGACACACCGGCCGACGTACCCAGGCCGCGGGCGGCGACACGGCCGGCGCCCACCACGCTCACCTGGGTGACCCTTGCCCTGATGACTACCGCGTCGGTGGCGAGTCTGCGGGCCGCGCCCACCATGGCCGTCTACGGCCTGGCCTGCGTGTTCCTCTATCTCGTCCCGGCGATCGTGTTCCTGCTGCCGACCGCGCTGGTCTCCGCGGAGCTCGCCTCCGGCTGGAACGGCGGCGTGTACCGGTGGGTCTCGGAGGGCCTGTCGAAGCCGCTCGGATTCCTGGCCGTGTGGTGCCAGTTCGCGATGACGATCTTCTACTATCCGAGCCTGCTCGGATTCGTCGCGTCCACCATCGCGTACATCATCGACCCAGCGCTCGCCTCCAACGGCCCGTACACCGCGATCGTCATCGTGGTCCTCTACTGGTCGGGCGTGTGGGTCTCCTCGCGCGGCACGAAGGCACTGGCCGGACTGGCCAGTGGGGGCCTGATCATCGGCACCCTGATCCCCGGCACCCTGCTGGTGGTCCTCGGCATGGTCTTCCTCGCCCAGGGCAACCCCTCGGCCGCCCCGATGACCGCCTCGAACCTCCTCCCGCAGTGGACGGGCCTGGCCAGCCTCGTCCTGATCGTCAACAACTTCCTGTCGTACTCCGGCATGGAGATGAACGCCGTGCACGTCTCCTCGCTCAAGGACCCGGCGAAGGAGTACCCCAAGTCGATGTTCCTGGCGATGGGTCTGGTGCTGCTGATCTTCATCCTGCCGGCGCTCGCCATCAGCTGGGTCGTGCCCGCCGACCAGCTCAGCCTCACGGCAGGCGTGATGCAGGCGTTCGACGCCTTCTTCTCGTACTTCAACATCGGCTGGCTCACCCCGATCGCCGCCGTCGCCCTGGTGTCCGCCTCCCTCGCCGGCATGCTCACCTGGCTCGCGGGCCCCTCCAAGGGCCTCCTTGAGATCTCCCGCCAGGAGGGCTACCTGCCGCCGTTCCTTCAGAAGCTGAACAAGAACGGCATCCAGCAGAACATCCTGGTCACCCAGGGCATCGTCACCACGATCATCGCCCTGGGATACGCGCTGATCCCGAACGTCTCCAGCGCCTACTGGATCTTCTCGGTCATCACCACACAGGTGTACCTGATCGTCTACCTGCTGATGTTCGCCGCGGCGATCCGGTTGCGGAAGACCCAGCCCGACCACCCCCGCGGCTACCGCGCACCCGCGCTGCGCGTGCTGTGCGTCGTCGGTCTGCTCGCCTCGCTCGCCGCGCTGTGCATCGGCTTCGTCCCGAGCTCCCAGTTCGGCAGCGGCAGCGTCTGGGCGTACATCGCCATCGTCGGCGGCGGCCTCGTCATCCTGGGCTTCCTGATCCCGTGGGCCTTCCTGAAGTTCCGCAAGCCGAGCTGGAAGACGGCCCCCGTCACCGCTTCGAGCGAGGGAGAGCAGGCATGAGTCCCACCCGCTTCGCCTCCGAGCACAAATGGGTCTACTGGGGCGCGATCGCGATCCTCGTCGGCCTCATCATCACCGGCCTCATCCGCTATACGAGCGTGAAGAGGGACAACGAATCCCTCTCCAAGGCCAACCAGCTCCAGGACGCCCTGCTCGAAGCCGGCTACTCCGCGCCCCCCGACACCGACACCATCGAGCGGCTGCTCGGCACGGACGGCGGCCAGGTCTGCGAGGATCCGGGCAGCGCCCTGAAGACGGCGCTGTGGAAGATCCAGCAGTCGAACGGGGCCACCGGCCCCGGGATGCGGCCCGTTATCACCGACACCAAGGCTGTCGAAGCCGAGCGGATCGTCCTCCAGGTCTACTGCCCCGACGAGCTCGACGACTTCGAGGACGCCCTGAACGACCTCAAGACCGACGACACCGTCCGCCGGTGAGGCACGCGGCATGACGGCTCCGATACCGGAGCAGCAGCAGGAGAACCACGACCCCGACGCCCTCCACGGCTTCCTCCGTGAACTCACCCGGTTCACGCTGCGGTTCAGCGGGGAGGGCGCGGAGGGGGTCGACCGGGTCGTCCGGGGGATCGCCCGGACGTACGGCGGGCGGGCCGAGACGGTGCTCGTCGCCGACGGGGCCGTCCTCTCGGTGACCGCCGGGGGCCGCACCCTCACCTCGACCGTCACGGCCTTCCCCGACGTCGCACGGCTCGACCGGGTCGTCGCCCTCAAGGAGTTCGTCGAGCGTCTGCGGGACACCCGGCCGGCCCTGTCCGAGGCGGCGGCCGGGCTCCGGCGGATCGAGACGCTGCCCTCCCCGGTGCCCCGCTGGGCCCGGGGCGTCGGCATCGTGCTGTTCTCCCTCGGGTTCGCGCCCGCCGTCCAGCCGACCTGGTACGAGATCGGCACCACCGCCCTGCTCGCCGCCCTGGTCGCGGCGCTGACCGTCCTGTCGGAGCGGCGCCCGCGCCTCGCCCGCGTCCTGCCGCTCGTCGCCGCCACCCTGGTGTCCCTGGTGACCCTGGGGCTGCTCCGGCCGGAGCACGGCCACGGCGGACCCGTACTGATCATGCTTCCGGCGCTGTTCTTCTTCGTGCCCGGCGACCTGCTCAGCGCCGCCACCGCCGAGCTCGTCGGCGGCTTCCTGACGACCGGCGCCGTCCGCCTCGTCTACGCCCTCGTCCTGCTCCTCCAGCTGTACGTGGGCGTGCTCATCGGGGTCGCCGCCACCGGCACCTCGACCGACGCGCTCTTCGACACCGCGCAGGACACGGACCTGTCCCGGTGGGTCGTGGTGGCGAGCTGGGCGGTGTTCACACTGGGCCTGATCCTCGCCTTCGAAGTGCCGTGGCGGCTCGCGGGCTGGGTGGTCGGCCTGGTCTATCTGGCGCTCGGCGTGCAGGCGGCGGGCACGGCCCTGGCCGGGGAGGTCGTGGGCACCTTCGTCGCCGCGGCGGCCCTCGCGGCCACGGCGGACCTGCTCGCCCGGCCGCCCGGACGGCCGCCCCGGCTCGTCCTCTTCCTGGGCGGCCTCTTCACCCTCACCGTCGGCTCGCTCGGCCTGCGGGCGCTCACCTCCCTGGCCGGCGGTCACGTCCTGCACGGCTTCCACGACCTCATGGACTTCGTCACGATCGTCACGACGATCGCGGTCGGCCTGCTCGCGGGCGCGGCGCTCGTACCGGCCCGGGGCCTTCAGGCCTGATCGGCGCTCTCCGTCGGCTCCTCCGCCAGGAAGGCCGTCACCGCGAGGGCGAAGAGCAGCGCGAGGGCGAGTCCGACGACGACCCAGCCGGTGGGGTGCGGCCAGAAGACACAGGCCGCGGCGGCCCCCGCGACCAGGATCCAGGTGATCCAGGTGCGGTACCGGCGGACGAAGGGGCCGACGGGGCCGAGGCGCATCCCCGCGCGGTCGGCGGTGGCGCGGGTGGCGCTGATGCCGGAGTGCCAGAGGCCGCGGGTCAGGACGGCGGGGCGGCTCGGCCCGGAGAGCCAGGCGGCGAGGGCGACCAGCACGCCGAGGACCGCGTACACCCGTACCGAGGTGCGGAGATAGCGGATCAGGGTGTCGTAGACGGAGCCCGCCGCGGCCGGGGAGACGCCGACGGGGAGGGCATTGAGGTAGACCGGGCGGAAGACGGTGAGCGCGGCGCCGAGGACGATCGCGGCGAAGGCGACGCCGAGGGCCGCGGCGACCAGGGTGCGGCGCCGGCGGGCGGCGAGCAGCACCCCGCCCGCGACGAGGAGGACGGCGATCACCGGCAGCCACACGCCCATCAGCTGGAGCAGGGAGAAGCCGGTCTTCACCTTGCCGATGTCGTCGGACCTGAGGATCGTGAAGTCGGTGTGGATCTCCGGGATCTTGGCGGCGACCGTGAGCCCGGAGTCGACGAGCCGCTCCTTCACCCGGTCGATGACCGGCGCCAGGTCGAGGGTCACCGAATCCGTCTCGATCTTCACGGCGCCGTCGTCGCTGCCGGTCAGGGCCCGGTCGACGGAGGTGTGGATCGCGCGGTTGGCATCGGTCCAGAGGGTCGCGAAGGCCTGGGAGCCGACCACGTCCTGCGCCCGGTCGCGGACGAAGCTGGCGACCGAGCTCTCCAGGGAGCCGCCCAGCCTGCCGAGTGCCTTCTGCACCAGGGGCCGCTGGTCGGGCGCGACGCCCTCCAGGAGGGAGGCCAGGTCGATGTGGTCCATGACGGCGTTCGTCACCCGGTCGGTGACGGCGGCCTGGACGGCGGGGTCCTCGGCGAGCGGGGCGACCGTCTGCACGTACCGGTCGGTGTCGCCGACGATGTCCGAGGTCCAGGAGGCGACGATGCCCAGCGGGACGAGGACGCAGCCGATGACGATCAGCAGGGCCGCGCAGAAGGAGCGGAGGCGGTGGCGGGGCGATGGGGCGGCGGCGTGGTCCGCTTCGAGGGCGGCCACCCGGGCCCGGAGCGCGGCGATCTCGTCGGCACGGTCACCGGAAGCGTCCATGGCACCAACCCTCCTGAAGGGATAATTCAGGCAATTCTCCGTGGGGTGGGTGCTTTTGTCGCTCCGAGAGGTACGGAAGACGGGCAGGCGGAGGACCGCTACCTGACCGTCGTACGGCCCCATCCGCGATCATGCGGTCATGAATCTGCCGCGTTGCGCCGTACTCGACGACTACCAGGGCGTCGCCCTCTCCTCCGCCGACTGGAGCCCGCTCGCCGGGCGGGTCGAGGTCCGCGTCCTGCGCGAGCACCTCACCGACCGGGACGCGCTCGTCGCGGCCGTCGAGGACTGCGAGTTCCTCGTCGTCATGCGCGAGCGGACCCCCGTCGACGCCGCGCTCCTCGACCGGCTCCCCCGGCTCCGGCTGATCGTCACCTCCGGGCTGCGGAACGCCTCCGTCGACGTCGCCGCCGCCCGCGCCCGGGGCATCACGGTGTGCGGCACCGCCAGCAGCTCCGAGCCGCCCACCGAGCTGACCTGGGCCCTGCTCCTGGGCCTCGCCCGGCACGTACGGACCGAGGCGCAGGCGCTGCGCGAGGGCGGTCCCTGGCAGTCCACCGTCGGCGCCGACCTGGCCGGCCGGACCCTCGGCCTCGTCGGCCTCGGCAAGATCGGCGGCCGGGTCGCCCGGATCGGCCTCGCCTTCGGCATGGACGTCCACGCCTGGAGCCCGAACCTGACGGAGGAGCGGGCCGCCGAGCACGGCGTACGGCTCGCGAAGGACCGGCGGGAGCTGCTCGGGAGCAGCGACTTCGTCTCCCTGCACCTGGTGCTCTCCGACCGCACCCGGGGCCTGATCGGGGAGCCCGAGCTGCGGGCGATGCGCCCGTCCGCGTATCTCGTGAACACCTCGCGGGCGGGGCTCGTCGACGGCGGGGCGCTGCTGCGGGCGCTGCGCGAGGGGTGGATCGCGGGGGCCGGGCTCGACGTCTTCGAGACCGAGCCGCTGCCGGCCGACGACCCCCTGCGGACCCTGCCGAACGTCCTGGCCCTCCCTCACCTGGGATACGTGACGGAGGGCAACTACGGCCGCTACTTCGGGCAGGCGGTCGAGGACATCGAGGCGTTCCTGGCGGGCGCCCCGGTGCGCGAGCTGAGCTGAACCGGGGCCGAGCCGGGCCGGAGCCTGACCGGGGCCGGGCCGGGGCCGGGGCCGGAGCTGAGCCTGGCCGGAGCTGAGCCTGGCCGGGGCCGAGCCTGGCCGGGGCCGAGTTCGGCCCCGGCCAAGGGTGTCTCAGGCCGCCGGGACCGTCTCCCTGGTCGCGGCGGCGCGCACGGTCTCGGGGGCGAGCAGTCGCTGCGCCAGAGTCCCGAAGGCGACCGCGAAGACCGCCCACAGGACCGCCTGGATCCCGAGGGTGGCGAGCCGGAACTCCCACAGCACGGCGGCCGGGAAGCCGGCCTGCACCGCGTCGTCGTTGCCCGGCAGGAACGCGCAGGCCACGGCGACGGCGACGGCGAAGCCGGCCCCGGCGACGAGGGTCGCGTTCCAGTTCCCGAGGCGCGGGGCGAGGCGGCGGCCGAGGACGACCGCGGCGACGCCGAGCAGGACGCTCAGCAGGATCATCAGGAAGAAGAGCGTGGTGCGCTTCCCGATGGTGTCCGGGTTGCCGACAGCCGGCGGGGTCGCCGGGTACTTCAGGAACGGCACGAGGTAGACGGTGGTGAAGGCGGCGGCCGCGACGAGCGCGGCGGTCGCCTTCGGCGTGAACCGGCCGACGCGCCCGAGGACGAAGGCGAACGCGAGGGAGGCGATGCCTCCGAGCGCGACGCCGTAGACGAGGACGCCGGTGGCCAGGCCTGCCGTGGACTGGACGGCCCGGCTGACGAGCTCCTCCTCTTCCGGCTCCGCGGCGGCGGCCGCTCCGTGGCCCGCGTGCTCGGCCGCCGCGGCGGCCTCCTCGACGGCGATCGAGGCGTCGACGGACGGCTCACCGGCGACGTACGCGAGGGCGAAGGCGAACAGTCCGGCGATCAGGCCCGCGAGCATGCCGCGGACCAGCAGTCTCCCCACGACGGAGGACTTGGTGTCGTTCATGTGCGTGAGCTCCTCTACCGCGTTCAGTGGCAGGGGAAGCCGAGCAGATGACGGCCGTCGTGGACCCACTCGTGGACATCGCTGCCCGCGAAGACGGAGAGGGCGCCCTGCTCGGCGCCGACGAAGTAGAGCGCGACCAGCGCCAGGAGCCCGGCGAAAAGGGCCCAGGGCAGCACGGTGCGGACCGGCAGGGAAACCGGCAGCACGACAGGGGTGGTGGGGGTGACGGACGGGGCGACGGCCTCGGCCATGGCGGTACCTCCTCGGGAACTCGCGTCCCAGTACGGTGGTGCGCGACGACGGTCGTCGGGTCTGACTCACCGGGTCCCGGGGATGCCGGGCCGGCTCACAGTGGCGCGACCGTGCCGGTTTTGCACCGGACTTCCGTGTCGCCGTCGTCGGTCTCTGGAATTGTCGCCGTGACCGTACCGCGCCCGTCGGACCGCGCCAAGGGCGTACGGACGGACGACCGACCACTGAGGGATGTATCACCTGTGAACACGCCCCCGAACACGCCCCCGAGCGCCCCTACACGCGCCCCCTCGCACGGTCCGTCGCACGCGCCTCCGCCGGAGCGGACCGTGCGGCTCGTCCTGGTCGCCCCGGCCATGAGCGCGGCCCAGCGGGAGGCCCGCTTCGACGACGGCTCCGCGGTGGAGCCCGTGCGGGCCGATCCGGTGTGCCTCGGGAGGTCGGCCCGGGTCCTCACCTCGCCTTCCCCGCGCTGCCGGGGCACGGCCGAACTCCTCGGCCTGACGGGGGCCGAGGAGGTGGCGGCGCTCGCGGGGTGCGCGATGGGCCGGTGGCGGGGCCGCAGCCTGGACGAACTCGCCGCCGAGGAGGCGGAGTCGGTCGCGGCCTGGCTCTCGGACCCGGACGCGACCCCGCACGGCGGCGAGTCCCTGCGGGCCCTGCGCGCGCGGGTCGCCGACTGGCTGGGCGCCCTGGAGTCGGGCCGGGTCTGGGCCGTCGTCGAGCCGGACGTGATCCGGGCGGCCGTCGCGCACGCCGTCGGCGCGCCGGAGGCCGCCTTCTGGCGCCTGGACGTGCGCCCCTTGTCGTCGGTCGAGCTGACGGGCCGCGCGGGCCGCTGGAACGTCGGCCTCGGCTCCGTACTGAGCCGGGGCACCGGCCCGACGGAGCCGGTCAGCTGAGGCTGGTACGGGCGAGCTCCAGGAACTCCGCCTCCGTCAGGCCCAGTTCGCGGGCCTCCGCCGCCGCCTCGCGCAGCCGGGAGACGAGCCGGGCGCGGTCGGGGGCGGCGACGCCGGGGACGATGACGGCACCCCGGCCCCGGCGGAGCTCGATGAGGCCCTCCTCGCGCAGCCGCTGGTAGCCGCGGAGCACGGTGTGGACGTTGACGCCCAGGGAGTCGGCGAGCTCCCGGGCGGCCGGGAGGCGTTCGCCGGGCTCGGCGGAGCCGTCGGCGAGCGCCCCGCGGACGCAGGCGGCGATCTGGTCGCCGAGGGGGACGGAGGAGGCCGGGTCGACGCGGAAGAGCACGGTCAGACCTTCCCATGCCGCTCGACCAGCGTGTTCAGGAGGGCGGCGGCGGTGCGCGCGTCGGGCACGGTCACCGCGAACTCACGGCCGCCGTCCCGCCGTACGACGAGGGCCTCGCCGGAGCGCAGCACCACGCCGGTGCGGTGGGCCCGCACCCGGTAGCCCCAGCCGCCGAAGTCCCCGACGGCGTCGATCTCGCGGACGCTCGCGCCCTCGACGCCGTCGAGCGGGACCCGGACGCGGGGGCGGGGGGCGAGGGCGGAGCGGACGGTGAGGCCGTGCCGGTCGACGGTGACCCGGACGCGGGCGAGGGCGAGCCCCGGCACGCCGATGACGAGGCCGAGCAGGCCGAGCAGGGCGTCGGGCCAGGTGGCGACGAGCAGGGTGACGGGGGCCGCGGCGAGGGCGAGCACCGAGAGGACGGTCAGCGCCCGGGAGCCGGTGTCCTTGGACCAGCGGGCGGTCTCGCCGGAGGCGAGCGGGAGCCGGGGGCCGTCCGCGGCCGGTCCGTCCTCACCCTCCTGACCAGGGACCGGCGGCTCCTCCGGGACGAGCGAGGTGAGCGCCCAGCCGGCGCCGGCGGCCACGACGGCGACCGCCAGGGCCACCCCGAGATCCATGCCGGGAGAGAAGACCACAACCTCGAACTCGTCGACGCGGTTGGCGCGGAGGAGCTGGACGAGGAGCCCGCCGGCGAAGCCCGCGGTGGCGAAGGCCGCCCACAGGTACCGGCGTCGGACGAAAGCGGTCCAGCCGGCGGCGAGGCCGAGGAGCAGGGCCGTACTGATGAGGACGTAGGCGGTCGGGCCGGTCCAGCCGTCGGCCTCTCCCCCGACGGAGAAGTGGGTGGCGAGTTCGGCGGGCAGCTCGTCGCGCCAGCGGGCGAAGAGCAACAGGTGGACGGCGAGGGCGAGTACGAAGGGGAGCGCGGCGAGCGCGCGGAGACGAGGCGTGGCACGGTTCATGAAAACCTCCATTGTTCGCACTCTACTAGAACAATGCGGATTGCGTGCGGATGATCTCCGAGATGCGCGCGCTCCGCACCCGCTGTTGACTGGGCCAAACGCAGACAAATGGGGAGACTTCATGCGCCGCCGGCCCACCACCGCCACCTTCGCCGCCCTCACCGCCCTCGCCGTGCTCACCGCCGCGTTCGCCACGGGCTGCGGCAGCGACGAGGACGACAAGCCCGACCCGCTGCGGGGCCAGCAGTGGGGTCTCGACGCGCTGAACATGCCGGACGCGTGGTCCAGGTCGAAGGGCGACGACACGGTCATCGCCGTCGTCGACACCGGCGCCGACCTCGACCACCCGGACCTCAAGGGGCGGCTCGTCGACGGCTACGACTTCGTCGACGACGACGACGAGCCCAAGGACCTCAACGGCCACGGCACGCACGTCTCCGGCATCGCCGCCGCCCACACCGACGACGGCATCGGGGTCGCGGGCGGCGCGCCCGGCGCCAAGATCATGCCGGTGCGGGTGCTCGGCGCCGACGGCAGCGGCACCGACGCGAACATCACCAAGGGCATCGTCTGGGCCGCCGACCACGGCGCCGACGTCATCAACCTCTCCCTGGGCGAGTCCGGCCTGATGGCCCGCCTCCTCAAGGGCGGCATCCTCAACCAGGCCATCACCCACGCCAACGGCAAGGGCGCGGTCGTCGTCGCCGCCGCGGGCAACGACTCCACCGCGCTGCAGCCGTACAAGGTCGACACCCCGGTCCTCGTCGTCAACGCCGCCGACCGGACCGGCGTCCCCGCCTCCTTCACCAACTTCGGCGCGCAGAACGCCGTGACGGCCCCCGGCGTCGACATCCTCTCCACGCTCCCCACGTACACGACGAAGGAGACCCTGAAGAACCTCTCGGGGTACGGAAAGCTCTCCGGTACGTCGATGGCCTCGCCGTACGTCTCCGCCGTGGCCGCGCTCCTGCACCAGCAGGGTCTGGCCCCGGACGCGATCATGCAGACCATCCGCGACACGGCGGCCAACCCGCAGAAGCTCGTCAAGCTCGGCCTCGGAAACGTCGACGCGGCGGCGGCGGTGAAGGCGGCACAGAACAAGTAGGCACGGCCGGCACCCGCCCCCGGCCCGACACCCGCCCGGCAACCGTGACGGCGGCCCGCTCCTGTGGGACGGTGGAGACATGCCCGTACCCGTGATCCTCGACTGTGATCCCGGTCACGACGACGCCTTCAACATCCTGCTGGCCGCCGCCCACCCCTCCGTCGACCTGCTCGCGATCACCACCGTCGCGGGCAACCAGTCGCTGGAGAAGACCACCCTCAACGCCCGCCGGGTGTGCGAGGCCGCCGGGATCCGGGGCGTGCCGATCGCGGCGGGCGCGGCGGGCCCGCTGCACGGCAAGCCGCGTATCGCCGAGAACATCCACGGCGGCTCGGGCCTGGACGGCCCGAACTGGGAATCGGGCCCGGGCGCGGGCTTCGGCCACGGCGAACCGACCGTCCCCCAGGACCCACGCGACGCGCTGACCCTCCTCCGGGACACCCTCACCGCCCACCCGGCCCCGGTCACCCTCGTCCCGACGGGCCCGCTGACGAACATCGCGACGCTGCTCCTCGCGTACCCGCGGCTGGCGGACCGCATCGAGCGGATCGTCCTGATGGGCGGCTCGGCGGAGCGCGGAAACACCACGCCCGCGGCCGAGTTCAACATCCTCTGCGACCCGGAGGCGGCCGACATCGTCTTCGGCTGCGGAGTGCCGGTGACGATGTTCGGCCTCAACGCCACCCACCAGGTAAGGGCCACCCCGGAGGTCCTGAGCCGGCTGGCGGCACTCGGCACCCCACTGAGCCGCCTCTGCGTGGAGCTGCTCACCTACTTCGCGTCGACCTACCGCGAGGTGTACGGCTTCGACACACCGCCGCTGCACGACCCGCTGACCGTGGCGCACCTCATCGACCCGTCGCTGGTCAGCCTGGTGCGGGCGGCGGTGCGGGTGGAGCTGACGGGGACGTGGACCCGCGGCGCGACGGTCGTCGACCTGGACGGGGTGACGGGCCTGCCACCCAACGCGGAGGTGGGGATGGAGGTCGACGCCGACGGCTTCTGGGACCTGATCGTGGAGGCGGTACGCGTACTGGGCAGCACCCGACCCACCCCCTGAGTTTCGGCCAACCTCGCACTTTCGCGTCGTGGGGAGGATTCGACCGGCGCAGAATGCGGCACGTTCACACGGGACTCTGGGGGGAGAGCCATGACGACCATGCCCGAACCGCCTACGCAGCCTCCGGCGCCGCAACCGGCTCCCGCCGACGATCCGCCTCGGCGCAGGCGCTTCTCCGACGCACCCGCATGGATCTCTGCCGCGACGGGCGTGGCCGGGCTGCTGCTGGGATTCCTCGGGTTGCCGGTGTTCGTGCACTCGCCTACGGCCACCCCCAAGACGGCGCCGACGGTGAGCGCGACCCCGCCTACCGTGGAGACCACGACAGCGAGTGCGTCGCCTACGCCTACGACGACTCCCCCTCCGTCACCCAGCACCACCCCGGCACCGACGGGAAAGCCGTCCGATGTCTACAAGATCCACATGGTCGACCTCACCGAGGACTACGGCTTCGCCCTCGACAAGCTGCGCCCCGTCAGCCGCGACGATCAGCGGGAGATCTACTGGTACTCAAGCCACCTCGAAACCGATTCGGCACAGTTCGTCCTCCTCGACCGAAAGGAATCGGGCAGCTACGAGACGTGCAGCACCGTCACCCGATTCACGAACGAGGTCAGCGTCTGGATGGACGTGGGCGCCCGCTTCTGCGTCATCGCACCTACGGGACTCATCGCCTTGGCCGAGCTGACCGGCGGCGGCCGTGACGCGGGCTTCGTCCGGCTCAAGCTGACCATCTGGCGCGGTACCTACTGAGGGGACTTCCGAAGGAAGCGCCCTAACCGCACTCATGGTGGGCCGGATCGACGACGACCCGGTCCAACAACCCTCGCAGCAGGACCTGTTCGGCCTCGGTCAGATCCCCGAACAGCTCGCGCTCCGCCGCGCTCACCGCCGAGTCGACCCGCTCCAGGGCCTCGGTACCGGCGGGCGTGATCTCCACGATGTGACGACGCCGGTCGGCCGGGTCGCGCCGCCGCTCGGCCAGCCCTTCGGATTCCAACTCATTGAGGATCGCCACGAGTTGGCTGGGGTCGACCTCCATCGCGGCGGCCAGCTCCCGCTGGCTCATGGCCCCCGGGGCGAGCTGCATCAACGTCATCGCGTTCCGCGGATGCAATCCCACGACACCCAGGGCGGCACGGAGGCGCGCACCGGTGAGCTCCCCCCGGAAGGAGAGGAGGAAGCCGAGGCGATCGGTCGGGAGAGCTGCCATGCCGTCCACGGTAACAGCGGCCCTATTGTGGAGCGAGATGAATCGTTGATACCGTTCAACGATTAAGCCACTCACACCATCGGAGCACCTCCATGTTCATCGGCTACGCCGCCGTCGCCGCACTGCTGGCCTTCGCACTCTCCGCCTCCGCCTTCCTGACCTTCGCGCGGAACCCGCAGATCACCGGCAACATGACCAAGCTCGGCGTGCCCGACTCCTGGCTCCCCTGGCTAGCGACGGCGAAGGCCGCAGGCGCGATCGGCCTCCTCGCAGGCCTCGCCGTGGCCCCACTCGGCATGGCGGCGGCGACCGGCGTGACCCTCTACATGGCCGGCGGCATCCTCACCCACCTGCGGGCGAAGGACTACGAGATCGCCCCGGTCGCCGTCCTCACCCTCCTGGCGACGGCCGCCCTGATCCTGCGCATAGCGTCCGCATAGCCGAGCGCCACCGAGACCGACGGCGTCTTCCCGCGCAGGTCCCGGCCACCCGGGCGGCACGCCGGTGGTCACCCATCCGCAACGGCGGGCCGGCACCCGACAACCACGCCGTCGACCACAACACCCTTCCCACTACTGCCGTTTACTCCTCCACTCCCGACGGCCGGCACAGAAGACTCCCGACGTGAACACCCTTCCACCCCCGAAGACCTCAGCCACGGAAAGCACGCCACGGCGGCGGGAAAGCCGAACGGCCGTCCGTCACGTATGCCTCCATCAGCCCCGTCCCGGCATCAGCCACGCTTCCTTACAAACGGCGAGCACCCCGAGACGGCCGCAGGCCGGGCACATCGCCCCGCCCACCGGGTGCCCGGCGGGCGGGAGGTACGGCGGGCCCCTTTACCTATAAAGACGGCGGAGCCCCGACTCGGCTCTCACCTGCGCGAACCTCAAGATCACCTTGCAGCTCTGCAGTCCGGTCATGCAGAAGTGAATAGAGGTTTACCAAAAACCCAACTAGATGATGCGTGGCTGCATAGCATGTCATTGCTGAATGAGAACCTCACGTCAGCGCAAGCGTCCTATTCACCCCTGGAGGTAGCCTGTGCGTGCGGCCCGGCGAGTCACGCGGCTCGAAACTGTCAACCGCAGCACTGGCGAGGTTCAAGACCTCACCGTGCACTCGTCGGTCCAGGCTGCCGCCGGCCTGTTCTTCCGAGGAGGAGGGTTCACCACCATGGGATACGACGCACACCAGGCCCTCGCCGACGCCCCCCTCAGCGTCTCGGCGTACAAGCTGTTCCACAAGATGAGCGCCCTGCAGAACCGCAAGGATCACGGCCTCGTCCGCGTCGAGAGCCAGGCCAAGTTCGCCGAGCAGTGCGGCATGTCCCAGCCTTCGGTGTCGCGCGGTCTCAGGCAGCTCGCGGAGAACGGCTTCATCTACCCCGACGGCCGTGACTGGCGCATCCGGGCCGACCTCCTGTTCAACGGCAACGGCGCCGCCCAGACGCAGGCCGTGCGGAACATCCCCGACGACGTTCCCGACCCGTACGCCGCCAACCGCCCCGCCGATCTCACCGTCATCAAGGGTGGCGACGACTCCGCCGGATAGGGCCTACTCACCGCTATTCGTCACCCTGACGTGAATCCTCGTCGAACCTAGCCCTAGTCAGCCTTAGTTGGCGGCTCCTCTGCGATGCTGGAGGTCGATCGAGAGGGGCCGCAGCGATGCAGTGGAAGATCCACGGTGAACGTCCGATCTACGAGAACAGCTGGGTGAACCTGTGGCTCACCGACGTCGAGACGCCGGACGGGAACCGCTGGGAGCACCACGTCGTCAAGCTCCGGCACCTGGCGGTGGCTGCCGTGGTCAACGAGCGGCGTGAGGTGCTGATGATGTGGCGGCACCGCTTCATCACGGACGCCTGGGCGTGGGAGCTGCCCATGGGTCTGGTCGAGGAGGGGGAGACGCCGGCTGACGCGGCGGCCCGTGAGGTGTTGGAAGAGACCGGCTGGCGCCCCGGCCCGATCAAGCCGCTGATCTACGCCGAGCCTGCCAACGGCATCACCGACTCTCAACACCACATCTTCCGGGCCGATGGGGCGACGTACGAGGGTCCGCCGACCGAGAAGAACGAGTCGGACCGCATCGAGTGGATCCCCCTGGCCGATGTGCGGGGCATGATCGACCGACGCGAGATCGTCAGCAGCGGCTCCCTCGTCGGGCTGCTGTACGTACTCATGGACGAGTCGATCCGCTGACCTGTCGGGGGAGTATTTCCCGAAGCCGGGACTCGAACGCCATGGCGACCGGTTCCCGACGGTAGGGCTCCAGCTGTTCGTAGAACTCCCTGAGGTGGCCGGCGACTCGTTGCGAGCTGACGGCCGCCGCCGGGGCCAGTGCGCCATGGCGGTGTGGCACGCCTCGTCGAGCTTGCCACGCTGGAGCTGAGTGCGGGCGAGCCAGAAGGCAACCCGCGGCCAACTGCGCTTCGGCGGGGGTGGGTTCCTCCGGGAGTTCTCGTGGGGTGACGGTCAGGTTCCGAGGCGTCTCCCACGAGCGCCGCGCCAGGCCGAGCATGTGGCCGGGGATGCGCAGTCCATCAGAGATCCGCTCGATCACGTCCATGTGCAGCAGCTGCCGCCGCCCCGCGATCACCTCGCCGACACGGCTGGGGGTGAGGTCGCAGCGGCGCGCGATCATCGACGGGTAGATACCTGCTCGCGCTTTGACCAGCTGAAAGACGCGGCCGAAGTCTCTGACCTGGCATGCCCCGATCATCACCGGGTCCGTGAGCAGGCTGACCGGGAGTTCCTTCGAGCTGGGTGGCTCGGGCATCGGGCACGCTCCGGCGTGAGGGCTACGGATCGCTGCTCTTGGTCAACCGAGGGCGATGTTACCCACGTTGGGTAATCCGCTTGGCCTTTCTGGCCAAGCATGCGGATCGCGATGCTCCTTGCCATGGCGAACGGACAGAACGACGTACGGATGACGCTGCGAGTCTCACGCGACTCCGGCCGAACGTGGGGGCCTCTCATCGAGGTCCGCGTGGGGAACGACCCGGTGCTCCCGGACAACCCTGTCGGCTTCCCTTGGTGCGCGTGCCGTCGGTGCGCGGACCGGAACTCCGCCGGCTCTCTGTCGCTGGTGTCCTGATGCGGTGCAGGCACTGGCGCCGGGTGCCCCTGGACCTGGCGCGGGAAGCGCGGGAGAGGTCGGCCGCCGAGTGCGTCGACAGGGCTGTGCAGTGCCAGTTGTCCGCGCACGACGACGGTGAGCACTACGGCCTCCTCGACGATCTCGGCGAGTACGGGACCGCTTTGTGGCTCCGCTGGCAGAAGAGGACCGAAGTGGGCCTGGTCATGCTGTCGGATTGCCCGGTGGTCGCCCCGGGTCCTGACGGTGAGGGCTGCTGTCTGTTCGCCGACCACCCCGAGCTGCACACCTGGGAAGACACCCTGGAGGAGGTCTCGTGCCACAACTGATCACGAGCCCGGACGATGGCACGTTCCTCGTCGCCCGCCCCGACCCTCATGACGGAATGCAGACCCGGCGGGTGCGGCCCGGTCCTTGCCGCCGTCGTCGAGGACCGCATCGTGGGCGCGATCGGTCCCATGGAGGTGCGCACCGATGCCAGGGGACGCCCTCAGCTCATGCCCCAGTACTTCGCCGTCCTGCCCGAGGTCCGAGGACAAGGCCTGGGCCGCGTACTGTGGCGGGCGGCGATGCACTGGGGCCAGTCCCACGGCGCCGCCTACCAGCTCCTCCAGACCGAGCTCGACGGCCCCTCCGACCGGCTGTGCCAGGCCGAAGGATTGGCCTCCCTCGGCTTCAGCCACACCACATGGGCCTGAGAGGCGCATGCCGAAGGCCCCGCCCACCGACCCCCGTGCGGTGAGCGGGGCCTTCGGAGACCACGCGGACTTAGGTAGGGACGCTCCCTTCCGGAGAAGGGTTGCGCCCTACCCGAGGAGGGTTACTCCTCGTCGGAGCCCTCGCCCTCCAGGTCGCCTTCCGTCTCCAGGAAGACCTGGCGCAGGGCGGCCAGGGTCTCCGGGTCCGGCTTCTCCCACATGCCGCGGGACTCGGCTTCGAGGAGGCGTTCCGCGATGCCGTGCAGGGCCCAGGGGTTGGCTTCCTTCAGGAAGGCCTGGTTGTCCGCGTCCAGGACGTACTCCTGGGTGAGCTTGTCGTACATCCAGTCGGCGACCACGCCCGTCGTGGCGTCGTAGCCGAAGAGGTAGTCGACCGTCGCCGCGAGTTCGAACGCGCCCTTGTAGCCGTGGCGGCGCATCGCCTCGATCCAGCGCGGGTTGACCACGCGGGCCCGGAAGACCCGGGAGGTCTCCTCGACCAGCGTGCGGGTGCGGACCGTCTCCGGGCGGGTGGAGTCGCCGATGTACGCCTCGGGGGCCGTGCCCTTCAGCGCGCGGACGGTCGCCACCATGCCGCCGTGGTACTGGAAGTAGTCGTCGGAGTCCGCGATGTCGTGCTCACGGGTGTCCGTGTTCTTCGCCGCGACCGCGATCCGCTTGTAGGCGGTCTCCATCTCCTCGCGGGCCGGACGGCCTTCGAGACCGCGGCCGTAGGCGTAGCCGCCCCAGACCGTGTAGACCTCCGCGAGGTCGGCGTCCGTGCGCCAGTCGCGGCTGTCGATCAGCTGGAGGATGCCCGCGCCGTACGTACCGGGGCGGGAGCCGAAGATACGGGTCGTGGCGCGCCGCTCGTCGCCGTGCTCGGCCAGGTCGGCCTGCGCGTGCGCCCGGACGTAGTTGTCCGAGGCCGGCTCGTCGAGGCCCGCGACCAGGCGTACGGCATCGTCGAGGAGACCGATGACGTGCGGGAACGCGTCGCGGAAGAAACCGGAGATGCGGAGGGTGACGTCCACGCGGGGGCGGCCGAGCTCGGCGAGCGGGATCGGCTCCAGGCCGTTCACACGGCGCGAGGCGTCGTCCCAGAGCGGGCGGACGCCGAGCAGGGCGAGCGCCTCGGCCACGTCGTCGCCGGCGGTCCGCATCGCGCTCGTCCCCCACAGGGAGAGGCCCACCGAGGTCGGCCACTCGCCGTTGTCGGTGCGGTAGCGCTCCAGGAGCGAGTCGGCGAGGGCCTGGCCCGTCTCCCACGCGAGGCGGGACGGCACGGCCTTCGGGTCGACCGAGTAGAAGTTGCGGCCCGTCGGCAGGACGTTGACCAGACCGCGCAGCGGGGAGCCGGACGGGCCCGCGGGGACGAAGCCGCCGTTCAGGGCGTGCACGGCGTGGGTCAGCTCGTCGGTGGTCGCGGCGAGGCGCGGCACGACCTGCTCGCAGGCGAAGCGGAGGACGTCCGCCACCTCGGGGCCGTGGGCGGCGGCGACCGTCGGGACCGCGTCCACCGACCAGCCCGCGGCCTCCATCGCCTCGACCAGCTCGCGCGCCGTCGCCTCCGCCTCGTCGGCGGTCGTCCGGGTCGCGGCCGACTCGTCGAGACCCAGGGCCTCGCGGAGGCCGAGGAGTGCCTGCGTACCGCCCCAGATCTGGCGGGCGCGGAGGATCGAGAGGACCAGGTTGACCCGGGCCTCGCCCTCCGGGGCGCCGCCGAGGACGTGCAGGCCGTCGCGGATCTGGGCGTCCTTGACCTCGCACAGCCAGCCGTCGACGTGCAGCAGGAAGTCGTCGAAGCCGTCGTCCTCCGGACGGTCCTGGAGCCCCAGGTCGTGGTCGAGCTTGGCCGCCTGGATCAGCGTCCAGATCTGCGCGCGGATCGAAGGCAGCTTGGACGGGTCCATGGACGAGATCTGCGCGTACTCGTCGAGGAGCTGCTCCAGGCGTGCGATGTCGCCGTAGGACTCGGCGCGCGCCATCGGCGGCACCAGGTGGTCGACGAGGGTCGCGTGGACGCGCCGCTTGGCCTGCGTGCCCTCGCCCGGGTCGTTGACGAGGAAGGGGTAGACGAGAGGGATGTCGCCGAGGGCCGCGTCCGGGCCGCAGGCGGCGGACAGGCCGGCGTTCTTGCCGGGCAGCCACTCCAGGTTGCCGTGCTTGCCCAGGTGGACCATGGCGTCGGCGCCGAAGCCGCCGTCCTCGGCACGGGCGGCGATCCAGCGGTAGGCGGCCAGGTAGTGGTGGGACGGCGGCAGATCGGGGTCGTGGTAGATCGCGATCGGGTTCTCGCCGAAGCCGCGCGGCGGCTGGATGAGGATCAGCAGGTTCCCGCGGCGCAGGGCGGCGAGGACGATGTCGCCCTCCGGGTTGCGGGAGCGGTCCAGGAACATCTCGCCCGGGGCCGGGCCCCAGTGCTCCTCGACGTCCGACCGCAGCTCGGCGGGGAGTTCGGCGTACCAGCGCTTGTAGTCGGCGGCCGGGATGCGGACCGGGTTCCGGGCGAGCTGCTCCTCGGTGAGCCAGTCCTGGTCGTGGCCGCCGGCCTCGATGAGGGCGTAGATCAGCTCGTCGCCGTCGCCGGAGACCAGGCCCGGGAGGTCCTCGATCGGACCGAAGTCGTACCCCTCGGCGATCAGCCGGCGCAGGAGGGCCACGGCGGAGGCCGGGGTGTCCAGGCCCACCGCGTTGCCGATGCGGGAGTGCTTCGTCGGGTACGCGGAGAGGACGAGCGCCAGCTTCTTCTCGGCGTTCGGGATGTGCCGCAGGCGCGCGTGACGGACCGCGATCCCGGCGACGCGGGCGGCGCGCTCGGCGTCCGCGACGTACGCGGGCAGGCCGTCCGCGTCGATCTCCTTGAAGGAGAACGGGACGGTGATGAGCCGGCCGTCGAACTCGGGCACGGCGACCTGGCTGGCCGCGTCCAGCGGCGACAGGCCCTCGTCGTTCTCCTCCCAGTTCTCCCGCGAACCGGTCAGGCACAGCGCCTGGAGGATCGGCACGTCGAGCGCGGCGAGCGCGCCCGCGTCCCAGGCCTCCTCGTCGCCGCCGGCCTGCGCCTCGGCGGGCTTGGTGCCGCCCGCCGCGAGGACGGTGGTGACGATCGCGTCGGCGGTACGGAGCCGGTCGAGCAGCTCGGGCTCGGGGGCCCGCAGGGACGCCACGTACAGCGGGAGCGCCCGCGCGCCCGCGTCCTCGACCGCCGAGCAGAGGGTGTCCACGAAGGCGGTGTTCCCGCTCATGTGGTGGGCGCGGTAGTAGAGCACCGCGATCGTCGGGCCGTCCGTCGGCCGGGCCGTGCGCTCCAGCGGGCCCCAGGTGGGGGCGGCGGCCGGGGCCTCGAAGCCGTGGCCGGTGAGGAGGACGGTGTCGGAGAGGAAGCGGGCCAGCTGCTCCAGGTTCGCGGGGCCGCCGTGCGCGAGGTAGGCGTGCGCCTCGGTGGCGACGCCGACGGGGACGGTCGACGTCTCCATCAGCTGCGCGTCGGGGGCCTGTTCGCCGCTGAGCACGACGACCGGCTTCCCGGTGGCGCGGATCGCGTCGATCCCCTCCTCCCAGGAGCGGATGCCGCCCAGGAGGCGGACGACGACGAGGTCGACGCCGTCGAGGAGGCCGGGAAGCTCGGCGAGGGGCCGCCGGGAGGGGTTGGCGAAGCGGTACTCCACCGGGCCGCCGGTTCCGGCGGAGGCGGCGTTCGCCGCGCGGGCGCTGAGCAGGTCGGTGTCGGAGTGCGACAGCAGCAGAAGCATGGCGAGCGCAGGCCCTTCCTCGGGGTTGTCCGCGCCCCGGGTGGTCGTGTGGACGGCGGGAGTTCCTGACTCACCCGTACCGTCGCCGGTACGGGCTCACAGTGGCGGGACCGCGCCGGATTCTCACCGGGCTTCCTCCCCGGGGTCCTGGGACCCCATGCCGATCTGCATCCTAGATCGTGGCGTCGGCGGCACGGGGCGGGCCGTGGAGTCGGCCGGATCACACTCGGTGGCGGCCTGGTTCCCCGTGGGTATGCTCGCCGCCATGCCGCCCACCCCACCCTCGACTCCCGAACGGGACGAAGCGCGCAAGCGGGACCGTGGCGACGCCTGCCCCGGGGCGCTGCGCCTGCACGCCGCCGACGACGGCCGGCTGGCCCGACTGCGGCTGCCCGCAGGACGCTTGACGGCACATCAGGTCGAGACGCTGGCGGCCGCCGCGGAGACCCTCGGCGACGGACGGATCAGCCTCACCTCCCGGGGGAACGCGGAGCTGCGCGGCCTCGCGGAGGAGTGCGGGGCGGAGCTCGCCGCGCTGCTCGCGGAGGCGGGCCTGCTGCCCTCCCCCACGCACGAGCGCGTGCGCAACATCGTGGCCTCCCCCGCCGCGGGCCTCGACGGACTCGGCGGCCCCGAGGTCCAGTTGTGGGCCCGCGAGCTGGACGCCCTGCTCTGCGCCGAGCCCTGGGCAGCGGCGCTTTCCGGCCGTTTCCTCTTCGTCCTCGACGACGGCCGCGCCGACGTGGCGGGCCTCGGCGGCGATGTGACCTTGGTCGCAGTGGAGCCGAGCACCGCGCCGGACCCGGGTGCCGCGCAGGAGCCGAGCGTCACGCAGGAGCCGGGCGCCGCGCGCCTGTACGTCGGTGGGCGGGCCTGGCGGGTCGCCGGAGCCGACGCGCCCCGCGCCGCGCTCGCCGCCGCCGAGGCCTTCCTCGACGCCGCCCGCACGGCCGGGACCGGCGCCTGGCGGGTGCGGGAGCTGCCCGAGGGGTGCGCCCCTGACGTGGCGGGCGCGCTCGACCGCGCGGGGATCGCGGCGGAGCCCGTAACGGCGGCCGACTCACTGCTGGTCTACGGCCCACCGCTCACCCCCGGGCCCCTCGGCCCCACCTCCCTGTACGTCCTCGCGCCCCTCGGCCGCCTCACCGCCGCCCAGCTGCGCGCGCTGCTGCCCGCGGAGGAGGTACGGCTGACGCCGTGGCGCGGCGCGGTCGTCGTCGGAGCGGGGCCGTCCGAGGACCGGCTCGCCGCCCTCGACTCCCACGGGCTGATCACCCACCCCGTCTCCCCCTGGGCCGGCGTCAGCGCCTGCACGGGGCGGCCGGGCTGCGCCAAGTCCCTCGCGGACGTCCGCGCGGACGCGGCCCCGGGTTCCACGCGGGGCCTCCCCGTCCACTACTCCGGGTGTGAGCGCCGCTGCGGGCACCCGCACGGCACCTGGGTCGACGTCGTCGCCACCGCCGACGGCGCCTATCTGGTGGACGGCGCCCCCACCCCCCGTACCGCCCTGCCCGACGCAGTGACCACGGCCCGCACGACGAGATGAGCGAGAGCAACAGGATGTTCGACTACGAGAAGGACGGGGCGGAGATCTACCGCCGGTCCTTTGCCACGATCCGCGCCGAGGCGGACCTCGCGGGCCTGCCCGCCGACGTCGCCCAGGTGGCGGTCCGGATGATCCACGCCTGCGGCATGACCGACCTCGTCCAGGACATCGCGTACTCGCCCCAGGTCGTCGCGAACGCCCGCGAGGCCCTGCGCGCCGGCGCCCCGATCCTCTGCGACGCCCAGATGGTCGCCAGCGGCGTCACCCGCAAGCGGCTGCCCGCCGACAACGAGGTGCTCTGCGCGCTCTCCGACCCGGCCGTGCCGGGCCTCGCCGCCGAACTCGGCACCACCCGCTCCGCCGCCGCGCTCGAACTGTGGCGGGACCGCCTCGAAGGCTCCGTCGTCGCCATCGGCAACGCCCCCACCGCCCTCTTCCACCTCCTGGAGATGATCGCGAAGGGCGCGGGGAAGCCCGCCGCCGTCCTCGGCATACCGGTCGGCTTCATCGGCGCCGCCGAGTCCAAGGACGCGCTGGCCGAGAACGTCCTCGACCTCGACTACCTGGTCGTACGGGGCCGGCGCGGCGGCAGCGCCATGACGGCCGCCGCGATCAACGCGATCGCTCACGAAGCGGAGATCCAGGCATGAGCACCGCGCACACGACCGGCAAGCTGTACGGGGTCGGGCTCGGCCCCGGCGACCCGAACCTCATGACGGTCGCGGCGGTCAAGGCCATCGCCGCCGCCGACGTCGTCGCCTACCACTCGGCCCGCCACGGCCGCTCGATCGCGCGCTCCATCGCCGCCGAGCACATCCGCGAGGACCACGTCGAGGAGCGGCTGATGTACCCGCTCACCGTCGAGACCACGGACCACCCCGGCGGCTACCGGGGCGCGTTGAACGACTTCTACGAGGAGGCCGCGGCCCGCCTCGCCGCGCACCTCGACGCCGGCCGCACGGTCGCCGTCCTCGCCGAGGGCGACCCGCTCTTCTACGGCTCGTACCAGCACATGCACAAGCGGCTCGCGGACCGCTACGACACGACCGTCATCCCCGGCGTCACCTCGGTGAGCGCCGCCGCCGCCCGGCTCGGCGAGCCGCTGTGCGAGGCGGAGGAGGTCCTCACGATCATCCCCGGCACCCTGCCGGAGGACGAGCTGACGGCCCGTCTCGCGGGCACCGACTCGGCGGTCGTGATGAAGCTCGGCCGCACCTTCCCCACCGTGAAGCGCGCCCTGGAGCGGGCGGGCCGCCTCGACGACGCCCGGTACGTGGAGCGGGCGTTCATGTCGGGCGAGCGGACGGGCACCCTGTCCGAGATCGACCCCGAGTCGGTCCCGTACTTCTCGGTCGCCGTCCTGCCCTCCCGTATCGACCAGGAGCCTCCCGTGCGGGAGCGGGGCGAGGTCGTCGTCGTCGGCACCGGACCGGCCGGCGCGCCCTGGCTGACGCCCGAGTCGCGCGGCGCGCTCGTCAACGCCGACGTCCTCGTCGGCTACACCACCTACCTGGACCGGGTGCCCGAGCTGCGGCCCGGGCAGATCCGGCACGGCTCCGACAACAAGGTCGAGTCGGAGCGCGCCGAGTTCGCGCTCGACCTGGCCCGGCGCGGCCGGAAGGTCGCGGTCGTCTCCGGCGGCGACCCGGGCGTCTTCGCCATGGCCACCGCCGTCCTGGAGGTCGCCTGCGAACCGGAGTACGCGGACGTGCCCGTACGGGTCCTCCCCGGCGTGACCGCCGCCAACGCGGCGGCGGCAGCGGCGGGCGCCCCCCTCGGCCACGACTACGCCACGATCTCCCTCTCGGACCGCCTCAAGCCCTGGGACGTCATCGAGGCCCGGCTGCGCGCCGCCGCCGGCGCCGACCTGGTCATCGCCCTCTACAACCCGGGCTCCAAGTCCCGTACGCACCAGGTCGCCGCGGCCCGCGACCTCCTCCTCGAACTGCGCGCCCCGGAGACCCCGGTGGTCGTCGCCCGCGACGTGGGCGGCCCGGAGCAGTCGGTCCGCGTCCTGACCCTGAAGACCCTGGACCCGTCCGAGGTCGACATGCGCACCCTGCTCCTCGTCGGCTCCTCGCAGACGCGGGCGGTCGAGCGGGCGGACGGCCGGACGATCGCCTGGACGCCGCGCCGGTACGGCTGAATCAGCCGGTCCTGGTGAAGGTACCGAGACCCTCCTGGTCCAGGTACTCGACGCGGACGGTCTTCCCGTCCGGGGAGAACGTGACGCCGGTCGGGCCGACGGCGTTCTCCCCGCGCGTCGGGAAGCTGAACGTGTCGCCGTCGTAGTGCGTGAGCCGGTACGTCTGGGGCTCCGGCCCCAGACGCAGGACCAGACCGCCGTTCTCCTCGGCCACCGTCAGCCGGCCGTAGTAGTCGTTGGCGTACGTGCCGGTGTAGGCGCCGGCGGCCTTCGCGGGGGTGGCGTCGGCGGGTGTCTTCGCGAAGTCCGTGGTGGACTTCCCGGCGTCCGCCTCCTGCTCGTAGAGCGCGTTGACGAGCGGCAGCCAGTCCCTGCTGGGCTCGCCGGTCTGAGCGACGTCGAAGAAGTCGAGAGCGACGGCGTCCGCGACACCGGCCGGCGCCCCGTTGGTGAGGACGACGATCCCGAGCTGCTCGCCCGGCAGCATCGTGACGTTGGTGTGCGCGCCGAGTGCGAACGCGCCGGTGTGCGAGAGGCGCAGCCTGCCCTCGTCGTCGTACGACACGTTCCAGCCGAGGCCGTAGAAGCCGGTGCGGCCGGCCGGTGCGCGGGGCGGTGAGGCGACGGCCTCGGGGTGGTGGGTGAGGGTCAGGGCGTCCTCGGCGACGATCCGGCGGCCGTCGAGCTCGCCGTTCGCCAGCTGGAGCCGCAGCCAGACCGCCATGTCGCGGGCCGAGGAGCTGACGCCGCCGGCCGGTGACTGGGCGTCGGGGTCGCGGACGTACCGCGGCTTCCAGGTCCCGTCGGGCATCTTGACGTGGCCGTGGGCCCGGTCGGGGTTGGCGGCGAAGTCCTCGAAGCGGGAGCTGGTGTCGTTCATCCCGGCGGGCTTGTAGAGGGTGTCCTCGGCGAGCTTCTCCCAGGGCACGTTCTTCTCGGCGGCGACGGCCTCGGCGGCCGCCGTCAGACCGAAGTTGGTGTACGCGTAGCTCGCGCGGAACGGTGCGAGGGACTCGTACCGCAGATGGGACAGGATGTACTCCTGGTCGTAGCCGAGGTCCTCCAGGAGGTCGCCCGCGTGGTCGGGCAGGCCGCTGCGGTGCGAGAACAGGTCGGCGACCGTCACATGGGAGCTCACCCACGGGTCCTTCAGCCGGAACTCGGGCAGTTCGGGGGCGACGGGCCGCTGCCATCCCTCGACGCCGACGGCCCCGGCGACGATCGTGGACGCGATCGGCTTCGACACCGAGGCGAGCTGGAAGACCGTGTCGGCGTCGACACGGGCCGCCTTGCCGACCTCACGGACCCCGTATCCCTTGACAACGACGACCTTGTCCTCGTACACGACGGCGACGGAGACCCCGGGGACACCGGTGCGCTTCATCAGGTCCGTGACGGTGGCGTCGAGCCGACCGACCGCGCGATCCACGTCCGCCTTGTCGAGCACGGGGGGCGGTTGCGGCGGCGGCGGTTCAGGGGTGGGCGAGGGGCTCGGCGCGGCGCCCAGGAGCGCCACGAGCCCCGCTGTGACCAGCCAGCGGACCGTACTCACCCCTCCATTGAACGCCGCGCCGAATCCCCTGTCGCGCGGAAGGAACCCGCCGGTAGAGTGCGCCTCCGGCGGAACACCGGCCCCACCCGCACCGCCCTTCCCCCACGCATCATCTGTCTTCCCGCAGGTCCGGAAAGGGCCCCACTCTTCGTGATCACTCGTACCCGACTGAGCGCGCTGGCCACCACGGCCGCCCTCGTCGCATCCGGCGGCCTGCTGACCGCCACCCCGGCCTCCGCGGCCGTCACCTGCGCGTCCCCGCTGTGGAAGGCGGACTACTACGCCAACACCACCCTCACGGGCACGCCCAAGCTGACCACCTGCGACAGCGTCATCGCCGAGAACTACGGCCTCGGCGACCCGGCCGTCACCACGCTGCCCAAGGACAACTTCGGCGTCCGCTGGACCCTCAGCCGCGACTTCGGCTCCGGCGGCCCCTTCACGTTCACCGCGGAAGCCCAGGACGGCATCCGCGTCAGCCTCGACGGCGTCCGCAAGATCGACCTCTGGAAGAACAACTCCACCACCCAGAAGAAGACGGTCGACCTCACGATCCCGTCCGGCCGCCACACGATCGTCGTGCACTACGCGACCTGGACGGGCGCGGCGAACGTCAAGGTCGCCTACACGCCCCGCACTTCGGCGACGGTCGACAAGGTGCGGCCGCTCGCACCGGCCGGGTTCACCGTCGCGTACGACAAGACCCTCAACAAGGTCACCGCACGCTGGACGGCCAACAAGGAGATGGACCTCGCCGGTTACCGCGTCTACCGGCGCCTCACCGGCACCACCGCCTGGTCCCGCGTCGGCGGCACGACGACCCCGCTCACCACGACCACCTTCACCAACAGCCCCCCGCCGACGGGTCAGGCGTACGCGTACGAGATCCGCGCCGTGGACAAGGCGGGCAACGAGTCCATCGGCACCGTCGACCTGCCGATCACGTCCGTGGACCGTACGGCTCCGGGCGCGCCGACCGGCCTGAAGGCCGAGGTGTACAGCGGCCCGCGCATCGCGCTTGCCTGGACCGCGCCCTCCGCCACGGACGTGGCGTCGTACCGCGTCTACGCCGACGGCGTCCTCGTCGACACGGTCACCGACACCCAGTACAAGGACCACTGGGTCGATTTGGCCACGACGTACCGGTTCACCGTCAGGGCCGTGGACCGCGCGGGCAACGTCTCCGCCGCCGCGGCGGTCTCGCTCACGACCGAAGGCGACCGCGTCGCCCCGGCGCCGATCACCGGCATGAAGGCGACCCCGCGCGAGGACGGCGTTTTCCTGGAATGGACGCCGAACCGGGAGCCCGACGTCAAGCACGTCCAGGTCTACAAGGCCGTCCAGGAAGTGGACGGCGACGGCAACCCGTTCTGGAGCGCCCACCTCGTCGAGTACCTGGGGCCCGACGATTCCTCCTTCCTACACGGGAGCGATGTGGACGGCGAGACGGTGATCTACGCCGTGATCGCGGTCGACAAGTGGAACAACATGCTCGCCGTCAGCGACCCGGCCGTGAACTGGGTCGAGGTCACCGAACTCGGCACGCCCGAGGCCCCGTAGCCCTAGGCGGGCAGCGCCATCGCCCAGGCGGCGGCCTCCTCCGGGGTCGCCGCCGTGGGTACGCCCTCCGGAACCGGGGGGCGGTGGACCACCACGACCGGGATGCCCGCCTCGCGGGCCGCGGTCAGTTTCGGGGCCGTCGCCGCGCCGCCGCTGTCCTTCGTCACCAGGACGTCGATCCGGCGGCGGGCGAGGAGGTCGCGCTCGCCGTCCAGGGTGAAGGGGCCCCGGTCGAGGAGGATCTCGGTGCGGGCCGGCATCGGGGCGTCCGGGGCGTCGACCGAGCGGACCAGGAACCACTCCGGGCGGCCCGCGAAGGCCGCAAGGCCCATGCGGCCCGTCGTCAGGAAGACCCGGTCGCCGAGGCCGTCCAGGGCGCCGGCCGCCGCGTCGAGGGACGGCACGGACACCCAGCGGTCCCCGTCCACCGGGACCCAGCCGGGACGCCGCAGCGCCAGCAGGGGAACATGGGCGGTGGCGGCCGCCCGGGCCGCGTTGAAGCTGATCCGCTCGGCGAAGGGATGGGTGGCGTCGATGACCGCGTCCACGGCGTGCTCGCGCACCCACGCCACCAGTCCGTCGACCCCGCCGAAACCGCCGATCCGCACCTCGCCGGCCGGCAGCCGGGGGCTCGCCACCCGCCCCGCGAGGGAGCTGGTCACGCGGACCGTCCCATGGAGCAGCCCCGCGAGCGCGCGGGCCTCGGTGGTCCCGCCGAGAATGAGTATGTGCACAGGAGCCTCTTCGTGACGTCGGGCGGCGGGCGCGAGGCCCAACTCAAGCACACCGGTCTGCGCCCCGGGTGGACGACCGGTGCCTGTGCGACGGCGGCGACGACCGCCGCGTACACCGCGCTCCTCACCGGTGACTTCCCGGACCCGGTGACGATCACGCTGCCGAAGGGCCAGACCCCGGCGTTCGCGCTGACGGCCGAGTCGCTGGAGGGCGCCACCGCCATGGCCGCCGTGGTCAAGGACGCCGGCGACGACCCCGACGTCACCCACGGCGCCGTGATCCGCTCGACGGTACGGCTCCTGCCGCCCGGCTCCGGCGTCGTCTTCCGGGCGGGCGAGGGCGTCGGCACGGTCACCCTCCCCGGCCTCCCCCTCGACGTGGGCGAGCCGGCGATCAACCCCGTGCCCCGGAAGCTCATGCGGGAGCACGTCGCGGCGGTCGCCGCCGCGCACGGCGCCCCCGGCGACGTAGAGATCACCGTCTCCGTCGACAACGGCGCCGAGATCGCCCGCTCCACCTGGAACCCCCGGATCGGCATCCTCGGCGGCCTGTCGATCCTCGGCACGACCGGCGTTGTCGTCCCGTACTCCTGCTCGGCCTGGATCGACTCCATCCGCCGCGGCGTGGACGTGGCCCGCGCGGGCGGCCTCACGCACGTCGCCGGGTGTACGGGCTCCACCTCCGAGCGGACGGTCGGGGAGATCTACGACCTGCCGGAGATCGCCCTCCTCGACATGGGCGACTTCGCCGGCGCGGTCCTCAAGTACATCCGCCGCCACCCCGTGGACCGGCTCACGATCTGCGGCGGCTTCGCCAAGCTCTCCAAGCTGGCCGCGGGCCATCTGGACCTGCACTCGGCCCGCTCACAGGTCGACAAGGGCTTCCTCGCGGACCTGGCCCGCACGGGAGGCGCGTCCGAGGCCCTCGCGGAGGAGATCGCCGGCGCGAACACGGGCCTCGCCGCCCTCCGCCTCTGCGAGGCCGCCGACGTCCCCCTGGGCGACCTGGTCGCCGCCCGTGCCCGCGACGAGGCCCTCGCGGTGCTGCGGGGCGCGCCGGTCGCGGTGGACGTGATCTGCATCGACCGCGCGGGGACGGTCGTGGGGCGGTCGGAGGCCGCGGGCCCGGGGACGCCAGGGTCGGGGACGGCCGGGCCGGGGACGGCCGGGCCGGGGGCGTGATCGGGCGCCGTCGGCGCGCGTAATCCGGGCGACAGTCACCCCGGTCGGCCCGCAGAATGCCCGGATGCCCGACTTCCTCCACAAGCCCACCCTCACCGGCGACCTCGTCGTCCTCCGCCCCGTCACGGCGGACGACGTACCCGCGCTGCTGCCGCTCTTCGACGACCCGGAGATCGCCCGGCTGACCGGGAGCCACACGCGCTTCGACGAACCGGCGCTGCGCCGGTGGTACGGCTCCCGGGGTGCCCAGGACGACCGGCTCGACCTCGCCGTCGTCGAGCGGGCGACGGGCCGGGTCGTCGGCGAGGTCGTCCTCAACGAGTGGGACGAGCAGAACGAGAGCTGCTCCTTCCGCACCGTCTTCGTCCCGGACGCGGTCGGCCGGGGCCTCGGCACGGAGGCGACCCGCCTGATCGTCGGCCACGGCTTCGAGGCGCTCGGCCTCTACCGCATCCACCTGGAGGTGTACGCCTTCAACCCCCGCGCCCGCCGCGCCTACGAGAAGGCCGGCTTCACGGCGGAGGGCGTCCTGCGGGGCGCGCTCCTGTGGGAGGGCGAGCGGGTGGACGCGACGGTGATGTCGGTCCTGGCGCCGGAGTGGAGCGCCGGCCGGGCGTGAGCCCGGATGCGGCGCCCCACGTCGCGAGCAACGGCTACGCGACCGGGTAGCCGATCTCCGCGACGTCCTCGGCCAGGTCGGCGAGCCCCACGTCCGGGTTGAGGGCCGCCACGACCTCCGCCGTCAGCGGGCGCAGTGCCAGGACGTGGCGTACGGCCTCCAGGTCGACCTTCGTCTCGTAGTAGTCCGAGGCCCACTCCGCGTACGCCTCCGCCGAGCGGTCCACGAGCAGGTGGAGCAGACGGCCGGAGCCGTCCGGGTCCTCGCGGTCGTCGCCCGCGTCGGGGAACTCGACCCGGCCGGTGTGCCAGGCGCTGTCCGAGGTCTCGCGCCACAGGCAGGCGGTGGTCACGTGCACCCCGTCCTCGTCCGTGAAGGCGGGCTCCGTCAGGTACTCCCGGAAGGCCTCCGGCACCCCGTCGAGCACGCCCGGCCAGGTCTGCCCGTCCGCGAGCTCCCCGAACGGGCTCAGCATCGACTCGTGCGCGAACACGCGGGCGAACGCCCCCGCCGACGAGAGGACGATCGTGTACTCGTCGCCCTGGCCGTCCTTCATCGACGCCAGCTGCTCGCTCTCCGACCAGTGCGCGTCGAAGGAGTAGTACCGGCTCTCCCACTCCGGGCAGAGCACGGCCTCCAGCATCGCGAGCCCTCGGGAGTGGTCGCGCAGTTCCTCGATGCCCGGCAGCGCCCGGGCGACGTCGTAGACGGTCACGGGTCCATTCAAGACCGTGGCACCGACATGCGGGCCCCCGGCCCCGAACCTAGGCTCGACAGCGCAGGAACCCCCACCGGAAAGGGAGGCATCCCCATGGCGAAGCGCGGCAACAAGAAGCGGGCCCGCAAGAAGAAGAAGGCGAACCACGGCAAGCGGCCGAACGCCTGAGCGGAACACGCGGCGGGGCCCCGGGGATCGGACTCCCCGGGGCCCC
>NZ_BJMN01000071.1 GCF_006539185.1 Streptomyces gardneri
CCTCACCGACCTGCCGCGCTTCCAGTACCTCGTGGAATCGCAGGAGAGGTTCGAGAAGGCCTGGCTCGGCACCCTGGAGCGCGGCGTCGCGGCCGGGGTGTTCCGGGCCGACCTCGACGTCCGGCTGACCTACCGCTTCGTGCGCGACACCGTCTGGGTCGCCGCGTCCTGGTACCGGCCCGGCGGCCGGCACAGCCCGGAGGAGATCGCCCGCCAGTACCTGACCATGGTGCTGGACGGAGTCGCCGTCAGGGCGTGACGGCTGTGAGGTCGCCCACGTCCGGGCGTCCGGGCCTGGGCCGATCCGTCCGGGCATCGGTCGGGCGGGGCGGGAAGGTCCTGAGGCGCACTATTGTTCCGGTAGAGACATCCGGAGTGCGTATCGCGTGTTCCGGGAGAAGCAGCCGGGGCCCGTTCGCGTGTTCCGGGTAGAACAGCCGGGGCCCGCATCGTGCAGGTGCGGGCCCCGGCTGTGCCGCGAGCACCGGCCAGGAAGGCACGCATGACCCGCTCCGAACGCCCCAAGCGCAGCCCCCGCAGCACCCAGGCGAAGTCCACGTCGCAGCCGAAGGGCGTCCGCGGCGGCCGCCGTCCCACGGCGCCCCCGCCGCCCAGCGAGTTCACGCCGCCGGAGACGGTGACGCCCGCGCTCCCCGCGGTGGCCTCCTTCGCCGACCTGGACATGCCCGAGGGCCTCCTGCGGATTCTGGGCGAGCAGGGTGTGACGGAGCCGTTCCCGATCCAGGCCGCGACCCTGCCGAACTCCCTCGCCGGGCGCGACGTCCTCGGCCGGGGCCGCACCGGCTCCGGCAAGACCCTCGCCTTCGGCCTCGCGCTCCTCGCCCGCACCGCCGGCCGCCGCGCCGAGCCGACCGCGCCCCTCGCGCTGGTCCTGGTGCCCACCCGCGAGCTCGCGCAGCAGGTCACCGACGCCCTCACCCCGTACGCCGGCGCCCTGCGTCTGCGGATCACCACGGTCGTCGGCGGCATGTCGATCTCCCGGCAGTCCTCCGCGCTGCGCCGCGGCGCCGAGGTCCTCATCGCCACGCCCGGTCGGCTCATGGACCTCATCGAGCGCGGCGACTGCCGTCTCGACCAGGTCGCCGTCACCGTCCTCGACGAGGCCGACCAGATGGCCGACATGGGCTTCCTGCCGCAGGTCACCAAGCTGCTCAAGCAGGTCGAGCCGGGCGGCCAGCGGCTGCTCTTCTCGGCCACGCTCGACCGGAACATCGACAAGCTCGTCAAGATGTTCCTGGACGACCCGGTCGTGCACTCGGTCGACCCCTCGGCCGGTGCGGTGACCACCATGGAGCACCACGTCCTGTACGTGATGGACGAGACCGACAAGAAGGCCGTCACGCTGAAGATCGCGGCCCGCGACGGCCGGACGATCCTCTTCCTCGACACCAAGCGGTCCGTGGACCGGCTGGTCAAGCGGCTCCTGGCCAACGGCGTACGGGCCTCCGGCCTGCACGGCGGCCGCTCGCAGCCGCAGCGCAACCGGACCCTGGACCAGTTCAAGACCGGCCAGGTCACCACGCTGGTCGCGACGAACGTGGCGGCCCGCGGCATCCACGTCGACGACCTCGACATGGTCGTGAACGTCGACCCGCCGATGGACCACAAGGACTACCTGCACCGCGGCGGCCGCACCGCCCGCGCCGGCGAGTCCGGCAGCGTCTTCACCCTGGTCCTGCCTGAGCAGAAGCGGGACATGGGCCGGCTGATGTCGAACGCCGGGATCAGCCCGCGCACGGCGCAGATCAAGTCCAGCGACCAGCACCTGACCGACCTCACCGGCGCCCGTGAGCCCTCCGGCGTCCCGATCGTCATCGAGACGCCGCAGCCGACCCCGCCGCGCAAGGCGACGGGAGCCGGCGGCGCCGGGAGCGGGGGCGGCCGCGGCCGTCGTCGCCGTCCCGCGTCCGCCGGAGGCGGCGGTACGGCCACCGGCACGGCCACGACCGCGTCGACTGGGTCGGGGCGCGCCTCCGGCTCCGGGACGTCCACGGGCCGTGGTTCCGGTGCGGGTCGCGGCTCCGGCGCGGGTCGGGGCTCCGGCTCCGGCGCGGGCGCCGGGCGTGGTGCCGCCGGGGCCGGGCGTGGTGCCGCCGGAGCCGGAGCCGCCCGTGGCGGACGTCAGGCGTCGAGCACGAGCCGTTCCCGCAGCGCCACCACGTCGCGGAACTCCAGGCCGAGGCCGGCGGAGTAGTAGCGGAGAAGGCTTCCGTACGAGGCCCGGACCTGGTCGAGGGCGGTGTCGAGGTACTCCGGACGCACCTCCTGGAGCGGCACGATCAGGTCCGGGTTCTGCATGAACCCGCCCTGCCGGAGTCCCTCGCGCACCTTGGCGTCGTAGGCGGCGCGGATGGCGTTCGAGGCCAGGTAGTCGGCGCGGGCCGCCGCCGTCGGTACGCCCAGCAGGGTGAGCAGGAGATAGCCGGTCCAGCCGGTGCGGTCCTTGCCCGAGGTGCAGTGCAGGAGCAGCGGCCCCCGGCGGGGGTCGGCCAGGTCCCGCAGGGTCTGGGCGAAGGCGGCCCGGTTCGCGGCGTCGGTGACGAAGGTCCGGTAGACGTCGCTCATGAAGGCGGCGGCCCGCCCGCCGCCGAGCATCTCCTCCTGCCGCACCGGGTCGCGGGAGCCGATCGCGGCCGTCAGCCGCCCGAAGAGACCGTTGTCGGTGATGGGCCGGGCGACCGGGACGGCACCGGCAGGGAGCCGGTCGGCTCCGTCGTACGAGACCTCCAGCGGGATGCGCAGGTCGACGACCGTGCCGAGGCCGAGCCCGGCGAGCGTGGCGAGGTCGGCGGCGGTGAGCTTCGCGAGGTGGTCACCCCGGTAGGCGAGGCCGTGACGGACCCGGCCGCCGTCGTAGGTGACGTACCCCCCGAGATCGCGGACGTTGACCGCGCCCTGGAGCGGGATCTGGCGGATCGTGTTCCGGGGTGCGCGCGGATGCGCGTGGGCCTGGGCGTTCGTCGGCAGGGCCGCGAACAGGGTGGCGGCGCCGGTCGTGGTGAGCAGCGCGCGTCGGGACAGGGGCATGGCGGGACTCCCTCGTGGACGTACGGACTGTCGGGCGTACGACTGACGGGCGGACGGGCCCACCAAACGTTTGTTAGGCGACTCGGGAGGAAGGTAGCAGCCGCCGGGGCCGTACGGGAGAGGTGTGCTCGCGCGGGGACGAAACGGCGTGCGCGGAAGCGCGGTGAGGATGGCGGCGCGGTAGTGCGCGGTGCGGCGGCGCGCCCGCCGGACGCTCCCGAGCCCTGTCCGGCGGGTCACGGTCCGCCGGACAGGGCTTGGGGTCTTGCCGATCAGGCCGGACGGCCTCTAGCCCCGGCGCGGAGCCGTCCACTCCAGGCGGGTCCTGACCCGGGCGTCCCGGACGTGTTCGAGGGCGGCGAGTGCCGTCTCGCGCGCCGCGCCGTCCGGGTCGCCGTCCGCCAGGACCGCCGCCAGCGCGTCCACGGCCCGCGGGTCCTGACGGATCGCCAGCCCCCGGGCCGCCTCCGCCGCCGTCTCCGGATCGTCGTCGCCGAGGCGCTCCGCCAGCCCCGCCCGTACGAGCGGGGTGTCGTCGGGCAGCTCGGCGAGGGCGAGCGTCGCCCAGTCCCGCACCCGGGAGTCGCCGTCCCGGCTCAGCGCCAGGAGCACCCCGAGGGCCTCCGTGTGCCCCGCCGGCACGATCCCGGCCAGCGCCCCCGCGACCGCCCGCCGTACCGCCGCCTCCGGATGCCCGGCCGCGGCGAGCAGTTCCGGTACGGCCGTCGGGTCCCCGCACTCCCCGAGCGCGAGCACCGTCGACAGCAGGGGCTCCCGCGCCGTGGGCACGGCCTCCGCGGCGAGCCGCCGAGGCGCGGCCTCCGCGGCCAGCCGCCGCAGCACCGGCAGTGCGCTCGCCCCGAAGCCCGGCAGCGCGCCGAGCACCCGCGCGCCGAGCGCCCGGCGCAGCGGATCGCGGTAGGAGCACCAGCCCGCCGCCGTCACGAAGGTCTCCTCGTCGGCCCGGCCGGCCAGCTCGGCCACCGCAGTCGTCCAGGCGTCGAGCTCCGGGTCCCCGCAGCGCAGCGCCCGCGCCGCGAGCTCCTCGTGCGGGGTGCGCAGCCCGATCGCCGCCTCCAGGAGCGTGGCGATCGCCGCGTGGCCGGTCTGCCGCTCGTCGCCGCGCGTGGGCGCGCCGTCCTCCCGCAGCAGCTCGACGACGACCGTCACCCCGCCGTCCTCCCGGACCCGGCGCACGACCGCCTCGTACGTCTGCCCGCCGTCGTTCCCCGCGACGAGCCCCCGCCGCAGCTCGGCCGCGATGTCCGCGCCGATCCAGCGCCGGGCCTCCCGCAGCGCGGCCTCCGGGGCCGCCGCCTCGTGGTCGAGCAGCGCCCGTACGCAGGCGGTGGAGCCGCGCCGGGCGGCCGCGACCAGCGGGAGGAAGCCGTCGGGCCCCGGCCGGTCCGGATCGGCCCCGTGCTCCAGGAGCACCCGCGCCGTCTCGGCGTGCCCGAGCCGGAGCGCCCAGGCGAGCGCCGTGAAGCCGAACTCCTCCTCCTGGTCGGCCTCCGCGCCGCCCGCGAGCAGTGCCCTGACCACCTCGGCGTGCCCGCCGCAGGCCGCCCCGCACAGCGGCAGGTCGCCCTCCTCCGGCCCGCTGCGGCGCCCCGGATCGGCCCCGGCGGCGAGGAGCATCCGGACGATCCCGGGCTCGTCGCCGACGGCCGCGCGGTACAGCGCGGTCTCCCCGTCCTCCCGGCCCTCGGGGTCCGCCCCGCTCCGCAGGGCCCGTACGGCCCCGTCCTCGTCCCCGGCTCGGATGGCGTCGAACAACGTACTCATGCGCCGACCCTGACGCGCCGTCCGCACATGGCGCAAATCCATTCCCCGTACGGAGTCAGGCCGCGCACTCCAGGACGGAGCCGCACACCCCGCACCGCGCCCGCAGGCTCCGCCCCGCGGGGACCCGCAGCCGCTGGAGGCAGACCGGGCAGGCGAAGGAGACGCCGGCCGCCGGGGCGCCGCCGTCGAAGGCGTACGGCGCTCCCGCCGCGGCCCCGCCCTGGCGCCGCTCCCTGCCGTACCGCCGCCGCTCCGCCCAGCCCGCCGCGGCGAGCGGCGGCTGCCGCAGCTCCCGCGCCGCCTCGGCCCGGCCGCGTACCCACGCCTCGTACGCCACCGCGCTGGTGAACCACGGCGAGGGGTCCTCCCCGAAGACCTCGGCCCGCTTGGCGAGGACGTAGCCGAACTCCTCCGGGGTCAGATAGCCGAGTTTCTGGCTCTCGACCCCGTCCTGGCGGTACGCGTCGAGGAGCAGCCAGCCCGCGCCCAGGTAGGTGGTCACGACGTCGGTGAGGATCTCGTTCTCCGGGGTGCCGGGGAAGCCGAGTCCGAGCCGGTGCAGCAGGACGTGGGTGATCTCGTGGGCGAGGGCCGCGCCGATGTCCCGGCGACGGGTCCTGAAGCGGTCGTTGAGTTCGACGAAGTACTCGGGTCCGGCGGCGAGTTCGACGGTCGCCGCGTGCTCCATGGGGCGGAAACTCGCCACGATGCGGGCGTCGGGGAGCCGGAGGTGGTGCACGAGCGCGCGGGCCACGCGCTGGGTGCCCAGATGGAGGTCCTCGTCGTCGCCGATGGCCATGTCGGCGGCCGGCACGCTCATGGGAAACCGGTGCACACCGTCGGTGGAGAGGCGTCGGTAGAGCGCGGTGAGCGACGCCCGGACCGCCGCGCGGTGCGGGAAGCCGTGGCCGACACGGTCGGCCCCCTGACGGTTCGGCATACCGGATCCCCCCTCCGTTCCACTGTACGGTCCCCTCACCGGTTCTGGCCGAAAAGGCTTTCTTGTGGCGGCAGTTGGGCGCTGTCCATAATCCGGACATGGCTTGACGGGCGCATGTCATCCCCGTCGGGCTCAACCCCCCATGGAAAAAGGAGCACGCGTGAAGAAGAACCGACTGGTCAGCGCCCTCCAGAAACTCGCGGCCGCCGGCGCCGTCGTCCTGGCCGCCGTCAGCCTCCAGCCCACCACCGCCTCCGCCGCCCCGGCGCCCGTCGTCGGCGGCGTGCGCGCCGCCCAGGGCGAGTTCCCCTGGATGGTCAGGCTCTCGATGGGCTGTGGCGGTTCGATGCTGACCCCGCAGATCGTCCTCACCGCCGCCCACTGTGTGAGCGGCTCCGGCAACAACACCGGCATCACCGCCACCGCCGGAGTCGTGGACCTGCAGAGCAGCAGCGCGATCAAGGTCAAGTCCACCAAGGTCCTCCAGGCCCCCGGCTACAACGGCACGGGCAAGGACTGGGCCCTGATCAAGCTCGCCTCGCCGATCACCTCGGTCCCCACCCTGAAGATCGCCGAGACGACCGCGTACAACAGCGGCACGTTCACCGTGGCCGGCTGGGGTGGCACCCGTGAGGGCGGCGCGCAGCAGCGCTACCTGCGCAAGGCGAACGTCCCGTTCGTCTCGGACGCCTCCTGCCAGGCCTCGTACGGCAGCTCCCTCGTCCCCGCCGAGGAGATCTGCGCCGGGTTCGACCAGGGCGGGGTCGACACCTGCCAGGGTGACTCCGGCGGCCCGATGTTCCGCAAGGACAACGCCGGCGCCTGGATCCAGGTCGGCATCGTGAGCTGGGGCGAGGGCTGCGCCCGGGCCGGCTACCCCGGCGTCTACACGGAGGTCTCGACCTTCGCCGCCGCGATCAAGTCGGCCGCGGCCACGCTGTAACCCGTGAAGTCACGCTGCAACCGGTGAAAGCCACGCTGTAACCGGTGAAGGCCACGCTGTATCCGGTGAAGGCCACGCTGTAGCCGGTGAAAGGGAGGGCCCCGGGGCGGTGCGCCCCGGGGTCCTCCCGTCCCGCCGTTTCGGCTCAGGCCAGCTCGACCGAGGGCGCCGCCCCGCCCGCCAGCTCCAGGACCCACACCTCGTTGGCGCCCTCCCGCAGCACCGGCCCCGGCACGAACAGCGACTGCTGCGGGCCGGCGTTCCAGTACCGGCCCAGGCAGAAGCCGTTGACCCAGACGAAGCCGCGCGTCCCGCCCGGCAGGGAGAGGTCCGCGTCACCCGGCCCGGCCACCTCCGCCACCGCCCGGTACAGCCCGGGCCCGGTCTCCCCGGCCACCGGCCGGAACGGCACCTTCGCCACCGCCGCCGCCTCGAAGGCGTCCAGCCGCAGACCCCGGGCCCGGAAGCCGTGCAGGTACTGCCGCTCGTGCCGCACCCCGCCCGTGATTCCCTTCCGCTCCGCGAGCCGCGGCCCGTAGTTGACCCGCCCCAGCGACTCCACCCAGAGGTCCACGACGGCGGGCCCGGCGACCGGCTCGGCGAGCGTCACGTCCTCGCCGTCCTCGGTGTCGAGCACCCCCGCCAGGACCCCGTCGACGTACACCGTCGCCCGGTCCCGCAGCCCCGTCACGCCCAGCGCGTACGGCTGCCGGGGCCCCGGGACCTCCACCCGGTAGCGGACCAGACCCCGGTCCACGCCCAGCTCCTCGAAGGACGGCGGCACCGGCGCCCGCGACTCCTCGTCGCCGAGCACCTCCAGGACCTCGTCGAGCGGCGCCCGTTCGCCGAGCGCGCCCCGCACCGGGGCCGCGAGCCGCGCCGGCGGCTCGGGCACCTCGGGCAGCGGCCCCTCCGCGTACCGCGCGAGCACCTCGCGGAAGCGCCAGAACTTCTCCGTCGGCCGCCCCGCCTCGTCCACCGGGGCGTCGTAGTCGTACGAGGTCACCGTCGCCCGCAGCGCCCCGTCGTGCAGCTCTCCGGTCCGGTTCGCCCCCGCCCAGCCGCCGAAGTTGGTCCCGCCGTGCGCCATGTACACATTGACCGAGGCCCCGCACTCCAGGATCTCCCGCAGCGCCGCCGCCGCGTCCGCCGCGTCCCGCACCGCGTGCTCCGTGCCCCAGTGGTCGAACCAGCCGCACCAGAACTCCATGCACATCAGCGGCCCCGAGGGCTGATGGCGCCGCAGCGTCGCGAAGCCCTCCCGCGCCCCCGAGCCGAAGTTCGCCGTCGCGAGCACCCCCGGCACCGAACCACCCGTCAGCATGTGGTCCTCGGGACCGTCCGAGGTGAAGAGCGGCACGCTCACCCCGCAGGCGCGCAGCAGCTCCGCCACCCACAGCAGATAGCCCAGGTCGCTGCCGTAACTCCCGTACTCGTTCTCCACCTGCACCAGGATCACCGGGCCGCCCCGGTCGACCTGCCGCTCCACCACCTGCGGGAGCAGCCGGCGGAACCAGGCGTCCACCGCCGCCAGGAACTCCGGGTCGAGGGTCCGCACGCGCCGCCCCAGCGGCCCCGTCAGCCAGTGCGGAAGCCCGCCGTTCTCCCACTCGGCGCAGATGTACGGACCCGGGCGCACGATCGCGCGCATCCCGGCCCGCTGCACCGCGTCCAGGAACCGGCCGAGCGCCTCCACGTCCCCGTACCGGCCGGGCTCCGGCGCGTACAGGTTCCAGGGGACGTACGTCTCGACGCAGTTCAGCCCCATCGCGCGCAGCATCCCGAGCCGGTGCTCCCACTGCGCCTCGTGCACACGGAAGTAGTGCAGGGCCCCCGAGAGGAGGCGCACCGGCCGCCCGTCGAGCAGAAAGTCCTCGTCACCCACAGCGAACGTGCTCATGGCCTCACCCTCGCCCTCTGGCGGCGGACCGGTCCATGGACAAAGATCGTCGCAGTTTGGACGTTAGGGCCCGACCGGCCCTGGGAGGGCCCGGAGGACCAGGCCCCGGGAAGGGAACGCCGCATGTACCACACCTGGATGCGCTACTTCACGCCCAGCCCCGTCCACCACCGCCTCGGCCTCGTCTGCCTCGGGGTCGGGCTCCAGCACGGCACCCTCCCCACTGTCGGACCGCGCACCCTCGACCACCACGTCGCCGTCGTCGTCTCCGCCGGCAGCGGCTGGTACCTGGGCGTCGACGGCCGCCGCACCGCCGTCACCGCCCCCGCCCTCATCTGGCTCACCCCCGGCACCCCCCACCACTACGCCGCCGACACCGGCACCGGCTGGGACGAGGCCTTCGTCGACTTCTCGGGACCCGCCACCGCCACCTACACCGAGCTCGGCTACATCGAGCCCGACCGGCCCGTCGTGCCCCTCTCCGACGCCGCCCCCGCCCGCGCCGCCATCAGCCGGATCGCCAGGGCCGCCCGCCCCGGCAACCCCCTCCTGGAGGTCGAGACCGGCGCCGCCGTCCACGAGCTGCTCGTCGCCCTGCGCCGGGCCCGCGCCGACACCAACGCCGACGGCGACCCCGTCCTCGCCGCGCTCGCCCGCGACGCCTTCCAGCCGCTCTCCGTCGCCGAACACGCGGCCCGGCACGGCATGACCCCCGCCGAACTGCGCACCGCCGTCCGCCGCGCCGCCGGCTGCAGCCCCAAGGACTACCTGCTCACCGTCCGCCTCGGCCGCGCCAAGGAACTCCTCGCCGCCACCGAGCTCCCCGTCGCGGCCGTCGCACGCCGCGTCGGCTACGACGACCCCGCCTACTTCTCCCGGCTCTTCACCCGCCGGGTCGGCACCGCGCCCATCCGCTTCCGCGAGCAGCAGGGGCGGTCCGTCCACGGCGGCTGGAGCAACCGCGTACCGGATCCCGAACACCCGCCCACGATCCTGCCGAGATCCGTCTAAGCTCGCAGATCATGAGTGACTCCACCCTGCCCCGCCCGGTCGACGACTCCGTACGGGCCGAACTGACCCGGCTCCGCGAGAGCATCGACAACATCGACGCCGCGGTCGTGTACATGCTCGCCGAGCGCTTCAAGTGCACCCAGCAGGTCGGCGTCCTCAAGGCCGAGCACAAGCTGCCGCCCGCCGACCCCGCCCGCGAGGCCCGCCAGATCGCCCGGCTGCGGGAACTGGCCGAGAGCGCGAAACTGGACCCGGCCTTCGCGGAGAAGCTCCTCAACTTCATCATCGCCGAGGTCATCCGCCACCACGAGACGATCGCGGACGGAGCACGCTGATGGCACGCGTCACGGTCTTCACGCTCGGCGGGACCATCTCGGCGCGGGGCGGTGACGCGGCCCGCATGACCGGCCAGGAGGTCCTCGCCGAGCTGGGCGCGCCCGAGGACGTCGTCCTCCGCGACTTCCGGCGCGTCCCCAGCTCCTCGATCACCCACGAGGACCTCGCCGCGCTGGCGGAGGAGGTGCGCAAGACCGTCGCCGAGGGCTCCGGCGTGGTCGTCGTCCAGGGCACCGACACCCTGGAGGAGACCGCCTTCCTCCTCGACCTGCTCTGCACCACCGAGCAGCCGATCGCCGTCACCGGCGCCATGCGCCGCCCCGACCTGCCCGGCGCCGACGGCCCCGCCAACCTCGCCGCCGCGCTCGCCGTCGCCGCCGACCCCGCCTGCCGGAACCTCGGTGTCCTCGTCGTCCTCGGGGACGAGATCCACGCCGCCCGCCTGGCCCGCAAGACCCACACGACCTCGGTCACCACCTTCGCCTCGCCCGGCGCGGGACCGATCGGCACCGTCGTCGAGGGCGAGCCCCGGATCCTGCTCCGCCCCGCCGTCCCCGCAGCCCTCTGCTCGCTGAGCTTCGACCCGTCGGTACGGGTGGCCCTCCTGACGCTCTCCCAGGGCGACCGGGGCGAACTCCTCGAAGCCGTCGACGACCGCTTCCAGGGCCTCGTCGTCGCCGCGTTCGGCGCCGGCCACGTCCCCGCCTGGTTCGTCGACCCGCTCGCCGAGCTCGCCCGCCGCATCCCGGTCGTCCTCGCCTCCCGCACGGGCGGCGGAGCGACCCTCTCGCACACCTACCGCGGCCCCGGCTCCGAGTACGACCTCCTGCACCACGGACTGATCCCCGCGGGCCCCCTCGACCCCGCCAAGGCGCGGATCCTCCTCCAGACCCTGCTGTCCAGCGGCGCGTCCGGCCCCACCGGCTACGACCGCCCCCGCCTCACGGCCGCCTTCGCCCACCTGAACGGCTCCGGACTCGCCTGAGGGGGCACAGACCGGGCACAAACGCACCACCCCTGCCCGATGGGGAAGGCATCGGGCAGCATAGGGCCCATGTCCGTACTGACGCGCGACGAAGCGCAGACCCGTGCCCAGCTCCTCGACGTCCACCACTACCGGGTGGACCTCGACCTCACCACCGGCGACGAGACCTTCCGCTCACAGAGCGTCGTCCGCTTCACGGCCCGCGCCGCGGGGGACACCTTCGTCGAGCTCAAGCCCGAGACCCTGCACTCCGCAGTCCTCGACGGCGAGCCCCTCGACACCGCCGCCCTCGACGGCAACCGGCTCCCGCTGAGCCTCACCGAGGGCGAGCACGAGCTGAGCGTCACCACGACCATGCGGTACTCCCGCACGGGCGAGGGCATGCACCGCTTCACGGACCCCACCGACGGCGAGTCGTACGTCTACACGCAGCTCTTCATGGAGGACGTCCAGCGCGTCTTCGCCGCCTTCGACCAGCCCGACCTGAAGGCCGTCTTCGAGCTCGGCGTCACCGCCCCCGAAGGCTGGACCGTCCTCTCCAACGGCATCACCGAGCAGCAGCCCGACGGCAGCTGGCGGGCCGCCCCCACCCCGCTGCTCTCCACCTACTTCGTCTGCGTCGCCGCCGGCCCCTGGCACTCGGTCCGCACCGAGCACGCCGGGCTCCCCTTCGGCATCCACTGCCGCCGCTCCCTCGCCCCCCACCTCGACGCCGACGCCGACGAGATCCTCGCCGTCACCAAGGCCTGCTACGACCGCTACCACGAGAAGTTCGACGAGCCGTACCCCTTCGACTCGTACGACCAGGCCTTCGTCCCCGAGTTCAACGCCGGCGCGATGGAGAACCCCGGACTCGTCACCTTCCGCGACGAGTTCGTCTTCCGCTCCGCCGTCACCGTCACCGAGCGCCAGACCCGGGCCATGGTCATCGCCCACGAGATGGCCCACATGTGGTTCGGCGACCTCGTCACCCTGCGCTGGTGGGACGACATCTGGCTGAACGAGTCCTTCGCCGAGTACATGGGCTTCCAGACCGTCAACGAGGCCTGCGCCGACCTCTTCCCCGACACCTGGGTCGACTTCGGCGTCACCCGCAAGGCCTGGGGCTACGAGGCCGACCAGCGGCCCTCCACGCACCCCGTCGCCCCGGACCCGGAGGCCGTCCCCGACACCGCCTCCGCGCTCCTCAACTTCGACGGCATCTCCTACGCCAAGGGCGCCTCCGCCCTCCGCCAGCTCGTCGCCTGGCTCGGCGAGAAGGACTTCCTCGCCGGCATCAACATCCACTTCAAGCGGCACAAGTTCGGCAACGCCACCCTCGCCGACTTCATCGACAACCTCGCCGCCGCCACCGACCGCGACGTCCACGGCTGGGCCGAGCAGTGGCTGCGCACCACCGGCGTCGACACGCTCACCCCGCGCCTCGACGGCGAGGGCACCCGCTGGCGGCTCACCGTCGACCGCGACGGCAGCCGCCCGCACCGCATCGAGGCCGGCGTCTACGACCGGCGGCCCGACGGCGAGCTCACCCTCCGCGAGCGCCTCGCCCTCGACGTCCCGCAGGCCGCCCCCGCCGAACTGACGGGCCCGCGCCCCGCCCTCGTCACCCTCAACGACGGGGACCTCACCTACGCCAAGCTGCGCTTCGACGAGGTCTCCGAGGAGACCGTCCTGCGCGGCCTCTCCGGCATCCCCGACCCGCTGACCCGCGCCGTGATCTGGAACGCGCTGCGCGACATGGTCCGCGACGGCGCCCTCGCCCCCGCCGAGTACCTGGAGACGGCCCGCGCGCACCTGCCCGAGGAGACCGAACTCTCCCTCGTCCAGGGCGTGCTGGCCTTCGCCCGCACCCAGATCGCCGACCGGTACGTCGCCGAGGACGAGCGCCCCGCCGCCCTCGCGACGATCGGCGAGATCGCCCGCGCGCTGCTGCGCCGCACCGAGGACGGCGAGGCCCCGGGCCTGCGCCTCACGGCCGTCCGCACCTTCGTCGACAGCGCCACCACCCCCGAGAAGCTCGCCTCCTGGCTGGAGGAGGGCACCGTCCACGGCGGCCCCGAGCTCGACCCCGAGCTGCGCTGGCGGATCCTCGCCCGCCTCGCCGTCCTCGGCGCCACCGACGAGACGGTGATCGCCGCGGAGCTGGAGCGCGACCCGAGCGCCACCGGCCAGGAGGGCGCCGCCCTCTGCCGGGCCGCCCTCCCGGACCCGGCGGCGAAGGAGGCCGCCTGGTCGGCGCTCTTCGACACGGACGACCTGTCCAACTACCTCTTCACCGCCACCGCCCGGGGCTTCTGGCAGCCCGAACAGGCCGAGCTCGTCAGCGCGTACGTGCCCCGCTTCTACGCCGCCGCCACCGCCCTCGGCGCCCGGCGCGGCCCCGCCATGGCCGAGGCCGCCGGCCGCTACGCCTTCCCGTCGTACGCGATCGACACCGACTCCCTGGCCCTCGGCGAGTCCCACCTGACCGCCGACACGATGATCCCGGCCCTCCACCGCAAGCTCGTCGACCAACTCGACGACCTCCGCCGGGCCCTGGCGGTCCGCAAGGCCTGACGGCCACGGGCGCGGGGCGGCCACCACCGCCCCGCGCCAGCCCGTGTCCCCCGTTCGGGTCACAAGGACCGACTCCTCGGACAAACCCCGACAACCCCCGGCACGCTGTCGTCCATGTGTGCCGCATCCCCACCCCTCGCCGGAGGCGCCCCCGGCGCCGATGCCCTCCGCCCCCTCCTGGACACCGTCCTCGACGCCCTGCGCGTCGGCGCCGAGGAGCGGGGCGGACCCCTTCCGGCCGGCGGGCCGGAGGCCGTCGCGGCACGGGTGGAGGCCCTCGGGGCCGTACTCCCCGAGACCGGCACCGGCCCCCACGAGGCCCTCCGCACCCTCGTCCGGGCCCTCGCGGCCGGCGCCGCCGACCCGGCGCACCCGCTCTGCGCCGCCCACCTCCACACCCCGCCCCTCGCGCTCGCCGCCGCCGCCGACCTCGCCGCCTCCGCGCTCAACCCGTCCATGGACTCCTGGGACCAGGCCCCCGCCGCCTCCGCCCTCGAAGCCCTGGTCACGGCCGCCCTCGCCGCCGAGGCCTTCCCGGCGGCGCGGCACCCCGACGCCCTCGTCACCACCGGCGGCACCGAGTCCAACCAGCTCGCCCTGCTCCTCGCGCGCGAACGCCACGCCGGACACGACCGTCCCGTCCGGACCGTCGTCGGCGCCAACGCCCACCACTCCTTCCACCGCGCCGCCTGGCTCCTCGGCCTCCCCGCCCCCGTCACCGTCCCCACTCCGCACGGCGTCCTCGAACCGGCCGCCCTCGCCGAGGCCCTGGCACACACCGGGGGCCCCGTCCTCGTCGCCGCCACCGCCGGCACCACCGACGAGGGCCTGATCGACCCGCTCCCGGAGCTCGCCGACGTCTGCGCGGCCCACGGCGCCGAGCTCCACGTCGACGCCGCCTACGGAGGCCCCGCCCTCCTCAGCCGCACCCACCGCCACCTCCTCGACGGCCTCGACCGGGCCCGTACCGTCACCGTCGACCTGCACAAGCTCGGCTGGCAGCCGGCCGCCGCCGGACTCCTCGCCGTACGCGACGCCGACGACCTCACCGTCCTCGGCCACACCGCCGACTACCTCAACGCCGACGACGACACCGAGGCCGGCCTCCCCGACCTCCTCGGCCGCTCCCTGCGCACGACCCGCCGCCCGGACGTCCTCAAGACGGCCGTCACCCTCCGCGCCCTCGGCCGCTCCGGCCTCGGCGCCCTCGTCGACGCGTGCATGTCCCTCGCCCAGGACCTCGCCGACCTCGTGGAGAAGACCCCCGGCCTCGACCTGCGCGCCCGGCCCACCCTCACGACCGTCCTCTTCCGTCCGACCGAGGCCGACGACGAGACCGTCGCCGCGATCCGCCGCACCCTCCTCGCCGAGGGCCGCGCGGTCCTCGGCCGCGCCGAGGCGGACGGCCGCCTCTGGCTCAAGGCCACCCTGCTCAACCCCCACGCCACCCCCGGCGATCTGGCACAGCTCATCACCCTCGTGGAAGGCAGCGCGCACCGATGACCGGCAGCACTCCCAAGGACGAACTCGACCGGCCCCACGACCTGGTGGGCGTCGGCATCGGCCCCTTCAACCTCTCGCTCGCCGCCCTCGCGCACGGCATCCCCGGCGGCCTCGCGGCCACCTTCTACGAGCAGCGGCCTGCCTTCCACTGGCACCCCGGCCTCCTCATCGAGGGCGCCACCCTCCAGGTCCCCTTCCTCGCCGACCTGGTGACCCTCGCGGACCCCGCCAGCCCCTGGACCTTCCTCAACTACCTGAAGAGCCGCGAGCGCCTCTTCCCCTTCTACTTCGCGGAGAAGTTCCACATCCAGCGCGCCGAGTACGACGCGTACTGCCGCTGGGTCAGCGAGCGGCTCCCCGGCCTCCACTTCGGCCACCAGGTCGACTCCGTCCGCTGGAACCCCGAGCGCCGCCTCTTCGAGGTCGACTTCACCCAGATCGATCCGGAGGGCGAGGCCGAGGCCCTCGGCCGCGCCTACGCCCGGAACGTCGTCCTCGGGGTCGGCACCGAGCCGTACGTCCCCGAGCCCCTCCGGCCGCTCGCCGAAGCCCCCGGCGTCCCCGTGATCCACTCGGCCGACTACCTCACCCACCGCGCGTCGCTCCTCGCCGCCGATCACGTCACCGTCATCGGCTCGGGCCAGTCCGGCGCCGAGGTCTTCCTCGACCTGCTCCGCGCCCGGCCCGCCGGAGCCGAGCGGATCCACTGGCTGGCCCGCACCGAGGCCTTCGCGCCCATGGAGTACTCGAAGCTCGGCCTGGAGCACTTCACCCCCGACTACACCCGCTACTTCCACTCCCTGCCCGAGCCCGTACGCGGCGAACTCGTGCCCCGTCAGTGGCAGCTGCACAAGGGCATCGACGCCGACACCATCGCCGCCATCCACGACGAGCTCTACCGCCGCACCCTGCACGGCGGCTGGCCCGACGCCGTCCTCACCCCCGGCGTCCGGGTCCGCACCGCCGGTCGCGTCGCCACCACACAGGTCGAACTGCACCTGGAACACCTCCAGCAGGGCACCCGCTCCCGGCTCACCACCGACGCCGTCGTCCTCGCGACCGGCTACCGCGAGCGCCCCGTGGACCGGATGCTCGCCGGGCTCGACCCGTACCTGCGGCACGACGCCTCGGGCCGCGCCCGGATCGACGAGCGGTACCGGCTGGTCCTCGACCCCTCCGTCACCGGCTCCGTGTACGTCCAGAACGCCGAGAAGCACACCCACGGCGTCGGCGCCCCCGACCTCGGCCTCGCCGCCTGGCGCAGCGCGGCCATCCTCAACGCGGTCACCGGCAAGGAGCCCTACCCGCTCCCGCGCCGCACGGCCTTCACCAGCTTCGGCCTGGAAGCGCGAGAGGCGCCGAGCATCCCGGCCCAGGACCGGAAGCTGACGCCTCTCACTCAGAACGTGTGACGACTAGAAGACCGGCACGCCGTCCCGGGTCAGCTTCCAGTCCACCGAAGCGAACAGACCCGGGTCGACCGTCCCCTTCGCCTTCACCCACTGGATGATGGTGTTGCGGATCTCGTCCGAGTTCGCCCACAGCTGCTGGGCGTTCGCGATGTGCGGGAACGCGCCGCCACCGCTCGCCCGGTAGTTGTTGACCGCGAGGACGAACTTCGCGGCCGGGTCGAGCGGCTTGCCCTCGAAGGACAGACCGACGATCCGCTGCCCGACGGGCTTCGCGATGTCGATCTCGTACGTCAGACCCGACACGGCGTCGTAGTTGTAGTCCGGCGTGCCGTCCGCGTTCGTCAGCTTCGCCGTGTCCACGGGCGCGCCCGCCGCCGTCAGGACGTAGTACTTCGCCGAGTACTCCAGGTAGTCCTTCAGCTGGGCACCCGTCATCAGACGGGCCTCCAGGGTGTTCTCGAAGGGGTAGAGCCCGGCGGCGTCCTTGATGGAGATGGCACCGGCCGGGATGCGGGCCGTACGCGAGAAGCAGGAGGCCTGCGAGAGCACCGGAAGCGCGGCGTGCGCGCCGCCCGCGAGGGCCGCCTTCACCGTCTCCGCCTGGACGACGTTGATCAGGTCGATGATCGGCTCGTCCTTCCACGGCGCGTCGGCCGTGGTCATGACCGCCGTGGAGGTGCCGATGACCTGGTTGACGTAGTCGACGACCTTCCGGTGCTCGTCCGCGAGCAGCCCGGTGATCTCCGGGTCCTCCGCCACCAGGTTGGAGTTGAGGACCTGCGCGGCGACCTTCTCGACGACCCAGCGGCCCTTCTCCCACACCAGGTCGAAGTCGAAGGTGGTGAGGCGCTGGCCCCACTTGAGCGGCTCGGACAGGACGACGTCCTTGCCGGTCTCCTTGTTCTTCACCCGGTACTCGGGGATCTCGGTGTGCGCGTGGCCGACGAGGATCGCGTCGATGCCCGGCACCTGCTCGGCGACGAGCCCGGCCGCGTTCTCGATGTGGGGGAGCTGGTCACCGTACGAGGAGGTGCCGCTGGAGCCGGAGTGCGCCGAGACGACGACCACGTCCGCGCCCATCGAGCGCAGCTTCGGCACCCACTTCGCGGCCTGCTCCTCCAGACCGGGGAAGACCATCTTCCCGGAGACGTTCGCCTTGTCCCAGATGGCGATGCCCGGGTTGGTCAGGCCGAGTATCGCGACCTTGACGTCCTTGCCGTGCGGGGTGCGCATCCGGTGCATGCTGTACGGGGGGAAGGCCGGGCGCAGGGTCTTCGCGTCGAGCGCGTTGGCGCCGAGCAGCGGGAAGTCGCACTGCTCCTCGAACTTCCGCAGCACCGGGATGCCGTAGTTGAACTCGTGGTTGCCGAGCGCGGCGGCGTCGTAGCCGATGGCGTTCATCGCCTGGGCCATCGGGTGGACCGGGCCGCCGGCCCGGGTGATGGGGTCGACCTTGGCGTAGTAGTAGGACAGCTGGGTGCCCTGGATGGTGTCGCCGGCGTCGATGAGGAGGGTGTTGCAGCGGCCCTTGGCCGCGCGGACCTGGTCGACGAGGGTGGAGATCTTGGCGAGACCGATGTCGTTGTGCGCCTTGTCGTCGAACTCCTTGTCCGTGAAGTAGTCCCAGTTGAAGACGTTCCCGTGCAGGTCGGTCGTGCCCATCACGGTGAACGAGTACCGCTTCGCCGGCTTGGGGCGGTGTCCGTGGGCCTCGGCGGGGGCGGCGACACCCGCGGTGAGGGCGGCTCCGGCCCCGACGGCCACGGAGCTCTCCAGGAACGTCCGGCGGTTCAACGGCATGTGTTTCTCCTTGGTTCGATGGCGTTGCTCGCGGCGCACGATCAGCACGCACAACGCGCGTAGATTCTGGCTCAGGGCGGCACGTCGGCAACAGCCCTTTCGGGTTACGGAGTGGGAAAGTGTTCGGTGGACGATCGTTACCGAACATGAAGGAGTCAGGACGTGACGCAGGAACAAGCGAGCCCGCAGGCCCCGCAGGTGACGGTGCGTGGCGAGGGCCGGCTCGAGGTCGATCCCGAGTTCGCCCGGATCTGGGTGACGGTCTCCGCGCGCGGTACGGACCGCTCGGCGACGCTCGCGGAGCTGACCCGGCGGAACGGACAGGTGCTCGACCTCGTCAAGGCGCAGGGGGAGACGGTCGAGAAGCTGGAGACGGGCCGGTTCTCGATCTCACCGGAGCTCGGCAGGCGCGGGCGCGGCGAGCGGGTGCACGCCTACGTGGGCCGGGTGCGGCTGACGGCCGAGCTGACCGACTTCACGGCCCTCGGTGAGCTGGTGACCCGGCTCGCCGATGTGGAGATGACGGGCGTCGACGGCCCGTGGTGGGAGCTGCGGCCGGACTCCCCGGCGTACGCCGAGGCGCGCCGCCTCGCGGTGACGGAGGCCGTGCAGCGGGCGCGGGCGTACGCGTCGGCCCTTGGCACCTCGCTGGCCTCACTCCTCGAACTCTCGGACGCCGGGCTCGAAGGCCCCGGCATGTCGGCGATGTCCCCGGTCTTCGCCGCGGCGCCGGCGGGCTTCGCGGCGGAGCGGGCCGGCGAGGCACCTCCGCTGGACCTCGAACCGCAGCGGCAGACGGTCACCGCCGAGGTCGTCGCGCGCTTCACGATGGTGCCGCCCGCACTCTGAGACAAGGGGCGCGGGGGCGCGAAAATCGCTCATCGGAGCACCCCGGTGCACAGATTCAAGTCTTGTCAACAACCTTTCACGGAAAGGTTGTTGAGTAGTCATGCCGCACCAATTTCCTACTGATGGGTAAGGCCTAGGCTCGACTTATGCGCCGAGCGAAAATCGTTTGTACCCTTGGGCCCGCCACCGAAACATACGACCAGATCAAGGCGTTGATCGAGGCCGGAATGGACGTGGCCCGCTTCAACCTCAGTCACGGCACGTACGCCGAGCACGAGGAGCGCTACCAGCGCGTACGCAAAGCCTCCGACGAGACCGGTCGCAGCATCGGTGTGCTCGCCGACCTTCAAGGCCCGAAGATCCGTCTCGGCCGCTTCCGTGAAGGTCCCGTACTCCTTGAACGCGGCGACGAGTTCGCCATCACCGTCGAGTCGATGGAGGGCGACCGCCACTGCTGCGGGACGACCTACTCCGGCCTCGCCGCGGACGTGACCGCCGGCGAGCGCATCCTCGTCGACGACGGCCGCGTCACCCTGGAGGTCACCTCCGTCGAGGGCCCCCGGGTGAACACCCTGGTCATCGAGGGCGGCATGGTCTCCGACCACAAGGGCCTGAACCTCCCGGGCGTCGCCGTCTCCGTGCCCGCCCTGTCCGAGAAGGACATCGAGGACCTCCGCTGGGCCCTGCGCATCGGCGCCGACGTCATCGCCCTGTCCTTCGTCCGCAGCGCCCGGGACATCGTGGACGTCCACCGGATCATGGACGAGGAGGGCCGCCGGCTGCCCGTCATCGCCAAGATCGAGAAGCCGCAGGCCGTCGAGAACATCGAGGAGATCGTCGCCGCCTTCGACGGCATCATGGTCGCCCGCGGCGACCTGGGCGTCGAAATGCCCCTGGAGCAGGTGCCGATCGTCCAGAAGCGGGCGGTCAAGCTGGCCAAGCGCAACGCCAAGCCGGTCATCGTCGCCACCCAGATGCTCGACTCGATGATCGACAACTCCCGCCCCACGCGCGCCGAGGCGAGCGACGTGGCGAACGCGGTCATCGACGGCACCGACGCCGTCATGCTCTCCGGCGAGACCAGCGTCGGCCGCTACCCGGTCGAGACGGTCCGCACCATGAGCCGGATCGTCGAGGCCGCCGAGGAGGACGTCCTCGCCAAGGGGCTGCCGCCGCTGACCGAGCGCAACAAGCCCCGCACCCAGGGCGGCGCCGTCGCCCGGGCCGCCGCCGAGATGGGCGACTTCCTCGGGGCCAAGTTCCTGGTGGCCTTCACCCAGTCCGGCGACACGGTCAAGCGGCTCTCCCGCTACCGCTCGCCGATCCCGCTGCTCGCCTTCACGCCGGACCCGGCGACGCGCTCGCAGCTCAACCTCACGTGGGGCGTCGAGACCTTCCTCGGTCCGCACGTCGACTCCACGGACGCGATGGTGGCCCAGGTCGACGAGGAGCTGCTGAGGATCGGGCGCTGCCGGCCGGGCGACATCGTGGTCATCACGGCGGGTTCCCCGCCGGGTGTCGCCGGTTCGACGAACCTGGTCCGGGTCCACCACATCGGCGAGCCCCTGACGTAGGCCGTACGGCGGAGCGCGGACCCATTCGTCTCGAACCTTGGAATCAAAGGTAAAGTGCCCCGGGTGGGATTCGAACCCACGCTGTATGGTGTTTGAGACCACTGCCTCTTCCGCTGGGCTACCGGGGCATCCTTCGAAACGAAGGTCGGTGATCACCCGCCGTGCCCCTACCTTACAGGAGGTGGGTAGGCTCATGGGGAGCTGTATCCGCCTCCGGAACGAGGCCATCGAACGAGGAGCCCGCGTGACCGCCCCCGAGTCGCCCCAGCCCGCCGACGACGCCGAGCCGTCGCACGTCCCGCCGCTGACGACCCGCGTCGTCATCGCCGAGGACGAGGCGCTCATCCGCCTCGACCTCAAAGAGATGCTGGAAGAAGAGGGCTACACGGTCGTCGGTGAGGCCGGAGACGGCGCCACCGCCGTCGAGCTCGCCCGCGAGCACCGCCCCGACCTCGTCATCCTCGACGTGAAGATGCCCGTCCTCGACGGCATCTCCGCCGCCGAGAAGATCGCCGGCGAGTCCATCGCCCCGGTCCTCATGCTGACCGCCTTCTCGCAGCGCGACCTCGTCGAGCGCGCCCGGGACGCCGGCGCCATGGCGTACCTGGTCAAGCCGTTCAGCAAGAGCGACGTGGTGCCCGCCATCGAGATGGCCGTCTCCCGCTTCGCCGAGCTGCGCGCCCTGGAGAAGGAGGTCGCCGACCTCTCCCTCCGTCTGGAGACCCGCAAGCTGGTGGACCGCGCCAAGTCGATCCTGCAGACCCAGTACGGGCTGACGGAGCCGGCCGCGTTCCGCTGGATCCAGAAGACCTCCATGGACCGGCGCATGTCGATGCAGCAGGTCGCCGAGGCGGTCATCGAGGACGCCGAGGAGAAGAAGGCGGCCAAGGGCCAGTAAGCCCCGGAGCCGTACGGCGCGGCCGGAGCCCGCTCCGTACGCGCCACATGAAGAAGGCCCGCCCCACGTCACTGTGGGGCGGGCCTTCCGTCTGTGGTGCGGACCGAACCGGTCAGTCCTCGCCGAGGTACGCCTTGCGGACGGACTCGTCGTGGAGCAGGTTCTGTCCCGTGCCCGAGAGCACGACCTTGCCGATCTCCATGACGTGACCCTGGTCCGCCAGGGCGAGCGCGGCCTGGGCGTTCTGCTCGACGAGCAGGATCGTGGTGCCCTGGGCCTTCAGCTCGGCGATCGTCGCCATGATCTTCTGCATCATGATCGGCGAGAGGCCCATGGAGGGCTCGTCGAGCATGAGCAGCTTCGGCTGGGACATCAACGCCCGGCCCATGGCGAGCATCTGCTGCTCACCACCGGAGAGCGTGCCGGCGGCCTGCTTGCGACGCTCGCCCAGGATCGGGAAGAGGTCGTAGGCGCGCTGGACGTCCTTGGCGATGCCCGCGGTGTCCTTCCGGAGGAAGGCGCCGAGGAGGAGGTTCTCCTCGATCGTCATGCGGGGGAAGATGTGCCGGCCCTCGGGGGAGTGGGCCAGACCCAGCGAGACGATCTTGTGCGCGGGGATCTTGCGGAGGGACTTGCCCTCGAACTTGATCTGGCCGCCGACCGGCTTGAGGAGCCCGGAGAGGGTCCGCAGGGTGGTGGTCTTCCCGGCGCCGTTGGTGCCGATGAGGGTGACGACCTCACCGGCGTTGACGGAGAAGGAGATGCCCTTGACGGCCTCGATCTTCCCGTAGGCGACGCGCAGGTCCTCGACTTCGAGCAGTGCGGTCATGCGTCGTTCTCCTTGCCCGAAGCAGGGTCGTGCGGGGTGTCCTCCGAGGACTCCGGGGCGTCGGCGGCCTCAGGGGCGTCCTCGGCGGGCTCGTCCTCGGCGGAATCGTCCTCCGACGGCTCGTCCTCGGTCGCCTCGTCCTCCGACGAAGCTTCCTCGGCCGGTGCGTCCTTGGCGGGCGCGTCCTTGGCGGGGGCGTCCTCGGCTGGGGCCTCCACCTCCGGCGTGCTCTCCGCGACGGGCTCGCCCAGGTACGCGGCGATGACCCGCTCGTCGCTCTGGACGGTCTGGCTGTCGCCCTCGATCAGCTTCTGGCCCTGGACGAGCACGGCGACCCGGTCGCAGAGGTTGAAGATGAACCGCATGTCGTGCTCGATGACGAGCACGGCGACGCCCATGTCCCGGATGGCGAAGATGAGTTCCTCCGCCGCCCGCGTCTCCTGCGGGTTCATGCCGGCGGTGGGCTCGTCGAGCAGGATCAGACCGGGGTCGCTCGCGAGGGCGCGGGCGATCTCCAGCTTGCGCTGCTCTCCGTACGGGAGGTTCTTGGCGAGGTGCTGCGCCTTGTCCTGGAGGCCGATGAACTCCAGGAGCTCCATGGCCTTCTCGGTCGCCTCCGCCTCGGCCTTCTTGAAGCCGGGCAGACGGAGCAGCGCCGACCAGAGGCCCTGCTTCATCCGGGTGTGGCGTCCGACGAGGACGTTCTCCAGGACCGTCATGTTGTGGAACAGACGGATGTTCTGGAAGGTGCGGGCGATGCCGGCGTCGGTGACCTTGTACGACGTGGGCGGCAGGACCTGGCCCTTGTACCGGACCTCACCCTCGGTGGGGACGTAGAGACCGGTGAGGCAGTTGAAGAAGGTGGTCTTGCCGGCGCCGTTGGGGCCGATGAGACCGACGATCTCGCCGCTGTTGACGGTCAGGTTCACATCGCGCACGGCGGTGAGGCCGCCGAAGCGCATGGTGACCCCGCGCGCGTCGAGAACGGTCTCGCCGGCGACCGGCGCCTTGGTGGCGTCGGCGGTCTTCGTGGTGGTCGTCATGGTTCAGGCACCTGCCTTGACGGGCGTGGCGGGCGTCTCGTCGTTCTCGTGGAACTCCAGCTGGTTGCGCCGGTTGGCGATCATGCCCTCCGGGCGGAAGCGCATGAGCAGGATCAGCGCGACGCCGAAGGCGAAGAGCTGGTACTCGCCCATGAACTGGAGCTTGTTCGGGATGAGGAAGAGCAGCGAGGCGCCGACCAGCGGACCGCTCATCGTGCCCATGCCGCCGAGGACGACGGCCGCGAGCAGGAAGGCGGAGTTGGGCGGGATGGGACCGGCGAAGAGGTACTGCTCCGGCGTCACCGTGTAGGTGACGTGGGCCTGCACCGTACCGGCGAGACCGGCGAGCGAGGCACCGAGCGCGAAGGCGATGAGCTTGACCCGGAAGCCGTTGATGCCCATGGCGAGCGCGGCGGTCTCGTCCTCGCGGATGGCGACCCAGGCGCGGCCGATACGGGAGTCGCCGCTGCGCCGGAAGACCAGCACGACGACCGCCATGATCAGCAGCATCAGGAAGAAGTAGTTCGCGAAGCGGCCGATGGTGAATCCGGCGATCGCGTGCTCGGCGCCGAAGTCGAACCCGAAGATGTTCAGGTTCGGGATGGACGCGATGCCGTTGGAGCCGTTGGTGATGTCCGGACCCGAGGTGCCGTCGGTGTTCATGACGGCGATACGGAAGATCTCACCGAAACCGAGCGTCACGATGGCGAGGTAGTCGCCGCGCAGCCGCAGGGTCGGGGCGCCGATGAGGACACCGAAGACCAGGGAGGCTCCGGCGCCGACCAGCACGGCGGCCCAGAAGGGGAAGTGCACGCCGAACGGGGAGGTCGGGGCTCCCGAGACGAGGGCGGCCGCGTAGGCGCCGACGCCGAGGAAGGCGACGTAACCGAGGTCGAGGAGACCGGCGAGGCCGACGACGATGTTCAGGCCCAGGGCGACCGTGGCGAAGATCAGGATGTAGACGCCGAGCGTCGCGTACTGGTCGTCGGTCTGGGTGAAGGGGAAGAGCGCCGCCGCGGTGAACGCGCCCGCGATGGTGAGGTTCTGGTGCTTCTTGGTGAGCTGCGTGGCCTGCTGCATGAGGCCCGACTTGTTGATCGCGGCGAAGCCGACGCCGGCCGTGATCAGGAAGCCGAGGAACAGCTCGTCGTACTCGGTGCCGACGCCGTAGGTGAAGACGCCGAGCGCCACGGCGAGGATGCCCGTGATGATCAGGATCTCGACCGAGGAGTGCATCGGGGGCAGCTTGCGGGCGGTGCCGGTGGCGGCGAAGGCGCCCTTGAAGGCCGTCCAGCCGTTTCCTGCACGGTGCTTGAACTGGTCCCAGCCGGTGTCCTCGGGGTCCACGGGGTGAACCGAGGGCCGCTCGAAGGGGAGAGCGAGGGCACCGAGGAGGGTGATCAGGGTGGCGAACGCGACGATCGCGCCGCCCGGCTCCAGGTTGACCGGTCCGCCGAGCGAGATGCTGATCGCGGCGACGGTGTACCAGGTGGTGCCGAACGCGGCGAGCGCGGCGACCTTGACGGCCGCGTCGGCGCCGGCCGGGGTCAGCCAGCGGGTGCCCTTGACGCCGTACGAGGAGAGGGCGAAGAGGGCGGTGAGCAGACCCAGCACCAGGACCTGGAGCTGGAGGCCGGCCGGGGAGCCGTAGTACGTGAGGTCGCCGGGGAACGTGGGCGTCCAGGTCCAGGCGAGGAAGCAGCTGGCGACGGTGAGGACGGAGCCGCCCAGGACGAGGGCGCGGGCGGCCTTGGCCGGCAGGAAGCCGATCAGACCGGTCGCCTCGTCCCGCTTGGCGACCGATGCCGCCTGGGTGTTCTCGGAGATGGTGGTCATGGTGCTCACGCCCTGTCCGCGACGCGCTCGCCCAGGAGGCCTTGTGGCCGGGCGAGGAGTACGACGATGAGGAGTACGAAGGCCCAGACGTCGGCCCAGGACTGGCCGCCGAGCTGCTCCATACCGGGGATGTGGCTGACGTACGCCGTCGCCATGGTCTCGGCGATACCGAGGACGACTCCGCCGATCATGGCTCCGTAGATGTTGCCGATACCGCCGAGGACGGCGGCCGTGAAGGCCTTCAGACCGAGGAGGAAGCCCATCTTGTAGTCGACGACGCCGTACTTGAGGCCGTAGGCGACGGCGCCGACGGCGGCCATCGCGGCGCCGAGGGCGAACGCGATCACGATGATCCGGTCCGTGTTGACGCCCATGAGCTTCGCGGTGTCCGGGTCCTGCGCCGTGGCCTGCATGCCGCGGCCGACACGGGTCCGCATGACGAAGAAGGCGAGGACGGCCATGCAGATCGGAGCGGCGATCAGCAGGAAGACGTCACCGGTCTGGATGGTGATGGGGCCGAGCTCGATCGGACCGCCGGGGATCTGCGGGAAGGTCCGGGCGGACTTCGCCTCGGGGTACCACACCCACACCGCGTACTGCAGGGCGAGCGAGAGGCCGATGGCCGTGATGAGCGGGGCGAGGCGGGGGCCGCCCCGTAGCGGACGGTAGGCGAACCGTTCCGCTCCGACGGCTATGGTGGTCGCGACGATCACGGCACCGATGATCATGACGGGCAGCGCGACCCACATGCTGGTGCCGCCGGGCAGGATGAGCCAGACCGTGAGCGCCCCGAAGCCGCCGGTCATGAAGATCTCGCCATGGGCGAAGTTGATGAGCTGGACGATGCCGTAGACCATCGTGTAGCCGACGGCGACGAGCCCGTACATGGATCCCAGTAGCAGGCCGTTGACCAGCTGCTGCGGCAGTTCGTTCACCGCATTGTCCTCCGAGACTTTCGACGGATGTGACACCGCGCGGGGAGCCTGGTGCGGCCCCCCGCGCGGTGAAAGTGGTGCTGAGTAGTGCTGGTGATGCGGAGCGGGAAGGTTGATCAGCCGCCGAAGGTGTCGGACTTGACCGGCTTGAACGCGCCGCCCTCGACCTTGTAGACCGTCAGCTGCTTGTTGGTGGTGTCACCGAACTCGTCGAAGGAGACCTTGCCGGTCACGCCCTCGAAGGAGACACCCTGCATGGCCTCGACGACCTTGGCGCGCTCGGGGGCCTTGCCACCGTTGCCCTCGGCGGCCTTCTTGACGGCCTCGATGATCGCCCAGGTGGAGTCGTAGGCGTAACCGCCGTAGGCCTCGTAGGCCTCCTTGTAGCCCTTGGCCTTGTAGTTGGCCAGGAACTCCTTGGCGGAGTCGAGGGACTCGATCGGCGCGCCGACCGAGGTGGCGATGTCGCCGTTGGTCGCGGCCGCGCCACCGAGCTTCACGTACTCGGGGCTGTAGATCGCGTCGCCACCGACGACGACGACCTTCGCGCCGGCTTCCTTGATCTGCTTGGCCAGCGGGCCGGCGGCCGGGTACTCGCCACCGTAGTAGACGACGTCGGCGCCGGAGCTCTTCACCTTGGTCGCGACCGCGGAGAAGTCCTTGGTGTCGGGGTTGATGTGCTCGGTGCCGAGGACCTTGCCGCCGAGCTTCTCGAACTCGCCCTTGAAGGTGCCCGCGAGGCCGGCGCCGTAGGTCTTCTTGTCGTCGATGATGAAGGCCTTGGTCTTCTTGGCCTCGTTGAAGACGTACTGCGCGGCGAACGGGCCCTGGATGGCGTCCGTGGTCGCGGTGCGGAAGTACGACTTGTAGGTGCGCTTCTTGTCGCCGGTGCTCCAGTTGATGCCCTGGCTCAGCGCGGGGTTGGTGTTGGCCGGGGAGACCTGCACCAGCTTGGCGTCGTCGAAGACCTTCTGCATCGACTCGGCGACGGAGGAGTTCAGCGGGCCGACGACGCCGAGGACGGACTTGTCGGCGACGAACTTGGTCGCGTTCTGCTGGCCGGCGGAGGGCTGGGCCTGGTCGTCCAGGGACTCCAGCTTGAAGGTCACGCCCTTGACGTAGGCCTTCTCGTTGGCCGTCTTGACCGCGAGGTCGGCCGAGTTCTTGATACCGAGGCCCAGGGCGGACAGCTCACCCGTGAGGGGCGCGTCGAGACCGATGGTCACGGTGACGTTGCCGCCGTCGCCGGCGCCCTTCTCGCCGCCCTTGTCGTCGCGCGAACCACAGGCGGTGAGGGTGAGTGCTCCCGCGGTGACAGCGGTGGTGAGTATGAGCATCGAACGGTTTCGCACGAAGGGTCCTTTCCCTGGCGCGGCCCCCTCGGATGAGGCGGTGCCGTGAAGCTGCGGAGCGAGGGGTGCCGTTTTGGAACGCCGGGCCGTACTGAGTTGGTACAGGGCCGTGCAGTAGAACGCGCCCGGCGGCGCGGTGACTGGCGGTGACTCTAAGCGCAGGTGGGGAGGGTCGGGGAGCGCCGAGGGCAGGATGTGACTGTCTTGTTATGCCGAGGGGGAAAGAGTGTGCGCGCCGCTAGGGAATATCGGGGCATAGCGGTCGGTAATGCAGTGTTCACATAGTGAGAACATGCAGTTCCGCTAAGGGGCTTGAGCGATTCTTGGTACTGACGGTCCGCTCAGCGGACTCTCCGGATATCGGACAGTGGCAGAAACCTCAGCGGACGAATCGGCCCTTCCGTTCCGCCCGGATTTCCCCCGTTCACCTCCCGAATGAAGATCACGGAGAGTGACAATGGGCGGAATCGAAGAGGGGACGACGAAGGGGCGGCACCCCATGGGTGCCGCCCCTTGATCGTCCGTCCGTGCCCGTCAGCCGCCCGTGACGATCTCCGCGTCCTTCGCGGTGATCTCGCGCAGCAGGCAGGTCAGCCGCGCCGAGCAGACCCGCTTGCCCTGCTCGTCGCTGATGACGATCTCGTACGTGGCGGTGGACCGTCCGCGGTGCACGGGGGTCGCCACGCCGGTCACGACGCCGCTGCGCACCCCGCGGTGATGGGTGCAGTTGAGGTCGACGCCGACCGCGATCTTCGACACCCCGCCGTGCAGCATCGAACCGATCGAGCCCAGGGTCTCGGCGAGCACCGCCGAGGCGCCGCCGTGGAGGAGCCCGTACGGCTGCGTGTTGCCCTCCACGGGCATGGTGCCGACGACCCGCTCGGCCGAGGCCTCCAGGATCTGTACGCCCATCCTGTTGCCGAGGTGCCCGGCGGAGAAGAGCGCGGGCAGGTCGACGCCGAGTGCCGCGTACTCGTCGATGACCTCCTGCGGGAACTTCACGTGCTGCTGTTCACCCATGGCCCGGCTCCGTTCGTCTTCGTACGGCATCGCTTGAGCGCCTGAGCAAACGCTTAGGCGGACTGTGATTGTTCCAGACGGACGATCACGGACTTGCTGGCGGGTGTGTTGCTGACGTCCGCCGTGGACTCCAGCGGTACGAGGACGTTCGTCTCCGGGTAGTAGGCCGCCGCGCAGCCCCGGGACGTCGGGTAGTGCACCACCCGGAAGCCGGGCGCCCGCCGCTCGGTCCCGTCCGTCCACTCGCTCACCAGATCCGTGTACGCCCCGTCGGCGAGCCCGAACGCCGCCGCGTCCTCGGGGTGGACGAGGACGACCCTGCGGCCGCCCTTGATGCCCCGGTAGCGGTCGTCGAGACCGTAGATCGTGGTGTTGTACTGGTCGTGCGAGCGGAGCGTCTGGAGCAGCAGCCTGCCCTCCGGCACCTTCGGGTACTCGACGGGCGCGGCCGTGAAGTTGGCCTTGCCGGTCTTCGTGGGGAAGCGGCGCTCGTCGCGCGGGCCGTGCGGCAGCGCGAAGCCGCCCGCGTTCGCCGCGAGGCGGGCGTTGAAGTCCTCGAAACCGGGCACCACGCGCGCGATGCGGTCCCGGATCGTGGCGTAGTCCGCCGCGAACTCCTCCCAGGGCGTGGCCGATCCGGCCCCGAGGGCGGCCCGGGCCATGCGCGCCACGATCGCCGGCTCGGACAGCAGGTGCGGGCTCGCCGGCGGCAGATTGCCGCGCGAGGCGTGCACCAGGCTCATCGAGTCCTCGACCGTCACGATCTGGCGGCCGCTCTTCTGTACGTCCTTGTCGGTGCGCCCGAGCGTGGGCAGGATCAGCGCGCGCGTGCCCGTGACCGCGTGCGAGCGGTTCAGCTTCGTCGACACGTGGACGGTCAGACGGGCGTTGCGCATCGCCGCCTCCGTCACCTCCGTGTCGGGCGTCGCCCCCACGAAGTTGCCGCCCATCGCGAAGAACACCTTCGCCTCGCCGTCGCGCAGCGCCTGGATCGAGCGGACCACGTCGAAGCCGTGGTGACGCGGCGAGACGATCCCGAACTCCTTGTCCAGGGCGTCCAGGAAGGCCGGCGCGGGGCGCTCGAAGATCCCCATCGTCCGGTCGCCCTGCACGTTCGAATGGCCGCGCACCGGGCACACGCCCGCGCCCGGCCGCCCGATGTTCCCGCGCAGCAGAAGGAAGTTGACCACCTCGCGGATGGTCGGCACCGAGTGCTTGTGCTGAGTGAGCCCCATCGCCCAGCAGACGATCGTCCGCTCCGAGGCGAGCACCATCTCCAGCGCCCGCTCGATCTCGGCGCGCGTCAGACCGGTCGCGGCGAGCGTCTCGTCCCAGTCGGCCGCCCGCGCCGCCGCGGTGAACTCCTCGTACCCGTGGGTGTGTTCCCGTACGAACTCCTCGTCGACCGCCCCGGGCGTCTCGAGGACCAGTTTGTTGAGCAGCCGGAAGAGGGCCTGGTCGCCGCCGATCCGGATCTGGAGGAAGAGGTCGGTGAGCGCCGCGCCCTTGAGCATGCCGTGCGGGGTCTGCGGGTTCTTGAACTTCTCCAGACCCGCCTCCGGCAGCGGGTTCACCGAGATGATCCGGGCGCCCGCGGCCTTCGCCTTCTCCAGGGCCGAGAGCATCCGGGGGTGGTTCGTGCCCGGGTTCTGCCCGGCCACGATGATCAGGTCCGCCCGGTGCAGGTCCTCCAGGGAGACGCTGCCCTTGCCGATGCCGATGGTCTCCGTCAGCGCCGAACCCGAGGACTCGTGGCACATGTTGGAGCAGTCCGGGAGGTTGTTCGTGCCGAACTCGCGGGCGAAGAGCTGGAGCAGGAACGCGGCCTCGTTGCTGGTCCGGCCCGAGGTGTAGAACAGCGCCTCGTCGGGGGAGCCCAGGGCCCGGAGCTCCTCGGCGATGATCGCGAAGGCCCGCTCCCAGGTCACCGGCTCGTACCGCTCGCCGCCCTCCGCCAGCAGCATGGGCTCGGTGATACGGCCCTGCTGGCCCAGCCAGTACCCGCTGCGGGTCGCCAGGTCCGCCACCGGGTGCGCGGCGAAGAACTCCGGGGTCACCCGGCGCAGCGTCGCCTCCTCCGCGACCGCCTTCGCGCCGTTCTCGCAGAACTCCGCGACGTGCCGCTTGTCCTCCTCCGGCCACGCGCAGCCCGGACAGTCGAAGCCGTCCTTCTGGTTGACCTTGAGCAGGGTCCGCGCGGTGCGGCCCAGACCCATCTGATCCCGCGCGATGCGCAGGGTGTGCCCGATGGCGGGCAGGCCTGCGGCGGCGTGCTGCGGCGGCGTGACCTGCGGTGCGTCCTGTACCGGGTCACCGGCCGGGGGCTTGCTGACCATCGCGCTCTCCCTTGAGCGGTAATCCTGCGGCGTACGTCTCCGATCCTGTCACGCGCCACCGACGGCGCGGCGGGCCGGGGAGCGCGACGGGGCATGTGCGACCGGGAATGTCAGTGGGCCGTGGGAGGATCGTTCCGTGGCCGAGACAGCATCGAAGAAGACCGAGAAGACCGAAGCGGACCGCCCGCGACTCCTCCTCATGGACGGGCACTCCCTGGCGTACCGCGCGTTCTTCGCGCTGCCCGCGGAGAACTTCACCACCGCGACGGGACAGCCGACGAACGCGATCTACGGGTTCGCCTCGATGCTGGCGAACACCCTGCGCGACGAGGCGCCCACGCACTTCGCGGTCGCGTTCGACGTGTCCCGCAAGACCTGGCGGTCCGACGAGTTCCCCGAGTACAAGGCGAACCGCTCGAAGACCCCCGACGAGTTCAAGGGGCAGGTCGAGCTGATCGGCGAGCTCCTCGACGCGATGAACGTGCCGCGCTTCGCGGTCGACGGCTTCGAGGCCGACGACGTCATCGCGACCCTCACCACCCAGGCCGAGGCCGAGGGCTTCGACGTCCGGATCTTCACCGGCGACCGGGACTCCTTCCAGCTGGTCTCCGAGCACACCACCGTGATCTACCCCACCAAGGGCGTCTCCGAGGTCACCCACTTCACCCCGGAGAAGGTCCAGGAGAAGTACGGCCTGACCCCCTCGCAGTACCCCGACTTCGCCGCCCTGCGCGGCGACCCGTCCGACAACCTCCCGGGCATCCCCGGCGTCGGCGAGAAGACCGCCGCGAAGTGGATCAACCAGTTCGGCTCCTTCGACGAGCTCGTCGCGCGCGCCGAGGAGGTCAAGGGCAAGGCCGGCCAGAACTTCCGTGACCACCTGGAGTCGGTCAAGCTCAATCGCCGCCTGACCGCGATGGTCACGGACGTCGAGCTGCCGAAGGGCGTCACGGACCTCGCCCGCGAGCCGTACGACCGCGGGGCCGTCGCGCTCGTCCTCGACACCCTGGAGATCCGCAACCCCTCGCTGCGCGAGCGGCTCCTCGCCGTCGACCCGGGTGCCGCCGAGGACACCGCCCCGGCCCCTGAGGCGGGCGTCGAGATCGACGGCACCGTCCTCGGCGCCGGCGAGCTCGCCCCCTGGCTCGCCGAGCACGGCACCGAGCCCCTCGGCATCGCCACCGTCGACAGCTGGGCCCTCGGCACGGGGAACGTCAGCGAGATCGCCCTCGCCGCCGCCGGCGGAGCCGCCGCCTGGTTCGAGCCCAGCTCGCTCGACGAGACCGACGAGCGGGCCTGGGCCGCGTGGATCTCCGACCCGGCCCGCCCCAAGGTCATGCACAACGCCAAGGGCGCCATGCGGGTCTTCCCCGAGCACGGCTGGAGCATCGCGGGCGTCACCATGGACACCGCCCTCGCCGCCTACCTCGTCAAGCCCGGCCGGCGCTCCTTCGCGCTCGACGCGCTCTCCGTCGAGTACCTCCACCGCGAGCTCGCCCCGGCGGCCGCCGCCGACGGCCAGCTCGCCTTCGGCGCCGACGACACCGCCGAGGCCGAGGCCCTCATGACCCAGGCACGGGCGGTCCTCGACCTCGCCGAGGCCTTCGACGAGCGGCTCGGCGAGGTCGGGGCCCGCGAGCTCCTCCACGACGTCGAGCTGCCCACCTCCGCCCTCCTCGCCCGCCTGGAGCGGCACGGCATCGCCGCCGACCGCGACCACCTGGAGGCCATGGAGCAGCAGTTCGCCGGGGCCGTGCAGCAGGCCGTGAAGGAGGCGCACGCCTCCGTCGGCCACGAGTTCAATCTCGGCTCGCCCAAGCAGCTCCAGGAGGTCTTCTTCGGCGAGCTCAACCTGCCGAAGACCAAGAAGACCAAGACCGGGTACACGACGGACGCCGACGCCCTCGCCTGGCTGGCCGGCCAGACCGAGCACGACCTGCCCGTGATCATGCTCCGCCACCGCGAGCAGGCCCGCCTGCGCTCCACCGTCGAGGGCCTGATCAAGACGGTCGCCGCCGACGGCCGGATCCACACCACCTTCAGCCAGACGGTGGCCGCGACCGGCCGCCTCTCCTCCACCGACCCGAACCTGCAGAACGTGCCGGTGCGGACGGACGAGGGCCGGGCCATCCGGCACGGCTTCGTCGTCGGCGAGGGCTTCGAGGCCCTCATGACCGCGGACTACAGCCAGATCGAGCTGCGGGTCATGGCCCACCTCTCCGAGGACGAGGGCCTCATCGAGGCCTTCGCCTCCGGCGAGGACCTGCACACCACCGTCGCCTCCCAGGTCTTCGGAGTCGAGCGGTCCGCCGTCGACGCCGAGATGCGCCGCAAGATCAAGGCCATGTCGTACGGCCTGGCCTACGGCCTCTCCGCCTTCGGCCTCTCGCAGCAGCTGAACATCGACCCGGGCGAGGCCCGCGGCCTGATGGACACCTACTTCGAGCGCTTCGGCGGGGTCCGGGACTATCTGCGCCGGGTCGTCGACGAGGCCCGCGCCACCGGGTACACGGAGACGATGCTCGGCCGCCGCCGCTACCTGCCCGACCTCAACAGCGACAACCGGCAGCGCCGCGAGTCCGCCGAGCGGATGGCGCTCAACGCCCCCATCCAGGGCACCGCCGCCGACATCGTCAAGGTCGCCATGCTGAACGTCGACCGCGCGCTCACCGAGGCCGGCCTCGCCTCCCGGATGCTCCTCCAGGTCCACGACGAAATCGTCCTCGAACTGGCCCCCGGCGAGCGGGACCGGGTCGAGACCCTCGTCCGCGACCAGATGTCCGCCGCAGCGGACCTCCGAGCCCCGCTCGACGTCTCGGTAGGCGTGGGCCCGAACTGGGACTCGGCGGCCCACTGACGCTCACGGCAGGCGGGGCCCACCTTGCAGTGGGCCCCG
>NZ_BJMN01000072.1 GCF_006539185.1 Streptomyces gardneri
CCCGCCACACCCGACGGTGTGGCGGGCTGCGTCGTGGAGGTCGTGGAGCACTTCGGCTGGACCGGACCCGTGGGAGTGACCTTCCCGGGCGTGGTGACGGGCTCCACGATCCGTACCGCCGCCAATGTCGACAAGTCCTGGATCGGCGTCGACGCGGGCACCCTCCTGAGCGAGCGGCTCGGCGGCCTCCCGGTGACCGTACTGAACGACGCGGACGCGGCCGGGGTCGCGGAGATGACCTTCGGCGCGGGCCGGGGCCGCAAGGGCACGGTGATCCTCCTGACGCTCGGCACGGGCATCGGCTCGGCCCTCTTCGTCGACGGCCGGCTCGTGCCCAACACGGAGCTGGGCCACCTGGAGCTGAAGGGCCACGATGCGGAGACGCGGGCCTCGACGAAGGCCAGGGAGGACGAGGACCTCAGCTGGGAGCACTGGGCGAAGCGCCGGCTGACGAAGTACCTCGCGCACGTGGAGATGCTGTTCTCGCCGGAGCTGTTCATCATCGGCGGCGGGGTCAGCCGCAAGGCCGACAAGTTCCTCCCGCTGATCGAGGGCATCCGCGCGGAGATCGTCCCGGCGGAGCTCCAGAACAACGCGGGCATCGTGGGCGCGGCGATGGCGGCGGGCGAGGCCTGAGGCGAACGGGCGGGGAGCCCGCGGGCAAGCGGGCGACGGGCACACGGCCACGAGCCGACCGTGTTCGGGCCGACCGGCCGAGGGCTACGAGCTGGGCGCCCGCGAGCGACAGGCCGACCCGCCGCGGGCCGACCCGCCGCGGGCCGACCCGCCGCGGGCCGACCCGCCGCGGGCCGACCGGCCGCGGGCCGACCCCGACCACGGGTCAGGCCCTGTCCGGCGGATCAGGGTCTAGGCGACGGGGCGGCGGCCGGGCGCCGAGGGGCGCCCACCCGCCTTCTCGGCCGCACCGGGGGCCGTCCGACCGGCGGCACCGGCAGCGGCAGCAGCGTTGCCGGCGGCGCGCTGCTGGCGGCGCCCCATGTCCCGTACCTTCCGCACGCTCGTGATGAGCCCGGCGACGAGGGTGCCGCCGTAGAGCCAGCCGGCGTGTACGGCGAGGGCGGTCACGACGGCCATGGCCTGGCCGCCGAGTCCACCCGTACCGCCCGCGATGGGGACGACACCGACGGCGAAGGCGATGGGCACGCTGATCGGGGCGGTGACGAGGTCGGCGGTACGGACCCACAGCGCGGTCAGGGCGCTGACCGGCAGGAACAGGAGTCCGAAGACGAGCGGGGAGCCGTCGAGGATCAGCCGGTCGAGGAAACCGATCACCAGCATGGCGGCGGCGGCGAAGAGCCCGGCGCCGAGCCCGGTGAGCCGGGGGGAGGGGAACCGCCGCAGGGCGAGGACGACGGGCGGCACCGGCCGGGTGCCCGCAGGCCGCCCGGAACCGCGGCCGGGCACGGCGGCGGCCGCCGCGTCCACGGCCCGCTCGACGCGGGCGCCGCCGACGCCCCGCCCGGCCCTGCCGGTGACGCGGTACACGGCCACGCCCTCGACGGCCGCGCCGTCCACGAGCGCGCCGGGCGGCGCCACGGGCGGTGTGACGGGGTTTTGCGGCCGTCGGCGGCCTTGCGGCTGACTTGTCCTGTGCTGCTCCACACCACCAACGTAGGTCGGAAGTGGCGGGGAACCCGGTCCGAGACACGCCCTTTGGGTGACGTTGCGCCCGAGATCGACCGAAGGCCGGCGTCACTGGCCGGTTCGCCCCGCCCGTAAACTGGGGGATCGGCCCACCATCCACACTTCAGGAAGTCGCCACCGTGTCGCTCACGATCGGAATCGTCGGTCTGCCGAATGTCGGCAAGTCGACCCTGTTCAACGCCCTGACCAAGAACGACGTGCTGGCGGCCAACTACCCGTTCGCCACGATCGAGCCCAACGTCGGAGTCGTCGGTGTCCCCGACGCCCGCCTGGCGGTCCTCGCGGGCATCTTCGGCTCGCAGAAGATCCTCCCCGCGACGGTGGACTTCGTCGACATCGCCGGCATCGTGCGCGGTGCCTCGGAGGGCGAGGGCCTCGGCAACAAGTTCCTCGCGAACATCCGCGAGTCGGACGCGATCTGCCAGGTCATCCGCGCCTTCAAGGACGAGAACGTCGTCCACGTCGACGGCAAGGTCTCGCCGAAGGACGACATCGAGACGATCAACACGGAGCTGATCCTCGCCGACCTCCAGTCGATCGAGAAGGCGGAGCCGCGCCTGACGAAGGAGTCCCGCCTCCAGAAGGAGAAGGTCGCGGTCCTCGCGGCCGTCCTCGAGGCGAAGAAGATCCTCGAAGCGGGCGACACGCTCTTCTCGAAGGGCATCGCCAAGGGCACGGAGCAGGGCGACCTCCTCCACGAGCTGCACCTGCTCACCACGAAGCCCTTCCTCTACGTCTTCAACGTGGACGAGGACGAGCTGACGGACGAGGCCTTCAAGGAGGAGCAGCGCGCGCTGGTCGCCCCCGCCGAGGCCATCTTCCTGAACGCGAAGCTGGAGCAGGAGCTCATCGAGCTGGAGGACGACGAGGCCCTCGAACTCCTCCAGTCGGTCGGCCAGGAAGAGCCGGGCATGGCCACCCTGGGCCGCGTCGGCTTCGCCACCCTGGGCCTCCAGACCTACCTGACGGCAGGCCCGAAGGAAACCCGCGCCTGGACGATCAAGAAGGGCGCCACCGCCCCCGAGGCCGCCGGCGTCATCCACACCGACTTCCAGCGCGGTTTCATCAAGGCGGAGATCATCTCCTTCGCCGACCTCGTCGAATGCGGCTCGGTCGCCGAGGCCCGCGCGAAGGGCAAGGCCCGCATGGAGGGCAAGGAGTACGTCATGCAGGACGGCGACGTGGTGGAGTTCCGCTTCAACGTCTGACGCGTCGCGTGGCGGCACATCGCCGCTCCTGCTCATACGCACGCCGGAAGGGGCCGGACTCGGATGAGTCCGGCCCCTTCCGTATGCCCGTGCGCGCCCCCCGGTCCGGCGCGGCGGGGAGCTCACCGCCAGGTGCGGATTCGGACGGTGGGGCGGGATCGGGGAACGCCGCGTCGCGGTCGTCCCTCTTACCCCACGTATCCTCGTCTGCTGGGGATCGGGGGCCGGGGGACAAGGGATCGCGGAGGTAGAAGGTGGAGTTCCGGCTGCTCGGCTCCGTTGCGCTGGTGACGGAGGACGGCGACGTAGCCCTGGGGCCCGCCAAGCGGTCCAGTCTGCTCGCCATGCTCCTGCTGCGGCCCAACGGCGCCGTGAACGTGACGCAGCTGATCGACGCCCTGTGGGAGGACGAGCCGCCCACGCACGCCAAGACCGTCCTCCAGGGGCACGTCTCGCGGCTGCGGGCGCTGCTCGCCGAGCACGGGGCGGAGGCGTACGGCGTCGAGCTCGCCACCCAGGGGTCGGCGTACGTGCTGCGGATCCCGGAGTCGCTCGTCGACGCCCACCGCTTCGAGGAGCTCGTCGCGCTCGCCGGGGTCCAGCGTCAGCCCGGTGACGCCGTGCGGATGCTGCGCGAGGCGCTCTCGTACTGGCAGGGGCCCGCGCTCACCGGGACCGTGCACAGCAGGCCGCTGGAGGCGGCCGCCGGGGGTCTCGAGGAGCTGCGGCTGGCCTCCGTGGAGGCCCTGGCCTCGGCCTACGGGGCGCTCGGCGAGCACGGGCGGGCCGCCGCCGTGCTCCGTACCGAGGCCGTCGCCCACCCCCTGCGCGAGTCCCTCGCCGCCGCACTGATGCTGGCGCTCGGCCGCGCCGGACGCCAGTCGGACGCCATCGACTGGTACCACCGCACGCGCCGGCTGCTCGCGGAGGAGCTCGGGGTGGACCCTGGCGAGGCGCTCGCCGAGGCGTACGCGACGCTCCTGCGCGCCGCCGAGCCCGCCGCCCGCGTCCCCCGCCCCGCCCTCCCGGTCGAGGCGTCCGTCCCCTTCGCGGCGCCGGAGCAACTGCCGCGCGCACCACGCGGATTCACCGGCCGGGGCGCCGAGCTGACCGACCTCGACCGCGCCGTCGGCGGTGTGGTCGCGCCCCTCTGCCTCGTCACCGGACCCGCCGGCGTCGGCAAGTCGGCCTTCGCCGTCCACTGGGCGTACGAGCGCCGCGCCGACTTCCCCGACGGTCGACTTTTCGCCGATCTGCGCGGCTTCAGCGACACCCCGGCGCCCGAGACCGCCGCCGTCCTCCGCGAGTTCCTGCTCGCGCTCGGCGTCCCGGCGCTGCGGATCCCGGAGGCCGCCGACGCGCGGGGCGCGCTCTTCCGCTCCCTCACGGCGAGCCGTCGCCTGCTCGTCGTCCTCGACAACGCACGCTCCTCCGAGCAGGTCAGGCCGCTGCTCCCCGGCGGCGACCTCTGCGCGACGGTCGTCACCAGCCGCGACCGGCTCAGCGGCCTCATCGCCTCCGACGCCGCCCGGCCCGTGCCGCTCGGGCATCTGCCGCCCGCCGCCTCGGCCGCCCTGCTCGCCACCGTGCTCGGCGAGGCGCGGGTCGCCGCCGAACCCGCCGCCGCCGAGCGGCTCGCCGGACTCTGCGACGGACTGCCCCTCGCGCTGCGCGTCACGGCGGCCCGGCTGGCCGAACGCCCGCAATGGAAGCTCGACGCGATGGTCGGCGAACTCGCCGACGAGCAGGTGAGGTTGACCCTCCTCGACGTGGAGGACGTCGGAGTCTCCGCCGCCCTGCGCCTCACCGTGCAGCAGCTCCCCGACTCCGCCGCCCGGATGTTCCGCGCGCTCGGCCTGCACACCGGATCCGACCTGGACCGCTTCGCGGCGGGCGCGCTCGCCGGCACGTCCCCGACGCACGCCTCCGCCGATCTGGACCGCCTCGCCGCCGCCCACCTCCTCACCGAGGCCGTTCCCGGCCGCTGGACCCCGCACGACCTCGTACGCCTCTACGCCCGCGGCATCGCCCCCGACGCCGACCCCGAGGGCCTGCCCCGCCTCCTCGACCACTACCTCTACACCGGGCTCGCCGCCGACGCCGCCGCCGAACCGGGCTCCCAGCCCTGCTACTCGCTGCCCGCCGACGCCCGAAGGCCCGCCGCCACGCGGGAGTTCGAGGACCGGGCGGCGGCGCTCGACTGGTACGCGGCCGAACGCCCCGCCCTGGAGGGCGCCGTGGCCGCCGCCGCGGCGCTCGGCCTCCACGACCGGGCCTGGCGGCTCGCCCTCGTGCAGTGGCCGCTGATGCTCATGCGGATCGGGGACGGCTGGACGCCGCTCCTGGAGGCCGGGCTCGCCTCCGCCGAGCACGAGGGCAACTTCGACGCGCAGTCGCGGACCCGGGCGCTCCTCGGGTGGGTGCTGCACGAGGAGGGGCGGGACGCCGAGGCGCTCGTCCACCTGGAGAAGGCGCCGATCCTCGCCGCCCGCGCCGGGGACACCGTCAGCGAGGCCATCGCGTACGTCAACTACGCCGCCGTCCTGGACTCGACCGGAGAGCACGAGCGCGCCGGACTGCTCATGGTCCACGCGGTCTCGCTCGCCGACCGCGCCGCCCACCCGTCCACCCAGGTGCTGACCCTCCAGCATCTGGCGACGCACTGCCTGAAGGCCGGGGAGTACGACGAGGCACTCGCGCACACCGTTCGCGCGGGGGAACTGGTCACACCCGACGCGGTGGTCGTCCGGGCGCAGCTGCAGATCGTCCGGGGCGAGGCGCTGGCCGGCGTGGGCCGCCTCGACGAGGCGGCTGACCAGCTGAAACGGGCGATCGTGGCAGCCGATGCCGCCGGGTTCACGGAGGGCTCCGTGCGGGCGGCGGAGCGGCTTTCGCGGCTGTCAGCGGATCGTTAGCGGTACGCAAGCGGGACGGCAGCGGCGGGCCGGAAGCTGGATACAGCACGCAGTACGTACGTACCGCGTCGACCGACAGCTTCACGGGGGAGAACCACCATGCGTACCACCATGCGGACCCACCACAAGGCCACCGTCCTGGCCGCCGCCGCCGTCACCGCCCTCTCGCTGGGCCTGACCGCCTGCGGCGGCGACACCGGCACCGGCGCCAAGGACGCGGGGAGCGCGAGCAGCTCGCACTCGGAGCAGGCCACCGGCGCGGCGGACACCGGTACGGACACCGGTACGGCCGACGGCACGTCCGACGCGGCCGACACGGCGGACGGGTCCACGGCCGGAGGGTCCACCTCCGGAGGCGTGAGCGAGGCCTCCGCCACCGGCGGCAAGGGCTCCACGAGCGGCAACGGCTCCACCGGCGGCAAGACCGCCGCCAAGGCTTCCGCCAAGACCTCGACCAAGACCGCCGCCAAGGCCCCGGCCTGCGCCTACGGCGACATCAGGATCACCGCGGCGAAGGCGGACGAGGTCCCCACCGAGCACATCACCCTCACCGCCACCAACGTCTCCGGCCGCTCCTGCACCCTCCTCCAGTACCCGCTGATCGCCTTCGGCGACATCCAGACGGCCAAGGACGTCCCGGCCGTCGCGAAGAGCAAGCCGGCGGCCCCGGTCGTCCTGAAGCCCGGTGCCCCGGCGTACGCCAACGTGAGGGTCGCGCTCGGCGGCGTCGGCGAGGGCAACAAGGTCGTGAAGAGCTTCAACGTGAACCTCTTCGCCGCCGACGGCCCGGCCGAGGGCAGCATCGTCGTCAAGGCCCCCGCGGGCGGCCTCGCGGTCGACGAGACCGCAGCCAAGACGGGCTACTGGACGCACGAGCTCCGCAACGGCGCCGACGAGTTCTGATCGGGAGGGCCCGCCCGCGGGTCCGCGGGCGGGTCCTAGCTCACCAGCCCCGTCTTCGCGCCCGCCCCGCACAGCGGCACCACGGTCAGGCCGGGGCGCGGCGGGGCGGCGCTGACCGCCGCCCAGCAGGCCACGCCCGTGGCCTCGACGAAGAGGCCGCGCTTCGCCAGGTCCCGCTGCGCGGTACGGATCTGATCGTCGGTCACCGTGAGGAACGTACCGCCCGTCTCGCGTACCGCCCGGAGGATCTGGCGGGCGCGGGGCGGGGCCGGGACCGCGATGCCCTCGGCGAGGGTGGGGCGAGCGGGGGCGGGGGCGGTGATGTCGTCCGCGCCCGCGTGGAAGGCGGCCGCCAGCGGGGAGACCGCCTCGGCCTGCACGGCGACGAGGGCGGGCCGGGTGTCCGTGAGGCCCTGCCGGCGCAGTTCGTCGAGGGCGAGGGCGGCGCCGAGAAGCAGCGTGCCGTTGCCGACGGGGACGACGATCGTGTCGGGGAGCCGGCCGCCGAGCTCCTCCCAGAGCTCGTACACATAGGTCTTGGTGCCGTGCAGGAAGTACGGGTTGTAGACGTGCGAGGCGTAGAACGTGCCGGGTGCGTCGGCGGCCTCGCGCGCCGCCCGGGCGGTGGCCTCGCGGTCGCCGGGCACCTCGACGACACGGGCTCCGTGCGCCCGGATCTGCTCCAGCTTCTTCGGGGACGTCCCCTCGGGCACGTACACGAGGCTGTCGAGCCCGGCCCGGGCTCCGTACGCGGCGACGGCCGTGCCCGCGTTGCCGCTGCTGTCGGCCACGACCCGGTCGAGGCCCCCGGCGCGCGCCAGCCGCAGCGCGTGCGCGGCGAGCATCACCGCGCCCCTGTCCTTGAAGGACAGCGTCGGCATGAGGAAATCGAGTTTGGCCGAAACCGACTCCGTGAGCGGGACGAGGGGTGTGCGGCCCTCCCCGAGGGTCACCTCGGCTCCGTACGGCAGGGGAGGCAGCGCCTCCGCGTACCGCCACAAGGAATTCACACGTGACGCGAGGGACGTGAGTGAGGGGAGGGATGCCGGTGCCGGCGTGAACTCCAGGTCCCAGGGGCCACGGCACTTCGGACAACACCAGGTGAGCGCGTCCGTGGGGGAGTGAACTCGGCAGCGAGGGCACACGTAGTCGGTCACGGGGCCAGGATGTCAGCCGTGTGACACGGGTGTGTCGGTCACGACGTGACCCTTGTGGGATTCCTATGGATCCGTCAATCTTTCGCTCGGCAGCCGGACATGAGAAGGAGCGGGGACATCCCCGTGTCGTCTTGTCATGTCCATGCCTTCCCCCACAGCAACGCACCACCAATGAGGAGGACCCCTCACATGTCAGTGATGCGTGACTCACGTCGCCGAACAGCCACGGCCATCGCCATCGCCGTGGCAGCCCTCGCCCTCGGCTCCGCCTCCACCCTCCCGGCCGCCGCCTCACCGGCCGCCGCGGAGGGGGTCATCGAGAACGCCGGAGCCGAAGGCACCATCGCGGGCAGCTACATCGTCACCCTCGACGAGTCCGCGCAGGCGGAGACCGCCACGGGCCGGGCGGTCGCGGCCAAGTTCGGCGCGAAGATCAAGCGGACCTACACCTCGGCGATCAACGGCTACTCCGTCGAGCTCTCCGAGGCGCAGGCGAAGAAGCTGGCGGCCGACCCCGCCGTGAAGACCGTCGTGCAGAACCGCGTCTTCACGATCGACGGTACGCAGCCCTCCCCGCCGTCCTGGGGCCTCGACCGGATCGACCAGAAGGCCCTGCCGCTGAACCAGAGCTACAGCTACCCGGACAGCGCGGGCCAGGGCGTCACCGCGTACATCATCGACACCGGTGTCCGCATCAGCCACAGCGACTTCGGCGGCCGCGCGGCCAACGGCTACGACGCGATCGACAACGACAACACCGCCCAGGACGGCCACGGCCACGGCACCCACGTCGCCGGCACCGTCGGCGGCACCTCCTACGGTGTCGCCAAGAAGGCGAAGATCGTCGGCGTCCGGGTCCTCGACAACTCCGGCTCCGGCACGACCGAGCAGGTCGTCGCGGGCATCGACTGGGTGACGCAGAACGCCGTCAAGCCGGCCGTCGCCAACATGAGCCTCGGCGGCGGCGTCGACACCGTCCTCGACCAGGCCGTCCGCAACTCGATCGCGGCGGGCATCACGTACGCGGTCGCCGCCGGCAACGACAGCTCCAACGCCTCCAACTACTCGCCGGCGCGGGTCTCCGAGGCCATCACGGTCGGCTCCACGACCAACACCGACGCCCGCTCCAGCTTCTCCAACTACGGCACGGTCCTGGACATCTTCGCCCCGGGCTCCTCCATCAAGTCGGCCTGGAACACGAACGACACCGCCACCAACACCATCTCCGGTACGTCGATGGCGACCCCGCACGTCGCGGGCGCCGCCGCCGTCTACCTCGCCGACAACCCGACGGCGACCCCGGCGCAGGTCTCCACCGCGCTGACGACCGCCGCCACCCCGAACGTCGTCACCAGCCCCGGAACCGGCTCCCCGAACCGGCTCCTCTTCGTCGGTGGCGGCGGCACCACCCCGCCGACCGGCCCGAGGTTCGAGAACACCGCGGACTTCGCCATCGCCGACAACGCGACCGTCGAGTCCCCGGTCACCGTCAGCGGCGTCACGGGCAACGCCCCGGCCGCCCTCCAGGTGCCGGTGAACATCGTCCACACCTACATCGGTGACCTCCAGGTCCAGCTGATAGCCCCCGACGGCTCGGCGTACACGCTGAAGGCCTTCGGCACGGGTGGCAGCTCGGACAACATCAACACCACGTACACGGTGAACGCCTCCTCGGAGGTCGCCAACGGCACGTGGAAGCTGCGGGTCACGGACAACGCGTCCATCGACACCGGGAAGATCGACTCCTGGGCCCTGCAGTTCTGATCGGCTCGGATCTCTCCTGATCCACTCTGATCCGCTCTGATCCACGTCGCACGACGAGGGGTGGTCGCCTGCCGGCGGCCGCCCCTTCGGCGTACCCCGGGTCGGGTGGTGCGGCGGCCGACCACGTACGATGCGCGCTCGTTCGTCTGTTCGCACCAGTCGTCCCAACAGGAGCACGTCAGCCGTGGAGCCGACCCAGCCGCCCCAGCCGCCCCCGTCGCCCCAGGGCGGCTGGCCCGCCCCCGGCCCGTACACCTCGCCAGGGGGGCCGTACGCGGCCGGTCCCTACGGACAGCCCGGCGCCCCCGGTCCGTACGGGCAGCCCGGCCGCACCACCAACGGGCTCGCCATCAGCTCCCTGATCTCCGGCATCGTCTGCTGCCTCCCGCCCCTCGGGATGGTCCTCGGCCTGATCGCCCTCCCGCAGATCAAGAAGAAGGACCAGGCGGGCAAGGGCCTCGCCGTCGCGGGCATCGTCCTCTCCGCCGTCAGCTCCCTGCTGCTCGTCGTCGGCCTCGTGACCGGCGCCATCGGCTCGGCCGTCGACGGCTTCAAGAAGGGCGTGGACGAGGCCTCGCGCACCAAGTCCCCGTTCTCGCTGCGCACCGGGCAGTGCTTCGGCGACGACGGCAAGCTGAAGGACTACGCGGAGGAGGTCGAGATCGTCGACTGCGCGAAGCCGCACGACGGCGAGGTCAGCGGCAGCTTCAAGCTCACCGGCTACGACAAGTGGCCCGGCGAGTCCGAGATCGAGGCGGTGGCGGAGAAGCGCTGCGAGACGGTCAACGCCGCGTACGCGCTGGACACCTGGGCCGTCCCCGTGGACGTGTGGGTGTACTACTACATGCCGAGCAGCCAGAGCTGGCGCCTCGGCGACCGGACCGTGACCTGCGCGTTCGCGAGCGAGGACGGGTCCTTCAGCGGTTCGGTACGGTCCGACGCGACCACCCTGACCGCCGACCAGGAGCACTTCCTGAAGGCCGTCAACCCGATCGAGGCGGCCGGCTCCCGGGAGCCGGAGGACGACCCGGACGAGGACTTCGCGGCCAACAGGGAGTGGTCCGCGGAGATGCTGGCGGCGATCGACGAGGCGCGCAAGGGGCTGAAGAAGCACTACTGGCCCGGCGCCTCCACGGCCCCGGTCGCGGAGCTCGGCAAGGAGCTCGACGCGGCGATGAAGCAGTGGCGGAAGCTGGCCGGGGCGGCCGACGCGGACGCCTACTGGGAGGCGTACGAAACCGCCTGGGACACCCTGCCCGAGGACCTGGGCGCGAAGGCGCGGAAGGGGCTCGGCCTGACGGACACTCCGCCGGTGCAGGAGGGCCCGAGCAGCTCGGCCTGAGGGGTTCCCGCACGGGTACGGGGCCGGGTCTCCTTCGGGAGGCCCGGCCCCGTCCGTGCGCCTGTCCGGCGGATCGGCCCTAGCGCCGGGTCAGGCCCCGGTCGATCGCGGTGATCAGCTCACCGTCGGGGGTGTCGCCGTCCAGCGACCAGACCATGGCGCCGCCGAGGCCCCGCTGGCGGACGTAGGACGCCTTGGTGCGCAGCACGGTGGGGTCGTCGTAGGTCCAGAGCGTGGTGCCGTCGAAGAGCCAGGCGTGGCCGTTCTTCTGGCCGCGGTGGAGCTTGTACGTGCCGGAGTCGGCGAGCTTCTTGAGGTGCTTGTAGTCCTCGGAACCGGCCGCCCAGGTGGCCGGGGCCGGGGCGGCCGCGGGCTGTCCGAGGCCGTCGCCGCCGCCGGTGACGCCGGTCCAGCCCTGGCCGTAGAAGGGCATGCCGACGACGAGCTTGTGGGCGGGGGCGCCGCGCCTCAGCCAGGACTTCACGGTCCCGTCGACGCTCCAGTCGTTCTTGGCGAAGAGCGCGGACTGCTGGGCCGTCGTCGTCTCGCCGGAGACGTGGAAGTCGTAGCCCTGGAGGTTCACGAAGTCGAAGTCCCGCATGACCTTGGCGACTTCGAAGCCCGCGTCGATCTTGGCGGGCGCGGTGGGCACGTACGCGCTGAGGTCGTAGCGCTTGCGCTGCGGCAGCGAGCGCCCGTAGGCATCGAGCTGGGTGCGGAACTCCCGTACGAGCTTGGTGAAGTTGGGCTTGTCCTCGGGGCGGATCACGTTCCCGGGGGCGCCTTCCGAGCCCGGCCACTCCCAGTCCAGGTCGATGCCGTCGAAGAGGCCGGCGGCGGCGCCGGCACCGCCGCGGGCGCCGTCGACGGGCAGGTTGCCCTTGATGTAGACGTCGATGCAGGAGGCGACCAGCGCCTTGCGGCCTGCGTCGGTGCGCACGGCGTCGGAGAAGTGGGCCGATCCGCTCCAACCGCCCAGCGAGATCATGACCTTGAGGCCCGGGTTCTCGGCCTTCAGCTCGCGCAGCTGGTTGAAGTTTCCGGCGAGGGGCTGTTCGGCGGTGTCGGCGACGCCGTCCACCGAGTCGGCCGTGTCGACGGGGCGCACGTAGTCGGCCCACGGGTCGGAGCCGGGCACATTGCCCATGAGGCACTTGCCGTTCGAACCGACGATGCCGAAGGCGTAGTTGATGTGGCTGAGCTTCGTGGCCGTGCCACTGGTCTCCAGGTCCTTGACCTGGAAGTCCCTTCCGTAGATGCCCCATTGGGTGAAGTACCCGATGCGCTTCAGGGAGTGGCCGGCGGAGGAGGCGGGGGAGGGCTGGTGCGCGTCGGCCGTGGGGGCCAGGGTGGCGAGGAGGCCGAGAGTGGCCGCGGCGGCGGCGCCGAAGGTCAGCTTGGTCAGGGCTCTGGGGCGCATGGGCTCGTTCCTGTGCGAGGCGGGATGGCGCGTGCGGGATGGGCCGTGCGGGATGGTCCGTGCAGGCAGGAACGTATTGGTCTGTACCAATAGAGGTCAAGGGGTGCGACGAGGGTGCGAGGGGGGTGTGGGGTCGCCCGCACTTCGCCTACTCGTGGTGACCGCGGGTAGCAAGGCCTGCGACCGGCGCGTCATCACTTCGGGTGAAACTTTGGCCCATGCTTGCGGATCGCGACCCTCGGTTGTCAGTCTGTAGCTGTCAGTCAACCTGAGGGGAGTGTCCAGTGACATTCGGTGAGCAGCCCGCCTACTTGCGCGTGGCGAGCGATCTGCGGGAGAAGATCGCCAACGGCTCGCTTCCGCCGCACACCCGTCTCCCGTCGCAGGCGCGCATCCGCGAGGAGTACGGGGTCTCGGACACTGTCGCGCTGGAGGCCCGCAAGGTGCTCATGGCCGAGGGGCTCGTGGAGGGCCGGTCCGGCTCGGGGACGTATGTGCGGGAGCGCCCGGTGCCGCGCCGGATCGCCCGCTCCGGCTACCGCCCGGCGTCCGGTGCCACGCCGTTCCGGCAGGAGCAGGCCGCCGAAGGGGCCCGGGGTACCTGGGAGTCGAGCAGCGAGCAGGAGCCGGCCAGTGTCGAGGTGGCCGCCCGGCTCGACATCGAACCGGGGGAGCGCGTGATGCGCACGCGGTACGTGTACCGGGACGGGGGCGAGCCCATGATGGTCTCCACCTCCTGGGAGCCCCTCGCGGTCACCGGCCGGACTCCGGTGATGCTGCCGGAGGAGGGCCCGCTGGGCGGCTGCGGCGTCGTCGAGCGGATGGCGGCCATCGACGTGGTCGTGGACAACGTGGTGGAGGAGGTCGGCGCCCGCCCCGGGCTCGCCGAGGAGCTCCTCGCGCTCGGCGGGGTGCCGGGCCATGTGGTCATGGTGGTCGAGCGGACGTACTACGCGTCGGGGCGGGCCGTCGAGACCGCGGATGTCGTGGTCCCGGCCGACCGCTACCGCATCTCGTACCACCTCCCGGTCCGCTGATCCCGCGCGCCGACTCCCGCCCCCCGGTCCCGGGGGCGTCCGGCCGACCGGTGAGCGGACCCGGCCGTCCGGGCCGCTTGACCGGGAGTTAACGGCGCGTCAGTCCCCGTAACCGCCCGGCAATCGTGGACCGCGACAAGCCGTCACGCCCGGCTCCTACCTTCCTGCTCCGTACCCGCGATCCGGTCGGACGACAGGAACCCTCATGACGGAAACAGTCACCACCCCCACCCCGGAGCCGGGTGGGGGTACCTCCCGGACCCTTGAGGCACGGGGGGATCTCGCGCCGCGGTCCGGGCCCCGCCGCAGCTACGCCAAACTGGCCGCGGACGAGAGCCGCGAGGACTACTCCCTGCGCTACGCGCCGCATTCCTTCCGGCGCTGGTCGCCCGCCACCGTGGCCGGCACGGCCCTCGGCGGCATCGCCTACCTCGCCGACTTCGCGATCGGCGCCTCGATCGTCTTCACCTACGGCTTCGGCAGCGGCCTCGCCTCGATCCTCACCGCCGCCGCGATCATCTTCCTCACCGGCATCCCCATCGCCCGCGCCTGCGCGAAGTACGGCCTGGACATGGACCTCATCACCCGGGGCGCCGGCTTCGGCTACTTCGGCTCCACGCTGACCTCGCTGATCTACGCCTCTTTCACCTTCATCTTCTTCGCGCTCGAAGGCTCGATCATGGCCCAGGCCATGCACCAGGCCGTCGGCCTGCCGGTGGAGATCGGCTACCTGGTCACGACGCTGATCGTCATTCCGATCGTCTTCCGCGGAATGGGCGCGCTGGCCAAGGTGCAGGCCTGGACCCAGCCGGTCTGGATCATCGGCATGGTGCTGCCCTTCGCCGTCCTGGCCTTCGAGGCCCCCGACGCCTGGGGCGCCTTCGGCTCTTTCGGCGGTACGGAGGGGGCCGGCGCGGGCTTCTCGTGGATCGGCTTCGGCCTCGGCACGGGCGTCGCGCTCTCCCTGATCGCACAGATCGGCGAGCAGGCCGACTATCTGCGCTTCATGCCCGCGAAGACGGAGGCCAACAAGCGCCGGTGGAACCTCGCCGTGCTCGCCGCCGGACCCGGCTGGGTCATCATCGGCGCGGCCAAGCAGCTGGGCGGCGCCTTCCTCGCCTTCGTCGCCCTGGAGGCCGTCGGCAAGACCCACGCCCTGGAGCCGATCGCCCCGCAGATCGAGGCGCTCAAGCCCTGGCTCGGCTCCTTCGCCCTGCCCGCGGCCGCGCTCTTCGTGATCGTCTCCCAGATCAAGATCAACGTCACCAACGCCTACAGCGGATCGCTGTCCTGGTCGAACTTCTTCTCCCGCGTCACCCACCGCCACCCCGGCCGCGTCTGGTACATCTTCCTCAACCTCGCCATCGCGCTGACGCTGATGGAGATGAACATGTTCGCGGCCCTCAACAAGCTGCTCGGGTTCTACTCCAACGTCGGCATCGCCTGGATCGTCGCCGTCGCCGCCGACCTCGTCATCAACAAGCGGGCCGGCTGGAGTCCTCCGTACATCGAGTTCAAGCGCGCCTATCTGTACGCCGTGAACCCGGCCGGCTTCGGCGCCATGGTCATCGCCTCGGTCGTCTCGATCCTCGCCTTCTTCGGTCTCTTCGGTACGTATGCGGAGGCGTTCTCCACGTTCATCGCGGCCGGTCTCGCCCTCGTCCTCTGCCCGCTGATCGCCTGGGCGACCAAGGGCCGCTACTACCTGGCCCGCCCGAACCCGGTGAACGGGCCCGGCGTGCTGGACGGACCGGGCGCGGTGGTGACCGACGAGCGCGCGACCCACACCTGCGCCGAGTGCGAGACGGCGTACGAACTGCCGGACATCGCCGACTGCCCGGTGCGGTCCGGCCCCGTCTGCTCCCTCTGCTGCTCGCTCGACGCCGAGTGCGGCGACGTCTGCCGCAAGGCCCCCCAGGGCGCAGGCGCCCCCGTCCTGATGCCGGTGCCGACCGTCCCCAAGGCCTCGGCCGGGGCGTAGCTTCGGCCGCCCCCCGTCGGTTACCGGCCGATCCGTATCTCTTTGTGAAAACACATATCCGCTGTGTGAAGGTCAGGCGTAAGCTCCGGCATATGCGGATTGCGGTTTCCCGGAGATCGTTGGAGACGGCCGGACCGGCGGAGGGAGAAGCCTGATGAGCGACAGCGGCGCTGTTCTTGCCTGGCTCGTCATACGGCAGGACGACAACGGCAACCGCTACCGCGTGGGGCGGTACGCGACCAAGGACGAGGCCCAGAAGATCGCGGACAGCCTCGACGACCGCGGTCACAAGCAGCTCTACTGGGTCGAGCGGATCGGCACCCCGGCGCTCTGAGCCCGGCGGGTGCCGCCCGGCCCGGGCTACGCTCGCGGCCATGACGGAACGCACCACCGACCCCACCGCGCCCCGCGGGCACCACCGTGACACCGACCCCGGTGTCGTGGTCGTCGTCGCGGGGGCCGTGTACGACCAGGGGCGCCTGCTCGCCGCGCGCCGCAGCGCCCCCGCGGAGCTCGCCGGCCGCTGGGAACTCCCCGGCGGCAAGCTCGAACCGGGCGAGAGCCCCGAAGAGGCCCTGGTCAGGGAGCTCCGCGAGGAGCTCGGTGTCGAGACCGAACCGGGTGAGCGCATCCCCGGCGAGTGGCCGCTGAAGCCCGGATACGTCCTGCGGGTGTGGACCGCCCGCCTGCTCTCCGGTGTGCCCCGCCCGCTGGAGGACCACGACGAACTGCGCTGGCTCGCCCGGCACGAGCTGGACTCGGTCGACTGGCTCGACCAGGACCGCCCGGCCGTCGCCGAGGCCGCGCTACGGCTCCCGGCGGCTCCCGTCGACGGAGCGCGCGACTGAGTCTCTACGCCGTTCGTGCCACCATGCGCCCATGGCTGCGCCTGACACGATATCCCGCACCAAATAGCGGGTATGTCCTGATTGATCCCCTGGAAGGGGACGTGGGCCTTCCTGCTGACACACGGCTGGGGAAGTGATCGGGTGTGATCGACACCGACGGCGACTGTGCCGAGTGGACCTTCCCGGCAGAGGCCAATGCCGTGCGCACCGCCCGCCACGCGGTGCGCGAGACCCTGCGGGCCTGGGAGCTCGACGCGGCCCTCGGCGATGTGACCGTCCTGCTGGTCAGCGAGCTGGTGACCAACTCCCTGCGGTACGCCTCCGGGCCGATCGGCGTCCGTCTGGTGCGCCCTCGTCTGGACGGCGCCGAACCCGCACCGCACCCCGCGCTGCTCGTGGAGGTCTCGGATCCACTTCCGGATCCTCCGACGGAGAAGCCGGCCGGACCGGAGGACGAGGGGGGCCGCGGGCTCGGTCTGGTGGCCTGTTCCGCACGGCGCTGGGGGACCCGTAAAGGAAGGACGGGCAAAACCGTATGGTTCGAGCTGGCTCTGCCTGGTGAGTAAACAGGGTGGGACAACGATCACCGGGACTCGGCCCGAAGCGAACGAGACCACCCTGTGATCGTGAACGTCGTGCCGTCGGGGCCTGCCGTATTGAATACTGCGGGCATGGCCGGTCCGGTGCGGTGAGCTGGAGGGGACGGTCGCGTGAGCGAGATATCCGAGACGGCGAGCGGCTTCGTGTGGCAGAGCAGCCCGCCCGGCTCCATCTATGACTACATCCGGGTCGCGTCCTTCTCGATCGGGCCCGACGGCCTCGTCGAGCAGTGGAGCAGGCGAGCCGTGGACCTCTTCGGCGTCACCGCCGAGGAAGCCAGGGGCAAGGACCCGGTCGAGGCCTTCATGCCCGCCGACCTGCGCGAGCGCGGGCACCGGCGGGTCAAGGAGATCCTCGACGGCAAGGAATGGACGGGCCTCGTCCCCTTCCGGATGCCCGGCGAGGAACAGCCCCACGGCATCGCCGAGATGTACGTCATGCCGAGCGAGACCGAGTCCGGTGAGCGGGCCGCGCTGTGCATCGTCGTCGACGTACGCGCCCTCCGCCGCATCGAGACCGACCTCGCCGCCTCCCAGGCGATTTTCGGCCAATCCCCCTTCGGCTTTCTCCTCTTCGGCACCGACCTCACCGTGAAGCGGGCCAACCAGCGCTTCGCCACCGTCTTCGGCGGCTCGGCCGACGACCACCGCGGCCGGACCGTCCACGACTACCTCGCCCGCGCCGAGGCCGACCGGATGACCAGCGCCCTCCGCCGGGTCCTGGAGACCGGGGAGTCCGTCACCGACCTCCAGATCGTCGGCGCCGCCCCCGGCGCCCGGGACCGCCGGCACTGGTCCATCAACCTCTACCGCGTGCACAGCGGTTCCGGCCGGCCGATCGGCGTCGCCGGCCTCGGCATCGACGTCACCCGCCGCCACAACGCCGCCCGCGAGGCCGCCAGCGCCCGCCGCAACCTCGCCCTCCTCAACGAGGCCGGTGCCCGCATAGGCAACTCCCTCGACCTGGAGGCCACCGCCCGCGAACTCCTCGACGTCGCCGTCCCCGGCTTCTGCGACCTCGCCTCCGTCGACCTGTACCAGGGCCTGCTGACCGGTGACGAGGCCCCACCGGGCCGGTGGGGCAGCTCCCACGACGTCGGCTACGGGGCGGGCAGCGCCGAACTGCGCAGGGTCGCCTTCGCCAGTGCCGTCGCCGACACCCCCCTCAGAACCGACGAGGGACACGGGGCGGGCAGCGGCTGTTGCGGACCCGTACCCATCGAGGTCGGGGCCGTCCACCGCTACCCCTTCAACTCGCCGTGCGCCGGGGCACTGCGGACCGGACGGATCCGGACGGTGCCGGGCGCCGAAGGCGAACTCGCCCAGTCCACCCTGGTGGTCCCGATGGTCGCCCACGACACCGTCGTCGGCCTCGTCCAGTTCTCCCGGGCGAAGGGCAGCGAGCCCTTCGGGGAGCGCGACCGGGCCCTCGCCGTCGAACTCGCGGCCCGCGCCGCCGTCTGCATCGACAACGCCCGCCTCTACCGCCGCGAACACGAGCGGGCCCTCATCCTCCAGCGCAGCCTGCTCCCGCCCGGCGACCCCGAGGCCGCGGGACTCGACATCGCCTGCCGCTACCTCCCCGGCACCACCGCCACCGAAGTCGGCGGCGACTGGTTCGACGTCATCGAACTGCCCGGCCACCGCACCGCCCTCGTCATCGGGGACGTCATGGGCCGCGGCCTGCGCGCCGCCGTCGCCATGGGCGAACTCCGCACCGCCGTCCGCACCCTTGCGCAGCTCGACCTGGAGCCCGCCGAGGTCCTCTCCCACCTCGACGAGATCGCCCGCGGCCTCGGTGCCCCCATCGGCACCCAGCAGTCCCGCACGCAAAAGTCCCGAGGCCCCGAACTCTCCGAGGTCTACCTCGCCACCTGCGTCTACGCGGTGTACGACCCGGTCACCCGACGCTGCACGTTCGCCAATGCGGGCCACCTCCCGCCCGTGCTCGTCGAACCCGGCGAGGAGGCCTTCCTGCTCGACGTACCCCCCGGGATGCCGCTCGGCGTCGGCGGTGAGCCCTTCGAGGAGGTCGAGGTCGAACTGCCCGAGGGCGCCCTCCTCGCCCTCTACACCGACGGGCTCGTCGAGTCCCGCGACCATCCCCTGGACGAGGGGCTCAGCGCCTTCCGACGCGCCCTCACCGACCCGGCCCGCCCGCTCGAGGACGTCTGCGACCGGGTCCTGACCAGCCTCGACACCGGGCACGGCGAGGACGACATCGCCCTCCTCATGGCCAGGATCCAGGGCCTGCCCAGCGAGGCCGTCGGCGACTGGTCGCTGCCCAGGGAACCCCGCTCGGTCGGCCGGGCCCGCGAACTGGCCCGCACCCAGCTGAAGGCCTGGGACCTCGAACCGCTCGTCGACACCGTCGAACTCCTCGTCAGCGAACTCGTCACCAACGCGCTCCGCTACGGCGAGGGAGAGATCCGGCTGCGCCTGCTGCGCGACCGCACCCTCGTCTGCGAGGTCTGGGACGCGGGCCTGGTCCAGCCCAGGCGCCGACGGGCCAGGGACACCGACGAGGGCGGCCGCGGCCTCCAGCTCGTCGGGCTGCTCAGCTCCTCCTGGGGATCCCGCCGTACCCCGCGCGGGAAGACCGTCTGGTTCGAACTGGCCCTGCCCGACGGCGACGGAGCGGCGGAACCCACGGTGGAACAGCTCCTCAGCATGTTCTGAGCAGCGCGCCAGGAGACGCCCGATCAGGTCTTGAGCGCGGCCAGCCGGGCCTCGATCTCCGCGGTGTCGCCGAGCGCGTCCAACTGCTCGAACTGGGCGTCCAGCGAGGAGGCGGCGAGCTCCTGCTTGCCCATCGCCTTCGCCTCCTCCCGGCGCACCTTGTCCTCGAAGCGGCTCAGCTCGCTGGTCGGGTCGAGGACGTCGATGCTCTTCACCGCGTCCATCATGCGGTTCTGCGCCTGCGCGGACTTGTCCCGCGCGACCAGCTCGTCGCGCTTCGCCCGGAGCTCGCCCAGCTTCGCCTTCATCTGGTCGAGGCCCGCCCTGAGCTTGTCCACCACCTCGGTCTGCGCGGCGATCGTCGGCTCCGCGGTCCGCGCCTCCTTCTCCGACTGGAGCTGCCGGCCGAGCGCCACCTTCGCCAGATTGTCGAACCGGTCCGCCTCCGCGGCCTGTCCGCCGGCCCGCAGCTCGTCCGCCTTGCGGCTGGCGGCCAGCGCCTTGCCGCCCCACTCCTTCGCCGCCTCCACGTCCTCCTGGTGGTCCTGCTCCATCAGACGGAGGTTGCCGATCGTCGCGGCCACCGCCTCCTCGGCCTCCGAGATGTTGCTCGAATAGTCGCGGATCAGCTGGTCCAGCATTTTCTGCGGATCCTCCGCCTGGTCCAGCAGCGCGTTGATGTTGGCCTTCGCCAACTGGGTGACCCGGCCGAGAATCGTCTGCTTGCTCATGGCTCTTCTCCTTGAGAGGGACAGCGAGAGGGACAGCGGGAGGGACAGAAAACGGGACGCGGAACGCGCGGTCCTCAGAACCGGCCCCCGCCGCCCAGCCGGCCGCGCGTGCCGCTGCCGCCGAAGCTGCCGGGCCCGCCGCCGAAGCCTCCGCCCCCGAAACCCCCGCCACCCCCACCGGAACCTCCACCGAACCCCCCATGTCCGCCTCCCCTTCCCCCGCCGAACAGTCCGCCGAGGATGATGCCGCCGAGCACGGCCCCGCCGAGCCCGCCGCCACCACTTCCTCCCACCCCTGTTACACCGCCCAGGCCGTTCGGGTTCCCATACGTCCGGACGTCCTGCTCGGCGAGGTCCTGCGCACGCCGGGCCAGCGCGTCCGCCTGCTGGGCCTCCGCGAGGGCGGCCTGCGGATCCTCTGCGCCGGCGAGGACACGCGCCTTCTCCCAGCGGCGCTGGGCCTCGGCCAGGCGCGTACGGGCCTCGGAGCCCACGGCGCCCCGATGAGTCGTGATGTAGTCCGCCGCCGCTCCGATCGCCGAGCGGGCCGTCAGCATCGCCTGATCGAGGAGCGCGCGGGCGCGCCGCGTGCCCGACTCGCGCTCCCGTGCGCCCTCCAAGGACTCGTCGAGCGCCGCGTCGGCCTCCTCGACCCGGCGCAGCGCGTCGATCGGGTCGTACCGCCCGGCCTCCACCCCGCGCCGGACCTCGGCGACCACCGACTCGGCCCGGGCGATCCGACCCTGGAGGTCGGCGGTGGAGACCCCCTCGGCGGTGCCCTTCAACAGGCCGCGGGCGTCCGCGAGATCCGCGTCCGTCTCGGACAGCGCGCCCGGCAGCTTGCCCACCGCCTCGGCCAGCTCCTGCGCCCGCCGGTCCACGGCCTCGACGAGCCGGGCGGCCTGGTCCACCGCGCCCTCGGCCGCCCGGATGTGCACCGCGGCCCCGCCGTTGTCCCCGGCGTCGATCTGCTGGCGCGCCTGGTTGATGTGGGTCGTCGCGAACACGAGCCGGTCCTTCGCCTGTTCGATGTCGCCCGCCACCGGCGCCGCCGCCGAGTCCGCGTACCGCTCGCGCATCGCCGTCAGCGCCGCCTCGGCCAGGCCCATGCGCCCGGTCCGCTCCCGGAAGGCGGCCTCGACCGTGTCCAGCGCCTCGGGAGCCGTCCGCTCCAGGGCCCGGAGACGGTCGAAGGCCTCGCTCTCGGCGTCGAGCCGGGCGTCCGCCTCGCCGCAGCGCCGGAGGATCTCGTCGAGCATGCTCCGGCGGGTCTGCTCGTCCTCGGGAAAGGAGTCGTCGAGCTTCTGCCGCAGCCGGAACGAAGCCGTCAGCTGCTCCTTGGCGAAGGCGACCGCCTCGGTGAAGGGCCGTACCGCCTCCTCGCCGAACTGGGCGGTCGCGAAGCCGAGCTCCTCCTGGCTGGTGCGGACCGCGTCGTCGGTGGCGACCAGCGTCAGCCGCGCCTGCCCGTCGAGCTCCTCCAGGGACGGCGGCGGGGGCTCCTTCGGCCGCCCCCAGCCCTGGCCGCCCTGCGGGGTCGTCCGGGTCTCGGCCCGCTTGCGCCTCTTGGTGTACGCGTAGGCCGCCACGGCCCCCGCGCCGCCGACCAGCACCACCGGCAGGACCAGGTCGCTCGCGGAGGTGCCGTCGTCGGCCGGGGCGCCGGGGTCCGCGGGTCCGGGGGTGATGTCCGGAGCGGGGACGGGTCGGCCGGCGAGGACGGCGTCGTAGCCGTCGGCCGCGCCGATGGCCGCGCCCGCCCAGTCGTTCTGCCGCAGGGCCGGTTCGATCGCGGTCCTGGCCACGTCGTCCAGCTGCTCCTGGGTGAAGCGTGATGCCGGGTCGGCGGAGTAGCCGTACTGCCGGTCGTGGGTGGCGACGGCGAGCAGCAGGTCCTCGACGCCGAGCCCGTTGCGTTCCGCGGTGGCGTCGGCCCAGCTCTGCGCCGAGCTCCCGGAGAAGTCCCGTACGTACACGACGAAGAGCTGCACGCGCCGGTCGTCGTAGAGGCGGTCGAGGGCCTGGACCACGGAGGCGCGGCGGTCGCCGAGGGCCCCCACACGGTCGGTGATCTGACCCTCGCGGGACAGGACGACGGGGTCGTCGGCGTGGGCACCGTGAACGGCGGGCACGATGAGCCACCACGCCGCCACCAGTACCGCGAGAAGGGTTCGGGTGGCTATTCGCGTCACAAAAGGGAGGCTATGTCCGGGTGTGCGGCTCCGCGACCGGACCGGTGCCATCCGTATTCGGAAACCGTTCGAAGCCGTCCGGCGTCACTGTCTGTGGCCGCCTCTACGGTGGCGACAGCGGCATCAGTGACATGACGGCTCTTGGGGGGCTCGTGTGAACGGACGGTTGAAGGGCATGTGGAGGCGGGGGCGCTGGTTCGTCCTAGGGCTGGTCCTGCTGCTCGTCGTCCCCCTGCTCACCGGAGCGATCGCGCTGCGCCTCAACTTCACGGGCGACGTCAGGGAGGACGCGCGGACCCGGGGCAAGGACGCCGTCTGGCTCGGCCACGCCTGGGTCGACGGGCGGAAGAAGGACGCCGACCTCGCGGCCTTCGCGACCCGGATCAAGGGCACCGGGATCCGCGACCTGTACGTCCACGCCGGACCGCTGCGGCACGACGGCACCCTCCCGGCGGCCAAGTACCCCCGGGCGAAGTGGCTGATCGACGCGGTGCACCGCACGATGCCCGGGATACGCGTGCAGGCGTGGCTGGGCGACGTCCTCGCCACCGAAGGGCCCGACGGACTGCGCCTGGACAAGGCCGAGTCCCGGGCGGCCGTGGTCACCTCGGCCCGGCAGATCCTGGACGCCGGCTTCGACGGGGTCCACTTCGACCTGGAGCCGCTGCTCTCCGACGACGTGAACTACCTGTCGCTCCTCGACGACCTGGGGGAGCTGACCCGGTCCCGGAAGGTACCGCTCTCGGTCGCCGCCCACCAGATCGATCCGGTGCCCGCCGCGCACTCGGTGAACGGCGCGCTCAGCGGCAGCGAGAAGTGGTGGTCGCAGGAGTTCTTCGGGCAGGTCGCCCGGCGCGTCGACCAGATCGCCGTCATGTCGTACGACACCTGGATGCCGCTGGAGGGCCTGTACGGCGGTTACGTCGCCCAGCAGACGAGCCTCGCCCTCGAAGTGACGCCCGAATCCACCGACCTGCTGATGGGACTCCCCTTCTTCCACGAGGACGACCTCGGCCACCACGAGAACGCGGAGACCGTCTCCGCCGCCATCCGCGGCACGCGGCTCGGCCTCGGGCGCACGGACCCCGACCGCCAGCGGTTCGGTGTCGCGCTGTACGTCGACTTCGCCGCGGAGGAGGGGGACTGGACGGCCTACCGCGAGGGCTGGCACTGACCTGTCCCCCGGATCGGGGCCCCTACCCCTTCCGCCGCCTGATCGTGTTGCCGAGCCACACCAGCGGGTCGTACTTCCGGTCCACGACCCGCTCCTTCAGCGGGATCAGCGCGTTGTCGGTGATCCGGATGGACTCCGGGCACACCTCCGTACAGCACTTGGTGATGTTGCAGTAGCCGAGCCCGTGCTCCTCCTGCGCGCTCCGCCGCCGGTCGATCCCCGCTTCCTCCGCCGCGTCCAGCGGGTGCATGTCGAGCTCCGCGACCCGCATGAGGAAGCGGGGTCCGGCGAAAGACTCCTTGTTCTCCTCGTGGTCGCGCACCACATGGCAGGTGTCCTGGCACAGGAAGCACTCGATGCACTTCCTGAACTCCTGCGAGCGGTCCACGTCCTCCTGCCGCATCCGGTACTCGCCCGGCCCGACCCCGGGCGGCGGCACGAAGGCCGGGATCTCCCGGGCCTTCGCGTAGTTGAAGGAGACGTCCGTGACCAGGTCGCGGACGATCGGGAAGGCCCGCATCGGGGTCACGGTGATCACCTCGTCCCGCGAGAAGACCGACATCCGGGTCATGCAGAGCAGCCGGGGCCGGCCGTTGATCTCGGCCGAGCACGAACCGCACTTGCCCGCCTTGCAGTTCCAGCGCACGGCGAGGTCCGGCGCCTGGGTGGCCTGGAGGCGGTGGACGACGTCGAGGACGACCTCCCCGTCGTGCACCTCGACCGTGTAGTCGGTCAGTTCGCCGCCGTCGGTGTCGCCCCGCCACACCCGGAACCGCGCATCGTACGTACTCATCGGCCCAGCTCCCCTTCAAGCTCCGCGTCCGCGAGGTACTTGGCCAGCTCCTCCTGCTCGAAGAGGGCGAGCAGGTCCGCCCGGATCGGCTCGGTACGGACGCGTTCGAGCCCGATGCCCTCGCCCTCGGCGTGGCACAGCAGGTTCACCGGGCGCCACTCCCGCACCATCGCGGGGTGGTCCTCCCGGGTGTGCCCGCCCCGGGACTCGGTGCGCTCCAGGGCGGCCCGGGCCACGCACTCCCCGACGAGGAGCATGTTCCGCAGGTCGAGGGCGAGGTGCCAGCCCGGGTTGAACTGCCGGTGTCCCTCGACGGCGATCCGGCGGGCCCGCTCCCGCAGGGCGGCGATCCGCTCCAGGGCCTCGGCCATCTCGCCCTCCCGCCGGATGATCCCGACGAGGTCGTTCATCGTCTGCTGGAGTTCCTGGTGGAGCGTGTACGGGTTCTCCGGCGCTCCGCCCGACGGTCCGCCGAAGGGTGCCAGCGCCTCCGCCGCCGCGGCCTCGACGTCGTCCGCCACGACCGTGGAGCCGGCCCCGGACATCGCGTACTGCGCGGCGTAGAGCCCTGCCCGCCGCCCGAAGACGAGGAGGTCGGAGAGCGAGTTGCCGCCGAGCCGGTTGGAGCCGTGCATGCCGCCCGCCACCTCGCCGGCCGCGAAGAGCCCCGGCACACCGACGGTGGCCGCCGTCTCGGAGTCGACGGCCACGCCGCCCATCACGTAGTGGCAGGTCGGTCCGACCTCCATGGCCTCCGCCGTGATGTCGACGTCGGCCAGCTCCTTGAACTGGTGGTACATCGAGGGGAGCCGCCGCCGGATCACCTCCGCCGGCATCCGCGTCGACACGTCGAGGAACACCCCGCCGTGCGGGGAGCCCCGGCCCTCCTTCACCTCGGAGTTGATGGCCCGCGCCACCTCGTCGCGGGGCAGCAGCTCGGGCGGGCGCCGGTTGTTGTCCGGGTCCTCGTACCAGCGGTCGCCCTCCTCCTCCGTCTGCGCGTACTTCTCCTTGAAGACGTCGGGGACGTAGTCGAACATGAACCGTCGGCCCTCGGAGTTCCGCAGCACCCCGCCGTCGCCGCGTACGGACTCGGTGACGAGGATCCCCTTCACCGAGGGCGGCCAGACCATGCCGGTCGGATGGAACTGCACGAACTCCATGTTCACCAGCGGCGCGCCCGCGAGCAGGGCCAGCGCGTGGCCGTCGCCCGTGTACTCCCAGGAGTTCGAGGTGACCTTGAAGGACTTGCCGATGCCGCCGGTCGCGAGGACGACCGAGGGCGCCTCCAGGACGAGGAAGCGGCCGCTCTCGCGCTCGTAACAGAAGACCCCGGCGACCTGGCCGTCCGCGCCCTTGAGGATCCGGGTGACGGTGAACTCCTGGAGGACCTTCAGCCGGGCCTCGTGGTCGCCGGTCTCGCGGTGGTCCTCCTGCTGGAGGCCGACGATCCGCTGCTGGAGGGTCCGGATGAGTTCGAGCCCGGTCCGGTCGCCGACGTGCGCGAGCCGGGGGTACTCGTGCCCGCCGAAGTTGCGCTGCGAGATCCGGCCGTCCGGGGTCCGGTCGAAGAGCGCGCCCCAGGTCTCCAGCTCCCAGACCCGGTCCGGGGCCTCCTGGGCGTGCAGCTCGGCCATCCGCCACTGGTTGAGGAACTTCCCGCCGCGCATGGTGTCGCGGAAGTGCGTCTTCCAGTCGTCGTGCTCGTTGGCGTTGGCCATGGAGGCGGCGATCCCGCCCTCGGCCATGACGGTGTGGGCCTTGCCGAAGAGGGATTTGCAGATCACGGCGGTACGCGCGCCCGCCCGGCGCGCCTCGATGGCGGCCCGCAGCCCGGCCCCGCCGGCACCGACCACCACCACGTCCCACTGCTGTCGTTCCACCACTGCCATCTCAGAAGAACCTCACGTCGGAAGAACTCACGTCAGAAGAACCTCGGGTCGTCGAAGGTGCCGGTCGCGAGCAGGTACACGTACAGGTCGCACACGGCGACGCTGATCAGCGAGGCCCACGCGAGCTGCATGTGCCGCCGGTTCAGCCGTCCGGTCCAGGTCCACAGCCGGTACCGGACGGGGTGCTTCGAGAAGTGCCGCAGCCGGCCGCCGACGATGTGCCGGCAGGAGTGGCAGGACAGGGTGTACGCCCAGATGAGCGCGATGTTCACGAGGAAGATCAGCGTCCCGAGCCCCGCGTGCCCCCAGGCGTACGAGTCGTCGCGGAAGGTCAGCACGGTGTCGTACGTGAGGATGCCGGCGACCGGCACCGCCGCGTAGAAGAAGTACCGGTGGAGGTTCTGCAGGAGCAGCGGGAAGCGGGTCTCGCCCGTGTACGTCCGGTGGGGCTCGGCGACCGCGCAGGCCGGGGGAGACGCCCAGAAGCCCCGGTAGTACGCCTTGCGGTAGTAGTAGCAGGTCAGCCGGAAGCCGAGCGGGAAGATCAGGATCAGCAGGGCGGGGGAGAGGCCCCACCAGCTGCCGAAGATCTCCCAGTTCGGCCCGCCCTTCATGGGGACGCAGTTCGACGCCAGGCAGGGCGAGTAGAACGGCGAGACGTAGGGGGCCGCGTAGTAGTCGGCGGCGGCGAAGGCCCGCCACGTCGAGTACGCGACGAAGGCGAGCAGTCCGGCGGCGGTGGCGGCCGGCGAGAGCCACCACCGGTCGGTCCGTAGATGGCGGGCGGCGATGGCGGCGCGCCCCGGGGAGCGCACCCCCGTCCCGGACCCGGGCGGTTCCGTACCTGTGGCCAACAGGCCCTCCTGCGGTCGGTTGCCGGTACGTCCTCAGGCCCGCGTGGCGCGGGGTGCGTGGCGCGAGCGCGTGGCACAAGGCGCGCGGCGGTCTAGGGAGCGTGGCGGTCGCGTGCTCCCAGTCCCTCGTCGTCCGTGTCCGTCCACAGCCCGCTGTCGTACGGGGCGTCGGGGATGGTCACCAGGTTTTCGGCGCGTCCGGCGGCCGGTGCCGGGGCCGCGCCCCGCTCGGCCGTGACGGTTCGCTCCAGCTGTCCGACGGTGCGGACCAGCTCTTCGAGGCAGCGCTTGACGGCCGCCAGATCGTCCTGAACGGACATGGGTTGCCCTCACTTCCGCGAGCGGCTTCCGCAGGAGTGTCGCGCGTCACATCCCCCTTGGGAAGCCATGTGCACGGGTTTCCACTCGTCCGGAGCGGCCGGTGTCGGGGTCGTTGGGCCGCACGAGTGGGGTTTCCCGGACGTGCCGCCGTGTCGCCGTGGCCGGATCCGCTCCGTCCTTTTCAGTGTATGAGCAATAGGTCTGATCATCTCCAAATGGCATAAATCTGGACGAAGGGGTACAAGTCATGTCCCAGTTCGGCGCCCCTCGCGGGAGGACATGCTCCAGGAGCCCCCGCTCCCGCACGCTCCGCTCCGTCGCCACCCTCACCAGTGCGGTCCTCGCCGTCACCGTGCTCGCCGGCTGCAGCTCCGACGGGACCGAAGAGGCCCCGGCCGCCGCGCAGGACAACGCCCCCGCGGCGCGCGACAAGGTGGCCGACGGCGGCACCCTCCGCTGGGCCGTCGACGCGCTGCCCACCACCCTGAACAGCTTCCAGGCCGACGCCGACGGCACCACCGCCCGGATCGCCGGGGCCGTGCTCCCCTCCCTCTACACGCTCGACGGGCGGGGCCGGCCGCAGCTGAACCCGGACTACCTGGAGTCCGCGCAGGTCGTCGAGACCGAGCCCAAGCAGGTCGTCCTCTACAAGCTCCACCAGCAGGCGGTGTGGAGCGACGGGCGCGAGATCGGGGCCCCCGACTTCGTGGCCCAGTGGCGGGCGCTGAGCGGCCGCGACACCGCGTACTGGACCGCCCGCAACTCCGGCTACGAGCGGATCGAGAAGATCGAGCGGGGCAAGAACGACCTGGAGGTACGGGTCACCTTCGCCAAGCCCTACGCCGACTGGCAGTCCCTCTTCACCCCGCTCTACCCCAAGCAGGTCATGGGGTCCCCGAACGCCTTCAACGACGGGGCGCGCACCACCCTCAAGGCCACTGCAGGACCGTTCCTGCTGAAGTCGATCGACCACAAGAGCGGCGACGTCACCCTGGCCCGCAACCCCCGCTGGTGGGGGCAGTCCGCCAAGCTCGACAGCCTCGTCCTCAAGGCCGTCCCCCGAGCCGACCGAGGCGCCGCCCTCGCCGCCGACAAGCTCGACCTGGCCGAGATCGATCGCTCCACGGCCGAGCGGATCACCCTCGCCCTCCGGGACGCCCGCGCCGGCAGGAACGGCGCGCAGGCGGCCCTCGCCCACGGCCCCGGCTCGGCGATCGCCCCCTCCAAGGCCCTGAAGTCCTGGGCCCTCGCCCACGGCTCCGACGAGAAGAAGGCGGAGGAGGTCCAGGCCGCCCGCCAGACGAACCAGAAGGCCGTCACCCGGTACGCGACCGAGCAGGACGCCCTCGCCGGCTTCGTCGTCCGCAAGTCCCTGGAGCCCGCCTACACCCAGCTCTCGCTGAACGGCGAGTCCGGCGCGCTCGCCGACGAGCGGGTACGCCGGGCCGTGGCCCGCGCCATCGACCGCCAGGAACTGGCCGAGTCCGTACTCAAGCCCCTCGGCCTCCCGGCGACGCCCCCCGGCAGCCACCTGGCCCTCGCCGGGCAGGCGGCGTACGCGGACAGCAGCGACGCCCTCGGCGACCAGGACACCAAGGAGGCGCGGGCGCTCCTCGCCGACGCGGGCTGGGTCCCGGGCGGGGCGGTGAAGAAGCCGGCCGGCGCGAACGACGGCACCGAGGCCGGCAGCGAGGCGGAGAAGGCCAAGGAGACAAGCAAGGAGAAGGCCAAGGAGGAGAACAAGGAGAAGGCCGGCGCGAAGGCCGACGGCTCCTCCACCGACTCCAAGAAGAAGGCGGACACCGCGTCCGACGAAGGCCTCTACATCGTGGGCGACGACAAGCCGGGCGCCCGCAGAGCCCTCCCCGCCCCCGTCATCGGCGCCGCCGGCCCCGAGAACGGCACCAACATCCTCACCTCGGCCCCCGCCGCCGCCCGCCAGAGCGCGGCGCTCCTCGCCCGGGCCGAGGCGCTCGACACCGGCACCGGCCCCGGCCGTGCCGCCCACTCGGTCACCAAGCCGGACCGGGGAGTCGCCGGGGCCTACGCCCCGCTCGGCACCGCGGCCCCCGTGACCGCGCCCGAGGCGGCCCAGGTCCTCGGCAAGGACGGCAAGGCGCTCAGCCTCCGCTTCGTCCTGCCCTCCGGGCCCGGCTCGGAGGCGCTGCGCGCCGTCGGCGACCGGATCGTCCGGATGCTCGACGCGGTGGGGATCCGTACGCAGGTCACCAAGGTCGCGGACGACAGCTTCTTCAAGGACCACGTCGCTGCGGGCGACTACGACCTGGCGCTGTACTCCTGGCCGGCCTCCGCCTTCCCGGCGACCGACGCCCGGCCCATCTTCGCCAAGCCGGAGCCCGCCTCGGACGGCTCGCTCCTGGTCGAGCAGAACTACTCGCGGGTCGGCACCGACCGCATCGACCAGCTCTTCGACCAGGCGGCCGGCACCCTCGACGAGGAGGAGGCCCGCGATCTCGTCCGCCAGGCGGACGCCCGGATCTGGGCGGCGGCCGGTTCCATTCCCCTCTACCAGCGTCCGCAGCTGGTCGCGGCGAAGGCGGAGATCGTGAACGCGGGGGCCTGGGGCCTCGCCGCTCCCCGCTACCAGGACATCGGCTTCAAGAAGGCCGAATCCTCCAAGGGAGCAGAGCGAAACCGCTGAAAGCTCCAAAGCCCGCCGAAACCGCTGGCCGCAACCTCAGAAGCAGCTCAAAATCCTTGCCCGCCGGTGATCCCGGCGGGCAGGATCGCGTCGGCCGCTTGACCCGGCCAGTCCGCTGTCACACCGCAGTCGCACCACAGCAGCACCGCATCTCCCGCGTGCCCGGAGCGTCCCCAGCGCGACCGGGCACATGCCGAAACCCCCCAGTAGACCCTCTCGGATCCGGGCGGGGAAGCCCCTTGCGCGGCTGCCCCGTACCATAGGACATAGCCGTGGCGCGTCCGCCCGGCGGGCGTACGAGGAACTGACGCCGCATCCCACGATCCGAGAGAAGCGCAAGCACCCATGCCCACGCGCCACGACATCCGTAACGTCGCCATCGTCGCCCACGTCGACCATGGCAAGACGACCATCGTCGACGCCATGCTCAAGCAGGCCGGTGCCTTCGCCGCCCACCAGCAGCTCGACGACCGCATGATGGACTCGAACGACCTGGAGCGTGAGAAGGGCATCACGATCCTCGCCAAGAACACGGCGGTGAAGTATCACCCCAAGGACGGCGGGGCCCCGATCACGATCAACATCATCGACACCCCGGGCCACGCCGACTTCGGTGGCGAGGTCGAGCGCGGTCTCTCGATGGTGGACGCGGTCGTCCTCCTCGTGGACGCCTCCGAGGGTCCGCTCCCGCAGACCCGCTTCGTGCTGCGCAAGGCCCTGCAGCAGCGCAAGCCCGTCATCCTCTGCATCAACAAGACGGACCGCCCGGACTCCCGGATCGACGAGGTCGTCAACGAGACCTACGACCTCTTCCTCGACCTGGACGCGGACGAGGACCAGATCGAGTTCCCGATCGTCTACGCCTGCGGCCGTGACGGCGTCGCCTCGCTGACCAAGCCGGAGAACGGCACCGTTCCCGCGGACAGCGACAACCTGGAGCCGTTCTTCTCCGCCATCCTGGAGCACGTCCCGGCCCCGGTGTACGACGAGGAGGCCCCGCTCCAGGCGCACGTCACCAACCTGGACGCCGACAACTTCCTCGGCCGTATCGCGCTCCTCCGCGTCGAGCAGGGCGAGCTGCGCAAGGGCCAGACGGTCGCGTGGATCAAGCGGGACGGCACGATCTCCAACGTCCGCATCACCGAGCTGATGATGACCGAGGCGCTCACCCGCAAGCCGGCCGAGGTCGCGGGCCCCGGTGACATCTGCGCCGTCGCCGGTATCCCGGACATCATGATCGGCGAGACCCTGGCCGACCCGGAGAACCCGATCGCGCTGCCGCTGATCACGGTCGACCAGCCGGCCATCTCCATGACCATCGGCACCAACACCTCGCCGCTCGTCGGCCGCGGTGGCACGGGCAAGGGCGCGGACGCCAAGTCCGCGGTCAAGCAGCGCAAGGTCACCGCCCGCCAGGTCAAGGACCGTCTGGACCGCGAGCTGATCGGTAACGTCTCGCTCCGCGTCCTCGACACCGAGCGTCCCGACGCCTGGGAGGTCCAGGGCCGTGGTGAGCTCGCGCTCGCCATCCTGGTCGAGCAGATGCGCCGCGAGGGCTTCGAGCTGACCATCGGCAAGCCGCAGGTCGTCACCAAGGAGGTCGACGGCAAGACGCACGAGCCCGTCGAGCGCCTCACGGTCGACGTGCCCGAGGAGCACATGGGCGCCGTCACGCAGCTCATGGGTGTCCGCAAGGGCCGCATGGACAACATGTCGAACCACGGCTCCGGCTGGGTCCGCATGGAGTTCGTCGTTCCGTCCCGTGGCCTCATCGGCTTCCGTACGGAGTTCCTGACCAACACCCGCGGTACGGGCATCGCCCACTCGATCCACGAGGGTCACGAGCCGTGGTTCGGCACCCTGACGACCCGCAACAACGGTTCGCTGGTCGCCGACCGCGCCGGTGCCGTCACCGCCTTCGCGATGACGAACCTCCAGGAGCGCGGCGTCCTGTTCACCGACCCCGGCACCGAGGTGTACGAGGGCATGATCGTCGGCGAGAACTCCCGCTCCGACGACATGGACGTGAACATCACCAAGGAGAAGAAGCTCACCAACATGCGCTCCTCCTCGGCCGACTCCTTCGAGGCGATCGTCCCGCCGCGGAAGCTCTCCCTGGAGCAGTCCCTGGAGTTCTGCCGCGACGACGAGTGCGTCGAGGTGACCCCGGAGGCCGTGCGTATCCGCAAGGTGATCCTGGACCAGAACGCGCGTGGTCGTGCGTCTTCCCGCGCCAAGAACGGCTGAGTAAGGTCGCATACGGCCAGGAGCGGCGGGGTAGATCATCGACCTGTGATCTTCGCCGCTCCCGCCTGACATAGCGTCAGCACCAGAGCCCGGACCCCCACAGACACCTGTGGGGGTCCGGGCTTTTCGTCAAGTTCAGTCAACTCGATTTCGGAAGCCGAGTGTCCGTATATCGGCCATCGCTCTCCGGTACGTGTGTTAACGGTCCGTTTCGGGGGTGTCTGTCTGTGCTCAGTTTGTCCGGATTTCGGTATCCGGGGCCTTGGTGATGTTGTCAAAACGAGACCACTT
>NZ_BJMN01000073.1 GCF_006539185.1 Streptomyces gardneri
CCGGGAAGAGGAGCGAGCCGTCGCGGTGCATCTCGTACAGGCGGTGGACGCCCGTCGTGGTCTCCTCGGTCACGCCGCGGATCTCGGACGCCAGCTGGGTCCACTTCTGCGGGTTCTCGGTGAGGGTGCGGTTGAGGAGACGGAGGATGTAGCCGTACTCCTCGCTGTCCGCGGTGGACGGGTCCGGGGCGGAGCCGGCCTTCTCGAACTCGACGCCCTTGTGGACGAGGAGGGTGGCGTCACCACCGTCGTCGAGGATCATGTTCGGGCCGCCGGTGGGCGTGTTCGGCCAGGTGAGGGCCTGCTCGGTGCACCACCAGTACTCCTCCAGGGTCTCGCCCTTCCAGGCGAAGACCGGGACGCCCTGGGGGTTCTCCGGGGTGCCGTTCGGGCCGACGGCGATGGCCGCGGCGGCGTGGTCCTGGGTGGAGAAGATGTTGCAGGAGGCCCAGCGGACCTCGGCGCCGAGCGCGACGAGCGTCTCGATGAGGACGGCGGTCTGCACGGTCATGTGCAGCGAGCCGGTGACGCGGGCGCCGGCGAGCGGCTGCTGCTCCGCGTATTCGCGGCGGATCGACATCAGGCCGGGCATCTCGTGCTCGGCGAGGGTGATCTCCTTGCGGCCGAAGACGGCCAGGGAGAGGTCGGCGACCTTGAAGTCCTGCTGGGCGGCAGTCGTCATGACTGTGCTGCTCCTCAAGTGATTCGGGTGCGAGGGTCGATTGAAGGCGCAGGGCACCACGGCAGGGCCCTGGGCACACGAATGCCCGGGGTTTCCACGGTGCCGTCGTCGGAGGCCCTCTCTCCCTCGGCCGGTCCGCTGGACCGCCCGACCGCCATCAGCAGCGACGTCTGGCTGATCTCGAATCTACACCGGACGGCGCTGCGGCTGCAGTCCGCATCGGAGGTAGGTCGGGCGGGATCCGGTCAGTACTGGCGGGTTCTGGCTTGATCGCCTCGGTGCGCACGAGGCCCCCGGGACCGAGAGGTCGCGGGGGCCTGGTGATGGCGGGATCTGCGGCGCCGCCGTGGTGGGCTCAGTGGGCGGCGGGGCCGCCCGGTGCCTTGGCCGGGTTCTCGCCGGCTGCGGCGGCCGACTCGCTGAAGATGTCCGGCTCCAGGTAGATCACGCGGGCGATCGGGACCGCCGCGCGGATGCGCTCCTCGGCGGCGTTGATTGCGTTCGCCACCTCGCTCGCCGTCTCGTCGTGGCGGACCGCGACCTTGGCCGCGACGAGGAGCTCCTCGGGACCGAGGTGGAGGGTGCGCATGTGGATGAGGCGGGTGACGGTGTCGCCGTCGACGACCGCCGCCTCGATCTTCTTGACCTCGTCGACACCGGCGGACTCGCCGAGGAGCAGCGACTTGGTCTCGGCCGCGAGCACGATCGCGATCACGATGAGCAGGACGCCGATGCAGAGGGTGCCGATGCCGTCCCAGACGCCGTCGCCGGTGGCGAGGGCGAGGCCGACGCCGCCGAGGGCGAGCACGAGGCCGACGAGGGCGCCGAGGTCTTCGAGGAGGACGACGGGGAGCTCGGGGGCCTTCGCCCTGCGGACGAAGTTCGTCCAGGAGAGGCCGCCGCGGATGGCGTTCGACTCCTTGATGGCCGTACGGAAGGAGAAGGACTCGGCGATGATCGCGAAGACGAGGACGCCGACCGGCCAGTACCAGGCCTCGATGGGGTGCGGGTGCTTGATCTTCTCGTAGCCCTCGTAGATGGCGAACATGCCACCGACGGAGAAGAGCACGATCGAGACGAGGAAGGCGTAGATGTAGCGCTCGCGGCCGTAGCCGAACGGGTGCTGCGGGGTCGCTTCGCGCTGGGCCTTCTTGCCGCCGAGGAGCAGCAGCCCCTGGTTGCCGGAGTCGGCGAGCGAGTGCACGCTCTCCGCGAGCATCGAGGACGACCCACTGAAGATAAACGCCACGAACTTGGCTACGGCGATCGCGAGGTTGGCGGCGAGTGCCGCCACGATCGCCTTGGTTCCGCCTGACGCGCTCATGGGTGTACGAGGTCCCTTCGTCGGTGCTCCGGCTCTTTCGCCGCGGTTCGGCCGGTCATTCTCGCATCAGGCAACGACGGTGGCGCGAAAGACCGTACCCGCACCGGACAGTTCGGTCTTCTCGCCCGCCGGGACGAAGACGGACTCACCGGGGGCGAGGGTGACCTCGCCGGCCTTCGGGCGGCCCGCGACGGAGAGCAGGATCTGCGGGGTCGGGGCGGTGACGTCGCTCGGGGCGGCTCCCTCGGCCCGTACGAAACGGGAGAGGCGGAACTCGTCGATCGGGGTGTCGTAGACCTCCTCCCCGGAGGGGGAGGCCTCGGGGCGCAGTACGGCGGGGTCGTTCGACTCGAAGCGGACGACCCGCAGGAGTTCGGCGACGTCGACGTGCTTGGGGGTGAGGCCGCAGCGCAGCACGTTGTCGGAGTTGGCCATGATCTCGACGCCCATGCCGTCGAAGTAGGCGTGCGGCACCCCCGCGCCCAGGTAGAGCGCCTCGCCCGGCTGGAGCCGGACGTGGTTGAGGAGCATGGCGGCGATGACTCCGGGGTCGCCGGGGAAGTGGTGCGCGAGGTCGGCGAAGGGCGCGTGGTCGCCGCCCAGTCGGTCCGCGGCGGCCGCCGCCTCGGCGACGGTGTGCGCCATCTCCTCGCGGTCGGCCGTCAGCAGGGCCGTCAGGACCTCGCGCAGCGCCGCCTCTTCGGGGTGGGCGTGGAGGAGGTCCACGTACGGCTTGAGGGAGTCGACGCCCAGGGCCGCGATGAGGTCGGCGGCCGCGGTGGGGGCGCGGAAACCGCACAGTCCCTCGAAGGGGGTGAGGGCGCAGATCAGCTCGGGCTTGTGGTTCGCGTCCTTGTAGGTGCGGTGCGGGGCATCGACCGGGATGCCCGCGGCCTCCTCCGCGGCGAAGCCCGCGCGGGCCTGGTCGAGGTCGGGGTGGACCTGGAGGGAGAGCGGGGCGCCCGCGGCGAGCACCTTGAGCAGGAAGGGGAGGCGCGGGCCGAACTTCTCCACGGCGGGCTTGCCCAGTTCGCGTACCGGGTCGGCGGCGACGACCTCGTTGAGCGGGCCGCGCTCGGTGCGGGAGGGGGCGCCGGGATGGGCGCCCATCCACATCTCGGCCTGGGGCTCGCCGGTGGGGGCGACGCCGAGGAGTTCGGGGATGGCCGTCGGGGATCCCCAGGCGTAGGGGCGGACGGTGTTGACGAGGCGGTCCATGATGCCTGCCAGCTCCTCGGAGTCGTGACGGATGGTGAGGGGTGTCGGATGACAGGTGACAGGGGGCGGGTGACGGGTGGGTGACCGGGCGGGGGGCCGGGTGGTGACGGGGTGATGGACGCGGTGGGTGTGGGAGGGGTTGCGGGTGGGGCCGTGTGATGTGGACGGTCAGTGGGTGCCGTGGTCCGGGCGGCCCGGGGTCGCCAGGGCGAGGTAGACGGCGGCGAAGTCGGTCACGGCGAGCAGTTCGGCCAGGGTTTCGAGGTCGCCGCCCTCCTCCGGCTCCAGTTCGCTGATCGCCGTCTCGTGGCCGAGGGCCAGCTCCCTCGCCGCCGGGGCCGCGGTCAGGCCGCCCGGCTTGTCGCGCAGCAGGACGACCCTGGCGCGCAGCGCCTGCGACTCCTCCACCCGGTCACGGAAGAAGTCCTCGGGGTCCGCGCCCGCCGCGTAGTCACCCGCGAGGAGCACGCCGTGCGCGGGCAGGGCCTCCGGGAGTTCCGCGGCGAGCGCGGGCAGGCCGGCGAGCTCGGCCAGGACGCTCGCGAAGCGGCGGCCGGCGGGGCCCGCGGCGCTGCCCTCGGTCCAGATCAGCGGGAGCGAGTCGGCCAGTTCGGCCGCGAGCGTCTTGGCCGGGTTGCTGTACGTGGCGATGGCGGGGCCGCAGCGTTCGGCCGTCCGGTCGAGACGGTCGGCGACCTTCTCCAGGGCCTCCGGCGGCGCGTCGACCAGGCCGACGCGGTCGAGGAGGGCGAGCAGCGGGGTGAACAGGGCCCACAGGGCGCCCGGGCTCGCGGCGAGGCTCTCCGCGTACTCGTCAGGCGACTCGTTCGGGGCGGTGGCCATCGGGACGAACAGGCCGTGCGAGCCGCCGACCGCCTCGGCGAGCGGGGAGGCCTTGGGGGCGACGGCGACGACCGTGATGCCGCGGCGGTACGCCTGCTCGGCGAGGAGCGCGAGGCCGGGTTCCGAGCCGTCCGTGGTGGGCAGCAGGAGCAGGTCGACCGAGCCCGCCCAGCCGGGCAGGGCCCAGCGCAGGGCGCCCGCCGCGGGCGCGACGCCGGTCGGCTGGAGCCGTACGACGGGGGCCGAGGCTCCCGCGAGGGCGCCGATCAGGTCCGCGACGCCCGCGGCCGCGGTGCCGGGGCCCGCCACCAGGACCGCGCGGGGGCGGCCCTCTGGGTGCAGATCGGCGATGCCCGCCTCGCTCGCGTGGCGGGCGGCCGTCCGTACCCGGGCTCCTGCTTCGGCTGCGCCGCGCAGGAGGCCGCGGCGGTCGGCCAGGGCGAGGGCGTCCGGTGCGTCGAGGAGGGTCTCGTCGAGCATGTGGCGGTGCCTCCCGGGTGGGGCGGAATGGTGGTGTGCGGGATGGGGGCGGGTCCTGGCGGTGCGCCCTGTCTATGGCAGGGCTTGTGTGGTCCTGCTATGGCAGGGCTTGTGTGTTCCCGCCCGTACTCGTGCGGCTGGGTCGACAGAGGTGCGGGCCGTCATGGGGGTGGTACCCGCCATCGGCGACGAACCCTCCGGAGACGGCGAACCGTCCGGAGACGGCGGTCGGGCCGGGCGGCGACGGCGGGTGTGCGGTCGGATCGCCTCGGCGCCAGTGCCGTGGGCGTGTGCCGCCGCGGGGGGTGAATGCGGGGCTGCTCCCTGCCGGGTCGCGATGGCCGAGTGGGTGGGGCTCGCGGTGACCGCAGGGCGTCCTGGGCGGGGTGGCACGTCGCGGTGGCTCGGCGCGGGCGGCGCCGTGTGACACCTCCGGCAGGCCGACCCGGCACGGCCCTCCCGGCCGGGCGGCACCGGCAGGCGTCGCAGGCCGGGCTGTACCGCGGGGCGGTGGTGGAGCCTCGGGGCCGGGAGCGCCGCGAGCCGTCCCGCGTCGGGGGGCGTCACGAGAGGGCGCGAGCGGGGAGGTACCGCTGGGCCTCCCGCTCCGGGTGGCGTCACAGCGCTTCCCGCCCCGGGCGGTGCCGCTGAGTGGGCCGCGTCGGGGCGGGGTGGATCGGGGCTCGGGTGGGAGAGCACCGTGGGTCAGGCCGGGCGGCGGGCCTCGTCGGTGAGGAGGACCGGGATGCCGTCGCGGACCGGGTACGCGAGGCCGCAGTCCGTGCCGGTGCAGACCAGTTCGGGGGTCTCGTCCGCCGTGCGGTCGTTCAGCGGAGCGTGGCACGCGGGGCAGGCCAGGATCTCCAGGAGGCCGGCTTCGAGCGGCATGGGGTGTCCCTTCGAACAAACGGTGGTGGTGCTGCCCTTCGGGCCAGGTCAGCCTACCGCCGGGGAACGGGGGGCGCGGCTCGGTGGCCGGTCCCTCCGTCCCCCGGCGGGGTGATGTCAGCCGGTCGCGCGGACCAGGGCCAGGACCTCGTCGCGGATCTTGGTCATGGTGGCCTCGTCGCGGGCCTCGACGTTGAGGCGGAGCAGCGGCTCGGTGTTGGAGGCGCGGAGGTTGAACCACCAGTCGGCGGAGGTGACGGTGAGGCCGTCGAGGTCGTCGAAGGTGACCCCGTCGACGGCGGCGTACGTCGCCTTGACCTTCGCCGTGCTGGCCGTCTGGTCGGCGACCGTGGAGTTGATCTCGCCCGAGGAGGCGTAGCGGTCGTAGACGGAGACCAGGTCGGACAGCGTGCCGTCCTGGCCGCCGAGGGCCGCCAGGACGTGGAGCGCGGCGAGCATGCCCGTGTCCGCGTTCCAGAAGTCCTTGAAGTAGTAGTGCGCCGAGTGCTCGCCACCGAAGATGGCGCCGGTCTTGGCCATCTCCTCCTTGATGAAGGAGTGGCCGACGCGGGTGCGGACGGGGGCGCCGCCGTGCTCGCGGACGACCTCGGGCACGGACCAGGAGGTGATCAGGTTGTGGATGATCGTTCCGCCGGGGTTCTTGGCGAGTTCGCGGGCGGCGACGAGGGCCGTGATCGCGGACGGGGAGACCGGCTCGCCGCGCTCGTCGACGACGAAGCAGCGGTCGGCGTCGCCGTCGAAGGCGAGGCCGAGGTCGGCGCCCTCGGCGAGGACGCGGGCCTGCAGGTCGACGATGTTCTTCGGGTCGAGCGGGTTGGCCTCGTGGTTCGGGAAGGTGCCGTCGAGCTCGAAGTACATGGGGACGGTGTCGAGCGGGAGGCCCTCGAAGACGGTGGGGACGGTGTGGCCGCCCATGCCGTTGCCCGCGTCGACGACGACCTTCAGCGGGCGGATGCCGGTGAGGTCGACCAGGCCCTTGAGGTGGGCGGCGTAGTCGTCGAGGGTCTCGCGCTCGGTGATCGTGCCGGGGGTGGCGGCGGCCTCCGGGGCGCCGGTCTCCGTCCACTCCTCGGCGAGGGCGCGGATGTCGGCGAGGCCGGTGTCCTGGCCCACGGGAGCGGCGCCCGCGCGGCACATCTTGATGCCGTTGTACTGGGCCGGGTTGTGGGAGGCCGTGAACATCGCGCCCGGCAGACCGAGGCTGCCCGAGGCGAAGTACAGCTGGTCGGTGGAGCAGAGCCCGATGAGGGTGACGTCGGCGCCGAGGCGGGCCGCGCCACGCGCGAAGGCGGCCGAGAGGCCGGGCGACGAGGGGCGCATGTCGTGGCCGACGACGATCGCGTCCGCGTCCGTCACCCGTACGAAGGCGGCGCCGAAGAGCTCGGCGAGCTTCTCGTCCCACTGGTCCGGTACCACTCCGCGGACGTCGTACGCCTTCACGATCTGCGACAGATCGGCAGTCACGGATCCACCCTCCTGAGTTCTCGGCACGCGTGTGCGGCGCGTGTAGGAACGCCAAAACTACCCGGAGCGGATCGGGGGTACGCGGACGGTGGCCGGTTGGCGTCAGTTGTCGGGCGAACGGAGCACCCTGAGGTGCCCGCGGCGGCCGACCTCCATGGGGTCTCCGCCTCGGCCTCCGCCGCCCTTGCCGCCGGCCTCGGCCGCGCGCTCGTGGGGGCGGGCCGCTTCCCGTACCGCGTTGGCCAGGGCTTCGAGGTCGTCACCGCTGGGGCGGGCGGGGGCGGAACCGTCGGTGAGCCGCACCACCTCCCAGCCGCGTGGCGCGGTGAGGCGCTCGCTGTGCTCGGCGCACAGGTCGTAGCAGTGGGGCTCGGCGTAGGTGGCGAGCGGGCCGAGGACCGCAGTCGAGTCGGCATAGACGTACGTCAGTGTCGCGACGGCAGGGCGGCCGCACGCAGTGCGCGAACAGCGACGTACAGGGCTCACGACGTTGGACGGTACCGCACTCTTGACCGGGCCGCGACGACTCTCCCTCAGGTCACTCCCCCGTGTCGCGCTGTGACCTCCGACACCCCCGTTCGTGTCGCGGCGGCGCTGACCTGCGCGGGAGGGGGCCCACGGCGAGAGGGGCAGGAGGCGATCCGGACAGTCGGGGATACAAATCCGGTCAACCACGGCCAGATGGCCGATCGCGACACGCTGTCGATTCAGGCGCGCGGGCGGTCGGAATGTTCAGGTTTCGACAGTCGGGGTGGTCGCTCGGGGAAACGTGGCGAGGATCCGCCACGGTGCGGAAACACCGAGGAGGGTTACGCTGCGTCAGTGATGGACAGTCCTGTGCCGCCGAACTCCTCGCACCCCTCCACGGAGCCCCCGGCGGAGCCTCGGGTCCGCCGCCGCGACCGTCACGGGCGCGGGATGCGGGGGCCCGTCGCCCCGCCCCAGGTGCCGCTCTCCACGAGTCGGGCCGACACCTTCCGCGATCTGGTGCTGGACTCGGTCGAGCGCCTCGAACGGCACTGGCCGCAGCTGGCCGACATCGAGTTCCTCGTGATGGAGGTGCCACCGCCCGTCTCGGAGGAGACGGTGCCGCTCGGCGGTTCGGCGCCCGCCGAGAAGGGCGAGCCCGCCCGGGTCGTCGTCTACCGGCGGCCGGTCGAGATCCGCTCGAAGAGCCGCGACGAGCGCGCGCTGCTCGTCCACGAGGTGGTCGTGGAGCAGGTCGCCGAGCTCCTCGGGCTCTCCCCCGAGTCGGTCGACCCCCGGTACGGGCAGGACTGACCTCCGGTACGGGCCGGGCCGTCCCCGCGTACGAGCAGGGGCGGACACCACGTACGGGCAGGGACGGACACCACGTACGGGCAGGGCGGACCCCCGCGGTACGGGGGCGCCGCCCGCCCGGCTCAGTCTCCGAGGACCTTGAGGTCCTGGCGTGCCGAGGGGACCTCGACCGTGCCCCGGTCGTCGACGAGCGGCTGGACCGTGAACATCTGGACGCCGTCCTCCGGCACCGCGAGCGTCCGTGACGCGTACACCTTGCCGCCCGAGACCGGTTCCACGGTGAGCGCGTACGCGCCCTTGACGCCCCCGGGGACCAGGTCGGTCAGCGCCGTCGTCGTCCCCGCCTTGACGGTGACCGTCTTCGACGTCGGCGTCCCTCCCTGGGAGCCCGCCGAGGCCGTGACCTTGACCTGGGCGTCGGAGCCGGTCGCCGTGAGGGCGAGCGTCGAGGCCTTGGCGCGGTTGTCCGCCACGGTCGCGCGGGCGGAGATCGCCGCGGTCGCCGGGAGGAACGCGGTCTCGGCGCTCTCGCCCTTGCCGCGGACCACCTGGAGGGCGGCCACCACCGGGGTCGGCTTCTTCGGGTCGCTCGGGGTGAGCAGCAGGGAGCCCGCCTGGCCGCGGGTGAGGCCCGGCAGTATGACGGCGGCCGTCATCCCGGACTTCACGTGCAGGGTGCCGCCGCCCGCGCCGGCGGGGACGATCGTGCCCGTCGGGGTGGCCAGCTGGATCTTGAGGTCGGCGTCGTCGTCGCCGGGGACGAAGGCCACGAGCCGTACGGAGGTCGCGTCGGCCGGGATGCCGGGGAGCACCGCGCTGCTCGCCGGGTCCGCCGCGGCGGCGAGCCAGTCGCTGCCGAGCTTGTCGTCGGCCGCGCCGATCGCCGCGCCGACGCGCCCGCTGCGGGTGGTGACGTGGACGGTGACGTCCCGCTGGGCGGCCTCGCCGGTGAGGGTGGAGAGCAGGACCGGGACCGTGGAGCGGGGAGGCACCGGGATGCCCTCGGTGAACTGGGACTTGAGGACGCCCTCGGGGCCGTACAGCTCGATGTCGGCGACGGCTGCCGTGTCGTCCGGGTTGGTGAGGTGGACGTAGTCCTGGCGCTCCTTGGCGGTGGAGGCCGCCGGGAACCAGAAGTCGGTGTCGGGGGCGCCGCATGTGAGACCGAGGAGGCCGCGGGCGCCGCCCGCCGTGACGACGGTGGTCTGCTGGACCGTCCAGCCGGGGGCCAGAGTGCCGGTCGCCGAGCCGGTGAGGGCGGGTGCCGCCGCGCCGTTCGCCTCTGCCGTCACCGGCTTGCCGGGGGCGGTGACGGTCGCGGGGGCCTTCGGCGCCTTGGACTTCTTGCCGCCGCCCGAGCCGCCGCCGCGGGTCGTCCCGCTCGCCGCCGGCAGCAGCCGGGCCGTGGGCTGTTCCGCCTTGGTGGAGGCGCCCGCGGTGCTCGTGCCCGCCGAGCCCGCCGGGGTGTACGAGGTGTAGACGGTCTCGGCCACCTCGGAGGTGCTCGGGACCGGGCAGGCCAGGCCCGCGCGCTCCACCGGCAGGCGGGTGGGGGCCTTGGCCACGGGGGCCGCCGTGCCGTCCTGGGTGGTCAGGCTCGCGAAGCCGGTGACGGCCGCGAGGGCCGTCGCGACCGCGATCAGGGAGAGGGTCGTGCGCTTCACTGGTTGCTGCTCCCGTCGGGACGCTGCTCGGTCTCGTGGCCCTGGGGGTACTCGTAGCCGTAGGCGTACGGGTCGTACGGCTGCTGCGGCTGCTGCTGCTGCTCGTACGGGGCCTGCGGGTCGTACTGCTGCTGCTCGTAGCCCTGGACCTCGTACTGCTGGGGCTGCTGCTCGTAGCCCTGCTGGGGGTACGCGTACGGCTGCTGCTGCTGGTACGGGTCCGCCGCGTACTCCTGGTAGTAGCCCTGGTCCGCGTACGGCTGGGCGTGCGTCGCGTCCTGCGCCCCGCCCTGGTCCTGCGGCTGGGCGGCCTGGGCGTAGGCCGGGTCGTACCCGGCGCCGTCCCAGGACTGCTCCTGGACGGCCTGCTCCTGCGCCTGGTCCGCGCGCTCGTACGCCTGCTGTTCCGGGATCGGGACCGGGGCCGGGGCGTGCTCCTGGTCCGGGGACCCGATCGCGGCGCCCTCGGCACCCTCCGCCTCCGCCGCGGCGCGGAGGCGGCGCGCGCGTCGGCCGTCGCCGTCGGTCGCCTGCGCGGGGATCGCCAGCTCCTCCTCGGGCAGGTCGTCGTCGATCTCGCGGCGGCGGCCCGGCAGGGCGAGGACGAGCAGGACGACGGCGAGGCCGACCTGGGTCCAGGTCCACACGGTGCGGGTGAGCGGCTGGTCGTAGGTGAGGTCGAGGCGGCCGCCCTGGGCGGGGAGCTCGAAGCCCTGGGCCCAGCCGTCGACGGTGGTCCTCGTCAGCTCCTTGCCGTCGAGGGTCGCGGTCCAGCCCTCGTCCGCGCGGTCGGCGATCCGCAGGACGCGGCCGGCGGGGCCGGTCGGGATCTCGGTGTGCGCCTCGACGGGGCCCGCGGCGACGGCGACCGGCTTGGCGGCCCCCTCCTTGGCTCCGTCCTCCGCCTCGGCCTCCGCTCCGGCCTTCGGCGCGGGCGGGACGATCATGATCCGGGCGATATCGCGGTCCACGCGCCAGAGCGCGCTGCCGTCGAGCTGGCTGAGGCGGCTGAGGCCGGGGGTCGCGTCGAGGACGCGGCCCATCTGGCGCGGCGCCCCGTCCCGTACGAGGACGTAGCGGATCGCGTAGCCGCTGAGTTCCTGGGTCTGGTCGGCGCCGGAGCCGGCCACGAGGTGGGCGACGACCTCGTCGAGGCGGGGGTCGGTCTCGGCCGCCTCCGACAGTTCGCCGTCACCGAGGCGGGCGCCGGAGCCGCGGACCAGGGTGTACGTGACCTCGCCGGGCGAGGTGCCGCCGAGGACGAGGGTGCGGGGCTGGTCGCGGGTGCCGCTCTCCTCGGCGACGAAGGCCGGGACCTGGACCGGGTCGCGCCTGGTCAGCGGGCCGTCCGCGCCGCCGATCATCCAGCCCGCGGCGGCGACGGCCGGGCCGACGGCGCAGGCGAGCGCGATGAGGGCCGCGACGGGCTGGCGCCAGCCGAAGCCGTGGGCCGCGACGCGGGTGCGTCCGCCCTCGGCGCCGATCATGCCCGCGGCGATGAGGGCCGCGCCGTAGACGAGCGTCGCGGGACCGGCCCAGCCTGTGCCGTCCGCTCCGTTGGAGAGGACCGCGAGGAGCAGCCCCGCGAGGGCTGCCGCCCAGGCCGCGAGGACCGCGAACCTGCGCTCCTCGTGCAGGAGGCCGGCCAGGGCCGCGAGGACGAGGCCGATCAGGAGGAGGCCGCCTGTCGTGCCGGGTCCGCCCGGGCTCGTCGCGAGCAGGTCGAGCGCGGTGGCCGTGCCCGTGCGGACGTCGAGACCGGCCTCGCGCAGGAAGGCCGCGGGCTCGGTGAGCAGAGAGAGCGACCAGGGCGCGAGGGCGAGGATCGGGGTGGCGACCGCCGCGAGGAAGCGGAGCCCGTACGCGGTGATGTCGGAGCGGTGGACGACGAGGACGCCGAGGCCGAGGAGGACCGCGAGCGGCCACACGATCGGGGTGAACGCCGTCGCGAAGGTCAGCAGGAAGGCGTAGGCCCAGGTCGCGCGCCAGCTGCCGCGGTCGGGCCGGTTGAAGCCGTGGGCCGAGACCGCCGCGCGGGCGATCAGCGGAAGCAGGATCGCGAGGACCGCCGTGCCGAGCCGGCCGGTCGCGAGGGCGCCGGTCGCCGCCGGCAGGAACGCGTACGCGACGGCGCCCCAGGCGCGCAGGAGCCGGGACTCGACGATCGGTCGGGCCGCGAAGTACGCGGTGAAGCCCGCCAGCGGGACCGAGCAGACGAGCAGCACGGTCAGCGCTGTCGAGGTGGAGCCGAGGAACAGCGCGGAGAGCGCGGCCAGTACGGCGAGGTAGGGCGGGGCCGTCTGGGTACCGCCCGTACCGATCGCGTGCCAGGCGTCGGCGTACTTCGACCAGAGACCGGAGACCGTGTCGGGGGCCGGCAGCAGGGCACCGCCCGCCAGCGAGCCGCCCGCGAAGAGGTTGCGGCAGGCGACGAGGGAGATGAGGAGCAGGAGGCCGAAGAGGACCGGGCCCGGCTTGCGGGCGATCTTCTTGAGCCGGGCGAACTGCTCGATCTCCAGGAAGTCGGCGTCGTCGCCGCCGGGTCCCGACTCGACGACGCCGTGCCGGGAGCCACCGGCGTCCGCCTCGGTGCCGCCGACGTTCGCCGCGAGCTGTTCGACGGCCGCGCGGACCGTCGCGCCGGGCGGCGGGAAGAGCGGGCGGAGTTCGCTCGCCACGACCGCCGCGTTCTTGCGCCGCTTGCGGGCGGCGAGGATCTTCTCGGGCCGCAGGAGGGTCGCGAGGAGGCCCGTGACCTCGTCGACCGCCTGACCGGGCACCTTGCCGACGAGCGAGGCGAGGGTGCGGACCAGGGTGCTCAGGACGAGTCGTACGAGGACGTACGGAAGGGCTCTGCCGCGGGTGTTGGCCAGGAGCGCGTAGACGGCGCCCGCCTTGTCGACGCGGTGCGGGCTCGCTGCCGTGCGGCCCGCGCAGTCGACCGTGCGGCGCTCGCGGGCGGACGCCTCGGCGTGCCGGAGGACCGCGTCGGGGGCGACGAGGACGCGGTGGCCCGCGGAGTGGGCGCGCCAGCAGAGGTCGACGTCGTCGCGCATGAGGGGCAGGCGGCGGTCGAAGCCGCCGAGCTCCTCGAAGACGTCGCGGCGGATGAGCATGCCGGCGGTGGAGACGGAGAGGACGGGGCGGATCTGGTCGTGCTGGCCCTGGTCCTGCTCGCGCCGGTCGAGTCCGGTCCAGCGGCGGCCGCTGTGGGCGATGGAGACGCCGACTTCGAGGAGCTGCTTCCGGTCGTACCAGCCGCGCAGTTTGGGGCCGATGACGGCGGCGTACGCGTCCGAGTCGGCGACGCGCAGGAGTTCGGTGAGGGCGCCGGGTTCGGGCGCGCAGTCGTCGTGGAGGAGCCAGAGCCACTGGACCGGTTCGCCGTGCGGGAGTTCGGGGAGGTCGTAGGCGTCGTCGTCCCACGTCCGGCTGACGGGGTCCCAGCCGCTGGGGCGCTTCAGGTACGGCAGGTCCTCGGGTCCGAGGGCGGGGGCCGTGCGGGCGGCCTCCTCGACGGCGGTGCCGAAGCCGGTGCGGCGCGCGAGGTGCAGGACGCGGTCGGCGCCGATGGCGTCGGCGACGAGGCGTGCCGATTCGTCGGCGCTGCCGGTGTCGGCTGCGACCACGTTCTGCACGGGGCGCTCCTGGGCGAGCAGCCCGGCGAGGGCGTCCGGCAGCCAGCGGGCACCGTCGTGGGTGACGAGCACGGCGGTGACGACGTGTCGCGGAAACTCAGGAGTTGAGGACATCGAGCTACGGGCCCTCCGGCCGGGGTCGCCCGCGGGGGGCGTGGGGTGCGTCTCGGACGGAGGCCCACACTAACGGCTGCGCGCGGGGCGGTCCGCTCCTGTGGACGACGGCCTGTGGACAACGGCGGTGGACAGAGCACGCAGAACGGTCCGCCGCCTGTGGACGGAGCACAGGGGGCGGACCGTTCGTCATGTCCTGGTGTGCGCGCTTCGGCGCGCGGGGCCCGGAAGGCTTCGGGAGCCGTTCCGTGGCCGGGGTCGGGCGGGTGGCCCGGGGGCCGGTTCGGGCGCTTGGTCCCGGCCGTGACCGGCGGGACGCCCCTGGGGCGTGCCCGGCCTGATCGGCGAGACGCCCTCAGACCGCGGCCTTCTTCAGGCGGCGGCGCTCGCGCTCGGAGAGGCCGCCCCAGATGCCGAACCGCTCGTCGTTCTGCAGGGCGTATTCGAGGCACTCGGAGCGGACTTCACAGGCGAGGCAGACCTTCTTGGCCTCGCGGGTCGAGCCGCCCTTCTCGGGGAAGAAGGACTCGGGATCGGTCTGGGCGCACAGCGCGCGCTCCTGCCAGCCGAGTTCCTCGTCCGCGTCCTCGACCAGCAGTTCCTGGAACAACTCGGTCATGTGCGCCCCTCGTCTGTTCTGTGCGTCCCCGTGATGTGGCCGTTGCCGAACCCGGCCGAACGACACGAGTGAAATTACAAGTTCGTGCTCTGTGCGAGTCAAGCCGAGATCTGCTATTGGGCCTCGTATTCACTCTGCGGAACCAAGCCTATGCGGAAAGTGTTCAAATCACCAAAAAACGTGACACATGCCACCGGCCTGGCCGTACCGCACAGGCCCCTCGCAAGGAAGGACGTCCGAGACTTGGATCTTGTTGCGATCCAGCCATGGAAGCGATCCGGATCACATGTCGATCACGGAGAGTGACGGGCGGGCCGAGGGCTCACCACGTGGCGCCGCCATGTTTACGGGCACGGTTGAAGCGCCATCTCTCCTGGTCCGCACCTGAACAAACCTTTCTCCGGGCACTGTAACCGGATGAGGTGAAACATTACCGCCAAATCGGGCATTGGGTTGACAGTCGGGTCCCCTTCCCGCCACCTTTGGTGGCATGCCAGCGACCACTGCGACCGCCGCGACCCACGCCCGTGGGTTCCGCCGCGCTGTCCAGGTCGACTGTTGCTGTTGTTGTTCCAGCTGTTGATGCCGTAGAGCTCCAGCTTCCTCCCTCCAGCGTCACCCAGCGTCACCTTCGCGTCACCCTTTCTTCGCGACCCCCACCGCTTCTGTTTCTGCTGAGGAACCTCCCCACCCATGAACATGGACAGCGACCTTCAGATCGCCGGCGACATCCTCGAGGTCCCGCACCTCCTCCAGCCCGAGCGCGCCCACCCCGTCACGGTGGCCGAGTTCGCCGGGCTCGCGCGCTCCATCGCCGACGACCGCTCCCAGTGGGCCCCGTACATCGAGTACGACGCCACGACCCGCTGGTACCACCGGCTCCGCACCGGCCCCGGCTACGAGGTGTGGCTCCTCTCCTGGGTGCCGGGCCAGGGCAGCGGGCTCCACGACCACGGCGTCTCCTCCGGCGTCCTGACCGTCCTGGAGGGCGAGTTGACGGAGCGGACGGACAGGGGCGTACGAACGCTCGGCGGCGGCGCGCAGCGCGTGTTCGCGCCGGGGTACGTCCACGAGGTCGTCAACGACTCCCTCGAACCGGCCGTCAGCCTGCACGTCTACTTCCCCGGCCTCACCGAGATGCCGATGCACGAGTCCGTTCAGGCCCAGTGCGCCCCGACCGCCCACGGTGTCGTCCTCGCCTGACAGACTGATCCACATGCGCATTGTGGTTCTGGCCGGTGGCATCGGTGGTGCCCGCTTCCTTCGCGGCCTCAAGCAGGCCGCGCCGGACGCGGAGATCACGGTCGTCGGCAACACCGGTGACGACATCCATCTCTTCGGGCTGAAGGTCTGCCCCGACCTGGACACGGTGATGTACACCCTCGGCGGTGGCATCAACGAGGAACAGGGCTGGGGCCGCCTCGACGAGTCCTTCACGGTCAAGGAGGAGCTCGCGGCGTACGGCGTCGGACCCGAGTGGTTCGGCCTCGGCGACCGGGACTTCGCGACCCACATCGTCCGTACGCAGATGCTCGGCGCGGGCTTCCCGCTGAGCGCCGTCACCGAGGCGCTGTGCGCCCGCTGGCAGCCGGGCGTGCGGCTGCTCCCGATGTCCGACGACCGCGTCGAGACGCACGTCGCGATCGAGGTCGACGGCGAGCAGAAGGCCGTGCACTTCCAGGAGTACTGGGTGAAGCTGCGCGCCTCCGTGGACGCGAAGGCCGTCGTGCCGGTCGGCGCGGAGGCGGCGAAGCCCGCGCCGGGCGTCCTGGACGCGATCGCCGAGGCGGACGTCGTGCTCTTCCCGCCGTCCAACCCCGTGGTGAGCGTCGGGACGATCCTGGCCGTGCCCGGGATCCGCGAGGCGATCGTCGCGGCCGCGGCCTCCGGGACGCCGGTCGTGGGCCTCTCCCCCATCGTCGGGGACGCGCCCGTGCGGGGCATGGCCGACAAGGTCCTCGCCGCGGTGGGCGTGGAGTCCACCGCGACCGCGGTGGCCCTGCACTACGGCTCCGAACTCCTCGGCGGCTGGCTCGTGGACACCGTGGACGCCGGCGCCGTGACGGACGTCGAGGCCGCGGGCATCCGCTGCCGGGCCGTGCCGCTGATGATGACGGACGTGGAGGCGACGGCCGCGATGGCGCGTGAGGCGCTGGCGCTGGCCGAGGAGCTGCGATGACGTCTCCGGCCGAGACGGCGCCGGAGGCTCCCTCGTACCGCGTCTGGGCGTTGGGCGGGCTGCCCGAGGTGGCCGCCGGGGACGATCTGGCCAAGCTGATCGCCTCCGCCTCGCCCGGGCTCGTCGACGGGGACGTCCTCCTCGTCACGTCCAAGATCGTGAGCAAGGCCGAGGGGCGGGTGATCGCCGCCGACGACCGCGAGAAGGCGATAGACGCCGAGACGGTACGGGTGGTGGCGCGGCGCGGCACCCTGCGGATCGTCGAGAACCGGCAGGGGCTCGTCATGGCCGCCGCCGGGGTCGACGCCTCCAACACCCCATCCGGGACCGTGCTGTTGCTGCCGGAGGACCCCGACGCCTCGGCGCGGCGCATCCGTTCGGGGCTGCGGGACACGCTCGGCGTCGATGTCGGGGTCGTCGTCACGGACACCTTCGGGCGGCCCTGGCGCACCGGTCTCACCGATGTCGCGATCGGCGCGGCCGGGGTGCGGGTCCTCGACGACCTGCGCGGCGGGACCGACGCGTACGGCAATCCGCTGAGCGCGACCGTGGTCGCCACCGCCGACGAACTCGCCGCCGCGGGCGACCTGGTGAAGGGCAAGGCCGAGGGGCTGCCGGTCGCCGTCGTCCGCGGCCTGCCGCACGTCGTGGCCGGGGACGAGGAGCCGGGGGCGCGGGAACTCGTGCGCGTCGCCGCCGACGACATGTTCCGGCTGGGGACGTCGGAGGCCGTACGGGAGGCGGTGACGCTGCGGCGGACCGTACGGGAGTTCACGGACGAGCCCGTCGACCCGGGCGCGGTCCGGCGTGCGGTCGCCGCGGCCGTGACGGCGCCGGCCCCGCACCACACCACGCCCTGGCGGTTCGTCCTGCTCGAGTCGCCGGAGTCGCGGACGCGACTGCTCGACGCGATGCGGGACGCGTGGATCGCGGATCTGCGGCGGGACGGGAAGTCCGAGGAGTCGGTGGCCAAGCGGGTGCGGCGCGGGGACGTCCTGCGCAACGCGCCCTACCTGGCCGTGCCCTGCCTCGTGACGGACGGGGCCCACCACTACGGCGACCCGCGGCGGGACGCGGCCGAGCGCGAGATGTTCGTGGTCGCGGCCGGCGCTGGCGTACAGAACTTCCTGGTGGCGCTCGCGGGTGAGCGGCTCGGCTCGGCGTGGGTGTCGTCGACGATGTTCTGCCGGGACGTCGTACGGGAGGTCCTCGGGCTGCCGGAGGGCTGGGACCCGATGGGCGCGGTGGCGATCGGGCACGCGGCGGCTCCGCCCAAGGAGCGGCCGGGGCGGATCGCGGCGGACTTCTTCGAGGTGCGCTGAGTCTGTGCCGCGAACGCTGAGTGTGTTCTCGGGCTGAGCCCGGGCTGATGTGCCCGGGCTGTTCAGAGGTGCGCGATGTCGCCCGGCGTCATGCGGGGCGCCCTGCGGGGCGGGACGCGGCCGCTGAGGAGGACCAGGCGGGCGGCGCGGTGGCGCTGGCCCGCGTAGGGGGCCAGGAGGGTCAGCATCGCCTCGTCGTCGGTCGTCCGGTCGCCCGCGAGGGCCCAGCCGACGATGCCCGGGAGGTGGAGGTCGCCGGTGGTGACCTCGTCCGGGGCGCCGTTGCTGCGCTGAATCGTCTCGGCGCTCGTCCAGGGGCCGATGCCGGGGATCAGCTCCAGGCGCTCGCGGGCCGCCGGCGGGTCCATGTGCGCGGCCTCCTCCAGGCGGGCCGCGACCCGCGCCGCGCGGACGATCGTCGCCGAGCGCTTGCCGTCGACGTTCGCGCGGTGCCACTCCCAGGACGGGATCTGGGTCCAGGTGCGGGCGTCGGGCATCGCGTACATGCCGTCGGGGGCGGGGCCGGGGGCGGGCTCGCCGTACTTCCGTACGAGCAGCCGCCAGGCCGCGTACGCCTCCGTCGCCGTGACCTTCTGTTCCAGGACCGTCGGGATCAGCGACTCCAGGACCAGGCCCGTGCGCGTCAGGCGGAGGCCGGGGCGGCGGCGGTGGGTCGCCAGGATCAGCTTGTGGCGCGGGACGAAGGCGGTCGGGTCGTCCTCGGCGCCGAGGAGGGCCGGGAGGCGGTCCAGGAGCCAGGTCGCGCCCGCGCCCCAGGCCTCGGCCGCGACCTCGCCGTCCCGGACGGCCACGCGGAGGGTGCCGGGGCCGTCGGGGGTGCGGCTGGCCCGCCAGACGGAGCCGTCCGGGGTCACGCGGAAGGTGGGGTCGGCGGGGCCGCGGCGGAGGGGGCCGAGGGTGAGGCCGAGGTCTATCGGGGCGTCGGGGGTGAGGGGTACGGGGGTGTGGCCGCCGCGCACGGTGGTGCGGGTGGGTTCGGGTACGAAGCGGCCGGCCATGGATATGAGCCTAGCCGTGCCCCGTGTGGGCAACCGTCCCGCAGGGCGGGGCTCCGCCCCAGCGGAACGAATGCCCACAACGGTGTGGGCACCGCGGGGTGGGGCCTACTGGTCCGAGGAGAAGCGGACCGCGTTGGCCGGGAGGGTGGTGTCGCACCAGATTCTGATGCCGTCCCGGAGTTCGTTGTCCGGGCCCACCTGGGCTCCGTCGCCGATCACCGCGCCCGTGAGGACCGTGCGCGCGCCGATGCGGGCGCCCGCGCCGACGAGGGAGTCGGTGATCACCGCGCCCGGTTCGACGATCGCGCCCGCCAGGATCGTGGAGCCCGCGATGCGCGCGCCCTCGCCGATCACGGCGTCCGCACCGACGACCGTGCCGCCGGTCAGCTTGGCGTCCGGGGCGACCCGGGCCGACGGGAGGACCAGGCGGTCGCCGCAGCGGCCCGGGACCGCCGGGGAGGGGGCGCGGCCGAGGACCAGGTCGGCGGAGCCGCGGACGAAGGCCTGCGGGGTGCCGAGGTCCAGCCAGTACGTGGAGTCGACCATGCCCTGGAGGTGCGCGCCGGAGGCGAGCAGCTCCGGGAAGGTCTCGCGCTCGACCGAGACCGGGCGGCCGGTGGGGATCGTGTCGATGACCGAGCGGCGGAAGACGTACGCGCCGGCGTTGATCTGGTCGGTGACGATCTCCTCGGGCGTCTGGGGCTTCTCGAGGAAGGCCTTGACCCGGCCCGTCTCGTCCGTGGGGACCAGGCCGAAGGCCCTCGGGTCCTCGACGCGGGTGAGGTGGAGCGAGACGTCCGCGCCGGAGGAGGCGTGGGTGTCCACGAGGGCCCGGATATCGAGGCCCGTGAGGATGTCGCCGTTGAAGATCAGGACCGGTTCGTCCGGGCCCGAGTGGAGGCGCGAGGCGACGTTGCGTATCGCGCCGCCGGTGCCGAGCGGCTCCTCCTCCGTGACGTACTCGATGCTCAGACCGAGGTCGGAGCCGTCGCCGAAGTGCGGCTCGAAGACCTCGGCCAGGTAGGAGGTGGCGAGCACGATGTGCTCGACGCCGGCGGCGCGGGCGCGGGCCAGCTGGTGCGTCAGGAAGGGGACGCCTGCCGCCGGGACCATGGGTTTCGGCGTGTTGACCGTGAGGGGCCGCAGCCTTGTGCCCTTGCCACCGACCAGGAGGATCGCTTCAGTCACCTTGTCGTCTCTGCTTCCTGTTCGGGGCCGGTCCGCCCGCCCGTCTCGGTCGTCCGTGCGATGTGACCGGTCAGTTTATGCAGATGGTTGCCCGCCTGACCCCATCAGAGCCTCCCTTGATACTTCGCCGATGTCGTCCTGGCCGTGCCGAGCTTGCTGTACAGGCGTGCGCCGGGGCACGCCGTGGCGAATCCGTCACGGTGTCCGGAGATGGTGCGCATCTTGACCCGTGTGCCCTTCTTGTACAGGTTTCCGCCCCCTGAGGTCAGATACGTCGTGCTGTTCGGGTTCACCCCGTGAAGCCCCAGCTTCCAGGCCGTCAGCCGGGCGACGGCGGTGAGCACGGCGGCCGGGGGACTGCTCTTCTCGTAGCTGCCGACGACGGCGACACCCATGCTGTTGGTGTTGAAGCCGAGGGTGTGCGCGCCGAGGACGGGCTTGGCCACGCCGCCCGCACGGCCTTCGTAGATGTTTCCGCACTTGTCGACGGCGAAGTTGTAGCCGAAGTCCCGCCATCCACTGCTCTGAACGTGGTAGCGGTAGATACCGCGGAGGACGGAGGGGGCCTGGCGGCACGTGTAGTTGTTGCCGGTCGCGGTGTGGTGGACGAAGGCCGCCTTGATGCTCTTCGTGTAGACGAAGCCCTTCTCGCGGAGCTTCTCGTCCGCTCCCCAGCCCTTGCGCGTGATGATCTTCGGGCGGGGGCCGATGTACGGCTTCGCCGGTGCCGCCGCGACCGGGGCGGCCTGGGCGGCCTGGGTGTTCTGGGCGGTCTGGGCGGTTTTCTCCGGCTGTGCCGGCCTTGCCGGTCCGGCCCACTCCGGGAAGTGGCGGAACGTCACCTCCGTCGCCTCCTTCGACAGCGCCGGGATCCAGGCCGCGCCGTACGGCGCCAGCTGCGAGTTGACCGCGCTGGCCGCCGCCTCCGCCGCCGTCGGGCCAGTGAGGACCGCCGCCGTACGGACCTGGGGGACGGCGCCGCCCGGGTCCGTGCCCGGGTCGACCAGTTCGAGGCGGAGGCCCTCCGGGAGCTGCTCCTCGCCCCGTACGCGGATCTCGACGCCGTCCGAGTCGCCGACCCACAGCGGTGCCGTGGAGCCCTTGAGCGCCCGGCCGGTGCCCTCCGCGGTCTCCGGGTCGGCGCCGTGCTCGTCGTTGTGGGTCTCCACGTCCTGCCACGACGACCAGGTCCCGTCGCCGGTGGCCCGGGTGCGGACCTGCACCATGCCGTGCAGCGCGGCCGCCGGGTCGTCCCAGACGACGCCCAGGAGGGAGAACGGTCTGACGTCGCGTCGGGCCAGGCCCTGCTCCCCCGTGTCGGGGCCTGTTCCGCTGCCGAAGCCGCGTACGGAACCGTCCAGGGGCGCGAGCGGCAGCGACTGGGTGGAGCCGGGCAGCCGCTCGGGCCCCGGTGGCAGCGCGGCGACCTCCGGTGGCACCGTGGCCGCCGCGGGTACGGCGAGGGAGACCGGCAGGGCGAGCACCGCCGCACAGGTGACGGCGATCGAGGTGGCGAGTGAGGCACGCATGGACCGATCGTGTGTATCCCCGGCGCGTTCCGCGCGCCGGGAATCCGCGCGGAAATTGACGTGCCGTCGGGCCGACCGGTGGACGCCTTCACCGGTACGGAGGACCCCGCGCGCCCGCCCGCGTACGCTGTCCGGCGTGAACGCCAGCGACCGCACCCCCGCCGACCTGCTGCGATCCGCCCTCGCCGCGGACCCCGCCCGCCCCTTGGTCACTTTCTACGACGACGCCACCGGTGAGCGCGTGGAATTGTCCGTCGCCACCTTCGCCAATTGGGTGGCCAAGACGGCGAACCTCCTCCAGGGCGAGCTGTCCGCCGCCCCGGGCGACCGGCTCGCGCTGCTGCTGCCCGCGCACTGGCAGACGGCCGTCTGGCTGCTCGCCGCCTCCTCCGTCGGGGTGGTCGTCGAGGTCGGCGGCGATCCCGCGGACGCCGATCTCGTGGTCGCGGGGCCGGAGAAGCTGGAGGCGGGTCTCGCCTGCTCCGGTGAGCGGATCGCGCTCTCGCTGGCGCCGCTGGGCCGCCGCTTCCCCGCCCCGCCCGCCGGGTACGCGGACTACGCGGTCGAGGTGCCGAGCCAAGGCGACCGGTTCGCGCCGTTCGTGCCGGTGGATCCCGAGGCTCCCGCCCTCGTCGTCGACGGTAAGGAACACAGCGGCGCCCAGCTCGTCGCGCAGGCCCGCGTCGACGCGGCGGCCCTCGGCCTCGCCCCCGGTTCCCGGCTGCTCTCCGGTCTCGGCTTCGACAGCTGGGAGGGACTCTCGACCGGCCTGTACGCGCCCCTGGCGGCCGGCGGCTCGGTGGTCCTGTGCCGGAACCTGGACCGACTCGCGCCCGACGCCCTGGAGAAGCGCGTGGAGAGCGAGCGGGTGACCGGCACCGCGCTCTGAGCCACGCCGACTCCGGCCCGACGAGCACACCCGACCACCCACGCTCCCGCACCAGACCCTCCACACCGGCCCAGCGCCCGTCCGAGACCTCCGGCACCGGCCCTCCACCCTCCTGAGCGCCCCATTCGGCGTAGTCGCGCGCCGAGTCCCCGGGTCCCCGCGCCGACTCCGGTACATGATCGGCCGGGGGGAGTCGCCTCCTTCCGCACAACCATGCGTCGGGTTCGGCCGTCTCCTTCCATGACCGGTGGCCGCCGGGCGCGCCGCCGACGCCTCGAAGGACGGACTGACGTGACGGATCGCGCTGGCACGCCCGCCGAACCGGATCCCCCGGCGCAGGAAGACCCGGCGCCCGGTGCTCCGGAGAAGCCGCGCAAGCGCCACTGGCTGAGGTGGACGGCCCTCGGGATCTCGGTCGTGGTGCTGATCGCGGCCGGGGTCGGCTGGTGGTTCTACCGGAAGCTCGACGGCAACATCACCACGGACACGACGGCCGCCGCCGAGCTGCGGAAGTACGAGAAGGAGCGGCCGGCGGCGGGCACCACCGCCGCCAGGAACATCCTGCTCATCGGCTCGGACACCCGGACCGGCGAGGGGAACCGCAAGTACGGCAAGGACAAGGGCACCCAGCGCTCCGACACGACGATCCTGCTGCACCTCTCGGCGGAGAAGTCGAGCGCGACGGCCGTCTCCCTCCCGCGCGACCTGATGGTGACGATCCCGAGCTGCACCAAGGCCGACGGGACCCGGACCCGTGAGCAGTTCGCGCAGTTCAACTGGGCCTTCGAGTTCGGCGGTACGGCGTGCACGATCCGTACCGTCGAGAAGCTGACCGGGATCCGCGTCGACAACCACATGGTGATCGACTTCCGGGGCTTCAAGAAGATGGTCGACGCCGTGGACGGCGTGGAGGTCTGCCTCAAGGAGCCCGTCGACGACACCGACGCCAAGCTGAAGCTGCCCGCGGGGCGCCAGACGCTCCACGGCGAGCAGGCCCTCGGCTTCGTACGGGCCAGGAAGTCGATCGGCAACGGCAGCGACACGGAACGCATGGACCGGCAGCAGCAGTTCCTCGGCGCGCTCGTCAACAAGGTGCAGAGCGACGGGGTGCTGCTGAACCCGACCAAGCTCTACCCGGTCCTGGACGCGGCCACGAAGGCGATCACCACCGACACGGGGCTCGACTCGCTGCGGGAGCTGTACGACCTGGCGCGCGCGATGCGGGCCGTCCCGCCGGAGAAGGTGCAGTTCCTCACGGTGCCGCGCCGCCCGTACGCGTACAACGCGAATCGGGACGAACTGGTACAGCCGGCGGCGAGTCAACTCTTCCGGCAGCTAAGGGAGGACAAGCCCGTCCTCGTGACTCCGCACTCCGAGGAGGAGAACGACGGGAGAGGTGACGGAAGCGGCGGGACAGGCGGTGGGACGGGCGGCGACGGGAAGCCCGACGACGCGGACACCCCGACTCCCTCCTCGACGCCGACCTTCACGGGCCGCAACGCGGCGGAGGGCGTGTGCTCTTAGGAACCCCACGGACGCGGTGGGTAAAGGGCGTCCCAAGGGGAGGGCAGGGTCGGATGAGGTTTGAGCAAATTGCCCGGTTGTAAGGGGCGTGGAATTTGTCACTGACGTCGCCCCACGCTGAACTGGGCGGATAGTGTGACGCGATCCGGTGCACCCCGACCGTGTGGTCGTCGCACTCACCAAGGATCGAACGACCGAGAGAGCGGCGCCCTACGGGGGAGGCGCCTCGCGTGGCACCGACGGAGGACTCGAGTAACCGTGGACGCGCACAGCCGTGGACGGGCGGACGAGATCGACCCCGCCGACCAGTGGGTTCTCAACCCACAGACCGGCAACTACGAACTGCGACTGGACAACTCCGGTGAGCAGCCGCAGGCACCGTCCCGGCCCCGCAGATCGAGCACGGCCACCGAGGCCGACGCGGCCCCCACCGGCCGCGGCCGCGGTGCCGGTGCCGGCACGGCCACCGAGGCACCCGTCCCCGGTCAGCGCCGCCGCCGCGTCTCCGAGCAGGGCGGCGGCGGTCAGCCGCCCGCGAGCCGCCGCAAGCCCAAGCAGGGCGCGTCCCGCAAGAAGAAGGTCCTCCTGTGGACCGGCGGCACCATGGCCTTCGTGCTCGTGGGCGGCGCCACCGGCGCGTACATGCTCTACAAGAAGCTCGACGGCAACATCGACGCCGTCGACGTCGGCAACGCGGCGGTCGAGACGCCGGGCATGGACGGGCCGCTCAACATCCTGGTCATCGGCAACGACGTCCGGACCGGCGAGGGCAACGAGAGCTACGGGAACAAGACGAACGTCACCGGCCACGCCGACACGACGTTCCTCATCCACATCGCCGAGGACCGCACCAACGCGACGGCCGTGAGCATCCCCCGCGACCTCAAGATCAAGATCCCGGACTGCCCCACGAAGCAGCCCGACGGCTCGACCAAGGTCATCCCCGGCTCGGTCGGGACGACCAAGTTCAACGAGTCGTTCGGGGTCAACGGCCGCGACCCCGGCTGCACCATGCGCACCATCACGGAGATGTCCGGCATCGGCATCAACCACTTCATGATGGTCGACTTCAACGCGGTCAAGACGCTGTCGGCCGCCGTCGGCGGCGTGAAGGTCTGCCTGAACAAGCCCATCCGCGACACCAAGTACTCCAAGCTCAACCTCGACGAGGGCGAGCACCGGATCCAGGGCGAGGACGCGCTCGCGTTCCTCCGCAACCGCCACGGCCTCGGCAACGAGAGCGACCTGGACCGCATCAAGATGCAGCAGCAGTTCCTCGCGTCGATGATGCGCCAGCTGAAGGAAGACACGCTGGACAGCCCGACGCAGCTGCTCGACGTCGCGAACGCGGCGACCGACGCGCTGACGGTGGACAAGGGCATAGGAAGTGCCCTCAAGCTGACCAGCCTTGCCAAGGAGATCGGCAAGGTCGACCTCAAGAACATCAGCTTCATGACCGTGCCGGTCGTCGACAACCCCGACGAGCCGCCGAACAAGCGCGCGACCGTGGTCCTCGACCAGACCAAGGCCCCGCAGGTGTTCGGCATGATCCAGAACGACGTCTCCTTCACCGAGGTGAAGAAGAAGGAGAAGGACGCCAAGAACGCCAAGGCGCAGGCCCAGGCGAAGCTCCTCCAGGGCACGCGCGCCGAGGCCGCCGACGTACGCGTCGACGTCTACAACGGCAGTGGCATCACCGGAGCCGCGCAGTCCACGATCAACTGGCTGCAGAACGACATGGGTGTGAGCCGCTCCACCAACAAGAGCAACGCCCCCGAGAAGGCGGCGAAGACCACACTCACCTACGCACCGAACCAGGCCGATCAGGCCCGCAAGCTCGCGGACATGATGGGTCTGCCCGCCACGGCTCTCAAGCCGGGCACGCAGGACGCCGGGGAACGCGAGCCCATGACGCTCGTCCTCGGTGCCGACTTCAAGGGCGCGGGGGCGCCCGTCAAGGGTCCGACGAAGGCGCCGGACGTCGACAAGGTAGAAGCCGACAAGAAGGTGTGTGCCGAATGACCTGGAAACACCAGGCCTCGGCGCGCGGCTGAATCACGAGGGGACCTGGGGTGGGACAGAACGTGCGTGGGGAGGGAACGCGGGGACGCGTTCCGCGCGCCCGTGAACTGGGCTGGGACGACGACCTCTACGGAGCGGGGGAGGCGACCGGCGCCGGGGGCGAGTCCGGGGCCGGGGGCGACTCCGGGGCCGATGACACCGGATCCGGCGGTACGTCGGCGCCGGCGTCGACCCGGGCCGAGCGGCGTCGCAGCGGTACCGCCGGCGGAGGGGCGGAGACCGGCGGCGACGCGCGGACGAGCCACCGTCGCGGCGGTTCGCGCCGCCGGGCCAAGAAGGCCGGCAAGCACAAGGTGCTGCGCTGGGTGGCGATCACCCTTGCCGTACTGATACTCGGGACGGCCGGCGCCGGATACCTGTACTACGAGCACCTCAACGGCAACATCCGCAGCGGTGACCGCGCGGGCGGCAGCAGCGGCGTGAAGAAGGCCGCGCCCAACGCGCTCGGCGACACCCCGCTCAACATCCTCCTCATAGGCTCCGACAGCCGGGCCGACGAGAAGAACATCGCCCTCGGCGGCGGCCGCAACGACAAGGACCGCAAGCCGCTCGCCGACGTGCAGATGCTGCTCCACGTCTCGGCGGACCGCGAGAACGCCTCGCTCATCTCCATCCCGCGCGACACGGTCGTCAAGATCCCGGAGTGCAAGGACGAGAACGGCACTCCCTACGCCGCCACCACGAACCGGCCCATCAACGAGTCGCTCCAGCGCGGCGGTCCCGGCTGCACCCTCACCACCTGGGAGAGCCTCACCGGGGTCTACATCGACCACTGGCTGATGGTCGACTTCGCGGGTGTGGTGGCGATGGCGGACGAGGTCGGCGGCGTCCCCGTGTGCGTCAACACGGGTGTGCACGACAAGTCGACCCGCCTGGTGAAGGGCGGCTCCGGTCTGAAGCTGCCGAAGGGCACGACCGAGGTCCAGGGCGTGCAGGCGCTCCAGTGGCTGCGTACCCGGCACGCCTTCGGCAGCGACCAGAACCGCGCCAAGGCCCAGCACATGTACATGAACGGGATGATGAAGAAGCTCCAGGAGCAGAACGCCTGGACCGACACGGGGCGGCTGATGGGCCTGGCCGAGACCGCCACCAAGTCCCTCAAGGTCTCGCAGGACCTCGACACCGTGAAGAAGCTCTTCGATCTGTCGATGCAGCTCAAGAACGTGAAGATCGACCGTCTGACGACGGCGACCGTCCCCACGGACCCCTATCCGCAGCGGCCGAAGGAATGGCTCCAGCTGCGGCCCTCCTCCGCCGACAAGATGTGGGCGATGCTCCGGGACGACGTCGCCTACGACAAGAACGGCGACAAGTCCGGCGCGAAGGCGAAGCCGAAGGCCACCGCATCCCCCAAGCCCAAGACGCCGGCCGAGGCTCCCGGCTCCTTCGCCGTGACCGTCGTCAACGGCACCGACGGCAACGACGAGCCGGCCGTCGAGGGCCGGGCCGGCGACATGGCCGAGGCGCTCCAGGGCAAGGGCTTCACCCAGGCCGACGCCTCCAGGGACGGCGGGGGCCGCAAGGACACCGTCGTCACCTACCCCAAGGCGGACGCCGACCAGGGCAAGGCGAACGCGCTCTCCGTGACGAAGGCGCTCGGACTGCCCGACTCGGCCGTACGGGCCGACGCCGAGGCGAAGGGCATCACCCTGATCGTCGGCGCGGACTGGCGCGAGGGCACCACGTACAAGAAGCCGACGTCGGTGGCCGGTGACCTGCCCGACGGCGCCGACGACAAGGCGGAGTGCATGGACATCTACTCGGTCTACCGCTGGGACGGGGTCAGCTGACGCTCCCTGAACGCGACGACGGCCGGGCCCCCTGAGGGACCCGGCCGTCGGTCGTCCGTACCGTCAGACCGTCTCGGACTCGCCCGCCTTCACCGCCGGGCGGCGGCTCGCGATGACCTTCCGGGCCAGCGAGCGCGGGCTCGTCAGGAAGCCGTACCCCCACGACATGTGCATCGTCGCGAGCGCCACCGGGATCTGCAGACGGGCCTTCAGCGACAGGCCCTTGCCCGCGGGGAGCGAGCCCGCCGTGATCGCGGCGAGGTAGCCCGCCGGGATCACGAAGCCGAGCGGGGTGAGCGTGGCACCCACCACGAGGCCCGCGGCGATGGCGCAGACGGCGGTCGGCGGGGCCAGGTAGCGGAGGTTGATGGAGCCCTGGTGGTAGCGGGCCACCACGTGGCGCCAGCGGCCGTAGTCCTTGTACTGCTTCGCGAGGGCCTTCACCGAGGGCCTCGGGCGGTACTGGACGCGCAGCTCCGGCGAGAACCAGATGAGGCCGCCCGCCTCGCGGATGCGGAAGTTCAGCTCCCAGTCCTGGGCGCGGATGAACTCGATGTTGTACCCGCCCTGCCGCTCCAGGGCCTCGCGGCGGAAGACGCCCAGGTACACGGTCTCCGCCGGGCCGGCCTCGCCGCCCGTGTGGAAGGCCGCGTTGCCCACGCCGATCTTCGAGGTCATCGCGGCGGCGACCGCGTCCTCCCAGGCGTTCTCGCCCTCGGCGTGCATGACACCGCCGACGTTCTGCGCGCCCGTCTCCTCCAGGAGCCGGACGGCGGTCGCGATGTAGTTCGGCGACAGCATGCCGTGGCCGTCGACGCGCACCACGATCGGATGACGGGAGGCCTGGATCGCCGCGTTGAGAGCGGCGGGGGTGCGGCCCGTGGGGTTCGGCACGGTGTGGACGCGGGGGTCTTCTCGTACGAGCTCGGCGGCGATCTCGTCCGTGCGGTCCGTGGACGGGCCGAGGGCGATCACCACCTCCATCTCGCCGTCGTACTCCTGCTCCAGGATGTGACGAACCGAGGTGCGCAGATACCGCTCCTCGTTGAGGACCGGCATGATCACGGAGACGGGGGGCAGCATGGTTCCTCGGGGGTTCGGGGGTCGTCCCCCGGGAGACAGCAGTATTGCCCGCCACGTTACCGCGAACGGGGGACACCGGTGCGCGCCGCATGGGTGGTGCACCCTTGCGCTGATCGTATGGGCCTACCGTGCTCACGGTTCCCCTTGTCACACCCGCGGAGGTGTCCGTCCGTGCCCACACCGCCCCGCACGCCCCGTCGCAGGCCCGTTCCCCGGCCGCCCGCACCGGTTCGCCGGCGGCGACCGCGGCGGCCCCGGTGGGGGATGCGGATGGCGACCGCGCTGTCCGTGGTGGTCCTCGCGGCGGGCGGGATCGGGCACGCGGTGGTGACCGGCCTGGACACCGGGATCACCCGGGTCGACCCCTTCAAGGACATGAAGAACCGGCCGCAGGCCGGGCACGGGATGAACATCCTCGTCGTCGGCACCGACGGCCGGGACCGGATCACCCAGGAGGAGAAGGAGAAGTACCGGCTCGGCGGCGCGCCCTGCCACTGCACCGACACCGTGATGCTCGTGCACATCTCGGAGGACCGGGAGCGGGCGAGCGTCGTCAGCCTGCCCCGTGACTCGTACGCCGAGATGCCCGAGCACACCGACCTGAACAGTGGCAGGAAGCACAACTCCCACCCCGTGAAGCTGAACGCCGCCTACGCGGAGGGCGGGCCCGGGCTGACCGTCCGGACCGTCGAGTCGATGACCGGCGTGAAGATCGACCACTATCTGGAGGTCGACTTCACCAGCTTCATGCGGACCGTGGACGCGATCGGCGGGGTGCAGATCTGCACGACCCGGGCGGTCAAGGACTCCGCCACCGGGCTCGACCTCGCGGCCGGCACCCATGAGCTCGACGGCGGGCAGGCCCTCCAGTACGTCCGCTCGCGGCACATCGACGGGGCCGCCGACATCGGGCGCATGCAGCGGCAGCAGAAGTTCCTGGCGGCGCTGATCGAGCGGGCGACGAGCGGCGGGGTGCTGCTGAACCCGGTGCGGTTCCGGGAGATGGCCACGACGATGCTGAGCTCGGTCCGGGCCGACGAGGACTTCGGTACGGATCAGATGCTGGCGCTGTCCAAGGCGATGCGGGGCTTCACGCCGGCGTCCTCGGAGTTCGTGTCGGTCCCGATCGGCGACATGAGCTTCCCGGTCAAGGGGATCGGGTCGACGGTGAAGTGGGACGCGGCGAAGGCGCAGAAGCTGTTCCAGGCGCTGCGGGAGGACCGGCCGCTGGCGCAGGCCTCGCAGAAGACGGCGTCCGCCGGGAAGGGCGCCGCCCCGAGGACGGCCGTCGTGGACGTGGCTCCGCGCACCATCCGGGTGCAGGTCTACAACGGGACCCGGACGGACGGGCTCGGCCGGAAGGTGGACGACGCGCTGCGCGCGACCGGCTTCGACACGACCCGGACGCCGATGACGGGGTCCGGGCAGGAGCTGGCGCGGACGCTCGTGGAGTACGACCCGCGCTGGGACCGCTCGGCGAAGTCCCTCGCGGCGGCGCTGCCGGGGGCGGAGCTGCGGGCGGTGGCGGGGCGGGGCGGGACGCTGCGGGTGACGGTGGGGGCGGACTACCGGGGGGTCACGGGGGTCCGGGCCGAGGAGTCGGGGCGGGGCGGCCCGTTCGAGGCGGTGACCGGGGACCAGGTGGTGTGCCCGTAGGGACCGTGCGGGCTGTCAGGGCCGTCAGGGGTACGTCTCCGGGGGCGGGGGCCGCTCGTCGGCGGCCCCCTGGGCGTCAGTCCTCGTAGCCCTCGGCGGCTCGGCGTTCGCGGAGGTCCTTGATGGCCTGGCGGCGGGCCAGGCGGTGGGTGCGGCGGATCTGCGCCTCCTGGTTGCGGCGCTTGTCCTGCTCCGTCTCCGGGACGACCTGCGGGACGCGCCGCGGCTTGCCGTCCGCGTCGACGGCCGCGAAGACCAGATAGGCCGAGCCGACCTGGGTGGCGGGCGTGGACTCGTTCCAGCGCTCGGCCATGACCCGTACGCCGACTTCCATGGACGACCGGCCGGTCCAGTTGACCTGGGCCTTCACGTGCAGCAGGTCACCGACCCTGACCGGCTCGAGGAAGGCCATCTCGTCCATCGAGGCGGTGACCGCCGGACCGCCCGAGTGCCGGCCCGCCACGGCGCCCGCCGCGTCGTCCACCAGCTTCATGATCACGCCGCCGTGCACCGTACCGAGGAGGTTGGTGTCATGGCTCGTCATGATGTGGCTGAGGGTGGTGCGGGAGGCCGAGGTGGGCTTGCCGGGGATATCGCCCTGTTCTGTCATGCCCTCCACCTTATGCCGGGTCGCACCCCTGTCCGGTTTGCATCAGCTTGGCAACAGCACCGGTCCGATTTTCCACCCGGCCTGTCCAGGGGATTCCCCCGCCCGGCACACTGGTCCGCATGAATGACTGGCCCGAAGACGGCGGACACGGCCGCGGCAGCGCGAACTCCCATTCCGAGGGCGCTCGCAGGATGCGCCATGTCCAGCGCCCGCAGGCTCCGCAGCAGCCGCCCCGCTACGACCAGGACCAGGGTTACGGCCAGAACCAGGGCTACGACCAGGGCCAGGGCTACAACCCGAACTTCACCCAGGCGCAGGGCTCGGGCTACGACTCCGGTTACAGCTCGGGCCAGGTCTACGGCGGTCAGCAGGGCGGTGGCCCCCAGGGCGGCGGCGCCCAGGGCGGCGGCCGGGGCAACGTGCCTCCGCCGTACACGCCGCAGGGCCCCGGACGCCCCGCCCCGGACTGGCGCAAGCGCGCCAAGATCGGCTCGATCGTCCTGGTCGTCGGCGTCCTCGCCTGGGGCATCGGCACGTACGCCTGGGCCAGCTCCCAGATGCGCAACGAGGTCGACCTCTCCAAGGTCATCGAGCGGCCGTCGGAGGGCGACTGCACGACGTACCTGATCGTCGGCTCCGACAGCCGTGAGGGCATGTCCGCCGAGGACAAGAAGAAGTTGCACACCGGCTCCGCCGCGGGCAAGCGCACCGACTCGATGATGATCCTCGCGGCCTGCTCCAGCGGGAACACGATGGTCTCGCTCCCCCGCGACTCGTGGGTCTCGATCCCGTCCTTCGTCGGCTCCGAGTCGGGCAAGCAGTACCCGGCCCGCGGCGGCTCCAAGCTGAACGCGGCCTACGCGATGGACGGCCCCGAGCTGCTCGTGCGGACCGTCGAGTTCAACACCGGCCTGCGCATCGACCACTACGCGGAGATCGGCTTCGCCGGCTTCGCGAACATCGTGGACGCGCTCGGCGGTGTGGACCTCAACATCGAGAAGGGCTTCAAGGACAAGAAGTCCGGGGCGGACTTCGCGGCCGGCGAGCAGACGCTCAACGGCGAGCAGGCCCTGGCCTTCGTCCGGACCCGGTACGCCTTCGCCCAGTCGGACCTCCAGCGGACGAAGAACCAGCAGAAGTTCCTCTCCGCCCTGGCCAACCAGGCGGCGACGCCGGGCACGATCCTCAACCCGTTCGCGCTGTACCCGACGCTGGGCGCCGGTCTGGACACGCTGATCGTGGACAAGGACATGTCGCTGTACGACCTCGGGAAGATGTTCTTCGCGATGAAGGGGATCAACAGCGGCGACGGCAAGTCCATGAACATGCCTCTCTCGGGCGGCGCGCCGCAGAACTCCCTCAAGTGGGACATGCCGAAGGTGAAGCAGCTCGTCGAGCAGATCCGCAACGACGAGAAGGTCACCGTCGAGTCGGACCGCTGACCCGCTCGCGCAGACGACGAAGGGCGCCCCTCCCCGGCCCGGGAGGGGCGCCCTTCCCGTGTCTCCCC
>NZ_BJMN01000074.1 GCF_006539185.1 Streptomyces gardneri
CGCCGAAGAGCGTGCCGGCGTTGAGGCCGAGCCAGTACCAGCGGCGGTAGCGGGCGCCCGCGAGGAGGCCGACGCCGATCGCGATGACCATGGCGTACGTGACGAGGCCGAGCATCGGGTTGGGGAAGCCGAAGACCGCGGCCTGCTCGCTCTTCATGATGTTGCCGCAGGAGACGATCGGGTTGAGGCTGCAGCCCGGCGTGAAGTTCGGGTCCTCCAGGAGCTTGATCTTGTCGATCGTGATGACCCAGGAGGCGAGCAGTCCGGCCGCTCCGGTGATCACGAGCAGCCAGGAGAAGGCCCGGCTCGCCCCGATCGTGCCGCCGCCGTCCCGGCCGGACGCGACCTCGTCCACCGCTGCCTTCGCCATGTCACCTGTTCCCTCGCTCGCGGGCCTTGTGGGCACGGTCATTCTGCCGCACCGGGCCGGGTGCCCACCGTTCGGTGGACATAAGTTCGGTGGACATAAGGACGCGGCCCCGCCCCTCCCGGGCACGCGCGGAGGGGCCCGGACCGCGTCACGCGATCCGGGCCCCTCCGTCCGTACGGTCGGTCAGGCCAGCTTGGCCCGCACCGCGTCCACCAGGGCGTCCACGGCGACGGCCTGCTGCTCGCCGGACTCCATGTCCTTGAGCTGGACGACGCCCTCGGCGAGGTCGCGCTCACCGGCGACGACCGCGAGCCGTGCCCCCGAGCGGTTGGCGTCCTTCATGGCGCCCTTGAGGCCCTTGCCGCCGAAGGAGAAGTCCGCGGCGATGCCTTCCCTGCGCATCTCGGTGATCTTGCCGAAGAGGACGCGGCGCGCCTCCTCGCCGAGGGCCACCGCGAAGACGCTGGTGGCGGCGGGGATGTCGAGCTCGACGCCCTCGGCCTCCAGGGCGAGGACCGTGCGGTCCACGCCGAGCGCCCAGCCCACCGACGGCAGCGCCGGGCCGCCGATCATCTCGGAGAGGCCGTCGTAGCGACCGCCGCCGCCGACCGCCGACTGCGAGCCGAGACCGCCGTGGACGAACTCGAAGGTGGTGCGGGTGTAGTAGTCCAGGCCGCGGACCAGCTTGACGTCGTCCTCGAAGGCGACGCCCGCCGCGGTGATCAGGGCGCGCACCTCCTCGTGGTACGCCTTGCACGCGTCGCACAGGTAGTCGCGCAGGAGCGGCGCGTCGGTCAGCTGCTTCTGCACGGCCTCGCGCTTGTCGTCGAGGACGCGCAGCGGGTTGATCTCGGCGCGGCGCAGGGTCTCCTCGTCGAGGTCGAGACCCCGCAGGAAGGTCTGGAGGGCCTCGCGGTAGACGGGGCGGCACTCCTTGTCGCCGAGCGAGTTCAGCAGGATGCGGAAGTTCCGCAGGCCGAGCGAGCGGTACGCCTGGTCGGCGAGGATGATCAGCTCGGCGTCGAGCGCCGGGTCCTCGGAGCCGATCGCCTCGGCGCCGACCTGCGAGAAGTGGCGGTAGCGGCCCGCCTGGGCCCGCTCGTAGCGGTAGTACGAGCCGGAGTACCAGAGCTTGACGGGGAGGTTGCCGAGCTTGTGCAGATTGCCCTGGAGCGCCGCGCGCAGGACGGAGGCGGTGCCCTCCGGCCGCAGGGCGAGCTCGTCGCCGCCCTTGGTCGTGAGGGTGTACATCTCCTTGGACACGATGTCCGTGGACTCGCCGACACCGCGGGAGAACAGCTTCACGTCCTCGAAGCCGGGGGTCTCGACGTAGCCGTAGCCGGAGTTCCGCAGCGGCGCGGAGATCGCCTCGCGCACGGCGAGGAACGTCGCGGAGCGGGGCGGCAGCAGGTCGTAGGTGCCCTTGGGGGCCTTGAAGGTACTCACGTGGATCTTCGTCACATTCCTCGTCGGGGAGCCTTCGTGCTCCCGAGGCCGGAGGCCACGTCCCGCAGATAGGGGTTCGTGGCGCGCTCCTGGCCGATGGTCGTCTGGGGACCGTGTCCCGACAGCACCACGGTCGAGTTGTCGAGCGGCAGGCACACGCGGGCCAGCGATTCGAGCATCTCGTCCATGTCACCGCCGGGAAGGTCGGTGCGTCCGATGGAGCCGGCGAACAGCAGGTCCCCGGAGAAGAACACGGAGGGGACCTCCGTGGTCTCCGGCATCCTGAAGGTCACCGACCCCTTGGTATGACCGGGCGCGTGGGCGACGGAGAAGTCGAGACCGGCGAGCTTCAGCTCGGCGCCGTCGGTGAGCTCCCGAACGTCGTCGGGCTCCCCCACGGTCAGCTCGCCCATGAGGGGCATCCCGATGGAGCGGCCGAGGGCCTTCTCCGGGTCGCTCATCATGTAGCGGTCGGACGGGTGGATCCACGCGGGGACGTCATGGGCGCCGCACACCGGGACGACGGAGGCGACGTGGTCGATGTGTCCATGGGTGAGGACGACGGCGACGGGCTTGAGCCGATGCTTCTTGAGCGTCTCCTCGACTCCCTGGGCGGCCTGGTGGCCCGGGTCGATGATGACGCACTCCTCGCCTGCGGCGGGGGCGACCAGATAGCAATTGGTCCCCCAGGCCCCGGCGGGGAACCCGGCAATCAGCACGTTCGTCCTTAGATGTCGTCCGGCACGAGGGCGCGGAATTCGCGGAACCCGCAGAAAACGCGGAATGCGGCCGATCAGAGCCTACCGGCGCTGCCGCTTCCACAGCCAACCCGTATACGGTACGGGCACATCCGGCCAGGCCGGGAACAGACGAGCGACGGGAGCGGACCCGGTGGTCACGAGCGATCAGCGGCGGCGGCAGCTTGCCAGGGAGAAGTACGCGCGGCAGCAGGAGCGGCGGGAGGAGAGGCGGCGCAAGGCGAAGCAGCGCAACATCGTCGTCGCGGCCTCCCTCGCCGTGGTGCTGGCGGCCGGTGGCGCCGTGTACGCCTCGGTGGCGCTGACGGACGACAAGAAGGGCTCGGACGCCGCCGCGGGCGACACGCCCACCACCGCGGCCCCGACGCCCTCGCAGAGCGAGTCGGCCGCCCCCGAGCCGAAGATGGCCGTGGACGCCAAGGCCTCGTACACCATGTCCCTCAAGACCAACGAGGGTGTCGTCGCGATCGCGATGGACGCGGCGAAGACCCCGCGCACGGTGAACTCCTTCCACCACCTCGCCGCGAAGAAGTACTTCGACGGGAGCAAGTGCCACCGTCTGACGACCGACGGCATCTTCGTGCTCCAGTGCGGCGACCCGACCGGTCAGGGGACCGGCGGCCCGGGCTACAACATCCCGGACGAGAACCTGGACGCCCTGGGCAAGGCCGGCGCGGACGGCAAGGTGACCTACCCGGCCGGCACGGTCGCCATGGCCAACACCGGGCAGCCCGGCACGGGCGGTTCGCAGTTCTTCCTCGTCTACAAGGACAGCAAGCTGCCGCCGAGCTACACCCCCTTCGGGAAGATGGACGCGGCCGGCCTCCAGGCGGTCAAGGACGTGGCCGCGGCCGGTGGTGTGGACGGCGCGTCGGACGGCGCCCCGAAGAAGCCCGTCACCATCGAGAAGGCCACCGTCGCGAAGAAGTGAGCCGGGGCGTCCGCACACAGGCGTGACCGTTGAATTTCGGTCGCGCTGAGTGCGGACAGCCGGGCCGCCGTTCGCCTAGATTGGCGTTGTGCAGCGTGGGCCTGTCGGCCGTGCGCTGCGGAAGGCGGGCGAGGCCCGCCGGGAAACTGTGGACGATGCCCGGGGGGTACCACCCCACGACGGCATCATGGTGAGGAGGCGCTGTGAGCAGCGACCCGTGGGGCCGCGTCGACGAGACGGGCACCGTGTACGTGCGGACGGCCGAGGGTGAGAAGGTCGTCGGATCGTGGCAGGCCGGCACCCCCGAGGAGGCTCTGGCCTACTTCGAGCGCAAGTACGAGGGCTTGGTGGTCGAGATCGGCCTCCTCGAGAAGCGCGTGAGGACCACCGACCTCTCGGCGAAGGACGCCACCACGGCGATCGAGCACATCCGCCAGCAGATCGACGAGCACCACGCCGTCGGCGACCTGGCGGCGCTCGGCGCCCGGCTGGACAAGCTCGTCACGTCGGTCGACTCGCGCCGCGAGGAGCGCAAGGCCCAGAAGGCCAAGCAGACCGACGAGGCGCGGACCGCCAAGGAGGCGCTCGTCACCGAGGCCGAGGAGCTGGCCCAGAGCGAGCAGTGGCGCTCCGCGGGTGAGCGCCTGCGGGCGCTCGTGGACACCTGGAAGGGTCTCCCCCGGCTGGACCGCAAGTCCGACGACGAGCTGTGGCACCGCTTCTCGCACGCCCGCTCGGCGTTCTCGAAGCGCCGCAAGGCCCACTTCGCCTCGCTCGACGCCCAGCGCGAGGACGCCCGCAAGGCGAAGGAGCGTCTGGTCGCCGAGGCGGAGTCGCTGTCCAAGTCCACCGACTGGGGCACGACGGCGGCCCGCTACCGCGACCTGATGACGGAGTGGAAGGCCGCCGGCCGGGCGCAGCGCGAGCACGAGGACGACCTGTGGAACCGCTTCCGCGGCGCCCAGGACGTCTTCTTCGCGGCGCGCGGCGAGGTCTTCGCCGAGCGGGACGCGGAGCAGACCGAGAACCTCAAGCTGAAGGAGGAGCTCGCGACCGAGGCCGAGAAGCTGCTCCCGGTGACGGACCTGAAGGCGTCGCGTGCGGCCTTCCGCTCCCTCAACGAGCGCTGGGAGGCCATCGGCCACGTCCCGCGTGACGCCCGCCCGAAGGTCGAGGGCCGGATGCACACGGTGGAGAAGGCGATCCAGGAGGCCGAGGAGACCGAGTGGCGCCGGACGAACCCGGAGGCACGCGCGCGTGCCGCGGGTCTGACCGGTCAGCTCCAGGACGCCGTCGAGAAGCTGCGCAAGCAGATCGACGCGGCCCGCGCCGCCGGGAACGACTCCAAGGCCGACAAGCTCGCCCGCGAGCTGGAGGGCCGTCAGGCCCTGCTCGACCAGGCCATGAAGGGCCTGGAGGAGTTCGGCGGCTGACGCCGTAGCCGTACATGACGAGGAAGGCCCCCGGCATCGCGCCGGGGGCCTTCCTCGTACGTACGGCTACGGGCGCCGGGCGCTGGTCACGCGGTACACGTCGTAGACGCCCTCCACGCCCCGGACCGCCTTCAGGACGTGGCCCAGGTGCTTGGGGTCGCCCATCTCGAAGGTGAAGCGCGAGGTGGCCACCCGGTCGCGGGACGTCTGGACGGCCGCCGACAGGATGTTGACGTGCTGGTCCGAGAGGACCCGGGTGACGTCGGAGAGAAGCCGGGAGCGGTCCAGGGCCTCGACCTGGATGGCGACCAGGAAGACCGAGGACTGGGTGGGTGCCCACTCGACGTCGAGGATGCGCTCCGGCTCGCGGGAGAGCGATTCCACGTTCACGCAGTCGCTGCGGTGAACCGATACGCCACTGCCCCGGGTGACGAATCCGATGATCGGGTCGCCGGGGACCGGCGTACAGCAGCGCGCCAGCTTCACCCAGACGTCCTCGACGCCCTTGACGACGACGCCGGGGTCGGCGCTGGAGCGGCGCTTGGAGCGGCCGCGACTCGGCGGTGCGACCTCCTCGATGTCCTCGGTGGCCGCCTCCTCGCCGCCGAGCGCCTGGACCAGCTTCTGGACGATGGACTGGGCGGTGACATGGCCCTCGCCGATCGCCGCGTACAGCGAGGAGATGTCGGTGTAGCGCATCTCGTGGGCGAGGGTGACGAGCGAGTCGCCGGTCAGGATCCGCTGGATCGGCAGGTTCTGCTTGCGCATGGCCCGCGCGATGGCGTCCTTGCCCTGCTCGATGGCCTCGTCGCGGCGCTCCTTGGAGAACCAGGCGCGGATCTTGTTGCGGGCGCGCGGGGACTTGACGAAGCCGAGCCAGTCGCGGGAGGGCCCGGCGCCGGCGGCCTTGGAGGTGAAGACCTCGACCAGGTCGCCGTTGTCGAGGGTCGACTCGAGCGGTACGAGCCGGCCGTTGACCCGTGCTCCTATCGTGCGGTGGCCGACCTCCGTGTGGACCGCGTAGGAGAAGTCGACGGGGGTGGCCCCGGCGGGCAGCGCGATGACGTCGCCCTTGGGGGTGAAGACGAAGACCTCGTTGCGCGAGAGGTCGAAGCGCAGGGACTCCAGGAACTCGCTGGGGTCCTCGGTCTCCTTCTGCCAGTCGAGGAGCTGGCGCAGCCACGCCATGTCGTTGAGGTGGTCGTCCTTGCCCGTCCGCTTCGGCACGTCGGCGCGGACCTTGGAGGCGCCGGCGACGGCCTCCTGCTTGTACTTCCAGTGCGCGGCGATGCCGTACTCGGCGCGCCGGTGCATGTCGAAGGTGCGGATCTGGAGCTCGACGGGCTTGCCGTTGGGTCCGATGACCGTCGTGTGCAGCGACTGGTACATGTTGAACTTCGGCATCGCGATGTAGTCCTTGAACCGGCCGGGGACCGGGTTCCATCGCGCGTGGACGGTGCCGAGAGCGGCGTAGCAGTCCCTGACCGTGTCGACGAGGACACGGATGCCGACCAGGTCGTAGATCTCCGCGAAGTCACGGCCGCGGACGATCATCTTCTGGTAGACGCTGTAGTAGTGCTTGGGGCGGCCGGTGACGGTGGCCTTGATGCGGGCGGCGCGCAGGTCGGTCTGGACCTCGTCGGTCACTATGGCGAGGTACTCGTCGCGCTTGGGCGCGCGCTCGGCGACGAGCCGGACGATCTCGTCGTACATCTTGGGGTAGAGGATCGCGAAGGCGAGGTCCTCCAGCTCCCACTTGATGGTGTTCATGCCCAGGCGGTGGGCCAGGGGCGCGTAGATCTCGAGGGTCTCGCGGGCCTTCTTCTCCTGCTTCTCCCGCTTGAGGTAGCGCATGGTGCGCATGTTGTGCAGGCGGTCGGCGAGCTTGATGACCAGGACGCGCGGGTCCTTGGCCATGGCGACGACCATCTTGCGGACCGTCTCGGCCTGGGCGGCCTCGCCGAACCTGACCTTGTCGAGCTTGGTGACGCCGTCGACGAGCAGGGTGACCTGGTCGCCGAAGTCGCGGCGCAGGTCCTCCAGGCCGTACTCGGTGTCCTCGACGGTGTCGTGCAGGAGACCGGCCATCAGCGTCGCCGGGTCCATGCCGAGCTCGGCGAGGATCGTCGTGACCGCGAGCGGGTGCGTGATGTACGGGTCGCCGCTCTTGCGCTTCTGACCGCGGTGCCAGCGCTCGGCGACCTGGTAGGCGCGCTCGATCTGGCGGAGGGTCGCCGTCTCGATCTTGGGGTCGTTGGAGCGGACGATCCGCAGCAGCGGTTCGAGGACCGGGTTGTACGGGGACGAACGCTGGACACCGAGGCGGGCGAGGCGCGCCCGGACGCGGTTGGAGGAACCGCCCGAGCGGGCGGGCGCGGCCGGGGCGGGCCTGGCGGTCGAGGCCGGGGCGGGCGCCTCGGGCGCGGGCCCGGTCTCCGCGGGCTTGTTCTGGGGCGTGCCGGTCCCCGGCGCGGCCTTTTCGGCCTTCGGGTCGGGCTGCGCGGCGGAGAGTGACTGGGCCTCGTCTGGCAAGAGCGCTCCTCGTGCGGTTCCGGGTCCCCCGGTCAGGCCCGGAAAGGCCATGGTATCGAGCCACGCCCCGCCCTGCTCACGCGCCCGGGACGCGGGCGGCACGGACGGCGGGGAAGCGCGCTTTCCGGGCCCCGTAAGGGGGCACAACGGAAAAAACAGCGGGGGCGCTCCGGGGATTCCCCGGAGCGCCCCTGTGGGCCTTGCTGTGGCCGTGCTGTCGGACCGCTGGGTCAGACCGTGATCAGTGCCTGGAGCGGGGCGCCGTTCAGGACGGGTTCCAGCCGGGCACGGCCCGGGAGGAAGCCGAGCTCCATGAGGACCGCGACGCCCGCGACCTCGGCGCCGGCGCGGCGGACGAGCTCGATCGAGGCCTCGGCCGTGCCGCCGGTGGCGAGGACGTCGTCGATGACCATGACGCGGTCGCCCGCGGCCAGGTCCTCGGCGTGCACCTCGATCTCGGCGGAGCCGTACTCCAGGTCGTACGCCTGGCTGAGCGTGGCTCCGGGGAGCTTGCCGGCCTTGCGGACCGGGATGAAGCCCAGGCCCGCGCGGACGGCCACCGGGGCGGCCAGGATGAAGCCGCGGGCTTCGAGTCCGACGATCTTCGTCGCGCCGTGCGCGGTGCACAGTTCGGCGAGGGTGTCGGTGAGGGCCGTGAACGCCACCGGGTCCGCGAGCAGCGGGGTGATGTCCTTGAACAGCACGCCCGGCTTCGGGTAGTCGGGGACGTCACGGATGCGGCTGAGCAGCAGCTCGGTGACGTCCTGCGTACCGGCGGTCATCCGCGGTGCTCCTGGGCTCCGTGACGGCCCACGCGCGGGCCGACGACGGCGGCCTCGGCGGTCAGCTCGTCCGCGGCGTCCAGCGGCTCGCCCTTGGCGGCGGCGGAGGCCCGCTTGGCCAGGACGCGCTTCTTGAGCGCCTTGATCGCCGGGTCGCGTTCCTTGAGGTCGGCGACGAGCGGGGTGGCGATGAAGATCGAGGAGTACGCACCGGCGGCGAGACCCACGAACAGCGACAGCGAGATGTCGTTCAGCATGCCGGCGCCGAGGACGCCGCCACCGATGAAGAGCAGACCGGCGACCGGCAGCAGCGCGACGACGGTGGTGTTGATCGAACGGACCAGGGTGCCGTTGATCGAGCGGTTGGCCAGCTCGCTGTAGGTGAAGCGGGTCTGCTTCGTGATGTCCTTCGTCTGTTCCTTGAGGGAGTCGAAGACGACGACCGTGTCGTACAGCGAATAGCCGAGGATCGTCAGCAGACCGATGACCGTACCGACGGTGACCTCGAAGCCGACCAGTGAGTAGATGCCCACGGTGATCGTGAGGTCGTGGATGAGGGCGATGAGCGCCGCGACCGCCATTCTCCACTCGAAGGCGATGGCCAGATAGATCACCACGAGGATCATGAAGACCCCCAGACCGGTCCAGGCCTTGTTGGCGATCTGCTCACCCCAGCTGGGGCCGACGAGCTCCGCCGCGATCTTGTCCTCGGGGACGTTCATGTCCTTGGCGAGCTCCGCGCGGACCTGGTCGGACTGCGCGGTGTCGAGACCGCCGACCTGGATGCGGAGGGAGCCGTTGCCGAGCTGCTGGACGATCGCGTCGTGGCCCGAGGCCTCTTCCGCGTACTCCTGGGCCTGACTGACGGAGACTTCCGACTTCGGGGTGGTGAAGACGGCGCCGCCCTGGAACTCGATGCCCATGTTGAGGCCGCGGACGGCCAGGGCGACGATGGCGGTGATGGTGATCAGGATGGACAGGCCATACCAGATCTTGCGGTTGCCGATGAAGTCGTAACCGACCTCACCGCGGTGGAGCCGGGCGCCGAGATCGCCGAGCTTCGACATCTCACGCCTCCTTCGGGTCGGCAGCGGCAGGGGCAGTGGCACGGCGGGCGCGGCGCAGCGGCGGCTTGGCGCCGAGACGCTTCGGGTCGAGACCCGACCACGGGTGACCGTTGCCGAAGAACTTGGTCTTCGCGAGCATCGTCATGATCGGCTTGGTGAAGAGGAACACCACGACGACGTCGAGCAGGGTGGTGAGGCCGAGCGTGAACGCGAAGCCCTGGACCTTGCCGACGGTGACGACGAAGAGCACGGCCGCGGCCAGGAACGACACGAAGTCGGAGACCAGGATGGTGCGGCGGGCACGCGGCCAGGCGCGCTCGACGGCCGGGCGGAGCGTGCGGCCCTCTCGGAGCTCGTCGCGGATGCGCTCGAAGTAGACGATGAACGAGTCCGCGGTGATACCGATGGCGACGATGGCACCGCAGACGGCCGGCAGGTTCAGCGCGAAGCCGATGGCCGGGCCGAGCAGGGCCATGATCACGTAGGTGAGCAGCGCCGAGACACCGAGGCTGAGGATGGCGATCAGCGACAGGCCGCGGTAGTAGGCGACCAGGTAGATGATGACCAGGGCCAGACCGATGGCACCGGCGATGAGGCCGGCTTCCAGCTGGTCGCCGCCGAGGGCGGCGGTGACGGTGTCGACGCTCTGGGTCTCGAACGTGAGCGGCAGGGCACCGTAGGACAGGATGTTGCCGAGGTCCTGCGCGGACTCCTGGTTGAAGTTGCCGGAGATCTCCGCGCTGGCGCTGAGCGTCTGGCGCACGGAGGGCGCCGAGACGACCTGGCCGTCCAGGACGATCGCGAACCGGTTCTGCGGGTCGGCCTGCTGCGACAGCTTGCCGGTGATCGACTGGAACTTCTTCGAACCCTCGTCCGTGAAGTCCATGGTGACGATCCACATGCCGCGCTGCTGGTCGAACTGACCCTTGGCGTCGTCGACGTCCTTGCCCTCGACCTCGGCCGGGCCGAGGAGGTACTTCGCCCACACACCCGGGTTGTCCTCGCCGCAGGCCACGGTGGGCTCGTTCGGCTTGACGCCCTGGCCGGCGGCGGCGCGCTGCTTGGGGTCGAGGCAGTTCAGGGAGGCGAACTTCTGCTGCAGCGCCACGGTGGCGGCGTCGGCGGAAGGGGTCGCCTGCGGGGTGCCGGTGGCCTTCGGCTTCGCGGAGGACGAGGCGGTCGCCGTCGGCGTCGGGCTCGGGGCCTTCAGGGCCTCACTGACCGCGCGGCCCTGCGTGGTGGCGGTGGCCGTCGGGGTCGCCGACTTCTCGCCCACGCTCGCGCCGGAGGACGAGGAGGCGGACGGCTTGGCCGAGGGGGTTCCCGAGGCGGAGCCCGAGGGGGTGGCGCTCGGCGCCGCCGGGGGCGCGCCGTCGGCGACGGTGAGAACGGGCCGGAAGTAGAGCTGGGCGGTGGTGCCGACCTGCTCGCGGGCCTGCTTCTCGTTCGTTCCCCGGGGGATGTTGACGATGATGTTCTCGCGGCCCTGGGTCTGGACCTCGGCCTCGGAGACACCCAGACCGTTGACACGGCGCTCGATGATGCCGACCGCGGTGTTCATGTTGGTCTCGTTGACCGCCGACTCCTGGCCGGGCTCGGCCTTCGCCTTGAGCGTGATCGACGTTCCGCCGGCGAGGTCGATGCCGAGGCGCGGGGTGGTGTGCCCCGACCAGAACATGCCGCCGGTGAGCGCGACCATGGCAATCAGGATGATTGCCAGGGCGCGGCCCGGACGGCTCTGTCCCCCCGCCGGCCTTCGGCCCTTCTTCGGTGCTGCCACCTGTCGTATCTCCCTGTCCAACCGTCTTCCGCCGGGTATGCGTGAGACGGCCACGAAGTGTGTGTGGGGACCTGCCCCCGCAGACGTGCAACCGTTCCGGGGACCGCGCACGCCGGTGGGCGTGCGCGGGGTCCCCGGCCGCGACTACTTCGCGTCGGTCTCGCCGTCGGTCTTGCCGTCCTTCTGCCCCTCGGTCGCGGCCTCGGCCGCGTCCGCCTTCTTCGTCAGGTCGGCCTTCGGCGCCGCGTCCTCGGACTCGGCGGTCTCCGCGTCCTTCTCCGTGGCCTCGGCGGTCTCGGTGAGCGAGGAGGCGTCGTCCGGGACGACGGCGTCGGTGTCCGACTCCGGGTCGTCGCCGTGGACGATGCGGTTGTACTCGGAGTCCTCGAGGACCGCGCCGATCGAGTTCTTGGCGTAGACGGCGTGGACGCCGGGAGCAACCTCGAGGAGGACGGTCTCGTCGCCGATCTCCTTGACGGTGGCGTACATCCCCCCGATCGTCCGGACGCCGGTGCCGGGCTGCATCTCGTCGCGCATCTGCGCGGCCGCCTGCTGCTTCTTCTTCGCAGAGCGGGTCATCAGGAACATGGCCCCGATGAGGACGATGAAGGGGAGGAGGGTCACGATGCTCACGGGACGGGTTTCCTTCGCACGGTCGCGGAGAACCCGCGGCCTGATCTTCGGGGGTGGGCGCGCCGACCAGAAAGGGCGGCATCGGCGGAGTCTAGGCGAGTCCGCATCGATGGAACAACGTCCAGCATCGCACCCTGGTTCCGGTCCGGGCGAGTGTCAGCACCGTCACGCCCCGAAGAGCCCCTGTTGTCCCATTCCCGTGCCGTTCCCGGCACTCCCCAGGCCCGCTGCCTGCGGCGGAACCAGTCCGATGTGCGTCCACGCGGCGGGAGTAGCGACCCGGCCACGGGGCGTGCGGGCCAGCAGTCCTTCGCGTACGAGGAAGGGTTCGGCGACCTCCTCGACGGTCTCGCGCTCCTCCCCCACGGCGACCGCGAGGGTGGACAGGCCGACCGGGCCGCCGCCGAAGAGCTTGAGCAGGGCCTCCAGGACGGCGCGGTCGAGGCGGTCGAGACCCCGGCTGTCGACCTCGTACACCCGGAGGGCGGCCTCGGCGATCTCCCGGGTGATCACTCCGTCGGCCTTGACCTGCGCGTAGTCGCGGACCCGGCGCAGGAGGCGGTTGGCGATACGGGGGGTGCCCCGGGAGCGGCCGGCGATCTCGGCGGCACCGTCGGGGTCGATCTCGACGTCGAGGAGGCCGGCGGAGCGGTGGATCACGCGCTGGAGCTCGCCCGGGTCGTAGAACTCCATGTGGGCGGTGAAGCCGAAGCGGTCGCGCAGCGGGGGCGGCAGCAGGCCGGCCCGGGTGGTGGCGCCGACCAGGGTGAAGGGCGGCAGTTCCAGCGGGATGGCGGTGGCGCCGGGGCCCTTGCCGACGATGACGTCGACGCGGAAGTCCTCCATCGCCATGTACAGCATCTCCTCGGCGGGCCGGGACATGCGGTGGATCTCGTCGAGGAAGAGGATCTCGCCCTCCTGGAGGGAGGAGAGGATCGCGGCGAGGTCGCCGGCGTGCTGGATGGCGGGGCCGGAGGTGATGCGGATCGGCGCGTTCATCTCGGCCGCGATGATCATCGAGAGGGTGGTCTTGCCGAGGCCGGGGGCGCCGGAGAGCAGCACGTGGTCGGCGGTGGCGCCGCGCTGGCGGGCCGCCTTGAGGACCAGGTCGAGCTGCTGGCGGACCTTCTCCTGGCCGACGAACTCGCTGAGGTCCTTGGGGCGCAGGGCGGCCTCGACGGCCTGGTCGTCGCCCTCGGCGGCGGCGCCGACGATCCGCGCCTCGGCCTCGGCTGCCTCGGCGGTGGTGTCGTCGTCCCAGTTCACGGTGGATGCCTTCTCGTTCGTACGGTCGGGGTGGCGCCCGGCCCCTCAGGGGGCCGGCCGGGGGTCAGCGGGCGCGGTTGAGGGTCTGCAGCGCGGCGCGGAGCAGCTGCGGGACGGGCGCGCTGCCGGTCTCGGCGAGGGCGGCCTCGGCCTGCGGGGTGACGGCGCTGACGGCCTCCTCCGCCTCACGGCTCGCGTAGCCGAGCCCGATGAGCGCGGCGGACAGCTGCTCGGTCCAGGGCGCGGGTCCGGAGGCGGCGGCGCGCTGGGCGCCGACCATGCCGCTGCTGCCCAGGGGGGCGCCGAGCTTGTCCTTCAGTTCGAGGAGGAGCTTCTGCGCGCCCTTCTTGCCGATGCCGGGGACGGCGGTGAGCGCCTTCTCGTCACCGGTGGAGACGGCGATCCGCAGCGCGTCGGGGCTGTGCACTCCGAGCATCGCCTGGGCGAGGCGGGGGCCGACGCCGCTGGCGGTCTGGAGCAGCTCGAAGACCTGTCGCTCGTCGTCGTCGGCGAAGCCGTAGAGGGTGAGCGAGTCCTCGCGGACGACCAGGGAGGTAGCGAGCCGGGCCTCCTGACCGATCCTCAGGGCGGAGAGGGTGTTCGGCGTGCACTGGACGGCCATGCCCACGCCGCCGACCTCGATCACTGCGGTGCTGGGGGCGAGCGCGGCGACCGGGCCGCTGACAAAGGCGATCATCGGGTTCGGCCTTTCACGGCGGATGCCTGGTGCGGGGTGGTCGCCTGCTGCGGGGCGGATGCCTGCTGCTGGGCGGCCTGGTGTCGGGCGACCGCCTGCTGGAGGCGGTTCTGGGCGACGGCCTGCTGGAGCCGGTTCTGCGCGGGGGCGCGCCAGATGTGGCAGATGGCGAGCGCGAGGGCGTCGGCGGCGTCGGCCGGCTTGGGCGGGGCGGAGAGCCGAAGGAGCCGGGTCACCATGGCCCCGACCTGGGCCTTGTCGGCGCGGCCGCTGCCGGTGACGGCGGCCTTGACCTCGCTGGGGGTGTGCAGGGCGACGGGGATGCCGCGGCGCGAGGCGCACAGCATGGCGACCGCGCTCGCCTGGGCCGTGCCCATCACCGTACGCACGTTGTGCTGGGCGAACACCCGCTCCACGGCGACCAGTTCGGGTTCGAAGCGGTCGAGCCACTCCTCGATGCCGCGCTCGATGCCGACCAGGCGCACGCCGATGTCCGCGTCGGCCGCCGTCCGGACCACGCCCACCCCGAGCATGGTCAGGGGCCGGCCGGCGACGCCCTCGACGACGCCGACACCGCACCGGGTCAGCCCGGGGTCCACCCCGAGAACGCGCACTGTGCCCCTCCCTGGACCGCTGTCGCTCAACTGTTTGTGCAGGCTATCGGGTGGCACTGACAACGCAGCGGGCCGACGGGGGTGTGTCCCCGTCGGCCCGCTGCGGAAGAGCCGTGATCAGGCGTCGACCTTCTCCATGACCTCGTCGCTGACGTCGAAGTTGGCGAAGACGTTCTGCACGTCGTCGCTGTCCTCCAGCGCGTCGATCAGCTTGAACATCTTGCGCGCGCCCTCTTCGTCGAGTTCGACCTGCATGGTCGGGACGAAGCTGGACTCGGCCGAGTCGTAGTCGATGCCGGCGGCCTGGAGAGCGGTACGGACCGCGACCAGGTCGGTGGCCTCGCTGATGATCTCGAAGGACTCACCGAGGTCGTTGACCTCCTCGGCGCCGGCCTCGAGCACCGACTCCAGGACGTCGTCCTCGGACAGCTCGCCCTTGGGGAGCACGACGACGCCCTTGCGGTTGAACAGGTACGAGACCGAGCCCGGGTCGGCCATCGAGCCGCCGTTGCGGGTCATGGCGACGCGGACGTCGGAGGCGGCGCGGTTGCGGTTGTCGGTGAGGCACTCGATGAGCACCGCGACACCGTTCGGGCCGTAACCCTCGTACATGATCGTGGCGTAGTCGACGCCGCCGGCCTCGAGGCCGCCGCCGCGCTTGACCGCGGAGTCGATGTTCTTGTTCGGGACCGAGCTCTTCTTCGCCTTCTGGATGGCGTCGTAGAGCGTCGGGTTACCGTCCGGGTCGGCACCGCCGGTGCGGGCCGCGACCTCGATGTTCTTGATCAGCTTCGCGAAGAGCTTGCCGCGCTTGGCATCGATCACGGCCTTCTTGTGCTTCGTCGTAGCCCATTTAGAGTGGCCGGACATCTGCCTGTCTCCTTCGCGTAACCCTTTACTGAACGAACCCGAGAGATCCTACCGGGATCGGATCAGCTCGCGGCGCGCACCATGTCGACGAAGAGGCCGTGGATGCGGTGGTCCCCCGTGAGCTCGGGGTGGAACGAGGTCGCCAGGGCGTTGCCCTGCCGTACGGCCACGATGTGACCGCCGTGCTCGGCGAGGACCTCGACCTGGGCGCCGACGGACTCGACCCACGGGGCGCGGATGAAGACACCCTCGACGGGCCCGTCCTCGATGCCCGTGACGGTCACGCCCGCCTCGAAGGACTCGTTCTGCCGCCCGAAGGCGTTGCGGCGGACGATCATGTCGATGCCGCCGAAGGTCTCCTGGCCCGAGCGCGGGTCGAGGATCTTGTCGGCGAGCATGATCAGCCCGGCGCAGGTGCCGTAGACGGGCATGCCCGCGGCGATGCGCTCGCGGAGCGGCTCCATGAGACCGAAGAGCACGGCCAGCTTGGAGATGGTGGTGGACTCACCACCGGGGATGACCAGGCCGTCGATCTCGGCGAGCTCCTCGGGGCGCCGGACCGGCCTGGCCACGGCGTCAGCCGCGGCCAGGGCGATCAGGTGCTCCCGTACGTCGCCCTGAAGGGCCAGGACACCAATGACGGGAGAGGGGTTCATCGGTGCTTACCAGCCCCGGTTGGCGTAGCGCTCGGACTCGGGGAGGGTGTCGCAGTTGATGCCGACCATGGCCTCGCCCAGGTTGCGGGAGGCGTCCGCGATGACCTTCGGGTCGTCGAAGAAGGTGGTGGCCTTCACGATGGCGGCGGCGCGCTTGGCCGGGTCGCCGGACTTGAAGATGCCGGAGCCGACGAAGACGCCCTCGGCACCGAGCTGGCGCATGAGCGCGGCGTCGGCGGGGGTGGCGACACCACCGGCGGAGAACAGCACGACCGGCAGCTTGCCGAGCTCGGCGACCTCCTTGACGAGCTCGTACGGGGCGCGCAGCTCCTTGGCGGCGGCGAAGAGCTCGTTGTTGTCGAAGCCGCGCAGCTTGGCGATCTCGTTCTTGATCTGGCGCAGGTGACGGACGGCCTCGACGACGTTGCCGGTGCCGGCCTCGCCCTTGGAGCGGATCATGGCCGCGCCCTCGGCGATGCGGCGCAGGGCCTCGCCCAGGTTGGTGGCACCACAGACGAAGGGGGTCGTGAAGGCCCACTTGTCGGAGTGGTTGACCTCGTCGGCCGGGGTCAGGACCTCGGACTCGTCGATGTAGTCGACGCCGAGGGACTGCAGGACCTGGGCCTCGACGAAGTGACCGATGCGGGACTTGGCCATGACCGGGATGGAGACCGCGCCGATGATCTCTTCGATCATGTTCGGGTCGGACATACGGGCCACGCCGCCGTCCTTGCGGATGTCCGCGGGGACCCGCTCGAGGGCCATGACGGCCACGGCGCCGGCGTCCTCGGCGATCTTCGCCTGCTCGGCGTTGACCACGTCCATGATCACGCCGCCCTTGAGCTGCTCGGCCATGCCGCGCTTGACGCGGGCCGTGCCGGTCTCGGGGGACTGGAAGGTGGTGGAAGGCGTGGTGGACACGGATACCTCACTCGTGACAACGGGGGTTGACGACAAGACGAGGAAACAGGCCACATGGGGTCCACATCAAGGGCCAATGTGGACCCGGTGGATCGTTTTCCCAGGTGACGTGGGGTCAGGCGGGTCGATCGGCAAGGGCCACAGGCGGCTCGTCGTCCATTTCGAAGGCCAGCGGGAAGGGCGCGTGGCCTGCGAGGCGGAACCAGCGGACCTTGCGGTGGCGGCGCAGGGCGCGGGCGGCCCGTACGGCGTCGTTGTGGAAGCGGCGCGCCATCGGCACCCGGCGGACGGCCGCGGCCAGCTCCTCCGCGGCTTCCGGGCCGCCGGGCGCCTCCCGTACGAGCTCCACCTGCTCGGGCTCGCCGAAGACGGCCCGCAGCGCCTGGCTGAGCTCGCTCTCGGCGACCTCGCGGTGGTCCTCCTCGGCCTGTCGGGCGGCGTGCGCGGCCTCGTACAGCACGATCGAGGCGGCGGGGTCGAGGACGCCGGAGGTCGCCAGCTCCTGGGTGACCGAGGCCCGGCGCAGGAGCTGGGCGTCGAGGGCGGCGCGGGCTGCGTCGATTCGGGAGTGCAGCCGGTCGAGCCGCCCGGCGGTCCAGCTGAGATAGACGCCGATGAGGATCAGCGCGACGACGGTCCAGATCAGGGTTTCGGTCACGGGCGCACAGGCTACCGGGGCGGTGGCAGCGTCCCTGCCCAAAGGTCACGGTCGTGGGCGAAGAGGACACGGGCGGGACGGCCGTCGGCGAGCTCGGCGAGCCGGTCGAGCCAGGGGCGGTACGGGGTGCCGAACTCGGCCGCGAAGTCGTACGCCTGGCCCGCGAGGACCGTCACGCGGTCGCCGTGGTCGAGGAACAGCGACTGGTGCCCCTCCGTGTGGCCCGGGGTGGGGACGAGAAGCACGCCGGGCGCGATCTCGTGCTCGCCGTCGAGCTCCTCGTACCGCACACCGGGGAGGAGCGAGTCGATGGTGTGGCCGCCGGCGCGGGCGGTGGCGAGCTCGACGCGCTGGACGAGGACCGGGGTGCCGGGGAAGCGCTGGTTGCCGCCTATGTGGTCGAAGTGGAGGTGGCAGTTGACCACGAGGTCCACGTCGTCGGGCCCTGGGAGCAGGGGGTGGCGGACCGGCCGGTAGTGGGCGTCCGTCTCCGGGGACCCGGTCCCGATGCCGGTGTCGAAGAGCAGGCTCCCGCGCGGGTGGCGTACGAGGTACGCGAGCACGGGCTCCACGCGTGCGTGGGGCCCGCCCCACTCGGCGGCGGGGCGGGTGAGGTGTCCGAGGTCGAGGCGGGTGACGCGGATCATGGCCACAGCCTGCCCGGGAGGCGTCGGGGCAATCCCGCAAGCAGGCGGGCGGCAGCGGCCTCCCGTGCCGGGACCGGGAGGCGCCTGTGCGGCCCGGCGTCAGCCGCCCGTGCCGGGGCCCCGGAGGCGAGCGCGCAGGGGGACCGGAGGCGCCCCGCGGAGGGGCGCCCCCGTACCTACCGGCAACGGCTCCCAGTGGCCTACAGGCCCAGCCGGGCCCTCAGGCCGCCGACCCGTTCGTCCGTGTCCACCGCCGCCGCGCCGTCCGTGACCGTTTCGTAGACCGCGAGGATGTCCGCGCCGACCGTGCTCCAGTCGAAGCGCCGGACGTGCGACGAGCCCCGGGCGCTCAGTTCCGCGCGGCGCGTCTCGTCGCCCAGAAGCCGGATCGCCGCGCCCGCGAGCGCGTCCGCGTCCTCGTTGGCGAAGAGCTCGCCCGCGCCGCCCTGGTCGAGGACCTGGGCGAAGGCGTCGAGGTTGGCGGCGAGGACCGGCGCGCCCGCCGACATCGCCTCGACGAGGATGATGCCGAAGCTCTCGCCGCCGGTGTTGGGCGCCACGTACACGTCGACGCTGCGCAGCAGCCGCGCCTTGTCCTCGTCGCTGACCATGCCGAGGAACTCCACCCGGGAGCGCATCTCGGGCGGCAGCGAGGCCACCGCCTCCTCCTCGTCCCCGCGCCCGGCGACCAGGAGCCGCGCCCCGGGCCGCTCGGTGAGGATGCGGGGCAGGGCGCGCATGAGGACGGGCAGGCCCTTCCTCGGCTCGTCGATCCGCCCGATGAAGCCGAGCGTCTCGCCCTGCCACTCCTTCTTCGGCTCGGCGCGGGCGAAGAAGTCCACGTCGACGCCGTTGGGGATGAGGACGGCGTCGCCGCCGAGGTGCTCGACGAGGGTCCGTCGCGCGTACTCGCTGACCGCGATGCGGGCGCTGATCTTCTCCAGGGCGGGCTGGAGGATCGGGTACGCGGCGATCATCGCCCGCGAGCGCGGGTTCGACGTGTGGAAGGTGGCCACGATCGGCCCCGACGCCGCCCAGCAGGTCAGCAGTCCCAGCGACGGCGAGGCCGGCTCGTGGATGTGGACGACGTCGAAGGTGCCGTCGTGCAGCCAGCGGCGTACCCGGGCGGCTGAGAGGAAGCCGAAGTTGAGCCGGGCCACCGAGCCGTTGTACGGGACGGGCACGGCCCGGCCGGCCGAGACCACGTACGGCGGGAGCGGTGTCTCCTCGTCGGCGGGGGCGAGGACGGAGACCTCGTGCCCGAGCCGGATGAGGTGCTCGGCGAGGTCGCGGATGTGGAACTGGACGCCGCCCGGCACGTCCCAGGAGTACGGGCAGACGATCCCGATCCTCACGCGGTCCGCTCCCCTTCCCGGTCCGGGCTCCGCGGAGCCTCGGGACGTTCTTCGAGGTCGGCGAGCCACAGTCGTTGCAGCATGTGCCAGTCCTCCGGGTGGTCCGCGATGCCGGCGGCGAAGACGTCGGCCAGTGCCTGGGTCGTGGCGGCCGTCCGCTCGGTCCGGGTACCCGACTCGGGTACGTCGACGGGCGGGTGGATCTGCCCCCTCATGACGGCCGTGTCGTCGTACCAGAGCGTCACCGGCAGCAGCAGCGCGCCCGTCTGCTGCGCGAGGATCGCCGGTCCCGCCGGCATCCGCGCCGTGTCGCCGAAGAAGGTGACCTCGACCCCGGAAGCCGACAGATCGCGGTCGGCGACCAGGCAGACCAGGCCGCCGGCCCGGAGCCGCCGCGCGAGCGTCCCGAAGGCGGAGCCCCCGGTGTGCGGGAGGACCTCCATGCCGAGGGACTCTCGGTAGGCGACGAAGCGGTCGTACAGCGTCTCCGGCTTGAGCCGCTCGGCGACCGTCGTGAACGGCACGCCGAGCGCGCGGGTCACCCACACGCCCGCGAGGTCCCAGTTGGCCAGGTGCGGCAGCGCGATGATGACACCGCGCCCGGAGGCGACCCCTTCGAGCAGGTGGTGGGCGCCCTTGATGTCGACGTCGTTCTCGACCCGCTCCTTGCTCCAGGTCGGCAGCCGGAAGGACTCCATCCAGTACCGCATGTACGAGCGCATGCCGGCCTTGGACAGCTCGGCGAGACGCTCGGGCGTGGCGTCGGGCACCACGCGCGCGAGGTTGGACTCCAGCCGCAGGACGCTCTTGCCGCGCCGCTTCCAGGTGAAGTCGGCGATCCGTCGGCCGAGGCCGGTCGCCACCGGTTCCGGCAGTTTCTTCACGGTCGACCAGCCGAGGCCGTAGACCCCGTCGGTCAGCTTGTCCTTCAGTGCGCTCACGTGGTCGCCTCGCTCCCCCTGGCCGCGGCGTCCGCCTCGGCCGACTCGCGTCGTACCGTCACCACTCGCTGACCCAAAGTCACTGCACTGCCGACCGCCACGATCCACAGGGCGATCGGGAGCAGCACCTGGACGCCGGGCACGCCGAAGGCGTGCAGTCCGGAGAGACCGGCGGCGACCAGCGAGATCACGAGGCGCTCGGCGCGCTCGATCAGACCGTTGACGGCGACCGGCAGGCCAATCGATTCGCCACGGGCCTTGGTGTACGACACGACCTGGCCGCTCGCGAGGCAGAAGATGGCGACGGCGCACAGCACGTTGTCGTCACCCTTGCCCGCGTACCAGAGCGCGAAGCCGCCGAAGATCGCGCCGTCCGCGACCCGGTCGAGCGTCGAGTCGAGGAAGGCCCCCCAGCGGCTGGAGATCCCCGCCTGCCGGGCCATGTTGCCGTCGACGAGGTCGGAGAAGACGAAGAGGGTGATGACGATCGTGCCCCAGAAGAATTCTCCCCGGGGGAAGAAGACCAGCGCACCGGCCATCACTCCCGCGGTGCCGATGAGCGTGACCGCGTCCGGGCTGACGCCCCGGCGGAGCAGAAACGCGGCGAACGGTGTGAGGACACGCGTGAAAAAGGCACGCGCGTACTTGTTCAGCATGGCCTTCCCGAGGTTCGGTGGGCCGCGCGGCCCCTATGACCACCGGCTCACCCATCGTAGCCACGCGCGCGCCGCCACCGTGGCGGGCACCCGTCCCCGCCGCGTCGCCGCCCTCCCGCGGGCCGGTCCGTGTACGACGTATGGACGCGCCCCGAAGCCGGTGCAAAGCTCGAAGGACCACCGCGGGCACGCGCAGGAGCCGCACCGCGACACGCCACTCCCCCGCGACACCCGTCGTACCGCCGCACCGTGCGAGCAGTCGGGAGGAACACATCATGGGTGACAAGGCGAACACGGCCCCCGGAGCCGCCGGCAGGGCTTTGACGGCCGACCGGCCCGCGTCCGTACGGAACGTGGTGCTGGTCGGCCACAGCGGATCCGGCAAGACGACCCTCGTCGAGGCGCTCGCCCAGGCCACCGGGGCGGTCAACCGGGCAGGGCGCGTCGAGGACGGCGGGACGGTCTCGGACTACGACGAGATCGAGCACCGCCAGCAGCGCTCCGTACAGCTCTCCCTCGTCCCGGTCGGCTGGGACGGATTCAAGATCAATCTTCTCGACACCCCCGGGTACGCCGACTTCGTCGGGGAGCTGAGGGCCGGTCTGCGGGCAGCGGACGCGGCCCTCTTCGTCGTCTCGGCCGCGCAGGAGGCCGATGCCGTCGCCGGATCCACCCGCATGGTCTGGGAGGAGTGCGCCGCGGTCGGCATGCCCCGCGCCATCGTCGTCACCCATCTCGACACGGCCCGCACGGACTTCACCGAGCTCACCGCCGTCTGCGCCGACCTCTTCGGGCACGACGACCCCGACGCCGTCCTCCCCCTCTACCTGCCCGTGCGCGGCACCGAGGGCGCCGACGGCCACGCGCCGGCGACGGGACTCGTCGGTCTGCTCTCGGAGCGGATCCTCGACTACTCGACGGGCGTACGGCGCGAGGAGGAGCCCGACGAGAGCCAGCGGGAGCTGATCGCGGAGGCCCGGGCCCGGCTCATCGAGGGGATCATCGCCGAGAGCGAGGACGAGACCCTCATGGACCGCTACCTCGGCGGCGAGGAGATCGATGTGAAGACGCTCGTCGACGACCTGGAGAAGGCCGTCGCACGGGGCAGCTTCCATCCGGTCCTCGCGGCGGCCCCCGCCTCCGACGGCGGGACGCAGGGCCTCGGCACCCTCGAACTCCTCGAACTGATCACGGGCGGCTTCCCCTCCCCCCTGGAGCACGAGCCGCCCGCCGTCACCACACCCGACGGGCAGGCCCGGCCGCCGGTCACCTGCGACCCCGACGGCCCCCTGGTCGCCGAGGTCGTCAAGACCGCCGCAGACCCCTATGTCGGCCGGATCTCCCTGGTGCGGGTCTTCTCCGGGACCCTGCGCCCCGACGAGACCGTGCACGTCTCCGGCCACGGCCTGGCCGACCGGGGCCACGAGGACCATGACGTCGACGAGCGGATCGGCGGCCTCACCTCGCCCTTCGGCAAGCAGCAGCGGCCCATGGCGCACTGCGTCGCCGGGGACCTCGCCTGTGTGGCCCGGCTCGGCCGCGCCGAGACCGGCGACACGATCTCCGCGAAGAGCGATCCGCTCCTCATGGAGCCGTGGAGCATGCCGGAGCCGCTGCTGCCGCTCGCCGTCGAGGCGCACAGCAAGGCCGACGAGGACCGGCTCTCACAGGGCCTCGCCCGGCTGGTGGCCGAGGACCCGACCATGCGCCTCGAACAGAACCAGGACACCCGCCAGGTGGTGCTGTGGTGCCTGGGCGAGGCCCACCAGGACGTCGTCCTTGAGCGGCTCCGGGGGCGGTACGGGGTCCAGGTCGACGCCGTGCCGTACAAGGTGTCGCTGCGCGAGACCTTCGGCGGCGCCTCGGCCGGCCGGGGTCGGCACGTCAAGCAGTCCGGCGGCCACGGCCAGTTCGCGATCTGCGAGATCGACGTGGAGCCGCTGCCGGCGGGCAGCGGCATCGAGTTCGTCGACAAGGTGGTCGGCGGTGCGGTCCCCCGCCAGTTCGTCGCCTCCGTGGAGAAGGGGATACGGGCCCAGGCCGCCCGGGGCGTCGCCGCCGGCTACCCGCTCGTCGACGTCCGGGTCACCCTCCGGGACGGCAAGGCCCACTCGGTCGACTCGTCCGACGCCGCTTTCCAGACGGCCGGGGCGCTCGCGCTGCGCGAGGCGGCCGCCGACGTCCCCGTCCATCTCCTGGAGCCGGTCGCCGAGGTCCAGGTCCTCGTCCCCGACGAGTACGTCGGCCCGGTCATGAGCGATCTGTCGGGGCGGCGCGGCCGGGTCGTCGGCACCGAGCAGGCGGGGCCGGGACGGACCGTGGTCAGGGCGGAGGTGCCGGAGATCGAGATCAGCCGGTACGCGATCGACCTGCGCTCCGTCTCGCACGGCACGGGCCGCTTCGACCGCACGTACGCCCGGCACGAGCCGATGCCCCCGCACCTCGCGGACAAGATCCGCGAACAGGCCTGAAAGGGAGCTTGTCTGACGGAGCGACAGCGGTGGACGTCCGCCCGGCACGCGCCGGGCGGACGTCATTCGGCCGTCGATATCCACAGGCCGTGACGCATCAGGCAGTACCCGGTTACGCTGTGGTGCCCAGCTCAGAAGGTGTGCGGGGCGCGGCAGTTGGGAACAGCCCGCACAGGTGATCGCGGCGATGGGGGCGACAGTGGCTTTCGACGGATTCGGACCCGGGGCTCAAGTCCCCCTCATGGGCTCGGACGGGCAGACGGGGGCGACCCAGGCCCTCGCCTCGGCCGCGTACCGGGACAGCCCGCTCTCGACGATCCAGGAGGCGGACAACGACCTCTACAAGACGACGGTCAAGGAAGGGAGATGGGGACTCTTCCGGCCCGACCTCGGCGAGGCCTTCTCCCGCGCCGTCCAGGTCCGGGTCCTCGGCGGCGCCCGCAAGGCGCTCATCCAGTCCTTCGGCGCCGACCCGCAGCCGGTCGTCGAGCACTGCCTCGCGGCCACGCACATCCGCAGGCAGCGCGACATCAAGCTGACCCTGGTCACCTTCGTCTGCGGGGTGCTCTTCCTGCCCGGCCTCCTGTTGTGGCTCGGCGTCATCCAGCTCCGCCGCCTCGCGGCCGGCTCCGAGAACAGGCGCGCGGGCGCCGCCGGCACCGCCCTCCTGCTCGGGGCGGGCCTCGTCGCGGCGATCGTCCTGATCAAGCTGCCCTTCGACGGCATCCTGCCCAACTACCTGCGCGCGATGATCGTCGCTCCGGTCCTGGGCTGGTTCCTCGCGCGCCGGATCTGCGAGAGGTACGCGGTCGACCTGCGCGAGCGCTGGACGGGGCTGCTCAGCGGCGGCGGCGTCGGTCCCCACGTCCCCAAGTCCGCCCCGCAGGACCCGGGCGAGAAGTCCGCGGAGGAGCTCCGGGTCAATCTGGAGAAGCTCTCCGCCGAGCAGCAGTCCAACATCGTCTTCTACGCGGGCGCCAAGGGCGTCCTCGGTCTCGGCACCCGCTGGGGCAGCTGGACGCTCGCCGAGGAGCTCGTCCCCCAGGCAGGCCGGGAGATCCACGCCTTCCGCGCCTGGGACGTCATACGGAAGATCCACGACGAGCTCACGCTCCTGGAGCGCGGCTCCCTCAAGACGGGCTTCCCCAAGCCGACCGTCAAGCACTGGATCATCTCGCCGGTCGGCGAGGGTGCCGACGAGGTCACCCGCCCCGAGGGCGACAGCATCGTGCACTACCAGGTCAAGCCGCACGAGATACAGCGCATCTGCAACGACCAGCAGTTCGGCGCGGGCAACCGCCACTACCTCGGGGTGCAGTTCACGCTCTGGGACGGGAACCTCGTCCTCACGATGATGGTGACCGTCACCTCGCTCCTCCACACCCTGCGGATCGAGGTCACCGGCCACGCGCTCGGGCCCGTGCACGGTCTCTTCACGACGAAGCCGAAGGCGAAGACCAAGGAGGTCTCCAAGACCGTCCGCTTCTGGGAGACGCGGGAGATCCAGCAGCCTCTCCTGGAGACCGACGACATCGTCCGGCTGGCCGTGCGCGCCCCGCTGACCTGGTATCCGCCGGTCCTGGAGTTCCTCGGCGGCAAGATGGTCCTGCCCGAGCCCTTCGGGCTCCGGCACGTCTGGGCCGGCCCGCTCTGGAAGAACCGCTTCATGGCCGACGACGCGATCCGGATGGCCACGCCGGTACTGCGGGCCGTCCACGCCGCGACCGTCAAGATGCTCGACGACCACGGTGTGGACACGGAGCGCTTCACCAACCGCTCGATGTTCCTCGGTGGCGCCGTCCAGGACCCGGGGCCGAAGAAGGCCGACGTCTACGACGCCTGACCCGGGTCGCCGGGCCAGGCGTCACCGGGTCACCGGGTCACCGGGTCACACGCACGTACGTACGGATCAGATGGTGGCCGGCCAGGCGTCGGCCAGCATCTTCCGGGTGTCCGCGAGCAGCTGCGGAAGCACCTTGGTGTGCCCGACGACCGGCATGAAGTTGGTGTCGCCGCCCCAGCGCGGCACCACGTGCTGGTGCAGGTGCGCGGCGATCCCGGCGCCCGCGACAGCGCCCTGGTTCATGCCGATGTTGAAGCCGTGCGCCCCCGACGCCGTCCGCAGCGCGACCATGGCGCGCTTGGTCAGGTCGGCGAGCTCCGCCGTCTCCGCCGCGTCCAGGTCCGTGTAGTCGGCGACGTGCCGGTAGGGGACGACCATGAGGTGGCCGCCGTTGTACGGGTAGAGGTTGAGGACCGCGTACACGCTCTCGCCGCGGGCGATCACCAGCCCGTCCTCGTCGGACTTCGACGGAATCGAGCAGAACGGACAGCCGTCGTCGGCCCCAGGTCCGGTCGGCTTGTTCTCGCCCTGGATGTACGCCATCCGGTGAGGCGTCCACAGTCGCTGGAACGCGTCCCGCGTCCCGACTCCGATCTGCTGCTCCGGCTCAGTCGTCATGCTGTGCAGCATATTGCGTCGCCCGTTCGGAACGTGTCGCCGGGGCGGAAGATCCATGCAGCCGCCATGCTGATCCGATGGACGCGAGGCCGGAGAAGCAGGAGCGCTGGGACCGTCGCATGGAGGCACCGCTCGCGGTGGCATCCCTGCTCTTCCTCGCCGGGTACACGGTGCGGGTGCTCGCCCACGGCATGGACCGGGTCTGGCTGGACCTCTGCCTGGCGGTCACGCTCGGGGCGTGGGGCGTCTTCATCGTCGACTACGTGGTGCGGTTCCGGCTCAGCGGCCTCGGTCCACTGCGCTTCGTCCGCGCGCATCTCCTGGGCACGATCGTGCTGCTGCTGCCGCTGCTGCGGCCGCTGCAGATGGTGAAGATCTACGATGGGATCCAGCGCCGCCGCCGCGGCAAGCCGCGCCTGACCCTCTACGCCCGCGTGATGGCCTACTCCAGCCTCACGGTCACCCTGCTCGGTTTCGCGGGCGCGCTCGCCGTCTACCAGCACGAGCGCGGCGCCTCGGGGGCCACGATCCGCACCTTCGGCGACGCCCTCTGGTGGGCCGCCGAGACGCTGACGACGGTGGGGTACGGCGACGTCACCCCGGTGACCACGATCGGCCGGTTCATCGCGGTGGGCATGATGGCGTGCGGAGTCGCCCTGATCGGGGCCGTCACGGGTTCGTTCTCGTCCTGGCTGATCCAGACGTTCACGCGGGAGGACGAGGAGAGGCCCCCGGGTGGTACCCCGGGGGCCTCCTGAGCCCGTGCGATCGGCGGGTCAGACCTGGACGCGGTCCTCGACGATCTTGGCGATCTTGGCGATGGCCTCGTCGACGGGGATGCCGTTCTCCTGCGATCCGTCGCGGTAGCGGAAGGAGACGGCGCCGGCGGCCATGTCCTCGTCACCCGCGATGATCATGAACGGGACCTTCTGCTTCTGCGCGTTCCGGATCTTCTTCTGCATCCGGTCCGAGGAGGAGTCGACGTCCACGCGCAGGCCCTGCTTCTTCGCCTTGGCCGCGAACTCGTGCAGGTAGTCGACGTGCGCGTCGCCGATCGGGATACCGATCGCCTGCACCGGCGCCAGCCACGGCGGCATCGCACCCGCGTAGTGCTCCAGGAGCACCGCGAAGAAGCGCTCGATCGAGCCGAACAGCGCGCGGTGGATCATGACCGGGCGCTGCTTGGTGCCGTCCGGGGAGGTGTACTCCAGGTCGAAGCGCTCCGGCAGGTTGAAGTCGAGCTGCACGGTCGACATCTGCCAGGTACGGCCGATGGCGTCCCGCGCCTGCACCGAGATCTTCGGGCCGTAGAACGCGGCGCCGCCCGGGTCGGGGGTCAGCGGGAGGCCCTGCTTCTCGGCGACCTGCTGGAGGACCGCGGTGGCCTCCTCCCACACCTCGTCGGAGCCGACGAACTTCTCCGGGTCCTTGGTGGACAGCTCCAGGTAGAAGTCGTTCAGGCCGTAGTCGCGGAGCAGGTTGAGGACGAAGGTGAGGGTCTTGTCCAGCTCCTCCGCCATCTGCTCGCGGGTGCAGTAGATGTGCGCGTCGTCCTGGGTGAAGCCCCGGGCGCGGGTCAGACCGTGCACGACGCCGGACTTCTCGTACCGGTACACGGTGCCGAACTCGAACAGGCGCAGCGGCAGCTCACGGTAGGAGCGCCCGCGCGCGTCGAAGATCAGGTTGTGCATCGGGCAGTTCATGGGCTTGAGGTAGTAGTCCACGCCCTCGTCGAGCTGCATGGGCGGGTACATGCCCTCGGCGTACCAGTCCAGGTGGCCCGACTTCTCGAACAGCTTGCCCTTGGTGGCGTGCGGCGAGTAGACGAACTCGTAGCCCTCCTCCTCGTGGCGCTTGCGCGAGTAGTCCTCCATGACCCGGCGGATGATGCCGCCCTTGGGGTGGAAGACCGCGAGGCCGGAGCCGATCTCGTCCGGGACGGAGAAGAGGTCCAGCTCGTTGCCGAGCTTGCGGTGGTCGCGCTTCTCGGCCTCGGCCAGGAAGTCGAGGTGGGCCTTCAGCTCGTCCTTCGACGGCCAGGCGGTGCCGTAGATGCGCTGGAGCATCGGGTTCTTCTCGCTGCCGCGCCAGTAGGCGGCGGCGTTGCGCATGAGCTTGAACGCCGGGATGTTCCGGGTGGTCGGCAGGTGCGGACCACGGCAGAGGTCCTTCCAGCACAGCTCGCCGGTCTTGGCGTCGAGGTTGTCGTAGATGCTCAGCTCGCCACCGCCGACCTCGACGTTGGCGCCGTCGTCGGTGGACGCGGAGCCCTTGATCCCGATGAGCTCGAGCTTGTACGGCTCGTCCGCGAGCTCCTCGCGAGCGGCCTCGTCGGTCACCACACGGCGGGAGAAGCGCTGGCCGCGCTTCTGGATCTCCTGCATCTTCTTCTCGATGACCTTGAGGTCCTCGGGAGTGAAGGGCTTCTCGACGTCGAAGTCGTAGTAGAAGCCGTCCCGGACCGGCGGGCCGATGCCCAGCTTGGCCTCGGGGAAGAGCTCCTGCACGGCCTGGGCCATGACGTGCGCGGTGGAGTGGCGCAGGATGTCGAGACCGTCCGGGGAGGAGATCTCGACGCCCTCGACGACATCGCCCTCGGCGAGCTCGTACGAGAGGTCCTTCAGCTCGCCACCGACGCGGGCGGCGATGACGGTGCGGTCGTCGGCGAAGAGGGCACCGGCGGTGGTGCCCGCGCTCACCGCCCTCTCCTCTGCCTCCGAGGCGGACTGGACGGTCACACGGACTTCAGACACTGGTGTTCTTCTTCCATTGGGGCGCAGGCAGGCACGAGGTGCCGGCGCCGACGGTGCGCGGCAGAGACGAGGTGCCGCGTCGCCGCCGATCTTACCGATCCGACCGGCCCGCCCGCGAAACGGTTTCCGCCGCCCGCACCCCGCCCGGCGCTCCGGACCGGTCCCGCCCGGCCCCGCCCCTCAGTCCTCGTCCGGGCCGCAGGCCTCCTCGAAGTAGTCGAGGTTCTCGTGGAGCGACTTCATCAGCCGGTCCCGTTCCGCCTCGTCGACCTGGACGGGGACGACCCCGGAGGCGTCGGTGAGCCGCCGGAAGCCGCCCCGGCTCTCCAGGCGGCCCACGACCCGGATGGGCAGCCCGACGAGATGGGCGTGGACGGCGGTGCGGTACGCCTCCTCGCCGAGGGTGACGCGGACGTGCGGGACCTCCGCCCCGCCGAGCACCCGCAGCCGGACGGTGCCGTCGCCGCGCGGCCCCGACCGCCGCATGCGGACGACGGCTCCGGTGATGCGGACGGGCACGGAGGGCTCGTCGGTCAGGTAGCGGGCGCTCGCCTCGCGCAGGGCGGGCAGGTCGCCGGGCGAGAACTCGACGGGTTCGGGGCGGGCCGCGCATCCCTCGGGCGCTCCGGCGGCCGGGGCCCATTCGAGGGCGACCCTGGCTCCCTCGGTGCCTCGGACCAGGGCGATGAGGGCATCGGTGAGTTCGCGGCTGACGCCCGCCTCGACCGCGGCGTCGAAGGCCTCCATGCCGCCGGTGGCCCGCTGGTAGTCGGTGGCCTCCCGGGCCGCGTAGAGCGCGTGGTAGAGCCGGACGGCGATGGGACGGCCCGGGGCGACGGGCAGGAAGGCGGTCAGGCCGCGTCCGCCGGGGGCGGCTCCCACGACGACGGTCTCCAGGGAGGCCTGGGCGGGCCTGCGGTGGCGGGCGCCGTGGTAGCCGGCCCGTCCGCGCACGGCGAGGGCGCCCGCGAGGAGCAGCTGGCGGGCCGCCGACCTGAGCTGCTCCTGCACCGTCCAGGGGACCGTGCCCGCCGGGCCCGGTGGGACGTCGCGCCACCAGCGGATCTCGTCGCTGGGGACGGAGAGGCCGGTGAGGACCTCGCGCGCCGAGGGCGTACCGCTGTGGGCGAGGGCGTCGAGGGCCTCGCCGAGCAGGTCCTCGCAGTCCGGGAAGGCCCGGCTCTCCGGGACGAGCAGGCTCGTGCCGCCGCCGGTACCGCTGCCGGGCGGGGTCCAGCGGCTGTAGCGTCCGGCGGCCCCGCCGCGCCGTCGCCAGCCGTGGCGGGCGAGGAGGGCGCCGAGGACGCGCGGGTCGACCCGGCCGGGGTCGGGTGCGCCGTGGGCGTCGGCCCACGGCCCGGCGGGAGGGGCGGGG
>NZ_BJMN01000075.1 GCF_006539185.1 Streptomyces gardneri
CCCCCGCGCAGGTCGGCTTGACCTTGACGCGACGTCAAGATTTAGCGTTGTCGGCATGGAGTGGTCGATCCAGGAGATCGCCAAGAAGGCCGGCACCACCAGCCGCACCCTCCGCCACTACGGCGAGCGGGGCCTGCTGGAGCCGAGCCGGATCGGCGCGAACGGTTACCGGTACTACGACCAGGCGGCGCTCGTGCGTCTGCAGCGCATCCTGCTGCTGCGCGAGCTGGGGCTCTCACTGCCCGCGATCGCCGAGGTCCTCAAGGGGCAGCGCGACCCGTCCGCCGCGCTGCGCACCCATCTGCTCCTCCTGGAGCAGGAGCGGGAGCGCATCGGCCGGCAGATCGAGGCCGTCCGCACCACTCTCCACAAGACCGAGAAGGGAGAAGAGCTCATGGCAGAGGAAGTCTTCGACGGCTTCGACCACACGCGGTACGAGGAGGAGGTCACCGAGCGCTGGGGCCGCGCGGCGTACGAGAAGGGCGACCGCTGGTGGCGCTCGCTCGACGCCGAGGGCAGGAAGGCGTTCCTGGACGAGCAGACCGGCATCGCCCGCGACTTCGCGCAGGCGGTACGGGACGGGCTGGCCGCCGACAGCGACGAGGTGCAGGCGATCGCGCGGCGCCAGGTCGCGTGGCTGTCGGCCACCACGACCCCGACCAGGGAGTACGTGATCGGACTCGGCCGTATGTACGTCGACGACCCGCGCTTCACCGCGAACTACGACAAGCACGGCGAGGGCACCGCGCTCCTCGTCCGGGACGCGATGGAGGTCTACGCGGAGCGGAACCTGTGATCACCGCGCCGGAAGTGCCCGGAAGCAGTCTGAAGTAAACGGTGGCCAAAACCGCGCCCGTCGCTTTGCCGATGCGCGACACCCCACCGTAGTCTCACGCGCACCATGAGTGACGAGTGTGTGACTGACGTGCGAAGGCGGGCGCCCGCCGTCCTCGTCCTGCTCGCGCTCCTCGCCCTCCTGATGAGCATCTGCCACGGAGCGCACGGGCACGTCCTGCCCTCCTCCGGCGGCGCGACCGTCTCCGCGACAGCGACAGCGACCGCCATGGCCGCCACGGCCGCCACCACCACCGTCTCCGCCCCCGCCCTGCCGCACGGCTGCGAGCGGTCCGGGGAGGTGTGGTCCTTCGACGCCCACCTGCCCGCGCAGACCGCCGCCTCGCAGCTCGCCGCGCCCGAGGCCGGCGAGGCCGTGACCCCTTCGTCGTACGCGGCGGACCTCCGCACCGACCCCCGCGCGCGCTGCGTCCGGGGCAGGGCGGGCCCCGGCCCCGAGCCGGGCCGTCTGCTGATCGCCCTCGGAGTGGACCGGAACTGAGCCGGGGTCCCGCACTCACCCGCGTGACCAGGTTCCTTTCGGCACACCACCCCAAGGACGTTTCCCCCATGAACAGTCGCCTGTTCGGCAACACCCTGCCCATCGCCGTACAGACCGTCGGCAACACCCCCGTCCTCTGGACGGACGACGGCTACTGGGCCAAGCTCGAAGGCTTCAACTTCGGCGGCATCAAGGACCGCGCCGCCCTCTACATGGTCGAGCAGGCCCGCCGCCGCGGTGAGTTGCGGCCCGGCGCGCCGATCGTCGAGTCCTCCTCCGGGACGCTCGGCCTCGGGCTCGCCCTCGCGGGCGTCCTCCACGGCCACCCCGTGCACGTCGTCACCGACCCCGGCCTCGAACCGATCGTCGAGCGGATGCTCGTCGCCCACGGCGCCCAGGTCCACGTCGCCGCCGAGCCCAGCCCGCAGGGCGGCTGGCAGCAGGCCAGGATGGACCTGGTCGCCGACCTGCTCCTGCGGCTCGACGGGGCCTGGTGGCCCAACCAGTACGGGAACCCCGACAACTGCGACGCCTACACCGGGCTCGCCGCCGAACTCTCCGAGCAGCTCGACCGGATCGACGTCCTCGTCTGCGCCGTCGGCACCGGAGGCCACTCGGCCGGGATCTCCCGCGCGCTGCGCGCCACCGGCAGCCCCGCCCTGGAGCTGGTCGGCGTGGACTCGATCGGCTCCACCGTCTTCGGCCTCCCCGCAGGGGACCGGCTGATGCGCGGCCTCGGCTCCTCCATCCACCCGGCCAACGTGGACCACGGCGCCTTCGACGAGATCCACTGGGTGGCCCCCGCGGAGGCGGTGCGGGCGGCCCGCCGGCTGGCCTCGCGTCAGTTCGCCACCGGTGGCTGGAGCGTGGGCGCGGTCGCGCTCGTCGCCGGGTGGCTGGCCCGCACCCGGCCGCGCGGGACACGGATCGCGGCCGTCTTCCCCGACGGGCCGCAGCGGTACTTCGACACCGTCTTCAACGACGAGTTCTGCGCGGCGCACGGGCTCCTCGACGGGCCGGTGCGGGAGGACCCCGTCGCGTACGAGGAGGACACGGCCGTCGACGGATGGACCCGCCGGGTGCTGGAGCGGGCCAAGTGACCACGGCGGCGCCTCCCCGGGGAGGCATCTGGAAGCAGAGCCGCACCTTCGACCCGGCCGTGCGGCTGCTCTTCCTCAACCAGCTCACCATCAACCTCGGCTTCTACATGCTGATGCCGTTCCTGGCCGCGCACCTCGCGGACGGGCTCGGCATGGCCGCCTGGGCGGTCGGCCTCGTCCTCGGCGCCCGGAACCTCTCCCAGCAGGGCATGTTCCTGGTCGGCGGGGCGCTCGCCGACCGGCTCGGCTTCAAGCCGCTCATCGTGGCCGGCTGCGCGCTGCGGACGGTCGGCTTCGGGGCGCTCGCCTTCGCACAGTCGCTGCCGATGCTGATCGCCGCCTCGCTCGCGACCGGGCTCGCGGGGGCGCTGTTCAACCCGGCGGTCCGGGCCTGCCTCGCGGCGGAGGCCGGGGAGGAGCGGCGGGTGCAGGCCTTCGCGCTGTTCAACGCCTACTACCAGGCCGGCATCCTGCTCGGGCCGCTCGTCGGGGTGGCGCTCACCGGGGTGTCGTTCCGGCTGACGTGCACGGTGGCGGCGGTCCTGTTCGCCGGCCTCACCCTCGTACAGCTCCGGCATCTACCCGCGGCGGCCGGGGCTTCCGCGCGGGAGGCCGCCGGGAAGGACGGGCGGGGGCAGTTCCGGACGGTCCTCTCGCACCGCACGTTCTGGCTCTTCTCGCTCGCCATGACCGGCTCGTACGTGCTGTCCTTCCAGGTCTATCTGGCGCTGCCGCTCGCGGCGGAGGGCCAGGGCCTCACGACGGCGCTGTTCGTCGTCTCGGCGCTGGTCGCGCTCGTCGGGCAGCTGCGGATCACGGCCTGGTGCCGGCGCCGCCTCGACCGCGAGCGGTGCCTGGTCCTCGGGCTCGCGCTGATGGGCGGGGCCTTCCTGGTGCCGGTGGCCCTGGGTCGGGGCGTGGTGGGGCTGCTGCTGTGCGCGGCGGTCCTGGCCGTGGCGAACGCCGTGCTCTACCCGTACGAGATGGACACCGTCGTCGCCCTGTCCCGGGGGCGCTGGGTGGCCACCCACTACGGGCTCTACAACACCGTCTGCGGGATCGGGATCACCGTCGGGAACCTGGCGACGGGCGCGCTGCTCGACGTGACCGGGTGGTCGGCGGTGCCGTGGCTGGCGCTGTGCGCGGTGGGCCTGGTCTGCGCGGGGGCGGTCGCCCTCCTCGCCCGCGGGGGACGCCTCGCGGAGACGGACACACCGGCGGTGGCGCCCGCCTCTTAGGTCCCGGCCCGATACGCCAGTCGGCCCCGTGGGGGTCGCCGCCGGGTGCGGCGGCGGCCACCCTGGGAGGGCGCGGTGCGGAACACCGTGGCCTGTACGGACCGGGGCAGGAGAGCACAGGTGGGGCACCCCCAGGAGCGGCGGCGGGCGGGCGGCGGGCGGCGGCACGGCGACGGCCGCGCCGTCTACGGCCCTCCCCCGTACGGCGGCGCCCGGCGGTTCATCCGCGCGCTGCCCCCGCTGATCATCGTGGGCGGGGTCGCCTACGACGTGGCGACTCCGCCCGAGTACACGGCGGCGCCGCTCTTCTCCGCCGCCCCGCTGATCGCCGCGCCCTTCTTCTCCACGCTGACCACCCTGCTCACCGGGATCGCCGCCGTCCTCGCCTCCGTCGGGCTGCACCTCTACAACGGCACCGCGGACGGGATCCCGGCCCTCACCGAGACCCTGACCGTCGCCAACGTGTCCGCGCTCGCCCTCCTCATCAACCGGGTGGTGCGGCGCAGCGGCGAGCGGCTGGCCTCCGCCCGGGTCATCGCGGAGACCGCGCAGAAGGCGGTGCTGCCGACGCCCGCCGAGCGCATCGGCGGGCTGCAGTGCGCGGCCCGCTACGAGGCGGCGCAGGCGGACGCCTTCATCGGCGGTGACCTGTTCGCCGTCCAGGACACCCCGCACGGGGTGCGGCTCGTCGTCGGGGACGTACGGGGCAAGGGGATGGACGCGGTCGAGGCCGTCGCCGTGGTGATCGGGGCGTTCCGGGAGGCGGCCGAGCAGGAGCGGAGCCTGGAGGGGGTGGCGCAGCGGCTGGAGCGGGCGCTGACCCGGGAGGGGACCCGCAGGGACGGGCTCGACGCCTTCGAGGGGTTCACGACGGCCGTCCTGGCGGAGATCCCGCGCGCCGAGGCGGAGGGCGAGGAGAGCATACGGATCGTCAACCGCGGCCATCCGCCGCCCCTGTTGCTGTACGTGGACGGGGGCCTGGACGTGCTGGATCCGGCGGAGCCGGCGCTGCCGCTCGGGATGGGCGAGCTGGCGGCGTGGCCGGACCGGGCCGAGGAGCGGCCGTACCCGCCGGGCGCGACGCTGCTGTTCTACACGGACGGCCTCTCGGAGGCGCGGAACGCGGAGGGCGTCTTCTACGACCCGGCGTCCCGCCTCGCCGGGAGGATCTTCCCGGGACCCGAGGAGCTGCTCGACGCGCTCGTCGACGACGTACGTCTCCACACGGGCGGCGGGTCGACGGACGACATGGCGCTGCTCGCGCTGAGCAGGCCCGCGGCGGGGCAGCCGGAGAGGCGCCGGACGATGCCGGTGGTGCCGCCGGCGCCGCCGGGCGGGCCCGGTCACCAGGCGTAGTCGAAGGGTGTCGCTGCGATAACAATTGACATAACGTCAGATCGCGAGGGTTTGGCCCCTCCTTGCTGAAGGGGGGTCAACTCGGGCGATTCCCCACCAATTCAATGAATGATCACTGGGAACAGCTTGGAATCGGACCCCCCTGTCTATTAACGTTCGATAACGCAGCGCGGTCGTCACAACCGTCGCAAGAGACGGCACCGTGCGCACGCGCCGAATCCTGAAAAGGAACCGGGGAACCACCATTTGGGGTGAATCAGGCCCTTCGCACCCGTGCGACGAGCCCGTAGGAGACCTTCCTGCTCCGAACCCGTCAGCTAACCCGGTAGGCGAGAAGGAAGGAAAGGAGCGCGCCTCCGTGGCGTCCAACACTCCCGCACCCGAAGCCCCCTTCGACGCCTTCGGTGGTGGTGCGGGTCCTGCCGCTCCGGACACCGAGTGGAATCCCACCGAGGGTTCCCTCCGCGCCGAGAGCCGCTCCGGCGGCCGGCACCGGGTCGTCAAGCAGCGCTCCAACTTCGCCCGTTCCTCCACCGTCCTCGGCGTCGGCGTCATCGCGGCCGTCGGTGCGGGCGGCCTCGCCACCGCGCAGGAGAAGCCGCCGGTCGCGATATCCCTCCCCGACCTCCCGAACCTCCCCGACCTGAACCTCCCGGCCGCCGAGGACCTCCCCGGCGTCGGTGAGTTCTTCGCCGACGACGAGGCCGAAGAGGCCGACCGGCAGATCCGGGACACCATCGCGGCGACCGGCGGCAACCCGAACCCGCTCACCGCCGCCACCTACGTCACGCCGGCCGGCGAGAAGACGGACGGCGCCGCGACCGCCCGGACCGCCCAGGCCTCCTTCACCACGCAGAACGGGACCGCCGAGACGGCCCCGACCCGCGCCGTCGACGCCGGCGAGATCCTGCGCGCCCGCATCCTCCAGCAGGCCGAGCAGCAGCAGGCCTCCGCCGACGCGGCCGAGAAGCTCGCCGCCGAGAAGGCCGCGGCGGAGAAGGCCGCGGCCGAGGCCGCCGCCGAGCAGAAGGCGGCCGCCGAGGCCAAGGCCAAGGCCGAAGCGGAGGCCAAGGCGAAGGCGGAGGCGGAAGCCAAGGCGGAGGCCGAGCGGATCGCCGCCGAGAAGGCGGAGGCCGAGCGCCTCGCCCAGCTCGCCGCGAGCTACTCGATGCCGCTCTCCTCGTACAGCCTCAGCGCGACCTACATGCAGTCCGGCTCGATGTGGTCCTCCGGCTACCACACCGGCCTCGACTTCGCGGCCCCCACGGGCACCCCGCTCAAGGCGGTCCACAGCGGCACGATCAAGTCGGCGGGCTGGTCCGGCTCGTACGGCTACCGGGTCGTCCTGGAGCTCGAGGACGGCACCGAGGTCTGGTACGCCCACCTCTCCTCCATGACGGTCGGCGCCGGCCAGACCGTGACCACCGGCGAGACCATCGGCCGCGTCGGCGCCACCGGCAACGTCACCGGCGCCCACCTCCACATGGAGGTCCACACGGCGGGCGGCGACGGCATCGACCCGGCGGCCTGGCTCCGCTCCAAGGGCCTCACGATCTGACGCTCCCGCGTCCCGCACGGAATAGCCCCGGTGGCGCGGGAGGTTGATGACCTCATGACGACCCTCCGCCCGCTGGGCACTTCCGACCTGCACGTCTTCCCGCTCGCCCTGGGCGGCAACGTCTTCGGGTGGACCTCCGACGAGGCCGAGTCCTTCGCCGTCCTCGACGCCTACGTCGCCGCCGGCGGCAACTTCGTCGACACCGCCGACACGTACTCCTCCTGGGCCGACGGCCACGAGGGCGGCGAGTCCGAGACGGTCATCGGCCGCTGGCTCGCCTCCCGGGGCCGGCGCGACGACCTCGTCATCGCCACCAAGGTCGGCGCCCACCCCCGCTACAAGGGGCTCGCCGCCACCACGATCAAGGGCGCCGTCGAGGAGTCGCTGCGCCGCCTCGGCACCGACCACATCGACCTCTACTACACGCACTTCGACGACGAGACGGTCCCCGTCGAGGAGATCGTCACCGCCCTCGACCAGCTCGTGAAGGACGGCAAGGTGCGGGCCGTCGCCGCCTCCAACATCTCCCCGGAGCGGCTGCGCGCCTCACTCGACTTCGCCGAGGCCGAGGGCCTCGCCCGGTACGTCGCGCTCCAGCCGCACTACAACCTGGTCTCGCGCGAGACGTACGAGGGCCCGCTCCAGGAGACCGTCGAGCGGGCCGGGCTCTCGTCCGTCCCCTACTTCGGCCTCGCCTCCGGCTTCCTCACGGGCAAGTACCGCCCGGGAACGGCCGTCGACAGCGTCCGCGCCTCCGGGGCCTCCGCACACCTCGACACCGACCGGGGCCGGGCCGTCCTCTCCGCGCTCGACGCGGTCGCCGAGGCCCACGAGGCCGAGGTCGCCACCGTCGCCCTCGCCTGGCTCGCCGCCCGGCCCACCGTCGCCGCCCCGATCGCCTCGGCCCGCACGGTCGACCAGCTCCCCGCCCTGGTCGCGTCGGCGGACCTCACCCTGACCGAGGCCGAGCTGACGCTGCTCACGGAGGCGTCGACGGCCTGACACGGCGAAGCCCCCGGACCGGCGAGGGCCGGACCGGGGGCTGCACCGCGGGCGATCAGCTCAGGCGGGTGGGGACGTACATGCCGGCGAGACGCCAGTCGCTGGGCAGGTTCCAGTAGCAGTAGCCGTTCTTGCCGCCGTAGTACTGGTCGCCCAAGTAGAGCAGCCAGTTGCCCGTCTCCGGGCCGACGATCCCGTCCGCCTTCAGGCCGAGGCGCTGCTGGAGCCAGACGATCTGGGCCTTGGTCTGAGGCCCCCACTGGCTGTCCTGGGCGATCTCCGCCTGGCCGACCTTCCTCGCGAGGTCGTTGACCAGCTTCTGGGCGCACCAGACGCCCGCGCCACTGTTGGCGTAACCGTCACCGACGTAGCCGGCGCCCTCGACGGCCGCCGCCGGGCCGCCCGTTCCCCCGACGACCAGGGCCGCCACACCGAGCGACAGACCCACCTTGGCCGCGATCTTCTTGAGCACGTATGTCTCCGTTCTCGGATGATCTTCCGGCGTGAGGCTAGGCGCGTTCGACCTCTGCGCGGCCGTCCCACGACTCCGGGGACGTCCCGGGAAACACGGCGGGACGCCCTGACCCCCGATGCTCAGCTCCGGTACGGGTTGTAGCCGCCGTAGTCCAGGTACTGCGGCGGCGCCCACACCCGGCCGGTGGCCCGTGCGGCGTACGTGAGCGCGGGGGAGGCGACCGCCCGGCGCTGCCAGAGGTGGTGCAGGAGCTCCTGCTCGCGGGCCGGGAAGTCGGGTCCTGCCGTGCCGCGCCGGGCCCGGTCCCGGAGGAACGCGAGGGTCGTCGCGAAGGACTCGTACTCGCCGACGGCCCGCGCCGCCGGAGGGCCGTACGTCCGGGCGGCGAAGGAGCGGGCCACCTGGCGGGCGCGCATCGAGGAGAGGGCGAGCGGCTCGGCGGGGGAGAGCCAGCCGGCCGCCGCGTACGCCGGGAGCTCGCCGGATATCGTGCGCAGCTCGCGCTGCCGGCTCCACACCGCGAGCCAGGTCAGCAGGCCGAAGGCGGGGACCATGAAGCAGGCGTACACCACGTAGAAGGCCCAGGGGCCGCCGAAGGTGGCCGAGCCGTTCCAGGCGGCGTGCATGCCCATGGCGAGCAGCAGCCCGGCGATCGGCAGGAGCACCCGGCGGAGCCGCTTGCCGCGGGGTGCGAGCGCGGCGAAGCCGAAGCCTATGCCGGTGAGCACGGTGAACAGCGGATGCGCGAACGGCGACATCACGACCCGTACGAAGAAGGTCGCGGCGGTCACGGAGCCGAGGCCGGTGGAGCCGAACTCCTGGTCCTCGCCGAAGGCGTTGCCGAGGTAGAGGATGTTCTCGGTGAAGGCGAAGCCGGTCGCGGTGAACCCGGCGGCGACGACCCCGTCGACGAGCCCGCCGAAGTGCCGGCGGCGGAAGAGGAAGAGGATCAGGATCGCGGCGGCCTTAGCGGTCTCCTCGACGACCGGCGCGATCACCGTGGCGCCGAGGGTGTCGGCCGAGTCCGGGTCGGCGGTGGCCGTGGCGATCCAGCGGACCGCGAAGGAGTTCGCGAGGATCGCGACGAGCGCGGCGGCGAAGGCGCCCCACGCGAAGGCGAAGAGCAGGTTCTTCCAGGGGCCGGGCTCGACCCGGTCGAGCCAGCGGAACGCGGCCATGAGCAGCGGTACGGGAAGCACCGCGAGGCCCAGGCCGACGAGGAAGCCCTGGGTGCCGGTCTGCTCGCGGACCAGCGCCAGGATGACCAGGGCGCAGAGCGCGAGCAGCGTGACCACGGCGACGGCCCGGACCAGCCGACTGCGCCAGAAGGCCCGGCGGGGCCGGTAGCGCCACTGGGACCGATCGGCGGCGGCCGGAAAGGCGGGCTCGTCGGTCTCCCGATGAGGAACGGGAACGGCAGAACCGACCACTCCAACTCCGAAGCCGGCTGCGGGGCCGCCTTCGACTTCGCCTTCGACTTCGCCTTCGACTTCGCCTTCGGCGGGGACGGAATTCGACACGTGATCGACCCTAACGACCCCCACCGACACCGGGCGAGGAAGTGACGTACTCCCTGTCACTTCCTCCTGAAGAGGAGGTCGTGCACGACGTGCCCCTTGTCCAGGCCCTGCCCCTCGAAGCGGGTGACGGGCCGGAAGTCCGGGCGGGGCGAGAAGCCGCCGTCGGCACGGGTGTTCTCGAAGTCGGGGTGCGCGGAGAGCACCTCCAGCATCTGCTCGGCGTACGACTCCCAGTCGGTGGCGCAGTGCAGCACGCCGCCGGGCTTGAGCCGGGTCGCGAGGAGGCTGAGGAACTCGGGCTGGATCAGGCGCCGCTTGTGGTGGCGGGCCTTGGGCCACGGGTCGGGGAAGTACACCCGGCAGCCGTCGAGGGAGTCGGTGGCGAGCATCTCGCGGAGCAGGATGATCGCGTCGCCGTTGGCGACCCGGACGTTGGTGAGGCCGTTGCGGTCGGCGAGCCCGAGCAGATTGCCCTGGCCGGGCGTGTGCACGTCCACGGCCAGAATGCCCGTACCGGGGTCGGCCGCGGCCATCTGCGCGGTCGCCTCGCCCATCCCGAAGCCGATCTCCAGGACGACCGGAAGCCCGTCGAACATCTCGCCGAGATCGAGGACCCGCTTGCCGTCGATGTCGAGGCCCCAGTCGGGCCACCGCTTGAGCATGGCCTCGGCCTGCCCGTAGGTGACACGGCTGCGCCGCGGCTGGAAGCTCCGGATCCGCCGCTCGTGATGAGCCCCGGCGGGATCGGGCAGGGGCCCCTCACCGGGGGCGAACATCCGACTGCCCCGCCGAGCGACAGGCTGGACGGGTTCGGCGACGGTACGCGGGCTGTTCTCTGGCTGCTCAGACACAATGCCCCCGATTCTACGATCGCCCCACCACTACCCGGGAAACGATCACCCGAGGACGCAACGACAGGACGAGCCGGAGCCCCGGAGACCTGCTGCGCCGGCCGGAGTGGACGGGCCCGGGGGCGGCTCGGCCGGGTCGGCGGCCGCAGGGGTCCGGGGCCTGCTCGGGCGCAGCCGCGGCGCGAAGCTGCCGCTCGGGGTCCGGGGCGGAGCCCCGGAGAGAAGAACTCCCCCCTCCACCCCCACCAGCCCCCGGCAGGGTTTCGGGAAGGGGCGGGGTGGGGGATCCAACCGGTCGGGCCGCAACCCGCAACCCGCAACCCGCAACCCGCAACCCGCAACCCGCAACCCGCAACCCGCAACCCGCAACCCGCAACCCGCAACCCGCCCCCCGGCCCAGCCCGCGGAGCTACAACCGCTCCAGCGCCCGCCGAGCCACCTCCCGCCCGATCGGCAACGAAGCCGTCGCCGCCGGCGAGGGCGCGTTCAACACGTGCACCGTCCGCGCCGCCTCCCGGATCAGGAAGTCGTCGACCAGCGTCCCGTCCCGCAGCACCGCCTGCGCCCGCACCCCCGGCGCCGCGCGCCGCAGGTCGGACTCCTCCACGACCGGCAGCAGTCTCCGCACCGCCTCCGTGAAGGCCCGCTTCGACAGCGAGCGCCGCAGCTCACCCGCCCCGTACCGCCAGTGGTCGCGGGCGATCGCCCAGGACCCGGGCCAGGCCAGCGTGGCGCCCAGTTCGCGCGGGCGGACGACGGACCAGCCGTATCCCTCCCGGGCGAGCGCCGGCACCGCGTTCGGCCCGATGTGGACGCCGCCGTCGATGCCCCGGGTCAGATGCACCCCGAGGAACGGGAACGCCGGATCCGGCACCGGATAGACCAGGCCCCGCACGAGCGAGGGGTCCGCCAGCTCGTAGTACTCCCCACGGAAGGGGACGATCCGCATCCCTGGATCGTCACCCGCGAGCCGCGCGATCCGGTCGCAGTGCAGCCCCGCGCAGTTCACCAGGACCCGCGCTCGCAGGACCCGCCCGTCGGCCGTCCGGACGGCGACGCCCCACGGCCGGCGGTCGATCACGGTGACCTCGGCCCCGTACAGGATCGACGCCCCCGACGCCTCCGCGAGCTGCTGGGCGACGGCCGTGTAGTCGCAGATGCCGGTCGTGCCGACGTGGATCGCGGCCAGCCCCCGCACCCGCGGCTCGTACTCGCTGATCTGCGCGGGCCCGAGCTCCCGCACCGGGATGCCGTTCTCCCTGCCGCGCTGCACGAGCGCGTGCAGCCGGGGCAGCTCGTCGCGCGAGGTGGCGACGACGAGCTTCCCCGTCACCTCGTGCGGAATGCCCCACTCCGCGCAGAACTTGACCATTTCGGCCGCGCCCTCGACCGCGAACCGCGCCTTCAGCGAGCCGGGCCGGTAGTAGATCCCGCTGTGGATCACCCCGCTGTTGCGCCCGGTCTGGTGCCGCGCGGGGGCATGCTCCTTCTCCAGGACCGTGACCCGCGTCCCGGGGGCGGCGCGCGTCAACGCGTACGCCGTCGACAGACCGACGATCCCACCACCGATCACCAGCACGTCACAGTCGAACACCAGCGCCACCTGTCACCTCCCACCCCTGATAGTGCACTGGCCCACTGACAATCCCGCGAAACCTCACGAGACGCAGCTCACGCCGACCGCACAGCACAAGCGGCCACCGAAGCCACCCAAGCCGCGCCGCCCGCACAGCTCACACCGGCGTCACCGGCACCGCCACCGGCCACCGGCCACGCCACAGCTCACACCGGTGCCACCAGCAGCGGTCGCGCCCGCTCCCGCAGCTCCACGACGCGCGGCTCGTCCCCGTACGGTTCGAGCCGGTGCAGCAGATCCCGTACGTACTCGGTCGTCCGCGCCGACGAGATCCGCCCCGCCACCTCCACCGCGCGCGTGCCAGCCGCACAGGCAGCGTCCAGATTGCCCGACTCCAGCTCGGCGACGGCGGAGACGACGAGCCGCAGCCCGTGCGAGCGGACGAACTCCTCGGTCGGCCGGGACAGCGCCTGCTCGGTGAAGCGCCGCACCTCGCGCGGCATCCGCAGATCCCGGTAGCACTCGGCGGCGTCGGCGCAGAACCGGTCGTACGAGTAGAACCCCAGCCACGTCGGGTCGGCGTCACCCGCCCGGGACCGCTCCAGCCACCCCTCGGCGGCCTTCAGCGCCGCCGCCGCGGCCGGTCCGTCCCCGGCCTTGGCGTGCGCGCGTGCCTCGACGAGCCGGAAGAAGGACATGGTGCGGGCGGTGGCGAGCCCCCGGTTCCGTTCGAGCGCGGCCTGGGCGAGGTCGACGCCCTCGTCGGCGAAGCCCCGGTAGGTGGCCTGGAGGGACATGGAGGCGAGGACGTAGCCGCCGAGGGGCACGTCGGCGGCGGCGCGGGCGAGCCGCAGGGCCTGGATGTAGTAGCGCTGGGCGGCCTCCTGCTGGCCGGTGTCGAAGGCCATCCAGCCGGCCAGCCGCGTGAGCTCGGCGGTCGCGCCGAAGAGCGCGCGGCCGACCTCGTCCGAGTACGAGCCGAGCAGCAGCGGCGCCGCGTCCACGCGTAAGCACTCGGGGACCATCGACGAGCGCCAGTCCCCGCCGCCGTACTTGGAGTCCCAGCGGCGCGCGTCCTCGGCGGCCTCGCGGAGCTTGGCGACGTCGCTGTGCCCCACGCGCACGTGCTCCGCGCCGGCCGCGGCACCGGATCCGGGGTCCTCCCCACCGGAGCCGGCGCCGGCTCCGGCTCCGGGACCGGATCCCGCTCCGGGACCGTGTCCGAGGCGGGGCGCCTCGCGCTCCACCGACGGGTCGGCGGGGGTTATGAGCCAGCGGGAGGCGGGCGTCGCGTACGCGCTGACCGCGAAGGAGCCGGCCAGCGACTGCCAGATGCCGCCACCGCCGGCCCGCCGCCCGGCGAGATCCAGCCGGTAGAGGTCGGTGGCCGAGCGGACCGCCTCGCCCACGTCGCGCGGGAAGGCGAGCCCCACCTCGGGCGCCGGGTCGGCGTCCGCGAGTCCGATCTCGTGCAGCGGCACGGGCCGGCCGAGCTTCTGGCCGATCGCGGCGGCGATCAGGTGCGGGGCGGCACCCTGCGGCACCATGCCCTTCGACACCCACCGGGCGACCGACGTCTTGTCGTAACGAAGCGTCAGGCCCCGCTGCGCACCGAGGTCGTTGACGCGCCGGGCGAGCCCGGCGTTGCTGATTCCCGCGAGGGCGAGAACCGTGCCGAGCTTTTCGTTCGGCCCGCGTTGCTCCCTGGACATGACGCCACCCCTCGACAACCCAGACGGCCGCCACGACGCCGGGCATAGGCGTGCGGCATTCGTAAACACAGCGTAGTTCGCCGCATCCCTACCGTTAAGGGGCGGTGTTCCGTATGGCGGGATTGTTGTGTGAACGGACGGCGCCGGGGGCCGCCGGCCCGCCCCGTGCTCCCGCCGTGTGGCCGTGCGCCCGGCCGTGCGCTCTCGTCCGGCCGGCGCGGGGAGCGCTTCCATGGTCGGTGCGTGGGTCGGCCCGCTCGGCCGGGAACGGAGTCCCGGACCAGTGGGCTGGGGGACACCGCCGCTCCATTCCCCGCGGGCGGCGGACGGCGCCGGGAGGCGGGAGCGCCTCCCGGGCTGCCGGTGACGCATGAGGGCGCAGGTCGGCCGGGCCGACACCCGGACGGCTCTCGAACCCTTCGGGGAGGGTCGATATTTGGCCGAATGACGCCGGTGTCCAACTGGCCCATGCCAGGGGCGCATTCGGCTTTCACGCGCGTGCACCCGGACTCCGCCCCGTGCGCCGTTGTCGTGGCAGCATGTCCTCCACCGAAACGAACGTGGAGGCGCCGATGCGATGGCTGGTGGGCTGGAGCAGTGTCGCCGCGAGCTTCGCAACGACAGCGGGGAACGGCTCCACCGGGGGATACGGCTACGACTCCGGCCCGGGCTACGACTCCGGCAGAGGCTACGACTCCGGCCCGGGCTACGACTCCGGCAGAGGCTACGACTCCGGCCCGGGCTACGGCTCCGGCCAGGGCCACGACTCCGGCAGGGGACACGGCGGCTCCACGAGGGACCACGGCAGCTCCACGAGGGACCACGGCTCCACCACGGCCGCCGAAGCGCGCACGGTGCAACCGGTGGGCGCGCAACTCCTCTGGGGCGGCCCCGATCCCCTCTGGGCGGTCGGCGACTGGCGCCCCGACGAGGTGCGCGTGGTGGCCGTCGACGACCACACCCGCCTCGCCGTGCTCGGCTGCTGCGCAGCCACCGACGAGGAGCTGCGGCTCGGCCTGCTCACCGCGCGCGGGGGCGCACTGCGGCATCTGACGGCGTGGCCGGGGAGCTACACCGCCGTCGTCAAGGCGGGCCGCCGGGTCACCGTCACCGGTGATCTCGCGGGCGCCCGGCCGGTGTTCCACACCCCGTGGGCCGGCGGCACCGCCTACGCGACCGCCGCCCTGCCGCTCGCCGACCTCGTCGAGGCCCAGCTCGACATCGGCCACCTCGGCGCGCTGCTCGCCTGCCCCGAGACCCCGGAGGCGCTGCGCGACTCGACCCCGTACGAGGGGGTGCGGCGGGTGCCGCCGGGTCACGCGCTGATCCTGCGGGAGGGTTCGCGGGAGATCGCCGGGTACGAGACGGTGGCCTCGCTCGCGGTCGCGGCGCCCGAGTCGGACGCCCGGCAGGCCGTCGAAGGGGTACGGGACGCCCTGGTCGAGGCCGTCAGGGCCCGGCTCACCGCGCCCCGGCACGCCCCCGAGGCCCCGCTGCCGGACCCGGGCCCGGTGCCCGGGATGGGGCCCGCCGACCGGCGGGCGGCCCGGGGCGGCGGCCCGGCGCCCGGCATCGGCGCGGACCTGTCCGGCGGCAGCGCCTCGGGCACGCTCGCGCTCCTCGCGGCGGGGCTGCCGGGGGTGCCGGGCACGATCCTCGGCCACGGCGCGGGCGCGGGGGAGCGGTTGCTGGCGGTGACCTTCAACGACCTCGTGACCCGGGCGGGTTCGGACCGTGAGGACGAGCTGAAGCGGGCCGGGGAGATCGCGGCGGACCCGCGCCTGCACCACGTGGTGGTCGCGGCGGGCGAGGAGGCGCTTCCGTACGCGGCGCTGGACGGGCCGCTCACCGACGAGCCGGGGCCGTCGCTCGTCACGGCGGAACGGCACCGGCGGCGGCTCGCCGGCGGCAGCGCGGACCACTTCACGGGGATGGGGGCCAAGCAGGTCCTCGACGCGCACCCGGCGCGCCTCGCCGACCTCCTGATGGACCGCAGGCGCCGCTCCCTGGTGCGCCCGGTGGCGGCGCTCGCCAAGGCGTCGGGAGCGTCGGCGGGCGCGCTCCTGGTGCCGCTGACCGTGTACAGGGCGGCGCGGAAGCTGGCCCGTACCCCGTACCGGACGGGACTGGAGGCGGCAGCGCGCAAAGTCCAGGAGGCGAACCGTGCGGCCCCGGACGGCTTCGGCCCCCTGGAGGCCTCGCTCTCGGCGCTGACCTGGTCGCGGCCGGGGCCCGCGGCGCGCTGGATGACGGGGGAGGCGCTGGCTGAAGTATCGGTTCGCCTGAACCGGGCGGCGACGCTTCCGACCTCCGTCCAGCGCCCGGGCGAGGCACGCGCGCGTGCCGCCCTCGCCCGGGCGGCGGCCGACCACCGGGTCCTGGAGCAGGCGGCGGAGATCCGCGGCCAGCGGCTGCACGCCCCGTTCCTCGACAACCAGGTGGTACGAGCCTGCCGCGCCCTCCCCGAGTCGCTCCGGGTCCAGCCGGACGCCCGGGCGAGCGTCCTGCGCACGGTCCTCTCGGGCGCCGGCGTCCACGACCTCCCCCCGGGCTGGGGCGCCCCGCATCCGGCGGTCCCGGCCGCCGCCGCGCGCGCGGGCCTGCGCGCCGCGCTCCCGCATCTCCTCGCCCTCTTCGACGCCCCGCTCCTCGCGGACGCGGGCCTGATCGAGGCCCGCGTCGTCCGCGAGGCCCTGACCACGGCGGCGGACGGCGCACCGGTCCCGCTGGACGGCCTGGCCGATCTGGTCTCCACCGAACTCTGGCTCCGCCGCCTCCTCTCCCGCCGAGGCTCCTGCTGGACGAACACGACGGAACCCCGAGCCCACCGAGCGGTCCAGGGCCCACTGATCCCGGCGTCGAGGTCGCTGCCGGCGTGAGGCGGCGGGCGATGGGGGCGAAACGTCACAGCACGCTCGTTCGAGTGAACACGTTCCGGACCCCGCCGTCATGCCCGGCCTAAGCTGAGAGCGTCGCACCGAGCGAAGGAGGTCCAGCATGGCGATGCCGCTGCCGGTTCCGGAAGACGCGTTCTCCGAGGGCATGCCCGAACGTGAGGGTGCGAGTGTCCAGGAGACCTTCGAGCTGTTCAGTGCGCTGGCACCCAAAGGCTGGCGCGTGGAGCTGATCGAAGGGGAGATCTGCGTGGTGCCTCCGGCCAACGGCGAGCACGAGGAGATCGTGACTGAGGTGGTGGAACAGGTCATCGCCCGTCGCGTCGACAGGGAGCTACGCAACTTCACGGGCATCGGCCTCAGCCTGCCGGGAGCTACCGACACGGTCAGGGCCATCCCCGACCTCGTCATCGCCCCCAAGGGCAGCTTCGACGACCAGCAGGAGTGGCACGGCCCCGACCCGGTACTCCTCGTCGCCGAGGTGACCTCTTCCTCCACCGCGAGCCGGGACCGCGTCCAGAAAATCCGGGCCTACGCGCGGGCCGGCATCCCTGTCTACCTGCTGATCGACCGCGAGGCGGGTGAGGCCGTCGTGTGCTCCGGTCCTTCCGGTGACGACTACGGACACAAGTCCATCCACAAGCTGGGGACAGTCGTCCCGCTTCCCCACCCTCTCGGCTTCGAGCTCGACACCTCGGCGTTCTGACGGCCGGACGCTGAGGGTCCCACCCGGGTAAACCCCGAGGCGCACCCCGAGGCCACCGGACACAATGGGCCGGTGCGGTATCTCATCCTCGGCACCACCGAGGCCCTTCGTCCCGACGGCACCCCCCTCCCTCTCGGCGGCGCTCGGCTGCGCGCGCTCCTCGCCGCGCTCGCGCTGCGCGGCGGACGGGCCGCGACCGCCACCGAACTCGCCGACGACGTGTACGGGGACGACCCGCCGCAGGACGCGCCCGCCGCCCTCCAGGCCCTCGTCGGCCGCCTCCGCCGGATTCTCGGCGCCGAGGCCGTCACCTCCACCCCCGGCCCCGGATACCGGCTCGCCGCCGGTCCCGAGGACATCGACCTGTACGTCTTCGAGCGCCGGGTCGCCGACGCGGGCGCCCGCCTCGACGCCGACGACCCCGAGACCGCCGCCGCCCTCCTCCGCGAGGCCCTGGCCCTCTTCCGGGGCCCCGCCCTCGCCGACCTGCCCGACCCGGCGGGCGTCCGGCCCGAGGCCCAGCGGCTCGCGGCCCTGCGCCACCGCGTCGAGGCCGACCTGCGCCGGGGCGCCACCGACGGACTCGTACCGGAGCTGACCGAGCTCACGACCACGTACCCGTACGACGAGGCCTTCCACGCCCACCTCATCCGCGCCCTGCGAGCCGAGGGCCGCCACGCCGATGCCCTCGCCGCGTACGACTCGGCCCGCCGCACCCTCGCGGACGCCCTCGGCACCGACCCGGGCCCCGAGCTCACCGCCCTCCACCGCGAACTCCTCGCGGCCACCACCCAGTCCGGACCCGAGCCCCGTCCCCAGCCTCGGCGCGAACCCCGGACGCGACACGACCCCGACCCCACAGCCCCCACCGACCCCACTGAGCGGGCCACCCCCACCCCCACCCAGGGCAACATCCGCCCCCGCCTCACCTCCTTCGTCGGCCGCGAGCCCGAGATCGCCGCGCTCCAGGAGGACCTGACCCGCTCCCGCCTCGTGACCCTCACCGGGCCCGGCGGCTCCGGCAAGACCCGGCTCGCCGAGGTGGCCGCGGTGCGCGCCGCCGGCCCCGACGCCTGGATCGCCGAGCTCGCCCCCCTCGACGACCCCGAGGCGCTCCCCGGCGCCGTGCTCTCCGCGCTCCGCCTCCGCGAGATCAACCTGATCAGCCGCGACGGCGTGCCCCTCCAGGACGATCCGACCGCCCACCTCGTGGAGTACCTCGCCCGCCGCCCCCTCCTCCTCGTCCTCGACAACTGCGAGCACGTGATCGGCGCGGCGGCGGCCCTCGCCGAGACCCTCCTCACCCGCTGCCCGCAGCTCCGCGTCCTCGCCACCAGCCGCGAACCCCTCGGCGTCCCCGGCGAATCGGTCCGCCCCGTCGAGCCGCTCCCGCCCGACCCGGCCCACCGCCTCTTCGCCGAGCGCGCCCGCGCCGTACGCCCCTCCTTCGACCCGGCCGCCGACGCCGACGCCGACGCCGACGCCGACGCCGACGCCGGCACCGTCGCCGAGATCTGCCGCCGCCTCGACGGCCTGCCGCTCGCCATCGAACTGGCCGCCGCCCGCCTCCGCCTCCTCACCCCGCGCCAGATCGCCGACCGCCTGGACGACCGCTTCCGTCTCCTCACCTCCGGCTCCCGCACGGTCCTGCCCCGCCAGCAGACCCTCCGCGCGGTCGTCGACTGGTCCTGGGACCTGCTCGAACCCGCCGAGCGCACCCTGCTCCGCCAGGTCTCCGTCTTCGCCGGCGGCTGGGACCTCACGGCCGCCGAGGCCCTCGCTCCCGGGGCGGCCGACACCCTCGGCGCGCTCGTCGACAAGTCGCTGGTCGTGGCCACGCCCACCGACAAGGGCGAGATGCGCTACCGCCTCCTGGAGACCATCCACGAGTACGCCGCCGAGCGCGCCGCCGAGACCCCCGCGCTCCTCGCCGCCACCGGGGCCGCCCACACCGCCCACTTCACGGCCCTCGCCGAGGAGGCCGAGCCGAAGCTGCGGTCCGGGGAGCAGCTCCCCTGGATCGACCGGATCGAGCGGGACCTCGACAACATCCGCGCCGCGCTCCACCGGGCTCTCCTCACCACCCCCGACGAGGCCGCCGCCCTCCGTCTCGTCTTCGCCATGGGCTGGTTCTGGTGGCTGCGCAACTACCGCCCCGAGGGACTGGCCTGGGTCGACCGTGCGATCGCCCTCGGCGAGGACCCCGACGACCCGGCCGACCCCCGGTACTGGCCGCGCATGCACCTGCGCATGCTGCACTTCTTCCTCGCCGTCGAGAGCCATACGGCCGCCCACTACCGCGACGACCGCGACGCCATCGCCTTGGTCGCCCGGGTGCGCGCCGCGTTCGGCACCGAGCCGGGTCCCGAGGCTGCCCGCTTCCCGGGCCTGCTCTGGCCGTTCACGGCGTACCTCAGCGAGGAGCCGGCGCGGATCCGCGCCCTGCTGGACGTCTCCGTCGCCAACTGCCGCCGCCACGGCGGCGACTGGGAGGTCGGCGTCACCCTCATGTTCCGTACGCATCTGGTCGTCGACATGCCCGGCGGCCTGGCCGGCGGCGTTTCCGGGATCGACGCGGACCTGGCCGAACTCCGCGTCCTCTCCCGCAAGGTCGGCGACCGCTGGATGGGCGCCCAGATCGCGAGCGCCGCGGCCGAGGCCAACATGATGCGCGGCCGCCACGAGGAGGCGGGGGAGGCGTACGAGGAGGCCCTCGGCCTGGCCCGCGAGGTCGGCGCCCACGCGGAGACCCCGTTCCTCCTCGCCAGGCTCGCCGAACTGGCCTACCGCGCCGGTGACATGGAGGCCGCGACGAAGGGCCTCGAAGAGGCCACCCGGGAGGCGGAGCGCTACCACGTGCGGGACTCGGAGATGTTCGTGGGCTTCCTGGGCGCGGCCATCGCCTGCCACCTCGGTGACGTCGAGGCGGCCCGCGCCAGGCTGGAGGCGGCCGGCCGGCTGGTCGGGGTCGGCCCTCCGCCGCCGCACTTCGAGGCCGCGTTGCACGGACTCACCGCCCGCGTCGAGGCGTACGAGGGCGGGGGTGCCGCGGCCGTGGCCACCGCCGTCGTCGCGCTGCGCGTCGCGCGGGACGCCCAGTGCGCGGACCTCATCGTGGCGGCGCTCGGCGAGGGGCTCGCGGTCACCCTGTCCGAGGCGGACGAACCGGCCCTCGCGGTGACGGTCCTGGCCGCCGTCGACACCTGGCGCCATGAGCTGCCCCGCTCGGTCCCGGAGCTGCGGGAGGCCGAGAAGGTGACGGCGCGGGCGCTCGCCGCGCTCGGCGCGCCGGCCCTCGCCGCCGCCCGCGCGGCCGGCACGGGCCTCGGCCCGGAAGACGTCCTGACGCTCGCGGCCGCCTACACGGGGACGGGTACGGAGCCGGAGTCGGAGCCGGAGCCGGAGCCGGGGCCGGAGCCGAAGGGACCGATCAGGAGCAGCTGATCCGGGACTGCGCCCAGTCGGCGACCGCGGCCCGGCCGAAGGGCGTGTGCTCCTCCACCACGAGCCGGAGCGTGGAGCGGCCCGTGATGTCGACGTGCACCGGGAGCGGCGGGTCGCCCGCCCGGACCACGTCGGAGCGCCAGAGCCGCTCGCCGTCCCCGTAGACGGAGAAACGGACACCGCCCTGACCGAAGAGGGCGCTCATGTCGTCGATGCCGACGACCGCGTCGTAACCGGTGCACTGCCGGTTGAGGTTGATGAGCAGCGAGGACGGCGCGTGCACGCTCACCCCGTGGGCGTACCGGGTGCCGTTGATCGAGAGGCCGTTCCGCGGCCACATCCAGCTGCTGTCGGAGAGGGACACCTCGGGCTTGGTGCCGTCGCCGAAGATCCCGTACTCCAGCTCGTCGACCGGGTAGACGGTGGCCGGCGCGGGCGGTGGCGGCGGCTTCGGGGTGGTCTTCTCGGCGCTGGGCGTGGGAGTGGGTTTCGGCGTGGGCGTGGGCGTCGGCTCAGGACTGGCGGTCGGCGTGGGCTTCGGCCGGGGAGACGGCTTCTCCGGGCTGGGCGTAGGCCTGGGCGTGGGCTTCGGAGTCGGCGTCGCCTTCGGAGTGGGCGTCGGAGTCGGCTTCGGCGTGGGCTTCGGTGGATCGGACGGTACGGGCGGGGGCGGCGGTACGGGCTTCGGCGTCGGCTTCGCCGCGGGAGCGGGCTCCGGCGGGACGACGGGGGTGACGACCGGCTGCGTGGGCTTGGGCGCGGCGACGGGCTGCGGGTCACCTGCCATGGCCCAGACGAGCCCGGCGGCCGCCGCGACGGCCAGACCGGCCGCGATGCCGGCCTTCACGGGCATGCCGAGCCCCTCGGCGGCGGCGCCGCCCGAGCTCGCGCCTCCGGAGGCCCCGCCGGAGGCGCCGGAGGCCGCGGCCGCCGCGCCCGCGCCGGCGGCACCGACGGCACCGCCCGCGACGACGCCGGCGGCCTTGAGGGAGTACCCGGCGGCGAACCAGCCGATGACGGCGATGGGCAGCAGCGCGGGGATCCCGGCGTTGACATGGGCCAGTTCACCGGCGGCGAGCCGGCACTTGGCGCACTCCTCCAGGTGCTTGCGCAGCCCGCGCTCGGCCCGCATCCGCAGCCCGCCGCGCGCGTAGGCGCCGAGCCGGTCCGCGTACCGTGCGCAGTCGCCGCCCGAGGTGAGGGACTGGCTGACGTGGGCCTGGAGGTAGGCCTGCTTGAGGCCCTCGCGGGCCCGGCTGGCGAGCACGGCCGTGGCGTTGGCGGTGAGCCCGAAGAGCGGGGCGACGTCGCTCGGCGACTCCTCCTCGACGGTGGTGTGCCACAGCACGGCCTGCCAGCGCTCGGGCAACGAGCGGAAGGCCTGCATGGCGAGCGACTGCTCGGCCTCGTGCATGGCCCGGACGTCGGCGCCGAGGTCCATCCCCGCTCCGAATGAACCGGTCTGGTCGGAGACCTCGGAGGAGCGGGAGGCCTCCGCGGCGAAGACGGCGAAGTCCTCGACGAGGTGCTCGCGCTTCTGGGTCCTGGCCCAGTTCGCCGCAGCCCGCCGGACGGTGGTCATCAGGTAGGCCCGCACGGCCTGTTCGGGCCCGGCCCCGCCGCGCACCGCCTGGAGGGTGCGGGCGAAGACCTCGGCGGTGAGGTCGTCGGCGGTGTGCGCGTCCCGGCAGCACGTGCGCGCGTACCGTCGGACGGCCTCGGAGTGGCGCCGGAACAGCTCTTCGTACGCGGAGTCGTCGCCGTCCCGCATGAGCTGGACGAGTTCGGCGTCGGAGGGAGGCAGCTCGACGGGCGGCGGAAGGACACCACCGGCCTCGTAGGCCACGTCGTCCGCCGGACCGAACCCGGCCCCGGCACCCGTCCCGACCCCGACACCCGACCCGGCCCCGGCACCCGTACCGGCACCCGCCCCGACGCCCAGACCCGCCTTGCCCTCGCGCTGCTGCGGGACGCTCGCTTCGACCGTCCCGGACCCGCTCGACGGCACCCCGCTCACGGGCGTACCGGACAGACTTCCCGGGCCACCCTGGCTCGGCACCTGACGGGGAGGCGGTCCTCCGGTCTCCGCGCCGCCGCTGTTCAGCGGATCGTCCCGACCGTCACCGCTCATCGCGGAAGCCCCCGTACGCACGCCCAGACCCGAACACCGGCCAAGACTGCCACAGAGCGCGGGCACGCCGAAGCGTCGCGTCCACTTACCACTCGTCCGGGGCGACTTCCTGTATCCGGGCGTAACCGCTCACACGTTCGTGCGATGTTTGTTGGTCCGCCCGGAGCAGGGGAAGGCCGCTTCCCGACGTGAGTCCCTACCGGGAGCGCAAGCCCTCGAGAAGGATGTCGAGGAGACGCGTCGAGGCAGCCGCCTGCTGCGCCGCGTCCGGCAGGGCCGGGGCAGCGGTGGCGATGACGAGCAGCACGTCGGCCACGGTCACGTCGGCCCGCAGCTCGCCCGCCTCACGCGCCCGGTCGACGAGCCGGCCGACGACGTCGAGCAGCTCCGCCGCCCCCGCGTCGTCCCGCTCCTCGGCCGGCACGGCGCGCGGCGCGACCACGCGGGCGTCGGGATCGGCGACACCCCGCTGGGACGGCACCCGGGCCGCGTCCTCCGAACCGTCGGCGCCGAGCGGCCCCGTGGGGTCGTCCACACCCACCCGCAGGACCTGCGGAGGCAGCAGCCTGCCCGCGCCCGAGGCCACCGAGGTCCGCAGGAACCGGGAGAGCGCCGACCACGGCTCGTCCTCCTGGCCCAGCGCGGCCCGCGCCTGCTCGGTCAGCCGGGAGGTCTCCTCCTCGGCTATGCGCCGCACCAGCACGTCCTTGCTGGGGAAGCGCCGGTAGACCGTGCCGACACCGACACGGGCGCGGCGCGCCACGTCCTCCATGGGAGCCCCGTAACCGAGCTCGCCGAAGACCTCGCGCGCGGCGCGCAGCACATGCTCCAGATTGCGCTGGGCGTCCACCCGCAGCGGCGCGGACCTGCCGCCCGCCGACAGGGACACCGTCCCGGCGCCCTGGCTGCCGTCAGCGGTCGCCGTACCGACGCCCGACTGCCATCGTGAATCCTGAATCTGCATAAGCGTTCCCCCGCTCATGATGTCTCCCCCCGGAGACTCCCCGCCCTGACACGAGGCTTCCGGCCCGTGAGCGCATCGGTCCACGCGCTCCCGTCCCACACCCCGATGAAGTACGAACATAGTTGAGTCCGGGTCAATTCAGAAGGGGCAGTTCCGTACGGTGCGCCCCCCGATCGGAGCAAGGCCCGGAAGACTCCCGATTCCGACCCCACGACCCACCCGTCACGCCCACTGTGACCTGCACCGTTTCCCCCGTACCCCGCTCGCGCGCCACCCCGCGCCTCCGTACCCCTCCGGTCACACAATTTGTCGAGCCTGTGGACAAACCACGGACGGCGTTGCGTCATGGGACAGTGACCGAACCTGCGCGCATTCTCGTGGTCGGCGGCGGCTACGTCGGCATGTACACCGCGCTGCGCCTCCAGCGGCAGCTCAGGGCCGAGCTCAGAGCCGGCACCGTCGAGATCGTGGTGGTCACCCCCGAGCCGTACATGACGTACCAGCCGTTCCTGCCCGAGGCCGCGGCGGGCTCCATCTCCCCGCGCCATGTCGTCGTCCCCCTCCGCCGGATCCTCGACCGCTGCCGGATCCTCATCGGCGAGGTCCGCTCCGTCGACCACGCCAAGCGGACCGCGGCGCTCTCCACCCTCGCCACCGAGGAGGAGGGCACCGGCGGCATCGAGCTCACCTACGACGAGCTGGTCCTCGCCCCCGGCTCCGTCTCCCGCACCCTCCCGGTCCCCGGCCTCGCCGACCACGGCATCGGCTTCAAGACCGTCGAGGAGGCCATCGGCCTGCGCAACCACGTCATCGAACAGATGGACATCGCCTCCTCCACCCGCGATCCCGCGCTCCGCGACGCCGCCCTCACCTTCGTCTTCGTCGGCGGCGGCTACGCGGGCGTCGAGGCCCTCGCCGAGCTGGAGGACATGGCCCGCTACACCGCGCGGTACTACCACAACGTCAAGCCCGAGGACCTGCGCTGGGTCCTCGTCGAGGCCTCCGACCGGATCCTCCCCGAGGTGGGCGAGGACATGGGCAGGTACGCCATCCGCGAGCTCCGCGGCCGGAACATCGACGTCCGTCTGGAGACCCGCCTCGAATCCTGCGAGGACCGGATCGCCGTCCTCAGCGACGGCACCCGCCTGCCCACCCGCACCGTCGTCTGGACCGCCGGCGTCAAGCCCGCCCCGGTCCTCGCCGCCACCGACCTGCCCCTGAACGAACGCGGCCGGCTCCGCTGCACCGCCCACCTCGCCGTCGAAGGCGTCGAACACGCCTGGGCGGCGGGCGACGCGGCAGCCGTCCCCGACATCACCTCCGGAGAACCCGGCAAGGAATGCGCCCCCAACGCCCAGCACGCCGTCCGCCAGGCCAAGGTCCTCGCCGAGAACGTCGCCGCCTCCCTGAGCGGCCGTCCGCTCACGGAATACGCGCACGCGTACGTGGGATCCGTCGCCTCCCTCGGCCTCCACAAGGGAGTGGCCCACGTCTACGGACGTAAACTCAAGGGCTACCCGGCCTGGTTCATGCACCGCGCCTACCACCTCAGCCGGGTCCCCACCTTCAACCGCAAGGCCCGCGTCCTCGCCGAATGGACCCTTTCCGGCCTGTTCAAGCGGGAAATCGTCTCTCTCGGCTCGCTGGAACACCCACGCGCCGAATTCGAACTCGCCGCCGCACCGCCACCCGCAGACGGCGACAAGCCGTCGTCCTGACATCACTGTCAGTGCACTCGTCCACACTGGACGTGTGACCATAGGTGGGCTCACACCTGCACAGCGTGACTCTGCACGGCACCGACACCACGAGGCATACAGATCCGTGAACTTCACCCGTTGGAGCGCCCGGCTCCCCGGCACGCAGCGCCGCGCGGCGCGGGGGACCGAAGGCTCCGTGCCCGCAGCCCGCGGTGAGTACGGGCAGCAGCTGGAGCAACTCCCCGAAGACACCGAAGGCACCGCCGCCGAGGTCCCCGCCCTGGAGGACTTCTCCGTACGGGAGCTCCTCGGCCGCCTCCCCGGCCTGGTCGCCCTCGTGTACGGCCCGGAGCACCGCATCGCGTACGTCAACGACGCCTACGCCGCCGCGTTCGGCCCCCGCCCCGCGGGCGCCACCGTCGCCGACACCTGCCCGGAGGCCGAGGAGCTCGGCCTCCTGCCCCTCATGGACCAGGTCCTGCGCAGCGGAAAGCCCCGGACGGTCAAGTCTCGCCGCACCCAGGACGGCGGCTCGTACACGGTCACGTGCCTGCCCGTCGACAGCCCCCACATCGAGGGCGGCGTCCTCGTCCACGCGGCCGACGTCACCGACCACGCCGAGGCCGCCGAGCGCCTCCGCGCCAGCGAGCGCCGCCACCGCGAGACCGCCGTCACCCTCCAGCGCTCCCTGCTCCCGCAGGAGCTGGAGCAGCCCGACGACCTGCGGATCGCCGCCACCTACCAGCCCGGCGGCACGGACGCGGCCGTCGGCGGCGACTGGTACGACGTGATCACCCTCGGAGCGGGCCGCACCGCGCTCGTCATCGGTGACGTGATGGGCCGCGGCGTGCGCGCCGCCGCCGTCATGGGCCAGCTCCGCACCGCCGTCCGGGCCTACGCCCGACTGGACCTGCCCCCGCACGAGGTTCTCCAGCTCCTCGACGGCCTCGCCGCCGAGATCGACGCCAGCCAGATCGCCACCTGCGTCTACGCGATCCACGACCCCAGCGAGGGCAAGCTGGTGTACGCCTCGGCCGGCCACCTCCCGATCCTCGTCCGGGACGAGGACGGCACCGTGCGCCGCGCCGAGGACCCCACGGGCCCGCCCCTCGGCACCGGCGGCTGGCTGCACGCCTCGGGCTCCATCGCCCTGCCGCCCGGCTCCACCGCCGTCCTCTACACCGACGGCCTGGTCGAGCGCCGCCGCGAGGACATCGACGAGGGCGTCGAGGCCCTGGCCCGCGCCCTCGCCGGCGCGAGCGGCACCCCGCAGGTCGTCTGCGACCGGCTGCTCCGCGCCCTGGGGGTCACCGCCGAGCACGACGACGACGTGGCCGTCCTCGTCGTCCAGCACCCCTCCCGCCAGGGCTCGGACGCCGAGCTCTTCCACAACGCCGCCCTGGAACTCCTCGGCGGGGTCGAGGCCGCGCCCCGCGCGCGTGCCTTCGCTTCGGGAGTCCTCTCGTCCTGGCGCTTCCCGGTCGAGCTGCGCGACCTGGGCGTCCTCGCCACCAGCGAGCTCGTGGCGAACTCCCTCCAGCACGGCACCCCGCCCATGCGCCTGCGCCTGCGCCGCACCGACCGCCGCCTGATCATCGAGGTGACGGACGGGGACGACCACCTGCCCCGCCGCCGCAGGGCGGAAACAGAGGACGAGGCGGGTCGCGGTATCTCCATCATCGCGACGATCGCCTCGTCCTGGGGAAGCCGCCGCACACCGGGCGGCGGCAAAGCGGTCTGGTGCGAGTTCGCCCTGCCGAACAAGCACTGACCGGGTCGGTCTAGACGGCCGCGGTCTCCTTCTCCGGAAGGTGCCGCGCGACGACCTTCGACGGCTTGGCGGCGGCCAGCGAGGGCTGGTTCTGCTCGGGGGTGAGCTGCCGGCCGAGCCGGACCGCCAGGAAGGTGATGCCGAGCGAGAAGAGCACGAAGGTCACGATGTACGGACCGTGCAGCGCGGCCCCCATGGGCCCGCCGACGGCCGGACCGACGGCCAGCGCGAGCTGCTTGACCAGGGCGAAGGCCGAGTTGTACTGCCCGACCATCGACTCCGGCGCCAGATCGGCCACCAGCGGCGCCACGGTCGGCGACAGCATCGCCTCGCCGAGCCCGAAGAGCGCGTACGTGGAGACGAACGCCGCGGTCGCCATGGCCTGGCTGCCGTGCCCGAGCCCCGCGTACCCGGCGATGAGCCACGCCACGGTCCAGATCAGGCCGACGGCCGCGATGACCCGGGTCCGCTTGCGGCGCTCGACGAACTTCAGCACCAGGAACTGCGCGGCCACGATGACCGCCGTGTTGGCGGCCAGCGCGATACCGAGCGTCGACGGCTCGATGCCGGCGGCCTCGGTGCCGTAGGCGGCGAGACCCGACTCGAACTGTCCGTAGCAGGCGAAGAAGAGGACGAAGCCGAGGACGCACAGCTGCACCATCGCCTTGTGCCCGAGCAGCGCGCGGACACCGCCGCCCTTGCCACCCTCGGAGGGACGGGCACCGCGCAGCGCGGGGGAGCCCGGCATCCGCACGGTCCCCACGACGGCCGCGAGCACCAGGAACATCGCCGCCTCGATCGAGAACAGCAGGATGAAGCTGCCGGGACGGCTCGTGTCGACGAGCAGGCCGCCGATCAGACCACCGACACCGAGGCCGAGGTTCTGCAGGAAGAACTGCATGGCGAAGGCCCGGGTGCGGCCGACGGGCGTCGAGCACCAGACGATCATCGTGGCGAGCGCCGGCTGGAGCACGGCCGTACCGGCGCCGAGCAGCGCAGCGGCCCCCACGGCGGCGGGCACGCTGGACGCGAAGCCCATCGCCACCGCACCCACGGCGGCCACGACCGAGGCGACGAGCAGGACGGGCACGGGCCCGCGCCGGTCGATGGCCCGCCCGCTGAAGGGCAGCACCACGAGCGCGGCCATGGCGAAGACGGCGAGAACGATGCCCGCGGTCGCCGCGCCCAGATCCCGCACCTGGGCGACGTACACATAGAGGTACGGCACGGTGAAGCCGAGTCCGAACGCGCTCAGCGCGCTGCCTGCCTGAATACGGCGCATCGCAGCGCCCCTCGCCTTGGTCACACTCACCCACTTCGGTCACAGGTTCAGAGGTGTAGCTCTGAACCTTGAAGACTTCAACACTAAAGTTAGACCCTTAACAGTACACAGTGAAGGACTTCAACGCCAACGAACCGCGTGGGATACTCCCCGCATGTCCGACACCCCCGAGCGGTCCGGCCCGCAGGCCCCCCAGGAACCGACCCTCGACGAGCAGATCGCCGCCTATCAGCGCGAGTACCGCGACCTCGACCCTCAGGTGGAGAAGGTCGTCTCGGCACTCGGCCGGCTCAACCGCCGGATGAACGTGGCGTACGGTCGCCAGCTCGCCGACCTCGGCATCAGCAACGCCGAGTGGGAGGTCCTCAAGACCCTGGTCCTCGCCGGAGCCCCCTACCGTCTGGGCCCGGGCGGGCTGGCCAAGCGGCTGGGCCTCACCCCGGCCGCCATGACCCACCGCATCGACCGCATGGCGGGCGAAGGCCTGGTCACCCGCGACCGCGACGAGAACAACCGCGTCCGCGTCATCGTCGAGCTCACGGACGAGGGCCGCTCGAAGTGGCTGGAGGCCATGCGCATGGCCACGGGCTTCGAGGAGGACCTCCTCCAGGACCTCACGGCAGAGGAGAGGGGAGTCCTCGGCGAGGTCCTCATCCGCCTCCTGCGCCGTGTGGAGCTCACCCAGCCGGACGCCGGCGGCCGCCTGACTGACCTGGACTGACACCACCACCGCGCACCCCGGCCGGGGGTTGACACGCCCCCACCGGATGCGTAATGTTCTCCGAGTTGTCACGGAGCCGGAACGGTTCTCCGACAACCACTCCCGCCGCTGATGCGGCACCTCTTCTCAGCACGATCTCCCCACCGGGACGAATTTCGGCATGCCGAAATTCAATTCGAAAGACTCGATTATGAGTTGACGGGGGAATCCGCTAGAGTTTGAGACGTCGGAACGGCCCAACAG
>NZ_BJMN01000076.1 GCF_006539185.1 Streptomyces gardneri
CCCTCCGCAACAGCGAGGGCGCCACGGCCGGCCTCAACATCCAGGCCACCACCGCCTACGGCGACATCACCGCCCGCAGCCTCTGAATCGACCAACCTGCCCACGTGCTCGCAGCACTTCGGGGCACGGGATGGGAGCCCCCGGCCCCGTGGCACACTTCCTCCCCTGGTTCACAGGGGTACACGGCCCTTGCGCACTGAAGGGGATGCTCATGAACAGGGTGGGGTGGACTGTCACCGGCCTGGCGGCAGTGATGCTGGGCGTCACCGGCTGCGGGAGCGGGGGTGCCGGGCAGCAGAAGGACACAGCGTCCGCGCCGACTGCCTCGTCCGCCACGGCGCGGCCGGACGACTCCGGGCCGATCACCAAGACGGAGATGCGCATGGTGCTCGACAGCGTGACGGCCGATGTCGGGGCCCCGCCGAACGATCCGGCCTGGGCGCGCTTGGACGCGAAGTTTCAGATCGGCACCTTGGGCGACTGCACCGTCAGTTACAAGGGGCTCGACACGGCCGCTGCCACGCTGGACGTGTCCCGCGCCAACGCCCTGGCGGACGCGCTGACCGGACGCGGGTGGACGGAGCCCCACAAGAGGAAGGAGCGCACAGCCGCGGACGGCACAGTCGACCTGGTCGAGGGGGTCTTCAAGAAGAGCGGCTGGACCGTGGTCATGGAGTACCGGCTGTTCACCGATAATCGCTCGCTCGGTCTGACCGCCTTCGACGAGGCCTGCGTCAAGAAGGTCCGCGCGGCCGGGGGCGCTGCGTTCCCCGGCTGACCTGCAGACTCCGGCGGGGTGCCCAGCGCGCGAAGGGCGCGACAGCAGCCTCGCGCCCGGGAGTGAGTGTTTCGCCATGACGAGCCCGTCGAGACTTCCTGACCCGCCGCCAGGGCCGAGCTCGTGCGCTGCGCCTTCGCCGTGACGACGTGCCCGGAAGGCCTTGACTCGCCACTCAGCAGAGCGACATCCGGATCCCGCGGCCCAAAGCCGTATGCCGAGGGCGGTCTCAGGATCGGAGCCAGGGGCTCCGAATCGAGCAGGAACCACTCACCCCATCCACCCGTCATGTCCATGGGGGTTGCCTGAGACTCAAAGCCCCTGCGCTCTTCACCACCGAGGTCCGAGGAGATCCATGGCCGACACCGTCAACTCGCTGGTCGCCCGCGTCCACGAACTGCTCGTGGCGCTCGGGACCAGCGGTCCCACCGCGGCAAGTACCGCGGGCCTCCACGACGTCGTCGCGCGCGCCACGGCGCTCGGCCCCGACGGCACGTGGCTCGTCGCCGCGGGCGAGACGAGCCTCGGTGTCCTCGCTGTCGCACACGGACAGGCGGACCAGGCCGTCTACCACCTCGACGCCGCGGTGGCGGCCGGTCTCAACGACTGCGTCATGTTCCACGCCGCCCCCTTCCGTCCGCTGCACTACGATCCCCGCTTCCAAGCCCTGTATCAGCGGATGCGCATCACCGAGGCCGACCTCGACGAGCTGTTCTGGCTGCACCAGGAAATGCGGCTCATGGCGCGGGACGCCGAGAACGCGATGGTCGACAACATCGGCCGCCTCGACTCCGGGGTGTCCGTGCTCCCGCAAGCCCCCATACCGACCCGCGAACCGCACACCCTCGGCATCCTGATCGCCCGCATCGATCTCGCCGCGACACAGACCGCACTCCAACAGGCCGCCTTGAAGCTGGACTTCCAGCGCAGCTCCGGCAACACCAGCCTCAGTCTCATCGACGACTCATGGGACTACACCCGCGCCAGACGCGACGCCCGGCACGCCGACGACCTGGATTCGCAGCGCCTGCGGGCCGCCGAAGCCCGGGCTTTCGTCGAACGCCCCGGCGCCGGCACCACGCTCCTCCCCTGCCCGCCACTGGGCTCGATCACCTACCCGGCCTGAAGAGGAGCGCACCAAGTCGGTGGCCGGTGAGGCTTCGTCGCCGGCCACCGTCCGTCGTTTCGTGCGCCTGTCTCCCCTCGCTCGTGCTGCTCGCGCGCCGCACTCGCCGTCCGCATGCGAGGCGGGTTTCGTCGAGGCTGGTGGGAACCGGCCGCAGAGACGGCGATGCCTCCGCCCGGCCGGCGGAGGCATCGCGGCGGCAGGTACTCAGGATCCGGTCAGCCAGTCTTCTTCAACGCCGCTGAGAACGAACCCGTTCTCGAAGCGCACTCTGTACCTGATCCGAGCGCCGACTCCGGCGTCGAACCCTCCTTGCCGGACCAGTTGCTGACGGAGTTCCCCGATGAAGCGGGCCGCGTGGGGCTCGAACCGGCTGTCGCGGAATCGCTGATCGAAGTCCGCGAGTTGGTCCTGGGCCACACCGCCCGCTTCCTGGGTCAAGCCCGTGACGACGCCCCCCAAGCCCTCGGCCAAGTACAGCGGACCGGGCAAGCCGTTCCTGGCCGCCGTTTCGTCCGCGGTGACCTGCACATCCCTGGTCAGCCTCACCTTCGCGCCGGTCTCGTACGGCATGGCGTACCCCCTCGTTCGATGTTGGATCTGCCCCTGACAAGCGTAGGCCGCAACACGCGCCCGAGGCAGTCAGGCGATGCCTGGCCCTGGCGTACGAGGCGCTGGCCGCCGGCGGGTTGGCGGTGGGATCCGTGATGACGGATGCGAGCGGGGCGGTACTGGCCGAGGGCCGCAACCATGCGTACGACGATGCTCATGGAGGCGGTCCGCTGCGCGGGACGCCGCTTGCCCACGCCGAGATGAACGCGTTGGGCGCGGCGCGAACCGGGTGGGACCTGAGCCTGCTCTCTCTGTGGAGTACCCAGGAGCCCTGCTCGATGTGCACATCCGCCGCGGCATTCACCGGCGTAGGTGCTGTCCGGTATTTGGCCCCTGACCCATGGGCACTGGCCCATGGGAGCGATGGCTCCTCGGGTGTGGCGGGAATGGGTCGGCAGTCTTGGCTCGTGGCGGCCAATGTCATGTTCTTGAAGAGCGTTTCATCTGCTGTTCAAGGGGCGGAGCCGGCAACCCTGGTCCGTTGTCGCGAGCTGGAGCCGGAGACCGTCGGTCTGCATGATTCTCTGCCGCCGGGTCTGCCAGTGGCCACACACTTTGAATCGTGGCTGGCCGAACTCTGGCCCGCCATCGGTGACGCCGCGACCGTCCGCCGCCATCGGGTGGGGAACTGAAGGGCCATCCGTTGTGCCCGATCAGCAGACAAAGTGCCCGTACCGATGAACCCGGGCTTGCTTCAGCACTTCCAGCAGCAAGACGGCGCTACGTGGTCACACCCGCTACTTCTCCACTGTGTACCGCAGCTGCGCAAAGCCGCCGCCGAGGTCGGCGACCGTGTCCAGGCGAAGCGGAACGTCGTCGTGCAGCTCGCCGAAGAGCCGGTGGCCGCTCCCGATCAGGACCGGGGCGACGCTGATGATGAACCGGTCGACGCGACCCGCGCGGATGAAGCTCTGGATGAGACGTCCGCCGTCGGGATAGACGTGCACGGCCCCACGCCGTTCGAGGTCGGCGACGAGGGTGTCCATGTCGCGGTAGACGGTGATGCGGGGGTCGGTGTCCTCGGGGAGGGTGGTGCTCAGAACGCCCACGTGACGGTCGCCGTAGGGCCAGTTCTCCTCACCGAAACCGATGACCGTCTCGTAGGTGTTGCGGCCCATGATCACGGCGTCCACCGAGTCGAGGAACTCGAAGAAGCCCATGTCGCCGGCCTTTTCGCCGCGCGAGGTCAGCCATTCGATGTCGTCGTTCGGACGGGCGATGTAGCCGTCGAGGCTGGTACCGATGAAGACGGTGGCGGTAAAGGTCATGAGGTCCTCCCGAACAAGAGGTCAAGGTCGCCGTGGAGCAGCGCGGCGGGATCGCCGTCGCCCGTGAGAGCCCACTGCAGCAGGGAACCGTCCATGGTGATCTTGACGGCTCGGGCCAGGCGCGGCACGTCGGTGCCGGCGGGGAGCTCGCCCTTTGCGGCAGCTTCGGCGAGCAGCTCTCGCAGGACCGCGTCGACCGCTCGGGTGTGCGCGGCGGCATGGACGCGGAACTCGGGGTCGGAGAGGTCGAGCTGGAGCATGCCGAGGTGATTGGCCATCTCCTCGGGAGTGGACATGTGGCGGGCGAACTCGTCGGCGACGGCATGTACCGCTGCCAGGGGCGAGTCGCGCGCGGCCCGCGCCCTGCGGTACGGCTCGTCGGCGCCCGCGGCGGCGCCCGCGGCGAATGCCAGGAGCAGGCCCCGCTTGGACCCGAAGCGCTGCGACAGGGTCGCCGGGGAGACCCCCGCTTCGACACCGACATGCGCCAGGGTGAGCCTGCCGGGCCCGTGAGCGCCGATCGCGCGCCTGGTGGCGGCAAGGATGTCGGTGTCGCTGGTAGCGCGTGGTCGTGGCATGGGTGCCTCCGTTCGAGATCGACCGTAGCACATTAGTAAATGGCTGCTCATTTATTAATGTGTGCCCCGGGGAGGCAGCCCCCTGGCCCCCTGGTCCTGGTCGGCGCGGATCAGGAAGCTGGTCCGGTGTCGCGGATCGCATGGTGAGGACCCGAACGGTCCACGCCGACGCACCACGACGAGCTCGCGATCCACGTGCGTGGCACCGTGGAAGCACCTATGGCCTGCAAGAGCGGCCGACGTGCGGCAGGTGGTGACGTGAGCGGACCCGGCATCGACTACCAGGCGATCTTCCATGCCCTGCCCGGCGCGGCCGCGCTGCTGACCCCCGACCTGGTGTACGCGGATGCCAACGAGGCGTTCCTTTCCATGGCCGGCCGCACCCGCGACCAGGTGATCGGCCGCTACCTCTTCGACGTCTTCCCCGACAACCCCCACGACCCCGACGCGACCGGCATGCGCAACCTCCACGCCTCCCTCCTGCGCGTCGTGGCCACCGGCGAGCGCGACACCATGGCCCTGCAGCGCTACGACGTGGAAGACCCCGACCGGCCCGGCGTCTGGCAGGAGCGGTACTGGAGCCCCGTCAACGTCCCCATCCTCGCCCCCGACGGCACCGTGGCCCTGCTCCTGCACCGGGTCGAAGAAGTCACCAGACTCATGACAGCCGGCGGCGGCCGTCCCGACGGGGGCCGCTCCCAGCTCCTCCAGGCCGAGCTCTACACCCGCGCCCGCGAACTCCAGGAAGTCAACGAACGCCTGCGCAAAGCCCACGCCCGCGAACGCGAAGTCGCCCTCCACCTCCAACAAGCGATGCTGCCCCTCCCCCACTCCCTTCATCACCACCACGCCGCCGTCCGCTACCGCCCCGCGGTAGGCGCCCTGAACGTGTGCGGCGACTGGTACGACCTCGTCGACATGCCCGAAACGGGCCGCACGGCCGTAGCCGTCGGCGACGTCGTCGGCCACGGACTACGCGCGGCCGGCGTCATGGGCCAGCTCCGCAGCGCCCTGTCCGCCGCCTCCCTCGTCGCCAACGGTCCTGCCCAGGCCCTCGAAGTCCTCGGCCTGTACGCCCGCACCGTCGAAGGGGCCGAATCCACCACCGCCGTCTCCGTCTACATCGACTGGAACAACCACACCCTCACGTACAGCAGCGCCGGCCACCCTCCACCCGCCCTGTGCCACCCCGACGGCACCGTCACCTTCCTCGACCAGGCCACCGACCCTCCACTCGGCGCACGCCCCGAACACACCCCAAGACCCCAGGCCGACACCCCCTTCACCCCCGGCTCCGTCCTCGTCCTCTACACCGACGGCCTCATCGAACGCCGCAACGAGGACATCGACACGGGCCTCACCCGCCTCGCCCACTCCCTCACCCGACACCACACCACCCACCCCGACGCCCTCGCCAACGCCCTCCTGACCGACCTCATCCCCCCAACCGGCCTCACCGACGACACCGCCCTCATCGCCATACAGCTGTGAAAGGCCGAAGCTCTACCGATCTTGACCGTCTTCCTCGACCGCGACCTCGACCTCGACCTCGACCTCGGCAGCCGTATTCCCGGACCAACAATCAGATGATCCATTCGAAGGCGCCTGGCGGAACCCTCCAAGCCCGGCTGGACATCGTTGTGCCGGTAAAGATCACCATGCTCGTCCACACGGCCGCAGACTTGTCGGACGGGGGGCCCAGACAGCCGCCACGTCCTTGTCCGTGACGACATCTGGGGCACCACACCATGAGCGAACGCGTTATCGCACCCAAGAGCCGAGGCTTCCTCTTCCTCGACTCCCACCCTGGCGGATGTCGACAACTGGTGGACGAGATGTGGCAGGCCGTCCCCGGCCCGGCCCCCGCCGGGAGCAAGGCGCCGGTGGCCCTGGTCATCGGCTCGTCCGCCGGGTACGGCCTGGCCGCCACGATCGCGGGCCTGGCCCGCGTCGGTATCCGGGGCATCGGCGTGTGCTTCGAGAAGGCGCCCGCACGGCGCACCGGCACAGCCGGCTGGTACCGCACCGCCGCCACCGACCGGCTCGCCCGACAGCACGGCCGGGACATGGTCTTCCTCAATGGTGACGCGTTCAGCGACACGGTGAAGGAGCAGGTTGCCGACCTCCTCGCCCAGCGGTTCGGAGGACGCCTCGACTACCTGATCTACTCGGTGGCCGCGCCCCGCCGTACCGACCCGGACACCGGCACCACGTACGCCTCGGTCCTCAAGCCGATCGGCTCGCCCCACACGACCAAGACCCTCGTCTTCGACGAGCACGGCGCCCCGGAGGTGAAGGAGGTCACCACGGCTCCGGCCGAGGGCGACGACATCGAGCAGACCGTGGCTGTGATGGGCGGCACGGACTGGGAACGGTGGGTCACGTTCCTGGCCGACCGGTCCCTGCTTGCCGACGGCTTCACCACCGCCGCGCTGTCCTACATCGGCTCGCCGCTCACCGCGGCGATCTACCGGCAGGGCACCATCGGCGCCGCGAAGTCCCACCTGGAAGCCACAGCACGCACGCTGGACGAGCGGCTCGCGAGGACGTTGGGCGGCCGGGCCGTGACCTCGGTCAACGCCGCCGCCGTCACCCAGTCGTCCACCGCCATCCCCGGCATCGCCCTGTACGTCGGGCTGCTGCGCGGTGTCCTCGGCGACGCGATGGTGGCCCCGATCGGACAACTGGTGCAGCTCTGGGACCAGCTGACCGGCGCCCGCCCCCTCGATGTCGACGACGAGGGCCGGGTCCGCCTCGACACCTGGGAACTCGACCCCGCCGTACAGAACGCCGTTGCCGAACGCTGGGGCAGCGCCACCAGCGACACCATCACCGAACTCGCCGACCTGGCCTGGTTCGGCGACGAAGTCCGCCGTCTCTACGGCTTCTCCGTCCCCGGCGTCGACTACACCGCCGCCGTGGAATCCGACGTTCCCTGGCCCACACTCACCATCTGACCCATGCCTCCTGGTGATCGACCGGACAAGTCCTAGTCGTCGGCAGGCTCGTCGATCGGCCAGGCGATCTCCAGGCGGTTGTCCGGATGGTCCGGTGTCCCGGTCCATCGGCGGTAGACCATCCGGGCCGGGCCCGCGAAGGCGAAGCCGTGCTCGGTGATCCAGTCGGCGACGGCGTCGTACGCGCCGAGGATCTGCGGGAACGCCGCGGCCTCGCCCTCGACCTCCGTGCAGGCGAGGGTGTTCTCGGGCAGCTCGCGCACGGTCATGCCCTCGGGCAGGTCCGTGGGCTGCGCGCCGTCTTCCCAGAACGGCAGGCACGCCTCGACGAGCGTCTCGTTCTCGTCGTCGCACACCCCGTGGAACCGGACGAAAGCGGGCCCGGTGAAGGTGAGCGGGCCGCGGCCGGCGACCTCGTACATCTCCTGGTAGGCGACGCGGAGGAAGGCGTCGAGCCCGGAGTTGTCCAGGGTCGCCCCGCGGACGAGGATCCGTTCGGCGGCGCCCTGGCGGACGGTGACGCGGTGGGTCATTTCTACTCCTTCGGTCAGTCGGCTCAACAAGCTGTGGACCACGGAGCGCTGCACCTCCAGCCGCCGTTCGGCCGCCCGCAGATGCGCGTGCAGGGCGGCGGCGAGCTCCTCCTCGCCGCCGTCGAGCAGTCGGCGCACGTCCTCTACCGGGATGTCCAACTGCCGCAGCGCCCTGATCGACTGCGCCGTACGCACCTGGTCACGCCGGAAGTACCGGTAGCCGCTCACCGGATCGACGAACGCCGGCGCCAACACGCCACTGGCGTCGTAGTGCCGAAGCGCGGTGACCGAGAGGCCGCTGGCCTGCGAGAACTGCCCGATCGGCAGCAGGTTTTTCCTGTCCACGGCACTGACTGTGCCGTCTCGCGCTACCCGAGAGTCAAGGAGTATCCGGCCGCAACACGATGATGTCGTTCCGGCGGGCCTCGGAGCGGCGGGACCGGCGGGACCAGCGACGCACGGTCCGTGACCGTGCGTGAAAGTCTGAACAAGGTGACGCACACCGGACCGGCCTCGACCGGGCAAATCCAGCCAACTGCCCCCTCGTTCAACCACGACGACGGCGACGGCGACAACCCCGGCTGATTCACCGAGAACGCCACCGACGGCAGCATCGCCCGCAGCGTCGTCTCGGCCTCCGGCGACGCCGCAGCTACCACCGGCCTGGAAGGCGACGCGGGATCAGAACGGTTCAAAGCTCGGCTCGACCGGACCGATCTCGCCGCGCTCTGCCAGTTCGTTCAGGTCTTCCGGCTCAAGGAACTCCAGGGCAGCCGGGTCGATCCCGTGGTGCGGGTCCACGTCGCGCAGGCGCTTGGCGAAGGCGAGCACGAAGTCGGTGAACCGTCCGTCGAAGACGACGGGGGCGGCCCCGTTGATGTTCGTGACGATCTTCCAGGAGTCCGGGTCCGGGTCGCACGGCCAGAAGAAGTGCTCGTCGCCGGAGTGGTCGTATCCCCAGGAGATCAGGCCGCCCGATGCGGGGTGGAACCGAAAGGGGTATTCGTCCGAGTCACGTCGCCACGACTGGCCGAACGACTCGTGGATCTTCCGCATCCGATCCAGCAGCGGGCTGGACCCCCTCGGGTGGAAGACCACCAGCTCTCCGCAGACAGACCCGGTGCCGTAGGCATCAAGGAACGCCTTGAAGTCGCCCGGCAGCGCTGAGCCGACGTAGCCCTCGACCTCGGCCCAGTCGTCCGGGGATGGGTCTCGGTCGGGTGCCGGACCGAACAGTTGCACCAGGTCATCCAAACCCGCCATACGCCCCACCTGCTTGATCGCCGTTTGCCTGGATGGTCCGCTTCGGGCAGCGTTCGCCCCCGCCGGAGTGCTCGCCCGCTTTCGACGGCGTTGCTACGCGTGGCAGCGCAGCCGGACCAGGATCGTGTCGCCTGGCAGCGTGGCGAGGTACGCCTCGCTGCCCGGCCATACCGCGGGCCCCGGCCGTTCGTGGGGGCACAGGCCGGGATCGCAGGATGCGTGCACCGCGTTGCCCCCACTCTCCCGCCACCAGCCGTCCAAGGTCAGCACGTCCGTGTCCGGCTGATGGGGGCTGGTGAGATCACGGATGTAGGCGGCGCGGTCCCCGTCGTAGCCGATGACGGGATGTTCCGCGGGGTCCGGGAACCACAGGCTCCCGTAGCCGAGGCTGTGCGGGTGGGACAGGTACGCATGGATGAGCGGCTGTGCCTTGTAGGCGGCGAACATGGCATCGCCCCAACGGTCGTCCGGGAACGCGTCGGGGTCGTTCCACCAGCGGTCGACGAAGTCCTCGAGCGGTACGGCCGGAGGATGCACTGCGGACAGTCGGTGCCACAGGTCCCAAGAGGCCGCGACCGCGCTTTCGGATGCCGCGAGCGGGCGCGAGAAGTCGAGCAGGGCGCGCGGTCCTCCGGCGCAGACTCCGAAGGAACTGGGGCAAGGCGTGCCGTCGTACCGGGGATCGTCGTGGATGAGCCTCGGGTCGTTCTCGTGCCCGGGGGCGACGGCGAACCCCGTGCCGTCACTGCCACCGTTGATCCGACGTGAGTCCCACATACCGCGGTCGACAGGGTTGTCGGATGAATCGAGGTAGAAGGGAGCGAGTGCTTCGTCAAGCGCCCTCTCGACATCGTCTGCGGCCTCGGGAGGCAGACAGACCGTCACTCTCACTCCGGCCATCGCGCTCTCCTCGATTCGCCCACCCTGTCGACTTGCCGGCGGACATCATGGCACTCGTGATCACACGTGGTGCGAGCGGCCCTCGTGGCCACGCCGCCCTTGTTCCGCGACTCTTGCTGTGTGTGGCCGGGCTCGCCGCACTACCCGGCGTGGCGTGCCGGGTTGGGCCAGCCACCGCTGTCAGTCACCGTCACCGCCGCCACCGCCTCCGCCACCGCCTCCGCCTCCGCCGAAACCACCTACATCCGAGCCTTGGTCCGTGCCGTGACCCCGGTCGTCGTCGAGGGCTTTGCCCATGCGGGTCAGGGTGCGCCCGAGGGAGACGGGGACGGGGTGGGTGCCGAGAGACCCGCGTCGGACGGAGCCAGGGGGGACGAGCGCGGCGGAACGGTGGAGCGCGTACGCGGGCACATGTCCCGCCGAGGCAGCGTCCGCGAGGCGTCGCCGTCCGGCGCCGGGTGGGCTTCCGTCGTCGGCGACGCATCAGGCCCAGGGAGACAAGGCGGCGAGCGAGTTCGTCGACCTCCGAGGAGTACCTGACAACCTCGATCACCACCCGCACCGGCTTGCTATGCGGGCAGGCGACGATGACGGCGAGCTCCACCGGGTGTTCGGGGCGCAGTTCGCCGATGACGCGCAGCCGGGCGGCCGTCCAAAGACGGCGGCCTCCGGGCCAGGCATCAGGCCGAACCCGCCACCGAGCCACCCAGGACCCGACGCCTTCCCCCGCAGGGACGGTTCGAGGTCTTCCAACGGCATCCAGGTGTGCGAGTCGGTGCCAGATGCGGGCTGCGGGCGTACGGCCGTGGCCGCCGAGGCGATGCCGGTGTCCCTACCGGATCGACCTGGTCATGGAGGGGACCCCGCCACCTGGACTGTCACTGTCACGCGGTACCTTCCCTGGCACGGCGTGTCGAGAGGGGGAGCCCCGAGGGCTCGGCTCCGCGTCGCACCTTGGAGGGGAACCCACGTATGTCTCTGCTGTCCCGTCTGCCCGGATCACCCGGCAAGCCCAAGTTCACCGCACTCGCTCTCGCAGCGCTCACCGCACTGACCACGTTCACCACTGTCGGCCCCGCCGCGAGCCCGGCCCACGCCGAGCCCGAGGACTGCCCGCGCGGCTACCTCTGTGCCTGGAAGACCGACCACGCCACCGGCGCCATGCTCAAGATCAGTGCGAGCAAGCCGACGCTCGGCGCCTGGGACAACGCGATCCGTGCCGTATCCAACCGCTCCAACCTCTACGCCTGCGGCTACAACGAGCCCTACTACGGCACCTCCGGTGGCTGGGGCGTCGGCGTTCGAAACCCGAACCCCGGCGGCACCGAGTGGGGCAACTTCGGCGCCCCCTCCATCAGCTCGATCAAGCTCGTCCCGACCTACCGCGAGTGCGACGGCCCCGCTTACCCCGAGTGGTCCGTGCGCTGGGACTCCCTCAGCCGCGGCTCCTTCGCCAACCTCGACGGCAACTACCGCTCCGACCTCCTCACCCGCGACAAGGTCGGTCGCCTCTGGTTCCTGCCCGGCAACGGCACCGGCAAGCTCGTCGGCCCCGGCTGGAACGCCATGAACGCCCTCACCCGTCACGGCGACTTCACCAACGACGCCCGCGAGGACGTGATCGCCCGCGAGGCGTCCACCGGCAAGCTCTGGCTCTACCCCGGCACCGGTACCGGAACCTTCGGCGCCCGCAAGCTCATCGGCGCCGGCGGCTGGAACGCCATGACCCGGATCACCGCCTTCGGTGACCTCACCGGCGACAAGCGTTCCGACCTCCTCGCCGTCGAGAAGGCCACGGGCAAGCTGTGGCTGTACCCGGGTACGACCTCCGGCACGCTCGGCGCCCGCAAGCTGCTCGGCGCCGGCGGCTGGAACAGCATGGACGCCCTCACCGCCCCCGGCGACGTGACCGGCGACGGCAAGGCCGACCTGATCGCCCGCGAGCCCTCCACCGGCAAGCTGTGGCGCTACAACGGCAAGACCGGCGCGCTCGCGTCCCGCGTCCTGATCGGCGGCGGGTGGAACGCCCTGGGCACCCTCATCAGCGCCGGCGACTCCGAGTACAACGACGGCCGCAACGACTTCTACGCGATCACGAACAGCCGCGCCACCGAATCCACCACCGGCAGCTCCTGCACCGGAGCCGACTGCCTCCTGTTCTACCCGGGCAACGGCAACGGCACCTTCCAGCAGGGCGGCTGGGACGGCAGCCTTTGGTACGACATGACGGCCGTGTTCTAGGCGGTGTCCGGCACGACGGGAATGTATTCCGGTGCGCCACACCACGGAGCCCGATTAGCCTCCCCGACATGCCCATTGAGATGAACGACACCGTACGCAGCCTGTTTGACGCACCGCACCCGGCCGTCTTGTCCACCCTCAACCCTGATGGCAGCCCGCAGAGTTCGGTGGTCTGGGTGAGCCGTGACGGCGGCGAGCTGCTGGTCTCCACCGAACAGGGCCGGCGCAAGGAACGGAACATACTCCGCGACCCACGCGTCGGCCTGACCGTCTTCGACCTCGCCAACCCCTACCTGTACGTCGAGATCCGCGGCACGGCCACCGTTACCGAGGACGCCGGCCGCGCGGTGGCCGTCCGCATCGCCGAGGAATACCTCGGCCCGGGCGGCGGCAAGGAGTACCTGGAGGCCCCGCCGGAAGAGGTTCGAGTGGTCGTCCGCATCACCCCGACCAAGATCCTCGGCAACGCCACCAAGACCGCCTAGATTCTCTCCGGCGCGTCATGGGCGGAGCCGTAGGCGGATCGCCGCGACCGTGACGGTGCCGTGGAGGACATAGGCCCTCTTGTCGTAGCGGGTGGCGACGGCCGGGGAGTTGCGGCCCCAGCCGGTTGATCATGCGCTCGACCTCGTTGCGACGTTCGTAGATCTCGCTGTCGAAGCCGGTGGGCCGACCGCCCTCGCCGCCGCGCCGTTTGCGGTTGGCCCACAGGTCCTTCGGTTCGGGGATGGTGTACTTGATCCGGCGTCTTCGCAGGTAGCGGCGGTTGCGCCGTGAGCTGATGGGCCCGGCCCGAAGCTCGTTGCACGCTGGAGGCCCTCCCGATCAGCCGGCTCCGCCTCGACCTCGATTCAGCGACGAAGCAGCCATGGCGTGCGTCGCCTACGGGCGAGAAGTGAGAGACCGAGTTCTTGGACCCGCCCGTCTGGGCCACCACCCTCGGCAGCTTCGGCTTCGTCGTCTTGACGGCGACGGAACTCCTGTCCCCGCTGGAGGAAGCTGACGGGTCCGCTCTGTCTCAGGCGGAATGGCGCCAGATCAAGCACTGGCGGCCTGAGACCCTTGGTGCAGCACTGTTCAACTCGTGGGACTGACATCCGAGGCGCCTTGGGCTCCGCCAGGTCCCTGATCGCCGACCTCCGGTCGGACCCGCCCGGGCTGATTGTCGGCGAACTCGCCCTTTCCGGTAACGGAGGCCGCTTGACCGTCACGCTTCTCTCCCAGCTCGGTTATGGAGAAGCACTCATTGAGCCAGGCCCGGGATCGACGGGCCGCGGAAGACAGGTGACGGACATGCGCACTGAGGCCGCCCAGCGGGTCGAGCTGGTTTTCTCCCTCTTCGACGCCAACGGCAACGGGGTCATCGACTCCGAGGACTTCGACCTCATGACGAACCGTGTTCTGGAGGCGGCGGTCGCATCGGACGGCGATGCCAAGGCCGCCATCCGGACTGCGTTCCGCCGCTACTGGACGACGCTGGCCACCGAACTGGACGCCAACGGCGACGGCGTGATCAGCGTCGACGAGTTCCGTCCGTTCGTGCTCGACCCCGAGCGCTTCGGTCCCACGATCGCCGAGTTCGCCGACGCGCTCGCCGCACTCGGCGACCCCGACAAGGACGGCCTGATCGAGCGCCCGCTCTTCGTCTCGCTGATGACGGCGATCGGTTTCGAGGAGCCGAACATCCACGCGCTCTTCGACGCCTTCGGCCCGGATGCCGAGGACCGCATCACCGTGGCGACCTGGGCCGCCGGCATCGAGGACTACTACGCGCCGGACATGGCCGGGATCCCGGGCGACCAGCTGGTGGCTGCCCGGGCCGTCTGACGGTCCGTCGGCGTCCCGGCACGCTGCCGCTCGCCGGCGGGCCGTTGCCGGGGCGCGTCCCATCGAGCGGGGCCCACACCCCCGTACTCCCTACGGGCGTCGTCGTGAGCGTGCGGACGTCATCGCCGGGGCTTGTGCGCGAACACCCACCGGTTCCCCTCCAGCGCGTCGTTCGGTTCGGGGAGGGGGCCGCGTCCGTGTCGGCGGGAGAAGTCGAAGGGCGTGTGCATCGATGTGGACCAGCCCTTGGCCGTCAGGTCGCCTGCCGAGTCGGGTCGTGGTCCCCTGTCGAAGAGGTCGAGCAGGTCGATGCCGATCTGTTCTCGCGTCGCCGTGTAGATCGAGCTGTCGCGGTACGCCAGCAGGTCCTTCTCCAGCTTGGCCTCGAAGGCCAGAGCGCTGTCTCCGGTGGTCAGCCGGTCCACCGTGTCGATGAGATACGTCTCGGCCCCGCTCGGCAGGTAGAAGAGCAGTCCCTCGGCCAGCCAGACGCTCGGCACGTCCGGGTCGAAGCCGGCGGTGGTGAGCGCGGTGACCCAGTCCGCGCGCAGGTCGACCGGTACGGCCACGCGCTTCACCTTGGGGGCGGCCGAGAGGTCCGTGAGCACCCGCTGTTTGAAGGCCAGTACGCCCGCCCTGTCGATCTCGTAGACGACCAGGTCGGACGGCAGGTCCAGCCGGAAGGCGCGCGTGTCCAACCCCGCCCCCAGCAGGACCACTTGGCGGACGTTCGTACCGACCGACCGGAGAAGGAAGTCGTCGAGGACCCTGGTCCGCAGGCCGAAGTAGCGGGCGAACCGCCCCCACAGCGGGTTGTCGTCCCCGTCCGGGACCTGTTCGATGCGTACCGGCCAGTCCGCGCTTGCCGGGGCTGCGCGCACGAAGTGTTCCGCGTAGACGTCCTGGGCCAGGCTGTCGTGGCGGTGGGTCTCGATCGCCCGTGCCGCGGCGACCAGGAGGGCGGTCAGGCCCACACCTCCGTCCAAGCCGTCCAAGCCGTCCACGTCTGTCTGCTGCGGCGTCGTGCCGGCCATTCTTCCTCCGTTGGCGCGAGTGAGGGGTGGAGCGTGGGGAGTGGGGAGTGGGCGGTGGCGCGTGCCTCGCTCATCGGCTTCTTGCTGCCGGGAGCAGGACGGGTTTGACCACGCGGCCCGCGTCGCAGTCGCGTTCGGCCTCGTTGATGTCGGCCATGGGGTACGTGCGGATCAGCTGGTCGAAGGGGAAGTGTCCGGCCCGCCACAGCCCCACCAGCCGGGGTATCAGCAGTCCCGGCACGGCGTCCCCTTCGCAGATGTGGCGGATGCTGCGACCTCGGTCGAGCGTGCCCGGTTCGAGCGGGAGCGCGGTGTGGAGGCGTGCCACCAGGCCGAGGGTGCCAGTGGGGCGCAGTCCTTGGAGCGCGTGGTTGATGAGCGGTGCCGAGGCCGTGGTGTCCAGGGCGTACTGCGCGCCGCCGTCGGTCAGCCGTCGGATCCGTTCGGGCAGTCCGGCCGTTGCGGCGTGCAGGGGGATCGCGCCGAACCGCTCGGCCAGGGCCAGCCGTTGGGGATGGCGGTCGACGGCCACGGTCAGTACGCCGGCGGCGGTGGCCGCCATCACCGCGGCCAGGCCCACGGCTCCGGCGCCGAGGACCGTCAGGGTGTCGCCGGGGCCTGCGGCGAAGGTGTTCAGTACGGCTCCGGCGCCGGTGAGGAAGCCGCAGCCGAGGGGGCCGAGCAGTTCGAGCGGCAGTGCGGGGTCGATCCGTACGGCGTTGCGGGCCGGGACGAGCGCGTATTCGGCGAACGAGGACTGGCCGAACCATCGGGGGGCCAGCGCTTTCCCGGTCGCGTCGGTGAGCCGTGGCGGGTCCTCCTCGCGTCCCCCGAAGAGGTTGAGGGAGGCGAAGGAGTCGCAGTAGGCGGGGGCCGCGGCGCGGCAGTTCCGGCAGTGTCCGCAGGAGTCGAAGCTCAGCACGACGTGGTCACCCACGTTGATCGCGGTGTCAGAGCCGCCGCCGCCCGTCCGCACCACGACCCCGGCGCCCTCGTGGCCGAGGACGGCCGGCAGCGGGCTGCGGCCGGCGGATCGCCGGACCGCGAGATCGGTCCGGCACATCCCGGAGCCCGCGATCTCGACCAGGATCTCGTCGACGGCGGGTTCCGTCCGCAGGGTCACCTCCTCGATCGTGAACGGGTCCTCGTACGAGCGCAGTACGGCCGCCTGGAACTTCATCGTCACGCCTCCTGCGGGCGCGGGCGGTGTACGACGAACGGCCGGAGGTTGCCGTAGAGCCCCCACGGTCCCCCGGCGACGCCGACTCCGCTGTCCTTGACGCCTGCGAAGGGCTGGGCAAGGGACAGTTCGGCATGGTGGTTGATCCAGGCCGTGCCGCATTCGAGCCGGTCGGCCACCTCTTCGGCTCGGTCGAGATCGGTGCCCCATACCGAGCCGCCCAGTCCGAATCCGGTGCTGTTGGCCGCGTCGACGGCTTCGTCGAGGCTCCGGTACGGCAGCACCGGCAGCACCGGTCCGAACTGTTCCTCGGTCACCACCGGACTGCCGGGCGGGACGTCGGTGAGGATCGTGGGAGCGAAGAAGTATCCCGGTCCGTCCAGCCGGTGACCTCCGGACGCCGCCCGGGCACCGTCCGCCAGGGCCTGCTCCGTGACCTGTTCGACCCGGACCAGCTGCGGAGCGTTGTTGACGGGCCCCAGCCGGGTTTCGGGGTCGAGGCCGGGCCCGACGACGACGCTCTTCGCGCGCTCGGCGAGGGCTTCGACGACCTCGGCGTGGAGCCCGGCCGGGACGTAGACGCGTTTGACCGCCATGCAGACCTGCCCGCAGTTGCGAAACGCCGCCCAGAACAGCCGGTCCGCGATCCGGTCCACGTCGACGTCGTCCAGCAGGACGGCGGCGTCGTTCCCGCCCAGCTCCAGGGTGACCCGCGCGAGCGAGGCCCCCGCCGCCCCGGCGACGGCCCGCCCGGTGGGCACCGAGCCGGTGAAGGTGACGTGGCGGATGCCCGGGTGGGACGCGAGGCGGGCACCGAGGGGTTCGCGGCCGGTGACGACGGTCAGGACCTCCTCGGGCAGGACGGTGGCGAGAACGGAGCCGAGCAGCCGGGTGGCGAGCGGAGTGAACGGCGACGGTTTGAGGACCACGGTGTTGCCCGCCGCGAGCGCGGGCGCGAACTTCGCCGCCGCGAGCTGGAGGGGAAAGTTCCACGGCACGATCGCGGCGACGGGTCCGAGGGGTCGCCAGCGGACCTCGCTGTGCACGGGCCGGCCGTCGTCGATCCGGCGGGTCCGGGGGGCCAGGTCGGCGTAGTAGCGCAGGCGGGCCGCGGTACGGGCGACCTCCGCGTACGACTCGGCCAGCGGCTTGCCCTGTTCCCGGGTCAGCAACCGGGCGAGGTCGTCGCCGGCCGTCTCCACGGCGTCGGCCGCGCCGCGCAACGCGGCGGTGCGAGCGGTGGGGTCGGAGCGCCAGTCGTGCCAGGCTCGTCGGGCGCGGGCGACCACGTCGTCCAGCTCGCCCGGCTGCTGGTCGGGGGCCTCGTCGAAGGTCTCCCCGGTGGCCGGGTCGACGACGGAGAAACGTGTGGCCCGGCGTCCGGGGACGCTGTCGGCCTCAGGCATCGGCATGCCGGCGGTCAGTTCACGGCGGGGACGCCGACGGCGTGCTCCCGGCCCTGCCGGTCCATCTCCGCCCGGAAGGCGGAGATCAGATGCGGCTGAATCCGCCCGGCGTTGCGGTCGCCTCCCTCGCAGACCGCTCCGCGCACGCCCACGATGTCCGTTCCCATGCGCGTCAGCGGACCGAGGTCGGCCTGCGTGATGCTGCCCGCGAGGGCCGCGAGCAGACCGGAGGTGTGGGCCCGTCGTACGAACTCGGCGCAGATGTCCGGAGGAACGTGGTCGAACAGCCGAGTCCCGTCCTTGATGGCGGTGTCGAGCATGGCCGCGTCGGCACCGGAGCGGGCGGCGATGTCGGGCACGGCGAGCGGGTTGACGCAGCCGACGCGGTGGGCGTCGGCATAGCCGGAGGCGACGACGAGCGCGTCGGGACGGTGGTCCTTCACCGCCCGGACGACCGCGCGCATGACCTCGATGCCCTGTTCGGGCGTCGTACAACCGTAGAGGCCGACCTTGATGTACGTGGCGCCGGAGACGACCGCTCCGAGCGCGGCCTGCGCCACCGTGCCGGGCTTGTAGGGGACGTCACCCACGGTGGCGGACACGGGCTTGTCCGCCGGAACCGCGTCGCGGATCTCCCTGATGACCCAGGGGAAGTTGGCACCGAGCGAGCCCTCGTCGGGCTTCTTGACGTCGACGATGTCGAGGTGCTCCGCCGCCTTCGCGCAGTCGAGGGCTTCCTCGACGCTGTCCGGGGAGATGAGAAGCAACACCATGAGCTCCTTCCGCCGCATGTCCCTCTCGCCGAGGGACAGGGGTGCGGATCGCCTGGTTCCTTTTACGGTGCGCTCATCATTTCCGCCCCGTGCGGGCACCGGTAGGGCGCGCAGAGTGCCCGTAGGGGCGCTCATGGTCACGTGTTGTGCGCCGTACGTGCATCAGCACACGGTCAGTGTCCGACTCCTGGTACGCATACGGTCGCCGGCAAGCGGATCAGTTCGGCGCCGATCCGCTGCTGACCGTCTGGACGCGGCCGACTCCGCCGCCGCGGCGGGGCACGTGGTCCCTGCGACCGGAGGGGCCTGGCGGCGCTATGCGTCTGGGGTTCGGATCCTTCCTGCTGCCGCCCGACGCCGATCCGCTCACGGCGGGGGCGGACTCAGGACCGCTCATCGTCCTCAGCACGAGCGGTTACCGACGACCACCCAATCGAGACGGCCGTTCGAGCACCAAGCCCCCGGAGCATGACGACAAAAGCTACTTACGCGTCGGGGTGCTCCGGCAGGGCGAGCCAGTCCGACCAGGAGATCTCTCGGCCGAGGAAGCGCGGCTGCTCGAACGGCCAGTCGGCGGCTATCCACTGCGGCACCAGCTCGTCGAGGGCCTGCTCGACCTTGCTGTCCACCAGCTCGTCCACCACCCACCAGGAGATCTCGCCGTCCGCGCCGGCCCTCTCCGGTGGGTCGATGTAGACGCAGCCGAGCAGAGCTGTCTCCGCGGCGTCGAACAGCGCGTAGTTGAAAGACTGGTGTGCGGCGATCTCCTTCTCGTGCCGCAACAGGTCGGCCTGGTCGGCCTCGTAGGTCATGGTGGCCGCGGGCCAGCCCCAGGCGGGGCCGAAGATGGTCCACAGCCGCTCGCGCGAACCCATCACAGCCGGATAGTCGAGCGCGGTGTCCGCCTCCCGGATCGGCCGCAGGTGATGACCACTGCCCGGCAGCGGTACCAGGACGGGATGGACGAAGTTATCGGGGAGCCAGCTCATAGCGCCCGACCGTAGCAGCGCGTGGCCCTCCGCTCCCCTGGATTCTCCCCGCATACCGCCGGCCCTGCTCTCATGCCGGGCAGTGCCCGCGATCACCCGATCGAGACTCCCGTTCGATCGACAGACTCCATGATCGGTATGATAACGGCTTCATACTTCCTCCCCGCTCCCGGCCTCGTCTCCACCGAAACGGCGAGGTCAGTCGCCGAGGATCCGCTCCCACAACAGCCCGTCCCGCCAGCTCCCGTCGAGAAAGATCGAGGAGTGCGCAACGCCATACGGGCTGAACCCGTTGCGGCGCAGCACCCGTTGCGACGGCAGATTCTCCAGATTGGTGGACGCCTCGGCGCGGTGCAACCCGAGTTCGTCCGTCATCACTCGGAGTACAAGCTCGACGGCGCGCCCGGCGTGGCCTTGATTCTGGGCGACGCTGGCGATCCAGTATCCGACGGAGCCACGGCGCAGGTGCGGCTGCGGCAGGATGCCTCCGACGGTGACCTGCCCGATCACCTGGTCGTCGGCGAGCACCACGCCCGGCCACACCGAGCCGGCCCGGTATCCGGCCAGCAGGCTGTCGATCCGCTCCGCCTGGCCCTCCGGGGTGAAGAAGTCGGCCGGCTGGGCCGGTTCCCACGGCCGGAAAGCCTCGAAGTCCCGCACCCTGTGCTCGGCTATCGGGGCGGCGTCCGTGGGCTCGATCAGGCGGATCCTGGTGCCGCTGCGCATGGGCTGATCCTCGTCGCGGTGGGTCGGATAGGACGGCCAGCCTATGCGGGGGTGCCCGCGCCGCCGCAGCTACGCCCACCAGAGGATCGAGTCGATGGCGCAGCTCGTGCTCTCGGTACGCTGGTCTGTCATGACCAGCTGAAAGGTGCCGCGATGAGCCAGTACTTCGACCTCGGCGACGAGACACTGTGGAACCCGTCCAATGGAGCTTCTCGCATGTTCCAGCGCCAGGTGGCGGTCTTCGAAGCGGAGTTGGAACTCCCGTCGGGCATCGGGCCGATGGAGAACGACGAGTGTCAGATCAGCCCCGACACTTTCGAGATCTTCGTCAACGCCCTGCTGGCGAAGCACCGAGGATCGAGCCACGCCATCTGGCTCGCGCTTTCCGAAGGCTTCATCGCCATAGTGCTGGTTCTTGCAGAGCGCGCCGGGATCAAGGTGGACTGGGCGCGGCACGGAGCCGCCTTGGAGGCCTCGCCCGAAGACGTGCAGGTTTCCGCTGTCACGGGGATGTCCGCACCTGCGGAAGGCGGAGCGTGGGCTGCGGGCCTGCGCGAAGAGGCGCGGAAGCTGGGAGGGCGCATGCCCCGCTGACCGGAGCGACTGCCCGGGACGAACCGATCACAGCCCCTCGCCGCTGCAGCCCAGTGGAGTTCGAGGCCGCGCGGCAGCCGGGTCAGCTCGCCGGGCTGGTCAGGACGCAGTTCGGATAGTCGTTGTCCGGATCGCCGACGGCGACCCAGAGCTTCAGGACCTTGCCCTGCTTCAAAGCGGAGTAGGCGTCGGGCACCCGCCCACGCACTTCGGGGTGATCGGCGTCGAAGGTCACTCCGACGAAGCTTTGCTTCTCGTCGGAGCCTTGCTTCCAAGTACCGGTTCCGGACCAGGCCAGACTGTCGTACCAGCCGGCGGCGAGGCAGACTTTGTCGGCGACGAACGTCCCGTCCTGCTTCAGCGTGATCGTGCCGCCGTCGCGATCGGTCCACGTGGTCGCGAGTTCGGCCGGCTTCAGAACGACCGGTTCGCCGTCAGGCGGTGGCATGACGGTGAACCTGCCGCAGGCCGTCAGGGCGAGGGCCGCGGCTATCAAGGTCAGCGCAGTACGACAGGAACGCAACACAGTCCACCCCTAGCGGGTTCCGCGGGCCGCGTGCGCGACCGGTGCGCCCAAGAGCGCATCCGTACCCTGGCACAGAGTTTGAACGCGTTCAAGTCGTAGTTGTCGGCAGCGGTCACCCCCTTCACGAGGCGTGAGACCGTACGGCAGTGGATTGCGCCCCACTGGTGCTACGCGTTGGCCTCGGCCAGCGGGCCCATGTCGCGTACCGCTGTCGTCCCGGGTACCGGAGTCGGTCAGAACACCCCAGGCGCCACACCGGATGCTCGCTCTCCGTCCTCGGCGGCCGGGCCGGCTACGGCTCGGCCTGGTGCTCCAGGCGCTGAACGGCGCGAGCGGCCTGCTCGGCGGCCCTGCGCGCCTCCCGCACAGCACGTTCCGCCGCCTTCACCGCCGTGCCGGCCTCCGCAGTGATCCCCTCGGCCGCGGACTTGGCCTTCCGGGCCTCCTGCAATTCGTGCTCCAGTCGGCGAACCCGGCCGACCTCCTCCTCCGCCCCTCCTGCAGCGGCTTCCAGCGCGTCACGGGCCTCGTCGAGCTCCCGCTCGAACCGGCCGACCTCCGCCTCGGCCTCCTCCGCCACCACACGAGCCCGCTGGAGATCACGCAACCGCCGCTCCCCCGCGCCCGCCCGTTCCTGCTTCGGCGCGAACGGTTTCGCCGGAACCGGGCGGGCGGGCACCTCGTCCGGGGCGATGGCGGCGAAGTCGACCGCGGCTTCCGGCACCTTCACAAGGCGGCCCTTCGACCACTGCTCGGCGACATCGGTGCGGGCCAGTACGGCGTGGAGGGTCTGCTCGATCTCGTGGAGCACCGTGTCGCTCACCGGCTGCCCCGCCTCCGCGGCGAGGACGGCGGCTGTACGGGCGAGCGCTCCGACCAGCTGGTGCTGCTGACGGGCCGCCGCGCGCAGCCGCGCGCCGTCGAGCGTCCGGTGGGCTTCCCGGAGTGTCTCGCCCAGCTCCAGGAACCTCGCGGTCTCGTCCGGCTGCTGACGGGCCAACTGGTTCGCGGCCCACGCCGCGAGCGCCGGCCGCCGCAGCGCCGCGATCGCCTTCGCCACCGCCGCGTCCTTCGCTTGGCGCGCCTGGGCGACGTACGCGTCCCGCGCCGCGGTGAACTCGCCCGGCTTCAGCCCGTACAGCTCGTCGGCGATCTCCTCGACATCCACACCCCGTACTGTGCGCCGCTCTCACCCAGCTATCACGACCGCGCCGACAGCTACTCCGCCAGATGCCCGCCCAGGTCACCCACCTGGCACACAGCACCTCGCCACAGGCCTTGCGGCCCACCACAACGTACGGCCGGAGCACGGCTTCCGGGCAGGACGGGGCTCGAAGGTACGGCCGCCCGCCGCCCCGTACACGGACGGCCCGGGCAGCCTCGCGGTCAGCTACGAAGGGACCGTCCTGGTCGCAGTCCTCGACAAATGGCTGTGACGTATTCGGATTGATGCCCGTAAGCAGCGCCTCTCCGGGCTAGCTTCCAGCGCTATCCCCGCGCAGCACAGCACGGACCAGAGCCACGTCCGCAGCAGGGATGGCGAGTTCCCAGTAGCGATCAGCTGCTTGCAGGGACAGTAGACGGAACATGTCCCTATCGACCGCGAGTCTTGCCGAACCGACGACCGGGCCCGCCCCATGAACGTGGAACGGAGCAACCAAGACGACGTCCTCACCAGATCTACCGAGGACCCGAAACGGCCGCCACACCACTGGCGAAGCTGCGGCGGGATCCAGAATCAGCGACCCCTGCCGGAAACGGTGGCCGTCACGGACGAACGCGGAGACCTCGCGAGCCTGTCCAGCGTTCGACGCTACGACGTCCGCCTCGGCGCGATGCCGAGCGTCTTCTCTGAACTGCTCGATGAGACGACTCGGGTGCCGGAGCAGATCCGTGAAGGTCTGCGTCCCCGCAGCCCGCCGTGCCTGTTGTCCCACCGTTGCCCCCTGCATTGCGGTCGTCTCCAGGGTAGCGGCGAGACGTGCGGGATTGCCCGGAGCCAGGTTCTTCAGCGCTGACGCACCCACCCTGACCGCCGCGACGCCCGGATGGAACAGACCGAGGAACCCCTCAGGGTCCTCGGTCTGCGGGGAGTTCGGTCAACGAGCCGGGGACGAGACCTTCATCTGATCGACCAGGCGAGTCGCAGGCAGTGACAGCCAGGCGGCACCGGTCGTTCAGGCCCGGCGCAGCGCGGAGCGGCCCGCGTAGCGTGCCGAGTCGCCCAGCTCCTCTTCGATCCTGATCAGCTGGTTGTACTTCGCCGTGCGGTCGGAGCGGGAGAGCGAGCCGGTCTTGATCTGGCCGCAGCCCGTCGCCACGGCCAGGTCCGCGATGGTGGTGTCCTCCGTCTCGCCCGAGCGGTGCGACATGACGGCCGTCCAGCCCGCCTGGTGGGCGGTGGCCACGGTGGCCAGCGCCTCCGTCAGGGTCCCGATCTGATTGACCTTGACCAGGACCGAATTGCCGACGCCGGTGCGGATGCCTTCGCGGAGGAGTGTCTCGTTGGTGCAGAAGACGTCGTCGCCGGTGAGCTGGCAGCGGTCGCCGACGCGGGCGGTGAGCTCGCGCCAGCCGTCCAGGTCGTCCTCCGCCATCGGGTCCTCGATGGAGACGATCGGGTAGGCGTCGATGAGCTTGGCGAGGTAGTCGGCGTTCTCGGAGGGGGTGCGGCGGACTCCCTCGCCGGCGTAGTCGTACACCCCGTCGCGGAAGAACTCCGACGACGCCGGGTCCATGACCAGGCCGATGTCCGCGCCGGGGCGGTAGCCGGTGCGTTCGATGGCGGCCATCACGAAGTCCAGCGCCTCTTCGGCGGTGCGCAGGGCGGGCGCGAAACCGCCCTCGTCGCCGACGCCCGTGGAGTGCCCGGCTGCCTGCAGATCGCGGCGCAGGGTGTGGAAGACCTCGCTGCCCATGCGGACGGCCTCGGCGAAGGTGTCCGCGCCTACGGGCGCGATCATGAACTCCTGGAAATCCAGCGGATTGTCGGCGTGGGCACCGCCGTTGACGATGTTCATCATCGGCAGCGGCAGGAGGTGGGCGTCGGCGCCACCCAGGTAGCGGTAGAGCGGCCGGCGGTGAGCCGCCGCGGCGGCCTTGGCGGCGGCGAGGGAGACGCCGAGGACCGCGTTGGCGCCGAGGCGGGACTTCGTAGCGGTGCCGTCGAGGGCGACCAGGGCGGCGTCGAGCCCCGCCTGATCCGCCGCATTCCGGCCGCGTACGGCCGTCGCGATCTCCCCGTTGACGTGGGCCACCGCACGGTCGACGCCCTTGCCGTGCCAGCGCGCGGAGTCACCGTCACGCAGTTCCACGGCCTCCCGGGCGCCGGTGGAGGCGCCGGAGGGTACCGCCGCGCGCCCCAGGGAGCCGTCCGTCAGGACGACGTCGACCTCGACCGTCGGGTTGCCCCGGCTGTCGATGATCCGGCGGGCGGTGACGGTCTCGATGCCGGTGTCGGCGGTCCCGGCTTCTTTCGCGGACATGGGTGTTCCTCCCCGTTGTCGTGTGCCGCGGCCCCGGCTGCGACGACGCTGACGCTGGGCCCGACACCACCAAACCCTACAGCAAGGCTGCACAGTTTGGCTGTGCAGTATTGCCGTACAGCGATACTGCACAGATCGGGTGCACAGCCGCGCTGACCAGCGCGGTAAAGTGCCCTATGCCCACCTCGGAAGCCGCCGCCATCGCCGCCGAACTACGCACCGCGATGGGCAAGCTCACCCGGCGCGTCAAGCACGAGGACCGCATCCCGCTGGGCCAGGCCGCCGTACTCGGCGCGCTCGACCGCAACGGCGCCATGACCACCAGCGACCTCGCGGCCGATCAGCGCGTACGCCCCCAGTCGATGGCCCGGTCGGTGGGGCTGCTCATGGAGCAGAACCTGATCACCCGCCGCGCGCACCCCACCGACGGCCGCAAGACGCTCGTCGAACTGTCGGACGCGGGCCGGGTCGCACTCGAAGCGGAGCGCGGCCGCAGGGCCGGCTGGCTCGCGCAGGCCATCGAGGCCGAACTCACTGACGACGAGCGGGAGTTGCTGGCGCAGAGCGCGGCCCTGCTGGAGCGGCTGGCCACGCGC
>NZ_BJMN01000077.1 GCF_006539185.1 Streptomyces gardneri
CCTTCAGCGGAAGGCGGCGGCGTTCTCCGAAGCCCACTGCCGGAACGGCCGGGCCGGGGTTCCGGTGATCTGTGAAACCGTGTCGCGGACCGTCAGCAGCTCGTCGTTGACGTCGCCGCCCGTGACGTCGAGCACCGCGTCCGCGGCCTCCTCCCCGAAGACCGCGGCCATCAGTGCGCGCGCCTCCGGGCGGCTGATCTCGGCGAAGGGCACGTCCCGGCCCAGCGCTTCCGCGATCGCCTCGGTCTGCTGCCGAGCCGTGACCGGCTCTGGGCCGGTCAACGCGTACGTACGCCCCTGGTGGCCGGGCTCGGTCAGGGCGACCCGCGCCACCGACGCGATGTCGGCAGGGTGGACGGTCGGCAGCGCGGTGTCCGCGTACGGCGCGCGTACGGTTTCGTGTTCACGGATGGAAGCCGCCCACATCAGGGCGTTCGAGGCGAACTGTGTCGGCCGCAGGATCGTCCAGGCCATGCCGCTTTCCTTGAGCAGCTGTTCCACCGCGAGGTTCTCGGCGGCGGGGCCGAGGTGCGGATGGGTCTGGACGGTGATCGATGACACCAGGACGACGTGCTCGACCCCCGCGTGCCGGGCGGCTTCGAGGACGTCGGCATCCGGCCCCAGACGCGAGACGAGGAACAGCGAACGCACCCCCTCCAGAGCGGGCTTCAAAGATGCCGGCTCCGCGAAGTCGCCCTCCACGGCCTCGACCCCGTCGGGGAAGACGGCCCCGGCGGCATCACGGGTGAGCCCCCTCAGCGGTCCGGCGCCGTGCGCGTGCAGCTCCTTCAGCAGGGCGCTGCCTATGTTTCCGGTGGCTCCGGTGACGAGGATCATGAGTGCGCTTCTCCTGTTGCCTGGTGATCGACTGGCTGGAGAAGACGTTAGAAGCTCAATCACACTTGAGGTCAAGGAGATTCCTGACCTGCTCCGACCTGCCGTGGGGGCACGTTCACGGCGGTGAGTGCCCGGCCACGGGGAGCAGCGGCCAGAACCATCAGGCGCGACCCTCGTCCTGTTCGTAGCCCTCGTCGTCGTACGCGTCGTACTCGTCGTCCCAGTCCTCGTCGTCGTGTTCGTCGAGTACGTGGTCGACAGGCTCGGCGACCCAGCCGGCCGAGAGAACGAGCCGCGAGGTGCGGTGGACGGCGAGGAAGCCGAAGGGGCGGTCGAAGACGAGTCCGATGTGGCGTACGACGTAAGGGGTCACCGGCACCGCGGAGCCCGCGGCGGTGGCGATGGCCGTGACCGTCGCCGACTCGAAGCCCTCCGCGGTGAAGTGCGCCGACGCTGACTGGCCGGCCTGCTGTATCGCCAGTGGGGCGTCGCTGACGCCCGGGAAGTGGCCCTGGCGGTCGTCCATCGCGGTGGTGAGGCCGAACAGGGCCGAGGTGGCGAGCAGGTCGTGGTCGGCGGTGAGGGAGAACGGCGACGTGGTCACGGACAGGACGGGATCGCGCTCACTGGAGCGCACGTTCTGGACGTACAGGCCCGGCCCGGGCTCACCGAGCGGCAGTAGGCCGCCGGGCGTAGCCCTGTGTGTGCCGGACAGGACGTCGATTCCGGCGGACAGCACCGCGCCGGGCGCGGCGTCCCGTTCTCCGAGGAGGAGGTGGACGTCGACACCGGTGTTGCCGAGGACATGGAGGACGGTCAGGCCGCCTGCCGGGGTCTGTGCCACGCCGACCCGGTCCAGCAGGCTGGTGCGGCGGCTCAGCCCGACCAGGCGTCGGCCCGCCCAAGGGCTCTCGTCGTCCGGCGTCAGCCCGGTCGCGCGGAAGGGGCTCAGCCACCGGGTCCGTACGGACTGGGCGGCGGCGAGGACAAGCTGTGTCGCCTTGTCGACGCGCAGGGGCATGGCGGGGATCAGTCCGCCGGTCCGCTCCGCGGCCCACGCGTCCAGCGCCTTCCTGTCGGCCTCGTCGTCGCCGCTGAACCGGCCGAGCGTGGCGTCGGGCAGCCCGGCTGCCCATTCGCCGTGCACCTCCAGGCCGGGGCGCGTCCACAAACCGACCGCGGCGGCGGAACCCGGGATACGGGCCAGCGCGCCGAGCAGCCCGCGCGCGCCTTCGGCGCTCTCGGTGGCGCGCATGCCGAGCGCGTCTTCCAGCTCGCGGCGGGCCGGGCCGGACGCCCCGTCAGCGAGGAAGGCCAGGAGCGGCCAGACCCCGACCGCGGAGAACGTCGTGCCCTTGGCGAGCGCTTCCGGTGACAGGCCGTCAGCCGCCCAGCGCGTGGTCATCCCGTTGACCGCACGGATCGTCGTCGATGTCGCTCGCATGAAACCCCCCGGGCGACAGCTGTGCCGCGCGCCCTTCATCTGTTCGTGCCCCACCGGTCTGGGGCCAGCGAAACCGTACCTGTGGGGGTGGCGTACAGGGGAAGGGGATTTCGCGGCGGGGTCCGGGGGAGGCGGGGGAGCGGGCTGAAGCCGTCGTCGCGGTCGAGCGCGAGGAGTGCTTCGAGCTTGACCGGCTCGGGTTCGTCGAGGCGGTGGCGGAACATCGCGAGCGGCACCCGCCGCCCTCGCGGGACGGGCTCACGATTCGTCGGTCACGGTCTCACCGGAGGGCCGGGCTGCCCCTCTTCTGCGGTACACCACAACCCCGCACACCGAGAGGAGGAGGATGGCCACGGCGGACACCCCGAGGGCGGTCTGCTCGGCGAAGAGCCTTCCCAGCACTTCGAGCACGCTGAGCCCCACGGTCGCGTAGATCAGCGCCCAGGCCGCTCCGCCCACGAACAGGGCCGGGAGGTAGCGCGGCAACGGCATGCGCATGCTGCCCGCGAGAAAGTTGGCGGCGGTCTGGAAACCGACGGTCAGGAAGGAGACGGCCACCACCGGCGCGCCCCACCGCTGGATCGCCCGCTCGGCACGCAGGAACTTCGCCGAGGAGATCCGCCCGGCGAACCTGCTGCGCCGGGCGCCGGCGCCGGCGAGCCACCCGACGGCGAACGTCCCTCCGGCGCGGAGCAGGACGATGACGTACAGGGCTCCGGCTGTGAGCGCGATCCTATCCACAGCGCCTCGTCCCGGGCGCCGGGCCGGAACCCGCGCCTTCCGTCACCCGCATGGGCGTCCCGCCCCAGCGGGCCGCATGACGCGCACAGGCTTGGTCATCGTCTCTCACCTGCGCCCTACCTCTACCCGTTCCGTCGTCTGGGTTCCCACCTGCGGCACCGGAACCCGAACCTGCAGGCCCGCACGCCCGTGTGCCAGGCAAGGCAAGCCTAACCGAACGTGAATACGGCGGATACGGGGCACCCGGCTTCCCGAGGGGCGACAGGCGAAGTCGGTGGCGGCGCGTTCGGTCGGGCGGCCTGTTTGGTGAGTCCTCGATCCACCGCGCATCCGCGGGCGGAAGCTCGAGCCGTGCGACTCGCGCAACGGGCTGTCGGTCCGCTCACGCGGGCGGTGGCCATTCGGAGGAGTACGGCGTGCTGAGGGTCGGGCACCCGGGCAGAGTGGAGGTGAGCGTTGGTCGCAGCCGCTGACCACGCGCGGAACGGAGGGTGCCCTCTGATGAGCCCGGGTAGCGACGACCTCCTCGACGTGGGGCACGCGGCCGGGCTCGTGGTGGACGCCAGGGGGACCATCCTGCGGTGCACGCCCGCGGCGGAGAACCTGCTGAGGCGGTCGGCACGCGACCTGTACGGGCGGCGAGTCCGGGATCTCCTGGCGGTGCCGGGGAGCTGGCGAGCGGTCCTGGAGCAGCGCGACGGGCCCGTGTGGGACGGACGCGCGGAGCTCGCCCCTGACGGGGGCGGCGAGGTGGAGTTCCGTGTCCTGCCACTCGCCGACGGGCGACACGCCGGGTCCCCGCCCCGGTTCCTGGTACTGGGTGCGCCCCGTTTCCTGGTCTCCCAGTGGCGTCAGGGCCATGCATTCATGCGGGAACTGTTTCTCCAGGATCGGATCGGCCTCGCGGTTCTCGACAAAGAGTTGCGGTTGGTGCGGACGAACACCCATCTCCTTCCCTATTCGGGGGTGCCGGGCGAGCTGTACGGGGTTCGTCTGGCCGATTTCCTCCGGGAGGCGGACGCCCGCGTGATCGACGCGCGGCTGCGTGAGGTCCTGACGACCGGGGTCCCGCTGGTCGCGGTCGACGTGCAGGTGCACACGCAGGTCGAGCCGGGTGCGGGACGGATCATGGCGCTCTCCGCATTCCGCCTCCAGGAGGCGAACGGTCTTGTGATGGGCGTGACGGCCCTCTTCGTCGATGTCACGGAGCAGCGGCTCTCGCGTCGCCGTCTCGACCTGTTGCACCGGGCGACCACCGTGCTCAGTACCAATCTGTCCGCCGAGGAGACGACCAGGGACCTGGCCGACGTACTCGTTGCGACGCTGGCCGACGTGGCCGTCGTCGAGGTCGCCGAGGCCGTGTTCACGTACGAGGAGCCGGTTCCTGAGCACCATCACCAGCACGTGCTGCGCCGGACGGCGGTGGCCGGAATCTCCCCCGACGTGCTCGGATCCGGCACGGACGTCGCGGTGGACACCGGCGGTGCGCTCTCGGGCCGGCTGTGGTCGCGCGCGACGGAGGCGACCGCCGATCTCCCTGACGCGGTCGGTGCCCGTCCGCACGGGATGAGCGCATGGCTGCGGGCACGGGGAGCGATTCTCGGTCGTATCATCGTCGGGCGCGACGCGAATCGTCCGCCCTTCACCGCCGAGGACCTCGCCCTGCTGGAGGAGATCGCCTCGCGTACGGCTCTCGTCGTGGACAACGTGCGTCGGTACGCGCGCGAGCGGAACGCCGCGGTCGGTCTGCAGCGGAGCCTGCTGCCGTCCGCCACGACCGACACCCCCACGGTGCACGCCGCGAGTGTCTACCTCCCGACCGACACGGCGACGGGGGTCAGCGGCGACTGGTTCGACGTCATCCCGCTTTCCTCCGCACGGGTCGCCCTCGTGGTCGGGGACGTGGTCGGGCACGGCCTCCAGGCCACCGCGACGATGGCACGCATGCGCACCGCCGTACGGACGCTGGCGGACCTCGACCTGGAACCCGACGAGCTGCTGACACATCTGGACGACCTCGTGTCCCAGTTCGCGATCGACTCCGACGGTACGGAGGCAACGCGTCCCCCCGGCACCGAGATCGCCTTCGGATCGTTCGGTGCCACGTGTCTGTACATGACGTACGACCCCGTGACCCGGCGATGCGTCGCGGCCAGCGCGGGACACCCGCCGCCCGCGCTGGTGGCCCCCGACGGCAGCGTCGCCTACCTCGATGTCAGCCCCGGTCCGCCGCTCGGGGTCGGCGGGCTGCCGTTCGAACCCATCGAGACGGAGGTGGAGGACGGCAGCGTCCTCGCGCTCTACACCGACGGCCTGATCGAGCGGAGCCACGCCGACCTGGACGAGGGCATGGCGGCACTCCGGCGCGCACTGTCGGTGATACTCGCCCCCGGCCGGCCCCTGGAGGACGCCGGTGCCGGGGTGGTCCGGGCCCTCGTGCCGGGTCCGCTGTCGGACGACGTGACGCTCCTGCTCGCGGCGGTCCGCGGGGTCCCCGCGGACGACAGTGCCACCTGGACCTTCGAGGCGGATCCGTCGGTGGTGGCCGAGGCACGTGCGCACGTACTGAGCCAGCTGTCACGGTGGGACCTGGACGACCTCGCCTTCACCACCGAACTGGTGGCCAGCGAGCTCGTCACCAACGCCATCCGCTACGCGGGCGGGCCTGTCGTGCTCCGGCTGATCCGCGCGGAGAGGCTGATCTGCGAGGTATCCGACCGCAGTGGCACCCAGCCTCGAATGCGCCGCGCCCAGGCCACGGAGGAGGGAGGCCGCGGCCTCTTCCTGATCGCGCAGCTCACCGAGCGGTGGGGGAGCAGGTACACGCGCACGGGCAAGACCATCTGGACGGAACAGTCCTTGCCTCCGCGGCTCTGAAGCGGCTCCCGTCCCGCAGGTCGGACTCCGGATTCCGACCTGCGGCATCGCCATCGCCATCGGCATCGGCATGGACCTGGGTGGCACCTCCCGTCCGGAAGGCGACACCCAGGTCCCGATCTTCACACCCCGGCGCTCCCGCTGAACCGCTCGACCGGGATCCACAGCTGGGAGTCCGTCTCCGCGCCGATCTCCACCGGCTGCGTCCGCAGCAGCTCCGGACCCGGCCGGCTCGCGTAGGGGTTCGAGGGGAACCACTGCGTGAACACGTCCCGCCACAGATGCTGGAGGGCGCTCGGATACGGCCCGTGGTTGTCGAAGACCGCCCAGGTCCCGGCCGGCACGTCGAGGGCGTCGAGCTCCTCCGTGGCCGTCTCAGGGCCGGTGGTGACACCGATCCAGTAGTCCACCTCGGCGCCCTCCTCCCGGCTGTCGGTCAGGTGCATCACAGCAGACAGGACTCCCTTCGGCTCCCCTTCGGCCAGCTCCTTCATCCGAACGATCGCCTGCTCGTCCAGGCTCTCCACATGTGCCGCGGCCGCCGCGTTGACCCCCTCGTGCACGAGGGGCACCCGCGCCTTCCTGCCGACGACCCGAAACGCTTCCTTCTCGACGATGCGGTACCGCATGGTCGTACTCCCTTCGACGACGACTCGGAAGGACATGCGCGGCTGCGCCGTGAGCGTGGCACCCGTGCGCCGGGCCTCGCCCGGCCCGATGCCGTGCACCGACCGGAACGCCCGGGCGAACGCCTCGCCCGAGCCGTATCCGTACCGCACGGCCACGTCGAGCAGCGTCCGCTCCCCGCCCAGCACCTCGGCCCCGGCGAGCGTCATGCGCCGACGCCGTACGTACACGGAGAGCGGCATCCCGGCGAGCGCCGAGAACAGGCGCCGGAAGTGGTACTCCGACGTCATCGCGATCCGAGCGACTTCGGCGACGTCGACCTCACGACCGGCCTCCGCCTCGAGGCCGCGCTCGATGTGGTCGAGCGCCTGGTTGAGCTGCTCCAGCACGGGGGCGTGTCCTTCCTTCTGATGTCTTCACCGTAGGGATCACCAGACTCCCAGGACCCGATGATCCGTGCCCGAAACGATCGGTTGCCCGACTGGGTCACGAGCCGGCAGCACCGCCTCCTCACGGGAGCGAGGATGAACGTCCAAGAGGACACGAAGGGAGTCCCAAGCGTTTCCCGCCAGGCGGCGAAGGCACTCGCACGCGACCCCGACCGGAACGTCCGAGGTCAGCGTGGAGCGACGGTCCCGCGAACCGGCCAAATGTGACGGAGCGTTAGATTCCTGTCTCTGTCGGCTGCCAGCATGACCGGGTCATCGAACCCTCACCCTGGAGGACTCGTGAACACCCGCTCGATGGTCAGATCTCTCTCCCGCCCGGCCCTCGCGCTCGCCGCGGCCGCGGCGCTGCTCCTCGGCACCGGAGGCCCGAGCTCCGCTGCCGGGGCCGCCGCCGGGGCCGCTGCCGAGAGGCCGGCCCCCGCCCCGGCTGCCAAGCCCGTTCCCCGTCCCGGGGCCGATGCCCAGTCCGTCGCGCCCCTCGGCATCAACGCCTACGGCTGGATCAAGAACTACAACTCCGGTCGGTGTCTCGCCGTGCCCGGCGGCAGCCAGCAGCCCGCGGAAGGCCTGATCCAGTGGGGCTGCGGCACCTGGAACGACCACTACTGGGAGATCCGCTACGAGGGCGACGGTGACGGCGAACGCTGGTACTCCGTCCGGAACAAGAACAGCGGCATGTGTCTGTCCGTGGACGCAGCCAGGACGAACGACTTCGCCCGCGCCACGCAGTACCCCTGTGGCAACGCGAACGAGTACCTGTTCGTGGACCAGTACTGGGCGCTCCGTTACAACAGCGCCAAGCAGGCCAACCAGTTCGTGAACTGGAACAGCCGCAAGTGCCTGGCGGTCCTGGACGGCAACAAGAACGACGGGGCCGCGGTCATCCAGTACACCTGCGGCACCCACCTCGACCACTACTGGCGCTGAACCGGCCGGTCGACGAGGGCAGGCACGCCCGGGAACGACGACGGCGGTGCCCCGGATCCTCAGGACCCGGGGCGCCGCCGTCGAACCGGAATGATCACGGTGTCAGTGATCGCGGATATGGTCCCGGGCATGGGGTTCTCGGGGTCTTTCATCGTGGCGCGAGCCGTCCGGCCGCTGACGAAGTTGGCGGCGATGCGGGCGTCGGACTGTGTGCCGTTGTGGTGGGCGCGCGATGGCGCGTGGCAGATCCTGCAAGCGTGTCCTATCGCGGATCCGGACCCCTCGATCATCAGTGAGACGAGCGGTTCCGTCCTGGTCTGTCATGTGGTCGACAGCGACTTCGTGACCGTTCAGGCGGCGAGTCCCGATGGCCTGTCGTGGCAATGTGCCTTGTCGCCGGAGATGGCGCGGGAATGCGGCCTCCCTGGTGAGTGGATCGGTGATCCGGCCGGAGTCGGTGAGCGAGCTGCAGCCTGGGCTCGAGGGGCTGGCCTTCGGCCGGACCCGGTCGCGCTCAGGGCAGCCCTGGTGGCGGAGTGCGATCCGCTGGCGGAGGACTTGGTGTTCGCGCTCGTTCACGCCTTGGGGTTCCGGTTCCGTGACGGGGTCGCCCTGGAGACATCGGCGGTGTGATGAGAGGAGCTTGGTCGCAGCTGCGCCCCAACTTGACTCGGCCTCTGGGGGAGGCGACGGCCACGTATCGTGGCCAGCCGGACGAGAGGCGAACCATCCGTGAACACCCAGCCCATGCACAGCGGACCGACGAAGGACTGCACGCTCTACCCGGAGCTCGGCCCCGACTTCGGTGACCCGGGAGCGGGACTTCGGCGCATCGCGGCAGCAGCCGGAATCACTCTGGCGCCCGTGCGTGTCACAGCATCAACACCTCCCGGGCCGGTCACCATCGTCGTCCAGGCGGAGCGCGGGACCGTCCATGTAGTCCTGGAACGCGACCGGCGCGAGATCCAGGTCGACCTGACCATGCCCTGGCTGGGAGCGGCCCTTTCCGGGCACGCCGAGACGCTGACGGACGTGGCGCGGGCGATCGACGAGTGGCAGCGTGGCGACACACTCACCGTGATCGCCGGCCGGCGGGCATGGCTCACCGCCTCCCCGCGTGCAGTGGCACACGAGGAGGGGCGCGCTGCCGAGTACGCGTGGGGTGTGGCGAGGGAGGAGACTGCCGGCCGGTGGAACGGTCCTCTGGTGGAGGAGGCCTACAACACTCAGGAGCTTCGCCGACTCGTCCCGTTCCTTACCCACGGCAGGCTCACCTTTCACCGCGCCCCCGCGCCGCCCTTCTCCCACGACCTCTTCGAAATCGGCCCTGCCGACAACGACGGCTGGCGCGTCGGCGGCCAAGGGACGCCGCTCGACACGCACGCGGTCGTCACCACCGTCGCCGAAGCGATCGCCCTGGTCGTCCAGGCGTTGCCCCCGGACTGCAGCCCGCCTATCCAGGCCAGTGGCTCGCAGCTCGACTAGGCCCTGTCCGGCCGATCATGTGGCTATTCCCCGCTCAGGTCGTTGATGTGGTCATGGAGCGGGTGATCTGAGCGATGCTGAGTGGGTACGACTACGGCCGTTTCTGCCGGTCAGCAACAGGCGTTGTGGCAGGTGGCGGGATCACCGGCAGGTGATCGACGGGATTCTGCACCGGGTGCGCACCGGCGTTCACTGGCGTGACCTGCCCGAGCGCTTCGGGCCGTGGAAGACCGTCTACGAACGCCACCGGATGTGGTCGGCGGACGGAACGTGGGAGCGTCTGCTCCAGCAGGTCCAGGCCGCGGCCGACGCGGCAGATGAGATCAACTGGGACGTCTCGGTCGACTCCACCATCGTGCGGGCGCATCAGCACGCGGCGGGTGCCCGCAACGACCCGCCGCCCGCCCCCGCATCAAAGGGGGACGCGTCAGAAGAACACCAGCACGAGACACCGTGGCAGAGCCTCGTCGCCCGCCTGGTGGAGGTGGTGCTGAAGGCGAGGGCCTGGGCCGCTCGCGCGGCGGGTTCACCACAAAGCTTCACCTGAGCGCGGACGGCCGCTGCCGCCCGCTGTCCCTGACCGTCACACCAGGACAGCGGGCGGACTGCACCCAGTTCAAGCCGGTCCTGGAGAAGATCCGCGTCCCCAAACCCGGACCCGGCAGGCCCCGGAACAAGCCCGACAGCGTCGCCGCGGACAGGGCCTATAGCAACGGGCCGTGCCGTGACTATCTGCGGCGCCGCGGCATCCGGGACACGATCCCGGAGAAGACCGACAGCCAGGCCGCCCGCCTGCGCAAAGGCTCACGCGGCGGACGGCCACCAGCCTTCGACGAGGAGCGGTACAAGAAGCGCAACACCGTCGAGCGGGCGATCAACCGGCTGAAGCAGTCCCGGGCGGTCGCCACCCGTTACGACAAGCGCGGCTACGTTTCCTCGGCACGGCCACAGCAGCAGCCCTCGTCATCTGGTACCTGAGCCGGAGTGGATCCTCAGAACCCCGCATCGGCGGGACGCTGGTGCCCACACGGAGCCGGGTTGCCATTCTTGTCGAAGACCTCGGAATCGTTGGCCGAATTCACCCACACCGTGATGCCCTGGCTGTGAACGACGAGATTGAACGGGGACTCCTCGGGCGCTGTCTGCGTCACGACGGCGAACTCCTCACCCGGACGCATCCAATGATCGGTTCCCCACGGCTCCACCCACAGGCAGAGCATGCTGTCCGTCTCGATACTCACGCTCGTCTTCGCCACCCCAGCACCCTAACGAGCAGCATGATCGGCCGGATAGCTCCTAGCCGTGGCTGAGGACTCCTCACAAAGCAGTGGGCTTGACCTGGTCAAGGGGCAGTGTCGCGCACGAGGCTGTCGGGTAGCGGGACGCGGTCAGCTGCGTCATCGCATGCGACAAATCTGGCGACGGCGGCGATCACCTCCGGGATACTGATCGCCCATGGATGAGGTCAAAGTCGTCGCCGCCCATTCCGAGCGCGCGACCCTGCGCGTCGGCGACGTGTTCCTGAAGGTGGACGCCGATCGGGCGCGGATCGACGTCGAGGTCGAGGCGATGTCCCTCGCGCCGGTCCCGACCCCAGCGGTCCTGTGGCGCGAGCCGCCCGTGCTCGCACTCGCCGCGCTCCCGGGGACGACGCTCGGGCGTCTCGGCGGGCCGTCGACCGGGTCGCCGGCCGCGTGGGCCGCGGCGGGCGCCGCCATCCGGAAGCTGCACGACGCTCCGCTGCCGCCCCGCCCCGGCCGGGCCGGCCGGAGCATTGTCGCGCTGGCGGCGGAGCTCGACGACGAGTGCGAGTTGCTCGTGACGAAAGGGCTCCTGCCCGCTGACCTGGTCACCCGTAGCCGCCGGGTCGCCGAGGCCGCGCTCCGGCCGTGGACTCCGGCGTTCACGCACGGCGACCTGCAGATCGCGCACGTCTTCGTCGACGGCGACGAGGTGACGGGCATCATCGACTGGTCCGAGGCGGGCCAGGGCGATCCTCTGTACGACCTCGCCACCTTCACGCTCGGACACGAGGAGCACCTCGACGACTTCCTCGCCGGCTACGGCACCGACATCGACCTCGACGTGATCCACGCGTGGTGGTCGCTGCGAAGCCTGCTGGCAGTTCGCTGGCTGACCGAGCACGGCTTCGACCCGTTCGCACCGGGCTGTGAGGTCGACGTGCTGAGATCCCTGGTGTGAGGCTGCGCGGGTACGACGTGCCCGCCCCCTTCGGCCACAGCATCAAACGAGGTGGCGACAGCCCGGTGCGGTGCTGCGATGACTGATCCCGCACTCGACCGCGTGACGACGGACCCTGTAGTCCTCCCGGTCGAACACCGATCCGGAGCACGGCCTGGCCGAGCGGCGGGTTCCTCGTCGTAGGCACCTGCGTGCAGCAGATCCCAACGGCGTGGGCCAGCGCCACTCACGTCCCCGACGGCCGCGGCTGCTCCGGCGGAACCGAGCTCTCGGCAGCCGCCATCCACTGGTCCAGGTCGGCCTGGGTGAACTCTGTCCACGGTGGGACTTCGGGCAGCCGGCGGAGGAGGTCGTAGGCCTCGGGTATCTGGGGGCCGCGGAGGACCGGGCAATGGCAGCCGGCGATGACCTCGGCGTTCAGGTGTTGGAAGTCGGTGACGACCGTCCCGAACTTCTGGGCGTCCAGCAGGGCGACCCAGGGGGAGACCAGGCGCCCGCCGAAGAGCTGGCCGTCGCGGAATTCGTCCGGCGACATCGCTGCTGTTTCGGGCATGGGGGCCGGCACGTTCGTGGCGAAGGTGTCGACGGCCCACAGGACGTTGGTCTTCGGGTCGAAGAGGGCGCGGGTAGTGGGGTTGTCGTACAAGGGCGGTCGTTTGGCGACCAGGGTGCGGTCGCCCGCGTCGATCGTGTCGCCGTCGGTCATGAAGCGGCACCGGTTGATGGGAGTGTCCCACTCCTCGGCCATGCGGCCGATGGAGAACCACGTCGTCAGCAGGGTCGCGTTCGGGCATTCCGCGAGGACCGCCAGGAGGTTGCCGGCGTGGTCGCGGTCGTCGTGGGTGAGGAAGATCCACCGTACGTCCAGGGGATCCACGACGGACCAGGCTGCCTCTAGCCACTGGGCGCGCACTGCGGGCGCCCCGGTGTCCACGAGGATCGGTTCGGCTCCCCGGATCACCATCGAGTTCATCGGGAAGTGGCCGACCGGCGGGGCCTCAAGGGCCCACGGGATGACGAACGTCTCCTCGGCGATCTTGTACGGCTGCAGAAGGGTGAAGCTATCCAGGGTTGTCATCGCTGCTCTCCCTAGGGCGGAGCCGCCGCAGCGTCCATGAATCCAGTGCAACCCCGTGCTGGGCTGTCGTCAAACGCGAAACTCGCGAAACTCGCGACGGTCGGCTGCGGTGAGCGACGGGGGGTGCACGGTTGGTGTCGCCGGGGCGTGATTTCGGGTACGGGCCGGTGTTCCGCGGCGGGAGGTGCCTGTCGAGCCTGTCCGCGCCGCCGCTGGGTCCGCTGCGCCATTCCCTACGAGGTCGATCAGGTGGGCAACCGCCGGAAGCGGGGGATCCAGGTTCCAGTGGCGCGGGCGGATCACTGGGTGCAACGGCATCTGACGGTCACTCCGGTCGGTGCTTGACCTGAACCTTGCTTGATGTACGAGAGTCGTCTCATCGAACTGCGAGACGAGGAGATTCCGATGACACAGCCCAGGATCCTGGTGACCGGCGCGACGGGAAAGGTCGGCGGCGCGGTGGTGACCCAACTGCACGCGGCGGGCGTGCCCGTGCGGGCGCTGGTGCGAGGAGAGGCGGACTTCCCCGAGGGCGTGCAGGCAGTGCGCGGCGATCTCGGTGATCCCGCGTCGCTGGACACGGCTCTGGCGGGCGTCGATTCGGTCTTCCTGGTATGGCCGTTCCTGAGCGCTGAGGGAGCGTCGGACGTGATCGACGCGATCGGGAAACACGCTCGACGGGTGGTGTACCTGTCATCCGCCGGTGTCGGGAGCGAGAAGGAGGAGCCCGGTGAGGCGATCACCATGTTCCACACGGAGCTGGAGCGGCTGATCGAGGCATCGGGACTGGAGTGGACGGCGCTGCGGCCCACCGGGTTCGCGAGCAACACGCTGGGCTGGGCGGAAGAAGTCCGCACCACCGGTGCGGTACGGGCTCCGCTGGCAAGGCTGGCCCGTCCGCTGATCCACGAGGCGGACATGGCTGCGGTCGCCGTTCAGGCACTGACGACCGACGCCCTGCTCGGCGCCCGTCCCGTGCTCACCGGCCCCGAACTGATCACCCAGGAAGGGCAGGTGGCCCTGATCGGCGAGGCGATCGGGCGACCGGTGCGGTTCGAGGAGATCGCGCTGGACGAGGCCGCCGAGCAGATGAAGGCCGCAGGCTACCCGCCAGAGCTGGTGGAGGCGGTGTTGCCGGCCCAGGCGGAGCTGCTCGACAATCCGGAGCCGGTCAATGACGAAGTGGAGCGCATCACGGGCACCCCGGCCCGATCCTTCCAGGAGTGGGCGGCGGACCACGCGTCGGACTTCCGCTGAGAGGGACGTTCGGGCTTCCGACTTCAAGACGAGGACGGGGAGTCGAGCCCCCTTCAGTCGCCGCGCCCGATCGGCTCTCCGAACAGCACGGTCAGTTCCGCCTCGACGGCGGCGAGCAGCGGGGCCCCAGACGGTCAGTGTCTCTTCCCAGGGGTGGCCGAAGGTGCCCAGGCGGAGGTCGTCGGTGAGGTGGAGGTAGTAGTCGCCATGGGGGTGGTGCTCGGCTTGAAGTCGAAGTCGGTGGAGAAGCGGTCCCACAGTGGACCGTCGCCGTGGAGCCAGTCGAGGAACTGCGCGGGGCGGGTGGTCTCGGGGGTGCCGCTCGGGCGCCAGTGGTAGGAGCGGACGGTGGCGGCCTCGACGAACCGGCGGCGATCGCCCAGGCCCGTTCGGCCTGCTCCGGTACCGCGTACAGGCTGCGGATCTCGTTCCGGGGCTCCGCCAAGACATCGGGTTCGCCCGGCAGCTCCTCGGCGATCAGCACGGAACGCTCCCAGCCCAGAGTGAACCCCGCCGCGGTCAGCGCTCGGCCAAGGTCCGGCGCATCGTGCCCGTACACCTTCCACTCCACCGGCTCGTCACGTTCCGCGAAGGCTTCCTGCTGGCGGCGAACCAGGCCGGCGAGGTCGGTCCCGGGCGCGAGGGAGGCGTGCTCGGCCGTGCATGTCCATGCGCCGGAGCCTAGACGGGCTTGGCGGCGTCCTGGCGACTGCACCTTGGATACACGCCTCGGGGCTGGTTCCCCGAAGTCTCACCACTGTGGTCGGGTGTTGTAGTCGGCCCGTGATGGTGCCGCGGGGGGTGCCGGTGATGATCAGTCACTCCCTCTCACCAGTCCCGGGTGGCGATCAGCTCCTCTACATCCGCGTCCGTGAACCCGTATGCCGACGCGACAAACCAGAAGTTCTCAGCGATCACCTCACGCGCGACCGTTTCGATCTCACTCCCGGCTGCCTCGAACTCCGCCTCCAGACAGTTGAATTCCTCCGTTGCGTCCTGGGTGAGCGCATACAGGGCCTCCAGACCCGACGGCTGCTCAGCCTCCATCCGCTCGCACAGCCGCAACAGGATCGCCCTGCCCTGGTCGACGACGTGATCGGGGAAGTACGAGTCCGCATACATCTGCCGCAGAAACGCGTGCCCTGCTACCTGCTGGTTCGTGATCGGCATGGTGCTTCCCATCCCCGTAGAAGAACTGACGTGCCGATCATGCACGGCACCACTGACAACAAAGCCGTCCGTGTACGCCGGATTCAGCTCAGCGAGGGGTTGCCTCTGAGGTTGGCTTCACCGCACGGCCAGGGGCTCTCGGCGAGTGGCCCCAGTGGGGTACGGAAGACCATGAGCTCGTTGTCCAGGGCGACGGCGACGTTGCCGTCGTTCAGCAGGAGCGCACGGCTGATGACCGCTCGGCTGTCGTCCATGGCGAACAGTTCGTGTCCGGCGAGGTCCGCATCAACGGCGAGCAGCTTGCCGTCTCGCCAGAACACCGCGGTCCCCTCGCGGTCCATCGCAGGGTAGGACGTGTAGTAGCCCGTCAGCGCCGGCCCGGCGACGAGGGTGCCGTCCGGTGCGAGCCGCCGGAAGCGTGATCTCGAAGGCAGGCGGTTTTCGAGCTCGGGGCCGCCGGCGGTGCCGTCCTTGTCGACGAGCATCGCCCCGTGGCTGGACCACCGCGCGGTTTCGGCGCCGTGCCGGCCGAAGCGGCCGGTCGTGAACGCGCCGTAGCCCTGGGATCCGATAAGGAACTCGCCGGGGCCGGCTATCGCCTTCCGGCCTGGGGGAGCGGGAGAGGTGACAGATATCGTCGCTCCGTCCTTCAGGTCGAGGAAGAACGTCCTGCCGATGCCGCCCCGTGTCTCGGCAAAGCTGGCTGCGATGCGGTCGGCCGCTACGAGCAGTGGCTCCCAACGGTCTACACCGATCTCTTCCGGCACCCAAGGTCTACGCAGCCGGATCTCCCCTCCGGTCCGGTCTCCCACCTCGACCACTCCGGGGAACGACACCGCGCCGAGCGCGATCCGCGTGGACCAGAGGCACCGGCCCTCTCGCGTGTACCGGGCTACTCGGGGCTCCGGTGGGGATGCGGGCCGGCCGCGTTCTCCTCGGACCAGGCGGGAAGCGCCTACCCAGGAGATGACGAACCCGTCGTCGAGCAGGACGAACGCGCCGACTTCCTCATCGGGGCCGCATTCAGGGCGGACGATGGGTCCACGGGATCCGTCCGGCAGAACGCCTTCCAGGAGCCGGCCGTTGCGATCCGGGTAGGCGACCCACAGCGTGCCGTCCGTGGCCAGACGGGATTGCGGCCGACCCGTCCCGGGGAAGGTCCGCTGCCACGCCACCATGCCCGAGAGATCGACCCTCGTGATCACGGTCTCCAGTGGATTCTTGCCGTAACTGGTCGAAACCTGCACTGATTCCTACGGCCTCGCCACCACCCGAGCCCGCGCCGAGCAGCAGCCTCTGGCCGTTCCGGCCCGCGGTGCAGGAAAGGGCAGCCGGGCGGCGCGTGTCCCTCCACAACCGTCACCGCTCTCCAGGCCAACCGGAACGCTCAGGCACACCTGTTACCAGGGGCGGGCGTCATGCGTGGGCAGCGGACGCAGGTTCGACCAGCGTGCGAGCAGGCGGTCGGCCAGGGCGGAGCTGACGCGGCCCACGGCGTGCAGGTGATCGTGGTCGCGGGTCATGTCGGCGACCACGCCCAGGCGGTGGACGAGCCGCTCACGGGCGGAGACGTAACCCCACTCGAAGTCCTCGGTGGGCACCCGGGCGAGCTGGTCGACCGTCCCGCGGTGGGCCCGCTCGACGAGCGCGTCGCCCTGGATCAGCCAGCCCGCACACGCGTCGGCGAGGTCACCCGGCACGTCCTTCCCGGTGAGGCCGCGCCAGGTGGTCCGGTAGACGTCCTCGACCTCCATGAGCGGGGCCGCGGTGACCGACATGGCACACCAGCAGGTGGGGAAGCCGATGCGGAAGTAGGCGAGTTCGACCAGACCGTTGCCGAGCGAGGCCCGCTCGAAGTCGATGAAGCGGACACCGTCGGCGGTGCGCAGATCATTGCCGGGGCAGGGGTCGCCGTGCAGCAGTGCATGATGCGGCGTGGGGTCCAACCGGTCCAGAAGAACGGCGAGTTCATCGGAGACCGTGGACGGTACGGGCACGTCGAGCGCCCTGGCCAGAGTCAGGAAGGACTCCGCGTCGGCGGCCGTAGGCCCCGACCAGACCGGTAGTGCGCCCGCGTCGGCCGGCCCGGTCAGGGCGTGCAGCCGAGCGAGCGACTCGGCGTACCCCAACATCCAGTCGTCCGCCTTGCCGAGGTCCTCCACGTACTCGAGCACCATCACCCGCGAGGGCAGGTCGGTGGCGAGCACCGCAGGGGCCACAGCGGGCCCGGAGGCCCGCCCCGCCAGGCGCAGCCCGGCGACCTCCCGCGCGAAGCGCGTGTTCGCGTCGGCGTCCGTGTCCCCGTCGTCGGTGATCTGCTTGACGATGACCAGCCGTCTGTCGGCCAGCCGCACCCGCCACACCCGTGACCGCGGACTGCTGTCCAGGAGTCGGGCCCGCTCGGGGGTGCCCACGGTGGAGAGCAGCGCCTCATTGAACGGAACACGGTTCATCATGCCGACGACCGTAGCCGTGGCTTCGTCAAGAGCACTTCATGGAGCCGCGGCCACACGCCGGCCGTCGCGCAGGTGCGGTCGGAGCATGACGTCCGCTTTCGGGGGTAACCGCCAGGCAGTCGGTACCCGACACCGGTCGGTACCCGTCATTGGAGAGGCGAGCTCCAAAGGCCGATCAGGTCAAGGGCAAGACGAAGGAAGAGATCGGCTCGATGACCGATGACAAGAGCATGGAGATGAAGGGCGAGGCACAGAAGACCAAGGGACGGCTCGAGGAGACCGCGGCGGACGCGGCCGCGCGGATGCGGAGGATCGGGGAGAAGAAGAGGTGACCGGCACGCGGCAGAGGGCACGGCAGGCAAACCGTGCCCGCTGCGGCATGCCGGTGGGGGTCAGTCGAGCCGACCGGCACCGCCGACCTCCTCGTGTCGTACACGTTGGGCAAGGGGACGGTCTCGTACGGTCACCACCTCGCCGCCCTAGGCGGAAACAGGCCGACCGCGTCCCCGACGTGGGATGCTCATTTGTATGGAGGGCGATTCCACGCTTTCCGGCACCGGCGGCGGCACGGCACCCGAGGTGCTGGCGCTGGCCAAGGTCGTGACGAGGCTCCGTGCCGAGCTCGCCGACCTGGAGGGCGTGACCTCGATGGCGGCCGTCGTGGAGCGTGCCAAGGGCGTGCTGATGGCCCAGGCGGGCGTGTCGGCGGACGCCGCGTACCGGCTGCTGCTCGACCGGGCCGAGCGACGGCGGGGCACCCTCCTGGAGGAGTGCTGGATCGTCCTGAGCCGGATCGGCTCGGGCCCCGCGCCACCGGCGTCTCAGGGAGTGTCGGCCGAGCCGCTCGCGCGACCGCCGTCGGAGGCCTCGCCGTCCAGTAAGGGTCAGTACGTCCTCGGTGACCGCTGGCCGGGCGCGTCCAAGGCGCTGCTGGCGCGGCTGGCGGAGGGCCTCGCCGGCGCGCGTAACGCGGACGACGTGGCGGAACTGCTGAAGGCGGTGCTGGGCGAATCCGAGGACGTGGACGCCGTCATGATCTACCGGCTGACGGCCACCGGAAGCCTGGAGCTGACAGGGCGCGCCGGCGTCGACGCCGCGCTGGCGGAGCAGTGGAGCCACATCCCACCGGTCAGCGGTGTCGCGGCACTGGAAGCGACCACCACCAGGGAGGGCGTCTGGCTCGAAGACCTGGAGGCGGACGCAGTCGAGTACCTGCTGATCGGAGACCCGCCCGAGCGGTGGCCCTCGCGTGCATGGCTCCCCGTCCCGGGAAGCCCGCCGACGACGGCGGTCGTGGGGTTCCTCCGCACCAGGGACGGCCCCTTCGACCCGCATGCCCGTACGCTGCTGCGGCGGGTCGTCAGGCTCTGCGGCGGCATCCTCCGGGAAGGCCGGGAGCGGTACGCATCCGGTGCGCTCCACGAGGACACCGAGAACACGAAGGACACCGAGGACACCGAGGCCGTCCAGAGGATCTTCGACGTGATGCCGGGGCCGATGGTCCTGCTCACCCCGCTGCGCTCGGACGCCGGCGAGGTGGAGGACTACCGCATCGACGCGGCGGCACCGGAGTCCGTGGACGTGGCCGGCCGGCAGGGCAGGGAGCTGGTCGGGCGGCGGGTCCTGGAGACGTACCCCACCGTGGCGGGCACCGCCCTGTGGGACGGTTACCGGGAGACGCTGGCCACCGGGACGGTCTACGAGGGCGAACCCTTCACCTACGAGGAGGTGGCCGCGGGAGTCCCGCAGCAGTCGGTGTACTCGGTCCGGGTGTCCAGGCTGGGGGAACGGCTGGTGGTGGCCTGGATCCGCCACGACACCAGCGAGCGCGAGGCCCGCAGGCTCGCGGAGCTGCAGCGCCTGGGCAACCTCGGCTGGGTGGGCTGGAACCTGGTCGCGGACACGATCACCTGGTCCGACCAGGTCTACGCCGTCTTCGACCGCGACCCCGCGCTGGGTCCGATACGGATGGAGGAGCTGCCCGGCCATCTGGTGACGGACGACGTGCCGAGGCTCGGTTCGGCCATCCAGCGGCTGCTGGACGAGGGGCAGGCCGTCGACGAGCCGTTCCGCGTCACCACGGCGAAGGGAGTACGCCACCTGCGGCTCGTCGCGGAGGCGCAGACCGACGTGGACGGCGCCCCCGTCGAGGCGCACGGTTTCTTCCAGGACCTCAGCGCCCTGCGCGACGCCGAACTCGCCCTGGTCGAGAGCGAACGTGCCATCCTCGTCCAGCGCGGCATGCTCAAGACCGAACGCGCGCTGGGCGCCAGGCTCCAGGACGCGCTGCTGCCGGTCCCCGAGCAGTCCCTCGAACTCGCGGGCCTGTGCGTCGACGTCGCGTACGTTCCCGCCGACATCGGGATGAACGTCGGCGGCGACTGGTACTCCGCGATCGAACTCCCGGACAAGAGCGCCCTGTTCGTGGTCGGAGACGTGGCCGGCCACGGGCTGCCCGCCGTCGGCACCATGGCACAGCTGCGGTTCTACACCAAGGGCATGACCGTCACCGGCTCGGCCCTCCCCGATGTCCTCGGCAGGCTCAACACCCTTCTGGTCCACACCGCGACGGAGCGGGAAGGCGCCACCGCCACCATGGTCATGGGGCGCTACCAGCCCTGGGACCGGTGTCTGACCTGGGTACGTGCCGGGCATCTGCCGCCGCTGCTGATCCGCGGGGGAGCGGCGGGCTTCCTGGAGCAGCCCGAGGGCTGCCTGCTCGGCGCCGCGTTCCACTCCACGTACGAACAGGAGATGATCGACTTGCTGCCCGGGGATCACCTGCTGTTCTACACGGACGGCCTCGTGGAGGACCCGGGCGAGGACATCGAGGTGGGGCTCGGACGGCTCGCCGAGACCGCCGGGCAGCTCCTGGGGAAGGGCAGGGGCGACACGCTCGCCCGCACCCTGGCCGGGCTGCGGGCGGGGAACCGCGACGACATCTGCGTCCTGGACATCCACGTCCCCGACGATTCCTGAACGTGGGACGGGACGAACTCGATCACGGGACGAACTCGATCACGGGGCGAACTCGATCACGGGGCAGACCTGGTTACGACGGCGCGCCGAATCCCGTACGGGCGGCGCACCGCGTGCGTTCCCCTATGGGCGGCGGGCCGCGTCCGCCCGGATCAGACGCGCGGCTCTTCGTCGGGGTGGCTCGGCAGCGGGCCGGGGTAGGGGCCCGGCCGATCGAACTCGCGCTTGTCCGTGTCCGTGTCCGTGCTCGGGCCGACGCCCGTACTGTCGGCGGGCCGGAGCCGGCCGCGCCAGCCGCCGGTGGCGTCGTCGCGGCCTTCGATGAAGTCCTTGAACCGCTCCAGATCGCCCCGGACGCGGTTCTCCAGGAAGCCGAGGGCGTCACCGGCCTTCTCGACCATGCCTTGAGGTTCCACGTCCAGCGCCAGGCTCACCCGGGTGTGCGAGCGGTCGAGGCTGTGGAAGGTGACGACACCTTTCTGACGGACATCGCCGTCGCCGACCGTGCGCCAGGAGATCCGTTCGTCGGGGAGCTGGTCGACGATCTCGGTGTCGAATTCCCGTGAGACGCCCGCTACCCGAGTACGCCAGTGACAGAGGCGGTCGTCGAGCTGCTCCACCTCCTCCACGCCGTACATGAAGCGGGGGAACTCCTCGAACTGGGTCCACTGGTCGTAGACCGTGCGCAGCGGGGCGTCCACCTTGATCGTCTCCTGCACCATGCTCATGGTGTCCTCCTCGTGCCGCGCTCGCCCTGGCGGGGTCGCTCGACGTCAGCGGCTACCCCGTATCGCCGCACTCACGCGCGGAGGCGGTTGGCGATGTCGGTGTCGGTGTCGGTGTCGAGGGAGTGCCCGGCTGAACCGGGCACTCCCCATTCTTGCCAGGGACTGTGGTGGGGTCGACGACCACGTCCCGCGTCAGGTGGTGAGGAGCCGGTTGAAGAACGAGCGGTACTGGCGCAGGGCCATGCGCAGACGTTCCGTGTCGACGTCCTCGTCCTCGTTCCACTGACCTTCCAGATCCTTCCTGCGGTCGGCGAACGTGGCGGCGAGCTGTTGCGTCACGTCCGTGACCAGAGTGTCGGCCTCGTGCACGGCCCGGCGAGGATCGTCGACGAACCGGTTCTGGATCTCGTGCCAGCGGGTGCGGAAGGCCTCCTCGTCCGCGGAGTCCAGCAGGCGCGGGTTCCCGCTTTTCGGTCCCGACTCCTCTTCGGTACGGGCGGTGCCCGCACTGAGCTCGCGATCTCTCTCCGTACCCGTCTCGGTGTCGGTGTCGGTGTCGGTTTCGGCGCGGGTGTCCGCATCGACTTCGGCATCGGCTCCGGTTTCGGCTGGGGCCTCGGTGTCGGTGTCGGTGTCGGTGGCGGCATCCGGTCCCGGCTCGCGGTCCCGCCCCCTGATCTCGGTGCTTTCGCCGGGGTAGACCGGCGGTGCGTCCGAACCGCCGCCGGCCTGCTCCGGTCTGTCGTGCTCACGCATGTCATGCCCTCCTCGTCAGGTCCGGCCGGGACGGGGCGCGTCGCCGTCGGAGAGAAGTTCGTCGAAGAGGGCCCGGTAGTGCACCATCGCTCCTCTCAACTGCTCGGTGGTCGCCTGCTGCGAAGAGCTGAGCGTGTTGATCTCGTGCGCCGCGCGATAGTGCTCCAGCGTGCGGCCGTGCTCCACCGAGAGGTCCCGCGTCCGCTGCTCGAAGCCCTCCGTGGGGTAACCACGCTCGTGCATGAGCGAGCCCACCAACCTGTCCGCGTCGTGCACCGCGCCCTCGGGGCGGTCCACGAACTGCTCCTGGAGGCCGCGCCACCGCTCGGTATAGCGCTCCCGCGCCCCGCTCGACAGCGGTTTGATGTCCAGAGCCTCATGGCGTTCCTCGCGGGCCCCGAGGTCGTGTTCGGCGGCCCGCCTGCTCCCCGCGTCGTCGACGGTGCGGTCGTACTCGGGCCCGAACCGCTCGCGCAGGCGATACCGGCGCCTCCGGTCCAAGGCGAAGGCCAGCCCGATCAACGCGAGCACCACCGCAGCGGAAATGACGATGGCGAGAATCGTTCCTGTTGACATCGGCCTCGCTCCCTTGGGTCTCATCGGGTCTCATCCCCGTGTCCACGGCGACTGCCCAGCGGCATCGGCCCGAAACGACCGCCTCCTCGCACCTGTCGCTGTGTCCCGGCACAGACCGCCGGTCCAGATCGCGGTCCACGGCCCGGCGCAACCGGGGAAGGCTGCGGGCGACCTGCCGTACGTGCACGTGCTTCGCCTCTTCCGCGTGCTGGCAGCGCTCACCGGCGTACGCTCGAAGCAGGCCTCGAAGGGGATGGTGCGTATGTGCCGCTGGCTCGCGTACTCGGGTTCGCCCCTGCTGCTCGACGCCGTCCTGTACCGCCCCGAACACTCGCTGATCAACCAGAGCCTTCACGCGCGGATGGGCGTGGAGTCGACCAACGGCGACGGCTTCGGAGTCGGTTGGTACAGCAGGGACGGCGACGGGACGCCGGCGGTGTTCCGTGACGTCGGACCGGCCTGGAACAACCGCAACCTGCAGGAGCTCTCCGCGCACGTCCGCTCGTCCCTGTTCTTCGCGCACGTACGCGCCTCCACCGGTTCCGCGGTCCAGCAGACGAACTGCCACCCTTTTCGCCACGGCCGCTGGCTCTGGATGCACAACGGGGCGATCGCGGACTTCCCCCGGCTGCAGCGTGACCTGTGCATGGCCGTCGATCCGGCGCTCTTCCCCTCCATCGAAGGATCGACCGACTCCGAGGTGATGTTCTACCTCGCGGTCACCTTCGGCCTCGACCAGGACGTCCCGGGCGCGGTGGCCCGTATGGCGGGTCTGGTCGAGCGCCTCGGCAAGGGCCACGGCGTACCGGAACCCCTGCAGATGACGGTCGCCGTGAGCGACGGGGAGCGTGTCTGGGCCTTCCGCTATTCCAGCCTGGGGCGGTCCCGTTCGCTCTTCTACAGCAGCAGGGCCGAGACCGTTCGGCGCCTTCACCCTGAACTCGACTACCTGAAGGACATCTCCGACGACACCCGCATCGTGGTCTCGGAACCCCTGGGTGACCTTCCCGGTGTGTGGAACGAAATGCCCGAAGGCAGTTACACGGCGTTCCCCTCCGGTCCGGCGGACTACGTTTCGTTCTCGCCGGAATTCAGCTGACGTGTCGTGCCGGTGAAGAGCGGGGCGGCACCGGTCGTTTCCAGCAGGCGGGTGACTTGGGGCCCGGCGGCGGTGATGACCATGGTGTGGTGCTCGCCGAGGGCTCGACGGCGGGCGAGCAGCAGGACGTTCAGGCCCGTGGAGTCGCAGAAGGTGACCTGGGACAGGTCCAGGGCGAGCCCGCCGCCGTCCGCGCAGGCCGTGATGGCCTGGAAGAGGCACGTGCGAAGGGACGCGGCGCTCACGATGTCGAGCTCTCCGCGGATGGTGACCGCGGTGCCGTCCGCGGTCGGCCTGGCGGAGACGGTGATGCCTTCGTCGGCGCCGTGCGGCAGGGAAGCGAGGCCGGGGGCCTCGGGGAAGTGAGTCATGGGATTTCCTGGACCGACCGGGTGGCCCTGATAATCCCTAATTCTTTGTCTTTCGCCATTAGGTGTCAATGGTTGCCTGAAAACCGCATCGGTGATTGCAGTGTGCCTGCCACGGGTGCACCATGCCCTTATGGGTGAAGTCAGAGGAAGCCACTCGGAGTGGACCTTCCTCACCAACCATGCCCGGGTCCTGTTGGCGATCTCCCGTGATCCCGGAGCACGGCTCCGTGACATCGCGGAGGGCTGTGGCGTCACCGAGCGGACGGTGCAGGCCATCGTCACCGATCTGGAAGAGGCCGGCTACCTCACCCGCAGCCGGGCGGACGACGGCCGCCGTAACCACTACGGCATCGTGCGGGGCTCGCGCTTCCGGCATCCCGCCGAGGCCGGTCACCAGATCTCCGGTCTTCTCACACTCCTCGCCGATCCACGCGGCGCTACCGAGAAAGGCAGGAGCTGATCCTTATGCGCAGCGTGACTTATGCGATGGGCGCCTCACTGGACGGCTACATCGCCGGGCCGGACGGCGGCTTCGACTGGACGGCGCCCGACGATGAGGTCTTCCGCTTCTGGATCGAGGAGATTCGCGGCGTCGACGTCCATCTGCTGGGGCGGCGGCTGTACGAGACGATGCTGTACTGGGAGACCGCCGACGAGGACCCCTCGCTCGACGACGCGACACGCGAGTGGATTTCGCTCTGGAACCCGCTCCCGAAGGTGGTCTTCTCCACCACCTTGTCGGCGGTGGAGGGCAATGCCCGCCTGGCCACCGGCAGCCTGGCCGAGGAGATCGAGCGGTTGCGGGCCGAGCCGGGGGAGGGCGAGATCGCGATCGGCGGCGCGACCCTCGCCGCCGAGGCGGCCGCGTCGGATCTGATCGACGAGTACCGGGTCATGGTCCACCCGGTGCTGGTCGGCGGCGGCACCTCGTACTTTCCCCAGCACGAGCGCCGGGTGGATCTCGAACTCGTCGAGACCCGCACCTTCAATTCGAAATTCGTCTACCTCCGCTACCGCGTGGCGCGCTAGGGCTAGGACGTATATCGGGGCACACGGATCACGGGGCTCGGGGAAGATGCCGCCCGGTGGTTCTCTTTGCAGGTCGGTCTGATTACGGGCCCCGGCCGCACACGGCCTGGCCGCGCCAGGGCTAGC
>NZ_BJMN01000078.1 GCF_006539185.1 Streptomyces gardneri
GCCGCCTTCCAGCAGTCCTCAGCAGAGCTCAGAGCGGCGGCGGCTTGACTCTTATCCGCGTGGGATGTCTTGTCGCCGGCAATTGCGTCGGGCCGATTGCGCGGACGTCCGATCGGGCACGGACCTTGATCTTGTCCAGGACCGGGACGAACCGGGGGCTGTCGGCAGCCTGCCCCTCGGTCAGGACGAAAGCGAGCGGGCGGCAGCGTGGATCAGAGGCGAGATGGACCTTGCTGGTCAGGCCACCGCGCGACCGCCCGCAGAGCGGCCTTCAACCGGGCCCGGCGTCGCCGCCGGACGCGCCGCCGTTCCTCCCGGTCCGGGTCCGGCGCCTCCGGATCGCCTGCGACCTGAGGCTTTCGTTCCTTTCCGCGGCCCCCTTTGACGCTTCGGCCTCTTCCTCCAAGGAGGACAGGACCTCCTCGCTGACCCGCATGCCCGCGGCATCGTGATGCGCGCGGGCCACCGTCGAGTCCACGCTGACCAGGGACAAGTCCACCTGCCCTCGCCCCACGGCTATCGCGTGCGAAAGACTTCTCAATGCCGTTGTCAAGCCGGATCAGGTGCCGTCCGGATGAGATCACTCAGCTGGCGCAACGATCACCTCGACGGCCCGTCCCCGAAGCCGAATCGCCAGGACCTCCATCTCGACGAGCGTGCCGGCGAGACCGTTTTCGGCGAGTTGCTTGGCCTGCGTTCGTGCTTCGCCAAGGGAAAGCTCCCGTGCGTCCCGGAGGGCCTGCAGCACGGGAACGAAGTTCGGCACGTCTTCGGACAGGCGAAGCCGCGCCGCCCCATGCGCTTGTAGCAGAGCTTGTCGAATGTTCTCGGGTGTGACGGGTCCACTGTCTTGCTCGCACCACGCATTCGGGCAGTCCGCGCATCGTCCTTCGGTGCCCCAGCAGAGCATGCCGTGGTCGAAGAACTGGCCGACATCACAGGTCGTCACGCCTCCGCAGGCATCACACCGGCCCTTTGACCTGTACCCCTTGCGTGATCACAGGGCTCCTCAGCGTCATCGGTCCATGCTGATGGGATCCTCCTTGAAAAGTCGGCTCTCGTCGACAGCAGGCACGTCGCGTGATCACGAGACTCCGCCAAGGGGATCCGGGCATCGAAGTGGTCCTCGACCTCCTCGACACCCTCGCTCGTCGGGTTGAGAGCGAGACCTCTGAGGACCCATCCCTCAGAGAATCTGGCGTGCCCAACCTCGCCAGCGCCATCGCTCAAGGAGTGGCTGACCATCCAACAGAGGACTACCTACAGCTGGACGGCGTGACGGCCATCACCCTGCAATGGGATCTCGACCCCGAGCATGCGGCGCGACTCCTCACTGCTACCGACTGATGAAGGCATCGGTGGGTCTAGGCTCAGCTGGCTGGCGGATGGCGATCGAGGACCAACCGGACCAGGGTGAGGTCACAGCGCGCCTGAAGCAGACCCGGGCGCAGGCGACTGCCGTAGGCACAAGATCTCAGCTGCGAGGTGGAAACTGCCCGCCGTCCTACGACCGTGCGTGGACACACATCCAGACAGTCGTTAGTCAAGGAGTGAATCCAGTCGTGGGGGGTGAGCAGCCTCGACCCCGATAGCCTGGAGACAGAATCGAACAGGCACGGGGGGGATAATGGTTCGGGCACTTCTGCTCGGAGTTGGGACCTTTGAGAACGCGGCCGACGGCGAGTGGAGCCCCACCTCGGAGGGGTTGTCTCCGCTGCCGTCGGTTGAACCGCAAGTACGTGAACTCGGTGCGGTGCTCTCACGTTTCGACGGGCTGCACGTCTGTGACCCGGTGATCAATGCGGACCGGATCAGCGTCGAGGAGCGCTGGCGGCAGTTGCGGCACGATTCGGGAGGCCTGCCGCGGATCGTTCACTTTGCCGGTCACGGGATCGTTCGTGGCAGGGTCTTGTACCTGCCCGTGCACGATAGTCGTCCGACTGACCTTCCGGCTTCGGCGATCGATGTCGGCCGATGGCTGAATGAGGTCGAGCATGGCTCCGACCAGTCTCCCGTCCTGTTCCTGCTCGATGTCTGCGGTGCAGGGGCCGCGACGGACTATCAGTTGTTCCACGACGTTTCCGAGGGCGACCGAAAGACTTGGGTGATTGCGGCCTGCACGGCGGGCGAGAGCGCCTTCGACGCACGCTTCACCAAGGCCACAGCACAGGCACTGGAGCGGCTCCGCTTGGGGCACTGGGATATCTCTCCGGCCATGGCCCACGTGCCGGTGGAAGCAGTGGCCGACGAGATCGCGCGCGAGCTGGTCCGCCTCGGCGAGGGGTATCCGCAGACCGTGGTGCACTCTCCACGCCGAGCCGCCTCGTTGCCTGTACCGGAGTTCTTCGCCAACCCGGCGTTCAGCACAGACGGCTGGCAGCGGCTTCGGAGCCGGCTCCGGCTGGCAGTTCGGGAGCTGGCGGCGGAGTTCGACCCCGGTCTTGACCCCGTGCACTTCCTCACCCGAGCGTCCGGCCGCCTGGACGACGCCTCTGCGATTACGGGCTGCCTTTTCACTGGGCGGACCCGTGAGCTGACCCGGATTCGCTCCTGGTTGGCGAGCGACGAACCCCTGTTGCTGGTCACCGGAAGCCCTGGGTCCGGAAAGTCGGCGCTGCTGGGGGTGACAGTCTTCCTGTCGCACAACCAGCTCGCCGAGCTAAGCACCATGCTGGTCGGTCGCATTCCTGCTCAATACCGACCGGAGCGTCGGTACCCGACCCTTGTCGCAGTCCATGCCCGGCACCGGAGCAGGGACGAGGTAGTCGCTTCGATCATTGTTCAACTGACTCCCGAGGACTCGAAGCCTGCCTTCGCTAGTAGTGAGCAAGCGCTGGACGAGCTCAGACGTATCGCTCGAGACCTTCCGGAACCGGTGGTACTCATCCTCGATGCCATCGACGAAGCCCTAGAAAGCGGCCGTATCGTCAGCGATCTGCTACCCAAGCTCCTGAGCACGCTGCGCCCTGACGGCCGCCCCGCCTTCCGGGCGCTCGTGGGGATGCGCCCGCCGCAGGCGGACGACCACCGGGGCTGGGAAGTGCCCGGTGCCCACGGGAAGGTGCTCGACCTGGACACCTCCTCCGGTGTCGAGGACCTCGCGGCCGACCTCACGACCTACATCGCCGACATCCTGTATAGCGCACCCGGTTACAGCGACCAGGCCCTTCGTGAGTCCGTAGCCCATGCGGTCGCTACCGCCATCGCTCATAGCCCCGATCGCAGCACCTTCCTCGTCGCAGCACTCTTCGCCGACTTCCTGCGGACCGGTGTACCCCTGAATCCCGCCGAGGCAGTCGCCCGACTGCCGCAGAGCCTGCCGCACCTACTCGAACTGCACCTGCGGACCACCCTGGACGGCGACCCGTGGATGCGGCACTTGATGGTGGGGCTGGCACAAGCGCGAGGTCAGGGTATGCCGCTGGAACTTGTGGTCGCAGCGGCCACCGCTGCCGCCATGGCCGCGGGTCAGGAGCTTCGCCCGCTAACCCCGGGCGAGGCCCACGAGAAGCTAGCGACCGCCCGCTTCTATCTGCGGACGAGCATCGACTCGGACGGACGTCAGCTCTACCGGTTCTTCCACGAGACGGTCACTGAGCACTTCCGTGACGCCGGGGCTGAATTCGAAGGGCTCGCCGACATGCTCTTTCACGAGCTATTGTCGGCCGTCCCCGGACGGTGGGCCGCTGAGGGGCCTCGGTGGGACCTCGCCGCACCCTATCTCCTGCGACACTTGATGGAGCATGCCGTCGCTGCGCCAGACGGATCCGCGGTCGACCACTTGTTCCTGGACCCGGAGTACCTAGTCCGCGCCGACCACAGCAACATCTGGGAGGCCGTTCACCGGACGAGGACCCCGGCGGCGCGGCGGGCGGGGGTCGCGTACCGAACGGCGTTCGGTCGCTTCGATACCGGCGACCTCTTTGGCCGGCGCCTGCCGCTGGAGACTCGCCGTGCCAAGCTTCGCCAGTACCTGGCGACCTACCGGGCTGTGGGGCTGGCACGCCGTCTCCGCGACGAACGGACCGTGCTCCGTACCCGCTGGAGCACAGGGCTACCCGAGGAGTCCCTGCTCTCCGTCATCGGCGAGGACGAGTTGGGCGCCACGGTGTCAGCCCTGGCCCTGGGATCTGTCGAACGACGGCTCCTCGCCGTGTTCGCCGGTACCGACGGCTCCCTCCAGGCATGGGACATCACGCCGAGCCCCGACGTCGCGTTCCGGTACTTCTCGATTCCTCGGACAGGCGAGGGCACCATCACCCAGATGGCGATCGTGGATCTGGACGAGCAGGCGGTCATTGTCTCGGTCACTGACCAGAACGTGCTCCAGCTGTACGACCTCACGACGGGTTCGCACGTCGCCGACGCACGCCTCGACGGCGAGAGGGTCTCCGCCTTGGCGGTCGTCGGCACCGGCGACCAGGCAGTGCTTGCAGTCGGTCGGGTCAGTGGAGAGATCGGCCTGGTCGGCCTGCTAGACGAGTCCTTCGGCACGATCTTCGACACCGTCGAAGCCGGGGACGCCGCCATTGCTTCGCTGCTCGGTGTGGAGTCCGCAGACGGCTCCCTCAGCTTTCGCTGTGCGCCCGCCGCACCTCAAGGTCACGGGCCGAAGGTGCTGAGACACCTGGACGAGTGGCCCGTCAGCATCTCATCGGAGGGACCGCTCCAGGAAGTGCGGATCCGGCCCACCAACGCACGCACCCCGCTGTTCTCCCTCATCGCCTACCACTCCGGCATGTATGCGGCACGGGGGAACGGCGAGACCGTCCACGTGGTCACCGGAGCCGAAGACCGCGGGTTGACGCTCGCGGACATCCGTCGTGTCGACCGCTTTCAGCTCGCGCTGACCGCCCATCGCGACGGGAACATGCGGGTGTGGGACCTCGACGTTTGCCCTCCGTTCGGCCATGGCCAAGACCACTGGCACCACGCCACAGTGCTCGGCACCATCCGGCTCGGCGGCTCGGAGCTCGCCCTCAGCGTCGAACTCGCGTCCGGTGAGGTCAAGGCTTGGGACCTGAGCGCCGGCACCCAGGATCACGAGCTGGGCGACTTGGGCGAGCTCAGCCACGCCGCCACCGTGACAGCTGGCAACGCGTCCTACGTCGTCACTGTGACCACGGAGTCCGAGCTCGACACCTGGAATGTCCGTGAGGATGTCCTCGAATCGACGGTCCGCCTCCCCGCCCCGGCCACCTCATTGGCCGCTGTGGCGCACGGCGATTCGGTATGGGCCGTGGTTGGCGGTGCCGACGGCAGCATCCATGTATGGGACACGAGCAAGGAGTCTCTCTCCCCCACGTCCTCGCCGACGCGGAGGGGCCGGTCACAGAACTGGTCGCGGGCGACGTCGGCGGCGAGTCTCTCCTGATCAGCGTCCACAACGAACGCACAGTACGTCTCTGGTCCCTGGCTGACCGCACCCTGCGGCAATCGATCACGCTGGACCGGATCGGAGCGATCACAATGCAAGGCGGGCGCCTGTTCGCTGCAGAGCAATCCTCGGACGGCGATGAGGTACGGGTCTGGGACCTCGTAACGGCCTCGCTCGTGGGTTCCGCCCCCGTCGCCGACCCGCAGGTGATGACGGTCAGCCAAGTGAACGGCAGGCCGGTACTCGTGGCCGCTGTCGGCGAGGAGGAGGTCCAGGCATGGGATGCCGAATCCGGCGATCTACTTGGACATCCGGCCCCGGTGCCGGGTCGGGTGCACACGCTCGTCCCCTACGAAAGCGGTGTGCTGGTAGGCACCAAGGCTGGCCATGTCACGGCCCTCGGGTGGGTCTGTTCCGCAGCGGCGTCGGCAATCCGACCGACGCAGCCGACCGTCCACGCCACCCATGTCCTGGCTTGGCTGCCGGGCGAACTGCTATGTGGAGATGCCCATGCAGACGGATGGGAATTGCACACCCTCGAGGAATGGGAGGGAGGCCTGCCGCCTTCCCACGGTCTGGTGTACGCCCGCCCCATCACTGCAACGACGGCCGAGCTACACGATGTTCTCGTCGACGTACTCACACCCCACGGATTCGAGGTCATGCGGCTGGAGGCACACTGGTACGAGATCAGCAGGGTCGCCGGCGTGACGACCGGCGGCCCGTGGCGCTTCCCGGCGTACTCCGTTCATTGTTACTTGGAGGAAGGACCAGAGCAGTGACGATCGTCGCAGTGCACGGCATCGGCAACCACCTGAGCGGCCGCTCGCCGGAACAGGCGGCCATCGAACTAGCAGGGCAGTGGCGGCTCAAGCTGCAGCATGGGTTCTCGGCTGCTGGACTGAACGGCCACCTGCTCCCTGCCCTGCACGCCGCGTACTACGCTCACCACACCCACGCCGCGGAGCGGCAGGCCGCCGTACTGGACATACCTGCTCTCGACGAACGAGAAGAGTCCGTCGTCATCGCCTGGGCGCTGGCCCTCGGTTCACCCACCCTCCGGGAACGGCAGGGATTGGTTACTGCTCCGCTGCGGCAGGTCCTGTCCTGGGTTTCCCAACGCCGCAACATCCCCGTCGGGACGGTCATTCGGCTTGCCGTCCAGCTGGCGGGCGAGGTTCGCCGCTACCTCCATGTTCCGCAGGTAAGGGATGCAGCCCGATCCGCTGTGGCCGAGGCGATCCGACAGGTGCGCCCCCGCGTAGTGCTGGCCCATTCCCTCGGCTCGGTCGTCACGTACGAGGCTCTCCACGCTCACCCAGAGCTGACCGTGGACTGCTTCGTGACCTTGGGCTCTCCTCTCGGCCTGCCAGGCGGAATCTTCGATCACTTGGTGCCCACGCCAACCGCCGATCGGGGTTCGCGGCCCGCCGGAGTCCGCTACTGGGTGAACCTCGCCGACACAGGTGACCTGGTGGCGGTTCCGCGTCGGCTCGGCGACCGTTTCCCCGTTGACCAGCATGCCGACACTCCGATGGGCCGTATCGACTTCCACACCTTCGGAGCGTATTTGTCCTCCCCGCTGACCGCTGCGGCGATCTCTCCCTTCGTCCGCGACCCGACGACCCCGGACACAGATCACCTGAGTTTCCGGAAGGGCGCGTCGTCTTAAACGATCCGTCGCAGGTTGTGTCCCTTCGATCAGGAGCGTGCTCACGTACGACTAGATGCACCGTCATACGACTCGATTGGATGGCAAATGGCACCACGCGCCGAGCAACGCATCGACTGCCGCGCGGCCCTTGCCACCGGCCTCGGGCATGAAGTGGGCGTAGTGGTCGAGGGTGATGGTCGGGCTGGAGTGGCCGAGCCATCGGGCGAGGGAGACGACGGATTCACCCGCCTCGAGGATCACGGAGGCGTAGGTGTGCCGGAGTACGTGGAAGCCGTCCTTGCGGAAGGCCTTCCAACGCTGGCCCTTCTCCCGCACGGGGATCACGTCGGCCTTCGCGAGGGCGGGTTTCCACACCTCGTCGTTGAAGATGTTGGCGCGGATCGCGTTGCCGTAGGAGCAGCAGATGCGGCGTGTGCTCCTGGAAGAGAGGGAGCCAGGCGGCGGGTCGAGAGAGGAGGGCCTTGTCGGTGAGGACGGGGATCCGCAGTCGTTCACAGATGGTGACGATGCGGTGGGTGCGGGCTGCGGTGATGTCGACCGTGCGATCGGGCAGTGCGGGTGAGTACCAGATCGGGCCGCCCGCGGGTTCGGTGACGGCCTGGATGTTCACGCCGTGCCGTCGGGCCTTGCCCGAGTAGTCCTGTTCGTGGTCGCCGACCCGGTCGCACTCGGCGATGGTGCCGTCCACCAGGACGTACTCGGGACATGCTCGGCGAAGGGCCCGGGTCAGGGACGGTGCTCTCGAAGCAAGGAGTTTGATCACGCTCTGTACGTAGGCGTGGGCGGTGCCTTCGCTGATCCGGAAGCCTGCGGCGAGCTTTGCGTAGGTGGTGTGCTCGCGCAGGTAGACCAGGGTGATGATGGCGCGTTGCGAGGGACGCAGCTTGCACCGGCGGTCACCCTCGCGGGTGACGATCAGCATCGTGACCCACTCCACGAGCGCATGCGGCAGGTCGAGTGCGGCAGGATAGGGGATCAACGAGGCCTCCGGTCACAGCGGTTGAGACGTCAGACATCTCAAACCACTGCCCGAAGGCCTCGTCTGCTATCCGCCCTTGGCTATCACCCGATCGGTGACCACTCTGAAGATCCTTAGTGAGCCTGTTTTATCCTGCATAGTTGCAGGTCAGCAGTGTGTGGACGGCTTGGACGATGGTGCCGATGCGGCGGGTGGAGCATCGCGCTCGGCGGAGCAGTCGCCAGGACTTCAGCTGCGCGAAGGCGCGTTCGCCGGGCGCTCTGAGGTGGGCGTGGTCGCGGTTGAACTGCTGGTAGTGCTCGGGTTGTTCGTGGTGGTGGTAGTACGGGGTGCGGAAGGTGGCGCCGGTGAGATCCCCGTTGGGTCCGGTGCGATGCCCCAGGGAGGCAGTTCGACGGGCCTGTGCCGCCACTTTCGGCTGCAGCGACCACCTCACACCCCCTGATGGGGTTACGAGCTCATCGCCTGCCGCACTAGGCGGCACTGCGGGCCCACAGGGCCGTCTGGCCGCCCGGCAGTCGCGGCGGGCCCGGGCCGCTCGGGCAGCGATCGCTGCCCTCCTTCCTGTCCGCCGAGGCCTTCCCGCGGCCTGATCGAAGCGCTGTCGTGGTGTGGAACCCGATTGTCCCCACGGAAAGGCGCCCTCTCCATGGCTCGTGAAGCCAACCGGTCTCCGGACTCCGAGTACCAGCAGACGGCGGCGCGAGCCCCTCTCCCCGCGTCCGACCCCTTCCACATTCAACGCACCGCCGGGAACAGTGTGCTGGTTCAGCTCCTGCGCCAGGCGGCTCACCCCTGGGCCCAGGAACAGCACCAGCACACGGCCGGCTGCGGCCACCAGCAACAGCCCGCGGTACAGCGTTCCGCCGTCCACGATGTGCTGCGCGCCTCCGGACGTCCCCTCGACGACGCCACCCGCACCGATATGGAGTCCCGGCTCGACGCCGACTTCTCCGACGTCCGCGTCCACGACGACTCCGCTGCCCGGGCCTCCGCCGCCGAGGTCGGCGCCCGCGCCTACACCTCCGGCAACCACGTCGTCATCGGCCAAGGTGGCGCCGACAAGCACACCCTCGCCCACGAGCTCACCCACGTCATCCAGCAACGCCAGGGCCCCGTCGACGGCACCGACAACGGAAGCGGCCTGAAAGTCTCCGACCCCTCCGACCGCTACGAACGCGAAGCCGAGGCCAACGCCGCCCGCGTCATGAGCGGCCCGACCCCGACCACGGTCTCCCGCGCCGCTGCCCCCGAACGGGACCAGCAGGCCACTTCCACGTCCGACAGAGCCGTCCAGCGGATGACGTACTTCACACCCGGCGAGCCGGCCCTCGGCCACCCCGGTTTCACCGTCTTCCTGAACGCTACCCTCAACGGCGTGGACATCGGGTCCTGGACGAGCGCGAACGACTTCGGTCAGGTGACGCAGGATCACGCCGAGGACCAGATGATCGACGCGATCGACACGGCGATCGGATTCATGGCGATCAACCCCGCGATCGCCGCTGCCGGCGCCGGCACACCCATTCTGAATGCCCTGACCGGCCATCTGAACGCGCTGGAGCAGGCGGGTATCGACGTCCATCAGAATCAGATCGCGCACCACCTCCACATCAACCTGTCGGCAAGCCCCTGTTCGACCACGTTCGGGACCAGCACCAAAATCCAGGGAGAAGGCTGCGCGGAGCGACTCACGCGGCTGGCCCAGGGTCGGTTCGGCCAGAATGGCAACCACCGCTTCCGCATCACCATTCGCGCCCACCACCTGTACCAGCCCCAGCATTTGCAGAACGCCGCACAGGTGTCGCAGCAGGTGAACCAGCAGCTAGGGGCCAACGGCATCACTGTCATGATCGGTTGATGAGGAGGGGCTGTCAGAGCACTCGGGCAAGCGGCAGCGGAAGAGCCACGGTCCGACAGTCGGTCCCTCCCCGTTACACCGGCCGCCGCACCTTGAAGAAGAAGCAGCCGTATTTCACGGCGCGTACGTGCACCAACGAGACCGCCGGGTCCGCGAAGGCCTCAGTGAGGGCGTGGTCGAAGGCTTCCGTCGCGTCGGCCGGGATCTCCAGGAACCGGCCGCCGGCGATCCGCCCGCGTCGTAGCGGCGCAGGGTGCGCAGGGGCCTCGTCGGCGGTGGCCGCCGGGTGCACCCGGTCGGCGGCCGCGAGCATCTTCAGGGCCTTGTGGTGGTCGTCCAGGCGGAGCCAGGTCTCCTTGATGTCCAGGTGTGGAGTCGGCGTTCCGCCAGCACTGCCGCCCAAACCGGCTGATAGACGCTGCCCCTAGAGATCAAGCGGATGATGTGCCGGTCTGGGACCGCTCCCGGCCTCGGCGGCCCAAGGACGCCAAAGACATCGTCCGGCTGGAGGCAGCCCTGATACGCGCCGCTGGTGCTGCAACGGCCTTCGATCTGAGTGGGCGATGTGGTGGTGCCGGTCGGGGTGGCGGCGGACCTGGTGGTCCTCCAGGCCGTACTTTCGACCGGCACCGCAAGAACCGTGGCCGCCGGCCGCCTGACAGTCGCCGCGCCGTCCACGGTGATCCTCCGGGACGTCGGCCCTGACCCTGTTTCTGACGGCGATCGGCGGGGCGGGCGAGTGGCGCCGACCGCCTGGACCGGCAGCGTGACGGGGCGGATTGGCGGCCGGGCACCGTGCCTTCGGGACCTGGTGCCGGTCGCCGCGACCACGTACCGTGCCGTCCTGTTGCATCGGGGAGGGGCGAGGAGTCGAAGTGACCAGTACGCGCAGGCTGTTCCTGGGGGCGTTCACGGCGGGGGCCGTGACCGTGGCGACAGGGTCGGGCACCGCCTCGGCCGCCGAGCAGGCGGGACAGGCGGAGGGGGACGTGACCTACCCGGGCGAGGTGCGGGCCCGGAGCTTCAAGACCTATGACGGTACGACCTCCTCGTTCCGGACGGTCTCCACGACGGGCACGGTGAAGCTGCACGCCGTGACCGCGCACCAGGCCGGTGTGGTCGGGGACGGCGTCGCGCTGAACGTTGTCTCCGACAACCCGGGCGACTCGGCGATGTACCTGTCCGGCACGGAGAAATCCCATGGCACGCTCAAGATCACCCACCGGGGCCATGCCGACGCCTCGGACGGGGGAGCGGCAGCGATCTCCGTCTACCTGGAGACGGAAGGGGTCGCTCCGGGCGCGGGAGGCACGGCCGCGCAGGGCATCTTCCTCACCCACACCACCGGCCCCACGAAGGGCAACCTCATCACGTTGCGGAACAACGGCGTGGACGACTTCGTGGTGAAGGGGTCCGGAACGGTGGGCATCGGCGTCGCGATCGGCGCCACCCCGCGCGGCCGGGTGGAGATCGCCCAGCGGGACTCGTTGATCGGGCTGCTGATGCAGGCCAACGCGGACTCGGCCAGCCGTCTGGTCGAGTTCCGCGACCGTGCGGGCGTCGCGAAGCTGCGGGTGCTCAACAGCGGCGCGCTGGCCGCCCACAACGCCATGTTCGGCGTGACAGGTGGGGAGTCGTACGGTGGGGGTGACGGCGTGATCGGCATCCGTAACGCCACCGCGGTCCCGACCTCCGACCCGACGAACGGCGGCGTCCTCTTCGCCGACGGCGGTGCCCTCAAGTGGCGCGGCCCCTCCGGCACCGTGACCGTCATCGCGTCGGCCTGACCCCGAGCCCGGAGATACTCGTGGAACTCACCCCTGAACAGCTCGTGTCCGAATTCCAGGACGCAGTGATGGAGCTGTACTTCGCCCGCAAGCGCATCGGTCTCCTGGAAGCCGAGAACGCGGCGCTCAGAGAACGGCTGGCCCGCGCCGACCGGACTCCCGAGACGGAGGCCTGACCCCGGGGGAGCCGAGGCGCGCTACGGCGTGTTGACGCCCGCCGCGTACGCGTCACCTCCGTGCTCCGCGGTGACGCGGGGCACGACGGTCCGCCGCTACTCGGGTCGTGATCAATGAGCGCCGCGGCTTCCGGGGCGGTGTGGCGGACCGAGGCCGCGTCAGACGATGGCGAGCCGGTCCACCAGCAGTTCCACCCTCCGCTCGGTGTCCTCCGGCGGCAGCCGTCCCGCCCGGGTCAGGGTGGCCAGCCCGTGCAGGGGCTATGGAACGGGCAGACAAGCGGAGGGAAGCACGACCTCTGCAGGAGGAGGAGTGCCGACGGCCATTAGAAGCCCTGGGGGAGCCGAACCTATCGCGGCGCTGAAGTTCACTGTGCCGCTGGAAAACACCGCCTCGTCGAAATGCACCCTGCCACGGGAGAACAAGCCGTTTAAGACCGTGTCCTACATGGTCAGTTGTCCGTTGGGCTGGTCATGGGGAGTGGACGTTGGGAACGGATTGTTCCGGACGGACTGTGGGAGATAGCGGAGCCGTTGCTGCCTCCTGCTCGCGTGCGGTCGCAAGGCGGTGGGGTGGCGAACATCGATGATGAGGCGGTTTTGGCCGCGATCATCTACGTGCTTGTCAGCGGATGCTCATGGCGGGCCCTGCCACCGTGCTTCGGGGCGTCGAAGTCGACCGTGCACCGCCGGTTCCTGATCTGGTCCCGCGCCGGGGTCTGGGGCCGGCTACACCAGAAGGTGCTCGAGCTCCTGGACGGCTATGGTCTGGTCGACCTGTCCCGGACGGTCCTCGACTCCGCGCACTGGACGACCGCCTGCACCCTAAACCGGGTCGCGAGCTCGCCCGCATCCACACCGAACAGCCGCAACGAGCCGTTCACCTGCGCGAGCGCCGCGAGCGGCGGGAGCGGTTGCACCTGCGGCGTGAACCGCGCGAGGAGGTCGAGGACGTTGAGGTAGTCCTCCGGGGAGGTGTCCGGCCTGCACCGAACGTGCCAGATGACGCTCGTCCCGGTCATGCCGCCCGAACCTCCCTCGCACGGTCGGCGCGCACCAGGTCCCGCAGCTCCGCCCGCTCCGCCGCAGGGCGCGGATGCGCCCAGTAGGGGTGGAAGTACACCTGCGTCGACAGGCGCAGCAGGCGGCGCCGCAGCGTTGTCGTGCGGGTGGTGCCGGGTTGGGCGAGTTCCTCGTAGGCCGCGGTCCAGGATCGCTGGGCGGTGACGAGGTCGTCAGGGAATGGGTGGAACCTCATACATCAATTAGAGCACCTGTTCGAATGTGGATGCCAGTCGTGCCGCGCCTGGCCGAGGGGAACGCGAGTTCTGCCCTCAGCCCCATTGGCGCCTGTCCGCCCGACCCCGAGGAAGCGCGCCATGACCACCACCGCCCAGCCGGTGAGCCTCCCGCCGCAGATGTGCCCGCCCCAGCTCCTCGGAAAATGCGCGCGCTGCCACGATGTGGCCGCCCCTCGATGTGGCGGCCACGGGGGGCGTACATGCTGGCCAGCAGGTGACGAGCCGCCGCCTGCCGGCTGTGTCCGGGTAGCTCGTCGTTACCGGTACATGGCAGCGACGGCCTGGATGTCGCTCTTGGACAGGGCCTTGCGCTGGCCCATGACGGTGCCCTGGGGCAGCGGTTTGAGCGGGGTGATGGTGTTCGAGCCGCGGGTTGCGTGTAGAGGAGAACGAGCGCGGCGGCGACCCGGGCCCGCAGGAGCAAGGAGTCGTCATTGAGGACCCGGCGGAGGATCGCGAGCCGGCGGTGCTGGTGCAGCGATTCCGAGTCCTGGGTGATGACCGCGGGCGGCAGTGCGAGGCGGGGCATAGGGCGCTGACTCCCTTTTGCGCCCGAAGGCGCGATGGGCGTAGTCGAGCGCGGTGGCTTTGTTCACGAGAGTCACCGACAAAGCCAGTGGGCCGTGTTCCGTTACATGTGGGGCATGCCGTAGTAGCGGGCGAATTGTTCGAGGTAGGTGGGCTCGCCTGCGTGTCGGGTGTCGTCGTACTCGGGCGCGTTCTTGATTTCGTCCTTGGTCCGGTTGACGTAGACCTTTTCCTCGGTGGTGTCGATGCGGCGGATGGTGCCGGCGGGGAGCAGTACGTGCTTGCCGAAGATCCAAGCTCCGGTGTCGACGACGAGGTAGGAGGCGGCCACGTCTTCGGAGTGCTTGTCGATCTTTCCGATGTGTCCGTCCGTCGCTTCGACCTTGTAGCCGATGAGGTCGATGCCCGGCTGGTGCCCGATGCCGGGTGCGTACCTCCAGATGTTCGTGTCAGGCATCGCTCTCGCCTCGTTTCTCCTCGCGGGCCTTCGGGCTGGTCCAGCACCGTCGTCCGGTGGCAGGGTCCGGCTGGGATTCTGGGCGGTCGGGGCGGCTGGCCCGCGCGGCCTCGACGTCGACCTGTCCGGTGTCACCTTCTGTGACAGCTCAGGTCTGGACATGCTGCTCTGCCTGAACCGACGGGCCAACCGGGCCGGGAAATCCCTCGTGCTGACCGCCCTCAGCCCTCGGGTCACCCGCCTGCTGCGCCTGACCGGGGCCGAGCACCTGTTCACCACCCATACCCGGCCCCCGTCGCCCCCGGGCGAGACCGACGCCACGACCCCGCCTGGCCAAGGGAAACTCAGATCGGCCCTCACACCAGGAATCCGCAGGTAACCGCACGCCACTCCCTGCCCTGCCCACACAGAGCCCCCTACTACTGCAGGGAGCGGTCAGGCGGAAGGGAGGCAACATGCTCATCCGGCACGTGGTCGAGGAAGGCGTCCTACACGTGGCACTTCTGCATGACCTGGACATCCCCAGCCGGGCGGCTGCCGCGTTGCACATCGAGACGCTCCTGTTCACCCACCACCCGCACCACGTTCGGATCCAGCTGCCCACGTCCGACCCGTCACCGGCATCCGTCAGCGTCCTCGCCCGGGCCCGCCGCATGTGTGAGCGCCTGGCGATCCCGCTGACCGTCGGCGGCCCCGCCACGCCCCGCCCATCACGCAGTCCGACAGCGGCGTGACCGGCCTCCCTCTGCGGGAGAGCGCCATGGCCCACGAGCTGCTCGACACCGTCCAAGCCGTACTCACCACCGCCAGCCCCGACAGCGGCTCGGTTCACGAGAACGCGGAGAAGGCGCTGGCTCACTTTCCGTGAAACGTGCACCGGGAGTGACATCAAGCGTGGCAGCGGAGCCGAATGACGATGGTGTCGCCAGGAAGGTTCGCGAGGTACGCCTCGCTGCCTTGCCACACGGGGGGCTTTGGAGAGTCGTGAGGGCAGGAGTCAGGATCACAGGAGGCGTGGATGGCATTGATGCCGTCCTCCAACCACCAGCCGTCCTCTGTGAGCACGTCAGTGCTCGGTGGTTCTGACGCAGTGAACTCACGGATGTACTCGGCACGTGTTCCCACGTAGCCGATTACAGGGTGTTCCTCGGGACCGATAGATCCCACGAACCCCAGATACCCCATGCCCAGGCTGAAGGGGTGATCGAGGTAGGCCTTGATCAACGGCTGGCCCCGGTAAGCGGCAAGCATCTCGTCTCCCCACCTGTCACCGGGGAACGCGTCAGGGTCGTTCCACCAGCGGTCAACGAACACCGCGAGCGGTATGGCCGGAGGATGGAGGGCCGACAGGCTGTGCCACAGATCCCAGGACGCGGCGACCGCACGCTCGGAAGCAAGAACCGGCTGCGAAAAGTCGAGCAGGGCACGCGGTCCTCCGGCACAGACACCCGGGACGCTGGGGAGCGGCGAGCCGTTGTACACAGGATCATCGTGGATGAGCCGGGGATCTCCCCAGTATCCAGGGGCAACTGCGAAACCCCTGCCGTCGCTGCCTCCATAAACACGCCGCGCGTCCCACATGCCGCGCTCCGCGGGGTTCTCATCCGTGTCTATGTAGAAAGGCGCAAGAGCCCTTGTCAGCGCCCCTTCAACATCGTCTGCGGCCTCACCTGGCAGACACACCGTCACCCAAACGCCCGCCATCCACCCCTCCTTGCCACATCGGCGCGCAGCATGATCGCATGTGGGTGGAGACCCGCCACGAGCCAGGGTGGCTGTCGGCGCTGGGCACGGCGGCAGGTACGCAGACAGACGCCGTAAACGCCCTCCGACAAGCCGCACCCAGCGCAACCGTCACTCAGGGTGCAAGCTTCACGGAAAGTGAGCCAGAACCCGAGAGCGGACAGCGGGTCTCGGGTTCTGGTCTGCACTCATGGCGCCCCGGCGCCGATGCGGGCTGCCGGGGGCCGGCGCCGTCTGGCTCGGCTCAGCCGCTCGCGGCTTGGCGTGCGAATGGCGCGAAAACGATCACCAATCGGGTGCCATATGCGGTGTTCGATGCGTGCAGCGTTCGCGTACCGGAGCACGGTGTTGAGACTCCAGCCCAAGTGCCGAGCGATCGCCCGGCGTGAGTGACCTTGGGCAAGCAGCTCGTGGACCAGGGCATGTGCGGCCCTTGGCTGCTCTCCAAAGGCACGAGGGTTGGGAGTGCCTCAGCATGGCAGCCGACCGCCCGTCACAGGAGAGCGTGTGCGTGGCGCTGCGTTGCGCCGGTGGGGTGACCGTGTCCTGTGCCAGCGAAGGTTGAGCATTGTCACCGAAGGTTGCTTCATGCTGGAGGCTCAGCCCAATGAGAAGGAGGCAGCGATGATCGCGAGGGTTGCCGTGTGGGAACCGATGCCGACTGACGACCGGGACTGGGTCCTGGATGCTGCCGCTGCCGTGCCCGGCGTCCATGGCGCGTATCACCTCGTCGATCCTGCTACTGGCAACGGACTGTCCATCGCCTTCTTCGAGGACGAAGCCGCAGCTCACGCTGCACACAAGGCGATCGAGAAGCGCGCCGAGGAGATCGGCTGGAACGACGCCCCGCACCCGGCACCCGCCTCCCAGACGATCTATCACGTCGTCCGGCACGTGTAGCGCGGCGCCAGGAGGCGCGTGCGCTCAACCTTCGATGGCACGCGCTCAACCTTCGGTGCGTCAGCGAGCTCCTCGACATGGAGGGCGTCCTGGGCGCCGCCGAGGAGTACCCGGACCTGGAGATGTGCGACGTCTGCGCGCCCTGGGGGAGCCTCGGCATCGCCAAGCCCACCGACCGGCCCGCGCGGCCGGCGGAGGTGGAGTTCCCCTAAGCCGTCTTCTTCCTCCGGGCGGGCGCCTTCTTGGCCGCGGTCTTCTTGGCCAGGGCCTTCTTCGCGGCCGCCTTCTTCTTCGGCTTCGGCATCTCGTGCACGGTCGCCTCGCCTTTATTGCCCGTCTCGCCGCGGCGCTCGCGGGCCTCGGCGACGGACTTCTCCAGCGCGGCCATGAGGTCAACCACGACCGGTCCGGCCGCCGCCTCCTCGCCCTCGGCGGGCTTCGGCGCCCGGTGCTCGGCCTTCGCCGCGATCACCTCTTGGAGCGCCTCGGTGTAGTGGTCGGTCACGTCCAGGTCGCCGAGCGAGTCGACGCTCATCGTCTCCATCAGCGCGAGCGCGCCCTCCACCTCGTCGTCGGTGAGCGCGGTCACGGGCGGGGCGAGCTCGGCGGGGGAGCGGATCTCGTCGCCCCAGTGCAGGCCTGACAGGAGCAGGGCGTCGCCGAGAGGGCGGAGCAGGCCGAGGCGCTCGCGGCCACGGAGGGCGAACTTCGCCACGGCGACCTTCTCGGTACGGGCCAGGGCCTGACGGAGCAGGACATACGGCTTCGCCGCGACGGCGCCGTCGGCGGTCAGGTAGTACGAGCCGGCGCCGTACTGCACTGTGTCGACAGCCGCGCGGTCGATGAACGCAACTATTTCGATCGCCTTCGCCGTGGGCAGCGGCATGTCCGCCAGGTCCTCGTCGGTGATGGGGATGACGTGGTCCTTGCTGGTCTCGTAGCCCTTGCCGATCTCGTCCTCGCGGAGCTCCTGGCCGTCGATATCGCACGTCTTGCGGTACCGGATCCGGCCGCCGTCTTCCAGGTGCACCTGCCGTAGGGAGACGTCGTGCTTCTCGGTCGCGGTTTCGAGCTTGATAGGTACCGTGACCAGGCCAAACGAGATAGCTCCGGCCCATAGAGGTCGAGGCATTCGCATTCCTCCAGGCCCCCCGGACGTGCTCCCAGGCTATGCAGCGTTGGCCTGTGATCGCACGAGGTAGTCCATCCTCGAAGCCGAGCAGCATGGCCCCAGGGAGAGGCCCCGGAGCCCCAGACAGATCTGGGGCCGGGGCCTCTCCCTGCGCGTCAGCGTCCGACGAGCTTGTGCAGCCACGATCGCGCCCGGGCCTCGGCCGCGATCACCTGGAGGGGGTCGGCCTCCGCGGGGTCCACGCTCAGGTTCGTCGGCGCCTGGCCCGTCATGAAGCCGATTGAGCGATGGCGGCACTGGGTGAGGGTCAGCTCACGGACGCACTCCAGCCGGTTCCGGATGCGATGAGCAAGGCACCCTGGTGCAAGTCGAGGCTGCAGGCAGAAGTGGGCTTCCCTACCTGGACGAACGGGCCGGCCCCCCGGAACGCGTCGGCGTGTAGGCGGAAGGAATTCGGCTCGGTACAGCCGACAGTGCGCAGTCGCCAAGGCTCTGAAGAGCTCTTGTCGGTGCGGGGCGGCAGAGCGAGTTGGAGCTGCGCGGCGGCCGGGCGCTCTGTCTGGTAATCGGTGTGTGCCGCCGTCCAGGCGGCCATGACGAGCGCTGCCCGCGAAGGCGTACCGGAAACGGGCGAGCCGTCGGTGAGGGAGGGAGGTGTTCGTTCAGGGGGCCGGGGTGTCTCGATGATGTCCGGGCGGCCTGCGTGTTCCCTGAGGACGGCGGCGAACCAGCGGGTGATGTCCGGGCCGCCTTGCCCGGCCCAGGCTCGAATCACGTCCTGGAAGGCCGCCTCACGGCGGAGGGCGCCGTATTGTGACCCAGCGGCCAGGATCGCTTCACCCGCTCCTGAGAAGGCTCGGCACAGCTTCAGCACGGGGACGTGATCCGCGCGGGCGGCGTAGCGCACCGAGCGGAGCTCCAGCATGGAGTGGCGCAGAAGGACGGCGGCAGCGCGCGCGTCGGAGCTCAGGTCTCCGCCCGGTGGCCGACGTAGACGGCCCGACCGGCTGGTACGGGGAGGGACGACCGCATCCGCGCGTCGACCGGCGGCCGACAGGTGCCATGAGCGGTCGTCGAGGTGATACTCGCCACCGGCGGCGCGGAGGCGGCCGCCCGGGCCCAGGGAGATCCCGATCTTCTGCACTCCAGCGTCCAGGATCACTCCCTGCGTGTCGGAAAGGTCGAAGGCGATGTCTGTGACGCCATCCAGCCACACGTTCAACAGAGCAGGCGGCGCGGGCTCATCGACAGCGAACCTGCGATCAGCGACCAACTGGAGAGAAGCGGTCAGACGAGCACCGGCACGCTCTACCTGCAGGCGGCGGACGGACGCCGTCGCCAGATCGTAGTCGGGGACCAGCTCATCCACGTTCTGGTGCGTAAGCCGGTACTGCGGTGCCATGACATGTCCGCGATAGTCGCGGCCTGGCGTGTGCGGCCTGGCCGGTGCTAGGAGCGCTTCGATGTCGTACCCGGCAATCGCGGCCTGCTCGGTCATCCATCCGCGCCGCCGCTCGCCGAGACTGGCCATCCACTCCAGTACGGCCGTCGCCCGCCGCTCGCGTTCATCGGCGTCGGACGTGCTTGCGGCCCAGAACAGTGGAAAGAGATTGTTGTCCCAGACATCCGACGCCGCGCGAATGGCTTCCCGGTCGAACAGGCGGATGTCTGCCGCAGCCTTCGCCATCTGGTCCAGCGCGCGGTCCAGCAGCGCCGCCAGCACGGACATGGCCGACGCGGGACGCATGGGCGAGCACGGTACATCGGACGGTGGAGGGGCAGGTATGGCCACGTCGTGATCGTCGCACATCCTTGGATGCCCTCATGAAAACGGCGTCAACGGCATGCCGTTGACGTGCCTAGCTGCTTGAGTTCGAGCTCATGCCGTCGCACGCGCAGATACGAGATGATCAATGTCGAGACCGGAGGCCGAGCGGACCTCGGTCTCGTCGTAGTAGCTCCACCACACGCCTCCGGTCAGCGCGCAGTTCGCGCCGACCTCCGGGGCCTCGACAGCCTCGGAGATCAGGACCTCAGCTCGTGCTATATGCATCGGTGAGGTTCAGGCCCTTGTTCCAATGACGGAACCGAGCGCGGTCGTACGTGTCGCTCTGGGCTTCCTCGGCGACCGGGGAGGATCGCGGTGACGGGCAGGGCAGCAATAGTGTCAGTCCAGTTCGCGTGTGTGCTGGACTCCCAACTCTGACTGAAGCTGGTTGGCCTCCTCGATCTCTTCGGGATCGAGGCCGTGCTCTTCGCCTTCCCGTTCAAGCTCCCTAAGACGGTTGATCAGCCTGTTGCGGTGGAGCCGCTCCAGCTCCTCGCGGACCACAGCCCTGATATCGCGCTCCGGGGGCTCCTTCTCTCCTTGAAGGAAGGTTCCCAGCTGCTCCATGGCCTCACCTATGAGGAGGTGCGTTGCGGCCGAATAGTCAGTGCAAAGGGTCTGGCCATCCCATTCCCTGATCAGATCCATGGCGTTCCTCGCCCTGATCCGCCGACGGTCCTGTGACTGGGGAAGGAGGTTGGCCGCGCCCTTGGCTCGGATCACCAGGACCCGAAGCTCTAGGTTCCACTCAACTCTGGCCTCGGATGTGTCCGTGGTTGGGTAGATCTTGCCCCCCATCAAGGGCCTCATACGCCGACAAGGCAGATGCCTTGGCCAGGGTCTCTCCTGATGCCCTGTTGGCGGGCCTGCTCTGCATCCAGGCGCCAATGATGCTGGCGGCCCCGCCCACCAACGCACCTATCAGGCCCGCGCCAAACTCGGACATGATCGCACTCTTCAACGTTTCCACGGCGTCATCATGCCGACGGGATCAACAGTGCGTATGAGCATCGCCAAGACGGGCGCCCAGCGGGTTCCAGCCCGCGCTCGATGGGTCACCTGGAGGGGAAAGGCTTCGGGCTCCTGCGCTTCCAGCGTCACCAAGGTCAGGGCTTCATCGATCTGGCACCCGCGGCCCGCGCTGACGGCCGTTTGAAGGACGATGCGAGCTGAGCCCGCCCGGGAAGCCGTCGCATGTTGCACCGGGCGTACCCGATGCGGATGTCCGCGCCCGGGGTGTCCGTCTCGAGCGCAGCCGGCGGCGGGGTGCCGGGCCGCCAGGGCTGGCCGGGGCCGTGGTCGGCCGGGGGCGGCACCCAAAGCAGCTTGGCGAGCCCGGTCACCTTCTTGAACCGACCGGTGTGGTAGATCCCGGCGACCGCGCCCGAGCGCGAGCGGCAGGGCGAGCCGGGCTGGAGCCCGCGCTGCGGCCGGCACCGCTGTGTGTCCCTGCTCCGCGCACCAAGCGGCGAACGCCGTCAGGTAGGGCACCCACCCCGTGAGTTCACTGGCAGCCCCGGCCGCCTAGTTCAGAGAAGTGACCAGGCCAACGAGAGGGCTCCGGACCACAGGGGACGGGGCATTCTTGCGCTCCTCCAGGCCCCCCTGGACGTGCTCCCAGGCTATGCAGACCCGGCCCGTGATCGCACCCCTCGAGGATGATCATTTGTCGCAGTGCTCAGCTGGCTCTCGCCGGGTCGCCCCCCTAATGAGGCCGCTGGCGGAAGCCGAACCCGACTCGCTGTACTCGGCCGTGCGGAGCCCTCCTGCGTCGCGCTCCCACGGCCGCCCGTCGCTGTCGACGAACCGGATTGCCCGGATCGGCGCCCCGCCCTGCTCGATTCCGTAGCCCAGCAGAAAGGCGTCGATGGGGCCCGGGGCGATGATCAGCTGGGTGCAGGGCGGCATGGTCCAAGAATCCAGTCCCAAAGAGAGCCATTCGTGCTCTGCCGGGTCGATGCCTGCGTCTGGCGCGTAGAACAACATCTCGACATTGCTTACTGGATCCAACGAGCGGTTCACGATGACGACCGTTTCGGAGAGCTCGCCTGCTGGTTCCGTCCAGTGGGCGACCCGTCCCGCCTGCTGCCGCCGGTCCTGATTGAGCTGTCGGCGCGTTGCATCCACGCTCGACGACGCCACCAGGGCGCTGAAGAACAGGCCGATCGCTGCCGCAATGGCCGTCAGCGCTGTTGCCCAGGGCGCCAGGGCGTCACCAACGCGACGTGCTCGCCGAGGAGACCCCAGCGCTACGCCGACGCGCGGACGTCTTCGCGGGGAGTGCAGTCGGCGGGTTCTGACCCTGGGGGAGGTCGCTCGATGCGCCACCACTTCACCATCGGCTACAGGGTGCGGCCCGGCTACTGGACGCTGGCCGGGGAGAAGTAGGGGCAGCGCGGCTGACCGCACCAGCGCGCTTTACTCGGTGACACGGACCCGGAGCTCGTACCGTGCGCCGCTGCTGATCGCCTCCGCCTACTCGGCGAGGTCGGCGCCGGTGAACCCGAGGAGCGCGGCGTCGGCGGCCGCGCGGAGCAGCGGCACGATCTCGTCGACGGCGCGTGGCGGGCAAGCTCGGCGTACGCCCGCTGGTACGGGACGACGTACCGGGCGGTGGGGTCGGCTAGTCTGGCACGGGCGTGCATGGCGCGTCCCATGCGGTCGGGGGAGTCCGTGCCCGGGATCCACGCCACGAGCTGTCCTTCCGGATAGGGCGCGGGTTATGACGCTCTCTCACGGAAGAGGCCGGTCACGCCGCTGCCGGGCTGCGTGGTGGGTGTGGCGCGGCAGGGCCGACGACGGTCAGCGGGATCCCCAGACCTTCACACATGCGGCGGGCACGGGCGAGGACGCTGACGGACGCCGGTGACGGGTCGGACGTGGGCAGCTGAATCCGGACGTGGTGCGGGCGATGGGTAAACAGGAGCATCTCGAGCTCCAGCGAGGCCGCCGCCCGGCTGGTGACGTCTAGATCATGCAGGAGCGCCACGTGCAGTACGCCCTCCTCGACCATGTGCCGGATATCCACGCTTCCTCCCGCGCATCCTTCCGGCCGCTCCCTGCCGTGGGACACCCAGGCTGGGCAGGGCAGGGAGCGGCACGCCGTTACCTGCGGACTCCTGTCGAGAGTGGTGATCTGAGTTTGCCCTGGCCGGGCGGGGGCGTGGGCCCGGCCTCGGCCGGGGGCGACGATGTGGCGCGGGCATGGATGGTGAAGAGGTGCTCGGTCTCGGTCAGGCGCAGCAGGCGGGCGACCCTGGGGCCGAGGGCGGCCAGCACGAGGGTTTTCCCGCTCCGGCCGGCCTGTCGGTTCAGGCGGAGCAGCATGTGGAGACCTGAGCTGTCACAGAAGGTGACGCCGGACAGGTCGACGTCGAGGCCGCAGATGCTGGAGTCCAGGGCCGCGGTGAGGTCCTGGCCCAGCCCGTCGGCGTCGTCCAGGTCGATCTCGCCGCACACACGTGCCAGCACCCGTTTGGGTCCGGGCTCGAAGTCCGCGGCGGCGACCGGCAGGCGAGAGGTGTCGCTGATGCCTGCCCCGAGGGTGGGTGGGCGGCGGGGATGAGTGATCATGGCCTGTCCCTCCGCTGTCTCGATGGAAGGTCTGGCGGCCTGGTGGGACGAGTCCGGGCCGTCACGTTCGTGGGTCAGCCCTCCCTGTGCTTCCGGTGGTCACCGTCCGCGGTAGGGCGTGGGGTCGCCTCGGCCGGCTGGTCGAGGTCGACGAGCAGTTTCAGGAGGTCGGCGATCTCGTGGTTGCCCTCGGCCGGGTGGCGGAAGAGGGTTCCGGGCGTGACCTCGTAGTGGTTTCGGCGGCCGTGGCGTACCCGCGTCAGGTATCCGGCCGTCTCCAGATCTGTGACGATGGCCTGCGCCGCCCGTTCGGTGAGCTGGCAGTTCTCGGCCAGGTCACGCAGCCGGATCTCCGGGTCGCCCAGGATCATGGCGAGGATCCGGGCGTGCTGCGTGACGAACGTCCAGCTGGTACGAGGCTCAACCGGCTCCATGACCGAAATTATATGATTTGCGATACCGGTTTCGCCACACAGGAATCCCGATGCCGGTACCTGCGGCCGCTGCGCGCGGCGGGATTCGAGTCGACTCCTGCGCTGATACCTGGCGTGATTTGAGCACCCGTGCTCCGGCACCCGAGGGGGTCCCCGCCGTTTCACGCGGGGGTTGCCGGGCAGGCGCGATAGAGGGCTTACGGCAGTTCAGGGAGGCCGTCATGGACGAGCAAGGCGGTGCTGGAGGCGTACCCCGCAGGGTGCAGGGAACCGCGCAGCGTGACGAGGGACGCACGGCCGCAGCTGACACCGATGAGGCGAGCCGCCTCGACCGCCCAGTACCTCGAAGAGGCCACGTGGCGGGACGGCGGCGCTGGACCAGCCCGAAGGGCGATGAGGAGCAGCGAGGCGAGAGCGATGAGTGACACGGGCATTTGGGGATACGCAGCGGACGTCGGCCACCAGCCCGGCATTGACCTGATCGGCTACAAGGTCGAGGCGACGGACGGCCACATTGGAAAGATCGACAAGCACTCCGAGGATGTGGGTGCCTCCTACCTCGTCGTCGACACGGGAGTCTGGATCTTCGGCAAGCACGTTCTGCTCCCCGCCGGCACCATCGGGCGCATCGACACCGCGGAAGAGAAGATCTACGTCAACCGCACCAAGGACGAGATCAAGGACGCGCCCGAGTATGACGACACCCGACACGCAGGCGAGCCCACCTACCTCGAACAGTTCGCCCGCTACTACGGCATGCCCCACATGTAGCGGGTTGGACGGCTACGGCCTCCCGGCGCAGGAGCGCGACTGCCGACGGTGGAACGGGACGGCCGGCCACCGGGTCGTCCACGTCGTCGCCGACGGAGACGAGAAGGGCCTCGTCGTCCTCCAGGTGCTCTCCGTGGTCGGCGGTGAACACCCGGCCCCCGAGCGCCCAGGTGTAGGCGACGACGGCCTCCTGGACGGTGAGCTCGCGGGCGAGGCGGTCGAGGTTGGGGGCGAGGATGCCGTCGGCTCGGCCGTCGGCGATCCACTCCATCGCCTCCATGGGCCTGGGCGCCCGCGCCATCTGCCGGCGCCTCAACGACGAGGGGTGACCCTCGAAGCGGGGCGGGAAGTGGCACGCGACCACGGTGGCCCGGATCATCGACCTGGCCGCACGGGAGGCCAACCGGGTGCGCTCCGCCTTCGACCGGGAGCAGAAGAAGGCGGAGACCCGCCGCACACGCGCGTCGAAGATCCTGGGCTCCAGCGTCCGGTAGCTGCACCCGGGGGAGGCACCAACGACCGATTGCGCCCCC
>NZ_BJMN01000079.1 GCF_006539185.1 Streptomyces gardneri
CTGGGGTGTCTGGAAGGACCTCGGCGCCTGCTGACCCACGGCTGACGCACCCCTGCGAAAGACCCCCGGCGGCGGATTCTCACGGCCCTTGCCGCCGCCGGGCTCCCACCGCGCCGCGCCCCCCTGTCCGGGGCGCGGCGCTCCGCGTGTGGGCACTCCGCAGGTGCGCGTGTGTGCACTCCACGGGCGGACCGGGCGCTTCCCGCGTGTGCGGACCGAGGCCGGGGCCGTCAGTCTTGAGACATGAGCACGATCCTGGTGACCGGTGGCACGGGAACCCTCGGCAGGCCCGTCTGCGAGCGGCTGCGCGCGGACGGCCACGACGTACGGGTCCTCAGCAGGCACTCCCCGCCGTACGCGGTCGACCTGCGGCAGGGCGGGCCGCTGCTCGACCGGGCGGTCGACGGGGTGGACACGGTCGTCCACTGCAGCAACATCCTGCGCGGCGACAAGGACGCCGCCCGCATCCTGCTCGAGGCGGCGCGGCGCGCCGGGGTGCCGCACCTCCTGTACATCTCGATCATCGGCGTCGACCGGGTGCCGCTCGGCTACTACCGCACCAAGTACATGGTGGAGCGCATGATCCAGGGCTCCGGCGTCGGCTGGACGCTGCTGCGCACCACCCAGTTCCACGACCTGATCCTCCGGCTGCTCGAGGGCCTCGCCAAACCGCCAGTGATGCTGCTGCCCAAGGAGGTACGGGACCAGCCCCTGGAAGTGACGGAGGCGGCGGCGCGCCTCGCCGAGCTGGCCGCGGGGCGGCCGGCGGGCCGGGTGGCGGACATGGCCGGCCCGGAGATCCGTACCTTCGCCGAGCTGGCCCACTCGTATCTGCGGGCGAGCGGACGCCGGCGCCGCATCGTCGAGGTGCCGCTGCCGGGCAAGGTCTACCGGGGGTTGCGGCGCGGCGAGCACCTGGCCCCGGACCGCGCGGTGGGCCACGTGACGTTCGACGAGTTCCTGGCGCGGCGGTTCGCTCCGTAACCGTCCGGGCACTCACCGGGCCATGTCCGTCTCCGTCATCGGTGTCGCCGGTTCCTCCAGGCCCGGCAGCGGCCAGCTCTGGAACAGGGACAGGACGGCGAGGGCCAGGAACGCGGCGCCGACGACGACGGAGAAGACCGGGCCGAGCCGCCAGAGCTTCTCGGTGAAGATCACCCCGGCCAGCACCGCCATCGCGAGGACGTTCATGACGCCGAGCGGGACGAGGACGATCATCAGTCCCCAGCAGCAACCGACGCAGTACAGGCCGTGGTGCAGCCCGACCCTCAGGTCCCGGGCCCAGGGCTTGAATCCGGCGTACCGCACGAGCGTGCCCATGGGGCTGCGGCAGTGCAGCAGGCAGGCCGTCTTCAGCGGGCCGAACTGGTGCAGCCCGGCGAGCAGGAACGCGGAGGCACCGATCCAGCGCCCGGCGTCGGGGTGGTCCGCCACCAGGGTGCCGGTCACGGCGAGGAGCCCGTACGCCAGGAGGCCGAAGGCCGTCCAGGCCAGCAGGTAGCCGCCCACGAACTGGGTCAGCCGGGAGGCTCGCGCCATACCGGTCGACCGTCGGCCGATGGACCGGGCCCAGGTGAGGGCCACCGGTGCCACGGACGGGAACATCATGGCGATCATCATGATCAGCCAGAGCAGCAGGAACAGCGGGACGCCCATGCCCATCGTGCCGGGCTCGATCCCCATGTCGCGGGCCTGGGCGACCACCAGGACCCAGGCGAGCACCGCGAGGGTCGCCATCAGGGACCAGGCGAGCGCGAGGTCCCTGGCCGACAGCAGGTTCGCCGTTCTCAGGGGCGGTGCGAGGGTCTTCCGGTCGAGCCTCACCCCTCCAGCTCAGCACAGCGGACGTGGGGGCGCGACAGCTGCCCGGCCGTGCGATGGCCCCGGGTGGGACGGGGGAGGAAAATCGGAGGTGGGGACCCCTCCAAGGAGGCGGCGTGATGTCCGAGACGACGGCGACCGTCCCGCGGTGGCACACAGCGGGAGACTGGTTCGACACCTGCCGGTGCGACGTACCGTGCCCCTGTTCCTTCGCCCAGCCGCCCACGTACGGCCGGTGCGACGGCGTCCTGGTGTGGCACATCCGCGACGGACGTTACGGGGACGTATCGCTGGACGGCCTCAACGTGCTGATGCTCGGCTCCTTCGTCGGCAACGTGTGGGCCAACGAGCACACCGACGCGTTCGCGGCGGTCTTCCTCGACGAGCGCGCCGACGAGGCTCAGCGCGGGGCGCTGCAGATGATCTTCGGTGGCCAGGCGGGCAGTTGGCCCGCGCAGTTCGGGGAGATGTTCGGCGCGGAGATGCGTGGCATGGACTTCGCCCCGATCGAGTTCGAGATGGCGGACGACCTTTCGAGCTGGCGGGCGTCCGTGCCCGGCCGGGTCGAGGCGCGTGGGGACGCCCTCACGGGGCCGACCACGCCGGAGGGCGCGCGCGTGCAGTCGACGAACCTCCCTGGTTCGGAGACGGGATCGGGTCAGGTCGTGACCTGGGGCCGGGCCACGGCCGACCGGGCCGACGCCTTCGGTTTCCAGTGGAACTGGGACGGCCGCTCCAGCAAGCACATCCCCTTCGACTGGACGGGCCCGTGACGGGGCCCTGATCCGCCGGACACCCCCTAGCGACCGGTCTGTGGAGGGCCGAAGAGCGCGTCCTGCGCCGCGTCGCGGGCGAGGAGGAGGGCGCCGCGCAGCACGGCCGTGTCGCCCAGGGTGGTCGGCCGGACCTCCGTACGCAGCGGCGAGAGGGCCGCGAGCGCCGATTCCACGCGGGCGGCGAGCGCGGTGCCGCCCTGGTCGCCCGTCTCACCGCCGAGGACCACGCAGCCGGGGTCGAGGACGGAGGCGACCGCTGCCGCGCCGACGGCCAGCCGCCCGGCCAGGGCGTCGAGGAAGGGGCCGTGGGCGAGCGCCGCGGACGGGTCGAGCCCGTGCTCGGCGGCGAGGGCCTCCACCGCGGCAGTGCAGGCCAGTTCGTGGAAGCCGCCGTCGCAGCCGGTGGCCGAGGGGAGCCCCGAGGTGCCGGGCACCGGCAGGAAGCCGATCTCGCCCGCGCCTCCGGAGGCCCCGCGGCGCAGCCGCCCGCCGAGGACGACGGCGGCGCCGACGCCCTGGCCGAGCCAGAGCAGGACGAAGTCCTCACGGTCGCGCGCCGCGCCCTCGCGCAGTTCGGCGACGGCGGCGAGGTTGGTCTCGTTCTCGACGAGGACCTGGGCGGGGAGCCGTTCCTGGAGGACGCCGACGAGCCGCCGGTGCCAGGCGGGCAGTCCCGAGGAGTCGCGCAGCTCACCGGTGGCCGGGTCGATGAGTCCGGGGGCGCCGACGGCGACGGTGTGCAGCCGGTCGGCGCCGGCCTCCTTCACGGTGCGCTCCAGGAGGGTGACCGCCTTCTCGACGGCGGATCCGGTGCCGCTGTCGCCGCCGACGGGTACGGAGGCCTCGGCGAGGGTGGTCCCGAGCAGGTCGGCGACGGTGACGGAGACGGAGCTGGTGCGTACGTCGAGGGCGGCGAGGTGCGCCCGGTCGGCGACGAGCCCGTACAGCTTGGCGTTGGGGCCGCGTCGCTCGGCTCCGGACTCCCCCACGACATGGACGAGCCCGGAGCCCTGGAGGCGGTCGACGAGGTCGGCGACCGTGGGGCGGGAGAGCCCGGTGAGGGTCTTGAGCTGAGTGGCCGTCAACGGGCCTTCGTCCTGGAGCAGTCGCAGGGCGAACCGGTCGTTGATGGCTCGTGCGGTGCTCGGGGATGCGGCCATGCGGCGATCCTCTCAGACGCGCTCCGGCACGGATGCCATCCCGCGATCTATTTATCAGGCAGGGTTCCTGATAGTTTACGCGCCAGACCACCAGCACGGCCACACACCACCACCCAGGGAGGGCACATGGCGGCGGAGACCGTCTTCAGCACCGAGCGTCTGCGGCGGGCGCGCTTCGCCGTCGCCGCGGTCTTCTGCGTCCACGGCGCGGTGACCGGCAGCTTCGCGACCCGTATCCCGTGGATCCAGGAGCACGCGGGCGTCAGCGCCGGACAGCTCGGGCTCGCTCTCGCCTTCCCCGCGCTCGGCGCCTCCCTCGCGATGCCGCTGGCCGGTGCCATCAGCCACCGCTTCGGCGCCCGCACGGCCCTGCGGGGCCTGCTCGCCCTGTGGACGCTCTCCCTGACGCTGCCCTCGCTGGCACCGAACATCTGGGGGCTGTGCGGCGTGCTCTTCGTGTACGGCGCGACCGCGGGCATGTCCGACGTGGCGATGAACGCGCTCGGCGTCGAGACCGAGAACCGGCTCGGCAAGTCCATCATGTCGAGCCTGCACGGCATGTGGAGCGTGGGCGCGCTCCTCGGTTCGGCCGCCGGCACGGTCGCGGCCCACATCGGCGCCGACGCCCGCGTCCACCACCTGATCGCGGCCCTGGCTCTCACCGCGCTCGGCATGGTCTGCTGCCAGGGCGTCCTGGACGTACAGGCCACGCCGGACGAGGAGGCACCGCCGCGGTTCTCGCTGCCGCCGAAGTCCGCGCTGATCATCGGCGCCATCGGCTTCTGCGCGGTGTTCGCGGAGGGCGCCAGCCTCGACTGGTCGGCCGTCTACCTCCAGGACGAGCTGGGCAGCTCGGCCGGGCTCGCGGCCGCATCGACGACCGCCTTCGCGCTGACGATGGCCGTGGCGCGGCTGGTCGGCGACCGCGTCGTGGACCGCTTCGGCGCGGTCCGTACGGTACGGGTCGGGGGTGCCGTCGCCACCCTCGGCGGGCTCATGGTCGTCCTCGCCCCGCACGCCGCCGTCGCGATGGCCGGATTCGGTCTCATCGGGCTCGGCGTCGCGGTCGTCGTCCCGCTCGCCTTCGCCGCGGCGGCCCGCAGCGGGCCGAACCCCAGCCAGGCCATCGCGGGCGTCGCCACCATCACGTACACCTCGGGTCTCATCGCCCCCTCGGCGATCGGCGGCATCGCCGACGCGACCTCGCTCGTCTTCTCCTTCGGCCTGGTCACCCTGCTGGCCCTGGGCCTGGTGATCGGGGCGGGCGTGCTCAGGCCCGGCGCCCGCGCGGCGGCGACCTCGGCCCGGGCGGACGGCGCCCCGGCGAAGAGCTCCGGCCCGGTCGCGTAACGGCGTCCCGGCGGGTCCGTCCGCTCCGGACCGGTCGGGACGCACGGCCGAGATCGGTTCCGGCAGGTCGCGGCGCATACCATGTGGCTGATCTTTTGCGGTCGCGACACGGCCGCCGGAACCTCGGAACGGGAGCGACCTCATGAACCTCGGCGTGCGCTGGACCCTGCACGGCGACGGGAGAACACCCGCTCCCGGGGCCGTCGTCCGGCCGGACGAGCGGCTCTCCTGGCCCCGCACCGTCGGCCTCGGCGCCCAGCACGTCGTCGCCATGTTCGGGGCGTCCTTCGTGGCTCCGGTCCTCATGGGTCTGGACCCGAACCTCGCGATCATGATGTCCGGTGTCGCGACCGCGATCTTCCTCCTCGCGACCCGCGGCACCGTCCCGTCCTACCTGGGCTGCTCGCTCTCCTTCGTCGGCGTCGCCGCCGCCATCCGGGCCTCGGGCGGCACCAGCGCCACCGTGACCGGCGCGGTCCTCGTCGTCGGCGCGGTGCTCTTCCTGGCCGGTCTGGCGGTACGGAAGTTCGGCGCGCGGATCATCCACGCGGCGATGCCGCCGATCGTGACCGGCGCCGTCGTCATGCTGATCGGCTTCAACCTGGCCCCGGTCACCGCGTCGACGTACTGGCCGCAGGACCAGTGGACGGCGCTGCTCGTGATGCTGTTCACCGGTCTGGCCGTGGTCTGTCTCCGCGGCTTCTGGTCCCGGATCGCGATCTTCCTCGGCCTGATCTTCGGCTACGCCATCTCCTGGATCTTCGACCTGGTCTTCGGCAAGATCCACTCGATGTCCCCGAGCGGCCAGGTCACCGACCACTGGCGGCTGGACCTCTCCGGTGTGTCGAAGGCCGACTGGATCGGCCTGCCGTCCTTCCACGGACCGAGCTTCGAGTGGTCCGCGATCCTGGTCGCGCTGCCCGTGGTCATCGCACTGATCGCCGAGAACGCCGGTCACGTCAAGGCCGTCGGCGAGATGACCGGCGACAACCTGGACGACAAGCTCGGCACGGCCATCGCCGCCGACGGCGCCGCCTCGATGCTGTCGACCGCCGTGGGCGGCCCGCCGAACACCACGTACTCGGAGAACATCGGCGTCATGGCCGCCACCCGGGTCTACTCGACCGCCGCCTACTGGGCCGCGGCCGGCTTCGCGCTCCTCTTCGGCCTCTGCCCGAAGTTCGGCGCGATCGTCGCCGCCATCCCCGGCGGTGTCCTCGGCGGCATCACCGTGATCCTCTACGGCATGATCGGTCTGCTCGGCGCCCAGATCTGGATCAACGCCAAGGTCGACCTGCGCAACCCGCTCAACCTGGTCCCGGCCGCCGCCGGCATCATCATCGGCGTCGGCGGGGTGAAGCTCACCTTCACCGACACCTTCGAGCTGGGCGGCATCGCGCTCGGCACGATCGTCGTCATCACCGGCTACCACGTGCTGCGGGCCTTCGCCCCGGCCCACCTCAAGGAGCAGGAGCCCCTCCTGGACTCCGGCACGAGCTCGTACGAGAGCAGCTCCGCCGGGGATCCGCTGTCGAAGAGCTGAGTGATTCGCCCGTTCTGGGGAAGCCGGGCCCAGGGAGTTCCCTCCCGGCCCGGCGAACTGGAAACCTGCCCCCATGGCGCAGACCCAGCAGCTCGGGCAGGACAGCGGTCATGACATCGGCCTGGACACGGGCCGGGACATCGGTCGGGACATCGGTCGCGACATCGGGCAGTTCGTCGCGGTCGACCCCGTGGTGGACCGGATGCGGACGCTCCGCGCCACCTGGCATCCGGCCGACGGGGTCGCCGTCTTCAACCGGGTCTACCTGACGGTCACCGAGGAGATCGGCCACGCCATCCAGGCGGGCACCTTCGCCGACCGCACGGCGGCCGCCACCCTCGACGTGCGGTTCGCCGAGCGCTACCTCACGGCGGTCGACACCGTCGCCACCGGCGGCCCGGCGCCCGCCTGCTGGCGGCCGCTCTTCCACTACCGGCGCCACCCCGGCGTACGACCGCTGCAGTTCGCGCTCGCCGGGATCAACGCCCACGTAGGCCACGACCTGGCGCTCGCGGTGGTCGACACCTGCCGCGTCCTGGAGTGCGCGCCCGCCGATCTGGAGGACGAGTTCGACCGGGTCGGCGACATCCTCCTCCTCCTGGAGGAGCGCATCAGGGAGGAACTGATGCCGGGCCCGGACCTCCTGGAGATCGCGGACCCGCTGACGCATCTGCTCGGCTGCTGGAGCCTGGACCGGGCCCGCGACGGGGCCTGGCTGGCGGCGCGCTCGCTCTGGCAGCTGCGCGGGCTGCCGGAGCTGGCCGGGGAGTTCACCGAGCGGCTCGACCGGTCGGTGGGCCTGGTGGGGCGGATGCTGCTCACGCCGCTCACCAGGCCCTGAACCGTACGGGGACTCAGTCCTCCGGCAGCTCGACCGGGGCGATCTCCTCGTAGACGTCGCCCGGACCCGGGTTGGTGGCGTCGGTGCCGCCGCCGAAGTGGTGCATCACGCCCCACACCGCGTTGAGCGCCGTCTGCACCGCGCCCTCGGCCCAGCCGGCCGTCCAGGAGATGTCGTCGCCCGCGAGGAAGATGCCCCGCTTGTCCTCGGGCAGCTGCTCCTGCATGAAGTGCGTGAACAGGCGGCGCTGGTAGCGGTAGTGGCCCGGCAGGTTCGCCTTGAAGGCGCCCATGAAGTAGGGCTCGTTCTCCCAGGAGACCGTCACCGGGTTGCCGATGATGTGCTTCCGGATGTCGACCTTCGGGTAGATCTCGCCGAGCGACTTCAGCATGACCTCCATCCGCTCGTTGGCGGAGAGCGGCAGCCACTTCAGGCTGTCGTCGCACCACGTGTACGAGAGGCAGATCGTGGCCGGCTTGTCCGGGCCGTCGTCGAGCAGGTACGTGCCGCGGGTCATCCGGTCGGTCAGCGTCATCGACATGACGTCGCGGCCGGTCTCCTCGTCCTTGTCCAGCCAGAACGGCCGGTCGACGGGCACGAAGAGCTTCGAGGACTCCATGTAGTGGGTGCGCTCGATCGCCGTCCAGTGGTCGATCGGGAAGAGCGAGTCGTCGCAGGCGATCTTGGAGAGCAGCATCCAGGACTGGGCGGTGAAGATCGCCGCCGGGTACGTACGGATGTCGCCGGAGGCGTCGGTGACGGTGATCCGGTTGCCGGCGGTCCGGTTGAGGCGGGTCACGGCCGGCTTCGGGGTGCCCTCGTGCAGGGAGCTGAGCGAGGTGCCCGGCGCCCAGTGGACGATCTTCTCCGGCTCGCGCTCCCACAGGCGCAGCGGCAGCTGCTGCGAGCCGCCCACGATGCCGCGGTGGTGGTCGTCCGCCTCGGTGTAGACGACGCGGAGGATCTCCAGGATGGAGTTGGGGAAGTCGGTGTCCCAGCCGCCGGTGCCGAAGCCGACCTGGCCGAAGATCTCGCGGTGGCGGAAGGACTTGAAGGACTCCGACTCGCAGAGGAAGCCGTAGAAGGTCTGGTTGTCGAGCTTCTCGACGAGCTTCGACCAGATCTCGCGGATGCGCGGGACGTCGCGCTCGCGCATGGCCTGGTTCATGTCGGAGAAGTCGGCGCCCTCGTCCAGACAGGCGTTCCACGCGTTCATCACGTCGCGGTAGACCTGCGGGAGGTCGTCCACGGTGGTGGCGTAGTGCGACTCGCCCTTGAGGTCGACGACGGTCGAGGGGGTCGACTCGGCCAGCGGGTTCGGGAACGGCGTGGTCTCCAGGCCGACCAGGTCGATGTAGTGCTGGAGCGCGGTCGAGGAGGGCGGGAAGCGCATCGCGCCCATCTCAGCGGTGAGGCCCTCGGTGGCGGTGCCCTCGAAGCCCACGGTCCGCAGCCGGCCGCCGATCTGGTCGGCCTCGTAGACGACGGGCTTGAGGCCCATCTTCATGAGCTCGTACGCGGCGATGATGCCGGAGAGACCGCCGCCGATGACGGCGACCTCGGTGCCGTGCTCGGTGGCCGGTATCTGGCCGAGCCCGGCCGGGTGGGCCAGGAAGTCGTCGTAGGCGTACGGGAAGTCCGGACCGAACATGGTGATCGGCGGCTGGCCGTCGCTGTGGGGGACGGCGGTCGTGGGCACCGTGGACGTCATGGGGTACGGACTCCTTGCACGGAAAAAGGTGAGGCGGTCGGGAAGGCGGGGAGGGGCGGCTCAGACGAGGGGGCCGTAGAGGCCCGGGCGCCGGTCGCGGAGGTAGGGGTTCTCCGCGCGCGAGGCCGCCAGGAAGTCGGGGTCGACGTCGCCGATGACGAGCTCCTCGCCCCGCCCGGCGCGGGCGCGGGCGGTGCCGTCGGGGCCGGCGAGGGCGGAGAGGCCGACGAACTCGAAGTCGCCCTCGGGGCCGGTCCGGTTGGCGTACGCGATGTAGAGCTGGTTCTCGAAGGCACGGACCGGCACCACGGACAGGGGCACGATCTCGGCGGGGTGCATGAGCGCGGTCGGTACGAGGAGGAGGTCCGTGCCGGCCAGCGCGTGCGCCCGGACGTTCTCCGGGAACTCGACGTCGTAGCAGATCATCATGCCGACGGTGAGACCGCCGAGCTCGGCCTGGACGACGGCCTGGTCACCGGGGGTGAACCAGGTCGTCTCGAAGCCGCCGAAGAGGTGGGTCTTGCGGTAGTCGGCGAGCGGTTCCCCGTCGGCGCCGATGAGCCGGGCCGCGTTGTACAGGACCCCGTGCCGCTCGGTGTCCCGCTCCGGGTAGCCGTAGCCGACGGCGAGGCCGTGGCGCACGGCGATCGCCGCGACGGCGCGGGCGGAGGGGCCGTCGGCCGGTTCGGCCAGGCGCGCCATGTCGGCGCCGATGGCGTACCCGGTGAGGAACAGCTCGGGGGCGAGCAGCAGGCCCGCTCCGGCGGCGGCCGCGCGGCCGGCGGCCTCGTCGAGGATCTTGAGGTTGGCGGCCACGTCACCGAGCTCGCCGGAGCTCTGGAGCAGGGCGGTGCGCAGCGCGGGCATGGTGATCCTCGGGTGGGTCGGAGTACAAGGGGGAGACGTCAAAAACGGTACGGTTTCGCGCTCTGTTCGGACAAGGCGGGAGCGTTGCGGACCGACCGTCGAACCGTTGCGCGATCTCCGGCCACCACGGCGATTCGTTGCGCGGGGCTCCGCCCGGGGTCGTACGGCTCCCCGCCGCGCGGCGGAGACGAGGACCGTCCTGCGGCCCGACGCCCGGCCGGCGGCCGCGCGGAAGAGTGGTGCTCGTCCGGAAGACCTGCCGGACGACCTGCCGAAGGGAACGGGAAGCCATGAACCGCCGTACGAAGATCGTCGCCGTCGCCGCCGCCGTCCTGCTGACGCTGGGAGCCGGGGGTATCGCCGCCGCCTCGGTGGACGAGGCTCCCGCCCCGGCCGCGGCCCGGGCCGCCGTCTCGGAGGCCGCCGCGCTGACCGGCACGGCCAAGCTGTACCGGCCGGCCGGGGACGACATCACCTTCACCTTCGACGCGCATCTCGCCGAGAAGGACCGGCAGGATCCGATGAAGGCCACCGGCACGTTCCGCTTCAGCCACTACAAGGGCGACTGGGGCGGCTACGCGAAGGTCAAGGTCGACTGCCTCACGACGGGCGGCAAGGTGGCCGTCGTCTCCGGCGTCGTCGTCGAGACCGATGTGAAGGAGTTCAAGAAGGCGCGCGTCGGGGTCACGGTCCACGACGACGCAAACGGCGACCGGCTCGGCTACACCTGGATGACCGCCGACCCGAAGAAGGACAAGGTGCCGCCGTGCATCAGCGGCGCCCCGTTCGAGAAGGTCAAGGAGGGGACGGGCGACTTCAAGGTCGTGCCCTGGGAGTTCGTGTACCCGACCGAGTAGACCGCCCCACGGGGGTGGGCGGGCGAAGGGCGGTGCGGGAACCACGGCCCGCACCGCCCCGACCGCCCGTACCTCGCGGGGTTACGCGGGCGAGCCCGAGGAGAAGCGCCGCAGCAGCGGCGAGAGCACCAGGACGGACTTGGTGCGCTCCACGAAGGGCTCGCCCGCGATCCGCTCCAGGACGCGCTCGAAGTGGCGCATGTCCGAGGCGAAGACCTGCACGACGGCGTCCGCGTCACCGGTGACGGTCGACGCGGACACCACCTCGGGATACCGCTCCAGACCTCGCCGGATGTCGTCCGGCGAGGTGTTGTGGCGGCAGTAGATCTCGACGAAGCCCTCGGTCTCCCAGCCGAGCGCCGCCGGGTCCACCCGTACGGTGAATCCGGTGATGGCGCCCTCGGCCCTGAGCCGGTCCACGCGCCGTTTCACGGCGGGCGCGGAGAGTCCGACGAGCGAGCCGATGTCGGCATAGCTGCGGCGGGCGTCCTCCGCGAGGGCGTGGACGATGCGTTCGTCGAGGTCGTTGAGTCGCACTACGGGTGGATCACTTCTCTGCTGGGGCCTCTGCCACGGCCGGGGCCGGGGCCAGTCGGGAGCGGCGCATGCCGTACAGGAAGTAGAACACGAGCCCGGCGGCCATCCAGCAACCGAAGACCGTCCAGGTGGAGGCGCCGAGGCTGAACATGTTGTAGACGCAGAAGCCGAAGCCGAGGACCGGGAAGAGCCAGCCGAGCGGCACGCGGAAGGTGCGCTTCATGTCCGGGCGGGTCTTGCGCAGGATGACGACCGCGATGTTGACCAGCGCGAAGGCGAAGAGGGTGCCGATGCTGGTGGCGTCGACGAGCTCGCCGAGCGGGATGGCCGCCGCGAGGACACCGCAGAAGATCGAGACGATCACGGTGTTGACCCGCGGGGTGCCGGTCTTGGTGCTGACCTTGCCGAAGACCTTCGGGACGAGGCCGTCGCGGGACATGGCGAAGAGGACACGGGTCTGGCCGTAGAGGACGGTCAGGACGACGCTCGCGATGGAGATGACGGCGCCGGCGGCGAGCAGCGTGCCCCAGAAGGTCTGGCCGCTCACATCGTTCATGATCGCGGCGAGGGAGGCCTTGGAGCCCTCGAAGTCCTTCCAGTTCCACGCGCCGACGGCGACGGCGGCCACGAGGACGTACAGGGTGGTGACGATGATCAGCGAGAGCATGATCGCCCGCGGCAGGTCGCGCTGCGGGTTCTTCGCCTCCTCACCTGCGGTGGAGGCGGCGTCGAAGCCGATGTACGAGAAGAAGAGGCTGGCGCCGGCGGCGCTGACCCCGGCCATGCCGAGCGGCATGAAGTCCGAGTAGTTGCCGGACTTGAAGCCCATGAAGCCGATGGTGCAGAAGAGCACGAGCGCGGCGATCTTCACCACGACCATGATCGTGTTGGCGCGGGCCGACTCCTTCGCGCCGCCGAGCAGGAAGACCATCGCCAGCAGGACGACGATCAGGGCCGGCAGGTTGATGATGCCGCCCTCGCCGGGGGCGGAGGAGAGCGCGTCGGGGATGGTGACGCCGATGGTGCCGTCGAGGAGCTCGTTGACGTACTCGCCCCAGCCGACGGCCACGGCGGCGACGGAGACGCCGTACTCCAGGACCAGGCACCAGCCGCAGACCCAGGCGACGAGTTCGCCCATCGTTGCGTACGCGTACGAGTACGAGGAGCCGGCGACCGGGATCGCACCGGCCAGCTCGGCGTACGAGAGGGCGGAGAAGAGCGCGGTGAGGCCGGCGATCACGAAGGCCAGGGTGACCGCGGGGCCGGCCTGCGGGACGGCGTCGCCGAGGACGACGAAGATGCCGGTGCCGAGCGTGGCGCCGATGCTGATCATGGTCAGCTGCCACATGGAGAGCGAGCGGCGGAGACTGCCGCCCTCGCCCTGCCCACCCTCGTTGACCAGGCGTTCAACCGGCTTGCGCCGGGTGAGTGCGCCGAGCATGGAGGTCTTGGGGGTGGTCGTGTCGACGACCGGTGGGGCTGCGCCGTGGTCCAGCACTGCGGAGGCTCCTTATCGCTGCCTGTAGGCGGTGGGACGACCACGGCGGCACGTGGGCATGCCGAAGCAAGCCCACGGGGGAGGGGAACCGCCGAGCAGGCGGTCGCCGCCACTCCTGGTACGGGGCACGAGCCTAAGGGGATGAGGTTCGCACTCGTAATGCAGGGTTGTTGCGCAGTGCCGGATGATCATTGCGCGCTCGCGGCGCAGACGGGGAAACATTGCGCGCCCCTGCATGAATCGGCACATTGGGGTCTCCTCGCCGTCCCTGGCGGCGCGGCGCGACCGGCCGCCCGAGCGCGTGCACGTGCCTTGACTCCTCGTGCCCCGTGACCCACGCTGCGAGCCCCCGGCAACCCCACGATCGGAGGCCTCGGTGGGCTGGCTCGCCCCGGCGCCCTTCCTGCGCGGCACGGCCTGGCTCGACGGGGACCGGCCCGTCCGGGCGGACCCCGCCGACCTGGAGCGGCTCCCGTGGGACATCGCCGAGCGGGCGGCGCTGCCCATCGGCGTACGCGTCGAGTTCACGGCGGAGCCCGGGACGCGGGCGGTGGAGCTGCGCTACCGCGCGGCCGTCCCGGAGCCGGACGACCCGCTCGCCGCGCTGCGGCACTGCTTCGCGCTGTGGCAGGGCCGGCGGCTCGTCGGCGAGACCTGCGCCGCCCCGGCGCCGGAGGGCACGGTCAGCCTCCCCCTGCCCCCGTGCGGCGGCGTCTTCACCGTCCACCTCCCCGAGGGCCAGTCCCCGGTCCCGCTCGCCCTGAGGGCCGTCGGGGGCCGCCTCTCCCCCGCCCCTGTCCGGCCCCGCTGGCTCGTCCACGGCGACTCGATCACCGAGGGCTGGTGGTCGACGCGCCCCGCGCACTCCTGGCCCGCCACGGCCGGGCGGCTGCTGGGACTCGACCCGGTCAATCTGGGGTACGCGGGCGGGGCGCGCGGCGAGCTCCCGCTGGCCGAGCACCTCGCGCGGCTCCCGGGCGAGGTGGTCACCCTCGCTTTCGGCACCAACTGCTGGTCCCGGGTCCCCGTGACGGCCGACTGGCTGTACGCGACCGTCCGGGCGTTCGTCGCCCTGGTCCGCCGGGGCCATCCGGCCGTCCCGCTGCTGATCGTCTCGCCCGTCCTGCGACCGGAGGCCGAGCACACCCGCAACGCCCTCGGAGCCACGCTCACGGAGCTGCGCAGGGCCATGGAGCGCGCGGGCCGCGATCTGGCCGCCGAGGGGGACGGACGGCTCCTGGTCCTCCCCGGGCGCCCTCTGCTCGGCCCCGAGCACCTTGCGGACGGACTGCACCCGAACGACCGGGGGCACGCCCGGATCGCGGCGGCGGTGGCGGAGGTCCTGCTCCCCCACGTGCCGGTCAGCCGCCCCGTACCGCCAGAGGCCTGACCAGGAAGGTGCACGCGTCCGCGCAGGCGTGCGTGCGGCCCGCCGCGTCCGTCCAGGCCCAGCGGTCGGTGTAGGCGACGACGGGCTCGTAGCCGAGCCGCGCGTACAGCGCGGCCGCCCGCGGGTTGTCACGGGCCACCCCGAGCCCCAGAGCGGTCCCGCCACGCTCGCGCACCAGCTCCTCGGCGGCGTGGACCAGCGCCGTCCCGATGCCCTGCCCGCGGAGCCCCTCGGGCCACACGTCAAGGCCGTTGAGCTCGGGGCAGTCGCCGAGGGCGGCCCGCACCTCGGGGGCGGCGCAGCCGTCCCAGCGGACCTGTCCGTGGCCGACGGGCACACCGTCGCGCCACGCGAGGAGGTACGTCCCGGCCCCGGCCTCCTGGCGCGCGAAGCGGTCGGCGTGGCGGCTCGGCGCCCCGGGAGCGGGGATGTGGCGGTCGAGTACGGGCACGTCCTCGGCGCGGCAGGGCCTGATCTCCATGCGCCGACCGTACGGGAACGCCGTGGGCCCCCGGGGAGGATTTCCCCGGGGGCCCACGGCGTACGACGGTGAAGGACTAGCTCCAGCTGGCGTGCAGCGGCTTGCCCTCGGCGTAGCCGGCGGCGGACTGGATGCCGATCACGGCCTTCTCCTCGAACTCGGCGAGCGAGCCGGCACCGGCGTAGGTGCAGGAGGAGCGGACGCCCGCGATGATCGAGTCGATCAGGTCCTCGACGCCCGGACGGGACGGGTCGAGGAACATGCGGGAGGTGGAGATGCCCTCCTCGAACAGCGCCTTGCGGGCGCGGTCGTAGGCGGACTCGTCGCTCGTGCGGTTCTTGACGGCGCGGGCGGAGGCCATGCCGAAGGACTCCTTGTAGAGCCGGCCGTTGGCGTCCTGCTGGAGGTCGCCGGGCGACTCGTACGTGCCGGCGAACCAGGAGCCGATCATCACGTTCGACGCGCCGGCGGCGAGCGCCATGGCGACGTCGCGCGGGTGCCGGACGCCACCGTCGGCCCAGACGTGCTTGCCGTACTTCTTCGCCTCGGCGGCGCACTCCAGGACGGCCGAGAACTGCGGCCGGCCGACGCCGGTCATCATGCGGGTGGTGCACATCGCGCCGGGGCCGACGCCGACCTTGATGATGTCGGCGCCCGCGTCGATGAGGTCCTTGACGCCCTCGGCGGCGACGATGTTGCCCGCGACGATCGGGACCTGCGGGTCGAGCGCCCGCACGGCCTTGATCGCGGAGATCATCGACTCCTGGTGGCCGTGCGCCGTGTCGATGACGAGCGTGTCCACGCCCGCGTCGAGGAGCTGCTTGGCCTTGCCCACGAAGTCGCCGTTGATGCCGACGGCGGCGGCGATGCGCAGCTTGCCCTGGGCGTCGGTGGCCGGGGTGTACAGGGTCGCGCGGAGCGCGCCCCTGCGGGTCAGGATGCCGACCAGGCGTCCGTCCTTGTCGACGGCCGGGGCGTAGCGGCGGTTGGCGTGGTCCAGCGTGTTGAACGCCTCGCGCGGCTCGATGTCGGCGTCGATGAGGAGCAGGTCCTTCGACATGACCTCGGACAGCTGGGTGAAGCGGTCGACACCGGACAGGTCGGCGTCGGTGACGACACCGATCGGGCGGCGGTTCTCGTCGACGACGACACCGGCGCCGTGGGCCCGCTTCGGCAGCAGGGAGAGCGCGTCGGCGACGGTCTGGTGGGGCTCCAGGACGATCGGGGTGTCGAGCACGTGGTGGCGGCTCTTGACCCACGAGATGACGTCGGTGACGACCTCGATCGGGATGTCCTGGGGGATGACGACCAGGCCGCCGCGGCGGGCGACCGTCTCGGCCATGCGACGGCCGGCGATGGCGGTCATGTTGGCGACGACCAGCGGGATCGTCGTACCGGTACCGTCCGGCGAGGCGAGGTCCACCGCCTGGCGGGAACCCACGGCCGAGCGGCTCGGCACCATGAACACATCGTCGTACGTCAGGTCGTAGGGCGGCTTGACGTCATTGAGGAAACGCACGTGCTGACATCCCAGTCGTTCGGATCGGCCCCTAGGCATTTCAGCCAGGGGAAAAAGCACGTAGTTCATTGTCCCACGCCGGTACGAATACCAGCCCCGGGCGAATCATCCGAGCCTTGTGGCAGGGGGTTCGTCGGATCCTACGAGGCCCTCTCCCAGGGAGAGGAGGACACAGAGGCGGGTGGGGCGCTCGTCGACGGCCGTGGCGAAGACGTCCTGGGCGGTCCGCCACTCGTGGGGACGCGTCCTGGCGTACTCCTGCCAGCCGGTGACGACGACGGTGACGGGTTCGGGGAGATCGGTCAGGCAGTCCGCCAGGGCGTCCCAGTTCCGGCCGAACCACGCGGGCAGCGCGAGGGTCACGGCGCACCGGTCCATGAGGGCGGCCTTGTCCGTGACTCCGGTCAGGTCGAGGACGACGGCGTCGGCGAGTCTCATCCGAGAACCTCCCGGAAGGTCTCGTAGTGGTCGTCGGTCCAGTAGATCTCGCCGTCCCGCCCGGTGACGATCCGGCGCGCCCCCCGGTCGCGCTCGCCGGGGGTCTTCACGGTGTACTCGCGGTAGTACCCGCGTTCCTTGCGCGGCAGGATCCGCTCGAAGTTCGAGAAGACGGCGCCGTCCTTGGCGTACGGGTAGGGGCCGCCGCGCGCGATGAGGTCGAGCGTCCGGCGCGCCTCGGGAGGCAGGTCGGCGGCCCGGACGGTGGGCAGTCCCGAGATCCCGACCGCCCCGGTGGCCGCGTGGGCCGGGGCGGTGGCGGCAGGGGTGGTGGCGGTGGGAGCGGCGCGGGTCGGCCCCGTGGAGACCGCGTCGCCCGCGGTGGAGCATCCGGCCAGGAAGACGCACAGGACAAGCGTGAGGAGCACGCGAAAGGGCCGGAGCAGCATGTCCCGAACATACCGTTACGGGATGGCTCCGGCCCTGGGAAATCGCGGGGGCGTGCGGTGGCGGCTCAGCTGCCGTCGGGGTCCGTCCGGTCGAGCGCCGGGTGCGTGCCCGGGCTGGACTCGGTCAGCAGGTAGTCCGCCGCGGCTCGGTCCGTGACCAGGCTGGTGACGAGCCCGGAGCGGAGGACCGCACCGATCGCCGCCGCCTTGCGCTGCCCGCCGGCGATCGCCACGACCTCGGGGATGCGCCGCAGCCGGTCCGCCTCGACGGTGATGCACCGCTCGCCCAGGTCGCGGCCGACGCGGCGGCCCTCGGTGTCGAAGAGGTGCGCGGACATCTCGGCGGCGACGCCGAGCGAGGCGTAGTGGGCGCGCTCCGCGTCGGAGAGCATGTCGTGCACGGTCGAGATGCCCGGCTCCCAGGAGCCGATGGACACGCAGGCGACCGTCACCTTGTCGAAGTACTCGAAGGCCCGCGCGATGCCGGTCTGGCTGCGCAGCGCCGCTGCGGTCGCCGGGTCCGGCAGCAGCATGGGCGCGTAGATCGGGTGCGCCTCGCCGCCGGAGACCTGGGCGGCACGGCGGACGGCCTCGACCGAGCCGCGCTCGGCGGTCCCGGCGTCGTACACGCCGGTGAGCTGCACGACCGTACAGGGCGGCAGCCGGTCGAGCGCCGCCGCCATGTGGATGGTGGAGCGGCCCCAGGCGAGGCCCAGGACGTCGCCCTCGGTGACCAGTTCGCCGAGCAGGTCGGCCGCGACCTCGCCGAGGTTCTCCGGGTCCGGCGACTCGTCCTCGCCCTCCGCCGGGGACTCGACGACGACGGCGTGACGGAGTCCGTAGCGGGCGCGGAGCGCGTCGGAGCGCTCGGCGTCCAGCTCGGCCGGCACACGGATCTCGATGCGCACGAGGTCGCGCTCCAGGGCGGTCTCCAGGACCCGCGCCACCTTGAAGCGGCTCACGCCGAACTCCTCGGCGATCTGGATCTTGGACTTGCCCTCGAGGTAGAAGCGGCGGGCCATGGCCGCCGCCTGCACCAGCTCCGCGGGGCCCATCCGCAGGGCTGACCGTCCCGCCGACATACCCGCCACCGCGATCTCCTCACTGCTGTTCACGTACCGCTGTTCACACACGGCTGTTCGCATACGGCTGTCGTTCACACTCTGGACTCGCCGTTCATCCTGTCAGATCCGGCGGGCCTTGATCGGTCCTGTCGGCGGCCCGACGGGCCGCGTTCATCCGACGGTGGTTCAGTGGCCACACGCCCACGCGGCGGAGGCCGTCGTGGCCTCGGCGCGGGCCCGCAGCGAGGCCACGGCGGCCGCCGGGTCCGCCGCGCCGTAGACCGCCGAGCCCGCGACGAACACATCGGCACCGGCCTCGGCGCACCGCTCGATGGTGGACTCGGCGACACCGCCGTCGACCTGGAGCCACAGCTCCAGACCGTGCTTGGAGATCAGCTCACGGGTGCGGCGGATCTTGGGCAGCATGATGTCGAGGAAGGCCTGACCGCCGAAGCCGGGCTCGACCGTCATGATCAGCAGCATGTCGAGCTCGGGGAGCAGGTCCTCGTACGGCTCGATCGGCGTGGCCGGCTTGAGCGCCATGGAGGCCCGCGCACCCTTGGCCCGGATCTCCCGCGCGAGCCGCACGGGAGCGGCCGCGGCCTCGACGTGGAAGGTGACCGACCCGGCGCCCGCCTCCACGTACTGGGGCGCCCAGCGGTCGGGGTCCTCGATCATGAGGTGGCAGTCGAGCGGCGTACCCGTCGCCCGGGCGAGCGACTCGACGATCGGCACCCCCAGCGTCAGGTTGGGCACGAAGTGGTTGTCCATCACGTCGACGTGCAGCCAGTCGGCGCCCTCGACGGCCTTCGCCTCCTCGGCGAGCCGGGCGAAGTCCGCGGACAGGATGCTGGGGTTGATCTGCGCCATGTGCCAAGCCTCCCACGTTCTTGGGCACTTCTTTGCCGCTGAGCGGTTTCGGACTCGGTCCAGACCAATTTCGGTACGAAGCGACGAGCCGCGGACCGGGACGGACCGGGAGATTGCGGTCAGGTGGTCGAAGGGTCGGACGTCCGCGGGTCAGGCGGTACGGCGCAGCAGCGCCAGATACATGGCGTCCGTGCCGTGCAGATGCGGCCACAGCTGGACGTCCGGACCGTCACCGAGCGCCGGGACGCCGGGCATGAAGGGACGGGCGTCGATCAGATCGGCGCCGCCGACCTTCTTGAGGACGTCGTCGACGACGACCCGGGTCTCGGCGAGATGCGGCGAGCAGGTCGCGTAGCCGACGATCCCACCGACGCGCACGGCGCTCAGCGCCTCGGTCAGCAGGGCGCGCTGGAGCGGGGCGAAGCCGTCCAGGTCCTCGGGGCGACGGCGCCAGCGGGCCTCGGGGCGACGGCGCAGGGCGCCGAGACCCGAGCAGGGCACGTCCATCAGGACCCGGTCGAAGGAACCGGGGCGCCACGGCGGGCGGGTGCCGTCGGCGGCGATGACCTGGTAGGGGCCGGGGTTGCCGGCGAGGGCGCGCTCGACGAGGCGGGCGCGGTGCGGCTGCTTCTCGGAGGCGAGCAGCGCGGCGCCGCGCTCGGAGGCGAGGGCGGCGAGGAGGGCGGCCTTGCCGCCGGGACCCGCGCAGCCGTCGAGCCAGCGGGCGTCGGACCCTTCGAGCGTCGCGTTGGCCAGGGCGAGGGCGACGAGCTGGCTGCCCTCGTCCTGGACGCCGGCCCGGCCGTCCTTGACCGCCTCGATGGCACCGGGCTCGCCACCCTCGGCCATCCGCAGGGCGTACGGGGACCAGCGGCCCGGCAGCGTCTCGGTGACCGCGGCGAGCTCCTCGGTGGTGGAGCGGCCGGGGCGGGCGACGAGGGTGACCTCGGGCCGCTCGTTGTCGGCCTCCAGGAGGTCCTCGATGCCCGCGCGGCCGCCGCCGAGGGCGTCCCAGAGCGCCGAGACGACCCAGCGCGGGTGCGAGTGGACGACGGCGAGGTGGTCCTCGGCGTCCTTGTCGTACGGCGGGGCGACCTGCGCCACCCAGGCGTCGAGGTCCTGCTGCGAGATCTTCCGCAGGACGGCGTTCACGAACTTGGCCCGACCGTCGCCGAGCACCACCCGGGCGAGCTCGACGCTGGCGGAGACGGCCGCGTGGGTGGGGATCCGGGTCCCGAGCAGCTGGTGCGCGCCGAGCGCGAGCACGTCGAGCACGGGCGGGTCGACCTCGCGCAGCGGCCGGTCGATGCAGGCGGAGATGATCGCGTCGTACGTGCCCTGGCGACGCAGCGTCCCGTAGACGAGCTCGGTCGCGAGGGCCGCGTCCCGACCGTCGAAGTCGCCCTTCTCGCGGGCCTTCTTCAGGAGCGGCGGCAGCACCAGGTTGGCGTAGGCGTCGCGCTCGTCCACCGCCCTCAGCGCCTCGAAGGCGAGCATCCGGACGGGGTCCTTCTGGGGCCGCCGGTAGGGCTTGTGGGGACGGCGACGTGCCTGCTCGCTCAAAGGTGCTCCGCGTGACGAAATGAAGAGGTCGAACCCTCCAAGACTACGTCCGCCGCGGGCCTGACCGCGCCGGGGGCCGCCGAGCGGCCCCTGGCCGCGTGGTCTAGGCGCCCAGCCGCTCGCCGGGGGCGATGCGGACGCCACGGGCCCAGTCGGCGGCCTTCATCGGCTTCTTGCCCTGCGGCTGGACCCAGAGGAGCTCGACGGCGTACGAACCGGTGCCGGCGTACACGTTGTTCTTGCCGACCACGAGCTCGCCCGGGGCCAGGTCGGTGCGGTCCGGAAGGGGCGTGACCTGGATCAGCTTGAGGCGCTCGCCGCGGAAGAGCGTCCAGGCGCCGGGGGCCGGGGTGCAGCCGCGGACCACGCGGTCGACCCGCAGGGCGGGGGCCGCGAAGTCGACGTGCGCGTCCTCGACCTGGATCTTCGGGGCGAGGGTGATGCCCTCGACGGGCTGCGGGACGGCCTGGAGGTTGCCGTCCTCGATGCCGTCCATGGTCGCGGCGAGCAGTCCGGCGCCCGCGAAGGCGAGCCGGGTCAGCAGATCGCCGCTGGTGTCGGTCGGGCGGACGTCCTCGGTGACGACGCCGTAGACCGGGCCCGAGTCGAGACCCTCCTCGATCAGGAAGGTGGACGCGCCCGTCACCTGGTCGCCCGCCATCAGCGAGTGCTGCACGGGCGCCGCGCCGCGCCACGCGGGCAGCAGCGAGAAGTGCAGGTTGACCCAGCCCCGCGCGGGGATGTCGAGGGCGACCTTGGGAAGCAGGGCGCCGTAGGCGACGACCGGGCAGCAGTCCGGGGCGATCTCGCGGAGCCGGGCGAGGAAGTCCTCGTCGCGGGGGCGGACCGGCTTGAGGACCTCGATCCCGGCCTCCTCGGCCCGCTGGGCCACCGGGCTGGCGACGAGCCGCCGGCCGCGCCCCGCCGGGGCGTCCGGGCGGGTGACCACGGCGGCGACCTCGTGGCGGCCGGAGGCGAGCAGGGCGTCCAGGGCGGGTACGGCGACCTCGGGGGTGCCTGCGAAGACGAGCTTCATGGGTGGCGGCTGCCTGTCTGTCCGGGGGCTTTACGGGCAGCGCACCAGTCTAGAGGGCCGGTGGGAAGGGGGCGTACGGAAGGACGAGCGCCCCGCGCATATGCGTGTACGCCCCCGCAGCGTGACCCAACTCCGGGTGGCGCGTTGGTCAAGAGAGATTGACCGAATCGGGTCGCCGTTCCCCCCCTGCGACCCTCCCCCTTTCACGCCGGTTCGAGAGGCTTTCACATGGCCGACCACGCAACCCACGACGCCCAAGCCCGGGCGAGTCTGCACCTGTTGGTGCGGGACATCGAGCGGGTCCGGCGGCAGGTGGACGCACTGCGCACGCTCACGGCCCAGTTGGGCAATGTCTACCGTCCCCGCCGCTCCGGCCCGTCGACGGGCTTCGTCGTCTACGGGCGCGCGCCCGCCCCGACCGTCCGCCTCGCCCAGGAGCTGCGGGACAGCGTCGAGACCCTGGTGACCGCGGCGGTCGACTTCGACCGCTCGCTCGGTTTCTCGTGGGACGCGGTGGGTTCCGCGCTCGGTGTCACCAAGCAGGCCGTCCACCGCCGTTACGGAGCCCGTCGCGCGCCGCAGCCGGGCATCCCGGTGGAGCAGGACCACGGCACGGAGCCGGGCGTGACCCGCACCCTTCCCTCGGTGCCCGCCGCCCGCTCGATGCCGCCGCAGCCCACCTCGGGCAGTGCCACCCTCCGCGAGGACCCGCGCCCGTCGGCCCTCCCCGGCCCGCGCAACGGCTGACCCGCCGAGCCTCCGACGGCCGCCGCCCCCACCGGGGCCGGCGGCCGTCGCGCGTCTCGGCGGCCGTCGCACGTCGCCCGTATCGGCGGGACGCCGCGCTTCGCCCGCAGTCGGCGGTCGTCGCCGCCCGGAAGCGGCGGCGTCAGCCGATGTCCGGGGGGTCGACGCGGATCCGCACGGGTTCGCCCCCGCCGCGCGCGAGCCCGGCCGCCCGGGCCTGCTTGAGGGCCGCCGCGAGGGCCGCGCCGCTGCCCGGCGGCACCCGGACCAGGGCGCGCTCCCACTGCTCGCCCGGGGGCGGATCCCCGGGACGCCGCGGCCCGCCGGGGCGTACCACCGCCAGCGGCACCGGACCGAGGACCTCCGCGTCACCCGGCAGCCCGGCCGCCGCCAGGAAGCCCTCGACCGCCTCCGACGGACCGGACACCGCCGCCATCCGGGAGACCGGCGGGAAGCCCAGCTCGGCCCGCTCGGCCAGCTCCCGCTGGGCGTGGCCCACCGGGTCCCAGCGGACGAGCGCCTGGACCGGGCGGAGCGTCGGCTCGGCGACCACGACGACCGTGCCGCCCTCGGGCTGGCCCCGCACCAGCGAGGCCGCGTCGATCCAGCGGCGCAGCGCCTCCTCGCCCGCGCGCAGGTCGGGCCGGCCGAGCATGGCCCAGCCGTCGAGGAGCAGCGCGGCCGCGTAGCCGCCCTCGGCGACGGGTTCGGCGCCGGGGGTGGAGACGACGAGCGCCGGTCGCCCGGGCACGGTGTCCAGGATGTGGTCGCGCCCCGAGGTCCGCACCGGCACCGCCGGGAACGCCCGGCCGAGCTCCTCCGCCGTGCGCCGCGCGCCCACGATCTGGGCCCGCAGCCGGTTCGAGCCGCACGCCACGCAGTGCCAGTCGGGTGCGCCGCGCCCGCACCAGCCGCAGCGCAGCTCCTGCTGCTCGGGGGCCTCCAGGGGCCCGGCGCAGTGGCGGCAACGGGCGGGCGTCCGGCAGCGCTCGCAGGCCAGCCGGGGGACGTATCCGCGCCGGGGGACCTGGACGAGCACCGGCCCGGTCTTCAGCCCCTCCCGTACGGCCTGCCAGGCCAGCGAGGGCAGCCGGGCGGCGCGCGCGGCCTCGTCGCGGGCCAGTTCGCCGTCGCCGACGGTCCGGATCAGGGGGGCGGCCCTGCGGACCTGCTCGCGTCCGGCGCCGAGGGCCTTGGCCCAGCCGGACTCCACCAGCTGGGCGGCCTCGACGGTGCAGCTCGTGCTGCCGAGGAGGAAGGCGCACCGGTCGTGGGCGGCGCGCAGCAGAAGGACCTCGCGCGCGTGGGGCTGCGGGGCGTGCGGTTCGCTGTGGCTGCCGTCGCCGTCGTCCCAGATGACGGCGAGTCCGAGGTCCCGCACGGGGGCGAACATCGCGGCCCGGGTGCCGACGACGGCCCGCACGGAGCCGCGCCGGACGGCGAGCCATCGCGCGTACCGCTTCTCGGGGCCCGCTTCGGCGGTGAGGAGCGCGTGCCGCCCGTCCCCCAGGACCTCGGTCAGCGCCGCGTCGACCCGTCCGGCCGCCCGGCCGTCCGGTACGACGACGAGGGCGCCGCGGCCGGAGGCCAGGGTCGCGGCGACGGCGCGGGCGATCTCCTCGGCCCAGTGCGGTCCCGGCAGCGCGTTCCACACGGCCCGGGGCGCCCCGCCGCGCGCGAGGGAGTCCAGGAAGGCCGCCCCCTGCTCGTACCGCGTCCAGCTGCCGGGCTCCGGGCGCTTCGGCGGCGGCAGGGGCTCCGGAGAGGTCCGGCCCTCGGCGCGGGCGCTGCGCGGCGGCACGGCGAGCTGGAGCACGTCGGCGAGGCTGCCCGCGTACCGGTCGGCGACGGCCCGGGCGAGGCCGAGCAGCTCGGGGCCGAGCACCGGCTCGGGCGAGACGACGTCGGCGAGGGCCGCGAGGGGCCCGGAGTAGTCGGAGGTGGCCCGCCGCTCGACGAGGAAGCCGTCGATCAGCCGTCCGCCCTCGCGGCGCCCGTTCCGCACCTGGTGGGCGCCCGCCCCGAACCGCACCCGGACGCGCACCCCGGGCTTGGCGATGTCGTCCAGCTCCTCCGGGACCGCGTAGTCGAAGAACTGGTCGAGGTGGAGCGACCCCTTGTTCACGACGACCCGGGCGACGGGCAGCTCCTTGGCCAGCGCGGCCCCACGCCAGGTCCGCGGCTTGGCCCGCGGCACGTTCGCCTTCCGCACGGTCTCCCGAATGAGCGCGAGCTGCTCGGGCCCGTCGGAATTCTCGTTCTCGCTGCTCACAGCCCCATACCTACCAGACGGCACCGACAGTCGGGCAGACGGAAGCCCGGCACCCCCCAAGGGGTACCGGGCTTCCGTCACGTACAGCCGGGAAATCCGGGGTCCGGGGCCGCCGGACGCCGGGACCTACAGACCGGCGGCCTTCTTCAGGGCGTCCACGCGGTCGGTGCGCTCCCAGGTGAAGTCCGGCAGCTCA
>NZ_BJMN01000080.1 GCF_006539185.1 Streptomyces gardneri
AATCCGGCTGCGCACGGCCTACCACGTGTTCCGGTACGTGGAAGAACGCGAGAACCGGCACGTCGCGCGCGCCTGGATGATGGGCATGAACCCGCAGCTCGATGACGACGCGCCCTTGCAGGCAATCGCAGACGACCGCTTCAAGGACGTCATGGCGGCCGCACGCTCATACCGGCAAGGCGACCTCTGACCAAGCCGAAAACCCCAAGATGGGCTTCGTTCGCGGCCCGGGCTCTCATGGGGTTTGGTGACCGAGTCCGCAGGGCCCAAAGAGAGCTGGGCGTGGTCACCGAGATTCCGGCGCGGGACCGTCGAGCGGGCTCTGTGCTGTGCTGCGGCAAGCGGAGCGAGGTCCAGCGTCGTCCGTTGGCTCGACGGGAAGTCACCGGCCAGGATGACACTGCCTTGTAGATCCTCGGCTGCACATCAGCGCGTGGCCGTGACCGATTGAGGAGCCGGGAACAGTGGCGCTTCGGCTGGCTCGCTGGGACCTTACCTGGAGAGACTTTCCCTCAGCCGAGCGCGATGTCTTCTTCCTGGACAGCGCCACCGAAGAGGGCACCCTCCTGGAGATGACCAGCTGACGGCTATCAGGCCCCATAAAACTGGCCGGCCGCACGCCGCCATGCTCCTGGACGCGCTACGGCACACCTCTCGCCAGTCAGTACCCCCGCCGTGAGGGCCGCTATCTCCGGGGAGGAGATCGCGGCCCTCACTCGCGCACGCACTGGGGGCTCGGAGGAGTCTTCATGTCTCCCAATCTGGACAGGCTGCGGCGTCTGGACAGCCGGCCTGCTCTCGTCCGAAGAAGCCCTATCGAGCCACAGCAGCACCGCATCGATGCTGCAATGAAGTATGTCGACACCACCGCCTGAATGGTCTCCGACCGCGCGGCAGTTATGGCACGCGATGCGCGCGGGGATAGCCTTGGATCTCACACCACCCGTGCCCGCCAGCAGCGGGGAACCGTCTCCCCCACACGACCGGGAGATCACAGCCGAGATCATCGCCTCCCTCCTGCTCCAGCCACCTCCTCCAGAGCCTGGTGTGGTGTCGCATCTGCATATCATTGGAGCCACGATCACGGGAAAGCTTCAGCTGGCCTACGCGACGGTTGAGATTCCTGTGACCATGGTCGACTGTCATTTCGCCGAGCCGGCCGAGCTGAGCGATGCTTCGCTCCGCACTCTCAACCTGACAGGATGTCTTCTCCCCGGTCTGAACGCGGACAGGCTCAAGGTCGAGGGTGATCTCGTACTCCGCCGGACCACCAGCGGCACGGTCTCCCTGTTCAGAGCTGACATTGCGGGTGACATGTGGCTCACCGAAGCCGACCTCACCGCCGCAGGAACCGCTCATGCATTGCAAGCGCCCCAGCTGCACGTCGGCGGTGGACTGTACGCGCGGTCCGTGACTGCCACGGGCGGGCTCAATCTGTGGGGCGCTCAAGCCTTCACGCTTGACGTGTCCGCAAGCCGCCTGAGCAATCCCACGCACGCCGCTCTGCGCTGCGACGGCCTGCGCCTCGCACAAGACCTTCTGTGCACTCGTGCCTCCGTCGACAGCGGCGGCGTCTCTCTGTTCGGAGCCACGATCGGAGGCCAGTGCTGGTTCAACGATGCCGACATACATAGCACCACGGGCTGGGCGATCAACGCCCCGTCAGTAGGCGTGGGCGGGGGTGTCTACGGACGTGGCATGACTGCACAGGGCGGGGTCAATCTGTTCGCCGCCACCATCGGGGAATCGCTGGAACTGGCCGGCTGCACCCTCACCGCCCACCACAACCATGCACTGCGCGCCCCAGGAGCGCGCATCGAAGGCAACCTTCAATTGCACAACGGAGCGACCGTTACGGGAGACATCAGCCTGCCCCGTGCAGACGTCAGGGCAACGTTGCTGCTGTCCGGTTCAGCTTTCACAGGCTCGACGATCGATCTGAACCATGCAACCGTGGGCGCCCTGGACATGACATCACTCAACACCCTTCCCTCCGTGCTCGACCTTCGTGCCGCAACCATCGGCCGGATCAATGATTCCGCCGCCTCGAGGCCGCCCCGGATCGAACTGGACGGATTGACCTATCAAGATCTCCGCCCCGTACTACCGGCTCACCAACGCCTGGCGTGGCTCGATCGCGGCGACAGCTACAACCCTCTACCGCACGAACGGCTGGCCGCCTACTACCGGCAGCTCGGGCACGACAACGATGCCCGAGCTGTGCAGCTCGCCCGGCACCGCAAACGTCGCAGCCACTTGCGTCCGCTTGCCCGCCTGTGGGGACATCTCGAGGACCTGACCGTCGGCTACGGCTACCGCCCAGGGCGCGCCTTCGTTTCGCTCTTCGCCCTCACCGCAGCCGTCGCCATCGTCTTCGCAGCAAGGCCGCCGCAGGCCAACCGCATCGGGGGTCCTGGCTTCCAGCCTGTCGCCTTTGCCCTCGACCTTGTACTGCCCATTCTCGACCTCGGCCAGGAGCAGTCGTTCATCCCGTCAAGTGAGACCGCATGGGTGGCCTGGACCGGCGCCATTGCCGGTTGGCTTCTGGCCACAACCATCATCGCCGGCCTCACACGACGGCTCTCACGATCTGGTCACTGAACACGGCAGGGCCCACAAGTCGTACGACACCACCAGCATGTCGTACGCCATTGCTGCGCCCTGTCGGCGTTCGCGCGACTGCCCAGGGGCTACCGCCAGCATGTGCACTGTCCGCGGCAATGATTTTGTCGGGTCATATGAGAGCCACTGCTTCGGTGTGAACCAGAGCCGGGTGTAGGCCGTTCGTGGCGGTGGTGTACTCGCCCGAGGCGGGTGTTCTTCGGTGAGTTTGGGGGCCACTTCGGCGGGATCGGGAGCCACTGATCGGGTGACCGGGCGGGGCCGGGCGGAGTGTCCGCCGGGACCGGGACCGGGGTGTCGATAACTTGGTTGTCGCGGGCCCGGGTCGCCTCCCTGACAAGTCGCGGCCAGGGCTTTGCCCTTGTCATGGCGGAGGGCTGGACCCATAGGGTCCAGCCCTCCGCGTTGTGGGTGGCAGGAGCCAGGTTGGGCTTGCGGTCAGGCGTACTACCAGTGGTGCCAGACTTCCGCGGGGGCAATGTCCCATGAGGTGCCCGCGATCTCTCCCGGATTGCAGAAGAGTGCCCAGGTCACCACAGTGTCGCCGGCACGCTGTGCGCCCAGCTCAATCTCGAAGCCATCGACGACCAGCTCGCCACCTCCGGTCGACCGGAGCCCCACGTCGTGCCGGTCCGCGTAGGACTCCATGTCCTCCAGAAGCTCCGACGGAACTCGGCCGATCAGACGGATCCCCTCGTGAGTGACCTGTGGACCGAGCCGTCCATCCACCAGCACGCACGTCAGTCCAGCGCCTTCGACGAAGTAGCACTTCACTGCTGGCCGACTCCAGGCCGGCTGCGGCTTGAAGAACTCGACTCGCCATTCCGTGCGGCCTGTCAGGTGCCAGCTCCCCATGTTGTGCTGCTTCGCAGTGAAGCCCTGCCCTGCCATGGCGGCGACGGCGTCCTCCCGACTCATTCCAAAGTCCAATGGCCCAATGGTCTGGAATGGGGCATACCGCCACTGGTCTCTCTCGGAGTCCTCGAGGACCACCCAATAATCAGTGCTCACGCCCCAATGATCATCCATGCGGTTCTACTCGGCTCAACTGACCACAAGACTCGAAGGAGACTCCCTAGTCCGCGGTGGGGAAGAGGGATTCCTGGGTGGTCTGGTAGCGGTAGGAATCGGTGCCGGTCTGGATCAGCGTGCAGCGGAAGGTGATCCGGTCGGCGATGGCCGCGCAGAGGCGGGCGTCGCCGAAGGTCTTGTCCCACTCGGTGAACGGCGAGTTCGTGGCGACCGCGGTGGCCTTGCGCTCCTCACGCTCGGTGAAGATCTGGAACAGCAACTTCGCGCCCTTGCGGTCCAGGTTGAGGTAGCCGAACTCGTCCAGACAGAGACTCTTGAATTGCGAGCAGGTCCAGCCCGTTTCCATAGAGCTGCGACGCGCAGAAATGCAGCAGGACATGCGGCGTCAGCCGCTCGCCCCATCCCGGCAGATGCGCTTGAGTCGCGGTCTTGAGCCCGCCGCGCAGGGCGTCATCGCCCACCCGACGCGAGGAACCGTCGGCGTTCTTGCGCTCGGAGGGAAACAGCGGGGCACCGGGGCGGCGGTGGTCGTCGTCAAACTGGCCCCACACGTCCTCGATGAACCACCGCAGCGTCCGGTCAGCGCCGTTGATCAGCGGGACCATCCGCTCGCGCGGGCCCGAGCCACGCTTGCCCTTGCCGTGACGAACATGGAGTTTGCCGAAGCGGCCCAGATTCCACTTGATGTCGGCCAGGTCGAGCTTGCATGCCTCGCTGACCCGCAGGCCGACCTGGGACATCAGCTTCGCCGCGGTGTAGTTCCGGGCGGTCGGGGCGAACTTGCGACAGGTGGCCAGCTCACCACCCCAGCCGGTGAACAGCGTCCCGACCTCCGGCCCGGTCGGCGGGATCCGCAGCTGGGCATCCTTGGCCCCGCGCGGCCGGTTCATCTCGTCGATCGGGCACTCGATGACCCGGCCGGTCATCCGGTGGAGCTCGACCTTGTGCCGCAGCTCCAGGAACAGGAAGTACAGCGCCTGCGACCGGGCCAGCCGGGTGCCGCTCGGCGAGTTCCGCAGCACCTTCCCAAAGTACGCGTCGGCATCGGCAGGCTCCATGTCCCAGAGCGGCCGGCCGAACCAGGTTCTGATCTGGTCCAGGTGCCCGACGTCCCCGCGGATCGTGCCGTCCGCCAGGCCCGCCGAGGCCCGCGCGAGGACGAACCCGGACAGCGCGTCGGTCTCGAACCGCTCCAGTTCCTCCGCCGACGCGGGCGCCCAGTGCTCGCGCAGATCCCGTACGACCGCGAGCGCCAACCCGAGTCTCCTCACCTTCGCCCCGGCCGTGGTTCGGTCGGACGAGGTGAGAACGCTTCAAGAATCCCGAAGTTACGTCACAAGGCCACAGAGCACACGAAGGAGGAAGAACGCCCTGGCTACGAGGTCGGGGACTCGGCAGGGCTCAGGGGAACTCGCGGGATGTCGCACACGAGGAGGCGCGCACGGGCACCCGGGTGACCCGGCCGGAGCCGAGCCCGACGCCGGCTCTCACGAAGTCGTGTTCGGCCGGCGGGGAGTGCACCGCCCTCTACGAGGACAGCCCGCCGGGGCCGGCGGTGAGGACGCTGCCGCGGATGGTGGTGTCGCCGCCGTCCGCCATGTCCGCCCACGACAGGAACACGTTGCCCGGATTGCCGTTGCTGAACACGGCCGCGGCGCTCAGGTGGAAGCGATTGCCGTTGGTGCCGGAGCTGGCCTGGACCCGGGGCCCGATCTCGAGCTCGGTGTCCGAGCAGAGCTGTGCCATCACGGTCGGAACGGTTTGGAAGGTGTCCGCGCTTTTCTCTACCCAGGCGAGGACGAAGTGACCGCCCGGCAGCGCCGTCAGCGCCGGAGAGGTCCGGTGGAAGTGCTTGGGTGAGCCCGCGGAGGCACTGAGGATGACGCTGCCGTTTCCCGCCGGGTCGATGACACTGGCCACGGCGGTGGTCTGCAGGACGCCGAGGTCGCTCTGTACCGTCGACTTGATGTGTGCGGCGACGAAGCGCCCGTTGTCGAGGGCCGTCAGCGCGCTCCGCCCCGTGAAGCCACTGACGTTGGGACGCATCTCGCCGGTCCGGGGTGTGCCGTCGATTTGGAACACGCGGTAGACGAGCCCGCCGCCGCCCACCGGGTCGCCGTTCGTCCAGGCGACGACGTAGTCCCCGTTGCTAAGCAGCGTCACGGCCGCGTTGCGGTGGAAGGCCGCGGTGGTGTTCACGGCGATCTCGGGGCCCGTCTTCTGCCCTTCGGGGGTGAATCGCTGCGCGCGGATGCGCTTCTGCTCCCCAGCGCCCGTCCAGGTGACCAGGCAGCCGCCGTCGACCATACGGGTGACCGTGGGCGGGAACTGGGGGTCGATGGAGTCGGTACTGACCTGGACCTGCGGGCCCGAGGGCTGCCCGTCGAAGAACCGCCGCAGCACCACGACGGGGGTCGGCGGGGGCAGGTTGAAGGGTTGCTCGATCCACGCCGCGAAGGTGTTCATGCCGACGGAGTCCAGGAAGGGCCACTGTCGGTTCGTATTGTCGCCGGGTGGGGTCGCCTCGCTTGCGAGGAACTCCGTACCGACCTTCGCTCCTGCGGTGTCGACCCGCTGGCCCTTGATGCCGGCGTCGGAGTCGTCCGCCCAGAGCGCCGTGAACAGGGCGTTGCTGTTCAGCGCGTCGGCGCAGGGCTGCGACTGGCCCCCGACGACGGACGTGTTCACGATGAAGTCACCCATGATCGTTCTCCCATGTTCCAGCGCACTCGCGCTGCCGATGCACCCTTGCCCGCACAGCTCTGCCGCCGCTCTGCGCCCGCGATCCGACCGCGGCCATCCAGGAGTGACACCTCCGCCCGCCGATTGAGGTGGGAAGCCGGGCTCGTGAAACGTTCAGCACGGGCTCGGCCGGGGTTCTCCGCGGGCGTCGTGGCTCCCCTTGCCTGGATCAATCTGCCGACCGTGGTGCACCGGCGGAGGTTTCCACGCAGGTCGGTTCACTCCACCGGCGGAGCGAACCCGCTGAAGAAACGATCAGCTCTCGCCTCCGCCCGGACTCGCCGCCGCCGATTCGGAGTTCGCGGAGCATGGACCGGCACACTGTCACGCGCGGTCGGCGTGCCGGTCTCGTTCCCGTGCGGCGGATCGCTGTCTTTGCGTTCCCGGGGCTCTGCGCCCCCGCGAAGAGAGGGACTTCTATGAGACGAACCGGGAAGCGGCTGCGCGCCATCGCCGCCCTGGCGGGACTGGCGCTGCTGCCGGCATTCCTGCCAGCTCAAGCCCAGGCCGCAGGCACCCGCCCGTTCTCCGTCACCATCACCCACGTCGGGTGCGTCGATCCGTGCTCGTCCGAGGGGCTCGAAGCCGCGTTGGAAGGCCACCCCGACTTCTACGCGAAGGTGTTCATCAACGGGGTCGAGTTCCCCCGCACCCCCAGGGTCGACAACGTCTCCGGCGTCGACCCGGACTGGGTCATCTCCACGGAGCTGCCCGACACCCTCGAGGACGTTCCCGTCGGGATCCAGATCTGGGACTACGACAGCACCGGGGGTGACGACCTGGGCGACGCCAGCCCGCACGACGACGACAACAACCTCGACTTCACCGTCTCCTACAGCGACGGCAAGTGGCGCGACACCGGCGCCGAGAAGACCGACAACGTGAACTGGCCGCAGTCCTGTTCGCAGGGCGACGGCGAGGGGGGGGAGCGACGAAGACGGACCGTCCGTCGAGGTCTGCTTCGATGTGAGCACGACCTCGACGGTGGGTGACGCGGACGGCGACGGACTGCTCGACGGCTGGGAGCGCAACGGGTACAACGCGGACGGTTACGGCGACATCGAGGTGGACCTGCCGGCGATGGGAGCCGAAGCCGACCACAAGGACATCTTCGTCGAACTGGACTGGGAAAGGGGACACGAACCCACCCGCGCGGGTATCCAGGCGATGAAGAAGGCGTTCGCCGCGGCGCCGCCCGACGCAGGCTCGACCGCGTCGAGCAGGCGGGCCGACAACGGCGGTTTCGGTGTGAACGCGCCCCCGAACCCCGACGGCGTACCCGGCATCAATCTCCATGTCGACACCGGCGACCTGGTCGACCCGATGGGCCGTGAGGGCGGGACCGTCGGCACCTGCTCCGACGGGCTCGACAACGGTGGGGACGGGCTGAAGGACGGCAACGATCCCACGTGCAACAGGCACGGGCCTCCTCCCGGCGTGCCGGTCGACTACCTCGACGCGAGCGTCGAGAACCCGCAGCCGACCAACTGCACGGACGGCATGGACAACGACCGCGACGGCATCACCGACGAAGCAGACCCCGACTGCCTCGTCGGTGACGACCTCGGCGGCGGCGGGGACCTCCTCACGCGCGGTGCGTGCGGCCTCGACGCTGCCTTCTACGCCACCAAGGCCTCGAAGTTCAACGGGAACCGGCGCAAGCTCTTCCACTACGGGCAGCTCCTCGAGCTGCCCGGTGCGGCCACATGCCCGGACCAGGTCGGTGGCCAGGGCGAGCTCGGGGGCAACGACTTCGCCGTCTTCAGCCCCGACGCTGGCACGATCATGCATGAGCTCGGGCACAACCTGAACCTGCGTGAGGCCGGGCACGAGGACGGACCCCTCTGCAAGCCGAACTACGTGAGCGTCCTGAACTACGACCATCAGACCGGCATCCCCCGCGTCGGCGGCGGCGTCATCCTCGACTACTCGCCGCCCAGGACCACCGACGGCGACCGCGGACACGCCCCGCTGCCCGACCTTCGGGAAAACGCCCTCACCGAACCGACCGTCCTCGACGCGACCGACTCCGTGAACCGGTTCCAATTCACCAACCGCAAGGGCATGAAGGTCCCGAACGACCTCAACACCAGCCCGGACTGGGACGGTGACGGCGACACGACCGGCCCGGTGCTCCCCACGAACATCAACGACGCCGGCCGGCGCGGTCCCCGCGAATGCGCCAACAGCTCCACCAACGAGCCGATGGGGGGCTCCGACGACTGGACCTCCGTCTCATTGCCGTTCCGTCAGTTCGGCGAGTCCGCGGACGCCGCAATCAACCGGGAGACCGCAGACGTCCCCACGTACAGCGAACTCCTCGCCATGCACGAGGAGGCGAACACCACCGACGTCGGGGTCACCGTCACCGACAACCCCGACCCCGTAGCGGCCGGCAGGGACATCGTCTACACCGCCGTCGTCACCAATCACGGCTTCAGGCCAGCCGCCGCGGTGACCCTGGTCGACACCCTGCCGTCGCAGGTCTCCTACGTCAGCGACGACGCGGCATGCCACGCGTCCGGTGCGACGGTGACCTGCGGCGTCGGCGACCTCCTGCCCGGAGCCTCCCGCACCGTCACGATCACCGCCCATGTGCCGGCGGATCTCGTGTACAACGCCGGCGGCCCGGTCGCCCTCACCAACCGGGCGGTGGTGGACAACCTCATGGGCCCCGACCCGGTGGCGGACAACGACACCGCCGCCACCGACACCAGGGTGGTCGCCGTCGCCGACCTCGCCGTCACGTCCTTCGCCCCCACCACACCGCCCACGCAGGTACTCATCGGGCAGACCCTCGACGTCAGGCTGCACGGCACCGTGGCGAACAACGGGCCGTCCAGCCCGATGGACGCCGCACTGGCCACGGCCGCCACGGCCGACCCGGGCTCCACGGTCGTGCCCTCCTCGTCGACACGGACCATCTCCGCACTCGCGACCGGGACGCCGCAGTCCTTCGACGGCGTCTTCACCATCGGCTGCTCACAGCCCGGATTCCACACCTACCGTTTCACCGCTTCCATCACACCGGCTCGGCCGGACGACACCGACCCCGTCGAAGCGAACAACCACCGGCCGGCCGAGTTCACCCTCGACTGCGTCGTGCCGGTCGCCATCAACATCAAGCCGGGGGCCAACCCGAACTCCGTCAACATCCCCGCCGACACCGTCCCCGTCGGCGTCCTGACCACCAGGGCCGGCGAATACGCGCTCCCACTGGACTTCAACGCCACCACCATCCAACCCCTGACGGTTCGCTTCGGCCCCCGCACCGCCGTCTACGGCGGCACGGGCGGCAGCACGGAAGCCCACAACCGGGGCCACATCGAGAACGTGGTCGAACGCACCACGACCCCGGTCGAGCGGGTCAGGGACGGTGACCTCGACATGATGCTCCACTTCGCCTCGGCGACCTCCGGTCTCCAGCGGCCGGACACCGAGGCCTGTGCGAAGGGATCGTTCACCGACGGAGCCACCGGCCGGACCTTCCGCTTCTTCGGTTGCGACGCCATCAGGGTGGTGCAGTCGTGAACGGCCCACCCGGACCGGACCGGCACCTCTCGGATCCACGCGGTCGGACGACCGGACGGTTCACCGGCGGAGACCGGGCATAGCCCAGACCGCCCCCAACCAGGCCCGCCTGTCCCACGAGGCCCGCATCCCCCGCGGATGCGGGCCTCAGGCGAGGGCGGGCGCCGAACGCCGCAGCATGGGCTGACACGCGCCATCGCAGCGGGCCGCCACCGGAACGGCGCCGATATCCTCGCGGACGTGATCTACGAGGGAACGATGGGCATGGATGAGGGCGCTCCGACCACAGCGCGTCTCCGCGATGTACTGAACCGTGCTGAGTGCGTCGTGATCGCTGAGGGATCTCCTGACGAGGCCGAGTACATCTAGCTCAGACACCGATCCTGCTGGCTCCTTGGGGTCTCAGTAGTTCTCGCCGAAGACCAACGGTAAGCAGCTGCGGACCAGATCAGAGGATGAATCAGGGCAGCCGCAGCGGGTGCCTGCCGAGGGGTGCCCGGGGGCGCGGGCCTGGTCACTGGCAGAGGGCTCTGACGCGGTTGGCCGACACCATCGCGCGGGTTACTGGAGGAAATTCGCTCGCGCTGGCGCCGGCGGTGTCATCCTGTGGTCGCCCCCGGCGTCCGTCGCACGGACGAGCGCCGGTCAACCCGGCGGCGGATGCTGAGCACCAACCCTGCACGCGAAGATCGACAACGTCGGATCTCGTCGGGGAGCGCACATGACCACGCATGCCAGGGCCACAGGAGCAGCAACGGCAGCCGAGATGTCAGTCGGCGCGCCGGCCGACCGCAGGGCCGTCGAGCCCGTTCCCCGCTGGGCGGTCCGGGTGGCCCATGCCATCCCGCTGTGTGTCCTGCCGTCTGGGTTGTGGCGTGTCGCGCTGGTGCTGGGCCTGGCCGGCTACGACGCGGACTACCACTGGGCGATGTGGGAACGCCCATACGTGATCGGGCTGTCCGTGGTCTCCGAAGGACTCGCGCTGCTCGCCCTCGGGCTGGTGCGGCCGTGGGGCGAAGTCGTCCCGCGTTGGGTGCCGGGGCTGCACGGTAGACGGATCCCGATTCCGGCGGCGGTCATTCCGGCCGCACTCGGGGCAGCACTGATTATGATGTTCTGCGCGTACGCCGTGCTGAACCAGATCTTCGGTTTCGTGGAGCCGATGAACGAGAACGGCGACGGTTTCCCTACCAGCGGTCCGGCCGCCTGGGCGCTGTGGACGACGTACGCCCCGCTCCTCGCCTGGGGCCCGCTCCTGGCGATCCTCACCGTCGCTTACTACCGACGCCGCCGAGCGAACGACGCATCGGCTGCCGCTCGGCCCGAAGACGGATAGCCGGTCCGATCGGGCCTGCCGTTACGCAGGCCGCCCGTGAGCCGGCGAACAAGGAGGACAGGGGTGAGGTGTGGAGCCATCCATCCGCCCGCCCGCCCGTCACCGTCACTCGGTCAGCCCAACGAGCCGCCCTGTGGCGGGCCACCACCCCGCCTCCCCGAGATCACCCCAGATCAGGGCGAGTCTGACGGGCTTAGCGTTGCTTTTTCGGCGGGAACTACTGGTACCCCTTAATCGGTCACACGACGAGGGAGAGATCGAGGCGGGCAAGGTGGCCGACGCGGGTGCGGTCGAGCGGGTGGCCGTTCCACCAGGCATCGAGGCGAATGAGGTTGAGCGCAACGGCGGAGAAGACGTGCTCCAGGTGGGTCTTCTGGAGACCAAGGTAGCGGGCACGTCTCATGCCGGTGACCGCGACGGCCTGGTGGATGGTTCCCTCGATGCCCGCGCGGGTTCCGTACTTGGCTCGCCACTGCTCGTCGCCCTGCTGGAGGCGAGCATGGTCGAGGACTTCTTGCACCTCGCGGGGTTGCAGGGAGAGGGTTCGACCACCGGTCTTCGAGCGGGTGCACTGGTCACGCACCGGGCAGGGGCGACATGTCTCCTTGTCGAACTTGATGGGCAGGTGGCCTGCCGCTTGTCCCAGTCGATGGTGAACGCGGTGCGGTCGAACCCGGCGCCGGCACGTGCCTGGGGTGAGCTGTTCATCAGGACCGGGGTGACCAGGGTGACCCCGAAGTTCTTCTTCATGCCGACGATCAACTCGGCGGACGCGTAACCGGAGTCGAGGAAGTGCTCGGCGGGCAGGAGATCGCGGGCGGCGAGCATGTGATGGACCGGTTCGGTCATTTCCGCATCGGTCACCGTGGCGTCGGTGGTCGCGATGTTGGTGATCAAGCGCGGCGGCGGTCCGTCGGCTCCGAGGACCATCGCCTGGCCGGTGGCCGCGTCCTGCACGTCGGTTTCATCGCAGGACTCACTGATGTGGATCTTGTAGCCGGTCCACCAGGAGCCCTGTTTGAGGCCGTAGCGCGCGTCCGTGTCGTACGGAGAAGCCAGCCGCAGCCTGCCAGGCGGGAGGTCCTTGCTCTCCCGCCGCTTCACCTCCGCCCCGGCCTCACTCACAGTGCGGTGGTAGTTCTGCACCCACATCGCGCGGAGGACCTGCATCGCCGGGAGCTCACGCAGCCAGGCCGGGGCATCGGGGGCATGCACCGCCTCCAGTAGTGCGAACCCGTCCCGGCCGTAGTCCAGGGCTATCTCCTCGCGCTTGCTCGTGGAAGCCGGCGGATGCCAGGAGTGAGTCCGCGGGCCGTAGCGTTCGGCCCATTCCCGGACGGGCACCGCCTGGGCCAGCCAGTCAGGGGCCGCACAGGCCAGCGCCTCCAGAGTGGCCCGCAGCGTCTCCCCGGCCAGCTCCAGCCTGTTCAGATCGCGTACTGCCGCCAGCACGCGGGTGGAGTCGGTGCGCTGCCTGCCTCCGGCCTTCACCAGGCCCCGGTCCTTGAGCGCGGTCAGCAGCAGATCGAGCACCTTCTCCTCCATCCCGTGCTCAACCAGTCGCGTGCGAAACTCGGACAGCACCGAGGCGTCGAACCCGGGATCATCCAGCTCCAGGCCGAGCGCGTATTTCAGGTCCATGCCGTACCGCAAACGATGCGCCGCCGCCCGGTCGGTGAGGTTCTCGGCGAACTGCAACACCGTCACCAGCGCGAGCTGGCCCGGTACCAGCCTGGCCGCCCTCTGGCTTCGAACGCCTCGGCGAACTCGGCGTCCGCGAACAACTCGCCCAGCTCGTCACGGACCCGCATCGCCAACGGGTACGGGCCCCGTGCCGCCACCGCCCGTGCCACCTGCGCGGTCAGCTCAGGCACCTTCGGCCACGGCCTCGGCTGCATCGACATTCCACACCCCACCCGCGACCGGGAACGCCAAGACGGCCGCTGCTGTCCCGACCAACGAGCCGTCAGCCCCGCTGGGCACGGAATAAGCCAGCAGGATCGGTGACACGGTTCTTACCGGCACCCCGGATCGACGTCCTCGCCTCCGTGCTGGAGGACATCGCCACGCACGGCTACCCGACTTCCGACTCCGGCGTGCTGTGGGAAGACGCCCGTGACGCCCACCTCAAGCGCCTCGCCGACGAGCAGCCCCGTGTCGCCTGACCACTGCGCGCGCCGTGGTCAGGTCGTCCTCGTCGAGCCCGCCCTCACCCAGCTGACGAAGCTAACGTCATCCGAAACTCACCGACTGGACCGCGGGATCGTCGCCATCAGCGTCAACCTGGAGATCGGCGCCCCCGTGCCCGGCACCCTGCTGCGTGACTACGGCGACGACATCGACGGAATCCGGGCCATCTACTACGTGACGGCCCTCCGCCAGATCACGATCGTGGCCTACGTCGAAGCCTGAACGGACCTCGTAGCAGTGCCGCGGGCCTTCCCAGGCCCGCGGCACTGCTACGTTTGTGCCCGCGGCAGGCCCCCGGGGGCCTGCAGTGCTCGGGGTGTCGGCGTACAAGCCGGCTCCCTCTCGCGGCCCGCGCCCACCGCCAGGCGGGTGGTCAGCGGATTCGTACGGTGGCGCAGGTGAACGTCGTGTCCCGGAGCAGCGTCCAGGGTAGTCGTGCGGCCACCGCAGCCCTGAAGTCACATCCATGCTTGCGACACAGGGTCAAGGATGCCCCGGCTCGCCGCCGTCGCGTTCGGCGACGGCATAAGCGAGATTACTTCGGACCGTTCCCGTCAACGGGTGGTCCCCGCCCAGCACCCGCAGGGAGTCGGTGAGGGTCTGCTCGAACAGAGGGATGGCCCGCCCCAGGTCCCCGGCCGACCCGTAGGCGTAGGCGACGTTGTTGCGTGAGGTCAGGGTGTCGGGGTGGTCCTCACCCAGCACCCGTAAGGAGTCGGTGAGGGTCTGCTCAAACAGGGGGATGGCCCGCCCCAGGTCCCCCACCGACCCGTACGCGGCGGCAAGGTCGCTGCGGGAGGACAGCGTGTCGGGGTGGTCACCACCCAGCACACGGGCCCGGTCGGTGAGGGTCTGCTCGAACAGGAGGATGGCCCGGTCCAAGTCCCCCGCCGACTCGTAGGCGTAGGCGAGGTTGCTACGGGAGGCCAGGGTGTCGGGGTGGTCCTCACCCAGCACCCGTACCTGATCGGCCAAGTTTTGAACGTGCAGCGGGATGGCCCGGCCCGGGTCCCCCGCCGACCGATAGGCGGCAGCGAGGTTGTTGCGGGAGGCCAGGGTGTCAGGG
>NZ_BJMN01000081.1 GCF_006539185.1 Streptomyces gardneri
TCAGGGTGTCGGGGTGGTCCTCACCCAGCACCCGCACCCGGTCGGCCAAGTTCTGGTCGTGCAGCGGGATGGCCCGGCCCGGGATACCCGCCGACTCGTAGGTGGTGGCGAGGTTGTTGCGGGAGGTCAGGGTGTCGGGGTGGTCCTCACCCAGCACCCGCAAGGAGGCGATGAGGGTCTGCTCGAACAGGGGGATGGCCCGGCCCAGGTCCCCCGCAGACTCGTAGGTGTAGGCGAGGTTGTTGCGGGAGGCCAGGGTGTCGGGGTGGTCCTCACCCAGCACCCGCTCGGAATCGGCAAGGGCGCGTCGGAGGTACTCCGTCGCGCGGGTGAGCTGGCCCTGGTTGTCGAGGAAGAGCCCGGTGTCGTTGAGGAGGCTCGCGAGGTTGGTAGTGGCGGTGTCGGCTGGTGCGTGGTCGGCCAGGGCGTCGATGTGGGGTAGCAGAGCACGCCAGGTGGGCCAGGTCGCGGGGGTGTCCCAGGAATCGGGCAGGGCGGTGTACATCTGAGTGGCGGCCTCGTCGAATGCCCGGTCGATGGCGTTGGCCGGGCGGTGGGGGTCGTCGGGGTCGGGGGTGCGGGCGAGGGCCTGGACGAGTCGGTGGACGGCCAGCGTGCCGGTGGCGGGGTCGGGGGTGATCATGCTGTAGGCCGTGAGGAGACCGAGCGCGGCCTGCAGTGCGGGTGGGTCGGCGAGGCCGTCCAGGAGGCCGGCGGGGATGTGGTCGGGGGCGTACCAGGCCAGGATGCGGAGCAGGTCTGCGGCCAGGGGTTCGCGGTCGGTGATCTGGTCCAGGGTGATGTGCCAGATCCGGGCGATGGTGCGCTCGGGTGAGGTGACGCCGACGGCGCCTTGCTGGTACATCGCCGCCGGGTACTGGCGGAGCATGGCGAGGTAGGCGCGGGGCGTGGTGAGCGGGCTCTGCGCCAGGTAGGCGGCTGCCTGTTCGACGGCCAGGGGCAGGTGGCCGAGTTCGGCGCAGAGCTCGGCGGCGCCGTCCAGGTCCCGGGGGCCTGCCGCGGTGGCGATGCGGGTGAGGAGGTCGAGGGCTTCGGTCTCGTCCAGGACGTCCAGGCGTACCACGGTGGGGATGCCGTGCCAGGGGGTGGCGAGGCGGCTGGTGATCAGGAAGCGTCCCCGCGTCCCGGCGCGAGCAAGGAGCGGGGTGATGTCGGCGGGGTCGATGACGTTGTCCAGGATGAGCAGCCAGCTGGTGTGGCTTGCCAGCCACTGCATGGCCCACTCCGCCAACGCCTCGATCGGCAGGACACCGGACAGGGTCGGCTGCAAGGCTGTAGCGAGGTCGGCCAACCCCTCCTGCACACCAGCGGGACTGTCAGCTGTGACCCACCGGATCGGGGCGCGGCCGTGGGCGCGGGTGGCCGCCCAATGCGCGGCCAGGGTACTTTTCCCGATCCCTCCCAGCCCCGCCACCGCCTGCACCACCGCCCCGCCCGGGCCGGCGAGCGCAGTATCCAGCCGCTCCAGCTCGCGGGTGCGTCCGACGAACAGGCCAGGGCGTACCACCAGCGTGTCCAGCCCGGCCGGGGCCGCCACCTCGGCGGGCGGCAGGAACGCGTCGGGCGGTAGGAACACCGCCCTGGCGTCCCCGGTCAGCACGGGGGCGTAGTTGTTCCCCCCGATCGCGACAGCCCGCTCGGCGCTCGCCTCCACGCGCGGGCCGTGCTCGGGGGCGGGCGCCTCCGGTTGTGCGGCGCCACGCTGGAAGGGCCACTTCACGAGTTCGGGCTTCCGGGCCGGTCGCCGGTGGCAAGGGACCCGGAGCTGTTTCCGCCGATGGCGATCGACCGCTCCCCGGACGCGGACACGGTACCCGGCGCCGGCGGGGCGGAGGGCTGTCCGGCAGCCGGTCCTGCGGGTGCGGGCAAAGTCGGCGCGGGGGCGTCACCGGTGGAGACGGGGGCATGGTTGTTCCCGCCGATGGCAACGGCGCGCTCAGCCGTGGCCTGCGCCGACGGACTGGATGGTGTCGGCCCGGTCGTCGGGCGGCCCCGGGTGGCGAAGCCGTAGCCCCACAAGGCCGCCAGTGCGGCCAGCGCCGTACCCAGCGTGGAGGCCAGTGGCCAGCGGATCGCGGGATCCTCCAGCAGCGGTGGCAGCACCACCGCCCCGCACAGCCACACCGGCACGGCGAGAGCCGCCACCGTCACGCCCCCCGCCACTACCCACCTGAGGTTCCATCCCATGCCGCCCCCAACCTCGCCGACCGTCCGTGTTCACCCAACGATCGCAGCAACCCCACGGCTGCGAACCGCCCTTACGCACATACAGGCCGATCAAAGGCGCGTCCGTGGCGGTCAGGGCCGCTCGCGGCGGCAGGCTCTCAGCGGCCGGTAGCCGGCCGGGTCGAGCTTGGCGAGCTCGGTGTCGACCTCGACGTTGATCGTGCCGAAGTCACGGTCATTTACGGATGATGCCTGGCCTGCCAGGTCTTCAATGCCCGGGATCTCGTCGGCAAGCAAGCCGTTTCGGCTATCGCGCAGCTCTTCGGCGTCAGCCGGGGAACCCCCTACAACTGCGTGCCCAGCCCAAGGGCGCCAAGTCGCCGCCACCGCGGCCGCCGTCGAAGAGGACCAGGAGCACAAGGTCGAGACCGACGTCGAGCTCATGCTCGCCGACCAGGGCAAGACCTGCCGGGCGAGGACCATGTGCCCGAACAGCTCGTGCCGCCGATGCCGAGGGCGACTCCGAGGAGTGCGCTGCCGCCCGTGATGAACGCGATGGGTAGCTCGGATTCCATGGGCGTCATGCTGCCCGGTCGGTGCGATGCCCTTCCGGGCATTCCGCCGGGACCCCGTCCGCGTACGGGATCACGTCCGGTCCGAAGAGCGAACCGGCGTATGGCGCCCGGCCGATCCTCACCGAGGCATCGGGTAGCCCTTGGCAGCCGCCAACGCCCGCAGATGCACGTGCGCGGCCCACGCGTCGATCACGCACACGGCGCAGCAGCCTTCCGCTTCGTGAGCATGGCCCGGATTCCATGCCAACCCGATTGAACACTAAACTTGGGATCTGGCAGAATACAAAGTGGAGAGTGTAGAGAGGGAGATCATGCGGAAGATCGAGATCGATGACGAGGTGTTCGCGTACCTGCAGCGGCACAGTGAGCCCCTCGTGGACACGCCCAACGACGTGCTGCGCCGCGAGCTCCTGGGAGACGGCAAAGACGCCAAGGGCACTAGCGTCGAGAGGGGACTCGGCGGCCTGATGTTCATCATCGAGGCCGGCCTGGCCGCTCCCGGCGACAAGCTCGTGCACCACCAGCCTCGGCGCCACCGGACGCACGAGGCAACGATCTCGGCGGACGGCTGGGTCGAGCTCCCCGACGGCCGCGCGTTCGCGCAGCCCTCCCCCGCCCTCAAGGCGCAGACGGGAAGCGACATCAACGGCTGGGGCCAGTACACCCATGTCCCGAGCGGACGGAAGCTCCAGGAACTCCGCGAAGAGGCCAGGAACGCCAAGAACTAACCGCACGACGGCCGTCAACCAGAGCCTCAACCGACCCACGAAGGATGTTTCCTGATGGACAGCAAGGCTTTCAGCGGCGGCCTGGCAGAGCTGCGCGAACTGCGGGACGAGATCAAGCCGCTGCTACGCGACCTCACGAAGCTCCAGGCGGAACTCGACAAGCTGCAGACCCGGCGGGACCGGCGGATCGTGGAGCTGGGCGCGTTCGAAAAGGCCAAGGCAGACCGCATCGCAACGTCCGCCGGCGTCTCCGTGATCGACGTCGTGGCTCTCGTACCCTCTCTCGGCCCCCAGAGCCCCCCCAGCTCGCCCGCGGACGCTCCGGCCAACGATCCCCGTCGCCGACGATCTTCCGGAGCCGCAGGCGGCTGAACAGCCGACCAAGGAACCGGTCGGAACGCCAGCGCCAAACCTGCGCCCCACAGCCCAGCCCGTCGCGGCCTCACCCGCCCCTGCGGCTGCGGCCGCCGAGGAGCCGGACACGACAGCGGCCACCGAGGAGAAGCCGGAGCCCGCAACCGCCCAGCCTCCCACCCCCCAGGTCGCCGTGACACCGCCCGACGCCGAGCAGGAGCGGACGCTGCCATCGATCCCGGACGGCGCCGCAGGAGACCGGTGGATCTACGCCGAGCCGAACCTCACCTCGAAGCGGCCCAACTTCAAGCAGGCCACCCGACAGATGGCCTTCCTGGACACCGCGACCGGTGTGCTGGTGTGGCAAGCCGGCGCGGTCACCCTGGACCTCGGGCGCGCGAGCGTCGCCGAGATCCTGACCGCCGTGTACGCGACAGTGTCCGCGGACGTGGAGCGCATCTACATCACGGCCGGTGACCCCTGGCACCTGAACGCCGCCCGGCACCAGTTCCTGAAGGACGCCGTGTCCGAGTGGCTGAACGGTCCTCTGCCGGAGGGCTGGCAGATCGAGTCTTCCCGCGGCAAGGACCGGCAGGCCGGCCACCTCGTGCACCCCCGCAACCCGGTGGGCCGCTGGCAGCGGGGCAAGGACCAACACACCGAGATCCGCAGCGTCGGCGAATGGTTCGACCCGGCAGGCGCACACCCGGCCACCGTCCGAGCTGCCTTCGTCGAACTGTGGAAGGCCCTCAAGCGCCACTGGGACGACGTCGTGCTGATGGGCTCGCCGTCACAGACCGGCCGTGACCTGTGGTCGCGGACCATCCCCGCCAAGGCCGGGGCAAAGTGGGCAGACGGCTACCCGGTCATGTCCCAGGAGATCCGCGGCCTGCTGCACGCCACCGCCGGACAGGGCCGCACCGAACTCATCACCCCGCCGCGCATGCCGGAGCGGGTGCCCGGCTGGTACGAGGCCGACCGCACCTTCGCCTACGCCAAGCACACCTGGACCTCCGGCGTCGGCGTACCGCAGCGGATGACGGCGGCAGCCTTCGCGTCCTTGGGCGAGAAGGAGCAGGCCAACGCCCTGTTCTCCCCCAGCCACTGGCAGGTGCGGGTGACCATCCCGAAGGACTGGAACCACGTCGGACTGCTGCCGGCACCCGCTCCCGGCGAGCGGGCCTGGCACTACCCCTACGAGGGCGGCCGCACCTTCACCACCTGGGCCGGCGGCGCCGAGATCAACCAGGCGCTGCGCAACCCGATCCAGCCCTGGAAGGTGGAGATCCTCGACGGCCTGGTCTGGGAGAAGGGCGACCCGCTCAAGGACTGGTCCAACAAGCTCAAGGACGCCTGGAAGTCGCTGCGCGCCCTGGCCGGGGCGCACGGCGACGAGCAGCAGCGCCAGGCCGCACGGCTCGCGTCCCGCGCGGTCCGCAGCATCCTGCTGTACGGGATCGGCACGTTCGCGCAGCGCCCCCGCATCACCACCGGCTCGATCGAGCTCGGCGCCGGCGGCGAGGTCCCGGAGATCCCGGACGGCGGCCGGCTGACCGGCCTGACCGACACGCACGCCACCTGGGAGCGCAACAGCGGCTTCGCCCGTGACCAGTACGCGCACCCGGAGTGGGCTGCGGGCGTGTGGTCGGCGGCCCGGGCCGCGCTCCTGTCCGGCCCGACCGGCACGACGGACCCGGCGACGGGCAAGCCCGCCCGGGCCGGTGCGCTGCACCTGCCGGCGGGGTCGATCCTCGCCTTCCGGACCGACGCCATCTACAGCTCGGTGCGCCCGGACTGGCCCTACAGCGGTGAGCCGGGCGACTACCTGCTCAAGGGGGCCATGGGTTGGGAGCAGACCACGCCCACGACCGATGAGGAGTTCTACGTGCTGCAGGGCCTCGGCCGGCAGGCCCTGGAGGCGGAGGAGCTGTGAACGGCGAGGTGGCATGGGGTGGCCGGTGGGAACACCCGGAGTGTGGGGCGTCGGGTGAGGTGGTGTGGGACGACGGTGACACCGCGTCGTCCGGGCACGACTGCGGCCAGGGCGGAGAGGTGACCTGGAGCGCCGAGTGGGAGTGCCACAGCTGTGGCGACAGCGGTGACGGCCAGTTCGACGACGACACGACGACGTACTCCGATCACGAGTGCGCTGACGAGGACGAGGGGGCGGCAGCATGACGCCGCGAAAGAGGCGCGCCGCCAGTGGCGGCCGTCGTGCCCAGCGCAACGAGGCGGCGCGGCTCACCGACCAGCTGCTGGACGCGGGATTCAACAAGAAGCAGGTCGGGGAGATGCTCGGCCGCAACCCGTCGCTCGTCTCGCAGTTCTTCACCAAGAACAAGGGCGCGTCGATGGTGGAGGCGCTGCGGGCGGTGGTCCAGGAGGTGCAGGCCGGCGGGCCGCGTGACATCACGAGCCTGAAGGCCCTGGCCGCCCATCACGTGCGGCCGCGGCTCACCCGCAAGGGCTCCGAGGCCCGCGTACGCGGCAAGACGCAGCTGCGGGCCGAGCGGACGGTCAAGGACGACAAGGGGCGACCGGTCATCGGCGCGGACGGCAAGCCGGTCAAGACCTGGTCCTCGTCGCTGGCGAAGGCCGGCAAGCAGCACATCGCCTCCGGTGCGAGCCGGCTGCGGCCGGTCGTGGAGGACGCGGCCGCCAACGGCGGGCTCGTGGCCTTCACCGTGCGGGCCCGCAAAGGCTCCTTCAAGCACGACGCCGGCCGCCTCGCCGACTCCCCCGGTGTCCGCCGGAACGTGGTCCAGCGCCGCGACGGGACGGAGGAGCGGGCCTACGCCGACAACCGAGGAGGCCCGGGCTCCGGCGAGGAAGGATTCGACGGCGCCGAGTTCAAAGCCATGGTCGACGCGGCCGGCGGCGACGTCACAGCCGCTGTGCAGAAGTGGCTCGTCGACAACGACCGGATCGAGCCCGGTACGCCGATCGTCGGCCTGGAGATCCGCGCCTGGAAGCCCTAGGACTAGAGGCGCTTTCCCTCGGAGGAGCAGCTCCGAGGGGATCGCCGCCAGAGCGCGAGGCCTGCTTCAACTTCTCCGTGGACACGGCCTGGGTACGAGCTTTTTGGCATGCTTGCGTCCTGCCGATCGGCGACAGAGGCCGTCGACCAGACATGGGAGTTGCCTTGGAGTTCCGGGTGTTGGAATGGCGTGCAGCGATCCCACAGGCTTACGGCGCCTACCTGATGAAGGACAGCTGGAACGACCACGGATTCGTCACCGCCTTCAATCTCTCGGTACGCCTGCGAGACAGCTCCCTGGTCATGATCGGCTTCCTGCGCATCGGGCACGCTGAGATGACGACAGCTGGATGGAATCGCACATCCGATCGCCTTCCGGCCCACTTCACGGAGCTGAGCGCCGGTTACTTCAGCCTCGGGATGGAGGACGACTACTACGAGTTGCTACGGCGCCGCCTCGGCAAATCCATGGCGCACGAAATCCTGTACGCGTTGAAGGATGCGGCCTACGCCGAGCCATCGGATCAGGCAACGATCGATCTGCCAGTGTTCTCCGCATCTCTCCTTCGCGGGCGGTCGCCCGGTGATCTGGATCGCACCCGGCGCGTTGCCCTCGGGATCCGTGCCCGCATTGTTCCGTTCAGGTGGTCGTACACACCCGAGCAGAAGGGGCTGCTTCCAGCTCCCAAGTTGAAGTTCGAGTCGACACCGGGGACTCTGCCGCCGACCAACCTGCACGCACTGATCGGCCGTAATGGTGTCGGGAAGTCGCGTCTACTCCACGCCATAGCCACAGCCGCCGCGAACGTAGAGCTCGACATCGAGGAGGGCTCCGGTCCCGGGGACGAAGCCAGCCGCTTCTCCAGCTGTGTGGTCGTCAGTTTCAGTCCCTTCGATCGCCATCCGTACATCGTCCCGGACGATACGGACATGCCGTTCGAGTTCATCGGCCTCCGGCACCAGACCAAGAGCGGCCTCAAGTCCGACGATGAGCTGAAGAACGAGTTCGTCCGCAGCTTCGCCAAAGCGCGGGTCGGGGCACGAGGTGTCCGCTGGCGTCGGGCCATCGACACGCTCAACTACGGGGCGAGCGGCTTCCTCGACGGGGACTTGGAAGTGATCGACGCCATGATCAGGGAAGGCAGCCAGGGGACTCTCGAAAGGGAGATGGGCAGGGTCTTTGCAAACCTGAGCTCTGGTCACGCGGCGGTGTTGTTGATGGTGACCCGACTGATCGAAGTGGTCGAGGAGCGAACCCTGGTCCTGATCGACGAACCGGAAACACACCTGCACCCTCCCTTGCTCGCTGCCCTGACGAACGCGCTGTCAAGCTTGCTTGCCGACCGCAACGGCATGGCGGTCATCGCCACCCACTCCCCCGTCGTGCTTCAGGAAGTTCCGGCCTCTTGCGTCTACGCCCTGGAACGCCACGGAACCGAACTCACCGCCCGCCGTCCTGATCTTGAAACCTACGGGGAGAGCGTAGGCGAGTTGACCTACGACGTGTTCGGCCTGGAAGTCACCTCGACGGGTTTTCACGCGGCAATCGCCGCGGAGGTCGCGAACGGCGGAACCTACGCGGAGATCACACGTCGATTCACGGGCCTGGGCGCTGAAGCCCGTGCTCTTCTCCGCGCGATGACGTTCTCGGCGCGGGGGGAACGCTGATGCGGTGGCCGCAGAAGCCGACGATCACCGTCGAGGACGTGATGAAGACCTGCACAATTTGGCTGAAGAAGCAGGGCTGGGATGAGGAGATGGCCGCTCGGCTTCCAGAGCTCAAAGGGCAGGAGCGGCGGTACCGGGCCCGGGGGGAGGCAGGCGCCCTGTTCGAGCTGCTGCACTCCGAGTTTGGCGGCCAGTCCCAGGACGAGGAGAAGGACCGCTTCACAGACACCTACGACAAGGCGTTCGTCGGTGGCGGAGGCAGCAAGCTCTACGACGCGCTGAAGGCGGCGGCGATCTACGGATGCACCATCTGTGGGGTCGCCAAGCCAGAGCAGATCGACCACCACGCCCCGAAGAACCTCTTCCCTCTCCTGGCGCTCACGCCCTTGAATCTTGTGCCTGTCTGCGGGCCCTGCAACCAGGGCAAGGGCAGATACTTCTACACCGATCCGGCGGCGGAGCCGTTCCACCCGTACTTCGACGACCTCGGAAGCGAACGGTGGCTCTTCGCCCGCATCCTCCGAGCCGACCAAGGTGCTGTCGCGGAGTTCTCCGTCCGTCCTCCGGAGGACTGGCCTCCGCTCAAGGCCCAACGGCTGGAGCACCATTTCGACCGCTACAAGCTCGACCCCAAGTTCAGGTTCGAAGCGTCCCGTCATTTGGCCGCCCGGCGCAGAAAGGACGCCCGCACCTACGAACGCTCCGGCCCTGAGGCCCTACGACTCATACTCATTGAGGACGCCGAGAGCGTCGCGGCAGTCGACGCAAACGACTGGGAAACCGCATGGCTGTACGCCCTTGCCGAGTGCGCCTGGTACCTCGACGGCGGCATGAACGAGATCTGACCGGCCGCGACCGCAGGCGGGGGGCTTCCTGATCCAGTTCTACCTCTGCACCTGTGCGGGGCTCCGCTCGCTCCCCTCCATGGCGTGCAACACCTCGGTGGGTTGAAGCGGGCCAGCAGCTGGCGCCGTTGCGGCCCTGTCCGTCCGCATTCCCCGGAAGGCGGGGCCGTAAGCCCTAGCTAGGGTGGTCGCATGGCGAAGTGGCAAGACGGGAGCGGGGAGTTGCGGAGCGGCCCGGTGGAGGTCGAGCTGGAGGTGGCCGCCTCCTACCGGGCCCGGACGCGGGGGCTGCTCGGGCGGGACGGGATCGAGGGGGCGCTGCTGCTCACTCCGGCCGGCAGCGTGCACACCTTCCGCATGCGGTTCGCCATCGACGTCGCCTTCCTGGATAGGCGTCATCGCGTCATCGCGATGACCACCATGTCTCCCAACCGCCTGGGCTTCCCGAGATTCCGCTCCCGCCACGTCCTGGAGGCCGAGGCCGGCGCCATGACCGCCTGGGGTTTGTGCGTCGGCAGCGTGGCGGAGATACAGCAGGGGCCTGCGCAGGTGGAATCCCCC
>NZ_BJMN01000082.1 GCF_006539185.1 Streptomyces gardneri
GCGCGTTTCGCTCGTACGACCTGAACCGGAAAGGAGGCCTCGATGCCGGACCACTCTGTGATCACCGCCGAAGCCATGGCCTCGGCCGCCCTGAACGACCCGCAGTTCCACGTCCCGGCGCGGCCCAGGCTCCGGCGCGGGCTCTCCCTGCACCACACGCCCGAGGCCCTCGTCGTCGAAGGCACCCCCAAGAAGCAGCTGCTGCGCGGCGCCGCCGCCCGGGAACTGCTGCCCCGCATGCTCCCCCTGCTCGACGGCAGCCGTGGCCACGAGGACGTGGCCGAGGCTCTGGGGATACCGGCCGGCACGGTCTTCAAGGCCCTGTCCCTGCTGTGGACCTGCGGTCTGATCGAGGAGGCCGCGTCCGAGGCGACCGCCTCCCGGGCGGCGGCGGTGCCCGACGCGCTCGCCGACTTCCTCTCCCGTATCGGCGACTCCACCGGCGCCAACCACGCCTGGGAGGAGGCCCTGGACCGGCTGGCCCGGGCCCGGGTCGAGGTCTTCGGCACCGGCCCCCTGGCCGATGCCACCCGGCGCCACCTCGCCGACTCCCTCATGGACATGGGTACGAGTTCGGGTACGGGTACGAGTTCGGGTCCGGACATCGGCACCGCGCTCGCACCGGCACCCGGGAGCACCCTCGCCGTCGCCGCCGGGCTGGACCCGGACGCCTCCGCGGCGCTCGCCGCCTCCTGCGCCCTGGCCGGCGTACCGCTGATCCGTCTCGCGCTCACCGGCCGCACCGCCCATCTCGGGCCGTACGTCGACCTCGCCTTCACCCCCTGTCTGGCCTGCCGCACCGCGGAGGACCCGGCGGACGACCGGCCCCCGCTGCCCGGCGACGCCGAACTGGCCGCGTCGCTCTTCGCCCGGGACCTGTTCGCGCTGCTCTCGCGGAGCACGCCGAGCCCGCTGCCGTCCCAGTGGCGCACCGTCGATCTGGCGGATCTCTCCCAGCAGCGCCGCTCGGCCGCCACCCGGCCCGGCTGCCCCCACTGCTCGGCGGCACCGGGCGACCCGGTCGCCCCACCGCTCGCCGCGCGCTACGAGGCGGCGATCGCCTTCCCGCCCCGGGAGTACGCCGACGGCAAGGCCCACCAGGCCCACTACAAGCCTTCCAACATCGCTCTGCAGAACGACGAGAAGACCTGGCCCGTCGCGGCGGCCGTGCCCCTCCCGGAGCCTCCGCTCGCAGCCCTGCGCTCACCGTCGCCGGCCCTTCTCGACGACCGGACCGCCGCACTGCTCCTCGCCGTCACCGCCGGCCGCAGGGCTCTGCTGCCCGGCCGCGTGCAGCGCTGGACGGCGAGCGGCGGAAACATCGGCTCCGTCGTCGCCCACCTCGTGGTCCGCGACGTGCCCGGTCTGGAGCCCGGCGTCTACGGATACGTGGCCTCCGAGCACCGACTGGCCAGGCTCGCGGCCGACCCCGGCGCCGTCCCCGGCGAGGCACCTCTGACGGTCGTCCTCACCGGCGACTTCACCAAGGTCGCCAAGAAGTACGCGGCGTTCGCCCTGCGGATCGTCCTGCTCGACGCCGGCTGCGCCACTGCCACGCTCCGCTCCGCGGCGACCGCACTGGACCTGCCGGTCGCGATCCGTACCCGCTGGGACGACCTCGCGGTCGCCGCGGCCCTGGGGATCGACCCCGACCTGGAACCGATCACCACCCTCGTCGACCTGGGAGGAGCCCCGTGAGCGCCCCGCACGAACTGGCCATGGACATGCTGGCGTCCTTCCGTGAGCAGCGCGGCGGCGCCGCGGCCACGGCACTCGCCGAACGCCGCGTACCGGACCCGGCGGCGATCGGACCGACCGTCACGGTCGACCCGTACAGCCACCGGACCGTGCCCCACGACCTCCTGACCACCCTGGAGAACCGGCGCTCCCTGCGCGGCTTCTCCCAGGAGCCCCTGCCCGCCGGACTGCTGGCCGGCATCATGGCCCGGGCCCTGGAGCTCGACGAGCGATCCGCGGACGGCACGGCCTACGCCGACGACGCGGACGGCGCGGACGGCGCAGACTGTCCCCTCGAACTCACCGTCGTCGCCCACCGGTTGACCGGGGTCACCCCCGCCGTCCACCGCTTCGACGCCGCGGCGTCCTCCTTCACCCCGGTGATGGAGCTGCCCACCGGAGCGGCCCGCTACGGACTGACGCTGCAGCCGGAGTTCTCCGACGCCGCCGCGATCATCTCGATCGGGGTACCGCTGGACGCCGCGGTCCACCGCCACGGCGGGCACGGCTACCGGCTGCTGCTCACCCGTGCCGGCTCCGTCGCGTACGGGATGTGGCTGGACGGCGTCGCCCACGGACTGGTCGGCAGTGTCTTCGCCGGCTTCATCCCGGCGGCCGTCCGCGGCCCGCTGCTCAGCGACGGAACGAGCCGCCAGCAGATCTTCGCGCTGGCCCTGGGCCTGCCGCCGGCCCCCTGAGACTTCCCGCCCCGACCGGGTGCGGGAGCCGTTCAACCACCGCACGACACCTGAGGAGGTGCCTCGCATGGAGGACATCGAGCTGTACGCCGTCGACGCCGAGGAACTGGCGATCGAGGAGCTGCCCGAGGGCAACGCCCTCGCGAGCTGGGCGTCCGCCGGATCCGCTTCGACCGCGTCCTGCCCGGCGACGTCCGCGTCGTCCGTCAGCAGCGCGTCCACCTACGGCTGATCCGAAGCCCCCTGCCGGTCCTGCCGGCCGTCCCCACCGCACCGCACATCGAAGGGAGGTGAACACCATGGAGAACAACCTCGAGCTCTACGTCATCGACGGTGACGAGCTGGCGATCGAGGAGCTTCCGGAGGGCAACGCCCTCGGCTGCTTCTTCTGCGCCGGATCCGCTTCGACCGCGTCCTGCCCCGGTACGTCCGCGGCCACCGCGTCGTCCGCGTCGACCATCGGCTGACCCCCCTCGCGGGTCACTCCGCCACACGGCACACGCCACACGCCACACAGAAAGGATTCCTCAGTGCAGGACTTCAACGACCTCGAACTGGACCTGTCCGCCGACGAGCTGGCCTCGGACGCCCTCGGTCTCGAGCCCCTGAAGGAGGGCGTCGCCCTCGGCACCTGGGCGACCGCCGGCACCGCCTCGACGGCCTCGTGCCCGACGAGCACCGCCTCCTCCTCCGCGAGCGCCTCCAGCTTCGGCTAGAGCGTCCGCAGCACCACCCGCACTCCCACCGCCTGCACCGGCAGGCGGCACGACAGAAAAGGAAGTGAACGCCATGAACGAGAACCTCGACAACGAGCTCGAGCTGTGGTCGGAGTCCCTCGACCTGGAGGTCCTCCAGGACGCCGTCAGCCCCGGTTTCACCACCGCGTTCTGCGGCGCCTGCGCCGGCTCGGCCAGCTGCCCCGTCGGCTGTGTCGGCTCGATGAGCAGCGTCTCCAGCCAGGGCGGCTGATCAGCCCTACGGATCCTGGGCTCCCGGGGTGGTCCTAGTACCCCGGGGGCCCAGGGCCCTCGGTCCTGTCCGGCGGATCATGGCCGGGACCGCGACGCCTGGCACGGCACCTCGCCGCGTTGCCGAAACGCCCACATAGCTCCGCTATGAGGACGCTCCGGCGCCTTGCGATGCACCGCACCAGACGCCGCGGCCTATCCGACCCTGATCCGCCGCACAGGCCCAGCCCGGTCCGCTTTTCCCGGACCGGACTGCGTCAGACCAGACCAGATTAGAGCCAGGCGGCCCGGCACGGTAGCGGACCGGCCGCCGCTGCGGAGGGAGGAACCGCGCCGTGGACACGTGCACCGCACCCAAGCTCCGGGAGGATCTGGAGATCATCCGGGGGATGGACGACCACCCCTTGATGTTCGATCCGAAGGGCGGGACCTACCACCGGCTGACCAAGTCGGCGGCCGCGCTGCTCCGCCAGTTCGACGGAGCGCACTCGCTGGACGAGCTCTCGGCCCTGATGGCCGAGCGCCGGGGCGTACCCGCCGAGGGCGTACGCGGAGAGCTCACCGCCTTCGTCGACGAGCTGAGCCGCAGCGGCCTTCTCGTCGGCACCGAAGCCGAGCGGGAGCCCAAGAAGCGCGCCGGCGGCCGCTTCGGCACCAGCATGCTGATGCCCCGATTCGTCATCACCCGCTCGCTCCCGACGGTCCTGGAGCCGGTGGCCCGGCTGCTGCGCCCGGTCCCGTCCTGGCTGTCGGTCGGCGTCTTCGCCGGCGGCGGCATCCTCGGCATCCTGCTCGGCCTCTACGCGGTCCTGACCTCGGCTCCGCCGGCCAAGGACCTGCTGGGCACGGGAACCCTCGTCGCCATCGCGCTGATGTTCCTCCAGATCCTCGTGCACGAGAGCGCGCACGCCATGGTCTGCCAGGTGCTCAAGGTCCCCGTGCGGGGCCTGGGAGTGGCGCTGCTCTTCTACTTCATGCCGCTCGCGTACGTCGACCGCACCGACGCCTACCGCGTCCGCTCCCGAGGCGGCCGGGTCCTGCTCGCCGTCGCGGGACCGCTCAGCGACGGCTGGTTCACCGGCGCGGCCGCCCTGCTCGTGCTCACCACCGACGGCCCGGTCGCGCAGGTGGCCGGGGCGCTGCTGATCTTCCAGATGCTCAACCTGGTCACCAACATCAACCCGATGCTCCCGAGCGACGGTTACGCGGCGCTGGAGGCCGGCTTCGGCCTCGTCGACGCACGGGGCCGCGCCTTCACCCTGCTCAAGCACCGCCTGCTGGGCCGCCCGCTGCCGGGCTTCCTGGAGCGGATGCCGGCCCGCAGCCGCCGGCTGCACGTCACGTACGGCATCGTCTGCTGCGTCTACACCGTGGCGCTCGGCTTCTTCGTCGTCCAGTCGCTGATCTGGTCGTTCGAGCTGGTCGGACGGTCGATGCCGTGACCGCCCCCGAGATCTCCGGACCGCTGCTGACCCGGGTGGGCGGTCTGCCCACCGAGGCCCTGGACCTCACCGGGGCCGAGACGCGGCGGGCGATCGCCGAGGCCGCCGACGCGCACGCCGAACTGGAGCGCCGACGGCCCGCCGTGGAGGACGCCTGCTTCCCGCTGGTGCCCCTCCTGGACGACGAGGTGCCGCTGCGCCGCCAGGTGCTGGCCGCCAAGCGGGCCGCGCACCGGCTGCGTGCGCTGCCGTGGGGCGACGAACTGCCCGCTCGTATCGCCGAGTTGGCCGGACCCGAAGCGGTCGCGGACTTCCGTGGCTGGCAGGAGGCCGTACGGCTGCGCGACGAGACCGCCCGACGGCTCGACGCCCTGCTCGCCGAGGACCGTGCGGCGGCCCCGGCCGCGCTCGCCGGCCACCTCGCCGATCCGGGCTTCGCCCGGGCCGCCGCGCTCGCCGCCCCCGACTGGCTGCGCCACGGCCGCCCGCGCCGCCGCCCCGCCGAGACGCGCAACCTGCGCACGCTCTACTCCTACGTGTCCCGGGCGGCTGTGAAGACCAGCCCGTTCTCCACCCTGACCACGGTCGGCGAGGGCGGCTCCACCGGCTTCGCCGACACGACGGCCCTCACCACCCACGCCTCGACCCCCGCCTCGCCCTCCGCCGCCCACAGCTACGCCGCCACCGCCCTCGCCCAGCTCGCTCTGCGCTGTCTGGCCCGTGAGGCCGGTACCGCCGGTCTGCTGCGGTACCGGCTGGCGCCGGTCCGGCCCGGCGGGCCCGATGCTCCGCACGGCCTGGTCCTGCTGCCCGAGCCCGTCGCCGACGGGGGGCTGGCCTGGCGGCTCGACCGGGTCGTGGAAGCCGATCACGCGGCACCCTGGCTCTCCGGCTTCGCGGCCGACTCCGAGCACTCCCTGGACGGGCTGCTGTCCGGCCTCGGCGGTCCCGATCCCTTCCGTCGTTTCCGGCGTCTCCTGGACACCGGGCTGATCGCGCCCGTACCGCCCTGGCGGCGCGGCGACGACCCGGTGGGAGCCGTGGCGGAGCTGCTCGCGGGGCATCCCGAGGACGGGATCGCGGGCGAGGTGCGGGAGTTGAGGGACTCGGCCGCCGCGCTCTCCGCCGCCGGCGAGGAGGAACGTACCGAGACGCTCACCCGGGCCCGCCACACCGCCCGGCGCTGGGCCCGGCGGGCCGGTCTCGACCGGTTCGAGTCCGGGGAGGTGCTGTACGAGGACGTCGCGAGCGACCTCGCTCTGCCGCAGCTCCTCGATGTGCCGGAGGTCCGGGGCGACCTCACCGAACTGGGCCGCCGCATGCGCCCGTTCGTGTTCCGCTCGCACCTCTACGACGTGCTCGTGGACCGCTTCACGGCCGAGTACGGGCCGGGCGGGACCTGCACCGACGTGCTCGGCTTCCTCATGCGTGTCGCCGTCGACGGCGACGCCCAGCCCGACCTCGACAAGGCCTCCGTCGCCGACCGCGCCGAGCGGGAGACCGCGGGCGAGCGGGCCTGGCTGCCGGTCGGGCCGAGCAGCGCGCCGCCCGCCGCGGCGGTGCTGTTCCAGCTCGCCGCGACCGGCCCGGAGGCCGTGCGCGGCGGCGACTACCGGCTGGTGGTCAACCAGTTCAACCCCGGCACGGGCGGGCTCGTGACCCGCTTCGGGGGGCTTCTCGGCGAAGGCTTCCGCGACCGGCTGCGCGCCCACGTCCAGGCCTGCTGGCCCGGCCGGGCCTGCCGGGAACTCGTCCTGTGGACGGAGATCAACACCGCCCAGTCACGGTCGGCCGGTCTGCTCCCGCCGCTGGTGCTGCCCGGCGAGACCCCGGCGGCCGACGGTCTCGACCTGGCGGACACCGTGCTCACGCACGACCCGGGCGAAGGGACGCTCGCGCTGCGCGACCGCGGCGGCGACCCCGTCGGCCTCGCCTACCTGGGACTGGTCCCGCCGCATCTCTTCCCGCCGTTCGCCCGTCTCCTCGCCGTACTCGCCGACCCGTGGGTCAACGGCTCGCCGCACTCGGACTACGTCCTGCCGTTCGGACTCCAGGAGCAGCGCACCGACGCCGTCGTGCCGACGGCGCGGGCCGCCTTCGGCCGCGTCACGGTCTCCCGGGCCTCGTGGGTCGTCCCGGCCGCCGAACTGCCCGTGCCGAGGCCGGGCGAGAGCGACGCCGAGACCGTGCTGCGCGCCGAGGAGTTCCGGCGTGCGCACGGCCTGCCGGAGGAGGTCTTCTGTCACCGACTGACCGGCTTCGGGCCGGACGAGCAGGGCACGGACCGCAAGCCCCTGTGGGTGTCGCTGACCTCCCCGCTCTCGCTGTCCGTGCTCGCCCAGTGGGCCGGCCCGGCCACCGGCCACCTGCGCCTGGTCGAGGCGCTGCCGGTCAGGTCCGCGCACCCGCTGCGGGACGCGGCAGGCGGCACGCGGGCCGCCGAGCACATCGCGCTGCTGCGTTGGCGGCGCCCGGAGGAGGAAGCATGAGCACGACCGTTCCCCAGCGGGACTGGTGGTACGTACGGGTCTACCCGGGCGGCCCCCGGTTCATGGACGCGGCCGTCCGCACCCTGGTGCCGTGGCTGGCCGCGCAGGCCGGGAGGCTGGGCAGCGAGGACTGGTTCTTCATCAGGTACTGGGACGCCACCGGCCACCACCTGCGACTGCGGCTGCGCGCCGGGGCCGACGCGGTGGACGCGCTGGACGCCGTCGCCCGCGAGGAGCTCACCGGTCTGCTGGACACCCTGGAGGAGCGGCCCGAGGACACCGTCGGCCTGCTGCCCGGTGTACTGCCGCCCGGCTCGCCGACGCGGGGCATCACTCCCGCGCTGTACGCGCCGGAATCGGCCAAGTACGGCGGCCCGGACGGGGTCGCCCTCGCCGAGCGCATCTTCCGTCTCGACAGCGCGTTCTGCGCCGAGCTCGACCTCGCGGCCCTGCCCCGGCGCTACGAACGGGCGGCGCACGCCGTCTACTTCGCCCGGGCGCTCACCGCACGTGTGCTGACCGAGGAGGAGCGGGACGTCTTCTGGGTCCGCCACCGCACCCGGTGGGGCTGGCAACTGCGCCTGGCCGCCGGCGGGGAGCAGCTCAGGCCCCTGCTCGGCGGCGTCTCGGCGGGAGTTCGGGAGCAGGGCGTGCCCGCACTCGGCGTGCGGGAGCGGATCGACGCGCACGCCGACGCGTTGGCCGAACTCCTCCTGCGGGCCCCCGGCTCACGGGACCATCAGGTGCTCCATCACCTGCACATGGTGATGAACAGGCTGGGCTTCCCGCCCGGCGAGGAAGCGGCGCTCGGCATGCTGGCGGGGCAGACTGCCAGGAAACCGGCGGCTGTTGCCGGTGCTGTGCCCGGATGAGAGGAACAGCTGTGACGACTCTGGCAGGCGACATGATCCTGCTCGCCTTCGACGCGGAGGGCGGCAGGCTTCCCGTCCGGCAGTCCCTGGCCCCGGCGGTGCGCGGCGCGCTGCTCGCCGACCTGCTCGACGGCGGTGCCCTGACGGACGAGGCGGGCGCGGCCGGGGCCGTGGGCGAGGCTCCGCCGGACGCCGCGCTCCGGGAGGTGTGGCAGCGGATCGGGGCGGAGCCCGGCAGGAAGTGGCTGCACTGGGTCCGCAAGGACGGCCGTGCGTCGATCCACGCGGTGCTGCGGGGCCTGGAGAAGGACGGTCTGCTGGAGCGGAGCAGCGGCCGGGTCTTCGGCGTCTTCCCGCTGGAGCGCGTCGGTCTCACCCCGGCGGGCCTCGCGGCCGCGGGGGAGCTGCGCGCCGCGGTGACCGCCGCGGTCGAGGACCCGGGCGCCCGCGCGGATGGCGGTGCGGCCGACGGCCGGGTCGCGCTGCTGGCCGGGCTCGCTCATGCGGGCGGCCAGTTGGGCACGGTCCTGGCCGCCGATCGGCGCCGTGCGTTCAAGGACCGGTTGACGGCCCTGTCCGAGGGCGCCGCCCCGGTGTCGGCCGCGGTACGCCGGGCCGTCCAGGACCTCCAGGGCGCGGCCGTCTCGTAGCGGCGAGGACCGGGCCGGGTGCGGTCAGGGCCCGGGCGGGCCCCCACCGCGCCGACCCGGACCCCGTCCGGCTCCGGGCCCCACCGCGCCGACCCGGACCCGGTCCGGCCCCGGTTCGCCGCCGTGCGGGCCCGGGCGGTGAAGCCCGGCCCGCGCCGTGGAGCGTCAGATCCAGCCGCGTTCGCGTGCCAGGAGTGCGGCGTGCGGGCGGCTGGACGCGCCCAGGACGCGCAGGAGGTCGGCCACGTGCCGCCGGTAGGTCCGTACCGACATGCCCAGGTCACGGGCGCCGATCTCGTCCTTGCCGACGTGGCACATGGACTTCAGGACATCCCGCTCGGTCTCGGCGAGACCGCCCGGGCACTCCTCGTCGTCGGCGGTGATCGTCGCCAGGTCCGTGGCCTGGCACCAGATCTTCTCGAAGAGGGCGAGGATGCCGGAGACGAGGCCGGTCTCCTGGGCCACGAGGGCGCCCCGGGAGGTGTCCTCGGGATCGATCGGGACCAGCGCGGTGCGCCGGTCGTAGACGAGGACGCGCTCCGAGAGGTCCTCCGCCACCCGGATCTGCGCTCCCTTCGCGGTGAGTTCCCGCAGGTAGCCGACGGTCAGCGGATCGGCGAGGGCTTCCTGGAGCACCACGCTGCGGATCCGGACGCCCCGGCTCAGACAGCGCAGGTCCAGCGGGCGCGAGTGCGCGATGTTCTCGGGCGTCAGTACCGTGTACGGCTCGACGGACAGGATCTCCTCGCGGGCGAAGAAGGCGAGGTCGTCGATCCGGTTGCGGATCTGCGCGACGTTCTCCATGCGTTCGACGGACTGGGGCGAGGCCAGCGCCGGGCTCTGCTCGTCGCGCAGCTCGGCGACCAGGTGCCGGCAGCGGGTGACCTCCTGCAGTTCCTGGTGGAGTTCGCGCAGGCGCAGCTCGGTGAGCCGGTCCACGACGATCGCCGGATCGGTCGGGCACACGGTCTGCCCGTCGGTGCCGTAAAGGAGGCCGAGCTCGCGCAGTCGGTCCTGGGCGGTGGCCACGGCCTCGCGGTCGGCCCGCAGCAGGAGGTGGATGTCCCCGTCGGTCGTGTCGGGATTCCGCAGGAAGTGGCGGTAGATGCTCTCCTCCAGCTCGGAGAGTCCCAATACGCGCATGCCTGATACAGCCATCTCGAGCCCCCCGAAGCTCAGCCTGCACACCGGCGTCGCGCTCCGCTGGTCAGGCGGTGGCTGCGCGTCCGGATGATGGACTTGGAGAGTAATGCCCGAGTAAACGGACGCCTACTGTCCCCATCGGGATGTGGCGGGCGTCACATTGCGCGGGGTGTGGTGATCGTGGCCGTCGCGTGCCCGCCGCACCCCTCCGGGCCGCGGGTTGACCCCCGTACCGGGGGCGCATAGCGTCGCCGAGCTGGGGAGAGCGGGTGCGCGGGAGGTCTCGTGGTGGTGTCGGGTGGCGTGGAGCGGCTGACCGCCGAGGGGGCTCCCTTCGCCGTTCAGGACGGGGTGTACGTCGGCGGGCCGCAGACCCTGCGGGAGTTCGTCGAGGTCGTCTGGGCCTACGGGGACCGGGTCTTTCTCGTGTCCGAGGCCGGGCGGACGACCTATCGGGAGTTCTTCGACGCCGCCTGCGGGCTCGCCCGGCGGTTCGTCGGGGAGTACGGGCTGCGCCCCGGGGACCGGGCCGTCGTCGCCATGCGGAACCTCCCCGAGTGGCACGTCGCCTTCTGGGCGGCCCAGCTCGCCGGGCTCGTCGCCGTGCCGCTCAACGCCTGGTGGACCGAGGACGAGTTCACGTACGCCCTCGACGACTGCACGCCCGGCGTGCTGCTCGTCGACGGGGAGCGGGTCGCGCGGGTGCGCGGTTGGGCCGCCCGGAACGGCGTGCCCGGGATCGTCTTCGAGGGGGAGGCCGAGGAGGGGTTCGTCGCGTACGTCCCCGACAGCGACCCCCTGCTCGGGCCGCCTTCCGTCGACGTCCTTCCCGAGCACGACTCCACGATCATCTACACCTCCGGCACCACCGGCCGGCCCAAGGGCGCCGTCGCCACGCACCTCGCGCAGTCCGGCGCGGCCATGAACCCCCGGTACTTCGCCGCCGCCGCGGCCCTCGCTCGCGGGGAGGTGCCGGGGACCGCGCCCGCGCCCGTCTCGCTCACCACCTTTCCCTTCTTCCACGTGGCCGCCTTCACGTCCTTCTACGCCGTCATGGCCGCCGGCGGGACCCTGGTGATGATGCGGAAGTGGGACGCCCGGGCCGCCCTCGACCTGATCCGCCGGCACGGCGTCACCCATTACGCCGGGGTGCCCACCACCGCGCTCCAGCTGCTCGAGGCCGCCCGCGCCGCCGGCGACCCGATGGAGAGCCTCGTCCTCCTCAGCACCGGGGGCGCCGCCGCCCCGCCCGGGATCGTCGCCGGGATCACCGCCGCGTACGGGCAGCGCGTCGAGCCCCGCAACGGCTACGGGCTGACCGAGACCTGCGGCGGCGTCCTGTCGAACGTCGGGGCCGAGTACCGGGCGCATCCGGGGAGCGTCGGGCGCCCCTCGCCCGCCACCGAGGTGCGGATCGAGCGGCCCGACGGGGACGGGGTGGGGGAGCTCTGGCTGCGCGGGCAGTCGCTGGTCCGGGGGTACTGGGGCGACGAGGCCGCGACCCGCGCCGCCTTCACCGACCACGGCTGGTTCCGGACCGGGGACCTCGCGCGGGTCGACGAGCACGGGCGCGTCAGTGTCGTCGACCGGATCACCGACATGGTGATCCGCGGCGGCGAGAACGTGTACTGCGTCGAGGTCGAGAGCGTCCTGCACGAGCACCCGGACGTCGCCGACGCCGCCGTCCTCGGTGTTCCGCATCCGGTGCTCGGCGAGGAGGTCGTGGCCGTCGTGCGGCTGCGGCCCGAGGCCGATCCCGACGTCGAGCGGCTGCGCGCCCACGTGGGCGCGCGCCTCGCCGCCTTCAAGGTGCCCGCCCGTGTCCTCGTGCGGGACGGGGAGCTGCCGCGGAATCCGACCGGGAAGATCCTGAAGAGGGAGCTGAGAGGGCTCTTCAGCTGCGCGTGACGCGGATGCGGTACGCGCCGCCCGTGTCCTCGGCCAGGACGCTGATCCGGATGCCGTTCACCCGGTCCGTGAACGTCTCGCCCGGGCGGTACGGGGCGTCCGACAGCTCCGCGTGGACGTTCGGGCGCCGCGTGCAGCCGCCGCTGGAGCGGTCGCTGTCGGACACGGTCACCGGGCCGTGGCCGGTGTCCACGTCGGACTCGACCCGGTAGACGAGGACGCCCTGCTCGCAGACCGCCTCGTCGTTGCCCTCCTTGCTGCGCACCTCGACCGCGTACCCCGAGGTGCCGGAGAGCGGGACGAAGGCGAGCTTGGGGCCGCCGGAGACGGCCAGCGGGGTGAGGGTGTAGTCGGTGGAGCCGGGGGTGGAGGCGCAGCTGATCTGGTCGTTGTCGAGCCAGCCCAGCTTCCACTTGTGCCAGCCGAGCAGGTCGTTGTTGGCGCCCCAGTCCTCGGACATGATGTCCCAGTGCCCGACGGTGCCGCCGCCGTCCGAGGTGTAGAGGTCGGGCAGGCCGAAGACGTGGCCGTTCTCGTGGGGCAGCACCCGGTAGCCGGTCTCGGTGAAGCTGCCGGAGCCGTCGTCCTGGCGGCTGTAGACGAAGGACGTGTTGGCGAGCGGGACGCCGTCGGCGTACGGGGCGTCGTCGTTCCCGGAGAACGTCACGGACAGGACGGTGTCGAGGGCGGACGGCCCGGCGTTCGGCGTGGCGAGGACGTTGACCAGGTCGTACGCGCTGAAGTCCACCTTCGCGTCGGCGGCCTTCACGATGTCCTCGACGAGGGAGCGGTATCCCGGCTCGTACGGTGAGCCGCGCTCGATCCCGTACGCGGAGAACGGCCGGGGCATCCGCAGCCAGTCGGTCATGGGGACCTCGGCCTGGTACTTCAGGCGCCCGTACGAGCTGGTGTGGAACCAGTCGGAGGTCTGCGGGAAGAACTCGCGGAAACGGCTCATCGCTGTGCCTTCGCCGACGGCGTCGGGGAAGTCGACCATCAGGGTGAGCGCCCTGACGCGGCCCGTGGAGCGCACGTATCCGGGAGCGGTGGGCAGCCCCTCCGACATCTGCACGCCCATCGTGGTCGCGATCCGGCACGGCCCGAGCTGCGCGCCGTTCGGCGCGGCGGCCACGGGGCCGGCCGAGGCCGGGGCGGGGTCGGGGAGCGTCGTGCTCGCGGAGGTGAGCAGCGCGAGGGAGAGGGCCGTGGTCGCCGCCAGCGCGACCGGCCTGCGTATCCGTCGGCGGGGGTGCTGCATACGGGCGCCTCTCCGGTGGGGGCAGGTCGCGGCACGGGTCTCCTGTGCGGTCGGTACGGAGATCCGTGTCGTGCGATCAGCCTGTGGCGAGTGGCTCGGGGGCGCGCGCCGGGTGGACCGATCGGGTCGGCACCCCGTGCGGCGTGTCGACTGTGACCTACGTCACAGGATGAGCGGGAAATAAGCGGGGAGCCTCTCCCCGTTTAACCCTGTGTTCCGCGAAGTGGGGAGTCCGTCCCCGGATCGCTTCGGATGATTCCGATGGCCTGTTGAGGAGGTTGTGGCGTGACCAGCACCCCGGACACCGCGCCCGTCCGCCGCGTACCGCGCCCGCGTGCCGATGCCCTGCGCAACCGCGAGCGGATCGTGACGGCGGCCCGCGAGATGTTCGTCGAGTTCGGCCCCCAGGTGCCGTACGACGAGGTGGCCCGTCGCGCCGGCGTCGGGAACGCCACGCTCTACCGCAACTTCCCCGAGCGCGCCGACCTCGTCCGCGAGGTCGTCCTCTCCCTCATGGCCCGCGTCACCGAGCTCGCCGAGCGCGCCGCCGAGGAGGAGGCCGACACCTTCGCCGCCCTCCGCCGCTTCACCCACGCCGCGGCCGACGAACGCATCGGCGCCCTGTGCCCGATGCTCGACGGCGCCTTCGACAAGGACCACCCGGATCTGACCGTCGAGCGCGAGCGCCTGGAGGAGGCCGTCCAGGGCCTCGTCGAGCGGGCGCAGCACGCCGGTCGGCTCCGCTCCGACATCGGCGTCGGGGACCTGATGGTGGCGGTCTCGCAGCTGACCCGTCCGCTGCCCGGCACGGCCTGCGTGAACTTCGATCAGTTCGTCCACCGTCACCTGCAGTTGTTCCTCGACGGCCTGGAGGCGCCCGCGCGCTCCGAGCTGCCGGGGACGGCCGCGACCCTGGAGGACCTGAGACGCGATTCCTGCCGGCGGTCGTGACGACCGCGGACTAGCACCCGCCCCGCCCTCGGCGGTCCCTTCACTCGTACGTCCTCACGTACTCCCTTACGTCCTTTTTTCACCTGTACGCGCCAAGAGGTGGCTACCCCCATGTCCAAAATCCCCGCGAGCCCCGCGAGCCAGGCCGAGGCCGACCCCGGCCGCTGGAAAGCGCTCGTCTTCATCGCCCTCGCCCAGCTGATGGTCGTGCTCGACGCGACGATCGTGAACATCGCGCTGCCCTCCGCCCAGCAGGACCTCGGGATCTCGGACGGCAACCGGCAGTGGGTCATCACGGCCTACGCCCTCGCCTTCGGCGGTCTGCTCCTCTTCGGCGGCCGCATCGCCGACCTCTGGGGCCGCAAGCGGACCTTCGTCGTCGGACTGATCGGCTTCGCCGCCGCCTCCGCCCTCGGCGGGGCCGCGACCGGCGAGGCGATGATGCTCGGTGCCCGCGCGCTCCAGGGCGCCTTCGGCGCGCTCCTCGCGCCCGCCGCGCTCTCGCTGCTCGCCGTGACCTTCACCGACGGCAAGGAGCGCGCCAAGGCCTTCGGCATCTACGGCGCGATCGCCGGTGGTGGCGGCGCCGTCGGCCTGATCCTCGGCGGTTTCCTCACCGAGTACCTGAACTGGCGCTGGACGTTCTTCGTCAACATCCCGTTCGCGATCGTCGCCGCCGTCGGCGCGTACCTGGTCATCCGTGAGCCCGCGGGCGGCCGCAACCGCTCCACGCTCGACATCCCCGGCGTGATCCTGTCCACCCTGGGTCTGGTCGCGCTCGTGTACGGCTTCACCCGCGCCGAGTCCGAGGGCTGGAGCGACGCCGGCACCATCGGCCTGTTCATCGGCTCCGCCGTGCTGCTCCTCGCCTTCGTCCTCACCGAGGCGAAGGTGAAGTCCCCGCTGCTGCCCCTGCGCGTCCTGACCGACCGCAACCGCGGCGGTGTCTACCTCTCGCTGGGTCTCGCCGTCATCTCGATGTTCGGCCTCTTCCTCTTCCTGACCTACTACCTCCAGGTCGTGAAGGGCTACTCGCCGGTCATGACGGGCTTCGCGTTCCTCCCGATGATCGCGGGCATGATCGTCGGCTCCACGCAGATCGGTACGCGGCTGATGACCCGCGTCCCGCCGCGCATGCTCATGGCCCCGGGCTTCCTGACCGCCGGTCTCGGCATGCTGCTGCTCACGCAGCTGGAGGTCGGCACCTCGTACGCCGGTCTGATCCTGCCCGCGCAGCTGCTGCTCGGTCTGGGCATGGGTACGGCGTTCATGCCGGCCATGTCGCTCGCGACGCTCGGCGTGGACCCGCGGGACGCCGGTGTGGCCTCCGCGATGGTCAACACCTCGCAGCAGGTCGGCGGCGCCATCGGTACGGCCCTGCTGAACACGATCGCCGCCTCGGCGACCACCGCGTACCTGACCGACCACGCGGCGGGCGCGACCACTCCGGCCGCCCAGAAGCTGCTCCAGCTCCAGGGCATGGTCGAGGGCTACACCGCGGCCATCTGGTGGGCCGTCGGCATCCTGGTCGTCTCGGCCGTGATCGCCTTCACCCTGATCACCACGGGGAAGCCGGACATGGGCGTCGTCGCCGGTTCCGGTGCGGGCGCGGACGACGAGGTGAAGGTGCCGGTCATCGCCCACTGACCCGCGCACCCCACCCCTGCCCCTGGCGCGTCCTGCCCTGGTTCCCCGAGCCTCTCGCTCAGCGGAGCCAGGGCAGGTCCGCGTCCGGGCCCGAGGGTTCGAGGCCCTCGGCCATCACGCGCATGATCTCGCCGAGCTGCGTCATCTGTTCGGGGGAGAGCCGGTCGAACATCGCCTGACGCACGGCCGTCACATGGCCGGGCGCGGTGCGGCGCAGGACGTCCATTCCGTCGTCCGTGAGCCGCGCGAACTGGCCGCGCTTGTCCGAGGGGCAGTTCTCGCGAACCACCCAGCCGTTCTTCTCCAGCCGGGCGATCGCGTGGGAGAGCCGGGAGCGGGTGATCTTGGCGCTCCTGGCCAGCTCGGTCATCCGCAGCCGCCGGCGGGGCGCCTGGGAGAGCTGGACGAGCAGTCCGTAGTAGACGTGCGGCATCCCGGCGTCGCGCTGCAACTGGCGGTCGAGGTGATCCTCCAGGAGCGTGGTGGCGTGCAGGTAGGCGCGCCAGGTGCGCTGTTCCTCGTCGGTGAGCCAGCGCGGTTCGGTCATGTCTCCCATGGGTCCCATCGTACGACTCGTTCTTGAAAGTTGAACTACATAGGTTTACTCTGCAGATATTGAGCTTGAAGTTTCAAGGACTACGGATGCCGGAGGTCGTCGCCATGGACGCCACGCTCGAACGGATGCCCGCCCTCTACCTCTCCCACGGCGCCCCGCCGCTCGCCGACGACCCCGTCTGGCCCGGCCAACTCGCCGCCTGGTCCGCCGACCTCCGCCGCCCCAAGGCCATCCTCATGGTCTCCGCGCACTGGGAGGAGGCCCCCCTCGCCCTCGGCGCCACCGAGACCGTCCCGCTGGTCTACGACTTCTGGGGCTTCCCCGAGCACTACTACCGCGTCCGGTACGAGGCGCCCGGCGCCCCGCAGCTCGCCGAGGCCGTCCGCAAGCTGCTCCGCGCACCCGGCACCCCCGTCCAGGACATCCCCGACCGGGGGCTCGACCACGGCGCCTACGTACCGCTCGTCGAGATGTTCCCGGGCGCCGACATCCCCGTACTCCAGATCTCCATGCCCACCCTCGACCCGCGCCGGCTCATGGACATCGGGCGCAAGCTCGCCCCACTGCGGGACGAGGGCGTCCTGATCGTCGGCAGCGGCTTCTTCACCCACAACCTCGCCGCCCTCCGCCACACCGGCGGCGGCGTGCCGGGCTGGTCCGCCGAGTTCGACGACTGGGGACACCGCGCCCTGGAGGCGCGGGACGTCGACGCCCTCCTCGACTTCGAGCACAAGTCCCCGGCCGGACGCCTCGCCCACCCGCGTACGGAACACTTCGCCCCCCTCTTCGTCACCATGGGCGCGGCGGACGCGGCCGGCGACCTCGACGCCGAGCGGTCCGTGATCGACGGCTTCTGGATGGGGCTCGCCAAGCGGTCCGTCCAGTTCGGCTGAGCCTGTCGGATCAGCCTGTCGGAGCCGTCTGTCGGAGCCGTCTGTCAGAACACGGGAGGGTTCAGCTCGATCGAACGGACGGCGGCGGCCAGCGCGAGCGGGTCGCCGACGTCGAGCGCCGTGTCCGTGAACTTGATCGTGTGGTCGTCGCCGTGCGCCGCCGCCCGCTCGAAGACCTCCTCGGCCGTGAGGGCGGTCCTCTCGTACGGGGCGGACTCCCGCGGGGTGTAGGCCGCCGTCACCGCGGCCGCCGCCGTCCAGGCCGCCGCCAGGCTCGGCGCCCACAGCTCGCGGGGGAGCGCGGGCAGCGCGCGGAGGACCGCGTTCGGCGCGGTCGCCGCATGGACCAGCATGATCGGCTCGCCGTGGCCGTGCGTCGCGTACCGGTGCGTCGCCGCCGCCACCAGCTCCGTGAGCAGCGCCTTCGCGGTGTCCGGGTCCGTGGCCGCGCCCCACTGCGGGAACCCCGTCAGCTGGTCGAGCCGGTCCCGGATCCCCCCGTCCTGCTCCGGGACCGGCGGTACGGCGTCCAGAGCGGCCGCCGCGCTCGGCGCCACGGCCAGCGGGGCGAGCGGCGGCAGCGGCTGATGGCGGGCCGCCCAGTAGCCGAGGGCGTGCGCCAGCTCGGCGCGGCGGGGCGCCGTCTCCGGGGAGGTCAGCAGCGTCCGTACGGCGTGACCGGTGCGGATCACCGGGTGCGTCGCCCCCGCCGCGATCCCGGGAAGCAGCCGGGGCCACCACTCGGCGAGGACCTCGCGCCACGGGCGGGCCTCGGGGCCGTCGAGCTCCCGCGCGAAGAAGCGCGTCCAGTCGGTGCTCCGGGACGGGTCGCCGAGCGCCCCGCGCCAGTCGCCCGCCGTGACGGGGCGGGTCGCGGGCGGCAGCTCCTCCAGCTTGTGCGCGTAACGGTCGAGCCAGCTGTGCACGGTCAGGGCCTGGCCGTTGCGGACGAGTGCCTCGACGGCCATCGGGGCGTGGTTGGTGAGCCAGCCGCCCCGTTCGGGGCCGGTGGTGTGGAGGCGTTCGAGAGCCTCGTCGAGGGTGCCGGTCGTGTCGGCGCTCTGGCCGTCCTTGCCGCTCTTGCCGTTCATGTCGCTCATGCAGGCGACGCTAGGGCGGGGAGCGGCGGGGCGTAACGGGCTACGGACCTAGGCCTCGGGACCGGGATCCGGGTAGGCCTCGGGGCCGGGTCGTCGGTGCGCGCAACCCCAGCGCCTCCGGTGACGTCTGAACAGATGGCGCCGCATGTGATCGCGGTCTCACCGACAGTGTGGTCGGAGCCCCCGCGAGCGGCGCCGCATCACCCTCCGTGCCCGGTCTGACCTGCACCTCCGTGGGTTCCGGCGGCATGCCCGAAGGGGCCGCGGCCGCGCAGGATACTGCATGATCGCGAAAATCCATGTGCCGGGTGGGAATTCTGTCCTGATTCCAGTCGTTGTTTCCGTCGGATGCAGGGCACCCGAGAGGGTGTCGCGACCTACTCAGCAAGGGAGCACGCATGGCAACCCGTGCCGTCGCCCGTCGTCAGACCTCCGCCAAGAGCGGGGCGAGCCGGGCCAGCAGCGTTCGCGCCGTGGGCGGGGACATCGCCGACCGCGACCTGGTCGGCATGTACCTCGACGAGATCGCGCGGACACCCCTGCTAGACGCCGCCAAGGAGGTCGAGCTCTCCCAGACGATCGAGGCGGGCGTCTACGCCCAGCAGATCCTGGACGGCGACATAGAGAGCGAGGCGGGCGGCGCGGCCCGCGAGGAGCTCGAGGCGCTGGTCGCCGAGGGTGAGCGGGCCAAGGACCTCTTCATCAAGTCCAACCTCCGGCTCGTGGTCGCCGTCGCGCGGCGCTACCCCCGCAGCGGGCTGCCGCTGCTGGACCTGATCCAGGAGGGGAACGCGGGCCTGGTGCGCGCGGTCGAGAAGTTCGACTACGCGAAGGGCTTCAAGTTCTCCACGTACGCGACGTGGTGGATCCGCCAGGCCATCACCCGGTCCATCGCGGACCAGTCCCGGACGATCCGGCTCCCCGTCCACCTGGTGGAGGAGCTGGGCCGCATCCGGCGCGTGCAGCGCGAGTTCAACCGGGAGAACGGCCGGGAGCCCGAGCCCGCCGAGATCGCGACGGAGCTCGGCTCGACGCCCGAGCGGGTCACCGACGTCCTGGACTGGGCGCGCGACCCGGTCTCGCTGAACATGTCGGTGGACGACGAGGGCGAGACCCAGTTCGGCGACCTCCTGGAGGACACCTCGGCGATCTCGCCGGAGCAGTCGGTGCTCACGCTGCTGCGCAGCGAGGAGCTCGACGACCTGATCGCCAAGCTCGACCACCGCACGGCGTCGATCATCCGTATGCGGTACGGGATCGAGGACGGGCGCGAGCGGACGCTGACGGAGGTGGGCAAGCAGCACGGTCTGACGCGCGAGCGGATCCGCCAGATCGAGAAGCACGCCCTGCTGGAGCTGAAGAAGATGGCCCACGACACGGGCTTCGACGCGGTGGCGTGAGGCGTCGGACGCAAGGAGTCAGAGTGTGACCCGACGAGGGGTGTGACCTGACGAGGGGTGTGACGTGACGAGGGGCGGGGCGGCCGCGGAGGTGGCCGCCCCGCCCCTCGTCCTTCACGTCCGGGCCTGCGTCGACGCCGCCAGGCGGGTCGCCAGCTCGTCCACGTAGCCGTGGAGGGCCGGCGGGCCGTGGATCGTGAAGGGGGCGTCCACCAGGGCCAGGCGGAGCGCCAGCCACTCGACGGAGTCGGTCGAGCGGGTGCGGAGGCGGCAGGTCGTCGGGCCCGTCGCCGTCGGGATCAGATGGGACGGGAGCCGGGCCGTCACGAAGTCCGCGGGGGCCTCGAAGGTGACGTCGAGCTCCAGCTCGGTCTGGGCCCGGGACATGGTGCGGACCAGGAGCTGGGCCGCGTCGCCGGCCGGCAGCTCGCGCGGGGTGAAGCGGGCGCCCGTCGCAAGCGGGTCGCTCACCCGGTCGACCCGGAAGGTCCGCCAGTCCTCGCGCCCCAGGTCGTACGCGACGAGGTACCAGCGGCGCCCGGTCGAGACCAGCCGGTACGGCTCGACCAGCCGCTTCGACTCGGCGCCGTCGCCCGCCCGGTAGCCGAAGCGCAGTTTCTCCCGCCCCGTGACCGTGCCCGCGAGGGCCGTCAGGGTGGCGGGCGCGACCGTGGCGCCGTCGCCCCTGATCAGCGGGAGCGTCGCGTTCTGGAGGGTCGAGACCCGGTGGCGGAGCCGGGCGGGCAGGACCTGCTCCAGCTTCGCCAGGGCCCGTACGGACGCCTCCTCGATGCCCTCGATGGCGTGCCCGGCGCCGGCCCGGAGGCCGACGGCGATCGCGACGGCCTCCTCGTCGTCGAGGAGGAGCGGCGGCATGGCCGTACCGGCCACGAGGCGGTAGCCGCCGACCGCGCCCAGGGTCGCCTCGACCGGATAGCCGAGATCACGGAGCCGGTCGATGTCCCGGCGGATGGTGCGCGGGGAGACCGAGAGCCGTTCGGCGAGCTCGCTGCCGGGCCACTCGCGCGGGGTCTGGAGGAGCGACAGCAGATTCAGGAGTCGAACCGGGGTATCTGTCATGTCTCCCAGAATGAGGCCCATCTAGGACATCATTTGGCCTAGATGACTTCTATCTTCTTCCTATGAGTTCACACGAAGCCGTCACGGATGCGGCCCCCACGGACACGAGCGACAAGAGGCGGTGGATCGCCCTCGCCATCGTGATGACGGCCGCCTTCATGGACCTGGTCGACGCCACGATCGTCAACATCGCGATCCCCAGCATCGAGCGGGACCTCGGAGCCTCCTTCGGGGCCATCCAGTGGATCACCGCCGGTTACGCGCTCGCCTTCGCGGCCGGGCTGATCACCGGCGGTCGGCTCGGTGACATCTACGGCCGCAAGCGGCTCTTCCTCATCGGGACCGCCGGCTTCACGCTCGCCTCGGCGCTCTGCGGCTTCGCGGCCAACTCCGAGATGCTGGTCGCCTCCCGCCTCCTCCAGGGCGCGGCGGCGGCGATGATGGTCCCGCAGGTCCTCTCGATCATCCACGTCACCTTCCCGGCGCACGAGCGCGGCAAGGTCTTCGGGATGTTCGGCGCGATCATCGGCCTCGGCGCCGTCTCGGGTCCGCTGCTGGGCGCGCTGCTCACGCAGTGGAACATCGCCGGTCTCGAGTGGCGCCCGATCTTCCTGATCAACCTGCCGGTCGGCATCGCGGGTCTGATCCTGGGCCGGAAGTTCATCTCCGAGTCGAAGGCGCCGAAGGCGCTCCGGCTCGACATCGTCGGCATGCTCCTGGTGACGGTGGCGCTGCTGATGCTGATCTACCCGCTGACGCGCGGCCGTGAGCTGGACTGGCCGCTGTGGGGCCACCTGATGATGGTCGGCAGCCTCCTCGTCTTCGGCGCCTTCGTCGGCTACGAGAAGTTCAAGACGAACAAGGACGGCTCGCCGCTCGTCGAGCTGTCGCTGTTCAAGGTGAAGAGCTTCGCCGCCGGCATCGCCGTGCAGCTGACCTTCGGCATCGTGCTCGGCATCTTCTTCCTGGTCTGGACGATGTACATGCAGATCGGGCTCCACTGGACCCCGCTGAAGGCGGGCGTCACCGGCGTGCCGTTCTCGATCGCGGTCTCCCTCGCCGCCGGCCTCTCGGTGCAGAAGCTGGTTCCGCGCTTCGGCCGCAAGGTGCTTCAGGCGGGCGCGCTCACGATGATCGCGGGCCTCCTCCTCTACTTCTTCGTGGCCGGCCGCTACGGCTCCGGGATCGAGCCCTGGCAGATGATCGCGCCGCTGGTGGTCATGGGTCTGGGCATGGGCCTGATCGTGGCGCCGCTGACGGACGCGGTCCTCTCGGAGGTGCCGAGGGAGCACGCGGGCTCGGCCTCGGGCCTGATCAACACGACGGGCCAGATGGGCAACGCGCTCGGGCTCGGCCTCGTGTCGGTCGTCTTCTTCGGCGTGATCGACGGCCGGAACCTGGCGCAGGCTCCGACCGAGGTGTCGGCGGCCTTCACGGACGCCTTCCAGAACTCGCTCGGCTGGGCGGCGGGCGTGCTCGCCGCGATCTTCCTGGTGATGTTCGCGCTGCCGGCGAAGCCGAAGCAGCACCTGGAGGGCGGCGACGGCGACGAGGACGGCGACGACGCTCCGGGGAGCATCGAGAAGGAGCCGGTGCTGACGCACTGATCTCCCTCGACTTCAGGGGCGGTGCGCACCGAGTGCGCACCGCCCCTTCGTCATGTCACCTGTCCGTCAGGGGCGCTTCAGGCCCGGGATGAGGTTGCGGGACGTGCCGGGAGGCAGGGCGCGCGTGAACTTGTTCGCGCGAAGTGCCACCGGTGTGGGTGTCGTCTGCTGGACCCACGGGTCGTCCCAGATGAAGTCGGTGCCGTTGGTCTCGCCCACCGTCTGCCAGACCTGCCCGGTCTTCGTCACGATCTTGACGAGGGCCGTGTTGCCCTGGCTGTCGTAGGAGACGCCGCAGGCGTCGGTGGGGAAGTTGTCGTTGTCGGGATCCCCGGGGGCGTCGTCCGCGTTGCTGAGGTCCTGCCAGACGATCGTCCCGCCCGCTGAGGCCGCCCGCCCGACGAAGACCTTGCCGCCGGTGAGCACGGCCTGCTGGTCCTCGGTGCTGGAGGGGGCGTAGAGATCGATGTCGGAGCACGGTCCGGTGGGGCCTGTGGCTCCGGTGGCGCCTGTTGCGCCGGTGGCACCTGTGGCACCCGTCGCTCCGGTCTCGCCGGTGGCTCCGGTAGCGCCCGTGGCGCCTGTCTCGCCGGTGGCACCCGTGGCGCCCGTGGCTCCGGTCTCGCCGGTCGCTCCGGTAGCTCCGGTTTCGCCTGTGGCACCCGTGGCTCCGGTGGCGCCCGTCTCTCCGGTGGCGCCCGTAGCGCCGGTAGCTCCGGTCTCTCCGGTGGCTCCAGTGGGTCCGGTTTCGCCTGTGGCGCCCGTTTCTCCGGTGGCTCCGGTGGCGCCGGTCTCGCCTGTTGCTCCGGTCTCGCCCGTGGCCCCGGTGGCGCCCGTGGCTCCGGTTTCGCCCGTTGCGCCGGTCTCGCCTGTTGCTCCGGTGGCTCCGGTTTCGCCGGTAGCGCCGGTAGCGCCGGTCTCGCCTGTTGCTCCGGTTTCGCCGGTAGCGCCGGTCTCACCCGTGGCCCCGGTCGCTCCGGTCTCACCCGTGGCTCCGGTCTCACCCGTCGCCCCGGTCGCTCCGGTCTCACCCGTGGCTCCG
>NZ_BJMN01000083.1 GCF_006539185.1 Streptomyces gardneri
CCTAGCCCTTCGAGTCCGGCTTCCAGTCCTGGACGAGGAGGCCGAGCAGCACCTCGTCGAGGAACTCGCCCAGCACCCAGGCCGAGGAGCGCAGCAAGCCCTCGCGGACGAAGCCGTTGCGCTCGGCGGAGCGCAGCATGGCGGCGTTGTCGGCCAGCGTCTCGATCTGCAGCCGCTGCAGGCCGCGCACGACGAAACCGTAGTGGCACAGCGTCGCGACCACATCGGTGCCATAGCCCTTGCCGCGGGAGGACGGCAGCAGCCCGAGGCCGATGTGCGCGGCCCGGTGGTGGTTGTCGATGCCCCACAGCGTCGCGGTGCCGACCAGCGTGCCGCCGTCCAGCTCCACCACGGAGAAGGGGACGAGCCCCTGCTCCTTGTCGTCCACCACCAGCCGCGGATCCTTCGAACCGGGCGTGATCGGCCGCCACGGCGCGCCTTCGGCCCGCGAGGAGTTGACCACGTCGTCGTAGAGCTCGGCCCGCAGGATCGGGATGTCGTCCTCGTGCCGGGCCCTGAGCCCGACCTTGCTACCTCTCAGCATGCACGCTTCCTATCCGACCGGGCTGATCGGCGGCAAACCAATAAGGCAACTGCATTTGGCACTTCCCAGGCTCCCAGGGCCTGGAGGTACACCGCTGGGCCCCAGAAGATCCACCGGACAGGCCCTAGGGGTTCCTACGACCCCGGTACTGGTGAGACCCTGACGCGAACATTTAGGTGTACGAAGAAAGGAACCGTGCGGTGACCGAGTCCTCCACGACACCGGCGGGCACCCCCGCCGGGAAGGCCGGGCCCACCGCCCCCGCCTCCGGCTCACCGGCGGCCGCGCGACGCGGTCCCGTCGTGGCCGCGCTCATGCTCTGCATGGGGCTCGCCGCCATCGACGGCACGATCGTCTCGACGGCCGTCCCCCAGATCGTCGGCGACCTCGGCGGACTCGCCGTCTTCTCCTGGCTGTTCTCGGGCTACCTGCTCGCCGTGACGGTCACCCTGCCCGTATACGGCAAGCTCAGCGACACGTTCGGCCGCAAGCCCGTCCTCATCGCCGGGGTCATCCTCTTCGTCATCGGCTCCCTGCTCTGCGCCGCCGCTTGGAGCATGGCCTCGCTCATCGCCTTCCGCGTCGTCCAGGGCCTCGGCGGCGGCGCGCTCCAGGGCACGGTCCAGACGGTCGCAGCCGACCTGTACCCCTTGAAGGAACGCCCCAAGATCCAGGCGAGGCTCTCCTCCGTCTGGGCCGCGTCATCGGTGGCGGGACCGGCGGTCGGCGGCCTGCTCGCCGGATACGCCGACTGGCGCTGGATCTTCCTCATCAACCTGCCGATCGGGCTCGTCGCGCTCTGGCTGGTCACCCGCCACCTGGTCGAACCCCAGCGCGCCACGCCCCGGGAGAAGCCCCGGATCGACTGGGCCGGCGCGCTCGCCGTCTTCGCCACCGGGGCCCTGCTCATCACCGCGCTCGTCCAGGGCGGCGTCGCCTGGCCCTGGCTCTCCGCCCCGTCCCTCGGCCTGCTCGCAGGAGCGGCCGCCCTCGGCGCCCTCACCGTCGTCATCGAGCGCCGCGCGGCCGAGCCGATCATCCCCGGCTGGGTCTGGCGCCGCCGCACGATCGCCGCCGTCAACCTGTCGCTGGGCGCGCTCGGCCTCCTGATGGTCGCCCCGACCGTCTTCCTGCCGACGTACGCCCAGTCCGTCCTCGGCCTGGGCCCGATAGCCGCCGGCTTCGTCCTCTCGACCTGGACCCTGAGCTGGCCCATCACGGCAGCGCTCTCCAACCGGGTCTACACCCGCATCGGCTTCCGCCTCACCGCCGTCCTCGGCATCTCGGGCGCCCTGCTCCTGCTGCTGGCCTTCCCGTTCCTGCCGTTCCCCGGCGAACCGTGGCAGCCGGCCCTGCTGATGCTGCTGCTCGGCGGCACCCTCGGCCTCTTCCAACTCCCCCTGATCGTCGGGGTCCAGTCGACCGTCCCGTACGAGGAGCGGGGCACGACGACCGCCTCGGTCCTCTTCTGCCGCCAGGTCGGCCAGAGCGTCGGAGCGGCGCTCTTCGGCGCGATCGCGAACGGAGTGCTGGCGGCGCGGCTGGGCGGCGGCGCCGACCTGGACACCCTGGCCCGCGCCCTGGACGAGCCCGCGTCCCTCACCGCCGAGACGATGGACCGGCTACGACGAGCGGTCGACGCGGCGGTGGACTGGGTCTACCTGGGCGCGGCGGCAGCGGCGGCCCTGGCCCTGCTGGCGCTGCTGACCCTCGCGCCCCGCCGCTTCCCGGTACTGAAGGAGGCGGCGGGGGACGAGGACTGAGCGCGTACAAGCAGCGGTTGTACTACTCCGCTGCGGCGAGTCCGACGAACCCGGCCCAGGCGTCGCGCGAGACCCGGAGAGCGGGCCGGGCCACGTCCTTCGAGTCCCGGACGTGCACGGCTCCCGCGCAGGGGGCGACCTCGATGCACTGGCCGCCCTCAGCACCGCTGTAGCTGCTCTTGAACCAGGCGAGGGATTCCGTCTTCTTCATAGTTCTCCCAGCAACTTCTCGATGAACGCCAGCGACTCTCGCGGGGTGAGAGCCTGCGACCGGATGATCCCATAGCGGGCTGCGGCAAGAACGCCCTGTTTGGGGTCGGTCTCCAGAGCGCTGGTGCCCTGGGCCTCGGCGTAGACGAACCTTTTGCCGTCCTCGCGCGTGATGACGGTGAACGGCCCGTCCACGCCCGCACTGTCCTCACTGTCGAGCGGCATGACCTGGAGCTCGACGTTCCTCCGCTGGCCGATGAGGAGGAGCTGTTCCAGCTGCCCGCGGAGCACCGCCTTGCCACCGAGCTTCCGTCGCAGCACCGACTCGCACATGACGAAGCTCAAAAGCGGCTCGGGACGTCGGTCGAGGGTGTCCTGCCGGGCCAGCCGGGCGGTAACCCGCTGCTCGATCGTCTCCGAATCGAGCGGCGGACGTCGATTGCCGAGCAGCGCCCGCGTGTACTCCTCGGTCTGGAGCAAGCCATTGACCACTAGCGTGTCGTACGCCAGCAGCTCTATCGCCCGCTTCTCCAGCTGGGCCATCCCCTGGAAGAACGCCGGATACTGCGCCTTCTCCAGCTGGTCTTTCCACACCGTCAGCAGCCCGCCCGCGTCGAGCACCTCGTCCGAGCGGTCGATCGCGCGCGGCGGCGGGATCCGCCGGCCCTGCTCGAACGAGGCGATGGTCGACGCCGAGTAGCCCAGCCGCTTGCCGAGCTCCTCCCGCTCCATCCCCGCCCGCACCCGCAGCGTCTTCAGGCTCTGCCCGAAGGCCGTCACCACGCCCTTCCCGGACTTGTCCGCCGTCTGGCCGACCTCGGCCTCGGCCGCCTCCGGCTCCGCGCCCGCCCGCTCCTCCGCCAACGCGCCCCACCTCTCGTACCGGCACCGACAGGGCACGTACAAAGGCACTCGCGTCGGTGCGTCACCACTGGTCACGCTACGCCACCAAGAGGAGCTTGGTGAGCATGACGAGCAACAACGACAGCCCCACCGGCACCACCCAACTCTCCGTCCCCTCGCCTCACTTGGTCAGCAGGGTCTTCGCCCTGCGGTTCACGTCGACGGCCCGGGGCGCCCGGCTCGCGCGACGGCTGGTCGCCGTCCGGCTGGACGAGTGGGGCGTGCCGTACGGGGCCGGGGCGCACGACACCGTCGTGCTGGTCGCCGCCGAGCTGGCGACGAACGCGGTGCGCCACGGGCACGTGCCGGGACGGGACTTCCAGCTGGTCCTCCGGGTCACGGACGTGCCCCGGCCCGTCGCACGGATCGAGGTGTCCGACACCCGCACCGAGCGCGTACCGCCCCGACCCGGAAGGCTCCCCGGACCTGTCTCCGGGCCGGAACCGGCGGACGGGGGCCGGGGGCTGCTGCTCGTCGACGGGCTCGCCGAGCGCTGGGGCTGGCACCCGAGGGCAGGGGCACCGGGGAAGACGGTGTGGGCGGAGTGCGCCCTCACCTGAGAGGCCCGGCAATCGCTCGAAATCCACTGACAGGAGGTGTCAGCAGACCGGGTCTAGCCTGCGGCGCATGGACGACAACTGGACCATGACCCTCACCGGCACCGGGCAGGCCACCGCATGAGCATCGTCGAATTCCGGCAATACACCCTGCATCCCGGCACCCGGGAGACGTTGATCGAGCTGTTCGAGCGCGAGTTCGTGACCGGCCAGCAGGCGGTCGGCATCACCGTCGGCGGCCGGTTCCGCGACCTGGACGACCCGGACCGCTTCGTCTGGCTGCGCACGTTCCCCGACATGGAGCACCGCCGGCGCGCGCTGGAGGCGTTCTACACCGGCCCGGTCTGGCTGGAGCACCGTGACACCGCCAACGCCACCATGATCGACAGCGACGACGTCCTGCTGCTGCGCGGCCCGGGTTTCACGCCGGTGCCGGGCACGAGCGAGGTGGTCGCGACCGTCTGCCACCCCACCGACGCGGCCGACTTCGACGCGTACGCCTCCCGGCACCTGGGTCCGGGCCACGCGCTGCACCGCACCGAGCACGCCGAGAACGACTTTCCCCGCTTGCCCGTCCGGACCGGGGAAGACGTCCGGATCTGGTTCGGCCGGGCCGAGCCGGCACCCTGGCCGACCCGACGGCTGCGGCTGGAACCCGTGAAGCCGTAGGTCTCCTCACCGGCCCCGGCGGCTCTTTTTCTCTTCTCTTTCGATGAGCCTGAGCCCCTTGATCCAGTTCCGCATTCCTCTTGGGGGTTTATACATCGCATCTAAGCGCGCGTTGCGCGAACCGGCGGCCTCGCGGGCGCGTGCGCGCCTCAAACGCTTTTCACAATCCGCGTAGTATTCCGGCACCAGCCGCTCAAAGATTTCCAGCGCCGCCTCATCGTCGTCCGAAGTCGACGAATCTTCAAAAATTGCATCCCACAGCCTTGCGGCCATCAGGGCGCGCACGGCGAGCGTCGAATGCACGGGACCTTTGGGCATGGACATCCATTCCACAACCGCCGCTATGCGATGACCACATTCGAGCCGAAAATTCCCAGCCTCAAGCCTCACCGCCCTCTCGGTCCTGGAGGCGGCCACTTCTCCCATCCCACCGAGGCGAGTGAGCGCTTGCACGGCCTGACTCCTGTATCCGGGGTGCGAATGATATATGCGTTCGTAAGCTCGGACCGCCGATTCCTTTTCACCGACCACTTCGAGTTGCACGGCGACTGCGTATTCCCAGCCCCCCAGAGCGGTGAAATCCGGCAGACCGGCCAACGCTTCCATGGATTTCACGTCTTCCAGGACACCGTTCAATGCGGCAATGACAGTGTCACGGTATCTGCGCCCGTAGGGGATGAGCTCTTCGGCGGCTTTGTAACGCTCGTCGTAGGGCGCCGACCCGTCCAAGGCGACCAGCCGCATGCGCTCCGCATAAGAATCGTCGCCAAGGTGCACGGAGCCGATGACGCCGCCGGGGGCAACCACCCCCCTCACCTCGCCGAATATGTGCGTTTCGTACGTGCGCCCCTCTTCGCCGGAGTCACCGTCGGGGCGGCGGCCGCGCACTCTATCGGCCGGATCCGAAGTGGAGGTCGCCGAAACTGGCGCCGGGTGCGACCACCCCGTGGACCTCGCCGGTCGTCGTGTTGTAGACGGTATTTCCCTGCCGCTCCGGCAGGGATTCCCCCAACAGGCGGCGAAGTTCCGGGTCTTCGGCCATCGCAGCTTCCAGGAAGGAGGCAAGGTCGCCGATGGCTGCCTGCGCAGCGGCCTCGTCGGCCGCCCCTCCGGCGTCTTCGACGTCGCGCCCCGTGCGGCTCCGAATGACCGCTCGAACCCTTCTCGCCCCTTCGATCGCCGCGGTGGTCACGGGACCCGCTGCTCCACCGATTGCGGCGACAGCGGCTGCATAAGCAAGCGGATCCATGAACTCCCCTTGGGTCGACCGACCGTATTCACATGACGGATCATCAAGTATTCGTCCGGTGAAGGCAGTTGTCCAGGCCGACCCGCCGCCCCCGCATCACCACCAGCAGCAGCAGCGGCACCACCGCGAGCAGTTCGCCCAGGGCTCCTGCCCACAGCGCCGTCCGGACCCCCGCGTACTGGCCGAGGAGGCCGCCGGCGAGTGCGCCCAGCGGCATGCAGCCCCACACCACGAAACGGAAGGTCGCCGTCACGCGGCCGAGCAGCGGGGCCGGGGTGCGACGCTGGCGGAGGGCCACCGAGCTGATCCTGAAGGTCATGAAGGCGGTCCAGCCGAGGCCCTGGAGCACGCAGGCCACCGCGTACCGCCAGTCCGCGTGGAAGAACGGCAGCGCGAGCAGCCACAGCACCCCGCTGACCGCGACGGAGACGCACATCGCGCGCCCCTCGCCGAGGCGGGCGGCGATCCGGGTGGTCAGCAGGCTGCCGAGGAAGCCGCCGAGCGCCTCCGCCGTGAACACGAGCCCGCACAGGAACGGCGACAGGCCCAACTCCCCCGCGAGCAGCACGAGAAGCATCGACGTGCCGATCGTGCCGCAGAGGTTGGAGAGCGCGGCGGTGATCGTGAGCGCCCGCAGCAGCCGGTCGCGGAACACGAACCGCAGGCCCTCGGCGATCTCGTCCCGCAGCCGGGCCCCGGGGTGCCGCACGGGCTTGGGGTCGGGGCGGCGGATCCGGGAGAGGAACAGCGCGGAGGCGAGGAAGCTGAGGGCGTCGACGGCCAGCGCCACCGGGGCCGTCACCGCCGCGATGAGCGCCCCGCCCGCGCCCGGGCCGCCCGCCGCCGTGACCGTACGGGTCGCTTCGAGGGCCACGTTCGCCTCCACCAGCCGGTCCTCGTCGACCAGTTGCGGCAGGTGGCTCTGGTAGGCGATGTCGAAGAAGGCCGTCAGGACGGACAGCCCGAAGCCCACCCCGTACAGCTGGGCCAGCGTCAGGACGTCCAGCCAGGCCGCGAGGGGCAGGGTGGCGAGGAGCACCGCCCGGCCGAGATCGCCCACGATCATGACCCGGCGGCTGCGCATCCGGTCGACCCAGGCCCCGGCGGGCAACCCGAGGAGCAGGAAGCCCAGGTACTCGCACATCACGAGCAGCCCCGCCTCGAAGGGCGAGGCGCCGAGCGGGCCGATCGCCACGAGGGGAAGCGCGAGGACGGTGACGGCCGTACCGGCCTGACTGACGGTGTCGCCGATCCACAGCCGCCGGAAGTCCGCGAGGCGGAAGAGCCGGGGGCGCGTGGAAGCAAGGGAAGTGGAGGTGGTGGTGGTCATGTCGGCGAACACCATCACCGACGGCCCGACCCGACCATTGTTTTAGTCTGGGCGAAAAGCTCACGAAGAGGGGTCCCGTGGGGGAGATACGGTTCGGGGTCGACGACCTGGCACAGCTCCGGTTCGCGGTGTCCCCGCTGTGGGAGACGATCGCCGCTCTTCGGGCGAGCGCGGACCCCGGCTGCCACGCCCTCCATCTCCCCTGGATCAAACAGGCGTTGACGATCGGCCGGGACCGCACGGACCTGCTCGCGCACCTGCCCGAGCTCGACGCCCTCGCCCCTCCCCCGCGCTGCCCGCTCGCCGAGATCGAGGAGGAGCTCGCCGCCCTGACCGGGCCGCCCGAACTCGCCGATCTCCTCCTCGTCTGGTGGAGGGCAGGCGTACGCCCCCACTGGCCCCGGATCAGGGCCGTACTGGAGGCCGACCTCGCCTACCGCACGCGGCAGCTCGCCGAGGACGGCATCCAGGAGGTCTTCGCCCACCTCCACCCGAGCCTGCGATGGTCGGAGGACCGGCTGAGCTGGACCGGCCCGCCCGTCGGGAGGATCGCTCTCGACGGAGGCGGGATCACCCTCGCCCCGAGCGCCTTCACGGCCCGCTGCGTCCTGATCTCCGGGCGGGACGGCGTTCCGCCGTGCCTCGTCTATCCGGCGCGCGGGATCGGCACGCTGTGGGAGCGGCGGGCCGAGCCCGGGGACGGGCTCGCCCGGCTCCTCGGGCGCAGCCGGGCGGGGCTCCTGAGCCGTACGAGCACCCCGACCACCACCACGGGCCTCGCCGGGCAGACCGGGCTGAGCCTCGGCGCCGTCTCGCAGCACCTCGCCGTCCTGCGGGACGCGGGCCTGGTGACCGGGCACCGGTACCGGCGCGAGGTGTACTACCGGGCGAGCGAACTCGGCCTCGCCCTCCTCGAACGGACCCCTTAGACCGGGGCGTCCTGCGGCTTGCGCGGGATCGCCAGGCAGAACGGGTGGCCCGCCGGGTCCAGGACGACCCGCCACAGCTCCGGCTCGGGCTGGAAGGCCGGTACGGTCGCGCCCCACTCGACGAGCCGGGCCGCGGCCTCCTCCAGGTCGTCGACGTCGAAGTCGAGGTGCAGCTGCTGCGGCCCGTCCTGGCCGGGCCAGGACGGGGGCCGGTAGCCGTCGACGCGCTGGAAGCCGAGGAAGAGGCCCGACGAGCCCGGCCCCCGGGCGAGGCCGGCGAACTCGTCGTCGGACCGCTAGTGGAGCGGGAGTCCGGTGGCCTGCCGGTAGAAGGCGGCCAGGGCCATGGGGTCGGCGCAGTCGAGCGTGACCGCCGTCAGTCTCATCAGCATGGGAGGAGAGCCTACTTCGGCTCCCCGGAGCCGTCCGGGCCCTCCCCGGCGCCCAAGTCCCCCTGTTCCCGACCCTGTTCCGGAGCCGACTCCTCTTCGGGTTCGGGTTCCGGCGCCGCCACGCGGCCCGTCAGCGCCGCGAGCGAGTTGCGGATGTGCTCCATGTGCGCGTGGATCTCGTCCCGCGCCTCGTCGTGCTCCCGCAGCACCCGCTCCGTCTCGCGCTCGACCCGCTCCCCCTTCATCCGGGCCTCCGCGAGCACCTCCGCCGCCCGCGCCTCCGCGTCCTCCTGGCCGTGCCGGGCCTGCTCCTCGGTCTCCGCCAGGAACCGCTGCGCCTCCGCGAGCTTCTCCTCCGCGTAGGCCACCAGCTCCTCGTGGCGCGCGTCCAGGTCGGCCGCCTTGCCCTCCGCCGTGCGCTCGGCCTCGTCCCGGACGGCCGTCTGCTCGGCCCGCTGCTCCGCGAGGAGCTCCGCCGCGCGATGCTCGGTCTCCTCGAAGGCCTCCCGCGCCGCCGACCGCTGCTCCTGCGTCTCGCGGCACGCGTCCGTCGCCAGCTCCTCGGCCCGCTCGCGCGCGGCCGTCAGGCTCGCGCGGGCCGCCGACTCGGCCGCCGTCCTGACCCCCTCCGCGTAGGCCCGGGCCGACTCCTCCGCCTCCCGGCCCGCCGCCTCGGCCGCCTCCGCGAGGGCCTGAGCCTCGGCCTCCGCCGCACGGACGAGCGTCTCGTCCTCCTGCTCGGCCATCGCCAGGATGTTCCGCGCGCGCTCGCTCAGCGACTCGTACCGCTGCGGCGCGAGCGCCTCGACGGCCTCGCGCAGCCGCGCCGCCTCCGCCTCCATGTCCTTCGCGAGGACGGTGAGCCGCGCCGCCCGCTCCCACGCCCCGTCGCGCTCCTCGGAGAGCGCGGCGAGGTGGCGGTCGACCTGCTCGGGGCGGTACCCGCGCCCCCGCCCGACTGCGAAATTCATCCCTGACGCCCCTTCCGTCCTACGGCCCGACCCGTACAGGATGCGCCATCAGAACGGACAAAAGGCGCCCAACGTGGATACACGTCGAGCGCCTTTCGTCACATTCTGTCCAGCTGGACCTACATGCCCCTACAGAAGGCCGTCCCACATCTGCTCAAGCAGCACGGACCACCAGTTCTCCGGCGACGACAGCGCCGCCGGGTCCAGCATCGCCAACTGCGCCTGGAAATCGACCGTCCAGCGGCCCGCCTGCTCCGGGTTGAGCCCGAAACGCAGCCGCCACATCCGGCCGAGCAGCGCCATCGAGCGCGTGAACTCCGGCAGTCCGCTGTTCACGAACTGCGGCGGCACCGACTGCCCGCCCGGACCGGCCTCCACCGGCACCGCCACGATGTGCGCGGTCCCGTACTGGACACAGATCGCCCGGCCGAAGTCCGAACCGAGCACCAGGTACGAGCTCGCGTCCGGCGCCGACTGCACCTGTCGCTGAGCCGCCAGCTCCGCGAGCGTCGGCACGACCGGCATGGCCGGCTGCGCCCAGAAGAACGGCCCGAAGTCCGCCGGCAGCCCCGCCCACACGAGCGTCCGCGCCACCAGCTCCGGCACACCCTGACGCGACACCGCCTGCTGGTCGAAGCGCAGCACACCAGGACCGAAGGCCCCGGCCAGCTCCTGCGCGATCAGCTCCGGCGGAACCGGCGGCGCCGGCTGCACCTGCGGCAGCGGCGCCCGCACCGGCGCAGGACGCGCCGGACCGTCCGCGACCTGATGCAACTCGCCCTGGTGCGTGAGGAGTTGCCGCATGCCCTGCTGCCGGCCCGCGTGATCGCGACCGTACGGGGCGATGCTCGTGATCCGCGCCTGCGGCCACGTCTCCCGGATCATCCGCGCGCAGTAACCGCCCGGCAGCTCACAGGACTCCAGCTCCGTGTGCAGTTCGAGCACCTGCTGCGGCGGCACGTTCATCGCGCGCAGCTCGTGCAGGATCTGCCACTCCGGATGCGGGGTGCCCGGCGCCGAACGCCGGATGATCTGCGCCTCGGAACCGTCCGGCGCCCGGTAGCGCAGCACCGCCTGGTAGCCGGGACCCACCGTCGGCTGACCCGCGGCCTGCGGGTACCCGTACGCGGGAGGTACGGGCCCGGGGCCGGGCGGCGGCGTGTGCCCGCCGTGCACCGGCGGCGGCGGAGCCGGCGGACCCGGCGGCGGCGCCATCGAAGGACCGCCCGGCCCGGGGTGCGCCAGCATCGTCGCGGCGTGCGCGACACCACCCGGAGGCGTGCCACCACCGGGCACACCCGGCGGCGGCGGGGGCGGCGGAGGCGCGCCCGGACCACCCTGATTGGGGTGCGCCAGCATCGTCGCCGCCTGGTGCACGGGCTGCGCCGGCGTCGGCGGACCGGGAGGACCGGGCGGACCCGGCGGGGCGGGCTGCGGCGGGCCGGGAGGCTGGAGCCCCTCGGGCCCGAGCTGCGACACCAGCTGCGTCGGTACGTACGCGGGGGCACCCGACCCACCGGGCACACCGGGCGCGCCGGGCGGCGGAGGCGGCGACACCGGACCGCGCCCGCCCTTCGGCGGCAGCGCGGCCTTGCTCGTCGCGGCGTCCGCGATGTCCCCGGCCCCCGGCACCCGCGGCGCGGGCGGCGGAGGCGGCACACCGGGCCCGGCCGCCTGCGCGGGAAGACCGGGAGGCGTGGGAGGGCCAGGAGGCGTGGGAGGGCCAGGAGGCGTGGGAGGACCGGGAGGCGCGGGAGGACCGGGAGGCGCGGGCTGGACAGGAGGCGTCACCGGCGCCGAAGGCGGCGGAGCGGCCGGGTCGAGCCGCGGGGCCACCGCGGTCGGGGGCAGCGCGCTGCCCCCCTTCATCAGCGCGGTCGGCGCGTCGGCACCGACCAACGGAGGCGGGGTGTCCTCGTCGTCCGTCCCCGACAGCGGCGGCGCGAAGACGGTCGCGGGCAACGGAACCGCCCCGTCCGCACCACCGGAACTCGCGTTCGCATCCGCCCACGGACTCGGCGCGGGAGCGGGAGTGGGAGTGGGAAGGGGAGTGGGGGTCGATACGGGAGGAGCGGGAGGAGCGGGAGGCGATACGGGGGCGGGTGCCGGGGCCGGGGCCTGCGCGGGTACGGGAGCAGGCGCGGGCGGAACCGGCGGCGCCACCGGAGCAGCCGGGGCTGCCGGAGCCGCCGGAGCCGCCGGAGCGGGCGCGGCCTCGGCCACGGACACCGGCTCACGGTCACCGAAGTCCGACGGAGCCGAAGGCGCGGCCGAGGGCACGGGGGCCGAAGGCACCCCGACCGAAGGCGCGGGCACCGAAGGTGCGGCCGAAGGCGCGGGCGCAGCCGTGGCCGAAGGTGTCAGCGGGTCCGAGGCGTCGTCCACCGGCGCGGACGAACTCCCGCCCTCCTGCGACGCGTTCGGCCCCTGCGGCGGCAGTCCGATCCGGTCCGCCGCGTCCTGCAGCCACTCCGGCGGACTCAGCAGGAACGACGTCTGGTTCAGATCGATCCGGGCCGCCTGGGGCGCCGCCGGAGCGGCCGTCTCCTCCGGAGACCCGTACTCCTCCTCGTACCGCCGGATCACCTCGCCCACCGGCAGGCCCGGCCACAGCGTGGCCTCGCCGCTGTCGCGGGCGATGACCAGGCGCTGCCGGCCGCCGTCCGAGACCGGACCGCCCTGGCGGTCCTCCGGCCACACCACGAAGCCCAGCTCGAACTCCCGCACCCGCACCTCGCGGTGCTGGTACGCCGGCAGGTCGCCGTTGATCCATTCCTCGGCGCGCTCCTGCGCCTGCGCGAACGTCACCACAGCCAGTTCACTCCCCTACCGGGACCACGGGCACGGCGCGCGCGAAGCCGCCGTCCACCATCAGGTTCGCCACCGTCTCCAGCTCCGGCGGGTTGCCGGCGAGACGCTGCAGGAACGCGTCGAAGTCCTCGCCGCAGGGCAGCAGCAGCCGCTCCACCCGCTCGGCCACCGTCCAGCCCGCCGCCTCCTGCCCGGAGTCCCGCGCGTCGTCGTACGCGCAGAACCACACCGAGCCGATCGCGTCGCCCCGCACCTTCACCGCGACCAGACCGCCCTGGACGAAGGCGACGCCCAGATAGTCCTTGGTCAGGTGGTCGCGCAGACACTTGTTGACGTAGACGAGGTCGTTGGTCCCCGCCTGCTCCCGCACCGTGAAGAACGGCTGGTCGACGAGGAGCCCCAGCTCGGCGTCGAGCGCCGCGCCCACCGGCGCGCACCCGCCCGCCGCCTTCAGGAACGAGCGGTACGCGCCGGGCAGCCGGTAGCCGAGGTCCTCCTCGACGCCCTGGAGCTGGAGTTCCGACACCGAGACGAGCGTCTTCGGCAGGCCGAAGTGCGCGGGACGGGTCTCCTGGAGCGGCCGCGTGCCGCGCTTCGCGTGATCGACGGCGGCCGTCGCCACACCGCCGTGGTGGCGCAGCAGCGCCTTCACCTCGACCGGGACCAGCTCCATCCGGCGACTGCGCGCCACGTGGTGCCAGGTCCAGCCGTGCGGGGTCGCCACCGACGGGATCGTGTCCCACAGCTCATGACCGGTCGCCGCCATCGCCGCGTTCGCCGACACGTAGTCCGTGAGGCGCAGCTCGTCGACGCCGAAGCCCTCCGGAGGGTCGGCGATCTCCGCCGCCGCACGCGCGTACGGCGAGAAGTCCGGATGGCCGTGCTCGTCGATCCGTACCCCTCTGGGGTGACGGGTGGCGCGGACCGGATCCGGAAAATGCACGACCTGCCCGGCATAGGCCGCGTTCGGTGGCGCGGTGTCCTGCCCGAGCCGACCTGTCGTCATGGCGGTTGCCCCCTGCATTGGCGTCGCTGACTGCTGCTACCGACTGATCTGGCACAGCCTATGCGCTGCCACAAGAGCCCGAACGGCCCCCGCCCGACGGTGACCAAGTGTCACGACGCCATGACAGTTGCACCATGATTCCGACACACCGGCCCCACCGTTCGCGCCCCCAGCTTCCCCATATGGCTCCCTATTTGGCAGGCTGTGCACGCAACTCGGGGGATTGCAGGAGGGGAAGACCAGCACCATGCAAACAGCAACAACGCCCACACAGGGTGACCCACGCCTCAACTGGAGCAGCAGCGGCGAGGCCACGCGCGCGCCCTTACTGCTCCACCGCCGCGACGGCATCCTTCCCACCGTCGGGGCCGCTCTCTCCGTACGCGGCGAGACGCTCACGTGCACCGCGGGCCGCGGCGACCGCCCGCCTCTCCTGCACGCCCTCGTCCAGGACTTCCTGGACACCCTCACGAGTGGTCAGCGGGAACGCTTCACCGGGCGATGTCCCGAGGCGATCCTGCTCTCCCGGCACCTCACCGCCACCGAGAACGGGCGCTCCAAGCGCGCCCAGCGCAAGCCGCTCACCCCCGGCGAGGCCCGCCGGTCGCTCAAGCACGCCAAACTCACCGCCCGGCGCATCAGGGAGGACGGCGACCCCCTGCACGGCAGCTACGCGGCGCCCTGCCGCTCCTGTACGGCGATGCTCGCCCACTTCGGGGTCCGCCCCGTCGACCCCACGACGCCTGTCGAGAACGGCTGACCGCACACCCATGCCCGACCACCTCAGCACCACGCGCTTCCCGGTCAACGTCGACGCCGCCCTCCGCGAGGCCGGCTGGCAGCCCGGCCGCTGGGACATCAAGCTCGCCGAGGAGTGGGCCGACGCCCTGCGCGCCCACGTCTCCCCCGCCGGCCACCGGCACAGCGTCTTCCCCGCGGCCGTCGAGGCCTGGGCGGAGTTCGGCGGCCTGCGGATCACCTCGCCCGGGCACGGGCGGCAGATAGCTCCCACGACGGTCCGCTTCGACCCGCTCGCCGGACTCCACCTCGCGCGCACCCTCGCCGACCTGGGGCGGGCCCTGGAGAGCGAGCTCGCGCCGCTCGGCGAGGAGGGCGAGAACCAGGCGGTCCTGGCGATGGATGTCGAGGGCCGGGTCTACAGCCTCGACCACGCGGGCGACTGGTACCTCGGCAAGGACATCGACGCGGCGCTGTCGACCCTGATCAACGGCGTCCAGCCGACACGCCTGACGGCGGGCTAGGGGCAGCCCCGGCCGCCCCGCTCACCCTGCCGCCCCACTCGGCGCCCCGCGCGCAGCGACCGGCCCCGGTCACTCCGCGACCGGCAGCACGGCCGAGACCCGGAACCCGCCCGCGTCCGTCGCACCCGACACGAACACACCGCCGATCCGCAGGACCCGCTCCCGCATCCCGACGAGCCCGTTCCCGCCGCTCGGCAACTGCGCGTCGGCGACCTTGGTGTCGGCCGGACGGGGCCCGTTCTCCACCTGCATCGCGACCTCGGCCTCCCGGTGTGCGAGCCGGACCACGACCGCGGCGCCCACCGCGTGCTTGTGGACGTTGGTCAGCGCCTCCTGGACCACGCGGTACGCCGTACGCTCCACCTCCGGCGGATACGCGCGCGCCTCCCCCATCACGACCAGCTCCACGACGGCCCCGGCGAGCCGCGACTGCTCGCACAGCGCCTCCAGGGCGTCCAGGCGCGGCCCGTCGTCGGCGGCGGCCTCGGCGGCAGCGGCGGCGGCCCGTCCCACGGCGGCCAGCGGCACCGCGGCGGGGGCGACGGGAACGGCCTCCTCCCGCAGGACCCCCAGCATCTCGCGCAGTTCCGTCAACGCCTGCCGGCCCATGTCACCGACCAGGGCGGCGTTCCGCACGGCTTTCTGCGGATCCTTCAGGGCCACCGCCTGGAGCGCCGCCGCGTGCACCACCATCAGGGACACCCGGTGGGCGACCACGTCGTGCATCTCCCGGGCGATCCGGGTCCGCTCCTCCTGCCGTGCCCACTGCGCCCGCTGCTCGGCCCGGTCGGCCAGCAGCGACAGCTCCTGCTCCAGGCTGTCGGCCCGCTCGCGCAGGCTCTCCATGAGACGGCGGCGGGCCCCTATGTAGAGGCCGAAGAGCACCGGCGGCGCGTTGAGCCCGAGGGTCATGAAGAGCGACACGACGGGCACGTACCAGCCGCTCGGGTCGATGTCGGGCTGCCCGACGTCGGCCTGGGCGACGTCCTGCCGCATGCGCACGAAGGTCACGACGAAGACGGCGACCGTCGACATCGAGGCGAGCACGGCGGTGATGCGGCGCGGCACCTCGGAGGCGGCGAGCGTGTAGAGCCCGACGATCCCCATCAGGAAGCCCATCTCGGCCGGCGTGACGGCCATGGAGACGAGGACGACGGAGATGGGCCACCGCCGCCGTACGAGCAGCGAGGACCCGACGATCAGCCCGAACAGCACTCCCACGGGCACGGGCAGGCCGGCCGACTCGGCGAAGCCGATCCCTTCGAGCCCGCACTCCAGCGCGGACACGAGGGCGAGCCCCACATCAAGGACGACACTGCGCCGTCTCCCCCACCACCACCAACTCCCCGAACGAACGCCCACAGCGTCCCGGTCTGCCCCCGTCGCGGTCATGCCCTCCACCCTACGGGCGGGCACGTCACGCGGAGCGCGGAGCTATACCGTCGCATGGAAGGTGCCTGGTACGGCATAGTGGAGGCCGCCGGGGCACACGGCTGACGACTTGTCCGTTCTGGCCCCATACGCCATCCCCTGTGGTGTAATTGGCAGCACTGAGGCTTTTGGTGCCTTATGTCCGGGTTCGAGTCCTGGCGGGGGAGCTTCTTCATTCGGGTCCTGACCATCACGGTCAGGACCCGCGCTCATGTCCGGGCCCCGGCCCCCCGGTATCCTTCGTGCGTCCACCACCCAAAGCCGAAGGGCATTCCCGTGAGCGCCAACCGCCCGGCAGCCGTCGTCGTCCTCGCAGCGGGTGAGGGCACCCGCATGAAGTCGAAGACCCCCAAGGTCCTGCACGAGATCGCCGGACGTTCGCTCGTCGGGCACGTCGTGTCCGCCGCCCGGGAGCTCGAGCCCGAGCACCTCGTCGTGGTCGTCGGGCACGCCCGCGAGCAGGTGCGGGGTCACCTGGAGGCGCACTACGCCGGGACCCGGACCGCCGTCCAGGAGGAGCAGAACGGCACCGGGCACGCCGTGCGCATGGCGCTGGAGGAGCTGGGCAAGACGCCCGAGGGGACCGTCGTCGTGGTGTGCGGTGACACGCCGCTGCTGTCCGGCGAGACCCTCAAGGCCCTGGCCGGCACGCACGCCGCCGACGGCAACGCCGTGACCGTGCTGACCGCCGAGGTACCGGACTCCACCGGCTACGGCCGGATCGTGCGGGACGCGCAGACGGGCGCCGTGACCGAGATCGTCGAGCACAAGGACGCCTCCGCCGCGCAGCTCGCCATCCGCGAGATCAACTCCGGCGTGTTCGCCTTCGACGGGAAGCTGCTCGCCGAGGCGCTCGGCCAGGTCCGGACGGACAACAGCCAGGGCGAGGAGTACCTCACCGACGTCCTGTCGATCCTGCGCGAGGCCGGGCACCGCGTCGGCGCCTCCGTCGCCGGTGACCACCGCGAGATCCTCGGGATCAACAACCGCGTGCAGCTCGCCGAGGCCCGCGCGCTGCTGAACCAGCGGCTGCTCGAGCGCGCCATGATGGGCGGCGTCACGATCGTCGACCCCTCGTCCGTCCTCGTGGACGTGACCGTCACCTTCGAGGCCGACGCCGTCGTCCTGCCGGGTACGCAGCTGCTCGGCGCGACGCACATCGCCGAGGACGCCGTGGTCGGCCCGAACACCCGCCTCCAGAACACCCGCGTCGGCAAGGGCGCCCGGGTGGACAACACCGTCGCGGACACCGCCGTCGTGGGCGAGGGCGCCTCCGTGGGCCCGTACGCGTACCTCCGTCCGGGTACGAACCTCGGCACCAAGGCCAAGGCCGGCACGTACGTCGAGATGAAGAACGCGACGATCGGCGAGGGCACGAAGGTCCCCCACCTGTCATACGTCGGCGACGCGACCATCGGCGAGTACACGAACATCGGCGCCGCGAGCGTCTTCGTGAACTACGACGGCGAGGCCAAGCACCACACCACGGTCGGCTCTCACTGCAAGACCGGTTCGGACAACATGTTTGTGGCTCCCGTCACGATCGGGGACGGCGCCTACACGGCCGCCGGGTCCGTGATCACGAAGGACGTCCCGGCCGGTGCACTGGCCGTGGCCCGGGGCCAGCAGCGGAATATCGAGGGTTGGGTGGCCCGGAAGCGGCCCGGCAGCGCTGCCGCGCAGGCCGCTCTGGTCGCCTCGGAGGACTCCGCAAGCGAAAGCTGACCGGAAACGGGTGCGTCGAACTCGGCGTACCGTGATACGTGCACACAAATTCGGCTGGTTCGCACACGCGCTCGCAGGGCGTGGGACCGCGGCCAGAGAAAACGTCTGAGGAGACAGTGCTGTGACCGGGATCAAGACGACCGGCGAGAAGAAGCTGATGCTCTTCTCCGGCCGCGCCCACCCCGAGCTGGCCGAGGAGGTCGCGCACCAGCTGGGCGTCGGTCTCGTTCCCACCAAGGCGTTCGACTTCGCCAACGGTGAGATCTACGTCCGCTTCCAGGAGTCGGCCCGCGGTGCGGACTGCTTCCTGATCCAGAGCCACACGGCTCCGATCAACAAGTGGATCATGGAGCAGCTGATCATGATCGATGCGCTGAAGCGGGCCTCGGCCCGGAGCATCACCGTGATCATCCCGTCGTACGGCTACGCCCGTCAGGACAAGAAGCACCGCGGTCGCGAGCCGATCTCGGCCCGCCTGGTCGCGGACCTGCTGAAGACCGCGGGCGCCGACCGCATCCTGACCGTGGACCTGCACACCGACCAGATCCAGGGCTTCTTCGACGGCCCGGTCGACCACCTGTCCGCCCTCCCGGTCCTCGCGGACTACGTGGGTGCGAAGGTCGACCGCGCCAAGCTGACGATCGTCTCCCCGGACGCCGGCCGCGTGCGGGTCGCCGACCGCTGGTGCGACCGCCTCGACGCCCCGCTGGCGATCGTGCACAAGCGTCGTGACAAGGACGTCGCCAACCAGGTCACCGTCCACGAGGTCGTCGGTGACGTGAAGGGCCGCGTCTGTGTCCTGGTGGACGACATGGTCGACACCGGTGGCACGATCTGCGCCGCCGCCGACGCCCTGTTCGCGCACGGTGCCGAGGACGTCATCGTGACGGCCACGCACGGCATCCTGTCGGGCCCGGCCGCCGACCGTCTGAAGAACTCCAAGGTCAGCGAGTTCGTCTTCACGGACACGCTGCCGGTTCCGGGCGCCCTTGAGCTCGACAAGATCACGGTCCTGTCGATCGCGCCGACGATCGCCCGCGCCGTGCGCGAGGTGTTCGAGGACGGCTCGGTGACGAGCCTCTTCGAGGAGCACTGAGCCAGTAGGCAGCAGTAACGGGAAAGGCCGCTTCCCCCCGGTGGGGGGAGCGGCCTTTCTCATGCCCTGAGCGCGTCCACTCTCATGCCCTGAGCGCGTCCACCGCGATTCTCGCCGCCCCGCCGATCACCGCGTCCGCCGCCGGCAGCGTCACGTCCGTGGAGGCCGCCCGGGTGAAGACGGCCACGGCGTACCGGCCGCCGTCCGGGTACTCGACGACGCCGGCCTCGTGGCGGAGCGTGGGCAGGGAGCCGGTCTTCCCGCTGACCCGCACGTCGTCGAAGGGGAAGCCCGCGGCGAGCCGGTGGCTCCAGGCCTGGAGGCCGAGGAGGGCCCGCAGCTCCTCGCCGTACTCCCCGGCGCAGACCTCGTCGCGCCAGACGGCGGCGAGGAGGGCGGTGATCTCGCGCGGGGTGGAGCGGTTGGTGCGGGTGGGGTCGAGGGCGCGGAGCCGGGCGACGACGGCGGGGTCGGTGAGCGCGGCGGGTTCGCCGGCGGCGTCCTCGCGGACGGTCGCGAAGAGTTCCCGCATGGTCTGGACGGCGTGGGTCCGGGTCAGTCCGAGGCCGGTCATGGTGGCGTTGACGGTGTCGAGGCCGAGGGCGTCCCAGAGGAGGTCGGCGGCGGTGTTGTCGCTGACGGCGACGGCGAGGCTCGCGAGGTCGCGGAGGGAGAGGCGGGCGGCGTCGCGCATGACGGAGAGGCCGGTGGCGCCGGGGGCGCGGTCCTCGGCGGGGATGGCGGGGATTTCGACGGGACGGGTCGGGTCGATGAGGCCGAGCGAGGACTGCCGGTAGAGGGTGGCGACGAGGCAGAGTTTGTGGACGCTGGCGGTCGGTACGAGGGTGTCGGAGCCGATGCCGAGCGCGGTACCGGTGTCGATGTCGACGGCGTGGAGCAGTCCGGTGACGCCCGCGTCGGCGAAGGCCGCGGTGATGCGGCGGCGGGCGGCGGCGTGCGCGGTCACAGGGGGAACTCCGATGCGGGGCGGGGGAAGACCATCCTCGCCGACGGGGCGGTGCGCATGTCCGCGTGCTCGCGGAGGACGGCGTGGGCGGTGTCGGTGAAGAGGCGTACGGCGGGGCTGTCCTTGCCCTCGGGCCAGGCGGTGGAGGTGCGCCAGGTGAGGGGGGTGCCGCGCAGGGGGCGCCAGACCGTGCCGGCCTCGTCGGGGGTGCGGGGCACGAGGGCGACGGCGCCGCCGGAGAGGACGAGGCCGCGGGTGAAGTCGGGTCCGTTGGCGGCGAGGACGGTGGCGGGGGTGCAGCCGTGGCGGGCGCAGGCGGTGAGGGTCTCGTCGTGGAGGGCGGGGGCCTCGGCGCGGGGGAAGAGGACGAGGTCGCGGCCGGTGAGGGCGGCGGCGGGGAGTTCGGGTGGGCCGGCGAGCGGGTCTCCGGCGGCGAGGAGGGCGCCGAGGGGCTGGTGGAGGGTCGGGCCGAAGGCGAGGCCGGGGGCGGGGCAGGGGTGGCGGACGATGCCGACGTCGAGGGTGCCGGCGGTGAGTTCGGCGGTCTGGTCGGCGGTGGGGAGTTCGCGGAGTTCGAGGGTGGCGCCGGGTGAGTGGGCACGGAAGGCGGTGAGGAGGGCGGCGACGGCGGTGGCGCCGAGGCCGGGCGGTACGGCGGCGCGGAGGGTGCCGACGGCGCCGCTGTGGACGCGGGCGACGGTGGCGGCGAGCCGGTCGGCCGCGGCGAGGAGGAGGTCGGTCTCGGCGAGGACGAGGCGGCCCGCGGGAGTGAGGGTGGCGCCGCGGGCGCCACGGTCGAGGAGACGGACGCCGAGTTCGCGTTCGAGGCGCTGGATGCGCTGGGAGAGGGACGGCTGGGCCATGCGCAGGAGGGCGGCGGCCCGGCCGAAGTGCTGTTCCTCGGCGACGGTCCTGAAGTACCGCAGGTGCAGGAGCAGGTCCATGAGCAGCAAGGATAGGCATTCACCTATGCCTTTCATGGCCATATGAGTCTTGGACCTGTCGTACGCGTGTCTGTTTCGCTGCCGGTATGACGACTCATCGGGCAGGCGGAGGAGCAAGGCGGGTGCGGCGGCGCTGGCCCGCGGTGGTGGTGACGGGTGCGCTGGTCGCGGGGGCCGCGGGGTGGGCGGTCGTGTACGGCCCGCTGCAGGGGGACGAGCCGCCGAGGACGGTCGATCCCGAGGCGGTACGGACGGCGCGGGCGTTCCTGGGCAGCTGGGCGGCGGGGGATCTGCCGGCCGCCGCGCGGCTGACGGACTCGCCGGCGAAGGCCGAGGAGACGCTGCGGAACTTCACGGCGGGCCTGGAGATCGCGAAGCCGGTGCTGACGGCGGGTGCGGCCCGCGTGGACGGTGCGGCGGAGGAGGGTGCCCGGGTGCCGTTCCGGGCGAGGATGCCGGTGGCGGAGCTGGGGACGTGGTCGTACGGCTCCGAACTCGCCGTGGCGCGTACGGAGGCGGGATGGCGGGTGCGGTGGGAGCTGCCGCTGATCCATCCGCAGCTCGACGACAAGCAGCGGTTCAAGCTGGTGGAGGAGGAGTCGGCGGAGCTCGCGGCGGTGGACCGGGACGGGAAGGCGATCTCGGCGGCGGAGCACCCTTCGCTGGTCTCGGTGCTGGGCCTCGGTGGCGGGAAGCCGCGGGGCGAGGTGCAGGTCGTGGACCGGATCACGGGCGAGACGAGGTCGACGGCGGTGCGGTTCGGGCCGCAGCCCGGGGAGGGCGGCGGTCCGCTGCGGACGACGATCGACGCACGGACGCAGCGGGCGGCGGAGAAGGCGCTGGCCCGGCACACCGCCGGGCGGAACGCGGGTCTCGTGGCGGTGCGGATCGACAGCGGCGAGGTGGTCGCGGTGGCGAACGGGCCGGCCGGCGGCTTCAACCGGGCCTTCCAGGGCACGTACGCGCCGGGGTCGACGTGGAAGGTGGTGACGAGTGCGGCGCTGCTCGCGAAGGGGGCGGTGACGCCGGAGTCGCGGGTGGACTGCCCGAAGTACCTGACGGTCGGCAAGCAGTTCCACAACGTGGAGACCTCGGAGATCCCGGGGGCCTCGTTCCGTGAGGACTTCATCCATTCGTGCAACACGGCGTTCGTGGCGCTGCGGGGGCGTCTCACGAACGACGAGATGACCGTGTTCGCGAAGGAGTACTTCGGGATCGGCCCCGAGTGGAAGACCGGGGTCGGTTCGGTGGACGCCGAGGTGCCGGTGCCGGCGGGTGAGACGGAGAAGGCGGCGGCGCTGTTCGGGCAGGGCAGGCTGCGGACGAATCCGCTGGCGATGGCGTCGGTGACGGCGACGGCGGTGTCGGGGACGTTCCGGCAGCCGCTGCTCGTGCGCGGGACGGAGCAGCCGGCGGTGGCGACGAAGCCGCTGCCGGGGGCGGTGGTGAAGCAGCTGCGGTCGCTGATGCGGGACACGGTGACGGAGGGTTCCGCGAAGGTGCTCGCGGGGGTGCCGGGCGAGGTGGGGGCGAAGACGGGGACGGCCGAGGTGACGGAGGACGGGAACAACAACGGCTGGCTCGTCGCGTACGACGGCGAGATCGCGGTGGCGTGTGTGGTGGAGGGGGCGCAGAGCGGTTCGGGGTCGGCGGGTCCGGTCCTGCGTGACCTGCTGACGGAGCTGGCGGGCGGGGCCGCCGGTTGATCCATTTGGGCGGTCCGGTGGCGGCGGGTAGACTGCCGTAGTTGCTCGGCGAGGGAGGCCGTACCCGTACGGATGTACAGGGTCACGACTGTCCGTTATCGACGCGCTCTTCGTAGCAGGCCAACGCCAGTCGTGGCCGGGTGACCACTTGTTTCGTCACCTTCTACGAGGAGTGCAACATGTCCGAGGTCAAGCTCGCCGCTTCCGTCCGCACCGAGTTCGGCAAGGGTGCTTCCCGCCAGCTCCGTCGCGCCGCCCTGGTCCCCACGGTCCTCTACGGCCACGGCACGGACCCGGTCCACATCTCCCTCCCGGCCCACGAGCTCGGTCTGGCGCTGCGTACGCCGAACGTCCTGCTCTCCCTGGACATCGAGGGCACCAGCGAGCTCGCGATCCCGAAGGCCGTCCAGCGTGACGCCATCAAGGGCTCCCTCGTGCACGTCGACCTGATCCTCGTCAAGCGTGGCGAGAAGGTCACCGTCGAGATCCCCGTCCAGGCCGAGGGCGAGCTCGCCGCCGGTGGCAACCTGCTGGAGCACGTGCTGAACACGCTCTCCGTCGAGGCCGAGGCCACCCACCTCCCCGAGGCCGTCACGGTCTCCGTGGAGGGCCTGGAGGCCGGCGCCTCCGTCCTCGCCAAGGACATCACCCTCCCGGCGGGCTCCACCCTGGTGACCGACGCCGACGCCGTCGTCCTCCAGGTCCTGGCCGCGCAGGCCGAGGAGCCGGCCGCCGAGGCCGAGGCCACCGAGGGTGCGGAGGCCTGAGCCGTAGGCTCTGCCTGACGTGACGGGGTGACGGGCCGTACGGCCCGTCACCCC
>NZ_BJMN01000084.1 GCF_006539185.1 Streptomyces gardneri
AAGTCCTTGCCCATGATGTGGAGCTCCCCTAGACGCTTGTGGCACTGAGTACCCTCAGCAAAACACACTCAGTGCCATGACGCCAGAGCGCCCCGACGCTGTTCCGTGTCGGGGCGCTGATGCGACCGTGTGGTCGGTTTTGTTTAACGGAGGGTGTACGCGGTGTTATTGCTCCTCGCGGCGGCTCTGGCTCGCGTCGTACTCCGCCGCCAGCTGCTCGGCGCGGTCCTCGTTCAGCCGCAGACCGGTCAGCAGGGCCGGCGTACAGATGCTCGGCAGGAGGTACCTGAGCAGCACGGACACCCGGTGGTTCAGGTCGTTGCGATCGCGCAGGATCTGGGACATCGTCTGGATCCCGGCGTACGCGCCGGAGAAGAGCTCGGCCGTGTCGGACACGTCCACATGGCCGAGGATCTCGCCCCTGGTCTTCGCGACCGTCAGGATCTCCGACACCTGGTCGATCCACGCCTTGAACGGCGCCGCCCTGTCGACCCCGGTGGCGCCACTGTCCAGCGCCAGTGCGACGCTCGCCCGGACGAGGGGGTCGCGCTGAAGCCGGTGACCGAGCAGGAAGGCCTGGTCCGCGAGCTCCTGGAGCTTGATCGGCTGCGGGGACATCGGCTCGTCGAGCATCTGGGCGTCGAGCACACCGAGGGCGAGGTCTTCCTTGGAAGCGAAGTGGAAGTACAGCGCCCCCTTGGTGACCCCGGCGCGCACCAGGATCTCCCCGATGGTCGTCCGCTCGTAGCCGCGCTCGGCGAAGACCGTGGCGGCCGCCTCCAGAATCGCCCGTCGGGTCTTGATTGCACGCGCTTGCTGCGCCAAGGCGCCGCCTCCTGCTGTCTCGCTGTCTGTGCTCACCGTGTGACGTGATGCGTTGAAAAGAAAACCGGGCTGTACGTATTCTATGTTGGGCGGACACATCCGCTCAGGGGTGTGGGACGCAAGGGGGATCCATGGATCAGGAGTGGCGAGGAGCGACGGCGCACGTCCCCGGGGAGTTCGTCCACCGAGCCGATCCCGCGGACATCTTCCCCACGGGCTGGACGCGGCTGGCCGAGAACCGGTTCTCGGTCTCCGCCCGCTGGCCTGCTGCGCATCCCTTCTTCTCTCCGGTGGCAGGGGACCGGCACGACCCTGTCCTGGTGGCCGAGACGATACGCCAGGCCACCATGCTCGTCTGTCATGCCGAACTCGGGGTACCCCTTGACGAGCAGTTCGTCATGTGGGGGCTCAATTACACGGCCGACCCCGAGGCGCTCGCCGTGGACGGCCTCTCCTCGGACGTCACCGTCGACCTCGTCTGCTCCGACGTGATCCGCCGCGGCGGCGGCCTCCGCAGCATGCGCGCCACCGTCGTGCTCACGCGTGACGGCCGGCACCTCGCCACAGGGAGCGCCCTGACCCGCTGCACGTCGGCCCTGGCGTACCGCCGGATCCGCGGCGAGCGCCTGGCCGCACTCGGCAGGCCGGTCCCGCTCATACAGGGCGTGGCCCCGCAGCTGGTCGGCCGGGAGAACCTCAAGGACGTCGTCCTGGGCGTGGGCGCCAGGCCCGGCCAGTGGCAGCTGCGGATCAACACCGGACACACCACCCTCTTCCGCCGCCCCAACGACCACGTACCGGGCATGGTGCTCCTCGAAGCGGCCCGTCAGGCGGCGACGCTGACGACCGGGGGCCGCGCCTTCCTCCCCGCCGTCATGGAGTCCTCCTTCTCCCGGTACGCCGAGCTCGACAGTCCGTGCTGGATAGAGGCCCAGGCCGTGCCCGGCGCCGACCCCTCGACGACCACCGTCCTGGTCGCCGGCCGGCAGGACGGCCACGAGGTGTTCCGCTCCACGCTCACCTCCCCGTCACGCGACCTCGCGGTCGTCGGAGGCGGTCTCCGCAGCCGACTGGCCGGTTGAGCGGGGCAGGAAGCATGGGGCCTCGCGTTCTGATCACCGGCACGACCGGCTTCGTCGGCAGCCGGGTCGCCGCACTGGCCGCGACCCGTCCGGAGCCCGGCCACCTCCGGCTGCTCACCCGGCGCCCGCTGCCGCCCGCGACGACGCCCGCGACGACGCCCGCGACGGAGCCCGCCCCGGTGACCGAGACCGTCACCGGCGACCTCCGCGACGCCGACTCCCTGCGTCGGGCCTGCGAGGGCGTCGACGTGCTGATCCACTGCGCCTCGGCGATCGGCGCGGACGAGGAGCGGGCCCGCAGCGTCAACGACGAGGGGACCCGGACCCTCGTCGACGCGGCCGTACGCGCCGGCGTGACCCGGATCGTCTCCCTGAGCACCGCCTCCGTCCACGGCCGCGGCCCCTTCCGCGCCGCCGCACCCGGCACCCTGCCACTGGCTCCCGGCTCGGCGACCAGCCGTACGCGGGCGGCGGGCGAGCGGCACGTCATGGAGGCGGGCGGGGCCGTACTGCGACCCCACCTCGTGTACGGCGCGGGCGACCGGCAGCTGATTCCCGGCCTGATCCGGCTGCTCGAACTGCTGCCGGGCCCGCTCGACGCCGGCGCCTCGCTGCACTCCCTGATCGACGTGGACAGCCTGGCGGGCGCCCTGCTCGGCGCGGCGTTCTCGCCGCGGACGGAGGCGGGCGCGTACTACGTCAACCACCCCGAGCCGGTGCCGGTGGCGGAGCTGCTCGCGCCCTGCGAGGAGCTCCTGGCCGGACAGGCAGGGCAGGCCGGGCAGACGGGCCGGTCCCGGGCGGCGGCGGTGGACCTCGCGGAGGCCTACGAGCTGCTCGCCGGCCACCCCTTCGGCCGGCACCACCTGGCCATGCTCGCCACCGACCACTGGTTCGCCGACGACCGTCCGTGGGGGGAGCTCGCCTGTGACCCGGGACCGGGCTTCACCGCCGGGTTCGCGGCCCACACGCGGTGGTACAGGAATCTTCTCGATCCGTCCTGAACCGCGCGCTCGTCACCGAGCCCGTCACCGGAAACCCGTAAGCGCAAGCCCGTACCGAAAGAAGGCACCACCGACATGTCCCCGCTGACCGGCAGGACCGCGATCGTCACGGGTGCGAGCCGCGGCATCGGACGAGGCATCGCGGAGCGTCTGGCGAGGGACGGGGCCTTCGTCGCCGTGCACTACGGCAGCAACGGCGAGGCCGCGCGCGCGACGGTGGAGCGCATCGAGGAGAGCGGCGGCCGGGCCTTCGCCTTCCGTGCGGAGCTCGAAGCGCCGGACGCCGTCGACACGTTCTACGCGGCGCTGGACGCCGGTCTCGCGGAGCACGGTGCGGACCACGGGTTCGACATCCTCGTGAACAACGCGGGGGCCAGCGGCTCCGGCCGCATCCACGAACTGACCACCGAGGTCTTCGACCGGCTGTTCGCGATCAACGTGAAGGCCCCGCTGTTCCTGATCCAGCGGGGCCTCGGCCGGCTGCGCGACGGCGGCCGGATCGTCAACGTCTCCTCGGCGGCGACGAGGATCGCCTTCCCGGACTCCGTCACCTACGCGATGACGAAGGGCGCCGTCGACACAATGACGCTCGCCCTCGCCAAGGAGCTGGGGCCCCGGGGGATCACGGTCAACGCCGTGGCCCCCGGCTTCGTCGCGACGGACATGAACGCGCGACGCAGGGCGACCCCGGAGGCGAGCGCCGCCCTCGCCGCCTACTCGGTCTTCAACCGGCTCGGGACGCCGGCCGACATCGCGGACATCGTCGGGTTCCTCGTCTCCGACGACGCCCGCTGGATCACCGGCCAGTACGTGGACGCCACGGGAGGAAGCGCGCTCTGAGCCTCTGAGCCTCTGAGCGTCTGAGTCGCTGAGCCTCGGTCAGCCGACCGGGGCGAGCGAGTGGATGATCACGGCCGGGGTGCCCTCCGGTTCCAGGCCCGCGAGGGACTCCGGGGCCGTCAGGGCCGGGAGCAGTGTGCGCCATAAGCCGGTGACGGCGTGGGGCGAGAGCCACTCGCCGCTGTCCTGGGACAGGGTCACCAGACCGATGGTGGCGGCGACGATCGTGCGGGCGAGGTCCTGCTGACGCACGGCGCCGCCGCAGAGGAGGCCCTCGTCGGCCGCCTCGGCGAGCCGTTGCCGTACGCAGCTCTGCCATTCCTGGCGCAGATTGAGCTCCGTACGGCAGTGGTTCGAGCAGCTGAGTCGGAAGCCGGCCCGTACGACGATGTCCTCGCGGAACAGCCGGGCGAGCGCGTGTGTGGTGTCCACGAGGTTCTGCAGGGCGTTGGACCGGTGGCCGTACGCGATCCGGGCGGTCCGCCGCAGCGTCGTACAGGCCGCGTCCTCGACCGCCTCGGCGATGGCCGCCTTGTTCTCGAAGTGGAAGTGGAGCGCCCCGGGGCTGACGCCGGCGCCCACGCTGATCGCGGACAGCGTGGCCAGGGCGTAGCCGTGCTGATGGAACTCTCCGGCAGCCGACCGGATCAGCGCGTCGCGGGTCCGTGTACCCCGCTCTTGTTTGGTCACCAACGGCTCCCGTAGCACCCATGCGTCGCTGCGGCACGGACCTGCATCACGTCACGCCGAACCACCCGACGACCTCAAACCGACTGATTGGTATTCTACGAGGTTCCGCCGTGGTCCAGGGGCGTATCTCGGTTGTCGGATTTGCCTACCCCGGGAGGGTGTCGGCGTAAGCCCCCGAGAGGGCGTTCGGCGCGTACGGGGAGAGGGTCGGGTGGTGTGGAGGGGTCTGCGAACAGACCGAGAGGAAGGTTTGTCGACCCGTCAGCGGCAGGGGCCGGTGCGGGGCTTCACAGCTCGGGAAGTCCCAGCGGGACCCGGCCCTCCGCCCGGCCCTGCTCGTCCAGGAGCCAGCCCATGCGCTTGCGGGAGAACAACGACACGGTCCGGTCCCGCACTTCGAGCGCCGGGAAGCGCTCCGCGAGCAGCGCCTCGAAGGGGTCGACGGCGCCCAGTCCGTGCAGCCAGACCAGGACGAGTAGGTTGTACGGACCGCTCACCGACACGCACATCCGCACCTGTTCGAGCCGGGCCAGCGCGTTCCCCGTCTGTTCGAGGAGGGCGTGCGGCACGGACGTCCGGTAGACCACCATCGTGGACAGGCCCGCCAACGGGTGCGCCAGATCGCAGCGCAGCGAGATGTCCCCGTCGCGGATCATCCGCTGGAGCCGGCGCCGCGCGGTGTGTTCGCTCATGCCCGTCCGCGCGCCGAGCTCCGCGTACCCGAGCCGTCCGTCACCGCCGAGCGCGCCGATGAGCGCCTGGTCCTGCGGCCCCGGCCGCTCGTGGAGGTGCGTGCTGTACGAGCGGGGGTGCGGGCCCGGCGGCCCGCCGAGGCCGGCCCGCTCCGCCGGGTTCATCGCCCGCATCCGCCAGTCGCGCCCCTCCCCGTACAGCGTGATGCCCAGTCTCGTACGGGTCGAGCGCACCCCGCGCAGGCCGCCGATCCCGCCGTGGACCGCGCGTCCGAGCGAGGGCAGGTCGGGGGCGGCGACGGAGAGGAAGAGGTCGAAGTCCCCGGCGGTCTCGTCGACGCCGAACACCCACGGCAGCGCCGTCACCGCGGCACTCACCCGGTCGAAGGCCCGGGGCCGGCACCGCACCTCCACGTAGGCGACCGTCGCCGTCTTCGCCGCGTCGTACGCGGTGACCCAGGCCAGCCCGCCGGCCCGGAGCCGCTCGAAGCGACGGGCCGCCGTCGTCGCGTCCACGCCGAGCGCCCGCCCGATCCGGGTCCACGGCGCGCGGGGGGCGGCCTGGAGCGCGTCGACCAGCGCGAGATCCAGCTCGGTGAACCCCGTGGCGGAATCAGGGGTGCGGGAATCCGGCGAGATCAGATCTTCGTCGAGGGTTTCCGGCACTTCCCCGGGGTTCACGGTCATGGACCGGATCGTAGGGGCACTTCAGGCCGACGACCAGATTCGGCCATCGGTGAGAGGAGTGCCGTGCCTGCTCCGACCCTTCCCGCGCCTTCGGCGGCGCCGCCCGCGCACCGGAGAACCGTGCGGCTCACGGTCGTCCTGCTCTTCGCGGCCTGGCTGGTCGACTACGCCGACCGGCTCGTGATCAACCTCGTACTGCCGTCCATCGGTGCGGAGTTCGACCTCGACCGCACCCAGCAGGGGTTCGTCGTCTCCGCCTTCTTCCTCGCCTACGCCCTCTGCCAGATCCCCGGCGGCATGCTCGCCGACCGGTTCGGCGGCCGACGGGTGACCCTCTGGGCCCTGCTGGCCTGGTCGGTCTTCACCGCCCTCACCGGCTTCGCCTGGTCCTTCGCCGTGCTGCTCGCCCTGCGCTTCGCCTTCGGCGTGGCCGAGGGCGTCTTCCCGCCGGCCGCCATGAAGGTCCTGGTCGAGCGCACCCGGCCGGAGGAACGCATGGGCGCCAACGGCACGGTGATGAGCTCGAACGCGATCGCCGCCGTCATCACGCCGCTCGCCGTCGCCCCGCTGGTCGCCGTCTTCGGCTGGCGCTCGGCCTTCTGGTCGACCGCCGCGCTCGGGCTCCTCGCCCTCGTGGCCGTACGCCGCTGGCTCCCGGCCCCGCTGCCGCGAGGTATGGACGGCCCGGCGCCCGGGGACGACGGCGCCCCGGTCGCCCGGGAGGCCGCGGCCGCCTCCCCACCGCTCCGCGAGGTGCTGCGCAAGGGCGTGCTGTGGCGGTTCTCCCTCATGATGTTCGGCTACAACACGATCATCTGGGGCCTCAACACCTGGGTCCCGTCGTACCTCAGCGAGGAGCACGGGGTCTCCCTCACCGCGGCCGGAGCCCTCGTCGCCGTCCCGGCGCTCGGGGCCGCCACCGCCACCGTCCTCGGCGGGCGGCTCTCCGACCGGCTCGGCGGCCACCACCGCAAGGTCATCGTCCCCGGCATGGGCGTCTCCGCCGCCGCCCTGCTCCTGATGGCGAACACGCCGTCCCTCACCGGCTTCGTCGTCTTCGGCACCCTCGCCGTCTTCGCCGCGTCCCTCGCCTACATGCCGATCTTCGCCGTCCCCTTGTCCGGCCTCGCCCCGGAGTACGTGGGGGTGGGCGGCGCCGTGATCATCGTCGGCGGCCAGGTCGCGGGCATCGTCGCCCCGCCCGTCATGGGAGCGCTCGCCGACGCCTTCTCCTTCCAGGTCGCCTTCGGCTTCCTCGTCCTCGGCGCGGTGATCGCCGCCGTCATGGCGTGCCTGACCCCGCAGGACGCCACCGCCTTCCGCGCCGTGGCGGACCGCGCTCCCCGTTCTCCGAGCCCCGCAAAGGAATCCGCATGACCACCGACGGCACCATCGCCACCACCACCACGACCCCGGCCACGACCCCGGCCCCGGCCACGACCGAGCTCGCGGCCCCGGCCCCCGCCGCCACCGTCGCCCCGCTCCTCGCGGGGCTCGACGAGCGGCTCCCCGGGCTCCTCGCCCTCTACGAGGACCTGCACGCCCACCCCGAACTCTCCTTCCAGGAGTTCCGTACGGCCGGCATCGCCGCCGAGCGGCTGCGCGCCCAGGGCTGGGAGGTCACCGAGGGCGTCGGCGGCACCGGAGTCGTCGGTGTCCTCGCCAACGGCCCCGGCCCCGTCGTCCTGCTCCGCGCCGACATGGACGCCCTGCCCGTCAGGGAGGAGACCGGGCTGCCGTACGCCTCCACCGCCACCGGCACCGACCCGGACGGCAACGAGGTGCCCGTCATGCACGCCTGCGGGCACGACATGCACGTCACGTGTCTCCTGGGCGCCACCGATCTGCTCGCCGCCCACCGCGAGGCCTGGAGCGGCACCGTGGTCGCCGTCTTCCAGCCCGCCGAGGAGGTCGGCGGCGCGCCCGCCATGATCGAGGACGGCTTCCTCGACCGGTTCCCCCGCGCCGCGGTCTGCCTCGGCCAGCATGTCGCCCCGGCGCCCGTCGGCTTCCTCGGCACCCGGCCCGGCCCGGTCATGGCCGCGTCCGACAGTCTCCGCGTGACGCTCTTCGGGCGCGGCGGCCACGGCTCCAGCCCCGAGACGGCCGTCGACCCGGTGGTGATGGCCGCCGCCGTCGTCATGCGCCTGCAGACCGTGGTCTCCCGGGAGATCGGGGCCGCGCAGACCGCGGTCGTCACCGTCGGCTCGCTGCACGCCGGGACGAAGGAGAACATCATCCCGGACACCGCCGAGCTGCGGATCAACATGCGCTCGACCACCCCGGCCGTACGGGACCGGATCCTGGCCGCCGTCACCCGCATCGTCCGCGCGGAGGCCGCCGCCTCGGGCGCCCCCAAGGAACCGGAGTTCGCGCCCATCAACGCCTTCCCGGTCACCGTCAACGACGGGCCCGCGACCGCCCTCGTCCAGTCCGCCCTCACCGAGGCCTTCGGCGAGGGAAGGGTCTTCACGCTTCCCCAGGTCATCACCGGCAGCGAGGACTTCGGCGTCTTCGGCACGGCGCTCGGAGTCCCCTCCGTCTTCTGGCACTTCGGCGGCGCCGATCCCGCCCTGTACGAGGGCGTCACCCCCGACTCCCTCCTGGAGAACGGCCTCCCCGACACCGTCCCCGCCAACCACTCGCCCCACTTCGCCCCCGTACCGGGGCCGACGATCCCCGTCGGCGTGACCGCGCTGCTCGCCGCGGCCGCCCACTGGCTGCGGAAGGAGACGCCCGGGGCGGCCTGAGCCCGTGACCGGCCCGCACCGGACGGGTGGGGCAGGCGGCTGCCCGTACCGGACGGGCGGTCGCGCTCCCATGGATAAAGTGGGGCCACGATGACACGTTTCCGCGAGAGCGTCCGATCCCTGCTGCGCGAGCAGGTGCTCGACGCCGCCTACCGCCTCGTCGCCGCCGAGGGCTGGGGCGGACTGCGCATGACCGCCATCGCGCGGGCCGCCGGGATCAGCCGCCAGACGCTCTACAACGAGTTCGGCTCGAAGGAGGCCATCGGCAAGGCCCTCGTCCAGCGCGAGCTGGAGGGCTTCCTGCTCGGCATCCAGCGCGAACTCGACGCCCATCGCGGTGAATTGGAGGCCGCGGCCGCCGCCGGGGTCGGCTACACGCTCCAGCAGGCCGCGGACAACCCCCTCATCAAGGGGGTCCTGGTGGCCGCGCGGGGCGGCGAGGACGATCTCCTCGCCTATCTGACCACGCGCCCGGAGCCGGTCTTCGGGACGGCGATGACGATGCTCGACGCGTACGCGATCGAGGCATGGCCCGATGTGGACGAGGAGTCGCGGGGCCTCGCGGTCGAGACGATCGTCCGGCTCACGGTCAGCCACATCGTCCAGCCGGTGGCCTCCCCCGAGGAGTCGGCGCGGCGCATCGCCCGGATCACGGCGCGGACCGCGTACCCCGGCGGCCGCTGAGGCGCGATGCCCCGGAGGGATCGCGAAGTCGGCGAGGCCCGGTGTCGGACACGGGGGATCTCCGGCACCGGGCCTCTGTTGAATATTCTACGAGACGGTGGAGGGTGGCCCGCACATCGGGGCCGTTCCGGTGTCCGCCGGCGGTGTCCCGTGACGGGCGAAGCGCGGACCGACGGGGTAGATCTCACCTGAGAGGCACATCGCCGGTGACGACAGGGAGGCCGCCGTGGAAGGCAGAAGCAAAGGGTTCGTGCAGTCCTTCAACCGTCTCGGCGGGTACGGCTTCGTCGTCCCCGTGGGCTCCGAGGAACAGGTCTGGTTCAGCGCGGAGGACATCGAGGGCGAGGCCCGGACGCTCTCCGAGGGTCAGCAGGTCACCTTCGTCCTCGTCCTCGGCGACGGCCGCTTCGAGGCGAAGGAACTGCGCCTCTGACGCGGGCCTCACCCGAACGGGGGAGTGACGGCCCCGCGTCCGCCCGGGTCCGTCGTGGCGGTACGGGCTCGGCCGGGCCGTTCGCGAGGCTGCCTACGATGACCCCATGTCCGAGCGCGCAGATCCGGCAGACGCCGCAGAGCCCGACGACCCCACAGCGGATCCCGCGGGAGATCCCGAGGCGGATGCCGTGGCGGTCGCCGTGTCCCGTACGCACGAGCGGACACCGGGAGCGCGGGAACTCGCCGCGGCAGCCGAGGTGTTCGCGCTCCTCTCCGACCCCACCCGCCTTCACCTCCTGTGGCTGCTCACGCGCGGGGAGGCCGACGTCAGCGCCCTGACCGAGGCGTGCGGGGCCGCGCGCCCCGCCGTGAGCCAGCACCTGGCCAAGCTGCGCCTCGGCGGACTGGTGCAGTCCCGCAAGGACGGGCGGCGTGTCGTGTACGCCATGCCGGACGGGCATCTGAAGCGGCTGGTCGTCGAGGCGATCAGCCGTGCCGACCACGTGGTGAGCGGCGAGCCCTGGCACGACTGAGACCCTCCGAGTCAACATGTGCGCACTCGTGCACATGTCGGCTACGGTGGAGAGGGCGGAGAAGTCCGCCGACCGCCGTGGCCGACCGGGGGCGCCCTCATGCTGTCCGTGCTGCGCAACCGCACCTACCGACGCCTGTTCGCCGCCCAGGTCGTCGCCCTCGCCGGCACCGGCCTCGCGACCGTGGCGCTGAGCCTCCTCGCCTACGACCTCGCCGGGGCGAACGCCTCCGCCGTGCTCGGCACCGCCCTCGCGATCAAGATGGCCGCGTACGTCGGCATGGGCCCCGTCGTCGGCGCCCTCGCCGACCGGCTGCCGCGCCGGACCCTGCTCGTCGCCCTGGACCTCGTACGGGCCGGGATCGCCCTGTCCCTGCCGTTCGTCACCCAGGTGTGGCAGATCTACGTCCTGATCCTTCTCCTCCAGACCGCCTCCGCCGCCTTCACGCCGACCTTCCAGGCGACGATCCCCGAGGTGCTGCCCGAGGAGCGCGACTACACGCGGGCGCTCTCCCTCTCCCGGCTCGCCTACGACCTGGAGAGCCTGCTCAGCCCGGCACTCGCCGCCGCGCTGCTCACCCTCCTCCCGTACGACCGGCTCTTCGCCGGCACCGCCGCGGGCTTCCTCGCCTCGGGCCTCCTGGTCCGCGCGACCGCCCTGCCCGCGCCCGCGCCCGCCGTCCGCGCGGGAGGCCTCCGCGCCAGGGCGGCCTTCGGTACGAGGCTCCTCCTCGGCACCCCGCGGCTGCGGGCCCTGCTCGCCCTCGACGTCGCCGTGGCGGCTGCCGGCGCGACGGTGCTCGTCAACACGGTCGTCCTCGTCCGCGACACCCTCGGCCGCGCCCCCGGCGACGTCCCGCTCGCCCTCGGGGCGTACGGAGCGGGCTCGATGACGGTGGCGCTCCTCCTCCCGCGCGCCCTCGACCGCCGGCCCCCCGAACCGGACCGCAGGCTCGCGCGCCTGCTCCGTCCCGCCGGGGAACGGGCGTCCATGCTGCGCGCCGCCTTCGTCCTGGCCGGGGCCCTCTGGCTGCTCGCACTCGGGCTCGCGTCGACACCGGGAAGCTGGTCCTGGCCCGGGCTGCTCGCGGTCTGGGCGGTCCTCGGTGCGGCGACCTCGGCGATCCTGACGCCCGGCGGCAGGCTGCTGCGCCGCTCCGCACGGAGCGCCGACCTGCCGGCCGCCTTCGCCGCCCGGTTCTCCCTCTCGCACGCCTGCTGGCTGCTCACCTACCCCCTCGCGGGCTGGCTCGCCGCGCGGGCCGGACTCGCGGCCTCGGCGGCCGTGCTCGCCGGGACCGCCCTGCTCGGCGCCCTGGCCGCCACCCGCCTGTGGCCGCGTACCGATCCGGCGACGCTCGAACACGTCCACCCCGAACTCCCCGCAGGCCACCCCCATCTCACGGCGGCGGGCGGCGGCGGCCGCCACGCGCACGATTTCCACATCGACGAACTCCACCGCCGCTGGCCGCGCCGGGAGGCCACCTCCTAGGGGCGGCCGGGAGTCCTCTAACGAGGGAGGCGCATCTCCAGGCCGTCGAGGACGACGTCCAGGCCGTAGGCGAACTTCGCGTCGCGGAGCGCGACGGGGTCGACAGGCGCCCGGACGGCGGCGTCGGCGTACGCCTCGGCGAGGTGGTCGTGGCCGGCGGCGGCCTGCTGGGCTGCGGGCATCAGCCGGGCGATGAACTCGCCCTCGGTGTCGCCGGAGCGGGCGACCGTGGTGAGCCAGGCGGCCTCCGTCGTGCTCATCCCGATGACGTACGACAGGAGAGTGTCGATCGCCCGGCTCGGCTCCGGGAAGCCGGCCGCCGTGAACAGGGCGGCGAGCCGCTCCGAGTACGACATGAGGTTCGGGCCCAGATAGGCGAGGCCCGCCTGGCCGAGGACGGACGAGAGCCAGGGGTGGCGCAGGGCCGTCGCGCGGAAGGAGGCCGCGGCTTCGGTCGCGGCGGCGCGCCAGCCTGCTCCGCCGCGAGCGGCGTCGGCCGGGGGGACGGTGATCTCGGCGGCGACCTCGTCCACGGCGAGCTCCATGAGCTCGTCCTTGGTCGCGACGTGACGGTAGAGCGAGGTGGCGCCGGCGTTCAGGCGGGCGCCGAGCTTGCGCATGCTGAGCGCCTCGATGCCGTCGGCGTCCAGCATGACGACCGCCTCGCGGACGATCGCGGTGCGGCTGAGCGCGGGCTGATCGGGTGCGGACTGCTGTCGTGTCCATACGGACGGGACGGGGTTCGCCTTGGCGGCCATGGGCCCTCCTTCGCTGCGTACGTCGTTCGCATCCAGCGTACAGGCGCAAGAGGTTGCGAACACTGTGCGCGTCTGCGTACAGTGTTCGCACCGAAGGAAAACGGCAAACGAAAGACGAAAGTCGAGGGGGAAGTCCGATGGAAACCCGCAACCCACGTCGCTGGTGGATCCTGGTCGTGCTGTGCCTCAGCACCCTGGTCCTGGTGGTCGACAGCATGGCGCTGACCGTCGCGGTCCCCTCGATGACCGAGGACATCGGCGCGAGCGCCCAGGACATCCAGTGGATCCTGGACTCCTACATCCTGGTCTTCGCGGGACTTCTCCTCACCTCCGGAAGCCTCGGTGACCGGTTCGGCCGGCGGAAGATCATGATCATCGGCCTGCTGCTCTTCGGCGCGGCGTCGCTGGCCGCGACGGTCTGCACCAGCCCCGGCGAGGTCATCGCCGCGCGGATCACGATGGGTGTCGGCGGCGCGCTGATCATGCCCTCGACGCTCTCCATCCTGATCACCGTCTTCGACGAGGACGAGCGGCCCAAGGCGATGGCGGCCTGGGGTTCCGTGTCGATGCTCGGCCTCGTCGGCAGCCCGGTCCTCGGCGGTGTCCTGATCGACCGGTTCTCGTGGCAGTCGATCTTCTTCATCAACGTCCCGGTCGTCGTCCTCGCCGTCGTCGCCGCCCTCACCCTCATGCCGGAGTCGAAGGGCCCCTGGCAGAAGCCCGACCCGCTCGGCGCGATCCTCTCCGCCGTCGGCATGACCGCGCTCATCTGGTGGATCATCGAGATCCCGCAGCACGGCGCCTTCGAGGGCCGCTCGCTCGTCACCCTGGCCGTCGCGGTCGTCTCCCTCGCCGGCTTCGTGATCTGGGAGAACGTCACCCCCGAGCCGATGGTCCCGCTGGTCCTCTTCAAGCACCGCAACTTCAGCGGCGGTTCGCTCTCGCTGACCCTCGTGCAGATCGGCAACGGCGGCCTGCTCCTCGTCCTCACCCAGTACCTGCAGTTCGTCCTCGGCTACTCGCCGGTCAAGGCGGGCCTCGCCTTCGTCCCGCTCGCCGTCGCCGCCCTCATCGGCAACGGCGCCGGCGCCGGACTCGCGGCCAAGGTCGGCAACCGCGTCCTGATCCTCGTGGGCATGCTCGTCATGGCCGGTTCCTTCGCCCTGCTCACCACGGTCGACGCGGCCTCCGGCTTCACCGTCCCGGCCATCGCCCTGGGTCTCCTCGGCCTCGGCGCCGGCCTCGCGATGCCGGCCGCCGTCGGCGCCCTGATGAGCACCATCCCCGAGGAGAAGGCGGGCGTCGGCTCCGCCCTGAACGACACGATCCAGCAGGCCGGCACCGCGCTCGGCATCGCCATCCTCGGCTCGCTCCTCACCAGCACCTACTCCCGTGAGATGCCGGCCGACGCCTCCGAGCAGGCCAAGCAGTCGATCGGCGGGGCGCTGGCCGCCGCCAAGGGCGACCCCGCGATGATCGAATCGGCCCGCGAGGCCTTCACCACCTCGATGTCCACCACCTTCACGATCAGCGCGATCGGCGTCCTCGCGGCGGCCGCCCTCGCCACCCTGGTCATGCGGGACGGCAAGAAGGCCTCCGCCGAGGGCGAGGCGGCCGGGACGGCGAACGGGCAGGAAGCGGAGGGCAAGGAGAAGTCCGAGCTCGCGGTCTGACCCGCCCCGACGACAGGAGCCGGTGCCCCCTCGGGGGCGCCGGCTCCTTCCGTGCGGCGAAAAGCTTCCGCGAACACCCGCGAACCCCCGCGTCCACCCGCCCCGGCCTGGCACGCTTTCGTCCGTGACCTATGTCGTAACCGTGGAAATACGCATTCCGGAGGGTGCTCCGGAGCTGGACGGGCTCCACCGCGTGGGAGCCACCGCCCTTCTGGAACAGGGCTTCGCGTCGGTGGCGGGAATCGAAGGCGCCGACGGCATGGAGATGGATCTGTTCGACGTCGCCGTGGCCGTCCATCCGGGCGGGGCGATCCTGAAGGTGATGGTCGCGGCGCCGTCGCTGGAGTTCGCGGAGGAGGCGGTCGGCTCCGTGAGCGAGGAGGTCCTGGAACGCTCGGAGCTGCTGGCCGAGTGGACGGTCGAGAGCAGCGAGGTACAGCTGCACACCGACGCGGCGCGCGAGAGCCTCGAAGCGGCCGACGGGCCCGGCGCCCCGCCCAGCGACCCGCAGGCCCGCCGGGCCCACCACACGGCGAAGCCCGATACCGCCGACGAGACGGAGCAGGAGACGCAGGACCACGAAGCGGCGTTCCGCACGCTGGCGGCCCGGCTCCGCTCCTTCGGCCCGGCCGCCTTCGGCGTCGCGGAGACGGGGACGGAGACGGGGACGGGGACGGGGGCGGGGCCCGAGGCGGGGCCGGGGCCGGACGTCCGTCCGGAACCGGGAGGGGACGAACGGCCGCGAGCAGCGGACGCGCCTCCGGTGATCACTCCCGAGAGCGCCGAACTCGCCGCCGGCTCCCTGGTCTACGGCGCCGAGGTCCTCATCGACGAGCTGTACGACGACGTCCAGGCCCTCGCCGAGGAGGACACCACCGTCGCCGAGTGCCAGGGGCACCTGTGGCACCTCGACCAGCTGCCCTCGCGCCACGCCCAGCAGTACAACGAACTCTTCGCGCGCCGCTTCCTGGTGACCGCGATCGCCCTCACCACCCGGTTCACCGACGGCAGCTTCCGGCGGCTCGGCTGCCTCGCCGAGGAGCTCGTGCTGAAGCTCCTCCTGGAACAGGCCCACGTCACCCTCGACCTGCACGGACTCCTGGACGAGGACGTCGCGGCGGCCCTCGGTCGCTTCGCCGGGGAGGTCTACGAGGACATGGACTTCGCGTGGCTCCAGGACACGGGCGAGGAAGGCGCCGACGGGCGGGGCGGCGGCGGGGCGGCGCTCGGCTTCGGCACGTGGTTCACGCCCTTCGACGACGCGCGGTACGTGCATCCGTACGCCCTCGACGAGATACCGGAGACCGGCGTCCCCGACACGGCGGAGAACTGAGCCCCCGCGGCCGGGCACAATGCGCTCATGGTGCAGTCCTTCCTACCCGTACTCGAACGCATCGGCGAGGAGATCGAGGGTCTCGCCGGCCGGGGCCGTCCCGCCGACTACATCCCCGCCCTCGCCGCCGTCGACCCGAACCGCTTCGGGATGGCCGTGGCGGAGCTCGACGGCACGGTGTACGGGGTGGGGGAGTGGCAGCAGCCCTTCTCCACCCAGTCCGTCACCAAGGTCTTCACGCTCGCCCTCGACCTCGCCCGGGAAGGCGACAGCCTCTGGGAACACGTCGGCCGCGAACCCTCCGGCAACCCCTTCAACTCGCTCGTCCAGCTGGAGTACGAGCACGGCATCCCCCGCAACCCGTTCATCAACGCCGGCGCCCTCGTCGTCACCGACCGGCTGCACCGGCTGACCGGTGACGCCTCCGGCAACCTCCTCGACTTCCTGCGCACGGAGTCCGCCAACCAGGACCTCGACTTCAACCGGGACGTCGCCGCGTCCGAGACCGCCCACGGCGACCGCAACGCCGCCCTCGCCCACTTCATGGCCTCGTACGGCAACATCACCACACCCGTGCCGACGCTGCTCCGCGAGTACTTCCGGCAGTGCGCGATCGAGGCGTCCTGCGCCGACCTCGCCGTCGCCACCGGCTTCCTCGCCCGGCACGGCATCCGCGGCGACGGCACCCGCCTGCTCACCCGCAGCCAGGCCAAGCAGGTCAACGCCGTGATGATGACCTGCGGTACGTACGACGCGGCGGGCGACTTCGCCTACCGGGTCGGGCTCCCCGGCAAGAGCGGGGTGGGCGGCGCCATCATCGCCGTCGTCCCGGGCCGCTGCACCCTCTGCGTCTGGAGCCCGGGTCTCGACGACCGCGGCAACTCGGTCGCCGGCGTCGCCGCCCTGGACCGCTTCACCACCATCACGGGCCTCTCCGTCTTCTAAAGTGACGAGTACGCATACGAGTACGGAACCGGAGGGAGGGGGCGGCATGAACGACCGGGGCGGAAACGAGACGGGGTCCTCGCCGGGCAGGCGCGGCCAGGGAAAGCTGGAGGCGCACGTCCTCTCCGTACTCAAGGGCGCCGCCGAACCGGTGCCCGTGGCATGGGTGCAGGAGCGCCTCGGCGGCGACCTCGCCTACACCACCGTGATCACGATCCTGACCCGGCTGCACGGCAAGGGCGCCGTGGAGCGCGAGCGGGCGGGTCGCTCCTTCGTCTGGACGGCCGTGTCCGACGAGGCGGGGCTCGCCGCGCTCCGGATGCGCAAGGTGCTGGACGCGGAGGCGGACCGCCAGGCGGTGCTCGCCAGCTTCGTCACGGCGCTCTCCAAGAACGACGAACTGCTCCTCCGTGAACTCCTCGCAGCAGAGCCGGAGTCCGACGAGCCCCCCGAGCCCACGGCATCCTCCGAGGAAGACCGCTGACACGCACCATGGGGTTCTTCGTCTTCCTCCCGCTCGTCCTCCCGCTCACGGCCTGGCCCGTCGCCCGGCTCGCCGAGAGCCGGCTCCATCCCCGTACCGCCACGCGCCTCCTCTCCGCCGTCGCCGGCGTCCTCGCCGTGTGCAGCACCCTCTGCCTCGGCCTGCTCATGATCGTCGGTACCGCCCAGCTGCCCGGCAACCCGCTGCCCGACGCCTGGTCGGACCCCGAGGTGCGCGCGGCCCTGCCGTACGACGAGGTGGCCGGCCGGGCGGCGATCCCGGCCCTGCTCGCCGTCCTGGTCTCGTGCGGCGCGGCGGCCCGGCGCCAGGTGCGGGCACGCCGACGGGCCGAGGACGCGCTCGCCGGTCTGCCCGAGACCTCCGTGACCGTCCTGCCGGACGGCGCCCCCTACGCGTACGCACTGCCCGGGCGGCGGCGCGGCCGGGTCGTCGTCAGCACCGGCATGCTCGCCGCGCTGACCTCCCGCGAACGCAGGGCACTGTTCGCCCATGAGCGGGCCCACCTGGCGGGGCGTCACCACCGACACCTCCTGACGGTCCATCTCGCGGCCCGCGCCAACCCGTTCCTGCGCCCGCTCCGTACCGCCGTCGCCTACACCGCCGAACGCTGGGCCGACGAGGAGGCCGCGGCAGCGGTCGGCAGCCGCCGCTGCGTGGCCCGCGCGATCGGCACGGCCGCCCTCCTGGCCCCGCCCACGACCACCCCCTTGCTCCCCGCGGTCACCGGCCCCGGCCCCGTACCCCGTCGCGTGGCGGCCCTGCTCCGGCCGGCACCGACGGCCCGCACCTGGCCGTCGCTCTTCACCGCCGTGGGTCTCGCGGCCTGGGTCGCGGCCTTCGGGGCGACGGCATCGGCGCTCTCCTCGGCGAACTCGGCGGTCGCCCTCTTCCTCGCCCTCCGCGCGGCCACCCCGGTGTGACCCCGCCCACGGCCGACCGGACCCCGGCTAGAGGTCGAACTCGTGCGGCGGCAGGCCGAGGGTGAAGCAGGCCTCGCGGACGACGGACTGCTCGGTCTTGTCGAAGTCGCCGTCGGCGCCGCCGATGACGATGCCTATCTGGACGACGGCGCGGGCCTCGGCGGGCTTCTTCTTCGCCTTGGCGATCTCCTGGAGCACGCTGACCCTGCCGAAGTCGAAGTCGGCCGTCAGCTTGTCCAGGTTCTCGTCGAACCGGCGCTGGAGGTCGGTCGCGTCGAAGTTCTGCAGGACCTCGTTGGTCGAGATGAGCTGGGCGACCCGCCGGCGCTCGGCCGGGTCGATCGTCCCGTCGGCGGCGGCCACGAGTGCGCACATCGCCATGCTGGCGTCCCGGAAGGCGCCGCTCTTCAGGTCGTTCTTCCTCGCCACCAGCTGGGTCTGCATCCCCGATGCGGATTCCTTGATGCGGTCCCACAGGGCCATGTTCCGTCACTCCAGTCGTCGTCGGTTGTTTCTACGCTTCTGTAGAACGTGATGGTGCGGCCGAAGGTTCCCGGACCGTGGCGACACGTCAGGAATGCGTCAAGATGCCCTCGTACGGCCGGGGCGGCCCTGAACCGCGCATGACGTCTCCGGCGGTCCGTGCGGCGTCAGCGACGCGTATGCGTCACGCCCCGTTCCGTCAGGGCCGCGTCAGGGGAGGCCCGGGACCGGTGATCACCGGGCATAGCGTCGAAGAGCACCCCCGGCGCCACCGCGCCGGGGACCGTGTCTCGTTCCTCGGGAGGAACCGATGGCAGACGCTCTGTCCGGAGACGACGCCGAACCCTTCGAACAGCCCCCGGCACCCGCCGAACAGCCCCGGCCGCCCTTCGCACAGCCCCCGGCCGCCGGACGGCTCTGCGTGCCGGTCCGGCCGAGCGCCGGCGGCTGGGCGACCCGCCTCTTCCGGACGCCGGTCGGCGGCAGGACCGCCGTCGCGTTCACCGACCCCGCACGGTTGAGGGCGGTCCTGGGGGCCGATCAGCCGTGGATCCTCCTCTCCGAACCGGCGCTGCGCGCGCTCGCCGAGCCGCTGGGCGTCCACGAGCTGAGGATCGACCCCGCCTTCACCGCACCGGCCCCGGCCGCCGTGCCGACGCCGACTGCCACCCGCACCACCGTGGCCGCTCCGCGGCCGCTCACCGCGCTCGCCGGCTGAAGGGAGCCCCGGAGATGACCACCCTGCCCCTGCCCGCCCCTTCCACGGCTCCGGACGGCGCCCCCGGAGCGTCACCCGCCGACGCGCTCTCCGTCTGGCCGGCCACCACCACCGAGCTGCCCCGCGGCCGGCTCCTCGTCGGAGGCGTACCGCTCACCGAGATCGCCGAGGGACACGGCACACCCGTGTACGTCCTCGACGAGGCCGAGGTCCGGGAGCGCTGCCGCACCTACCGCACGGCCTTCCCCGATGCCGAGATCCACTACGCGGCCAAGGCCTTCCTGTGCCGCGCGCTGTCGCACTGGGTCGAGGAGGAGGGGCTCGGCCTCGACGTGTGCTCCGCCGGGGAGCTGGAGCTCGCCGTCACAGCCGGCTTCCCGCCCGAGCGGATCCTGCTCCACGGCAACGTGAAGTCCCCGCTGGACCTGGAGACCGCGCTGCGACTCGGCGTGGGCCGGATCGTCATCGACACCCCCGCCGAGATCGCCCGGATCGCCGCGGCGGTCGGCACCGGCGGCCGGCAGAAGGTCATGGTCCGGGTGACCCCGGGCATCAGCGCGGGCGGCCACCGGAAGATCCGCACGGGATCGGACGACCAGAAGTTCGGCCTCTCCCTCCGGGACGGCCACGCGCAGCACGCCGTCGCCCGCATCCTCGACCAGCCGCATCTCGAACTCACCGGGATCCACTGCCACCTGGGCTCGCAGATCGCGGACGTCAAGCCGTACCTGGTGGCCGTGCGACGGCTCGTCGGCCTCATGGCCCGGATCCGCGACGCCCACGGGGTCACGCTCCCCGAGCTCGACCTCGGTGGCGGTCACGGCATCGCCTACCGCCCCGGTGAACCCGCCCTCGACCTCACCACCCTCGCCCGCAAGGTGCGCGCCGAACTCGCCGAGAGCTGCGCGGCGGCCGGACTTCCCGTCCCGCGCCTGATCATCGAACCGGGGCGGGCCGTCGTCGGCCCCGCCGGGGTCGCGGTCTACCGGGTCCTCGCGGTGAAGCGCACGCCCGGCCGGACCTTCGTGGCCGTGGACGGCGGGATGAGCGACAACCCCCGCCCCGCGCTGTACGGGGTGCGGTACGCGCCCCGCCTCATCGGCCGCGACTCGGACGCCGGGGCCGAGCGCGTGACGGTCGTCGGCCGCCACTGCGAGGCCGGCGACGTCCTGGCCGAGGACGTCCCACTGCCCGCCGACACCCGCCCCGGCGACCTCCTCGCGGTGCCGGTGGCGGGCGCGTACCACCTGTCGATGGCTTCCTCGTACAACCTCGTGGGCCGTCCGCCGGTGGTCGCCGTCCTCGACGGCCGCGCCCGGCTCCTCGTCCGCCGGGAGACCATGGCCGACCTCCGGGCCCGCGACGTCGGCCTCTGAGGCACGGCGAAGGGGCGGACAGCGCGCTCACAGTGATGGACCCGGGTCGCGTCGCGTGACCCGGGTCCCCGTCGGCGACCGCCCGGCGGTCAGGGCGTGCTCAGGGCGTGCTCAGGGCACGATCAGATCGGGGACGACGCGTCCGAGCTCCGCGGCGGAGAGGACGCCCGCCCGTACGAGGACGGGGGCGTCGCCCGTCAGGTCGACGATCGACGACGACACCGGCCCGGCGGTCGGCCCGCCGTCGAGGTACACCGACACGGAGTCGCCCAGCATGCCGAGGGCGGCATCGCAGTCCTCCGGCGAGGGCCGGTCGGTGAGGTTCGCGCTGGAGACGGCCATCGGGCCGGCCGCGGCGAGGAGTTCGAGCGTGAGCGGATGGTCGGGCATCCGCACTGCCACGGTGCCTCCGGTCTCGCCGAGGTCCCAGGAGAGCGAGGGCCGGTGCCGGAGCACCAGCGTCAGCCCGCCCGGCCAGAACGCCTCGATCAGCTCCGCGGCCCTGTCGGGCAGCTCGGAGACCAGCGCGTCGAGCTGGTCCGTCGAGCCGACGAGGACGGGGGAGGGCTTGTGCCGCCCCCGGCCCTTCGCGGCCAGCAGGCGGGCGACGGCCTGCGGATCGAACGCGTCGGCGCCGACTCCGTAGACGGTGTCCGTCGGGAGGACGACGAGACGTCCCTGGCCGAGCGCGGTCACCGCCGCGTCGATGCCGGCCGAGCGGGCCGAGGGGTCCGAGCAGTCGTGGCGCTGGGGCATGGGGCCGTTCACCCGGTCGCGTCGACGCCGTGGGCGGCCACGAGCCGGGCGCTGCCCTCGGCGAGCTGGTAGGCCAGCCCCACGATGGCGACCTCGCCCGTCTCGACCTGTTCCGACAGCACGCGGGAGCGGTCCATGAGCAGGTCCGCGGTGTGCCGGATGTGTCCGTCGATGATGTCGCTGTCGTCCGTCAGGCCTGCGGCGCGGGCGGCCAGGATGCTGGGCGTGACGCGCTCGACCACGTCCCGGACGAATCCGGGCGCCGACAGACCGTCCTCCACGGCGGCGCGGGCCGCCGCGACGGCGCCGCAGGAGTCGTGTCCCAGGACGACCACCAGCCGGCAGCCGAGCACGCTCGTCGCGTACTCGACGCTGCCCAGCACCTCGGAGCCCAGCACGTGACCGGCGGTCCGTACGACGAACAGGTCACCGAGCCCCTGGTCGAAGATGATCTCGGCGGCGAGCCGGGAGTCGGAGCACCCGAGGATGACCGCGAACGGCTCCTGTCCGGGCGCGAGCTCCGCGCGGCGGGCGGCGTCCTGGTTGGGGTGCTCCTGCGAGCCGGTGACGAAGCGCCGGTTGCCGGCGAGCAGGGCGTCGAGAGCGGCGGAGGGAGAAGTCCGAGGCATACCGCCCACTGTACGAGCAGCCCTCTCGCCACCACCGACCGGTGTCAGGCAGGGTCTCCCGAACCACGCGCGCGGCGGACACATGAGACACATCTGACATATCAGGCATGGTGTACGCGGCGGACACCGGCACGTAGGCCGGGCCGCGCGTAGAGGACGCGTCAAGAGCGCGCCGCGGAGCGTATGAGGAGCGTCAACGGAAGCCGCACCCCGCTTGAACAGCGGTTTGCTCATCTCGTCCGAGAATCCGTTCTTCACTCAGGAGCTCACGATGGCCGACGTGGCCTTCGTCGTCACCACGATCGCGGTCTTCGCGCTGGTGGCCTTCATCGCCAAGGGGGTGGCCAAGCTGTGACTGCCGAAAACATCGTCGGTCTGTTGGTGGCCGCCACTCTGCTGGGCTATCTCGTCCTCGCTCTCGTCAAGCCGGAGAGGTTCTGAGTACGGAGATGAGTCCTGTTCTTGCTGGAGTCCTCCAGCTTCTGGCGCTGATCGTCGCCCTGGGTCTTTCGTACCGGCCGCTGGGTGACCACATGGCGCGTGTCTACTCCTCGGAGAAGCACTACAGGCCCGAGAAGTGGATCTACAAGGCGATCGGCGCGAATCCGAACGTCGAGATGCGCTGGCCCGCGTACCTGCGCGGAGTCCTCGCCTTCTCCGCCGTGAGTGTCCTCTTCCTCTACCTGCTCCAGCGGATCCAGGGCTCGCTGCCCGGCTCGCTGGGCTTCGTCTCCATCGACCCGGACCAGGCGTTCAACACCGCCGCGTCGTTCGTGGCGAACACCAACTGGCAGTCGTACTACGGCGAGCAGGCCATGGGCCACGTCGTGCAGACCGGTGGCCTGGCGGTGCAGAACTTCGTGTCGGCGGCCGTGGGCATCGCCGTGGCGGTCGCTCTCGTCCGCGGCTTCGCCCGCTCCCGTACCGGCGAGCTGGGCAACTTCTGGGCCGACCTGGTCCGGGGCACGGTCCGGATCCTGCTCCCGATCGCCGTGATCGGCGCGCTCGTCCTGGTGGCCTGCGGTGCGATCCAGAACTTCGCCGGCATCCACGAGGTCGGGCAGTTCATGGGCGGCTCGCAGCAGTGGAA
>NZ_BJMN01000085.1 GCF_006539185.1 Streptomyces gardneri
CGGTCGCCGAGCACTACGGGATGATCGTCTCCGTCCACGACCTGAAGACCGACCTCCCCGGCGACGCCGCCATGGCGCGCGACCGGATCCGGGCCGGGACGATGGGCGCGGAGGACGTCCTGCACGACCTCGGCGCGATCGGGATCACCTCCTCCGACGCGCAGGGGATGGGAAGGGCCGGCGAGACCGTACGCCGGACCTTCGCCATGGCCGGGAAGATGAAGGCCGAGCTGGGCCCCCTGGAGGGCGACGGCGCGCACGACGACAACGCGCGCGTGCTGCGCTACCTGGCCAAGCTCACCATCAACCCGGCGATCGCCCACGGCCTCGCACACGAGATCGGCTCGATCGAGGTCGGCAAGCTGGCCGACATCGTGCTGTGGCGGCCGGAGTTCTTCGGTGCCAAGCCGCAGCTGGTGCTGAAGTCCGGCTTCCCCGCGTGGGGGGTCGTGGGCGATCCGAACGCCGCCACGGACACCTGTGAACCGCTCGTCCTCGGGCCGCTGTTCGGCGGGCACGGCAGCACGGCCGCCGACATCTCCGTCGCGTTCGTGGCGCAGGCCGCCGTCGACCTCGGCTCCGACGCGATGCCGACCCGCCGCCGCCGCGTCGCCGTGCGCGGCACGCGCGGCATCGGCCCCGCGGACCTGCTCCTCAACTCCCGGGTCGGTGACGTGCAGGTCGACGACCGTACGGGCCTCGTCTCGCTCGACGGCTCTCCGATCCGCTCCGAGGCGGCCGAGTCCGTCTCCCTCAACCGCCTCTACTTCCTCTAGGACCTGAACCATGACCTACCGCATGCCCGCCGAGTGGACACCGCACGAGCGCACCTGGATGGCCTGGCCCGGACCCAACCCGACCTTCACCAACGAGGAGGAGCTCGCCGAGGCGCGCGCCGCCTGGGCGTCCGTGGCCCGGGCCGTACGCCGCCACGAGCCGGTGACGATGGTCGTCGCCCCCGGCGACACGGACTCCGCCCGCGCCCTGCTCGGCGAGGACGTCGAGCTGGTCGAGCGTGACCTCGACGACGCCTGGATGCGGGACATCGGCCCGACCTTCGTCACGAACGGCACCGAACTCGCCGCCGTGGACTGGGTGTTCAACGGCTGGGGCGGCCAGGACTGGGCCCGCTGGGAGCACGACTCGAAGATCGCCCGCCATGTCGCGGACGTCGCCGGGGTCCCCGTGCTCTCCTCCCTCCTCGTCAACGAGGGCGGCGCGATCCACGTCGACGGCGAGGGCACGGTCCTGCTGACCGACACCGTCCAGCTCGGCCCGGGCCGCAACCCGGAGTGGACCCGCGCGCAGGTCGAGGCCGAGATCCACGCCAAGCTCGGCACCACCAAGGCGATCTGGCTTCCGCACGGCCTCGCCGGCGACTACGGCCTCTACGGCACCCAGGGCCACGTCGACATCGTCGCCGCCTTCGCCCGCCCCGGCACGGTCCTCGTCCACAGCCAGCAGGACCCGGCGCACCCGGACTACGAGCGCTCGCGGATGTACGTGAGCATCCTGCGCGGCCAGACGGACGCGCAGGGCCGCCCCCTGGAGGTCGTCGAGATCCCGGCCCCCACCGTCCTCAGGGACGAGGAGGGCGAGTGGGTCGACTACTCCTACATCAACCACTACCTGTGCAACGACGGTGTGATCCTGTGCGCCTTCGACGACCCGCACGACGAGCTCGCCGCCGAGATCTTCCGCCGCCTCTTCCCGGAGCGCACGGTCACCCTCGTCGACGCGCGCACGATCTTCGCGGGCGGCGGCGGCATCCACTGCATCACGCAGCAGCAGCCGCGCGTGTAGCGCGCACCTTGGCGGCCAGCGCGAGCACGCTCAGGGTGAACATCACGATGCCCAGCGGGACGTGGAACGCCGACATGTGCGCGACGCCGAGGATCACCTGCACCGTGGCGAGCGCGAGGAAGCCGGAGGCGTGGAGGACCGGCCGGGCGGGGCCGCCGCCCGGCCGCCACGCGAGGATCGCGGCGACCACGTACACCATCGAGGCGCCGTACATCACCTTCGATCCGATGTCGTGCAGCTGGTAGCCGAGGGACGAGGACAGCAGGGCTCCGGCGGTGACGGCCTGGAAGAAGAGGGCCAGGGTCTGCAGGGCGATCGCGACCTGCACGAACGTGAACCTGCCCGGTGCCGGAGTCGTCTGTACGGCCATGATGTGGTCCCTTCTTCTGCCTCGCGGCGGTGGATCGATACGCTCTCGCCAGTCCGACGACACAGCCCCGCGAAATGTGAGGTGAGACGTCGGCCTCACGGGGAAAAGCGGGGAGCGGTCGTCATCATGAGCACGCAGTCGGAGTCGCAGTCGCAGCCGGACCTCGGCGCGGTCGTCGGTGAGCGGCGCCATCTCACCAACGTCGCCTACCGGCTGCTCGGTTCGCTCGCCGAGGCCGAGGACGCCGTGCAGGAGACGTACGCCCGCTGGTACGCGATGCCTCCGCTCCGGCAGGAGGCCGTCGCCTCGCCCGGCGCCTGGCTGACGACGGTCGTCGGCCGTGTCTGCCTCGATGTGCTCGGTTCGGCGCGCGCCCGGCGCGAGCGGTACGTCGGCGCCTGGATACCCGAGCCGCTTCCCGACCGCGCGGAGTGGGCCGGCGCGGACGACCCCGCCGACCGGGTCACCCTGGACGAGTCGGTGAGCATGGCCTTCCTCGTCGTCCTGGAGTCGATGACCCCCGCCGAGCGCGTGGCCTTCGTCCTCCACGACGTCTTCCGGTACTCCTTCGGGGAGATCGCCGAGACCCTCGACAGGACGCCCGCGGCCTGCCGGCAGCTGGCGTCCTCGGGCCGCCGGCGCATGCGGTCCGCACAGGCCCCCGCGGCCCCGTCGGCGGGGCAGGCCGGTCTGGTGCGGCACTTCAGGGAGGCGTGGGAGGCCCGGGACATCGAGGCCCTCGTCGGCCTCCTCGACCCCGACGCCACGATGGTCGCCGACGGCGGCGGCCTGGTCGGCACCGTCCTCCACCCGGTCGAGGGCGGCGAGGAGATCGCCGCGTACCTGATCCACATCGCCGACAAGGCGCCGGGGCTGCGGCTCCTGGAGCGGACGGTCAACGGCCGGCCCGGGCTCGTCGCCCAGCACACCGGCGTGACCGTGACCGTGGCCGCGTTCGATCTCGAAGGGGACCGCGTCACCCGCATCTGGGCCGTCCGCAACCCGGAGAAACTCCGCGCGTGGACCGGGAACGGAGCGGCTCGGGCCATCCTGTAGAACATACGGGTGAGTCAGAGCAGCGACCCGACCCCACCCCACCCCCGCCGCCGCAACCAGGCCGCCCCGCCCCGCGAGGACGTGCTGGCCGCGGCCATGGACACCATCGCCGAGCGCGGGCTCGACGGGCTCACCATGGCCGGGCTCGGGCGGCAGGTCGGGATGAGCAGCGGACACCTGCTCTACTACTTCCGCACCAAGGACGAGCTGCTGCTCCAGACCCTGGAGTGGAGCGAGGGGCGGCTCGGCGCCGCGCGGAGCGCGCTGCTCGCCCGGCCGGGGACCGCGCGCGAGCGGCTCGACGGGTACGTCGACGTGTACGTGCCCACCGGCCCGCGCGACCCGCACTGGACGCTGTGGCTGGAGGTCTGGAACCGCTCGCAGAACGCCGACGACGACGCCCGCGTCCGGCAGGCCGCCATCGAGGGGGCCTGGCACCGGGATCTGGTCGCGATCCTCGCCGAAGGGGTCTCGCGGGGGGAGTTCCGGGCGGTCGACCCGGATCGGTTCGCCACCCGTACGAGGGCTTTGCTCGACGGCTTCAGTGTGCACGTGGCGGTCGGGATCCCGGGCACCGGGCGCGAGCAAGTCCTCGACCACGTACGGGAGTTCATCGAGCAGGACCTGCTGCCGCGACCGTAACGCACGTAAGTACACAGGATCGTTGTGCGCTACAGCCTTGTTGCCCGTGCGTGACCTCCGGCACGGTTCCGGTCCATGGGACGAGAGCACTGGAAGAAGATCTGGGTCGGTTCCGCCGGCAACATGGTCGAGTGGTTCGACTGGTTCGTGTACGCGAGCTTCGCCACCTACTTCGCGGGATCGTTCTTCCCCGAGGGGAACGACACCGCCAAACTCATGAACACCGCCGGCATCTTCGCCGTCGGCTTCTTCATGCGGCCCGTCGGCGGCTGGCTCCTCGGCCGGGTCGCCGACCGCAAGGGCCGCAAGACGGCGCTCACCCTCACCGTCACCCTGATGTCCGCCTCGGCGCTGCTGATCGCCGTGGCCCCCACCTACGCCGTCGCCGGCTACGGCGGCGCCGGCGTCCTCCTGATCGCCCGCCTCCTCCAGGGCCTCTCGGTCGGCGGCGAGTACGCGGCCAGCGCCACCTACCTCACGGAGGCCTCGGCGCCGGAGCACCGCGGCTTCGCCTCCAGCTTCCAGTACGTGTCGATGACCGCGGGACAGGTCCTCGGCCTCGGCCTGCTGATCGTCCTCCAGCGCACGATGTCCGACGCGGCCCTGCACAGCTGGGGCTGGCGCATCCCCTTCGTCATCGGCGCCCTCGGCGCGGCCGTCGTCTTCTACCTGCGCCGCACGATGCTGGAGACGGAGGTGTACGAGGAGAGCGCCGGCGACGGGGTCGCCGTCGGCGAGCAGGGCACCCTCAAGGCGCTCTGGGCGCACCGGCGCGAGGCCTTCCTCGTGGTCGCCCTCACCATGGGCGGGACCGTGGCCTACTACACGTACACCACCTACCTCACCAAGTACCTCTCCAACTCCGCCGGACTGCCCAAGCAGACCGCCACCCTGGTCTCCTTCTGCGCCCTCATCGTCTTCGCATGTCTGCAGCCGCTGGCCGGCCGGCTCTCCGACCGGATCGGCCGCCGCCCGCTCCTCATCACCTTCGCGGTCGGATCCACCCTCCTCAGCGTGCCGATCCTCGCGATGCTGAAGCACGCGGGCTCCTTCTGGCCGGCCCTCGGCCTCTCCCTGCTCGCGCTGCTCGTCGTCACCGGCTACACCTCCATCAACGCCTGCGTGAAGGCCGAGCTCTTCCCGACCGGCATCCGCGCCCTCGGCGTCGCCCTGCCGTACGCCGTCGCCAACGCCCTCTTCGGCGGCACCGCCGAGTACGTGGCGCTCTGGTTCAAGAACGCGGGCATCGAGTCCGGCTTCTCCTGGTACGTGGCGGGCTGCGCGGCCGTCTCCCTGATCGTCTACCTCGTGATGCGGGAGACCCGGGACATCGACCTCGGCCGGGTCGGCGGCAAGGGCTCCGGCGGCCCCGGCACCCTGCCCGGACAGAAGCGGGATCAGCTGCCCGTATCGTGAGACCGCCGTCCCGGCGGCCCCTCACCTGTGTCAGACTTCCGGCGTGCTTGCTACCACGATGATTATCGGCAGCAGCGCGCCGGTCCGCAGTGGCCTCTGAACCGCGGCACAACCCCCGCGGCAGTGGACACCGTGCCTCAGACCCGCGCGCAGACCTCTCGCACCCGCGAGGGGTTTTTTCGTTTTCCGGCCCCACCCATGCCGGAGACGGACAGCGCGTGAGAATGGGGGCAAGTGGATCCAGACCTTCCGGAGCCACATCCGACAGGAGCCATCACAGTCATGACCACGGAGAACGGCGAGAGCCCGCGCCTCGACGACCGCCATGTCGACGACAGCTTCCACGTCTTCGACACGACGCTGCGCGACGGGGCGCAGCGTGAGGGCATCAACCTCACGGTCGCCGACAAGCTGACCATCGCGCGCCACCTCGACGACTTCGGCGTGGGCTTCATCGAGGGCGGCTGGCCCGGCGCCAACCCGCGCGACACGGAGTTCTTCGCCCGCGCCCGCCAGGAGATCGCGTTCAAGAACGCGCAGCTCGTGGCCTTCGGCGCGACCCGCAGGGCGGGCGGCAACGCCGCCGAGGACCCGCAGGTCAAGGCGCTGCTCGACTCCGGCGCCCCGGTGATCTGCCTCGTCGCCAAGTCGCACGACCGGCACGTCGAGCTCGCGCTGCGCACGACGCTCGACGAGAACCTGGAGATGGTCCGCGACACCGTCGCGTACCTGACCTCCCAGGGCCGCCGGGTCTTCGTCGACATGGAGCACTTCTTCGACGGCTACAAGGCGAGCCCCGACTACGCCAAGGCCGTGGTCCGCGCCGCGCACGAGGCCGGCGCCGACGTCGTCATCCTCTGCGACACCAACGGCGGCATGCTCCCCGCCCAGATCCAGGCCGTCGTCTCCACCGTCATCGCCGACACCGGCGCCCGCCTCGGCATCCACGCCCAGGACGACACCGGCTGCGCCGTCGCCAACACCCTCGCCGCCGTCGACGCGGGCGCCACCCACGTGCAGTGCACCGCCAACGGCTACGGCGAGCGGGTCGGCAACGCCAACCTCTTCCCCGTCGTCGCGGCCCTGGAGCTCAAGTACGGCAAGAAGGTCCTCCCCGAGGGCGCGCTCGCCGAGATGACCCGGATCTCGCACGCCATCGCCGAGGTCGTCAACCTCACGCCCTCCACGCACCAGCCGTACGTCGGCGTCTCCGCCTTCGCACACAAGGCCGGGCTCCACGCCTCCGCCATCAAGGTCGACCCCGACCTCTACCAGCACATCGACCCCGAGCTCGTCGGCAACACCATGCGGATGCTCGTCTCCGACATGGCCGGCCGCGCCTCGATCGAGCTCAAGGGCAAGGAGCTCGGCGTCGACCTGGGCGACGACCGTGCCCTCGTCGCCCGTGTCGTCGAGCGGGTCAAGGAGCGCGAGCTCCAGGGCTACACGTACGAGGCCGCCGACGCCTCCTTCGAGCTGCTGCTCCGCGAGGAGGCCGAGGGCAGGGCCCGCCGCTACTTCCGTACGGAGTCCTGGCGCGCGATCGTCGAGGACCGCCCCGACGGCACCCACGCCAACGAGGCCACCGTGAAGCTCTGGGCCAAGGGTGAGCGGATCGTCGCCACGGCCGAGGGCAACGGTCCGGTCAACGCCCTCGACCTGGCGATGCGGGTGGCCCTGGAGCGGATCTACCCGCAGCTCGCCAAGTTCGAGCTGGTCGACTACAAGGTCCGCATCCTGGAGGGCCGCCACGGCACCGAGTCCACGACCCGCGTCCTGATCACGACCAGTGACGGGAACGGCGAGTGGGCCACGGTCGGCGTCGGCGAGAACGTGATCGCGGCCTCGTGGCAGGCCCTGGAGGACGCCTTCACGTACGGGCTGCTGCGGGCCGGGATCGAGCCCGCCGAGTAGTTCCCTCTGTTCCGTTTCGCCTGGTTCGGGTAGCTTCCCTGTATTTCGGGTAGCTTCGATACATGAGGACCAGGCCGCTTTCCGCACTGTCGGCCCTCGCCGGGCTGATACTCCTGCTGCTCCTGGCCCTGGCCCCCTCCGTGGGTGCCAGGGCCTCGGGGATGTCCGACGCGGCCGCCGCCCTGAAGCAGGGCCCGGTGTACGTCGACCCGGGCGCCGCCGCCCAGCTCTCGCAGGCCGACGCGGACGCCCTCGCCCAGAAGATCAAGGACGCGGACAAGCCGCTCTTCATGGCCGTCCTGCCGGCGAACGCCGAGTTCCCGCCGGAGGACCTCTTCCAGAATCTGCGTACTCAGACCGGCATCACCGGCCTGTACGCGATCCGCCTCGGCGACGGCTTCGACGCGAAGGCCGACTCCTCCGTCATGTCGCAGCAGGCCGTGCAGAACCTGGTCACCTCCGTACGCCAGCCCGGCGTCGACGCGGCCACCGAGCTGAACAACTTCGCCGACCAGGCCCTCCCGACCCTCCGCGGCTCCGCCCCCGCCTCCTGGGGCTCCGCCGGTGCGGACTCCGGGGTCCCCGTCGCCGGACTCGTCACCCTCGGAGCGGTCGTCGCCGTGAGCGGCGGAGCCGCCTACACCGTCGTCCGCCGCAAGAGGCTCCGCAAGGAGGCCGAGGAGCGGGCGGCCCTCGACAAGCTGCGCGTCGTCGTCGACGAGGACATCACCGCCTTCGGCGAGGAGCTCGAACGCCTCGACTTCCACCCCGCCGAGCCCGGCTCCGACGACGCCAAGCGCGGCGACTACGAACGCGCCCTCGACTCGTACGACAAGGCCAAGTCCCTCATGGCCTCCGCGGCCCACCCGCACGACGTCCGCGGCGTCACCCAGGCCCTGGACGACGGCCGCTTCTCCCTCGCCCTCCTCGCCGCCCGCCGCGAGTCCCGACCGCTGCCGGAGCGGCGCGCCCCCTGCTTCTTCGACCCGCGCCACGGGCTGTCCACCGAGGACCGCACCTGGACTCCGGCCGGCGGCGCCGCCCGCCAGGTCCCCGTCTGCGCAGCCGACGCCGCCCGCCTCGACGACGGCCTCGACCCTCTCGCCCGCACCGTCGACACGGACGCGGGCCGCCGCCCCTACTGGGAGGCGGGCCCCGCCTACGGCCCCTGGGCCGGCGGCTACTTCGGCGGCGGCCTCCTCCCCGGCCTCCTCGTGGGCACGATGCTCGGCTCCGCGCTGTCCACCCCCGCGTACGCCTCCGAGTACGGCGGCGGCGACTTCCAGGGAGGCGACGTCTCCGGCGCCGACTTCTCCGGTTCCGACTTCGGCGGCGGCGACTTCGGCGGGGGTGGCGGCTTCGGCGGCGGCGACTTCGGCGGAGGCGGCGGATTCGACGGCGGCGGCGGATTCTGACCGCGGTTCCTGCGGTTCCTGCGGCTCCGGCGGCGCCTGCGGCGCCTGCGGCGCCGGCGGCTCCGGCGGCCGGGCCGGAATCCGGTCAGACCAGCGGCTTCACCGACATCAGCAGGTGTCGGTGGGCCGGCTCCTCGGCATCGGTGAGCAGGGCCCGCTGGCCCGGGCCGAGGAGGTGGAAGCGGACCTCGGTGGCGTCGAGGGAGGTCAGCGCGTCCAGGAGGTAGGCGGGGTTGAAGGCGACCGTCATGGAGTCCGCCCCGGTGAGGCTGCCCGGCAGGTGCTGGGAGGCCACGTCGTCCTCGTACCCCGCCTGGAGGTGGACCCCCGAGGCGGTGAAGGACAGTTGGACCGGGCTGTCACCCTCGGCGACCACCGCCACCCGCTTGACGGCCTCGGTCAGCGCCGATCGCTCCGTGACCGCCAGGGCGTGGTCGCCGAGGGCGAAGAGCTTGTCGTGGCGGGGGAGCCGGCCGTCGAGCAGCCGGGTGGTGGTGCGCATGCCCCCGCTCTCGAAGCCGATCGACCCGGAGTCGAGCGCGAGGCGGGCCGGCCCGCCGCCCGCGAGGGAGCGGGCGATCTCGGTCAGCCGACGGGCCGGGACGACCACATCGGCGGGCTCGCCGGGCTCCGCGCCCGGGGTGGCCGCTCCCCGGCCGAAGTCCGGGTACCACTCCAGCGTGCGGACCGCGTACCGGTAGCGGTCGGTGGCCGCCACCGTCATCGTCGAACCGTCCAGGGCGAGCCGTATGCCGGTCAGGACCGGCAGGGAGTCGTCCCGGCCCGCGGCCACGGCCACCTGGCCGACCGCCGCGGCGAAGGCGTCACCGTCGACCAGGCCCCGGACCTCGGGCAGCGCGGGCGGGGCCGGGTAGTCGTCGAGCGGCAGCAGGGAGAGGCCGAAGCGGGCGTCCCCGGAGGTCACCGAGAGGCGGGCGTCCTCGACGGCGAGCTCGGCGTACCCCCGGGGGAGCACCTTGCAGATGTCGAGCAGCCGTCGCCCGAGGACCAGGGCGCTGCCCTCGACGGCCGTGTCGGCCTCGACCTCGACGCGCGCGGAGGCCTCGTGGTCGAGCCCGGACACCCGCAGCCGCCCCTCCGCCGCCTCCAGGAGCAGCCCGCCGAGCACGGGCATCGGGGAACGGGCCGGCAGGACGCGCGCGGCCCAGGCCACGGCTTCGGTCAACACGGCGCTGTCGATACGGATTTCCATGCCACCGACGCTAGACGCCGCCACTGACAACGGCGTCGACCAGCAGTTCCAGGCGGTCCTCGGCGAGATCGGGACGGAGCCGGTCGGTGCCGTCGAGGGTGGCGAGGCCGTGCAGGGCGCTCCAGACGAGTTCGGCGAGGGTGGCGGGGTCGCGTCCGCCCGTCAGCGGGCCGACGGTGTGCAGGAATTCGGCGAAGGCGGCCTTGAGGACCTCGGGCGAGTTCTCGGTGGCGAACTCGAGCGAGGTGCGCCGGACGAACATCGCCTCGTACAGGGCGGGGTGGGCGCGGGCGAAGGCGAGATAGGTGACGGCAAGGGCGGTGAGCGCCTCCGCCGGGCAGGCGGCGCCGGTGCGGGCGGTCCGCAGGGCGACCGTCAGTTCCCCGATGCCGTCGGCGGCGACCGCCGTGACGATGGCCTCCTTGCCCGTGAAGTGGCTGTAGAGGACGGGCTGGCTGCAGGCGACGCGCTCGGAGAGGCGCCGGGTGGTCACCGCGCCCCAGCCCTCGCTCTCGGCGAGTTCGCGGGCGGCGTCCACGATCAGGCGGTGGCGCTCGGCTCGTTCGCGCTCTCGGCGCTGTTGCACGGACATACGAGAACGCTAGCACCGCTAGACAAGAGAGCGTCGGTAGGTCTAGCGTTGCTGTCAGTCCTAGCGCCGCTAGGTGAACGTACTGGGGGAGCCATGAACCTGCACCGCGTCACGAACGTCCTGTCCGTCCTCCTCGGCCTCGCCTGCCTCTGGTTCGGCACCAACTTCCTGCTCGCCCCGGAGACCGCCGCCGCCGGCTTCGGCATCCCGTCCTGGCCCGAGGGCGACGCCGCCGGGTACTTCACGGTCAAGGCGGGCCGCGACCTCGCCAACGGCGCGATCGTGCTCACCCTGCTCGCCCTCGGCAGGCGCCGCCCGCTGGCCTGGGTCATGCTGCTCCTCGCGATCGTCCCCTTCGTGGACGCGCTCGCCGTCCTCGGTCACGGCGGCTCGTACGCCGCCGCGCTCGGCATCCACGCGGCCACCGGCGCCGGGGTCCTCCTCACGGCAGGCCTGCTCTTCGCGACGTCCCGGGACACGGCCGGGACGAACTCGACCGTGCGGGAAGGGAATTCCGCCCTTGATCGTTCTACTGTCCGACCGTGACAGCCGCACCCAGGGGAGTAGAGCCATGACCGACGTCCACGGCACGGTGGAGCCCGGATTCGAGTCCGTACGCGAGGTGTTCGCCGAGGTCGCCGCGAACGAGGCACGGGACGGCGGCGCGCAGCTCGCCGTCCACCACCGCGGCCGGCTCGTCGTCGACCTCTGGGGCGGTGACGGGGTCGACGGGGACTCCCTGCTCGGGCTCTACTCCTCCTCCAAGGGCGTCATGGCCCTGATCACCGCTCTGCTCGTCCAGGAGGGCGTCCTCGACCTGGACCGCGAGGTCTCCTCCTGGTGGCCCGAGTTCGCCGCCGAGGGCAAGGAGCGGATCACCCTCCGCCAGCTGCTCGCCCACCGCTCCGGTGTGATCGGCGCGGACGGCGGCCTCTCGGCCGAGGAGCTCGCCGACGACCGGCTGATCGCCGCCCGCCTCGCGGGCCAGCGCCCCTACTGGGAGCCGGACACCGGGCACGGCTACCACGCCCTGGTCGTCGGCGCCCTGGTCGGCGAGGTGGTCCTGCGGGCCACCGGCCGGACGGTCCAGGAGCTGTACGAGGAGCGGGTCCGCGCCCCGTACGGCATCGACTACCACCTCGGCCTGCCCGAGGCGCTGGAGCCCCGGTTCCGTACGGCCCTGCCGTTGCTCCCCACCCCCGCCGAGCAGGCGTTCCTCGCGGCGAACCCGATCGCCCCGGACAGCCTCATGGCCGTCGCGTTCAACTTCCACGCCGACCCGCCCTTCGACATGGTCGGCTACGCCAACTCCCGGGAGGTACGGGAGCGGGCGCCGCTCTCCGGCGGCGGCGTCGGCACCGCGCGCGGTCTCTCCCGGATGTACGCGGCGATCGCCGGCGAGCTCGACGGCCGGCCCCCGCTCCTCGCTCCCGACACCCTGGCCGAGGTCGCCCGGATCCACTCCGCGGGCAAGGACCTCGTGACCGGGCAGGAGAACGCCTTCGGGCTCGGCTTCGTCCCGCTGGCCACCCGCTACCCCTCCCTGAGCCCGGCCGCCGTCGGCCACAGCGGAGCCCCCGGCTCCCAGGCCTTCGCCGACCCGGCGACCGGCCTCGCCTACAGCTACGCCCGCCGCCGCTTCGGCTTCATGGCGGGCCCGGGCGCCGCCGAGAACGGCCGCCTGATCCCGGCGGTCGTCGAGGCGGCGGCGAAGGCCGCCTGACCCTGCCGGGAACGCCGAGCGCCCGCCTTCCGCTGCTGCGGAGGGCGGGCGCGCTCGTGTGTCCGGAGGGTTTCCCGGGTCGTCCGGGGTCAGGCGGCGTTCTTGATCGCGGAGATGTCGAAGTTCAGCTTGACCTTGTCGCTGACCATCACACCGCCGGTCTCCAGGGCCGCGTTCCAGGTGAGGCCCCACTCGGAGCGCAGGATCTCGGCCGAGCCCTCGAAGCCGACGCGCTCGTTGCCGTAGACGTCGGTGGCCGTGCCGTTGAACTCCAGGTCGATGGAGAGCGGCTTGGTGACGTCCTTGATGGTGAGGTCGCCGGTGACCCGGTACTTGTCGCCGCCCAGCTGCGCGGCCTCCGTGGAGCGGAAGGTCATCAGCGGGAACTGCTCGGCGTCGAAGAAGTCGCCGCTGCGCAGGTGGCCGTCACGGTCGCCGATGCCGGTGTCGATGGAGGCGATCTTGACGTCGATGGTGGCGGTGGAGGCGCCCGGGTTCGCGCCGTCGAGCTTCAGCGCGCCCTCGTGCTCGGCGAAGGTGCCGCGGACGTTGGTGACCATGGCGTGGCGGACGGTGAATCCGATGCTGCTGTGCGCCGGGTCGATGCTGTAGTCGCCGGTCAGGGCGGCCAGGGCCGGGTTCGCGGGGAGGGTGGCGGTGGCGACGGCGGACTCGTTGTTCTTGCGGTTGAAGAGACCCATGACGTACAGCTCCTTGATCGGTGTTTGTTGAACCTTCAACGAGAACGACTGTAGACCTATTCCGTTCAAGTTTCAACATCTACGGAAGATGTTCACCCGCATGGCGTCCGAAGACGCCCGAGGCCCTCTTTCGGACGCGCGTAGAACTGCGGCACCATCTCCCTGCGCGACGAGCACCACCTGCACAGCCGTCCCCAGTCGTCACGGTCACCAGCAGGAGGCATCCCCCGTGAAGCTCCGCTCCGTCCTCACCGCACTCGCCCTCGTCCTCGGCGCCCTCTTCGCCCCCGGATTCGGCGCCCTCACCACCGCCACCGACGCCCACGCGGTCACCAAGATCAGCCACGCCACCGCGACCTCGAAGTTCAGCTCCTCCGGCATCACCTGGTCGTCCTCGGGCAACTGCTCCAACCGCAACGTCGCGACCTGCACGTCCTTCGACCAGCTCAACCTCGCCACCGCCCAGGGCGCCCAGACCCTCAAGAGCGCCAGCGGCTGCGCCCTCAACATCACCGGCGGCACCGAGACCGGGCACGCCAGCGGCACGTACTCCCACTGGAACGGCTACAAGCTCGACTTCAGCAAGTACACGTGCCTCGGGAACTACATCAAGAACACCTTCACCTACATCGGCGTACGCGGTGACGGCGCCCCGCAGTGGCGGTCCGGCGCGGGCAACGTCTACGCCGACGAGGGCAACCACTGGGACGTGACCTTCTACAACTGCGGCGGCTGCTGACCGCTCGCCGCACCCGGAAGCGCCCGGAAGCGCCCGGAAGCGCCCGGAGGCACCCGGAAGCGCCCGGAGGCACCCGGGGCGCGACCTCAAGAAGCCCCCTTCGGTGGTCACTTGGACTAACCGGAGGGGGTTCTTGGACTGGAGGGGCCCGCGCGGCGCGATCTCGTTGACGGTGCCGCCGGGGCGCGGCTGACTGGTCCGCATGTTCCTCCCCCCTTCGCGAAGAATCCGTGCGGCCTGCGCACTCGCGGCGGCGTCGGCCACCGTGCTCGCCCTGTCCGGGCCCGCCCTCGCCGACGCCGCCGGGCTCGCCACCGGCCCGGCGGCCGCTCCCGTCCCGGCGGCCGGCCCCGCCGCCCCCGTCATCGCCTCCGCCCAGCTCTCCGTCGCCGTCGCCGAGGACTTCCCCCGCGTCCTCTCGTACACCGACAGGGCCGACGGCGCCCGCCTCCTCGGCAGTACGGCGCCGGTGACGCGGGTCGTCCTCAACGGCACCCCCTACGCCGTCCAGGCCAAGGGCGCCCCCGTCCTCACCGCCTCCTCCGCCGCGTACACCCTCGCCTTCCCCGAGCTGCCCGGCGTCGAGATCGACGCGAGCCTGCGCGTCGAGGGCCGGACCACCACCTTCCGGGTCACCGCCGTCCGCGACACCGACGCCTTCCGCGTCGGCACCCTCGACATCCCCGGCCACGACCTCGTCTCCGTGGGCTCGGCGGACGGCGGCGCCGCCACCGCCTTCACCCGCCTCGACCCGGACTCCACCCGTACCGCCGACGTCTTCGCCCAGGTCACCGACGCCACCGCCGCCGAGGCGAACCCGGTCGGCGCGAGCTACGCGATCGTCAGCACCGGTCGGCTGGCCGCCGCCGTCGAGTCCAACTCCAGCTACGACAAGCCCGCCGGCGCCTCCGCCCGCGACGGCGCCCGCTTCTGGCACCAGGCGCGCAAGAGCGACACGGAGACCCGCGTCGGCGTCTGGTCCGGCCAGTGGACCTACCGGGGCGCGGGAGCCCCGCAGCCCGAGAGCGGCGACGGCCTGCCCTGGGCCAAGGTCGTCGTCACCCCCGACGCCAACGCCGACGGCGCGACCGACTGGCAGGACGGCGCGATCGCCTTCCGTACGATCGGGATCAAGGCGCCCGGCAGCGAGCAGACCCCCGACCGGGTCGTCGCCCACATCCCCTTCAACTTCGCCTCACAGGCCACCCACCCCTTCCTGCGCACCCTCGACGACGTCAAGCGGATCTCGCTCGCCACCGACGGGCTCGGCCAGTTCGCGCTGCTCAAGGGATACGGCTCCGAGGGCCACGACTCCGCCCACCCCGACTACGGCGGCAACTACAACAAGCGCGCCGGCGGCCTCGCCGACCTCAACACCCTCCTCAAGGAGGGCCGGAAGTGGGGCGCGGGCTTCGGCGTCCACGTCAACGCCACCGAGTCGTACCCCGAGGCGAAGAACTTCAGCGAGACCCTCGTCGACAAGACCAAGCCCGGCTGGAACTGGCTCAACCAGAGCTACTACATCGACCAGCGCAGGGACATCAACAGCGGCGACCTCGCCCGCCGCTTCCAGCAGCTGCGCGACGAGACCGACCCCAACCTCTCGGCCCTCTACATCGACGTCTACTACACGCACGGCTGGATCGCCGACAAGACGATGCAGGCCGTCCAGGCGCAGGGCTGGAACGTCGCCACCGAGTGGTCCGAGAAGTTCGAGCGGGCCTCCCTCTGGTCCCACTGGGCCAACGACCTCGACTACGGCGGCGCCACCAACAAGGGCCTCAACTCCCAGATCGTGCGCTTCATCCGCAACGGCGAGAAGGACGTCTGGAACAACCACCCGGTCCTCGGCCAGACCGCCCTCGTCGACTTCGAGGGCTGGACCGGCGAGACCGACTGGAACGACTTCACCGCCAACATCTGGCAGCGCAACCTGCCCGCCAAGTACCTCCAGCAGCAGAAGATCACCCGCTGGAACGGCAACGACCTCACCTTCACCGGCGGCGTCCGAGGCACCGTGGAGCACGGCAGCCGCACGTTCTACGAGAACGGCCGCAAGGTCCTCGACGGCGATGCCTATCTGCTCCCCTGGGCGGCCGACCGCAAGGGCGGGAAGCTCTACCACTACAACAAGGCGGGCGGCACGAGCAGTTGGGCCGTCCCCGCCGGCGCCCGCTCGTACTCCGTGTACAAGCTCACCGACAACGGCCGGGTGAAGACGGCCACCGTGCGGCCCGTCGGCGGGAAGGTCACCCTCGACGCCGTCGCCGGGCAGCCCTACGTCCTGTACCCCGACCGCGCCCCGGCGCAGCGCGCCGCGAAGTGGGGCCAGGGCACCCCGGTGAAGGACCCCGGCTTCAACGACGCCGGGCTCGGCGCCTGGGCCAGGGCGGGCACCGTCGCCCGGGACACCGACGCCCAGGGCCGCAACAGCGCGAAGCTCAGCGGCGCGGCCACGGCCTCCGTGCGCCAGCGGATCACCGGCCTCACCCCCGGCGCGCGCTACACCGCCTCCGCCCTCGTCGAGGTCGAGGCCGGCAAGGCCCGCCCCACCACCCTCTCCGTCGGCGGGAAGGCCGTCACGGTCGAGCGCTCCGCCCTCGACGACCGGGTCGCCGCCTCCGACTGGAACGGCACCCGCTTCCAGCGCGCCAAGGTCACCTTCACCGCCCCCGCCGACGGGTCCGTCCCGCTGCGGATCGAGGCCGCCGGCGGCAGCACGGCGACCGTCCGGGTCGACGACGTCCGGATCGTGGCCAACGCGCCGGCGACGAAGGACGGAGCCGTCGCGTACGAGGACTTCGAGGCCGTCGACCAGGGCTGGGGCCCCTTCCTCAAGGGCGACTCCGGCGGGACGACCGACCCGCGCACCCACATCGCCCAGCTGCACGCCCCGTACACCCAGGCCGGGTGGAACGGAAAGGCGATCGACGACGTCATCGGCGGCGCCGAGTCCCTCAAGTCGCACGACGAGAACAGCGGCCTGGTCTACCGGACCGCGCCCTGGACCGTCCCGATGAAGGACGGCCACAGCTACCGCGTGGAGTACGACTACCAGTCCAGCCACGCGGGCGCGTACGAGTGGGTCACCGGCTACGACCGGACGAGCGGCACGGGACCGGCCGTCGAGACCCGCCGCACCCCGATCGGGCAGCAGCGGACGACCGGGCACTTCGCCGAGACCGTCACGGCCGGCTGCGGCGACACCTGGACCGGGCTCCGCAAGCGCGGCGACGCCCCCGACGGCGCCGACTTCGTCCTCGACTCCTTCACCGTCACCGACCTCGGTCCGGCCGCCGAGCGGGCCGCCTGCGGCACCCTCGCCGTCACCGCCCCGGAGACCCTGGAGCCCGGCCGCGCCAACGAGGTGAGGGCGACCTTCACCAACGACGAGGCCGCCGCGATCACCGGCGCCCGGGCCACGCTCACCCTCCCCGAGGGCTGGAGCGCCGAACCGGCCGCGCCCGTCGCCCTCGACCCCGTCGCGGCGGGCGGCGCCACCACCGTCGCCTGGCGGATCACCCCGCCCGTGGACGCCGCCTACCGGCCGTACACCCTCGGCGCGGAGGTCGCCTACGACCTCGGGGGAGCCGCCCGGAAGCTCACCGCCGCCACCACCGTCCGTACCCTGCCGCCGCCGCCCACCGCCGACAGCTGGGCGAGCGACCTCGACTGGACCTCGGCCACCAACGGCTGGGGACCCGTCGAGCGCGACCTCTCCAACGGCGAGACCGGCACCGGCGACGGCTCCCCGCTGCGGATCGGGGGAGTGACGTACGCCAAGGGCCTCGGCAGCCACGCCCCCGCCAAGGTCCGCTACTACCTGGGCGGCCGGTGCACCTCCCTCACCGCCGAGGTCGGGGTCGACGACGTCCAGACCAGCCGGGGCACCGTCCGGTTCAGCGTCCTCGCGGACGGTACGGAGAAGGTGAAGTCCCCGGTCCTCAAGGCCACCGACGCCGCCTGGTCGCTGACTGCCGACGTCACCGGCGCCTCCTACGTCGAGCTCGTGGCCGACGACGGCGGCGACGGGAACGGCAACGACCACGCGGACTGGGGTAACGCCCGCTTCCACTGCGCCCCCTGACCGGGCGGAAGACGACGGTAAGCGCTTTCCCCACACCCTGCGGTGCTCATTGATTGCGTCGGAAATCCGGTGCTACACCAGGCGGCGAACGGTCTCCACCACTTCCCCCGGGAGGCTCCCGTGCCCGTCCCCGCCTGGTCCCGCCGTACGTTCCTGATCACCGCGTCCGCCGCCGCGGCGGCCCTCGGACTCCCCCTCCCCGCAGCCGCGGCGGAGTCCGAGTTCGAGACCCTCCGCCTCCGCTGGCTCGACCTCCAGCTCGGCTCCGGCTTCGACGCCGGGGCCGAGCCCTACGCCTCCCGCCTCGCCGAGACGGGCACGCTCGCCCGGGCGTTCCGCGCCTCCATGGCCCCGGCGCCCGCCTCGCTCTGGCCCGGGGTCCCCTTCGACCCGCCGGCCGGCATCACCCAGAGCTACAGCCGCCTGTGGACCATGACCCAGGCGTACGTACAGCCCGGCACCGGCCTGACCGGCGACGCCGACCTGCTCGCCGACGTCCTGCGCGGCCTCGACCACCTCTCCGCCACGGTCTACCGCGCGGGCGCCCCCCGCTACGGCAACTGGTGGGAGTGGCAGATCGGCAGCCCCCGACTCCTCATGGACGTCGTCGCCGCGCTCCACCCGCACCTCGGCGCCGAACGGATCGCCGCCGCCTGCGCCGCCGTCGACCACTTCGTCCCGGACTCGGTGCTCACGAACTACACCGGCACCTCCACCGGCGCCAACCGCGTCGACCTGTGCCGCTCGGTCGCCCTGCGCGGCGTCCTCGGCGCGAACCCCGCCAAGATCGCCCTCGCCCGGGACGCCCTCTCGCCCGTCTTCCCGTACGTGACCCAGGGGGACGGCCTCTACGCCGACGGCTCCTTCGTCCAGCACACCTGGGTCGCCTACTCCGGCACCTACGGGCAGGTCATGCTCGACGGCCTCGGCCGCCTCTTCTCGCTCCTGGCCGGGTCCGGCTGGTCCGTCACCGACCCGAACCGGCAGATCGTCCTCGACAGCGTCGAGAAGGCGTACGCGCCCCTGATCTACGACGGCCTGATGATGGACAGCGTCAACGGCCGCGCCATCAGCCGAGGCCTCCAAAGGAACGACGACCGGCAGATCATGCGCTCCGACCACTTCCACGGCCAGGGCGTGATCGCGGCGATGGCCCTCCTCGCCGGCGGGGCCTCGCCCGCCGAGCGCGACCGCTGGCACGCGCGCGTGAAGGGGTGGATCCAGCGGGACACCGTCTCCCCGATCCTCGCCGCCCGCCAGTTCGGCGTCGCCGACCTCGCCCGGCTGCACGCCGTGGCCGCCGCCCCCGTCCCCGCCGCGCCCGAACCCACCGGACACCGGCTCTTCACCGCCATGGACCGGGCCGTGCACCGGCGCCCCGGCTGGGCCGCCAACATCGCCATGGCCTCGAACCGGATCTCGTACTACGAGTGCGGCAACGGCGAGAACCCGCGCGGCTGGCACACCGGCGCCGGCATGCTCTCCTGGTGGACCCCGGACCTCGGCGACCAGTACACCGACTGGTTCTGGCCCACCGTCGACCCGTACCGCCTCCCCGGCACCACCGTCTCCACCAAGCGTCTCGCCGACCGGGCGGGCGGCGAGTGGGGCGCGCCCAAGCCGGCCGTCCGCTGGGTCGGCGGTGCCACCGACGGCGAGTACGCGGCCGTCGGCCAGCACCTCAAGGGCCTCGGCTCCACCCTGGAGGCCCGGAAGTCCTGGTTCTGCGCGGCGGACGCCGTCATCTGCCTCGGCGCCGGGATCACCGCGACCGACGGCGTCCCCGTCGAGACGGTCGTCGACAACCGCCTCCTCGGCGAGGCCGGGACGCGAGCCTTCGCCACCGGCGCCGGCTGGGCGCATCTGGAGGGCCACGGCGGCTGGGTCCTCCCCGGCGGGACCGGGGACCTCCGCACCGTCCAGGAGGACCGCACCGGGGCCTGGAGCGACATCAACACCACCGGCTCGACCGAGCGCCGCACCCGCCGGTACCGCACGCTCTGGCTGGACCACGGCACGGACCCGGTCTCGGCCTCGTACGCCTACCTCCTGATGCCGGGGGCCTCCCGGTACCGGGTCGCCGCCCGCGCCGCCGACCGGGACTGGCTGCACGTTCTCGACAACACCGCCGAGCGGCAGGCGGTCGCCGTTCCGTCCGTCGGACTGACCGCGGCGAACTTCTGGCAGGCCGGTACGGTGGGGCCCCTCACGGTCACCGCCCCGGCGAGCGTCCTCGCCCGCAGGCGCCGCTCGGTCCTCGACCTGAGGGTCGCCGAACCGCCCCGCACGGGTCAGCCGCTGGAGCTGGTCTGGGACCGCCCGGTCCGCCGGGTGCTCGCCCACGACCCCTCGGTGGAGGTGCTCGCCACGGGCGGCTCGCTCCGCCTGCGAATCACCCCCGGTACGGCCGGAGCCACGCACCGTTGCGAGGTCCTCCTCTAGCGCTATGTGAGAACCCCACAAACACGGGGGGTGTCTGGCTGTTGACTCGGGCTGGACGGGCGACGGTTCTGTCCAGCCCCACCAGGAATCGACACGGGAGACTGTACGGAGTGGACGGCGGAGTTTTCTTGTCCGACTTCGTAGGGTCGGTACATGACCGTTGTGGACCAGATCCCGAGCGAGCCCGCTGACGCCCGTGGCCGAGTGGCCGAGCTGCACGTCCTGCGCGAGCAGGCGCTCCGCGGCCCGAGTGACCGCGCCACCGAGGCCCAGCACGCGAAGGGCAAGCTGACCGCTCGCGAGCGCATCGAGCTGCTGCTCGACGCCGGTTCCTTCAGCGAGGTCGAGCAGCTGCGCCGGCACCGGGCGACCGGCTTCGGCCTGGAAGCGAAGAAGCCGTACACCGACGGTGTCATCACCGGCTGGGGCACGGTCGAGGGCCGCACGGTCTTCGTCTACGCGCACGACTTCCGGATCTTCGGCGGCGCGCTGGGCGAGGCCCACGCGACGAAGATCCACAAGATCATGGACATGGCCATCGCGGCCGGTGCTCCGCTGGTCTCCCTGAACGACGGCGCCGGCGCCCGTATCCAGGAGGGCGTCTCGGCGCTCGCCGGCTACGGCGGCATCTTCCAGCGCAACACCAAGGCCTCGGGCGTCATCCCGCAGATCTCGGTGATGCTCGGCCCGTGTGCCGGCGGCGCGGCCTACAGCCCCGCCCTGACCGACTTCGTCTTCATGGTCCGCGAGACCTCGCAGATGTTCATCACCGGCCCGGACGTCGTCAAGGCGGTCACGGGCGAGGAGATCACCCAGAACGGCCTCGGCGGCGCCGACGTGCACGCCGAGACCTCGGGCGTCGCGCACTTCGCGTACGACGACGAGGAGACCTGCATCGCGGAGGTCCGCTACCTCCTGTCGATGCTCCCGCAGAACAACCGTGAGAACCCGCCGACCGTCGCCTCCGAGGACCCGGCGGACCGTCGCTCCGACGTCCTGCTCGACCTGGTGCCGGCGGACGGCAACCGTCCGTACGACATGCACAAGGTCATCGAGGAGCTCGTCGACGAGGGCGACTACCTGGAGATCCACGAGCGCTGGGCGCGCAACATCATCTGCGCCCTGGCCCGGCTCGACGGCCAGGTCGTCGGCATCGTCGCCAACCAGCCCCAGTCGCTGGCCGGTGTCCTGGACATCGAGGCCTCCGAGAAGGCCGCCCGCTTCGTGCAGATGTGCGACGCCTTCAACATCCCGATCATCACCCTTCTGGACGTACCCGGCTTCCTGCCGGGCGTCGATCAGGAGCACGGTGGAATCATCCGGCACGGCGCCAAGCTGCTGTACGCGTACTGCAACGCGACCGTGCCCCGGATCAGCCTGATCCTGCGCAAGGCCTACGGCGGCGCTTACATCGTCATGGACTCCCAGTCCATCGGCGCCGACCTGACGTACGCCTGGCCCACCAACGAAATCGCGGTCATGGGCGCCGAGGGCGCCGCCAACGTGATCTTCCGCAAGCAGATCGCCGAGGCAGAGGACTCCGACGCCATGCGAGCCCGCATGGTCAAGGAGTACAAGGCCGAGCTGATGCACCCGTACTACGCGGCCGAGCGCGGCCTGGTCGATGACGTCATCGACCCCGCCGACACCCGCCAGGTGCTCATCCGGTCCCTCGCGATGCTCCGCACCAAGCACGCCGACCTGCCGTCCCGCAAGCACGGCAACCCGCCTCAGTAAGAGGAGCCACCCACGTGTCCACCCCTGCCAATCTTCTCCGTGTAGAGAAGGGCCACGCCGACCCCGAGGAGCTCGCCGCCATCACGGCGGTCCTGCTCGCCCGCGCGTCCGCTCAGCCCGCCGAGGCCCACGACGGCCGTTCCACGGCCGGCTGGCGCCGTCTGGAGCGCCAGTCGGGCTTCCGGCCCTCCCACTCCTGGCAGGGCTGACCCCCGCCGCACCGAAGGCCCCCGCTCCCACCCGGAGCGGGGGCCTTCGGCGTACGGCCGTCAGACGGCCGTCGGACGGCTGCCGGAAGCCCTCCGGACGCACGAAGGAGGCCCCGCCGCACCGACCGGTGCGCGGGGCCTCCTTCCGAGATTCGTACGGACGTCCGTCGGGACTACCGCAGGCGGGCCATGAGCGCGTGCTCGACGAGGGTGATGAGCGCGCTCTTGGCGTCCGCGCGGTGGCGGGCGTCGGTGATGATGATCGGGGTGTCCGGGCCGATCTGGAGCGCCTCGCGGACTTCCTCGGGCTGGTACGGCTGGTGTCCGTCGAAGCCGTTGAGGGCGATGACGAAGGGGAGGCCGCTGTTCTCGAAGTAGTCGACGGCGGGGAAGCAGTCGGCGAGGCGACGGG
>NZ_BJMN01000086.1 GCF_006539185.1 Streptomyces gardneri
GGGTGCGGCGGGCCGGGCCGGCACGGGCACGCCGTGCGGCGCCGTCCCGGGGCGGTCGGGCGCCTGGCCGGTCACGGTCTCCACGAGCGCTCCGAGGACGGTCACCAGGCCCTGTCCGCCGGCGTCCACGACCCCGGCGCGGGTGAGGACGTCCAGCTGGCCCCGGGTGGTCGCCAGGGCGGTCCTGGCCCCCTCGTAGGCGCTTCCCGCCACCTCCACGAGGCCGCCGCCCCCGGCGCAGGCCCCCGCGGCGGCGGAGGCCACGGTGAGGATCGTGCCCTCGACGGGGTGGGCGACGGCCCGGCGGGCCGCATCGGCGGCCTCCGCGAGGGCGCGGGCGAGGTGATCACCGTCACGTCCCTCGGCGAGGACGGCCGCCATGCCGCGCAGCAGCTGGGCGAGGATCGTGCCGGAGTTGCCGCGGGCGCCGAGCAGGGCCCCGTGCGCCATGGCCCGTACGGTCTCGGCGGCGTCGGGTTCGGCGGCGGCGAAGACGGCTTCTACGGCCTGGTGGGCGGCTTCCGCCGTCAGGTACAGATTGGTGCCGGTGTCCCCGTCCGCGACCGGGTAGACGTTGATCGCGTCGATCTCTTCGCGCTCCCGCCCGAGGGCGTCCAGCGCCCGCGCGGACCAGGTCCGGAGCGCTTCGGCGTCGAGCTCGACGAGCTCCTCGAAAGGCTGAAGGGCTCGCGACAACAGGGGGCCTCCTTCGGCGGTGAGCTCACCGCAGGGTAGACCCGGGGTGTCCTCCTCGTGACCTGGGCCCGGGGCGAGATCCGCGGAGACCATGGTAGTTTCGTTCCACCGAAGCAGGCGTTGTATGCTGCTTCGGTTGCCCGGTTCAAACCGGGCCATCCCCCGGCAAGCCACTTCAGACTCCTGATTCCGGTGCGCCGGATTTCACTGTAATTCTGAAGTCTTTGGAGTGACCCGTGGCTGCCAACTGCGACGTCTGCGGCAAGGGGCCGGGCTTCGGCAACAACATTTCGCACTCGCACCGCCGTACGTCCCGTCGCTGGAACCCGAACATCCAGCGCGTGCGTGCCGTGGTCGGTCGGACGCCGAAGCGGCTCAACGTCTGCACCTCGTGCATCAAGGCCGGCAAGGTCTCGCGCTAATTGCGACGCGAGTTCTGTCGTAGCGCAGCCCCTGCGGTTGCCTTGAAAGGCCGGTTCACCTAGGTGAACCGGCCTTTTGCCATGCCCGGAAACGGCCGGGCCGCCGGGCGCCTCAGGCTCTGAACCGCCAGCCGTGGTCGACCGGGCCGATGCCCGAGCCCAGGGCGAAGCCGGCGGCGATGGCCCCGGTCACGTAATCCTTCGCCTGCCGTACCGCCTCCGGCACCGTCAGGCCCTTGGCGAGCCCCGAGGCCACGGCCGAGGCGAGCGTGCAGCCCGTGCCGTGCGTGTGGCGGTTGTCGTGCCGGGGCGCGCGCAGCCAGTGCTCCTCGGTGCCGTCCGTGAGCAGGTCCACGGCCTCCCGGCCCGTGGGCAGGTGCCCGCCCTTGATCAGGGCCCAGTGCGCCCCGTACGACAGGATCGCCTCGGCGGCGACCCGCATGTCGCTCTCGTACACGACGTGCACGCCTGTGAGCTGCGCCACCTCGTCGAGGTTGGGCGTGGCGACGGTCGCGACCGGCAGCAGCTTCGTCCGGACGGATTCGAGGGCCGAGGCGGCGAGCAGCGAGTCCCCGTGCTTGGAGACGCCGACGGGATCCACGACCACCGGCGCCGGTGTCCCGGCGAGCAGCTCCGCCACCGTCTCGACGAGCCCGGCGGAGGCCAGCATGCCCGTCTTCACGGCCTGGACGCCGATGTCGTCGACGACGGCCCGGTACTGGGCCCGTACGGCCTCCTCGGGCAGCTCCCAGGCGCCCTGGACGCCCCGCGAGTTCTGGGCGGTGACGGCGGTGAGCACGCTCATGCCGTGGACGCCGAGCGCGAGCATCGTCTTCAGGTCGGCCTGGATGCCCGCGCCGCCGCCGGAGTCGGATCCGGCGACGGTGAGCACGAGCGGGGGCCGAGCGGTCACTCCGTCTCCCCGAAGTGGTCCCAGCCGCCCGTGCTGTGCCAGGGGGCGCCGTCCACGGTGACCTGCGGCAGCGCCGAGGGGTGGAGCACCTCGCCGATGACCTTCCAGCGGGCGGGGAGCTTCACGTCCGGCGGGAAGGTGGCCACGATGGCGTGGTCCTCTCCCCCGGTGAGCACCCACTGCATGGGGTCGACGCCGACGGCCTGGCCGATGTCGTTCATCTGGGTGGGGATGTCGATGAGCCCGGAGCGCAGGTCGATGCGGACCTTGCTGGCCTCGGCGATGTGGCCGAGGTCGGCGATGAGGCCGTCGCTGACGTCGCACATGGCGGTGGCGCCGAGTCCCGCGGCGGCGGGGCCCGCGTGGTACGGCGGCTCGGGCCTGCGGTGGGCCTCGACGAAGGCGCGGGGCGAGCGGAAGCCCCGGGAGAGGACGGCGTATCCGGCGGCGGACCAGCCGAGCCAGCCGGTGTACGCGACGACGTCGCCGGGCTGAGCCCCGCCCCGGGTCACCGGGTCGTGGTTGCGCAGGTCGCCGAGGGCGGTGATGGCGATGGTGATGGTGTCGCCCCGGACGACGTCCCCGCCGACGACGGCCGCACCCGCGACCTGACATTCGTCGCGCAGTCCGTCCATGAGTTCGACGGGCCAGGTGGCGGGGAGTTCCGCGGGGACGACGAGGCCGAGGAGGAGCGCGGTGGGGACCGCGCCCATGGCGGCGATGTCCGCGAGGTTCTGCGCTGCGGCCTTGCGGCCGACGTCGTACGCCGTCGACCAGTCGCGGCGGAAGTGACGTCCTTCGAGGAGGATGTCCGTGCTGGCCACCACGCGCCGGTCGGGTGCGGAGACGACCGCGGCGTCGTCGCCGGGCCCGATCCGTACCGCCGGGGTGGAGGTGAGCCGGGACGTGAGCTCTCTGATGAGCCCGAACTCGCCCAGCTCTCCGACTGTGCCCTTCACCGCGTCTCACCTCGTGTCTTCGTGCCGGCCGGCGGGCGGGGGCGCGTCTGGGCGCGCCGCGGGTCGCGGGCCGTCACCGTGCTGGGTACCGTCAAGTAGACCGTCAACTTCTGTCGTGCGTACGCCACAACGCGAGTGCCCCGGGACGCGGGGGTCTCCCCGTGGCCCGCGGCGACGCGGTACCGTGGCGTCCCTTTCTCCCACAAGATCCTCGTGGTCGCCCTGGAGGTTCCGTGGTACAGGCGTACATCCTCATTCAGACCGAGGTGGGCAAGGCGTCGACAGTCGCCGACACCATCTCCAAGATCCCGGGGGTGCTTCAGGCCGAAGACGTGACCGGTCCCTATGACGTGATCGTGCGCGCGCAGGCGGACACCGTGGACGAGCTGGGCCGCATGGTGGTCGCCAAGGTCCAGCAAGTGGACGGCATCACGCGCACCCTCACCTGCCCGGTCGTTCATCTGTAGCCCCCGTCTACGCTTGGCCGGTGATGTCATCCCACCGGCCCTTCGGCCTGCCCGCCGCCGTCACGGCGGCCGTCCTGCTGCTGGCCGCCACCGGTTGCTCCTGGACGGACGCCGGGGCGTCCGTGGTGGTCCCCCGCCCCCCGGCGGCGGAGGCGGCCTTCTGCCAGGCACTGGAGAAGGAGCTGCCCGACACCGTGGCGGGGCTGGAGCGGAGCGATCCGGAGCCGGGCTCCGAGCTGACCGCCGGCTGGGGTGACGGTGCGATCGTACTGCGCTGCGGGGTCCCCCGGCCCGAAAAGATGAGCGATCCGAACTCTCAGGCCATCGAGGCGAACGGCGTGAACTGGATGCTGGAGCGTCCGGAGGACGGCGGGACCCGTTTCACGTCGGTGTACCGGAAGACATACGTCGAGGTGACGATGGACGAGCGGTACCGGCACGACGCCACACCGCTCGCGGACCTGGCCGCTTCCGTGACGAAGACGATCCCCTGCGCGCTGGATCCGGAGTGCGTCTAGGCGCACTCCGGATCGCGCGTTCCCGACCGCTGTCCGGCTAGCGCAGGCCCGTGGAGCGGGTCAGCGCGGCCTGGATCAGCCGGTCGACGAGCTCGGGGTAGCCGACGCCGCTCTCCTGCCACATGCGCGGGTACATGGAGATGGGGGTGAAGCCCGGCATCGTGTTGACCTCGTTGATGACGAAGTCGCCGTCCTCGGTGAGGAAGAAGTCGGCGCGGACCAGACCCTCGCAGGAGATCGCCTCGTAGGCGGCGACGGCCAGGCGCTGGACCTCGGCGGTGGCCTCGTCGCCGATCGGCGCCGGCACGATGCCGGAGGCCGAGTCGATGTACTTGGCCTCGAAGTCGTAGAAGTCGTGGTCGGTGACCGGCGGGATCTCGGCCGGCACGCTGGCGCGCGGGCCGTCCTCGAACTCCAGGACGCCGCACTCGATCTCGCGGCCTCGCAGGAGCGACTCGACGAGGATCTTGGGGTCGTGGCGGCGGGCCTCCTCGATGGCCTCGTCCAGGCCCGCGAGATCGTCGACCTTGGTGATGCCCATGGACGAACCGCCGCGGGCCGGCTTCACGAAGAGCGGCCAGCCGTGCTCGGCGGCGAACTCGACGATCTTCTTGCGGGCGGCGGCCGGGTTCTGCTCCCACTCGCGCGGCCGGATGACCTCGTACGGGCCGACCGGCAGTCCGAAGGAGACGAAGACCCGCTTCATGTACTCCTTGTCCTGGCCGACGGCGGAGGCGAGGACGCCCGCGCCGACGTAGGGGACGCCGGAGAGCTCCAGGAGGCCCTGGAGGGTGCCGTCCTCGCCGTACGGGCCGTGCAGCATCGGGAAGACCACGTCGACCTCGCCGAGGGCGCGCGGGACGGAGCCGGGCTCGCTGAGGACGACCTCTCGGTTGGCGGGGTCGACGGAGAGGACGACACCGCCCTCCTCGGACTCGGCCAGGTCGGCGACGTTCGGCAGGGCGCGGTCGGCGATGGCCATGCGCTCGGGCGCGTCGGCGGTGAGCGCCCAGCGCCCGTCCGTCGTGATGCCGATGGGCAGCACGTCGTACTTGTCCCGGTCGATGGCGCTCAGGACGGCGCCCGCCGTGACGACGGAGATGGCGTGCTCGGAGCTGCGACCGCCGAAGACGACGGCCACGCGCGGCTTGCGGGGGCTCTGGGTGTTCTCGCTCATATCGCGATGAGCGTACCTTGCGGCTCCCGAACTCCTGAGCGCCCCGCTGCCGCCGCGCGCGTACGGCGCAGCGGTGTCGCCGCCGCGCCTTCCCGCGTACGTCAGCGGCGCTCGGACTTCGCGCTGCGGGACATCAGCTCCTTGAGGGCGACGACCGGCGGCTTGCCCTCGTGGACGATCGAGACGACGGTCTCGGTGATCGGCATGTCGACACCGTGGCGGCGTGCCAGATCGAGCACGGACTCGCAGGACTTGACGCCCTCGGCGGTCTGCTTGGTCGCCGCGATGGTCTCCTGGAGGGTCATCCCGCGGCCCAGGTTGGTGCCGAAGGTGTTGTTCCGGGAGAGCGGCGAGGAGCAGGTGGCCACCAGGTCGCCGAGACCGGCGAGGCCGGAGAAGGTGAGCGGGTCGGCGCCCATGGCGAGACCGAGGCGGGTGGTCTCGGCGAGGCCGCGGGTGATGAGCGTGGCCTTCGAGTTGTCGCCGAGTCCCATGCCGTTGGCGATGCCGACGGCGAGCCCGATGACGTTCTTGACCGCGCCGCCGAGCTCGCAGCCGACGACGTCGGTGTGCGTGTACGGGCGGAAGTACGGGGTCATGCAGGCCGTCTGGAACCGCTGCGCGACCGACTCGTCGACACAGGCGACGACGGCGGCGGCGGGCTGGCGGGAGGCGATCTCCAGGGCCAGGTTGGGCCCGGTGAGGACGGCCACGCGCTCGGCGGGCACGTCCGCGACCTCCATGACGACCTCGCTCATCCGCTCGGCCGTGCCGAGTTCGACGCCCTTCATGAGGGAGACGAGGACGGTGTCCGGGGCGAGCAGCGGCTTCCAGGCGGCGAGGTTGCCGCGCAGGGTCTGCGAGGGGACGACGAGGACGGTGAAGTCGGCGTCGTGGGCGGCCTCCGCCGGGTCGGCGGTGGCCGTGATCGACCGCGGGAGCTCGATGCCCGGCAGGTAGTCGGAGTTGACGCGAGTGGCGTTGATCTCCTTCGCGAGCTCCGCGCGGCGGCCCCAGAGGCTCACCTCGCAGCCCGCGTCGGCGAGCACCATGGCGAAGGCGGTGCCCCAGGATCCGTTGCCGAAGACGGCTGCCTTGGTCACTTGGTGCCTCCCTCGGCGGCCTTGCGTCGCTGTTCGAGGCGGGCCTTGCGGTGGTCGTACGGTTCGGCGGGCGCCTTCTCGCCGCGGATCTCCTCAAGGAGGGCGGTGACGGCGGCCATGATGGCCTCGGTGGCCTCGCGGAGCACCTCGGGTGTCGGCTCCAGGCCGTCGAAGCGGGAGAGGTCGACCGGCGGACCGGCCTGGACGGTCAGCGTCTTGCGGGGGAACAGACTGAGCTTCTTCTCCCGGGCGTACGGCGGCATCGCGAGGTTGGCGCCCCACTGGGCCACCGGGATGACCGGGACCTTGGTGAGGAGCGCGACGCGGGCTGCGCCGGTCTTGCCCGCCATGGGCCACATGTCGGGGTCCCTGGTCAGGGTGCCCTCGGGGTAGAAGGCCACGCACTCGCCGCGCTCGATGGCGTCGACGGCGGCACGGAAGGCGTCCAGCGCGTTGGTGGTCTCGCGGTAGACGGGGATCTGTCCGGTGTTGCGCAGCATCATGCCGACGAAGGGGCTCTTGAAGAGGCCCGCCTTGGCGAGAAGGCGCGGGACGCGACCGGTGTTGTACTGGTAGTGCGCGTAGGACAGCGGGTCCAGGTAGGAGTTGTGGTTGACCACGGTGATGAATCCGCCGTCGGCCGGAATGTGCTCCATACCGCGCCAGTCCCGCTTGAACAGAACCACCAGGGGGGGTTTGGCGATGACCGCCGCGAGGCGGTACCAGAAGCCGATTCTGCGGCGGGGCACTCGGACACCTTTCTCCGGGACTGGCTGGCAGGGGGTCAAGTGTCGCCCCATGCTCCTGGTCTGTCGAGGACACGGTACGCCCCGGGGCCTCCGCCGGACCGCGCGGGCGGGACAGAATGGGCCACGATGAACAGTGACGCGAACGACGGCTGGCACCTCGTGTTACCGCTGAAACCCCTTGCCCTGGCGAAGAGCAGACTGGCCGCGGCGACGGGGGCCCTGCTGCGCCCCCGGCTCGCCCTGGCGTTCGCCGAGGACACGGTGGGGGCGGCGCTGAACTGCGCGCGCGTACGGGATGTGGTGGTCGTCACGGACGATCCGACGGCCGGGGCGGCCCTCGCGGCCCTGGGGGCGCGCATCGTGCCGGACCTCCCGGCGGCCGGGCTCAACGCGGCTCTGGAGCACGGGGTCCGCTCGATACGGGAGCGCCGGTCGCACGCGCGCGTGGCAGCGCTCAACGCGGATCTTCCGGCGCTGCGGACCACGGAGCTGGCCCGCGTCCTGGACACCGCCCGGAAATTTCCGAGGGCATTTCTCGCGGATGCCGCCGAAATAGGTACGACATTCCTCTCGGCGGGTCCGGGGATAAAATTGGAACCGGCATTCGGAGGCGCGTCGAGACTGCGCCATTTGTCGTCGGGCGCGGTGGAAATCCGGCTGACCGGGGTGGATTCCGTACGCCGGGACGTGGACACCGGCGAGGACCTGGCGGAGGCCCGGGCACTGGGGCTCGGCCCGCGGACGGCCGCCCGGTGGCTGCCGGCGGCCGGATAGGCTGCGGTCCATGCAGGCGACCGCGTTCACGTACGACTCCGAGACCCGCAGCGGAAGTGTGCTGCTCGACGACGGCACCCCGGTGGACTTCGGGGCGGAGGCCTTCGACGCGGGCGGGCTGCGGCTGCTCCGACCGGGGCAGCGGGTGCGGATCGAGGCGGAGCCGGGGACGTCCGGGGCCGGCCTGCGGATCACGCTGGTGACGCTCCAGACCTTCTGAGCGTCCGGCCTTCCGCGCTTCCCGGGACCGAACGCGCCGCGGGCCGGGCTCTCCTTGGTGGGGAGCCCGGCCCGGCGGGTGGTACCGCTCGTCCTACTTCTTGGCGGCGGCCTTCTTGGCGGTCGTCTTGCGCGCCGTGGTCTTCTTCGCGGGCGCCTTCGTCGCCGTGGCCTTCTTCGCGGCCGGCGCGGTCTTCTTGGCCGTGGCCTTCACGGCCTTCTTCGCCGCGGCCGTGGTGGTCTTCTTCGCGGCGGCGGTCGTGGTCTTCTTCGCCGCCGTCGAGGCCTTCTTCGCCGCGGCGGTCTTCTTCGTCGCGGCGGTGGTGGCCTTCTTGGCCGGGGTCGCCTTCTTCGCGGCGGCCGTCGTGGCCTTCTTCGCCGGGGTCGCCTTCTTCGCGGCGGCCTTCTTGGCGGTGGTGGCCTTCTTGGCCGCGGCCTTCTTCACGGTCGCGGAGGCACCACCGGTGAGGCTGCCCTTGGGGGCCTTCTTGACGGAGACCTCGCCACCCTTGGGGAGCTTCTTCGAGCCGCTGACCAGGTCCTTGAAGCCCTGACCCGCACGGAAGCGCGGCACCGAGGTCTTCTTGACCCGGACGCGCTCGCCCGTCTGCGGGTTGCGGGCGTAGCGGGCCGGACGGTCGACCTTCTCGAACGAGCCGAAGCCCGTGACCGAGACACGGTCGCCCGCGACCACGGCACGCACGATGGCGTCGAGCACGTGGTCGACGGCTTCGGCGGCCTGCTGGCGACCGCCCATCTTGTCGGCAATCGCTTCTACGAGCTGCGCCTTGTTCACGTCTTCCCCTTCGGAGACATTGCCAGAACGAAAGTGTTCAAGCTTTTTCGCACGTTAGGCATGTATATACCGCAAATCAAACACGAAACGGGCTAATCACCCTAGTGCCGCAACGCAAAAGACCCGCTGCGGAGTTCCTGGTGTCAGTCGTCCTCTGGGAATCGGCCCTCGTCGAGGTCCTTCATCAACCGGTCCAGACGCGTTGCCGCGTCCTTGAGATCGTGCTTCGCCGCGGCCGTCACGACCAGCAGCTTCCGGGACAGCGCCATCCTTACGCCCTCCGGGACTTGCAGTGAGCGCACTCTTGTGTGCGCTTCCTTCAATCGGGCGGCGACTGACTCGTAGAGCTCGAGTTGGCTGTCGCGTTCCATGCACCGATTGTGCCATCTAGGGCGAGTTGTCGCCCGACAGGGTCCCAACAAGCGACTGCGCCCCCCACCAGGCGGTGGGGGGCGCAGTCTTGGAAAAGCGCTGCTCAGACCGTAATTGTACGGGGCTTATGGGCCGGTCGCGCCGACTCGTATGCCGCGATGTCGGCTTCGTTCTGAAGGGTGAGGCTGATGTCGTCGAGGCCGTTCAGCAGACGCCAGCGGGCGTTCTCGTCGAGCTCGAAGTCCGCGTCGATCCCGGCGGCCAGGACCTTGCGCTGCTCCAGGTCGACCGTGATCTCGGCGGTCGGGTCGGCCTCGGTCAGCTCCCAGAGGGCGTCCACCGTCTCCTGCGGCAGGACGACGGTGAGCAGGCCGTTCTTCAGCGAGTTGCCGCGGAAGATGTCGGCGAAGCGGGCGGAGATGACCGCCTGGAAGCCGTAGTTCTGGAGCGCCCAGACGGCGTGCTCACGGGAGGAGCCGGTGCCGAAGTCGGGGCCGGCGACCAGGACCGAGGCGCCCTGCCGCTCCGGGCGGTTGAGGACGAACTCGGAGTCCTTGCGCCAGGCCTCGAAGAGGCCGTCCTCGAAGCCGTCGCGGGTGACCTTCTTCAGCCAGTGCGCCGGGATGATCTGGTCGGTGTCGACGTTGCTGCGGCGCAGCGGGACGGCCCGGCCGGTGTGCGTGGTGAAAGCTTCCATGGTTCCTCAGACCCCCGCGGTGGTGGCGACGTCGGACAGATCGGCCGGGGAGGCCAGGTGGCCCAGGACGGCGGTGGCGGCGGCGACCTGGGGGGAGACCAGGTGGGTGCGGCCGCCCTTGCCCTGCCGGCCCTCGAAGTTGCGGTTGGAGGTGGACGCGGAGCGCTCACCGGGAGCCAGTTGGTCGGGGTTCATGCCCAGACACATCGAGCAGCCCGCGTGCCGCCATTCGGCGCCGGCCTCCTTGAAGACCTTGTCCAGGCCCTCCTCGACGGCCTGCAGGGCGACCCGGACGGAGCCGGGGACGACCAGCATGCGGACGCCGTCGGCGACCTGGCGGCCCTGGAGGAGGTCCGCGGCGTTGCGCAGGTCCTCGATACGGCCGTTGGTGCAGGAGCCTACGAAGACGGTGTCGACCTTGATGTCGCGCAGCGGCTGTCCGGCGGTCAACCCCATGTACTCCAGGGCCTTTTCGGCGGCGAGGCGCTCCGAAGCGTCTTCGTACGAAGCCGGGTCGGGGACGTTCGACGAAAGCGGCGCGCCCTGGCCGGGGTTGGTGCCCCAGGTGACGAACGGCGCCAGGGAGGCGGCGTCGATGACGACCTCGGCGTCGAAGACGGCGTCCTCGTCGGACTTCAGCGTCTTCCAGTACGCGACGGCGGCGTCCCAGTCCTCGCCCTCGGGGGCGTGGGCACGACCCTCCAGGTAGGCGAAGGTGGTCTCGTCGGGGGCGATCATGCCCGCGCGGGCGCCGGCCTCGATCGACATGTTGCAGATGGTCATCCGGGCCTCCATCGAGAGCTTCTCGATGGCGGAGCCGCGGTACTCCAGGATGTAGCCCTGGCCGCCGCCGGTGCCGATCTTCGCGATGATCGCGAGGATCAGGTCCTTGGCGGTGACGTCCTCGGGCAGTTCGCCGTCGACCGTGATGGCCATGGTCTTCGGGCGGGCCAGCGGCAGCGTCTGGGTGGCGAGCACGTGCTCGACCTGGCTGGTGCCGATGCCGAACGCCAGCGCGCCGAAGGCGCCGTGCGTGGAGGTGTGCGAGTCGCCGCAGACCACGGTCGTGCCCGGCTGGGTCAGGCCCAGCTGCGGTCCCACGACGTGGACGACGCCCTGCTCGACGTCGCCCAGCGGGTGCAGCCGGACGCCGAACTCGGCGCAGTTCTTCCGCAGGGTCTCCAGCTGGGCGCGGGAGACGGGGTCCGCGATGGGCTTGTCGATGTCGAGGGTCGGGGTGTTGTGGTCCTCGGTGGCGATGGTGAGGTCGAGGCGCCGCACCTGCCGGCCGTTCTGGCGCAGGCCGTCGAAGGCCTGGGGGCTGGTCACCTCGTGCAGCAGGTGCAGATCGATGAAGAGGAGGTCGGGCTCGCCCTCGGCGCGCCGGACGACATGGTCGTCCCAGACCTTCTCCGCGAGTGTCCTACCCATCGCTTTCCCTCCGGCCGACGTCTACGCCGGCACAACTAGAGACCCGTTTCGCGGGCCGTTGTGCGGCCGCATCACCAGAGTGCCAAGGTCCTCGGAAAATTGAACTTGCGTTTCACAGAGTGAGACGCGAATATCGTTGCATGGACAACTCTAGCGGCGTAGGCGTTCTCGACAAGGCAGCCCTTGTCCTGAGCGCCCTGGAGTCCGGTCCGGCCACCCTCGCAGGACTGGTCGCGGCGACGGGACTCGCACGACCCACGGCACACCGACTGGCCGTGGCACTGGAACACCACCGGATGGTGGCGCGTGACATGCAGGGCCGGTTCATCCTCGGACCGCGCCTCTCGGAGCTCGCGGCCGCGGCCGGCGAGGACCGCCTGCTCGCGACCGCCGGCCCCGTGCTGACGCATCTGCGCGACGTCACCGGCGAGAGCGCCCAGCTCTACCGGCGCCAGGGCGACATGCGGATCTGCGTGGCGGCGGCCGAGCGGCTCTCGGGCCTGCGGGACACCGTCCCGGTCGGCTCGACGCTGACCATGAAGGCCGGCTCCTCCGCGCAGATCCTGATGGCCTGGGAGGAGCCCGAGCGGCTGCACCGCGGCCTCCAGGGCGCCCGCTTCACGGCGACGGCCCTGTCGGGCGTACGGCGCCGCGGCTGGGCCCAGTCGATCGGTGAGCGGGAGCCGGGCGTCGCGTCCGTCTCCGCGCCCGTACGCGGCCCCTCGAACCGCGTCGTGGCCGCCGTGTCGGTCTCGGGTCCGATCGAGCGTCTGACGCGCCACCCGGGCCGTATGCACGCCCAGGCGGTCATCGACGCCGCCGCCCGTCTCTCCGAGGCGCTCCGCCGCAACGGCTGATCTCCCCGTCCCTCTGTTCGTCCCCGGCCCACCGCTTCAACGCCGCAGCGGTGGGCCGGAGTTGTGTCCGCGTACGGCGGGGAACAGCGAAGAAGCCCTCCCCCGAAGGGAAGGGCTTCCTCGTTCTGTACCCCCGACCGGATTCGAACCGGCGCTACCGCCTTGAGAGGGCGGCGTGCTAGGCCGCTACACAACGGGGGCCTTGCGGATCAGATCCGCGGTTGCAGATGAGCTCTGCGAGCTGGCCTACCTGGACTCGAACCAAGACTAACGGAACCAGAAACCGTCGTGCTGCCAATTACACCATAGGCCATGGTGGTTGCACCGTACCCCCGACCGGATTCGAACCGGCGCTACCGCCTTGAGAGGGCGGCGTGCTAGGCCGCTACACAACGGGGGCCCTAGCGATCCCACCCGGCATGAGCCGGGTGATGTCACCGCGGACGCACCGGGAGCTACCCAAGTGTTCCGCAGGATGGATCTGTACCCCCGACCGGATTCGAACCGGCGCTACCGCCTTGAGAGGGCGGCGTGCTAGGCCGCTACACAACGGGGGCTTTGTGGATGCCATCCACAGGTTGCAGATAAAGCTCTGCGAGCTGGCCTACCTGGACTCGAACCAAGACTAACGGAACCAGAAACCGTCGTGCTGCCAATTACACCATAGGCCACCGTGGCAACGTCCCCCACCAGGGAGGATCCTGCTCGGCTTGCGCTTTCCGGGTTCTTGCCTTTCGGCTTGTTCCCCTCGGCGCAGAAAGAACATTACCTGAAGGTGGACGGTGCTCCAAAACGGGTATCCCCCCGGAGCAGGGCGGGGAGCTGGCGGAGGTCCGTGATCCGCTGCAGCTCGGGTCGGCCGCCGGTGTCCGCGCGGTCCAGCCAGATGCCCAGGAGCCCCGCCTCGACCGCGCCCCGCGCGTCGGTGTCGGGCTGGTCCCCCACGTACGCGATCTCCTCCGGGGCCAGACCGAGGGCCGTACAGGCGGCGTGGAAGGCCTCGGGGGCCGGTTTGGCCACACCGAGCTCGGCGGCGCACAGGACGGCCTCGAAGCGGTCGCGTACGCCCAGGGCGCGGAGCTTGGGTTCCTGCGCGTGGATGCTGGAGTTCGACAGCACCGCGTGCCGGTACTCGTCCGCGAGCAGGTCGAGGACGGGCAGCGCGTCGGGGAAGAGCTCCCAGGCCGCCTGGTAGTGGACGACGTACCGGTCGAACCAGTCGTCGGCCCCGGCGGCGGTGAGCTCCGGCGCCCCGAGGAAGTCCCGGACGCGGGCCCGCCGCTGGTCCTGGAAGTCGCCGCCCTCGATCTCGAAGCGGCGCCAGTGCAGTTCCGTGAGCTCCGCCCAACGCGCGAGGGCCTGGTCGACGGAGTCGAATCCGTCGAGCAGGCCCTCGGCCGTCAGATGCGCGCTCATGCCGGCGCGGTCGGCTGTCGCGTAGTCGAAGATCGTGTCGTCCACGTCCCACAGGACGGCGCGGATGCTCATGCCACGACCGTACCGCCGCGCCCCCGTCCCGTGCCCGGTGTTTCGTCCGGGCCGGGAACGCCGCGGGGGCGGCGACCGGAGTGTTCCGGTCGCCGCCCCCGGGGGACGCGAGGACGGGGCTCAGCCGGCGAGCTTCGCCAGGGCCGCGTCGATCCGGGCCAGGGACTTCTCCTTGCCCAGGATCTCCAGGGACTCGAAGAGGGGCAGGCCGACCGTGCGGCCGGTGACGGCGACGCGGACGGGGGCCTGGGCCTTGCCGAGCTTGAGGCCGTGGGCCTCGCCGGCGGTCAGGACCGCGTTCTTGAGGGACTCCGGGTCGCTCCAGTCGGCGTCCACGAGCTTCTCGCGGGCCGTGGTGAGCAGCGCGGCCGGCTCGCCCTTCATCGCCTTGTCCCACGAGGGCTGGTCGAGGACCGGCTCCGGGAGGAAGAGGAAGTCGACGTTGGCCGTGATGTCCGAGAGGACGGTGATGCGCGTCTGGGCGTGCGGCGCGATGGCCTCCCAGGCGGCGCGGTCGAAGTCCTCGGGGGCCCAGTTGGCGTGCGGGGCCTTGAGCCAGGGCTCGCAGGCCTCGGCGAAGGCCTTCACGTCCAGCATGCGGATGTGGTCGCCGTTGATCGACTCGGCCTTCTTGAGGTCGAAGCGCGCCGGGTTGGCGTTCACGTCGGCGATGTCGAACTTCGCGACCATGTCCTCGATCGAGAAGACGTCCTGGTCGGCGGAGAACGACCAGCCGAGGAGCGACAGGTAGTTCAGGAGGCCCTCGGGGAGGAAGCCGCGCTCCCGGTAGAGGTTGAGGGAGGCCTGCGGGTCGCGCTTGGAGAGCTTCTTGTTGCCCTCGCCCATGACGTACGGCAGGTGGCCGAACTGCGGGATCTCCTTGGCGACACCCAGCTCGATCAGCGCCTTGTACAGCGCGATCTGGCGCGGGGTGGAGGAGAGCAGGTCCTCGCCGCGCAGGACGTGGGTGATCTCCATCAGGGCGTCGTCGACCGGGTTCACCAGGGTGTACAGCGGGGCGCCGTTGGCGCGCACGATGCCGTAGTCGGTGACGTTCTCCGGCTGGACGGTGATCTCGCCGCGGACCAGGTCGGTGAAGGTGGTCGCCTCGTCCGGCATCCGGAAGCGGACGATGTGGCTGCGGCCCTCGGCCTCGTACGCCTGCTTCTGCTCGTCGGTGAGGTCGCGGCAGTGGCCGTCGTAGCCGGAGGCGCGGCCCGCGGCACGGGCGGCCTCACGGCGCTCGTCGAGCTCCTCGGCGGTGCAGTAGCAGGGGTACGCGTAGCCGCCGGCGAGCAGCTTGTCGGCGACGTCCTTGTAGATGTCCATCCGCTCCGACTGGCGGTACGGCGCGTGCGGGCCGCCGATCTCGGGGCCCTCGTCCCAGGTGAAGCCGAGCCAGCGCATCGAGTCGAGCAGCTGCTGGTACGACTCCTCCGAGTCGCGCGCAGCGTCGGTGTCCTCGATGCGGAAGACGAACGTGCCCTCGTTGTGCCGGGCGAAGGCCCAGTTGAAGAGAGCGGTGCGGACCAGGCCCACGTGGGGGTTGCCGGTCGGCGAGGGACAGAAACGGACGCGGATGTTCGCGTTAGCCACGCTTGATCACCTTATTGGTGAGAGTGCCGATGCCTTCGATGGTGACGGCGACCTCGTCGCCGACGTTGAGGGGGCCGACCCCGGCGGGGGTGCCGGTGAGGATGACGTCGCCCGGGAGCAGCGTCATGGCCTCGGTGATGTGGACGACCAGGTCCTCGATGGAGCGGATCATGTCGCTCGTCCGACCCAGCTGGCGCTGTTCGCCGTTGACCGTGGCCTGGATGGCCAGGTCGCTCGCGGCAGCGATGCTCATGTCCGTCTCCACCCAGGGCCCCAGGGGGCAGGAGGTGTCGAAGCCCTTGGCGCGGGCCCACTGCTTCTCGCGCTGCTGGGCGTCGCGGGCGGTGACGTCATTGGCGCAGGTGTAGCCGAAGATGACGTCCTTCACGCGCTCGCGGGGCACCTCGCGGCACATCCGGCCGATGACCACGGCCAGCTCGGCCTCGTGGTGCAGCTCGTTGGAGAAGGAGGGGTACTCGATGGCGTCGCCGGAGCCGATCACCGAGGTGGTGGGCTTGAAGAAGGCGACGGGTACGTCGGGGACCTCGTTGCCGAGTTCGGCGGCGTGCTCCGCGTAGTTGCGGCCGATGGCCACGACCTTGTTGGGGAGCACGGGCGGAAGGAGCCGCACCTTGCTGAGCGGGACCTTGGTGCCGCTCAGCTCGAAGTCGGTGTACGGGATGCCCTTGATGATGTCGAGGACGAGGCCGCCGGACTCGACGGTTCCCTCGCCCTCGACGGCGCCGAAGGCCACATTGCCGTCGATGGAGAATCTGGCGATGCGCACGAGTGCTGTCGCCCCTCACTTGCTACTGGCTGGAGTCTGACGCTCCAGGCTAACGCGGCGAGGGGGCGGCCGACCGGCGGTGTCGCGGTGTCAGCGGGAGGCGGACGCGTACGGGGCCGGCTCGAAGGGGGCGGGGGCGGTCATGAGGACGGTGCGGCGCGGGTTGGCCGTCTGCCCGGGGAGTTCGGTGGCGTACTCCGGCAGGGCGCCCCGGCCGAGCTGGGCGGCGTCCTCGAGGTGCGCGAGGGTGGAGCGGCGCGGGTTGGCCGTGGTGAGCAGCGGCGCGGTCTTCGTGGGGTTCATGGCGTTCTTCAGACCCTGTCCCGGGAGGGGCGCCCGTGCGGGCGCGAGCATCGTGTAAAGCGTCAGGCTAAGCATGCGATTCCCTTCGAATGCATGGCTAAGACATCGATCATCGTGTGAGTTTCCTCACCAATCACTTCACATTCCAGGCATTACGGACGGCCATGACCCGTCACGGAAACGGGCATTCCGGCACTGAATGCTCTATTCCGCTCCTGATCATCAGGACTGGGACACACGGGCACGCGCCGCCATTGGACCGGAAAAGTCCGAATCCTCCGTGATCATCTTCTACATGGGGTGACACGCCGAGTACGGGTTGTCATCCCGCTCCGGCTCCGACACTCGGCCCTTGTTGGAGGTCCGGCACTGTGCTGGAATTCCACGCACCGTCGCGGGTTTCAAGCCGGCGCGCAGGGGGCGCAACGCAGCGCCGGTTCCGAGTGGCGGGGAAGGGGGAACTGCGCCGGTCACCGACGACCACAATGGGACGCATCATGCGTCCCATACGACGCCGACACCGTCCTCTCCGTTCACCCGGAAGGACGCCTGGTCCAGAGGTTGCGACGCTAGTGCAGGGACGTTTCAAGAGGGATGGCTCGGGGTCTCCCCAGGCCCGTCAGGGCCGAGCCGAAGCTCCGGCGGAGCAGGAACCGCGTGCCGGGACCGACCGCGGTCCCTCGGCCTCGCACGCCCCCAACCAGGGTCAGGGGCCGTCCGGCGACGGCGGTGACGGCAGGCGCGCGAGCGCCGGGGCCGCACCGGCCGAACCCGCCGCGGCTCCCGACAAGACCAAGCCCGAAATCTCGGTCGGCCCCCGAATAGCCCTGCGCAACTGGCGCATCTCCACGCGTCTGGTCGCCCTGCTGACCCTGCCCGTGGTCGCGGCCACCTCCCTGGGCGGTATCCGCATCAGCGAGTCGCTCCAGGACATCGAGCAGCTCGACCACATGCAGCTGCTGACCAAGCTGACCCGTGAGGCGACCGACCTCGCCCAGGCCCTCCAGGCCGAGCGTGACCTCTCCGCCGGCCCGTTGGCCAACGGCAGGCCCATCAGCGACTACCAGGTCGCGAACCCGCGCAAGAAGACCGACCGCGAGTACAAGGCCTTCCTCGACGCCACCGAGGAGATCCCGAGCACCGAGGACGATGAGGCGCTGCGGAGCATCCGCCAGAACGTCAACCAGATCGCCTCGCAGGTCATCGGCCTCCACACGATCCGCGGCAACGCCTACGAGAAGGGCGTCTCGCACTCGGTGACGGTCGAGGCGTACAGCCGTCTCATCCGTTCGCTGCTCAGCCTGTCCCAGGACATGGCGCAGGCGACCAGCAACCCCGAGATGATCAAGCGGACCCGGGCGCTCGCCGCCTTCTCGTCCGCCAAGGAGTACGCCTCCATCCAGCAGGCGATCATCGCCGGTGCGCTCCCCCCGAACGACCGGACCCCCGGCAAGATCCAGCAGGGCGACCGCCTCTACGGCGAGGCCGCCTTCAACTCCGAGGGCGTCGAGCTCAAGTCCTTCCAGGCGATCTACGAGTCGACCGGCGGTGACGCCGAGGAGCTGACCGCCGTCCTCAACAACGGCGACCCGTCGATCACCGCCGCCGACAAGTACGCCGAGCGCGTGCTGAAGTCGGACGAGGCGATGCCCGGTGGCACCCGGCGCGGTCACCTGAACTTCACCGACGAGTACGGCACCAAGATCACCGCCATGAACCGCACCGAGAGCATCCTGCTCGGCGACATGGAGAGCATGGCCCGTGAGCTGCGGCAGGAAGCCCAGCGCGACGCCATCATCAACGGTGCCCTGATCCTCCTCGTCCTCGGCGTCTCGCTCATCGGCGCCTTCGTCGTGGCCCGGTCCATGATCCGGTCGCTGCGCCGACTCCAGGACACCGCGACGAAGGTCGCCCAGGACCGGCTGCCCGAGCTCGTCAAGCAGCTCTCCGAGTCGGACCCGCAGGACGTCGACACCACCGTCGAGTCCGTCGGTGTGCACTCCCGGGACGAGATCGGCCAGGTGGCCGCGGCCTTCGACGACGTGCACCGCGAGGCCGTCCGTCTCGCCGCCGAGCAGGCCCTCCTGCGAGGCAACGTCAACGCGATGTTCACCAACCTCTCGCGGCGTTCCCAGGGCCTCATCCAGCGTCAGCTCTCGCTCATCTCCGAGCTGGAGTCCCGCGAGGCCGACCCGGACCAGCTGTCCTCGCTGTTCAAGCTGGACCACCTCGCGACCCGTATGCGCCGGAACGGCGAGAACCTCCTCGTCCTCGCCGGTGAGGAGCCAGGCCGTCGCTGGACCCGTCCCGTCCCGCTGGTCGACGTGCTCCGCGCCGCCGCCTCCGAGGTGGAGCAGTACGAGCGCATCGAGCTGGCCGCGGTCCCGGCGACCGAGGTCGCCGGCCGGGTCGTCAACGACCTCGTGCACCTCCTCGCCGAGCTGCTCGAGAACGCCACCTCGTTCTCGTCCCCGCAGACCAAGGTCCGGGTGACCGGTCACGCGCTGCCCGACGGCCGTGTGCTCGTCGAGATCCACGACACCGGCATCGGCCTCTCCCCCGAGGACCTCGCCGCGATCAACGAGCGGCTCGCCTCGCCGCCCACCGTGGACGTCTCGGTCTCCCGCCGCATGGGTCTCTTCGTGGTCGGCCGCCTGTCCCTGCGACACGGCATCCGGATCCAGCTGCGCCCCTCCGACTCGGGCGGCACCACCGCGCTCGTCATGCTTCCGGTCGACGTCGCCCAGGGCGGCAGGAAGCCCATGCCCAAGCCGGGCGGCGCCGGTCAGGGCGCGATGCCCCCGGGTGCCCAGGCTCCCGGCGGACGTCCCGGCGGTCCCGGCGCGGTGGGTGGTCCCGGTGGCGGACGTCCCGGCGCTCCGGGCGGTGCCCCTGCGTCGGCGGCCGGCCGGCTCGGTGCCGCCGCCGGTGCCGGACGCGGCCAGGTCGGTGCGAGCGCTCCGCGCGCCGCGCTGCCCGGTCGTGAGGGCGCCCCGCTCACGGGTGGCCCCCAGCCGTCCCGTACCCAGCAGCCGCAGCATGCGCAGACGGACCAGACCGGTCAGCTGCCGCAGGCCCCCCAGGGTCCGCAGCAGGACCCGCTGCGTCCGGCTCCCGGCGCGGGCGGTCTCATCGGTGGTGCGGCGAGCGCCATCCCGTCCCGCACGGACGTGTGGGGCAACCAGGGCAACCAGGGCAACCAGGGCGGCCGGCAGGCCGGCCCCGGTGCCCAGCAGCAGGCCCCGCAGCAGGGCGAGCAGGCCGGTTACGGCGCCCCGCGCGCCGAGCTGCCGGGCGGCAACCCGCAGCCGCAGCGCCCGCAGGCGGCGAGCTGGGGCAACGACCCGGCGCAGCAGCCGGTCCGGCGCCCGCAGCAGGAGATGACCCCGCTGGACGCCCCGCGCGGTCATGAGGACCCGGAGACCACGGGCCGGTACGCGGCTCCGTCGGCCCCCCAGGGCCCCGGTTCCACGGGCCAGTTCCCGCGTCCCGACTTCGGCGCCCCGCAGCAGGCGCAGGGTCAGCAGCAGCAGGCGCCCCAGACCCCGCAGATCCAGGCGTACCCGGGCGGTGTGCAGGACCCGGCCTCGACGGCGCAGTTCCCGCGCCCCGACTTCGGCGCGCCCCAGGGTCCCGGCTCCACGGGCCAGTTCCCGCGGCCGGACTTCGGCGCCCAGCAGGGTCCCGGCTCGACCGGCCAGTTCCCGCGCCCCGACTTCGGCGCGCCACAGCAGGCGCCCCAGCAGTCCCCGCAGGCACAGCACCAGCAGCAGGGCTACCAGGGCGGCCAGCAGCAGCAGTTCGGCCGGCAGCCCTACGTACCGCAGGCGCAGCAGGCCCAGCAGGCCCAGCAGCAGGCTCCGGCCCCGCGGCAGCGGACCGGCGGCCCGGACCTCGGTGCCCCGCGCCCGGTGAACGAGCAGGCCGAGCAGCCGCGTCAGCCGCAGCTCCAGCAGCCCCGCCGTCCGGAGGCGCTGCCGCCGGCCGGCTCGGGCGACGGTCGTACCCCGCTGTACGACACGCTGGAGACGAACTGGTTCCACCAGGAGCAGGCCCAGCAGCAGGCCGCGCAGCAGGGTCAGGCCCCGGCCGCCCCGCAGGCGCAGGCCCCGGCCGCTCCGGTGGCGCAGCGTCCGGCCGGAGGCCCGGCCGGTGCCGGTGCCGGTGACGGCCGGCAGAACGGCGGAGCCGCCTGGCGGACCTCGCCCAACGACGAGTTGGTGCGTCAGGCCGAGCGGGTGCGCAAGCCCGCGGCCGGCGGCGTCACCACCTCCGGCCTTCCCCGGCGTGTGCCGAAGGCCAACCTCGTACCCGGGACCGCTCAGGAGCAGGCGCACACCGCCGGCCCCCAGGTCTCGCGTGCACCCGACGACGTCCGCGGCAGGCTCACCAATCTGCGCCGCGGCATCCAGCAGGGCCGACAGGCGGGTAACTCGACCACGGGTAACCACCACCTCGGTCCGAACCATCAGCAGGAGCGTTAGTTGAACGCGATGAGCCAGGCGGCGCAGAATCTGAACTGGTTGATCACCAACTTCGTGGACAACACCCCCGGGGTGTCCCACACAGTGGTGGTCTCCGCCGACGGACTCCTGCTGGCCATGTCCGAAGGATTCCCCCGCGACCGTGCCGACCAGCTGGCGGCGGTCGCGTCCGGACTGACCTCGCTGACCGCGGGTGCGTCCCGGATCTTCGAGGGCGGTCCTGTCGCGCAGACCGTGGTGGAGATGGAGCGCGGCTTCCTCTTCCTCATGCAGGTCTCCGACGGATCCTCGCTGGCCGTGCTCGCCCACCCCGAGTGCGACATCGGCCTCGTGGGCTACGAGATGGCGCTGCTGGTCGACCGGGCCGGCAGCGTGCTCACCCCTGATCTCCGCGCGGAGCTCCAGGGCAGTCTGCTCCACTAGCGGAGCGTCATACCGACAGGGCGGTACGCCCCTCCGTACCGCCCTGAACATGTTCATCGTCCGGCCGCCCCACCCGGCCCCCCACCGGCCCCATCCGACGGCGGAAGTTCGCTGTCACGCCCGGAGGATTCATGACCCCGCCCCCCGCCTCTCACGATCCGTACGGCGCCTCAGTCGACGAGTACGGGCATGAGGGCGACCAGCCGCTGGTGCGTCCTTACGCGATGACCGGCGGCCGGACCCGGCCGCGCTACCAGCTCGCCATCGAGGCACTGGTCAGCACCACGGCCGACCCGGCGCACCTCGCCACCCTGCTGCCGGAGCACCAGCGCATCTGCCACCTGTGCCGTGAGGTCAAGTCGGTGGCCGAGGTGTCGGCGCTGCTGTCGATGCCGCTCGGCGTCGCCCGGATCCTCGTCGCCGACCTGGCAGAGGCCGGCATGGTGGCGATCCACCAGCCGGGCAACGGAGAGACCGGCGGCACGCCGGACGTGACACTGCTCGAAAGGGTGCTCAGTGGACTTCGCAAGCTCTAACGGCGGCGCCGGCTCTCCCAGCCGGTCGACCACCAGCGCGAAGATCGTCGTGGCGGGCGGCTTCGGCGTGGGCAAGACCACGTTCGTCGGCGCCGTCTCGGAGATCAACCCGCTGCGTACCGAGGCCGTCATGACCTCCGCCTCGGCGGGGATCGACGACCTGACCCACACCGGGGGCAAGACCACCACGACGGTGGCGATGGACTTCGGCCGCATCACG
>NZ_BJMN01000087.1 GCF_006539185.1 Streptomyces gardneri
AAGTGTGGTTTACAGCCCGGGCGTACTTAATAGTTGGCTCCATTGAGCTCGGGTCAATGGGTCACGCACTGTGGGGAGTGCCGACTCACGAGCACACTCGGGGCACTTGAGTCCAACGCCGTCAGGGGTGTCGGCGAAACTCGAAGTGCCCCTCTTGTAGTGACAAGTGGACTCATGAGGAGGAACCCATGCGCGGTGCCAAGAGCGCCAAGTGGGTAACGGGCGCGATCATCGTCGCCCTGGCTGCGACCGCCTGTGGCGGGGGTAAGGGCGACGACGCCGGCAACGGCAAGGGCGCTGTTGACCCGAACGGAATTTTCTCCATCGAGCTGGGCGAGCCTGAGAAGCCCCTGCTCACCGGTGACACGATGGAGTCCAACGGCTCCGCGGTCATGGCCGGCCTGTTCTCGACCCTGGTCGACTACAAGGCTGACGGCTCGCTGGAGATGATCAACGCCGAGTCGGTCACCACGACGGACTCGAAGACCTGGACGGTCAAGCTCAAGCCGGGCTGGACCTTCCACGACGGCACCGCCGTGACCTCGAAGTCCTACGTGGACGCGTGGAACTGGAACGCCAGCCTGAAGAACGCCCAGGGCCTCGCGTCCTGGTTCGCGGACATCAAGGGCTACGACAAGGTCCACCCGGACGCCGAGGGCGCCAAGCAGACCGCCGACAAGCTCGAGGGTCTGACGGTCGTCGACGAGACCACCTTCAAGATCGAGCTCTCGAAGGCCGTCCCGTACTTCGGTCACAAGCTGGCCTACATCGTCTTCGCGCCGATGGCCGAGTCCTTCTACAAGGACCCGACCGCGGGCGGCCTGAAGCCGGTCGGCAACGGTCCCTACAAGTTCAAGGCCTGGGACCGCAAGAAGAAGATCGAGATCACTCGATTCGACGGCTACAAGGGCCCGAACAAGGCGAAGAACGGCGGTGTGGTCTTCAAGAACTACACCACCCTCGAGGCCGCGTACGAGGACCTGAAGTCCGGCAACGTCGACGTCCTGCGTCAGATCGCGCCGAAGGACCTCCCGGTCTACCGTCAGGACCTCGGCGACCGTGCCGTGGACCAGGCGTACTCCGCCATCCAGACCATCGCCGTCGCCTTCTACTCTGACCAGTGGAAGAAGCCGAAGCAGATCGACCCCCGCGTCATCCAGGGTCTGTCCATGGCGATCGACCGTGCCACCATCACCAAGACGGTGCTGCAGGGTACGCGTGAGCCGGCGACCGGCTGGGTCGCCAAGGGTGTCCTGGGCTTCCAGGAGGACGGTGGCGCCGGCGTCACCAAGTTCGACCCGGCGAAGGCCAAGGAGCTCATCAAGGCCGGCGGCGGCGTCCCCGGCAACAAGATCTCCATCCAGTTCAACGCCGACGGTGGCCACAAGGAGTGGGTGGACGCTGTCTGCAACTCCATCACCCAGGCCACGACCGTCCAGTGTGTCGGCGACGGCAAGCCGGACTTCCAGGCCGACCTGACCGCTCGCAAGACCAAGCAGGTCAAGTCGCTCTACCGCTCCGGCTGGGTGCTCGACTACCCGGTGAACGCCAACTTCATCTCGGACCTGTTCCGCACGGGTGCGGCGGGCAACCAGGGCGACTTCTCCAACAAGGAGCTGGACGCCAAGATCGCCAAGGCTGACTCCGCGGCGACGCTGGACGAGTCGGTGAAGCAGTTCCAGGCCATCGAGAAGGACCTGGTCAACTACATGCCGTCCATCCCGCTCTGGTACTACAAGGTCAACGCGGGCTACTCCGAGAAGGTTTCGGGCGTGGCTTACGGCCAGGACGGCGACCCGATCCTGACCGGCGTCGAGGTCAAGAAGTAATCAACCGAGCGTAGTCCGCACGCCGTCTCGGGACTGACGGATCGTCAGTCCCGTCTCGGTGCCTTACGCAGTGGCTGGGGGGCCCTTCCACGACATAGCCGTGCCCGGATACGGGCATAGCTGTGCCATGGGAGGGCCCGTCGGTTGCCGCTGTCACATCTCAACGGAGGCATGATGGGGCGTTATGTCGCACGACGACTGCTCCAGATGATCCCGGTTTTCATCGGGACGACCCTGCTGATCTTCCTCATGGTGCGCAGCCTGCCCGGTGATCCCGTGCTGGCGATGTTCGGCGACAAGGGCGCCGACCCGGCGACTCTCGCCGCGAAGCGCCATGAGCTGGGCCTTGACCGGCCCCAGTGGGTGCAGTACGTCACATATATGTGGGACATGATCTGGCACCAGGACTTCGGTACCCAGATCCGTAACGGCCGACCGGTCACGGAAGTGCTCGGCGACGCGTTCCCCATCACGCTCCAGCTGGCGGCCCTCGCGTTCGCCATCGAGCTGATCTTCGGTATCGGCCTGGGCATCATCGGTGGTCTGCGCGCCGGCCGTCTGGCCGACAACGCGATCCTGATCTTCACCCTGCTGATCATCTCGATCCCGGTCTTCGTTCTCGGCTACATCATCAAGATGGTGTTCGCCTTCAACCTGGGCTGGATCGCACCGAACGTCAGCACCGAGCCGGTCCTGAGCGAGATGCTCGCTCCGGCCATTGTGCTCGGCGGTCTCTCGCTCGCCTATGTGGCGCGGCTCACCCGTACGTCCATGGCGGAGAACCTGCGCGCCGACTACATGCGTACGGCCGTCGCCAAGGGCCTGCCGCGGCGCCGTGTCATCGGCGTCCACCTGATGCGCAACTCGATGATCCCCGTGGTCACCTTCCTCGGCACCGACATCGGCGCCCTCATGGGCGGCGCGGTCGTCACCGAGGCGATCTTCAACATCAAGGGAATCGGCGGCGTCATCGCCGAGTCGATCTCCCGGCGCGAAGGTTCGACCCTGGTGGGCCTCGTCACCATCCTGGTGATCGTCTACCTCGTCACCAGCCTGCTCATCGACCTGCTGTACGCGGTCCTGGACCCGAGGATCCGGTATGCCTGACGTGACCAAGACCGCCACCGCAGTCGAGGACGCCGTCGCCACCCCCTCGGTGGACGCGTCCGCTCCGGCGGCGAAGTCGGAGAAGGCCCGCAGCCTTTGGGGCGATGCCTGGGCCGACCTGCGCCGCAACCCGTACTTCATCGTCTCCTCCGTGCTGATCGCGCTGCTGCTGCTGATCTCGGCGTGGCCGACCCTCTTCACCAGCGCGTCCCCGACCGCCGGTGACCTGGTCCACCACTTCCTGAGCAAGCCCGAGCTGGGCAGCATCGGTTCGCCCGAGTGGCTGGGCTACGACCAGCAGGGCCGCTCCGTGTACGCCCGACTGATCCACGGCACCCGCGCGTCGATCATCGTCGGCATCTGCGTCACCGCGATCGTCACCTTCGTCGGCGGCATCATGGGCATGATCTCCGGCTACTTCGGCGGCTGGGTCGACGCGGTTCTGTCCCGCCTGACCGACGTCTTCTTCGGCATCCCGTTCCTGCTCGGCGCCATGGTCGTCCTGCAGGCCTTCGTCGAGCGGACCGTCTGGGTCGTCGTCTTCGCCCTCGCGTTCCTCGGCTGGACCCAGATCACCCGCGTCATGCGCGGTGCCGTGATCACGGTCAAGCAGGCCGACTACGTCCACGCGGCCAAGGCCCTCGGCGCCGGCACGACCCGGATCCTCTTCCGGCACATCCTGCCCAACGCCATGGCCCCCGTGATCGTCGTCGCGACCATCGCGCTCGGCGGCTACATCTCGGCCGAGGCCACCCTGTCGTTCCTCGGCCTGGGCCTCGCCGCCCCGACCGTCTCGTGGGGTGTCGACATCTCCGCGGGTGTCGCCCAGATCCGAGTGGCCCCGCACGTCCTGCTCTGGCCCTCGATCATGCTGAGCCTCACCGTTCTGGCGTTCATCATGCTCGGCGAAGCCGTCCGCAACGCCCTCGACCCCAAGCTGCGCTGAGGAGGGCGTAAAAGATGAGCATCATCGACAACACCGCGACCGTCCCCGCGCCGCGCGGGGGAGCCGACCACAACGGTCCGCTGCTCGAAGTCCGCGACCTGCACGTCGAGTTCCACACCCGTGACGGTGTGGCCAAGGCGGTCAACGGAGTCAACTACTCGGTGAACGCCGGCGAGACCCTCGCCGTCCTCGGCGAGTCCGGCTCCGGCAAGTCCGTCACCGCGCAGGCCATCATGGGCATCCTCGACATGCCCCCGGGCAAGATCCCGCACGGCGAGATCCTGTTCCGTGGCGAGGACATGCTGAAGATGTCCGAGGAGGAGCGGCGGAAGATCCGCGGCCGGAAGATCGCGATGATCTTCCAGGACGCGCTGTCCTCCCTCAACCCGGTCCTCTCCGTCGGCTACCAGCTCGGCGAGATGTTCCGCGTGCACCACGGCATGTCCAAGAAGGACGCCAAGGTCAAGTCCATCGAGCTGATGGACAAGGTCAAGATCCCCGCCGCCAAGGCGCGGGTCAGCGACTACCCCCACCAGTTCTCCGGTGGTATGCGCCAGCGCATCATGATCGCCATGGCGCTCGCCCTGGAGCCGGACCTGATCATCGCCGACGAGCCCACCACGGCTCTCGACGTGACCGTCCAGGCCCAGGTCATGGACCTCCTCGCGGAGCTCCAGCAGGAATACAACATGGGTCTGATCCTGATCACCCACGACCTCGGCGTCGTCGCCGACGTCGCGGACAAGATCGCCGTCATGTACGCGGGCCGGATCGTCGAGCAGGCCCCGGTGCACGAGCTGTACGGGCGCCCCGCGCACCCGTACACCCGAGGCCTCCTGGACTCGATCCCGCGCCTGGACCAGAAGGGCCAGGAGCTCTACGCGATCAAGGGCCTGCCGCCGAACCTGCTCAAGGTGCCCACCGGCTGCGCCTTCAACCCGCGCTGCCCCAAGGCCGACGACATCTGCCGTACGGAGATCCCGGCCCTGGCGCCGGTGACCGAGCAGGACGGCTCGGATCTCCCGGGCCGTAAGAGCGCCTGCCACTTCTGGAAGGAGACGATCCATGGCTGACATCGGCAAGAACGACGAGGCCGTGGCCGCCGCTCTCGACGCCCCTGTGGGCCGCGGCGAGCCGATCCTCCAGGTGCGCAACCTGCAGAAGCACTTCCCGCTGACGCAGGGCATCCTCTTCAAGAAGCAGGTCGGTGCGGTCAAGGCCGTGGACGGGGTCTCCTTCGACCTCTACCAGGGCGAGACCCTCGGCATCGTGGGCGAGTCCGGCTGTGGCAAGTCCACGGTCGCCAAGCTCCTGATGAACCTGGAGCGGGCCACCGCCGGCGAGGTCTTCTACAAGGGCCAGGACATCACCAAGCTGTCCGGGCGCGCGCTGAAGGCCGTCCGCCGCAACATCCAGATGGTGTTCCAGGACCCGTACACGTCGCTCAACCCGCGTATGACGGTCGGCGACATCATCGGTGAGCCGTACGACATCCACCCCGAGGTGGCCCCGAAGGGCGACCGGCGCCGCAAGGTGCAGGAGCTCCTCGACGTCGTCGGTCTGAACCCGGAGTACATCAACCGGTACCCGCACCAGTTCTCCGGCGGTCAGCGCCAGCGCATCGGCATCGCCCGAGGCCTCGCGCTCAACCCGGAGATCATCATCTGCGACGAGCCGGTCTCGGCCCTGGACGTCTCCGTCCAGGCGCAGGTCATCAACCTGATGGGGAAGCTGCAGGAGGAGTTCAACCTCTCCTACCTCTTCATCGCGCACGACCTGTCGATCGTCCGGCACATCTCGGACCGCGTCGGCGTCATGTACCTCGGCAAGATGGCCGAGATCGGTACGGACGAGCAGATCTACGAGCACCCGACGCACCCGTACACCCAGGCCCTGCTCTCGGCCGTCCCCGTCCCGGACCCGCAGGCGCGCGCGCACCGCGAGCGGATCATCCTCACCGGTGACGTCCCCTCGCCGGCCAACCCGCCGTCGGGCTGCAGCTTCCGCACCCGCTGCTGGAAGGCGCAGGAGCGCTGCTCCCAGGAGACGCCGATCCTCGCGGTCCCGGCGCGCTTCCAGGGCCAGAACACCCCGGCCGCCCACTTCTCGGCGTGCCACTTCGCCGAGGAGAAGCAGGTCGTCCCGGTGCACTGACGCACCGAAGCGCCATCCGATCCGGTTCGCCCGGACACCGAGAGGCCCCCGCCACCCGCAAGGGTGCCGGGGGCCTTTCGCGTTCCCGTTGTCCGCGTGCGACTCCCAGGGGGCCTCGCGGGGGTTTTTGCGGCGGCGACGGGACGGCGTACACGGCGCGGGCCGACGGCAGGGACATCCTCGGCTGGGCGTGCGAGGTGCGCGCCCTAAGAGAGCCCTCCGGACCACCGCACCGGCAGCCACGAAGGACGATCGCCCATGACCACGGTCACCGGACCGAACCCCCGCCGCCGCACCCTCCTCACCGGCGCCTTCGCCCTCGGCGCCGCCACCGTCCTGCCCGTCGGCCTCGCCGACCGGGCGCGGGCCGCCGCCGACGCCCCCGTCATCGCGGACTGTGCCGTCTGGGGCGCCCGCCCGCCCGGCGGCCCCCTGACGATCCTCCCCACCCCTCCGGTCAAGATCATCGTCCACCACACGGCGACTCCCAACGTCACCGACCACTCCCAGGAACAGGCCTTCCGGCTCGCCCGCTCCATGCAGAACTGGGCGATGGAAGGACGGAGTTGGACCGACACCGGGCAGCACTTCTCCATCAGCCGCGGGGCGTACGTCGTCGAGGGCCGGCACGGCAGCCTGGCCGAGCTCCGACGCGGGACCCGGACCGTCGAGTCCGCGCACTGCACCGGACAGAACGCCGTCGCCATCGGCATCGAGAACGAGGGCACCTACACCTCGGTCGACCCGCGCGGCGCGCAGTACGCGGCGCTCGTCGACCTGTGCGCCCACATCTGCCGCCAGTACGGGCTGCGGGCCTACCAGATCTACGGCCACCGGGACTTCAACGCCACCGACTGCCCCGGCGACCGCCTCTACGTCCTGCTGCCGCAACTGCGGCGGGACGTCGCCGCGCGGATCGGCGGCGACCCGACGGCGCCGCTCTGGCCGGTGCTGCGCGCGGGCGACACGGGCGGCACGGGCGGCGAGGGCGGCGCAGGTGACGCGGGCGGCGCAGGCGCCACGGGCGACCAGGTGCGGGCGCTCCAGCACCTGCTCGTCGGCCGAGGGGCGGCGCTCACCGCCGACGGGTCGTTCGGCCCGGCCACCGAGAAGGCGGTGCGCGACTTCCAGGGCCTGGTGCACGCGACCGCCGACGGTCTGGCGGGCAACCAGACCTGGCACCAGCTCGTCGCCCCCGTACGGCGGGACGCGTCGGGCGAGGCCGTCAGGGCCGTACAGGTCCTGCTCGGCGCGCGTGGCGTCCCCACCGCGGTCGACGGCGTCTTCGACGCCGGCACGCAGACCGCGGTCACCACCTTCCAGACGGCCGCGGGCCTGCCCGCCGACGGCGTCGTCGACGCCCGTACCTTCGGCCGCCTGCTCGGCTGACCCGGCCCGATCGGAAGGACACTCCCAGGACCGTCACCCGCCGGGCGGCGCTCGCCGCCGTCGTCGCCGTCGCACCGATGGGTGCCGACAACATGCACGCCTCCTGATTTCGGGTCATATTGAGCCCTAAGTCACACTTAGGGACATATGGGAGGCACTCCATGCGCGGAGCCACGCACGCCAAGTGGGCCGCTCTGGCCACCGCAGTCGCCCTCGCGGCGACCGCATGTGGCGGCGGCGACGACAGTGGCGGTGGTGGTGGCGGAGGGGCCGACGGCATCGTGACCTCCTCGTGGGGAGACCCGCAGAACCCACTGGAGCCCGCCAACACCAACGAGGTGCAGGGCGGCAAGGTCCTGTCCATGATCTTCCGGGGGCTCAAGCAGTACGACCCGAAGACCGGCGAGGCCAAGGACATGCTCGCCGAGAAGATCGAGACGACCGACTCGATCAACTTCACCATCACGGTCAAGGACGGCTGGACCTTCTCCAACGGCGAGAAGGTGACCGCCAAGTCCTTCGTCGACGCGTGGAACTACGGCGCCGATCTGAAGAACAACCAGAAGAACGCCTACTTCTTCGGCCAGATCGAGGGCTACGACAAGGTCCACCCCGAGAAGGGCGAGCCGTCCGCCACGTCCATGTCCGGCCTCAAGGTCACCGGCCCCCAGACCTTCACGGTCAAGCTCACCCAGAAGTTCTCCACCTGGCCCATCACCCTCGGCTACGCGGCCTTCTCACCGCTGCCCCAGGCCTTCTTCGACGACCGCGCCGCCTGGCTCTCGAAGCCCGTCGGCAACGGCCCGTACACCGTCGACTCCTACTCCAAGGGCTCCGAGATGGCCCTCAAGAGGTGGGACGGCTACCCCGGGACCGACAAGGCCCAGAACGGCGGCATCACCCTCAAGGTCTACACCGACAACAACACCGCCTACACCGACCTGACGGCCGGAAACCTCGACCTCGTCGACGACATCCCCGCCGCCCAGCTCAAGAACGTCTCCGCCGACCTCGGCGACCGGTACATCAACGTCCCCGCCGGCATCATCCAGACCCTAGCCTTCCCGTTCTACGACGCGGCCTGGAACAAGCCCGGACAGGAGAAGCTCCGCCAGGGCATCTCCATGGCGATCGACCGGAACCAGATCACCGAGACGATCTTCCAGAAGACCCGTACCCCCGCCGTCGACTGGACCTCCCCGGTCCTCGGCGAGGAAGGCGGCTTCAAGGACGTCTGCGGCGACTTCTGCAAGTACGACGCGGCCGAGGCGAAGAAGCTCGTCGCCGAGGGCGGCGGCATCCCCGGCGGCACCATGAAGATCTCGTACAACGCCGACACCGGCTCCCACAAGGAATGGGTCGACGCGGTCTGCAACTCCATCAACCGGGCCCTCGGCAACGACACGGCCTGCGTCGGCAACCCCGTCGGCACCTTCGCCGACTACCGCAACCAGGTCACGACCCAGAAGCTCCAGGGCCCGTTCCGCGCCGGCTGGCAGATGGACTACCCGCTCATCCAGAACTTCCTGCAGCCGCTGTACTACACCAACGCCTCGTCCAACGACGGCAAGTACACCAACCCGGAGTTCGACAAGCTGGTCAACCAGGCCAACGCCGAGTCCGACATCGCCAAGGCCGTCGGGCTCTTCCAGCAGGCCGAGGGCATCCTCCGCGACGACATGGGCGCCGTGCCGCTCTGGTACCAGAACGGCAGCGCCGGCTACTCGGAGCGCGTCTCCAGCGTGACGCTGAACCCGTTCAGCGTCCCGGTCTACGACCAGATCAAGGTCAACTGACGCCGTAGGAGGTCGGCGGCGTACGGCCCGGCCAGCGGAGACCGCCGCGCCGGGCCGTACGCCTTCCACCGCCTCCCCGGAGCCGGCCTCCTCCCGGAGCACCTCCTCCCGGAGCACCTCCTCCCGGAGCCCTCCTCCACGGAGCCAACCCCCTACCCGGAGCCAACCCCCGGAGCCCCCCATGGGTCGTTATGTGATCCGGCGACTGCTGCAGATGATCCCGGTCTTCTTCGGCGCCACGCTGCTGATCTTCCTGATGGTGAACGTGATGGGCGACCCCATCGCCGGTCTGTGCGGCGACCGCCAGTGCGACCCGGCGACCGCGGCGCAGCTGGAGAAGGAGTTCGGACTCGACAAGCCCGTCTGGCAGCAATACCTGACCTACATGGGCAACGTCTTCACCGGCGACTTCGGCACCGCCTTCAACGGCCAGGAAGTCACCGAGCTGATGGCCAGCGCCTTCCCGGTCACCATCCGCCTGACCATCGTCGCCATCTTCTTCGAGATCGTCATCGGCATCAGCCTCGGCGTCCTCACCGGCCTCAAGCGCGGCCACCCCATCGACACCTCCGTGCTGCTGCTGACTCTGATCGTGATCTCCATCCCGACCTTCGTCACCGGCCTCATCCTCCAGCTCCTCCTCGGAGTGGAGTGGGGCTGGATCAAGCCGGCCGTCTCCAGCGACGCACCGTTCAACGAACTGATCGTCCCGGGCCTCGTCCTCGCCTCGGTCTCCCTCGCGTACGTCACCCGGCTCACCCGGACCTCGATCGCCGAGAACAAGCGGGCCGACTACGTCCGCACCGCGACCGCCAAGGGCCTGCCCCGCCACCGGGTCATCACCCGCCACCTGCTGCGCAACAGCCTCATCCCCGTGGTGACCTTCATCGGCACCGACATCGGCGCGCTCATGGGCGGAGCCATCGTCACCGAGCGGATCTTCAACATCCACGGTGTCGGCTACCAGCTCTACCAGGGCATCCTCCGCCAGAACACCCAGACCGTGGTCGGCTTCGTGACCGTCCTCGTCCTGGTCTTCCTGGTGGCGAACCTGCTCGTCGACCTCCTGTACGCCGTCCTTGACCCGAGGATCCGCTATGCCTGAGCAGCCTCAGCCGTTCGACGACGGCCGCGCGATCAACCACACCGGCGCCGGAGGCGGGACCGACCTCGCGATGGACGAGGGCGAGACGCTGGAGAAGACGCCGGGCGGCCCAGAGGGCACCGGCCCCGACAAGAAGCCGCGCTCCCTCTGGTCCGACGCCTGGCACGACCTGCGCCGGAACCCGATCTTCATCATCTCCGGCCTGATCATCCTCTTCCTCGTGGTCATCGCCATCTGGCCGCAGCTCATCGCCAGCGGCAACCCCCTCGACTGCGACCTCTCCAAGGCGCAGGAGGGCTCCCAGCCCGGCCACCCCTTCGGCTTCAACGGCCAGGGCTGCGACGTCTACACCCGTACCGTCTACGGGGCCAGGGCCTCCCTCCAGGTCGGCGTCTTCGCCACCCTCGGCGTGACCCTCCTCGGCTCCGTCCTCGGCGGCCTCGCCGGATTCTACGGCGGCGCTTGGGACGGCCTCCTCTCCCGCATCACCGACGTCTTCTTCGCCATCCCCGTCATCCTCGGCGGCCTCGTCCTGCTCTCCGTCGTCAGCAGCAACAGCGTCTGGCCCGTCATCGGCTTCATGGTGCTCCTCGGCTGGCCGCAGATCTCCCGCATCGCCCGCGGCTCCGTCATCACCGCCAAGCAGAACGACTACGTCCAGGCCGCCCGCGCGCTCGGCGCCTCCAACAACCGCATGCTGCTCCGGCACATCGCGCCCAACGCCCTCGCGCCCGTCATCGTCGTCGCGACGATCGCCCTCGGCACGTACATCTCGCTCGAGGCCACGCTCTCCTTCCTCGGCGTCGGCCTCAAGCCCCCGACCGTCTCCTGGGGCATCGACATCTCCTCGGCCGCCCCCTACGTGCGCAACGCGCCGCAGATGCTCCTCTGGCCCTCCGGCGCGCTCGCCATCACGGTGCTCGCCTTCATCATGCTCGGCGACGCCGTCCGCGACGCCCTCGACCCGAAGCTGAGGTAGGGACCCATGCTGCTCGAAGTGCGCGACCTGCACGTGGAGTTCCACACCCGGGAGGGGGTGGCGAAGGCGGTCAACGGCGTCAACTACTCCGTCGACGCGGGGGAGACCCTCGCCGTCCTCGGCGAGTCCGGCTCCGGCAAGTCCGTCACCGCCCAGGCCGTCATGGGCATCCTCGACATCCCGCCGGGCAAGATCAGCGGCGGGGAGATCCTCTTCCAGGGCCAGGACCTCCTGAAGCTCAAGGAGGACGAACGGCGCAAGATCCGCGGAGCCAAGATGGCGATGGTCTTCCAGGACGCGCTGTCCTCGCTCAACCCCGTCGTCAGCGTCGGCGACCAGCTCGGCGAGATGTTCCAGGTCCACAAGGGCATGTCGCGCAAGGACTCCCGGGCCAAGGCCGTCGAGCTGATGGACCGGGTCCGCATCCCCGCCGCCAAGGAACGCGTCGGCCAGTACCCCCACCAGTTCTCCGGCGGCATGCGCCAGCGCATCATGATCGCGATGGCGCTCGCCCTCGAACCCGAGCTGATCATCGCCGACGAGCCGACCACCGCCCTCGACGTCACCGTCCAGGCCCAGGTCATGGACCTCCTCGCCGAGCTCCAGCGCGAGCTCAACATGGGGCTCATCCTCATCACCCACGACCTCGGGGTCGTCGCCGACGTCGCCGACAAGATCGCCGTCATGTACGCGGGCCGGATCGTCGAACATGCCCCCGTCCACGAGATCTACAAGGCCCCCGCCCACCCCTACACCCGGGGCCTCCTCGACTCGATCCCGCGCCTGGACCAGAAGGGCCAGGAGCTCTACGCGATCAAGGGCCTGCCGCCCAACCTCCTCGCCATCCCGCCCGGCTGCGCCTTCAACCCGCGCTGCCCCCTGGCCCGGGACCGCTGCCGCACCGAAGAGCCCCCGCTGTACGACGTGACCGAGTCCCCGGTACCGCGCGCCAGCGCCTGCCACTTCTGGAAGGAGTGCCTCCATGGCTGAGGCGATTCTCGAAGTCCGGGACCTCCACAAGCACTACCCGCTGACCCAGGGCATCCTCTTCAAGAAGCAGGTCGGCGCGGTGAAGGCCGTCGACGGCGTCGACTTCGACCTCGCCGCCGGAGAGACCCTCGGCATCGTCGGCGAGTCCGGCTGCGGCAAGTCGACGGTCGCGAAGATGCTGGTCAACCTGGAGCGGCCGACCTCCGGATCGATCCGCTACAAGGGCGACGACATCACCACGCTGTCCCCGCGCGCCCTCAAGGCCGTCCGCCGCAACATCCAGATGGTCTTCCAGGACCCGTACACCTCGCTCAACCCGCGCATGACGGTCGGCGACATCATCGGCGAGCCGTACGAGATCCACCCCGAGGTCGCCCCCAAGGGCGACCGGCGCCGCAAGGTCCAGGACCTCCTGGACGTCGTCGGCCTCAACCCCGAGTACATCAACCGCTATCCGCACCAGTTCTCCGGCGGCCAGCGCCAGCGCATCGGCATCGCCCGCGGCCTCGCGCTCCAGCCCGAGATCATCGTGGCCGACGAACCCGTCTCCGCCCTCGACGTCTCGGTCCAGGCACAGGTCGTCAACCTCCTGGCGAACCTCCAGACCGAGTTCTCCCTCTCGTACGTGTTCATCGCCCACGACCTCTCGATCGTGCGGCACATCTCCGACCGGGTCGGCGTCATGTACCTCGGCCGGATCGTCGAGATCGGCAGCGACGCCCAGATCTACGACCACCCGACCCACCCGTACACCCAGGCCCTGCTCTCGGCCGTCCCCGTCCCGGACCCGGAGGCGCGCGCCCACCGCGAGCGCATCATCCTCACCGGCGACGTCCCCTCCCCGGCCAACATCCCCTCCGGCTGCCGCTTCCGCACCCGCTGCTGGAAGGCCCAGGAGCGCTGCGCCCTGGAAGTCCCGCTGCTCGCAGTCCCGGCGGTCTTCCGCCTCACGGACAGCCCGGCGAAGCACGACTCGGCCTGCCACTTCGCGGAGGAGAAGCAGGTGGTCCCCCCGGAGAACGGCGAGAACGGCGAGGAGCACGAAGAGACGAACGGGACGAACGGCGGGGACACGCCCAAGTCGCTTTAACCCGCGGGCAATGCGGCCGACTCGGCTCCGATATACGGACACGGCACGATCGTCGACGTACGGCCGTGCGGGTGCCGTGAGCCGGCCGGGGGCGCATCAGCGACCCCCGGCCGGCCGCTCCCGCCCCCCTCGTCACCCCCGTCCATGCGGAACCGCTTGTTTCGGTGGGTCGCGACCGTGAGTATCGGGTCCGTGACAGTGACACGCCCGGCACGTCTCACGGGCGCCGCGCTCTGCGCCGCGCTCGCCCTCATAGCCGCCGTGTGGATCCTCAAGGACCTCGCCGCGCTCGGCTCACCCGCCGACCTCGCGTGGTCATGGACCGGGGACCCAGGCACCACGTACCTCGTGAGGGGTCGGGTCGCCACGTCCCTCGCCGACCCCCTGCTCCTCGTCGTCTGCGTCGCCACCGCCGTCGCCGCCCTGCGCTCCCGCCACGCGGCCTCCGCGCTCGTCGCGGCCGGCGCGGTGACCCTCGCCCTGCGCCTGCCCGGCCTCTGGGCGCCCGGGAGCGGCGCGCTCGTCACCGCCCTCCTCGAACTCGCCCTCGCCACCGGCCTCGTCGCCACCGCCGCCGCGGGCCGCCGCCGGGCCGACGGTCCGCACGAGCAGCTGCCCACCCGGCCCCGCACGGGCCCGGCCGTCACCGCCGGGATCCTCCTCGCCGTCGGTGCCGTCTCCGTCGTCCTGTGGGAGGCGTACACGGCCTTCGAGCTTCCCCCGGAGATCACCGTCGACCGGTTCCTCGGCGGCCGGTCCCTCATGGGGCCGATCCTCTCGCCTCCGCCCGGCTGGCTGGCGGTGATCCTCGTCGCGCTGTACGGCACCGCCGCCGTCTCCGCCTTCGCCCGCGCCCGTCACACCCGGGCCTTCGGACTGCTCGCCGGGGCGTTCCTGACGGCGACCGGCCTCGCCCTCCTCGCGAGGGTCGTCCGCTTCGAGCTGATCCCGTACTTCGCGGAGGCCCGCACCGTCGAGCAGATGTACGTCCTCACCGCCGTCCTCGAGGTGCTCGGCGGCATCGCGGTGCTCGTCCTCCTCGCCGGCCGCGGCGCCCCGGCCGCCACGCCCGACCCCTACGGCCCGTACGGCTCGTACGGGGCGCCCCCGGCCCCGCCGTACCCGCCGCCGCCCGGCTGGTGACCTACTCCTTCCTCGCGAGGGACCTCTTCAGGAAGTCCACCTGGAGCAGGAGCAGGTTCTCCGCCACCTGCTCCTGCGGCGTCATGTGCGTGACCCCGGACAGCGGCAGCACCTCGTGCGGCCGGCCGGCCGCGAGCAGGGCCGAGGAGAGCCGCAGCGCGTGCGCGAACACCACGTTGTCGTCGGCGAGGCCGTGCACGACCATCATCGGCCGCGCGGGCTCCTCCGGCGCCGTCAGACCGTGGTCGCCGAGCAGCGACTGCGCCGCGTACACCTCAGGATCGTCCTGCGGGGTGCCGAGGTACCGCTCCGTGTAGTGCGTGTCGTACAGCCGCCAGTCCGTCACCGGCGCCCCGGCGACCGCCGCGTGGAAGACGTCCGGCCTCTGGAGCACCGCCCGGGCGGCGAGGTAGCCGCCGTAGGACCAGCCGCGGATCGCCACCCGGTCCAGGTCCAGCGGGAAGCTCCCGGCCAGCGCGTGCAGCGCCTCCACCTGGTCGTCGAGCGAGGGGGACAGATCGCGCAGGAGCGCCTTCTCCCAGGCGGGGGAGCGGCCCGGCATGCCGCGCCCGTCCGCCACGATCACCGCGAAGCCCTGGTCGGCGAACCACTGGGACGTCAGATAGGCGTGGTGCGCGGCGAGCACACGCTGACCGTGCGGACCCCCGTACGGATCGAGGAGCACCGGAAGGGGGCCGTCCCCCTCCGTGTATCCCGTGGGCAGCAGCACCGCGCAGGGGATCCGCCGCGCACCCGCCTCCGTGAGCCGTACCCGCGCGGAGACCACCGGCTCCTGCGCGTACGAGCCCACCACGGCGACCTCCTCGCCGTCCCGCAGCACCCGCGCCACGCTCCCGGGCACGTCCGGCCGCGACGAGACCAGCACCGTCACCGGACCCGAGCGCGCCGCCCGGTGCACCCCGACCCCCTCGGAGAGCCGCTCCGCGCCCCGGTCGGTCACCCGGTACACATGGATCTCGCCGGTCTCCGGCGCCGCGGCCGCCGCACCCGCCGAAGCCGATACGAGGACGTCGTCCTCCCCGAAGCCGAGCACCGCCCTGACGTGCAGCGTCCCGTCCGTGAGGAGCCGGTCCCCGACGGCGAGGGCCCGCGCCCCGCTCTCGTCCGTGACCCGGACGAGCCGCCCGTCCGGAGCCCACGCGGGCACCCCCGGCAACAGCTCCAGCCACGCGGGGTCCTCCTCCGCCCGCACGGTCGCGGTCTTCCCCGACTCCGTGTCCACCGCGAGGTTCAGCTGGGCCCGCTGGTCCCGCGCCTGGACGAGCAGCAGCGGCGCCCCGGCCGCCGACCAGTGCACGCGCGCGAGGTACGGATACCGCTCCCGGTCCCACACCACCTCCGTACGCGCCCCGTCGAGGCCCATGAGGAAGAGCCGCACCTCGGCGTTGTCCGTCCCCGCCGCCGGGTACGCGACCTCCTGGGGCGCCCGCCCGGGATGCGCCGGGTCGGCGATCCACCAGCGGCGTACGGCCCGGTCGTCCGCGCGGGCGACGAGCAGCCGGTCCGAGTCGGGGGACCACCAGAATCCGCGGTCCCTGCCCATCTCCTCCGAGGCGATGAATTCGGCCAATCCGTAAGAGACGTGGCCGTCTTCCGGAACGGCGAGCTCCAGATCGCCGGAACCGTCCGCTCCGATCACCCGCAGCGCGCCCCCGGCCACGTACGCGACGAGCCGCCCGTCCGGCGAGGGACGCGGGTCGATCACCGGCCCCGGCACCGGGAGGTCCCGCGCCGTCCCCGCCCGCAGTTCCGCCGTGAACAGCCGCCCTGACAGGGCGAACGCCGCCAGCTCCACGGCCGCGTCCACCGCGTACCCCACGATCCCGCCCGAGCCCTCCCGGCTCCGCTCCCGGCGCGCCCGCTCCTCCGCGGACAGCTCCTCCGCCGCTCCCGCGAGCAGCGTCGCGGGATCGGCGGCCACCCGCTCCACCGGCGAGCCGTCCGACGGAAGGTCGAGAACCCACAGCTTGTGCGAGCGATCGGTGCCCGAGGCGGATCTGACGAACACGACGCGCTCCCCGTCCGGCGAGACCGAGAAACCGCGGGGAACGCCCAGCGTGAAGCGCTGGGTCCGGGCCTGCTGGCGGGGGAAGGAGAGCGCGGCCAGGGGTGCGGCCGACGGCTGTCGAGGCGAGGTCATGCGGCTGAAACTAGCGCCGTGCGCCCCCCTCGTGCCCCTGTCCGCCGATCGATGCGATGGCACGGATAGTTATGATCCGTAGCGCTAGGTGGGTATGTACCCGACTGGCACATGCTCGTTGACCGAACCGCTCGAATATCCGACCGAAGAAGTGTGGAGGTGGACCGCCGTGGCACTCTCGATTTCGGTGGTGGTGCTGCTGGCGATCGTCGTCTTCCTGCTGATCCGGAAATCCGGGCTGAGGGCGGGACATGCGGCGATCTGCGCGCTCCTTGGCTTCTACCTGGCGAGCTCCTCCATCGCCCCGTCCATCAGCACGCTCACGACGAACGTGGCGAGCATGATCGGCGGCCTGAAGTTCTGACCTCGTAGGGCGCGGCGGGTCTCGTAGGCTGGGGCCATGACCGATCTTCCCGCCCGTCGTCTGCTCCTCGTGCACGCGCACCCGGACGACGAGTCGATCAACAACGGCGCCACCATGGCCAGGTACGCGGCCGAGGGCGCCCTTGTCACGCTGGTCACCTGCACGCTCGGCGAGGAGGGCGAGGTCATCCCGCCCGCCCTCGCTCATCTGGCCCCCGACCGCGAGGACCGGCTCGGACCGCACCGCGTCGGCGAACTCGCCGCCGCGATGACCGAGCTGGGCGTCACCGACCACCGCTTCCTCGGCGGCCCCGGGCGCTTCCGCGACTCCGGAATGATGGGCGCCGAGCAGAACAAGCGCGAGAACGCCTTCTGGAACACGGACGTCGACACCGCCGCCCCCCACCTCGTCGAGGTGATCCGCGAGACCCGCCCCCAGGTCCTCGTCACCTACGACCCCGACGGGGGCTACGGCCACCCCGACCACATCCAGGCCCACCGGGTCGCCACCCGCGCCGCCGAACTCGCCGCCGACCCGGACTACCGCCCCGACCTCGGACCCGCCCACACGATCGCCAAGATCTACTGGAACCGTGTCCCCCGCCCGGTCGCCGAGGCCGGCTTCGCCCGGCTCCGCGCCGAGGGCTCCGCCTTCCCCGCCGTCGCCGCCGTCGACGACGTCCCCGGGGTCGTCGACGAGGACCGGATCACCACCGAGATCGCCGCGGACCCGGAGCTCACGGCCCGCAAGAGCGCGGCGATGGCCGCGCACGCCACCCAAGTCGCGGTCGACGGCCCCTTCTTCGCCCTCTCCAACGACCTGGGCCAGCCGATCTTCACCACCGAGTACTACGAGCTGGTCCAGGGCGCCCCCGGCGCCCCCGCCGGCGTCCGCGAGACGGACCTCTTCGCGGGGGTGACCTCGTGAGCGCCGCCCCCCGGGCCTCCTCGGGCGGCTCCTCCCGGGCCTCCTCGGGCGGTTCCCCGCGGACCCCCGCCCCGGCCCCCGCACCGGCCCCCCTCCCGACCTCCCGGGGCGCCCGATACGCCTGGTACGGCGTCCTGGTCGTCCTCGGCGCCCTCGTCGGGGGCGCCGGAGCCCTCGTCCAAGCCGCGTGGTTCCCCGCGGGCTTGCTTCTCGGGCTCCTCGCGAGCGCCGCCGTCTTCTACGGAGGGCTCCGGGCCACCGGTGCCCAGGTCGGCGTGGTCGCCGCGGGCATGGGCTGGCTCGTCGCCGTCATCGTGCTCAGCTTCGGACGCCCGGAGGGCGACGGGGTGTTCGGCGGAGGAGGCGGAGAGCTGCTGTTCCTCTTCGGAGGCATGGCGATCGCTGTGATCTGCGCCACGTTGTCCCGGCTCCCGCGACCGACCCCGTGAACAGGACGACTTGAGACCGGGGACACCTGACTTCGGCCGGATTGCCCGTCGTCCGCCACCCGGGGGTCGGGTATGCGGCGGCGCTGCCCAGTATGGTGGTGCGCGCCGCCGAACCGCCCGGGTTACACGAGCATCTGCAAGAGCGGGCGGTGGAGCCAACCGGGAGATCCTGCTTTGAGTCGTGAAACTGGTCGAGAGACTGACAGTTCGTCCTCCGGCGCCCAGGGGCGCGGTGGAGCCGCGTACCCCTCGGGTACACCGCCGTACGGATCCCGCCAGTATCCGTCGCTCCACCCCTCGCAGGACGCGCCGGAGGAGACCCCTGCCGCGCCCGCGCCGCCGGAGGAGCCCAAGACCGAGACGACCCTGACGACCCGGATCCGGATCAACATCCCGGGTTCGCGTCCGATCCCGCCGGTCGTCGTCCGCACGCCGGTCACCGAGGCGTCCGCGGCGGAGAAGGCACCGGAGGCCGCGCCCGTGGCCGCACCCGCGCCCGTCGCGGAGCCGACACCGGCTCCGGCGCCCGAGCCGGTCGCGGGTCCTGAGCCGGTGAGCGCCGAGGAGGCGCCGCAGGGGAAGGAGACGAGCGACTGGTTCGCCCCGCGCAAGGCGTCCCCCGCCCCCGCTCCGACCCCGGCCGCGCCCGCCGCCCCGGCGAACCCCGGCCCGCTCTCCGCGGCGCCGGACGCCCCCGGCACGGGCTTCGCGGGCTCCGCCACCTCCGGCGTCCCGACGGTCGGCACGACCCCGTCGAGCCGCCCGGTGACGGCGCACCCGGGTGCCGGCAACCCGCTGTACGAGAGCGGCACCCCGGCCGGAGGCACGCCCCGGTACGAGGGAACGCCCGGCTACGACGGCCCGCCCACGGGCGGAGTGCCGATCTACGACGGCACCCCCTCGGCCGGGACACCGATGTACGACGGGACCCCGGCGGCGGGCACGCCCCGGTACGACGGCACGCCCGCGGGCGGCACGCCCGCGTACCGCGGCCCCGCCGGCCCCAACGGCCCCACCACCGGACCGGTCACCGGCACCGCCTCCCTCGGCGGCCCGGCGCCGACCACGCCGTTCCCGGGCGCACCTCGCGTACCCGGTGCACCCGGCGTACCCGGCGGCGCTCCGCGCATGTCGGACGACACGGCGATCCTGACCCCCCAGCCGCCCGCCCCGAAGCCCGCCCAGGGGCCGGGACCGATGCGCCCGCAGGCCCCCGGCGGCCAGGGCATGGGACCCGGCCAGGGCATGGCGGCCGACGGTGGTGGCCACGTCTCCGGCGACACCCTCACGAGCGGCATCCCGGTCGTCCCGCCGTCGGCGGCCCGACCGAACCTCACCCCGCGCATCGAGACGGCCCCGGCCCCCGCCGCTCCCCGCCCCGCGCCGGCGCCGAGCCGCGCCCCGGCGAAGAAGGGCCGCTCCAAGCTGGCCCTCGTCGCCGTGGGCGTCGTCGGTCTCGCGGGCGTCGCCTACGGCGCCGGACTGCTCCTCAACCACTCCGACGTCCCCAAGGGCACCACGGTGCTGGGCGTGGACATCGGCGGCGGTACGAAGGAGGAGGCCGTCAACAAGCTGGAGGCCGCCCTCGGCAAGCGCGCCGGCGCGCCGCTCCAGCTCAGCGTCGGTGGCAAGAAGGTCCAGATGCCGCCCGAGAAGGCGGGCCTCGCCCTCGACAGCCAGGAGACCGTCCGCGCGGCCGCAGGCAGCGACTACAACCCGGTCTCCGTCATCGGCTCGCTCTTCGGCGAGCAGCGGATCGCCAAGCCGGTGTTCCCGGTCGACGAGGAGAAGCTCGCCGTCGCCCTGCGGGACCTGGCGGGCGCCTCCGCCTCCGCGACCGAGGCGACGATCCGCTTCGCGCCGAACAAGGTGACCCCCATCGAGGGCAAGCCCGGCAACGGCATGGACGTCCAGCGCTCGATGATCTCCGTCCGGGACGCCTTCCGCGCACAGGTCGAGACGGGCCGGAACAAGGTCGTCGAGCTCCCGGTCACCACGCTCAAGCCCTCGATCTCGAAGGCCGAGCTGGACCGGGCGATGAGGGAGTTCGCCCAGCCGGCGATGTCCGACCGCATCACCATCAAGGCGGGCGGCAAGGAGATCCAGTTCGGCCCCGCGAGGTCGCTGCCGCAGATCCTCTCCATGAAGGCCATCGACGGCCGCCTGGTCGAGGTCTACGACAAGAAGGCGATCGAGCGGCTCCTCGACGGAGCCTTCGACGGCATCATGATCACCAAGGGCGACGGCACCAAGCACGAGGTCTCCGCCGACGACGTGGCCTTCGTGATGCGCGACGCCCTGCTGGGCAAGACGAAGGCCGAGCGCACGAAGACGATCGACCTGTCCGGCAACGGCTGACGACCGAGCCGTACCCGCGGCCCCGCACCCCCGTCCGACGACCGCCGGACGGGGGTGTCGCGCGTCAGGACCCGGCGCGGGACGTCCGCGGGCGGGATCACCAGTCGCCCCCGTACCGCCGCTGCTTGGCCCGCAGCCAGGCCTGGATCTCCCGCGTCTCGGCGGGGGACGCCGGGCGGAGGTCGTCCGCGAGGATCGTCGCCACGAAGCGCGTGAACCGCACCCGCCGGTGCGCGCCGTCCACGCCGATGACCTTGCCGGGGCCGTAGACGTCGGTGCCCGTGTGGGCGACGAAGGCGCCGGGGCCGTGAGGGGTGTGCATCGCCAGCCTTTCGCTCTGTGTGTTGTTCCGGTCACACAGTGGCGTGGATCACGTTAGCGCCGACACGGGTGCACGCGTGACAACGCGACCGGCACGCAGGGGCCGTGGTGGGATCAGCCCGCGACGATGACGGCGGAGAGGGCGAGCGCGCCGGGCAGGGCCTGGGCGAAGAGGATGCGGCGGTTGGCGGTGGCGGCGCCGTAGATGCCCGCGATGACGACGCAGGAGAGGAAGAAGATCTTGACGTGGTAGCCGGTGGGGTCGTCGGCGATGAGACCCCAGACGAGCCCGGCGGCGAGGAAGCCGTTGTAGAGGCCCTGGTTGGCGGCCATGGGGGCGGTGGCGCGGGCCATCTCGGCGTCGAAGCCGGAGAAGCCGCGCCCGGTCTCCTTCTCCCAGAGGAACATCTCCATCACCAGGATGTAGAGGTGGAGCAGGGCGATCAGGGCGACGAGGATGTCGGCGGTCAGATCCATGGGCGCATTGTGTCGCGGTACCGGCGGGAGCCGGCGCGCGACGCGGGGGG
>NZ_BJMN01000088.1 GCF_006539185.1 Streptomyces gardneri
GGCCGCCAACTTCTCCTTCGACGCCTTCACCCTGGAGTACTGGGGCGCCCTCACGACCGGTGCCTCCGTGGCGGTCCTCTCCAAGGACGTCGTGCTCGACCCGGAGCGGCTGCGCGCGGCCATCCGTACGCAGGGCATCTCCACGATGTGGCTGACGGCCCCGCTCTTCAACCAGCACGTCTCGGAGTGCCCGGACCTGCTGGCCGGGACGAAGACGGTGATGTACGGCGGTGACGCCGTCGAGCGCTCGGTCGCCGACGCGCTCCTCGCCGGGCCGTACGCGCCGGAGAACCTCGTCAACGGCTACGGGCCGACGGAGACCACGGTCTTCGCGACCTGCTACGTCGTCGACCCGGCGGGGCCGCAGCTCACGTCCATGCCGATCGGCCGGCCCATCGCGAACACCGAGGCCCTGGTCATGGACCGCTTCGGCGGCCCGGCGCCGGTCGGTGTCCCCGGTGAGCTGTGGATCGGCGGCCCGGGTGTGGCGCTCGGTTACTGGAACCGGCCGGAGCTGACCGAGGAGCGGTTCGTCCCGCACCCGTTCTCCGAGGAGCCGGGGGCGCGTGTCTACCGGACCGGTGACCTGGTGCGCTGGCTCCCGGACGGCAACATCGAATTCCTCGGCCGGATCGACCAGCAGGTGAAGCTGCGCGGCCTGCGCATCGAGCTCGGCGAGATCGAGTCCGCGCTCGCCGCCCTCGAGGACGTCGCCGGCGTCACGGTGATCGTCCGCGAGGACACCCCCGGCGACAAGCGGCTCGTCGGCTACTGCGTCCCGACCGCCGGCCGCGAGCTGACCGTCGCCGGGCTCCGCTCCGCGCTCCGCGAGAGCCTGCCCGACTACATGGTCCCCGGCTGGTTCGTCTTCCTCGACGCCCTGCCGCTCACGCCCAACGGCAAGGTCGACCGCAAGGCCCTGCCCGCGCCCGACGGCGCCCGCCAGGCCGCCGACGGCGACTACACCGCGCCGCGCACCGAGACCGAGCGGATCATCGCCGACATCTGGCGCGACGTCCTCGGCCTCGACCAGGTCGGCGTCCACGACGACTTCTTCCAGCTCGGCGGGCACTCGCTCCTCGCGACCCGGCTCGTCTCGCGCATCAACAAGGCGCTCGGCGCGACCGTCACCGTCCGGCAGCTCTTCGAGGCGCGGACCGTCGCCTGCCTGGCCGCCGAGGCCGAGTCGGCGGCGCAGCAGGAGAGCGCGATCGGGCGGCGCCCCGTCGGCACCGCCGTCGTCCCGCTGTCCTTCGCGCAGCGCCGGCTGTGGTTCCTGGACCAGCTGGAGCCGGGCAGTGCGGAGTACGTGATCCCCTTCGGCTTCGAGGTGGAAGGCGTACTCGACCTGGCGGCGCTGGAGACGGCGTTCTCGGGCCTCGTCGCACGGCACGAGGTGCTGCGGACCCGGTTCGTCACCGGCGCCGACGACGAGCCGGTGCAGGTCGTCGGCGAGCCGTGGCAGGTCCGGGGCGAGCTGATCGACCTGCGGCACATCGCCGACGACGCCGAGCGCGAGACCCTGGCCCGCGTCACCCTGGACTCCAAGGCCTGCCGCCCCTTCGACCTGACGAGCGGCCGTCTGCTGCGGGTGACCGTGGTGCGGCTGGCCGACGAGCGTCACCTGCTGATGGTGGCGATCCACCACATCGTGGCCGACGGCTGGTCGGTCGCGGTGCTCACGGACGAGCTGCGGGAGTTCTACACGGCGGCCCTGTCCGGCCGGGCCGTGGAACTGGCCGAACTGCCGATCCAGTACGGCGACTTCGCTCTCTGGCAGCACCAGTGGCTGACGCCGGAGCGGGAGGAGAGGCAGCTCGGCTACTGGCGGGAGAACCTCGCCGGGATCGAGCCGCTGGAACTGCCGACGGACCGTCCGCGTCCGCTGCACCGCTCGGGTGCGGGTGACGCGGTGACCTTCAGGGTCGGCGCCGACGTGGCGAAGGGTCTCCAGGACATCGCCTCCGCCCAGGGCGCCTCGCTGTTCATGGCGGGCCTGGCGGCCTTCCAGGTGCTGCTGTCGCGCTGGTCCCGCCAGGACGACATCGCGGTCGGTACCCCCATCGCGGGCCGCAACCGTGCCGAGGTCGAGGACCTGGTCGGCTTCTTCGTGAACACCCTGGTCATGCGGTCCGACCTCACCGCCAACCCGTCCTTCACGGACCTCCTCGGCCAGGTGCGCGAGACGGCCCTCGGCGCGTACGCACACCAGGACCTTCCCTTCGAGCGGATCGTCGAGGAGCTCGCTCCCGAGCGCGACCTCTCCCGCAATGCCCTCTTCCAGGTGATGTTCGCCCTCCAGAACGTCCCGGAGAGCGCCTGGACCCTGCCGGGACTCACCCTCGACAGCATCGAAGTGCGGGGCGAGACACCGAACTTCGACCTCGTGTGCCTCCTCGACGTCGACGAGGCCACCGGAGGCGTCGAGGGCCGGATCCTCTTCTCCCCGGAGCTGTTCGACCGCGCCACCGTCGAGCGCCTCGCCGGCAACTACACCCGCCTCCTGGACGCGGTCGTCGCCGACCCGGCCCGCCGGATCGGGGAGCTCGACGTGCTGACCGACGCCGAGCGGGAGCGGCTGCTCGTCACCTTCAACGACACCACCGTCCCGTACCAGAACGACATCACCGTCCACGAGCTGTTCGAGCAGCGGGCCGCCCGCACCCCGGACGCCACCGCGCTCCTCTTCGAGGACACCCGCCTCTCGTACGCGGAGCTCAACGCCCGCGCCAACCGGCTCGCCCACCACCTGATCGACCTCGGCATCAAGGCCGAGGACCTGGTCACCGTCTGCGTCGACCGGGGCCCGGACATGATCGTCGCGCTCCTCGGCGTACTGAAGGCCGGCGCCGCCTACGTCCCGCTCGACCCGGACTACCCCGCGGCGCGCCTGGAGTTCATGCTCTCCGACACCCGCGCCCCGCTCACCGTCACGCAGGGACACCTCGCCGACCGGCTCCCCGGCACCGCCGCCCACGTGCTGATCGACACCGACTGGCCGACGATCGCCACCCGCCCCGCGACCGACCCCGCACCGCGGTCGGGACCGGACAACCTCGCGTACATCATCTACACCTCCGGCTCGACCGGCACGCCGAAGGGCGTCATGGTCCAGCACCAGGGCGCCGTCAGCATGGCGGAGCACCTGCCGCGCCAACTGCACCTGGACTCCGGCAGCCGCGTGCTCCAGTTCGCCTCGCCGAGCTTCGACGCCTCCATGTACGAGGTGTTCACCACCTGGGGCGCCGGCGCGGCCCTCGTCCTCGCCCCGCGCGAGAACCTCTTCCCCGGCAAGCCCCTGGAGACGACGGTCGCCCGCCACGGCGTCACCGCCGTCACGATGTCCCCGTCGCTGCTCACCGGCGTGTCCACGGAGGCGCTGGAGAGCGTACGGACGATCGTCGTCGCCGGCGAGGCCTGCCCGCCCGACGTCCTCGCCACCTGGTCCCCGGGGCGCGTGTTCGTCAACGCCTACGGGCCCAGCGAGGACACCGTCTGCAGCACGCTGTACGAGTACACGCACAGCCGTGACCGCGTCCTCATCGGGTCGCCGATCGCGAACACCGAGGTGTTCGTCATGGACCGCTTCGGCGGCCTGGCGCCCGTCGGCGTGCCCGGCGAGCTGTGGATCGGCGGCGAGGGCGTCGCCCGGGGCTACTGGAACCGGCCCGAGCTGACCGAGGAGCGGTTCGTCCCGCACCCCTTCTCCGAGGAGCCCGGGGCCCGCGTCTACCGGACCGGCGACCTGGTGCGCTGGCTGCCCGAGGGCAACCTGGAGTTCCTGGGGCGGATCGACCAGCAGGTGAAGCTGCGCGGACTGCGCATCGAGCTCGGCGAGATCGAGTCGGCGCTCGCCGCCCACGAGGACGTCGCCGCGGCCGCCGTGATCGTCCGTGAGGACACCCCCGGCGACAAGCGGCTCGTCGGCTACTGCGTGCCCGTCGCGGGCCGCGAGCTGACCATCGCCGGGCTGCGGGCGCGGCTCCGCGAGAGCCTGCCCGACTACATGATCCCCGGCTGGTTCGTCTTCCTCGACACCCTGCCCTTCACCCCGAACGGCAAGGTCGACCGGAAGGCGCTGCCGCAGCCGGAGGGCGACCGGCCCGAGACGGACGGCGAGTACGTCGCCCCGCGCACCGAGGTGGAGCGGATCGTCGCCGACATCTGGAGCGAGGTCCTCGGCCTCGACCGGATCGGCGTCCACGACGACTTCTTCCAGCTCGGCGGGCACTCGCTGCGCGCGGTCCGGCTGGCGACCCGCCTCCAGGACGCCGGATACGCGCTGTCCGTCCGGGCGGTCATGCAGTACCCCACCGTCGCGGAGGCCGCGGAACTGATCTCCCGCGCGGGCACGGTGTCCCGGTCGCTGGCCTTCGAGCTGGGCGGGCAGACGGCGGGCGGGCCTCTTGCGAAGGACGCGCCCCAGGGCGACGGCGGCGACAGGTACCTCTTCTGCATCCACCCCAGCGGCGGCAGCGCGCACTGGTTCGCGACCCTCGCCGCCCGACTCGCCGGCACCTGCCGGACGTACGGCATCCAGGCGCCCGGCATGGAGCCGGACGAGGAGACCGTCCTCGGCGCCGAGGCGCTGGCCGCGCGGTACTGGGAGGAGATCAAGGCGGTCCAGCCGGAAGGCCCGTACCACCTGCTCGGCTGGTCGCTGGGGGCCGTCATCGCCCACGAAATGGCCCGGCAGGCCCCCGACGAGACCGAGCAGGTCTACCTCGTCGAACCGCCGATCGTCGAACCGGGCGTCAGACGACGGCTGATGGGCTACGTGGCCGACTACCACAAGGCCGTCGCCCTCTGGGAGAAGGGCCGCAAGGAGGAGGGCGCCGAGCGGGAGCGGACGGAGATGGCGCTGCGCCACCTCGCGAGCACCCTGGAGGTGCCGGACGAGTCCGCCACGCTCGACGAATGGCTCCCGTACGCCACGCTCGGCGGGCTCCTGGAGTCGGTCGCGGCCTACGAGCCGCCGGTGTCGGCCGCGGCCTGCACCCTCGTCGTCAGCGACGACGTGCTGCTCGGCGGGCAGGGCTCGCACGCGAGCGACGGCAGCCACGAGGAGTACACGGGCTACTGGCGCGCTCTCTATCCCGGCGGTCTGCGCGAAGCGCACACACCGGGAACACACCTGGACATGATGACGGCTCCGGAAGCCGTCGCCGTCCTGGCCCAGACGATCATCAGCAACTCGATGGAGTACGCGGGGTGGCAGGCATGAGGATTCCTACGTTCCAGGACGTCCGGGCGGCAGGACGGCGCATCGCGCCCGTGGTCCGCAGGACACCCGTCCAGCGCATCCCCGGCACCCGCGTCCTCCTCAAGCGCGAGGACCTGCAGAAGTCGGGCTCCTTCAAACTGCGGGGCGTCACCAACGCCTTCGCCGTCGCCGCTCCCGTCAGGGTGGTCACCGCCTCCTCCGGGAACCACGGCAAGGCGGTGGCGATGCTCGCCCGGGCCGCCAAGGTGCCGGCGACGGTCGTGATGACCGCGCGGTCGGCGCCGGAGAAGGTCGAGACGATCCGCGGTCTCGGCGCCCGGGTCGTCTTCGTGGAGGGCGGGGTCGCGGAGCGGAACCGGCTGGCCGAGGCCCTCGCCGCCGAACAGGGCGCGACGCTGATCCCCTCGTCCGACCACGCCGACGTCATCGCGGGCCAGGGCACCACGGGACTCGAGATCGCCACCCAGACGGCGGGGATCGAGGCGGTGTACGTCCCCGTCGGCGGCGGCGGACTGCTCGCCGGCATGTGCCTGGCGAAGGCGGCCTGGCACGAAGCGCCGACCGGGCTGTCCGTGCCGTCCGTGCCGTCGGTACCGGCGGTCATCGGGGTGGAACCCGTGTCCGCCCCGCGCTACGCCCTGTCCCTGGCCACCGGGAAGCCGGTGGCGGTCCCGCCGTCGGCGTCCGTCGCCGACGGGCTGCGCGGCCAGGCACCGGGCCGTGTCGCCCTCCCCGTCATCACCGCCGGGGTCGACCACCTCACGGTGGTGGAGGACGACGAGATCGTCCGGACCATGTCCCTCCTGCGGACGCACGGCATCGTGGCCGAACCCAGCTCGGCGGCGGCGGTCGCGGCGGCGCTCAAGGCCGACCACGTACGGGACGTCGTGGTGGTGCTGACGGGCGGCAACATCGCGCGGAGCCGGTTCGACGAACTGACCGGGCACGGGATCCACGAGCTCCAGAACACCCACGAGCTCCAGCAGACCCACACGTACGCGGCCCTGGCAGCGGCGTGACCGCCACCGTCCCGCCGCCTTCCCGTCCCACCTCACCCCGCCCGTCGTCCGTCCGCGCCGCAAGGAGAACCATGACCACCACGTGCCTGTCCCGCGAAACGCTCACGCCGCGCCCCTACCGCTCCGACCGGCCGGCGGACCTGGTCCAGCCCTTCTCCGGGCCGAGGCTGTGGATCGTGAACCTCGCCGGCGGTCCCGCGGAACCGAACCCCCTGGCACTCCTTGACGCGAAGGAGCGGGCCAAGGCCACGGCCTTCCGCTCGCCGCTGGACCGTGCCCACTACACGGCCTCCCACATCGCCCTGCGCCGCATCCTCGGCGCCCACCTGGGCCGGGCCCCACAGGACGTACAACTCGCCCAGGACGACTGCCCGGTGTGCGACGGCGGCCACGGCAGGCCGGTCGTCGCGGGGAGCTCCCTGCAGTTCTCGCTCTCGCGGCGCGCGGGCTACTGCCTGATCGCCCTGGCCCGTACGGCCGTCGGTGTGGACCTGGAGGTCGCCCCGGAGCTGGAGGTCGCCGACGAGCTCGCCACCACCCTGCACCCCGGGGAGCGGGCCCTCCTGGAGACCGCGCCGCCCGACCGGCGCGCGGCGGCCTTCGCCCGGATATGGGCCCGGAAGGAGGCCTATCTGAAGGGCCTCGGCACCGGGCTCGCGATGGGCGCCGCGCACGACTACGTGGGGGAGAGCGCGGAGGTGCCGGACTGGCTCTTCTACGACGTGGCGGCCCCGGACGGGCTGGCGGCGGCGCTGGCGATCAGGGAGTAGGCGAAGGCGGTCGTGCCTACTCCTCCCCGGTCAGCCAGCCCTTGGCGACGGCCCGTGAGCCCGCCTGGAACCGGCTGCGCGCCCCGAGCTTCTCCATCAGGTCGGCGGCGATGCGGCGGGCCGTGCGGGGGGAGACGCCGAGGCGCTTGGCGACGGCGTCGTCGGTGAGGCCCTGCCCGAGGAGCCGGAGTGCCTCCGACTCCTGGGGGGAGAGGCCGCGTTCGTCCTCCCGCTCGCGGGAGGCCGCGCCACCGAGCGGGAGGGCGTTGTCCCAGATGGTGTCGAAGAGCGCGCACAGGGCGGTGACCGTCCCGCTGCCGCTGAGGACCAGGGCGCCGGCGCGGCTGTTCTCCTCGTCGGTGGGGACGATCGCGACCCGCCGGTCCAGGACCATGAGGCGGATCGGCAGGGACGGAGTCGTCCGGACCTCGCCGCTCAGCTCCGCGAGCCAGTTGGCGTACGCCACGGTCGGCGGGCTGTTGCGGACGCTGTCGAGGTAGAGCGTCCGCATCCGGACACCGCGTTCGAGGAGGGCCTGGTCCTGGGGCTTGGCCGCCTCCATGCTGGCCTCGCTCTGCGCTCCGCCGGGGGCGAGCGTCATGACCTCGGTGCTGACGTCGCGGACCAGCCGCGAGATCCGCTCCCGGATCTCCTCGATCCCGTCGAGCCGCTCGATGCCGTCGATCTGCTTGTGGGGGCGGGCGGCGGTGAAATCGGCGGCCAGCTGGGCGGCCGCGAGGCGAATCTGCTCGATGCGTTGCTGCTCGGCGGCGAGACGTTCCTGCTGGCGGGCGATGACGGCCTGGATGCCGACCTCGGGGTCCACGGCCCGGAAACAGTGGGGGTGGTCGAACGCGGGCCGGACGAGGGCCAGTTCGCTGAGCTTGTCCAATGCCCCGCGCAGCTCGTCCTCGGGAAGGCCGAGTCTCTCGCGCAGAGCCTCGAACTCCGCCTGCGGGTGTGCGAGTACCGCGCGGTACACGTTCTCGCAGACGCCGTCCAACCCCAGTGCTTCCAGCATTTTCGGCCTCCCCCTCTGAAGATCAAGACGAATCAAAGCATGAATTGCGCCGTTGGCCGATAGGTGCCCCTGGAATGTCCGGGGGGCTGCAAGGCTTAGCGGGAAGGTGGCCGGATTGGGCAATGGCATAAACAGTCCGGTATTGGCTGCTGTTGCACCTTCTGTACTTCCGCGAAGGTGGAGTTATGCGCTTGGTCCATGTACGCATTCGACTTCCCTGCATCCCTGAGGAGCCGGAGTCGCTCAGGGAGGCTTTTCTCTCCTACGCGACCCCGGAGGACGGGGTCGGGCACATCAGCATTCACCCGGGGGACGGGGGCGACCTGACGGTCGGGTTCTTCGTCACCGCGGCGACCCTCCCCGAGGCCGAGACGGTCGCGTACACCGTGGCGCTCAAGGCGTTGAGCGGCGAGCCGGCCCTGCGGCAGGCCTACGTGACGAGCTACTCGGCGGCACTGGTCCCGGCCTTGTTCGACCGGATGCTCCACGAGCCCGGTGACGACGGTCGGTGGACGGAATAGGCGAAGGCCGGTTGAGGTCAACCCGTAAAGCTGGTCGGCGGCACTCGGGCAGGCAAGACTTGTTGATGTCAGCAGGGAACAGGCCGGAGCAGGAAACAGGCCACCGAAGCTGACAACTTCCAGCCAACAATTTCCGGACGGAGTTTGTCATGTCTAAGAACACCCTTCGCCTCGCCTCGAAGTTCGTCACCGTCTGCGCTCTCGTCGCCCTTCCGACCTTCGGAATCGCCGCTGTCGCCACCCAGCAGAGCGCCCCGGTCGCGACCGTCGCCGGCACCACCACGGACGGCGAGACCGCCACCACGACGGGCGGGGCCGACACCGCCGCCGTGCCGACCCCGACCCCGTCCACCTCGAAGGACACCACGGGCTGGGACTAGCAGTCGGGCCCCGACCCGGGCCACGTCTCCTCCCGCTCCCGCTCCACCGAGTTGTTCCGACTTCGCTCGACTGCGAGCAGCATCGCTCGATCACTCGACCTCGCTCGACCTCCCAGGAGAAGAGGACGCCCCGATGGCGGATGTCACCACCCGTGCCCTACGCCCTGAACGGCCCGTGGCCGGCCGCGTGGCCGAGCCCGCGTCCAGGCCCGCGTACAAGGACGGAACCGTCCTGCGGTGGCTCGCCGCCTACACCCTCTCCATCCTCGGCGACAGCATCTACTTCATGGCCCTCGGCTGGGCCGCCAACCGGATCGCCGGCCCCGCGGAAGTCGGGATGATCGTGGCGTCCGGTGCGGTGCCCCGGGCCCTCCTCATGCTCGGCGGCGGAGTGGTCGCGGACCGCTTCGGACCGCGCAGGGTCGTCATCGGCAGCGACGCGGTACGTTTCGCCGTCATCGCGGCGGCCGCGGTGACCCTTGCCTTCACCCCCGGTCACGTCTGGCTCCTCGTCACGGTCGCCCTGGTCTTCGGCGCGGTCGACGCGCTGTTCATGCCCGCGGTGGGCGCGCTGCCGCCCCGCATCTCGACACCGGACCAACTGGTCCGCATCCAGGGCATGCGTGCCCTCGCCGTGCGCGGCGGCACGATGATGGGCCCCCCGCTGGCGGGCCTCGCGATGGGCCTGGGCGGGCCGGAAGCGGCCTTCGCCCTGGCGGGCGTGCTGTTCGGCGTCTCGCTCCTGCTGCTCCTGGCGGTCCGGCTGCGCCCCTTGGAAGAGGAAGCGTCCGCGACCCCGGAACCGACCGCCGCCGACAGCGCCACCAAGAACTCCGCACGCCGTGACCTGACCGAAGGCCTGGTCTTCATCCGCCGCCACAAGCTGATCGGCCCGCTCGTCCTGGCGGCGGCCCTCAGCGAGCTGGGCTTCGCGGGCCCCCTCAACATCGGCTTCGTCTTCCTCACGTCGGAGCGCGACTGGGGAGCGGGCGGCATGGGCTGGATCGTGGCCGGCTTCGGCGGCGGGGCGGCGGTCAGCGCACTCGTGCTCGCGGTCCTGGGACGCCTGCCGAAGGCGGGTTACGTCCTCATCGCCACGACCCTGGTGACCTCGGCCTGCATCGCCCTGTTCCCCGCGGCCCCGGACCTGGGCTCCACGGTGGCGCTCGCCGCGCTGGCCGGCCTGGCGGGCGGCATCGCCGGAGGACTGGCGCAGTCCCTCATCCAGACGGCCACCGAGCATGCCTACCTGGGCCGGGTCACCGCGGTGACCAGCCTGACGGCCCTGGGGCTCGCCCCGCTGACCTTCCCGGCCTTCGGCGCCCTCGTCAGTTACGGCGGGGTCGGCACGGCCTTCCTGGCCGGCGGAGTCCTCAGTGCCCTGGGCATGATCGTCTGCCTGGCGTCCCCCACGGTCCGCAAGGCCGAACTGGCCTGAGGGCCACGGGAGTCCTACGGAGTTCTTCGGAGTTCTACGCGGAAGGCGTCGCCGCGACTGGGGTGAACAGCCTTCCGCCGAGATCGGCTCCGCCGGTGGCGACCGCCGTCTGTCCCGCCTGGCTGCCGGCGTCTGCCTCGCGCCGGCCGCCGCGGCGTTCGTCTGAGCCAGGGCGAAGGCCCGGGTCGCCGACCCGGGCCTTCGTGGGAGGAACAGGCGGGATATCAGGCCGCTGCCTCCGCCGGTGCGAGGCTCGGGGCCGCCTGCGCCGCGACGCGGCGGCGGCGGGTCGGGAGGCCCAGGGTCGGGTTGGCGGTGCCCCAGGCCGCGCCCTTGCAGATCATTTCCTTGTAGCGGGCCGCCATACGGCCCGTCAGGGCCTTCTCGACCGCCTGGTCCTCGGCGGTGACGAACTGGATCAGAGCGTCGCCGCGGCCGAGAGAGATGCACTGCTGCGAGTAGTGGATGTCGATGTGGGGGACCTTGGTGCCGGCCAGCCGGGCGGCGATGGCGTCGGCGGCCTGCCAGGCCATGGGGACGCCCGAGGCGCAGGACATGCGCAGCGGCTTGTCGCCCGCGCCGAGGGCCATCGCGGCGTCGCCCACGGCGTACACGTCCGGGTGGGAGACCGAGCGCATCGTGCTGTCGACCACGATCTGGCCCCCGTCGGTGAGCTCCAGGGTGGTGGCCCCGGCGATCGGGCGGACGGCGAAACCGGTGGTCCAGACGGTGACGTCGGCGGGGATGGTCCGGCCGTCGGCGGTCGTGACGCGGTCCGCCTCCACGGCGTCGACCGCGGCGTGTTCGTGGACCGTGATGCCGAGCTTGTCCACGACCTTCCGCAGGTGGGCGCGGCCCTTCTCCGAGAGCCAGTCGCCGAGGGCGCCGCGGGTGGCCAGGGAGACGTCGAGGTCCGGGCGGGCCTCGGCGATCTCCGTCGCGCCCTCCAGGCCGGTCAGCCCGCCGCCGACCACGACGACCGGCCGGCCGGCCTCCAGGGAGGCCAGGCGGTCGCGGAGGCGGAGGGCGCCGGGGCGGCTGGAGATCTCGTGGGCGTGCTCGGCGGTGCCGGGGACGCCGCCGTCGTTCCAGCCGCTGCCGAGGGCGTAGACCAGGGTGTCGTACGCCAGTTCCTCCCGCCCGGGACCGTCCGTGGCGGCGACCGCCACCGTCTTGCGGTCCACGTCCACGGCGGTGACCTTCGCGAGCTTCAGCTCCACGCCCGTACCCGCGAACATCTCGCCGTACGGCCGGGGCTTGAGCTCCTGGCCGACCGCGATCTGGTGCAGCCGGACGCGCTCGACGAAGTCGGGCTCGGCGTTCACGAGGGTGATGGTCACGTCCTCGCGGTGCAGCCGCTTGGCGATGCGGCCGGCGGCGGCGGCACCGGTGTAGCCGGCTCCGAGGACGACGATGCGGTGCTCCATGTCCGTGCTCCTGTCTGGGCGGGTCCGCCGCTGTCCGGCGTGGTTTCGCACCTTGAACCGGACAGCCCCGCGTTTCCTGACAGGATCCGGATGTGGCCTGCGTCACACCTTCTCGAAGGGTGATTCAGAGGGTGTGGATCGGGCCCTTCCCGTGGTCCGTGGCGGCCCACAGCTCGGTCGCGCGGGTGAGCTTGTCGGGGTTGACCTGGTTGCGGAGCGCCACGATGCCCTCCGGGCCGACCTCCAGGCAGGTGATGCCGACGACCCGGCCGTCGACGACCGCGACGATGGCCGGCCCGCCGTTGGCGGTCGTGGCGTAGATCTCGGCGGCGCCGCCGAGGATGTTCCGCTTGGCCTTGCTGGGCTTGAACAGGCCGCGCATGAACGTGGCGACCGCGAGCGCGCCCTCGAACGCCTTCGCGCGGGCCGGGACCTTGCCACCGCCGTCGCCGACCGAGAAGGCGTCCTCGGTCAGGAGACGTACGAGAGGTTCCGTACGGCCGCTGGTCGCCGCGGCCAGGAACTCCTCGACGATGCGCTGCGCCGTGGCCTCGTCGATCTCGGTGCGGGCCTTGCCGTCCGCCACGTGCTTCTTGGCGCGGTGATAGATCTGCTGGCTGGCGGCCTCGGTGATGTCCAGGATCTCGGCGATCTCCCGGTGCGGGTAGTCGAAGGCCTCCCGCAGCACGTACACCGCCCGCTCGTTGGACGACAGCCGCTCCAGCAGGACGAGGACGGCGTACGACACCGAATCGCGCTGCTCGGCGGTGTCGGCGGGGCCGAGCATCGGGTCCCCGGCGAGCAGCGGCTCGGGGAGCCACTGCCCCACGTACGTCTCGCGCTGGGCGCGCGCCGAAGTCAGCTGGTTGAGGCAGTAGTTGGTGAGAACCTTCGTGAGCCAGGCCTCGGGCACCTCGATCCGCTCGACGTCGGCCGCCTGCCAGCGCAGGAACGTCTCCTGCGCGGCGTCCTCCGCCTCGCTCGCGGAGCCGAGCAGCCGGTAGGCAATGGCCTCCAGCCGGGGCCTGGCGGCCTCGAACCGGTCCACGTCACTCATGATCAGCACCATGCCCGCGATCCTAGGCGCCGCACGGGCGGAGTGGCAGGCCCGAGGCCTGGTGGGCCACATGGAGCAGCGGGTACGCGGCCCGTCTCGCCCGAGGCCGCCGGGCGTGGTCGTCTGAGGGAGACGGGGCAAGCGGAAGGCCCGCCCGACGGCCCCGCCGGACCTCCCGACCTCCCGACCTCCCGCGCTCCCGACCTCCCGCGCTACCCACCCCTGAGGCCCGACCATGCTGACGATCATCATGATCGCCGCGATGGCTGCCCGCACTCCGGACGACGGCAGAGCCCCAGGTCGCTGACGACGCCGTGGACACCACGACAGGGCTCAGGCCCGAAGGTGGCCCGGTCGGTGGGCAGGTAATTGGCCCATGTGTGCGGGCAATTGGCCACTACCGTAGGCGTAATGACAACAAGTTCTCCTGAGACCGACCAGCCCACGTCCGTGGCCGTGACCTTGGCCGAGGCGCCGATGCGTCAGGCCCGCAACTCCGCCGCCCTGTGGATCGCGACCGGCCGCTCCCGGGGGCACGAGGTCGTCCGACGCCGCGGCTTCGTCGCGGTCGACGGCGGCGAGCGTGCCGGCGTCCGGGTCCTGATCCAGGAACCGGACCTCGACCCGGGCGAACTGGCCGAGTTGGGCGAGCTGGTTCGCCGGGCCGCGGGCCCCGTGAACGCCGAGGATCCCTTCAGCTCGACCGACTTGAGCCACCTGGGCATGCGCAACTGGCAGATGCCGGTCATGCTGCGCCGGCCGGGGCCCGTCGATGAACCGGCGATGGACGTGATCCGGGTACAGCGGCCCGAGGACCTCCAGGCGGCTGAGCGGATCGTGATCGAGGGCTTCGAGCTGACCGGATTCGAGCCCTACCGCCCCGGCGAGCTGTTCCCGATGGATCTGATCGGGCAGCCGGGCGTGGACGTGTTCGTCGCCTCGCACGACGGCGTGGCCGCCGGAGCCTGCGTCAGCGTCGTGGACGAAGGCATCGGCAGCCACTACTGGGTCGCCACGTCCTCGGCCTTCCGGTCGCGTGGCGTGGGGCGGGCCGTCATGCTCGGCGCCCTCGCCCCGCTGGCGGACCTGCCGGTCACCCTCACCGCGTCGAAGCTGGGCAGGCCGCTGTACGAGTCCCTGGGCTACACCGTCGCGGCCCCCTCGACCTGGTGGGCCTCCACTCCTGCGACACCGTAGCGGCAGAGGCCGGCCTCCGAGAGGTTCGATCACGGGCCAGGGCGCGCGGGAGGACCGCGGTGCGCCCTGCTCCGGGGCTTTCCGTTCAGTGTGTTGCCAGGCCGCCGTCGGAGGGTGACACGATTCCCGATTCGTACGCGGCGATCACCAGCTGGGCGCGGTCGCGGGCGGCCAGTTTGGAGAGCAGGCGGCCGATGTGGGTCTTCACCGTGCCCATGCTGAGGTGCAGGCGTGCCGTGATCTCGTCGTTCGACAGGCCCCGTGCGATCAGCTCCAGGACCTCGCGCTCCCGTTCCGTCACCCCGGTCAGTGCCGCGGGGGTGCGGCGGGGGCCGGGGGCCGGGTCGGGACGGCGGGCGAACTCCTCGATGAGGCGGCGGGTCACGGACGGGGCAAGGAGGGAGTCGCCCGCGGCGACGACCCGGATGGCGGCCAGCACCTCCGCGGGCGGGGCGTCCTTGAGGAGGAAACCCGCGGCGCCGGCCCGCAGGGCCTCGTAGACGTACTCGTCGAGGTCGAACGTGGTCAGGATCAGCACCCGTATGCCGGCGGTCTCGGGGGATCCGCAGATCCGCCGGGTCGCCTCGATCCCGTCCATGACCGGCATCCGGACGTCCATCAGGACCACGTCCGGACGGTGCAGGCGGGCGAGTTCGACGGCCTCCGCTCCGTCGCCGGCCTCTCCGACGGCGGTGAGGCCGGGTTCGTTCTCGACGAGGATCCGGAAGGAGCCGCGCAGCAGCACCTGATCGTCGACCACGAGCACCCGGGTCACGTCCGTCACGCCGTCCTCCCCATGTGTCTCTTTCCCCTTCACGCCGTCGTCCTCGTGCCGTCCTGCGGCAGGCGGACGGAGACCGCGAAGCCCCCCTCGGGGCGCGGGCCCGCGCTGAACGTCCCGCCGTGCGTCATGGCCCGCTCCCGCATGCCCATCAGGCCGTGGCCTCCCGTCCGTTCGCGGCCGGCACCCCGGATGCCGTCGTCCGTGACGTCGATGCGCACCTCGCGCGCGTCGGCCTCGACCGTCACCCGACAGCGTGCGGGGGACGCGTGCCTCACCGCGTTGGTGAGGGACTCCTGGACGATCCGGTGGACGGCCAGGGCGATTCCCGCGGGCAGACCGCCGTCCGGCACCCGGACGTCCAAGTCGACGTCCACGCCTGCCTGTCGTGCCTGGTCGGCCAGCCCGCCGAGCGCGTCGACGCCGGGTACCGGGCCCAGCGGCGCCGAGCGCGAGTCGGTACGGAGCACGCCCAGGGTGCGGCGCATCTCGGTCATGGCGGCCCGGCCGGTCTGTTCGATGACGCGCAGAGCTTCCTGCGCCTCCTCCGGGCGGCGCTGGGCCACGTGCCCGGCGACCCCCGCCTTCACCACGATCAGGCTGAGGCTGTGCGACACGATGTCGTGCAACTCCCGGGCGATGCGCAACCGTTCCTCGACGAGGGCGCGTTCGGCGCGGTGCGCGGCCCGATCGGCCTCGCGGGCCCGGCGGGTGCGTACGGCGAAGCCCGCCACCCAGCCGCCGCCGAGGACCAGCCAGACCATGGCGGTGACGCCGAGCGCCCCGCTCCAGGTCTCGGCCGGGGTGACGACGACCTCCCCTGCGGTGACCGCGGCCGCCGCGAGGGTGAGTGAGGTGGCGAGCACGGGTACCGAGCGCCGTGGGGGCACGGTGAGAGCGACCATGTACAGAGTGAGGCCGACCGCGGTCCACGGCTCCCGCGTGATGTCCAGGAGGGTGGCGGCAGAGGCTCCGGCGAGGGCTGTCACCGCGGCCGGTACGGGCCACGGCCGACGGACCGCGACCGGGAGACCGACCGCCGCGGCCACGAGCACGCCCGCCCATGCCGGTCCGGTGTAGCCGGGCTGCACGTCGTCGCCCGACATCCGGGTGAAACCGACGTACACGATGGTGATCAGCAGTGCGGTCGCCAGGTCGAGCGCGAGCAGATGGATGTCTTGCAGCCGCCGGGGGACACGCATGGTCCGACCGTACATCGTCAACCAGCCCTCCCGACCAGGGTCATGAGAGCCGTCGCGGCAGTGACCACGAGGGTCCAGCGCAGTGCTGTGGCCCGGCCGGGCGCCGGCCCGTCGCGCAGCACGGTGACGCCCAGCGGGACGAGCGCGAGACAGAGACCTGCGACGGCCACCACCGACAGCGGCGTGGTGCCCTTGAGCACGCCGAGCGGCAGTGCGGCGGTGGCCGCGAGGGCCGCCGCCCGGACGGGACCCAGCGCGCGCGCCCGCCAGGCTCCGACGGCGAGAAGCAGCCAGCCCCCCATGATCGCGACGTTGAAGGCGCTGAAGATGTGGAAGGCGCCGTACGTCTCCCCGACGAACCGGGCCGCGGCCTCCGCGCCCTGCCGGTCGGCGAGCTGGAAGGCGAGATGGTCCACGCCGGCGTGGAAGGTCCTCGCGAAGAGCCCCAGCACGGCGAGGACCCCGCCCCACAGGGCCCATCCGGGGCTGTGGCGGCCGATCCGCACCGCCAGCACGGCGAGGGCCGGCCACAGCAGGACGGTCCCCGCCGCGAAGGCGCCGTAGGAGACCGCGATCAGGCCGGGGTGCTCGACACGGGCGGCGAGCTGTTCCGGGAAGAAGAAGGGGAAGGGCAGCCGCAGCAGGACTCCGACCGCCAGCAGGACGGGCGCCGCCACCAGCGAGACACCGCCCACCCACCGCCCGGGAAAGGGCGCGTCACCGTCCCACGCCACGGGCAGCAGCGGGGTCTTGGCCGGAGTGGCGGTGCCGTGTACGGCGGGTGCGATCCGCCTCGTTGTCGTCATGTCCTGAACGATCCCGTCCGGACGCCACTTTCCGCGTCGGAGCACGGTCCGATCCTCCCGCCGCTCCGTATCGGACCGTGGTCCGATGGCCTCCGAGAGGCCCGGGCAACGACAGAGCCCCAGGTCGCTGACCTGGGGCTTTGTGTGACGAGCGGATGACGGGAATCGAACCCGCGCCATGAGCTTGGGAATCACCGCTGCCTAAGGATGTGCCCTCTGACCTGCGCATATCGACTGTCGGGTGACTTGTGGCGAGCGAGGGCTCCGACGCGCCCATGTTGACCCCTGTGATCCGCCGCTGAGGGCACGGATGGGGCACGTTTTCGCCCGATGCCTTGCCGATGTCGGGCGCCTGGTCAGGTCCTCCCCGGTGCCGGCGGTTTCCGCGACTAGCCTCCGCATCATGCTGCGTATCGTCGACACCCGTACCGGCCGCCCCGTGGAGATTCCTTCCGTACGCCGCCATCTGCTGAGCATCTGCGTCCACCTGCCGGCCGGCGACGTCGGGTTCGGTCTGGGGGACCTGCGGGCGGTCCTGGTCGGTGACGTACTGGCGCGTACGGCGGAGCTGCACGGCCTGCAGTCCCGCACGTTCCGTACCATGCCGGACCTGCCGCACGAGCAGGCCGAGGCGCTTGATCGCGCCCTGTCCGCTCTTGGCGTCCACCCGCCCGACACCGTCGGTGTTCACCCTCCGAACGGAACGCTCTGCGCCGCTGCTGATGCTCACGTCCACGCGTACGGGACCGCGGCACAGGACGCGGTCGGCGGGGTCCGTATCGACCTGGGCCAGGTCGGCCCGGCATCGGGGGAGAGGGGCGTCCCGGACCATGCCCACCTCCCGTCCCCAGGGCTCTTGGAGGCCGTCGCTCCGGAGGGGACCGATCCGCTGGCCGTGAGGATGTTGATGCTGGGCCACGCCTACCGCACGCCGGTCGTCGTCACCAGTACTGCGCTCGAAGAGGCCCGGCGGACGCTGGGGGACTGGCGGCAGCTGGTGGCCGACTGGGCACAGGAGCCGTCCCGGCCGATCCCCGCCGATGTGCTGCGGCACGCCCGTGACGTGCTCGCCGATGATCTCGGCGTCCCCGCCGTCCTGGACATGCTGGCCACCGTGATGACGCGCGCCGACGTACCGGCTGGTGCCAAGTTCGAGACGTTCGCCTTCCTCGACCGCGTCCTCGGACTGGACCTCGCGCGCGAGGTGGGTCACCAGCACCGGGCGGCGCCATGACACCGCCCGCCGCGGGCCTCATGGCAGCGGTCGTCACAACGGCCCCAGCGCATTCACTCCGCCGAGGCCGCCCTTCCGGATCGCCACACGTGAGCGTGCTCGATCCACTTCCATTCTACGACTGCAGGGCCGGACAGGCCGAGAGGGAGAGCGGGCCCGTGGGCAGTCCGGCTCAGCCGCGTTCTTCCTCTTCGGCTTCCATGCGGCGGATTCCCTGGTGGGTGAGGGAGACCATCGCGGGGGTGTTGCCCGGTTCCCAGTCGACGGTGATCAGGTCCTCGCCGGCGAGGTAGGTGCAGGCGGCGGCCAGGTCCTCCTCAGGGATGCGCAGGTCGTTCCGCAGTTTGCGCCCGGGGACTCCGAGGAGACGGTTGCCTTCGGTGGCTTCGTAGAGGGCGGTCAGGACCCGTTCGCGGTAGACCTGTCGCTCGCGGAGTGTCGCCATGACCGGGTCCTTTCATACGGATGAGGAACGGCCGACGCCCCTCACACCTCGTCGACGTGGGTGCCGGTGCGTGAGGACGGTCTGCTGGTGGCGAGCCAGGAGAGGGCGGGTTCCGCGCCGGATCCGGTGTCGACGGTGAGATGGAGCCGTGTGCCGCCTTCGGGCACGGGATAGCTGCGCTGTTCCGCCCCGGCGAAGGAGCATCGGATCACTTGGGCGACCGCACGGGCGGCTTCGGGGGTGGCGGCGACGATACGGATCTCGGCGTGTCCGGCCGAGGGCAGGGCCGCGGTGTCGGTGGGGTACAAGGTGCGTGGTCCCTTCGGAGGGCGAGCGAGAGGCCGGCGGGTGGGTTGTCCCGGGTGTCGGGTGCCCCACCCGCCGCCTTCGGCCGGAGGAATGGTCCGGGCGATCAGGGCCAGGTGCCCGTCACCTTGCGGCGGGCGGCCGGCTCCGTCGGCGTGGGGTGGCTGTGGCCGGGCGGCCGGAAGATGGCCGGGAAGGGGTCGCCGAAGTGGTGGGCCGCGATGCGTGCGTCGTGCTGGGCGTTGAGCCGGTGGATCAGGCGCGTGCCGAGCGCGATCAGCAGGGCGATGACGGCGATCGTGATCATGGTTTCCATGGGGTCACCTCCGCAGGTGCCTCGGCATGGGGATCATCCGCGCGCCGATGAGTGGGTGTCGCAGGGGCGTCGGGGCGGCCCCGCCGTCGGTCTCCCAGGCGTCCTGGCTGCTGCGGGTGTCCCGCATGCGGCGGCCGGTCGCGGCTTCGTCGGACATCAGGGCGCCGGCGGCCAGGACGCTGCCGGGGAGGGCGGCGGCGGTCATGAGCCGTGCGGCTGAGGCGGGTTCGGTCTCGGGCGGGATGACCAGGAGATCGCAGCGGCCGACGGTGTACGAGAGCAGGATCATCTTGTCGGGATCCTGTTCGGTGAACCAGCCGACGTGCACGGTGTGCCCGGTGACGGCGACCTTGTGCGGGACGACGGGCCAGCGGGTGGGGTTGACCGCGACGCGCGTGATGCGTCCGAAGTGCTCCTCCAGCGCGTCGACCAGAGGCGGAAGTTCGACGGCCAGGTCATGCGAACGAGGCCACCAGGCACCGTCCAAGAGGCCGGCGAGTGTGGTCTTCGGTGTCAGCGAAAGGCGCGCCGAAAGTGCGGGTGCCAGATTGGTGGTCATGACCGCGGACCCGTCTCCGGGCCGCCCTGCAGGGCGGCCCAGTGTCTTGATCGCCGGAAACGACGTCCGCGTGGGAGCGGGTGCTCGACTTACTCCCGGTACTTTCAGCGTACTCCGCCCACAGGGCGGACGAGCCGTTCTGACCAGGTGATTTCCCACCGGCCACGCCGCCCGGCCGACGGCCGAGAGGGCATGACGTCATCCACGCCACTCGACCAGGACCAGGGTGGCGTCGTCCGAAGTGGCGTCTCCCCGTGCCCGTTTGAGGGTGTGGGAGAGGTCCCGTGCCACCGCGCGGACCTCTCGGTCCGCCCGCTCCAGCTGGTTCACCCAGTCGATCAGCTGCTCCTCGCCGAACTCCTCCTGTCCGCTCTCGTGTTCCTCGATCAGCCCGTCGGTGAAGCAGAGGACGCGATCCCCCGGTTCGAGTGTCACTTCGCTGACCTGCGGCTGCGCTCCTCCGAAGCCGACGGGCAGGGTCGTGGGGCTGTCCAGGCGGCCTACGACGCGGTGTCCGCGGATCAGCATGGGGGCGGGGTGGCCGGCGTTGACCCACTGGAGGCGGCCGGTGTTCGTGTCCAGCCGCATCATCTGCGCGGTCACGAAGTGGTCGGGTGCGAACTGCTCGGCCACGGCGCGGTCCATGAAGAGGTAGATCTCGGACAGCTCGATGCTGATCCGGCGGGCGTGCCGGTACGCGCCGATGGTCACGGTGGCCATCGTGGCCGCGTCCAGACCGTGGCCCATGGCATCGATCATGGCGAGGTGGAAGGTGTCCCCGTTCAGGGCGTAGTCGAAGCTGTCGCCCGCCACGTCATAGGCGGGTTCGAGTACGCCGGCGATGGTGACGCGCGGCGTCACCATCGACAGGGGCGGCAGCAGCGACCACTGGATCTCGGCGGCGACGCTCATCGGTTCGCTGCGACGGGTGCGGAAGAAGAGATCGGTATGGCTGTTCTTGGTCTGCAACATGTCGGCGATCAGCCCGGTGATCCTGCGCAGGAGGCGGCGGTCGTCGTCATCGACGGTGTCCAGGGTGACCGCCAGGACGCCTGCCTGGTCGCCCCCGTCCAGCAAGGGCAGCAGGACCCGTACGCCGTCGGGCAGCACGAGTTCGACCGGGCGTGAGGTGAGGAAGCACCGGCCGGCCTCGGAGTCGTCGATGGCCTGCGGTTCGCCACCCGCCAGCCCTTCGCCCGGCAGGGGGACCAGCCGCTGCTGCCCGTAGTCCTGGAGCAGGATCTGCGGATCCCGTCCCCCCAGCCGCGCCACCGTGTCGGCGAGCACCGGCCCGACCTGATGCGGTGGCAGCTCGTGGGCCCGGTCCAGGAGGCCACCCAGCAGCCCCTCCCCGAAGCTCTCCGAACGATCCGGATCCCCGGGCGATCCGACTGTCATCCCGCTCCCTTCCGCAGGGCGGCGGACGGGCCGTGCAGCGCCCGCGTCACGGCCCGGCGGGCACGGGAGCCGGGCCCGTCACCGGCGATCTCGCCACCAGGATGCGCCTCGACGGCCGGGCACGCCACACAGGACGCGGTCGCCGGTACAGCGCTCGACGAGGCCCGGCGCACGCTGGGGGACTGGCGGGAGATGATGGCCGACCGGACGTCGCCGCAGGACAACGTCACCCAGGCAGCCGAAATCCTTCCCGCCACGCTTCCCGAACCGGTGACCGACCGCAAGGAGTCGGCATGATCCGGATGGCGGACATCCGTGAGTGGCGAACCCACGTCGTCGTGGACACGCGGGGCCACAGGATCGGTGAGCTGTTCAAGAGAGGACGGCGGGAACCCGTATCGAAGCAGGGCTCGGCGGTATCGACGGGCTCACTCGACTCATTCCGAGGCC
>NZ_BJMN01000089.1 GCF_006539185.1 Streptomyces gardneri
CGAGCTGCCGGACTTCACCTGGGAGCGCACCGACCGCGTGGACGCCCTGAAGAAGGCCGCGGGGCTCTGACATGCGCATAGCCGTCACCGGGTCGATCGCCACCGACCACCTGATGACCTTCCCGGGCCGCTTCGCCGAGCAGATCCTGCCGGACCAGCTCGCCCACGTGTCCCTGTCGTTCCTCGTCGACACCCTGGACATCCGGCACGGCGGCGTCGCCGCCAACATCGCGTACGGCCTCGGCCTGCTCGGTCGCCGCCCCGTCCTCGTCGGCGCCGTCGGCAAGGACTTCGACGGGTACGGGCAGCTGCTCCGCGCCGCGGGCGTCGACACCGACTCTGTGCGGGTGTCGGACCGTCAGCACACCGCCCGCTTCATGTGCACCACCGACGAGGACGGCAACCAGCTCGCCTCGTTCTACGCGGGCGCGATGGCCGAGGCGCGCGACATCGACCTGGGCGAGACGGCCGGCCGGCCCGGCGGGATCGACCTCGTCCTCGTCGGCGCGGACGACCCCGAGGCGATGGTGCGGCACACGCGGGTCTGCCGCGAGCTGGGCCTCCGCCGCGCCGCGGACCCCTCGCAGCAGCTCGCCCGGCTGGAGGGCGACAGCGTCCGGGAGCTCGTCGACGGAGCCGAGCTGCTGTTCACGAACGCCTACGAGCGGGCGCTGCTGCTCAGCAAGACCGGCTGGACCGAGCAGGAGGTGCTCGCCCGGGTCGGCACCTGGATCACCACGCTCGGCGCCAAGGGGTGCCGCATCGACACGGCCGACCGGCCGGGGATCGAGAGCGCGGCCGTGCCCGCGACGGACGCCGCGGACCCCACCGGGGGCGGCGACGCGTTCCGTGCGGGCTTCCTCGCGGCGCTGGCCTCCGGCCTGGAGGTCGTCGACGCGGCCCGTGCGGGTGCCGTCATGGCGACCTTCGCCCTGGAGACGGTCGGACCGCAGTCGTACGAGGTCACGCGGGACGGAGTCCACGAGCGGCTCGTCGCCACGTACGGCCCCGAGGCCGCGGTGATCGCCCCCGCCCTCTTCGACGGGGCCCCGTGACGGAGTCGACGCAGGCGGGCCGGACGACGGAGTCCGGCCCGCCCGTCGCACCGGGTCCCGCGAGCCCGTACGACGGGTCCGGGACCGCCAGGGAGTCCAACGCCCGGTACAAGCGGCTGATCGCCGACGGCACGACGGGTCTCACGGTCGCCTTCGACCTGCCGACCCGGATGGGCCGCGACTCGGACACGCCGCACGCCTCGGGCGAGGTCGGCCGGGCGGGGGTGGCGATCGACTCCCTCGACGACATGCGGGTGCTGTTCGCGGGGATCCCGCTGGACACCGTCACGACGTCGATGGCGATCAACGCCCCGGCCGCGCCGCTGCTCCTGCTCTACCAGCTCGTCGCGGAGGAACAGGGCGTTCCCGCCACCGCGCTGACCGGCACGATCCGCAACGACGTGCCGGAGGAGTACGACGCGCGGGGGAGGTACGTCTTCCCGCCGAAGCCCTCGCTGCGGCTGATGGCCGACATGTTCCGCTACTGCCGGGCAGAGCTGCCGCGGTGGACGACCGTCTCGGTCGAGGGAGCGGAGCCGTACGAGCAGCTGCCGGCCGCACCGGGCCTCGAGGAACGCCAGGCCGAACGCCTGGCGAAACTGCGGGCCTGGCGGTGCGGGGACCGCGTCCACCGGACACTCGCGGCCGTCACGGCCGCGGCCGGGGGCGACGACAACGTCCTCCCACCGATGAAGGAGGCCCTGTCCGCCGGGGCCACCGTCGGAGAGGTCTGCGACGCGCTCCGCGAGGCATGGGGTGCGGACGCGCCGGCCGACCCGCGGGTCGGCCGGCGGGTCGAGACCCGTCTCGGCACGGCGGTCGCCACGGCGGTCGGCACCGTCTGATCCGGGCGATCCCGGGGTGCCGCCGGGGTGTCCCCGGGGCGTCCCGGGGTGCTGCACCGGGTGCCCTCGGGTGACCCCGGAGGCCCCAGTGCCCCGGCGGTCTCCGGCGTCCCCGGGTGGCACCGGGCTTCGGGTGGTCCCGGCGGTCCCTGGCGTCCCTGGGCGTCGCACCGGTGGGGTCCCGTCTGGTCCAGGCGGCTTCGGTGTCCCCGGCTGCCGCACCGGGTGCCTCGGGCGGTCCCGGAGGCCCCGGTGGTCTCCGGCGTCCCCCGGTGTCGCATCGGCGGGGCCCCGGCGGGCCCGGTGGCCCCTGCGGTGGATCGCCGCACAAGGACACCGGGGGTGGCTCAGGCCGTGACGGACTTGTCCTGGGCGAGGCTGATCGGGAGGTCTGCTCGGCGGGTCACGTTCAGTTTGCGGTAGACGCGCGTCAGGTGCTGTTCGACCGTGCTCGCGGTGACGCAGAGCCGGCGCGCTATCTGGCGGTTCGTCAATCCTCGGGCGGCCAGGGCCGCGACCCGGCGTTCGGCCTCCGAGAGCAGGCCGACGTCCGGGCCGCCCGGCAGCTCCAGCTCCGTGCTCACCGCCTTCGCCCGGCGGCCGCCGCGGCCCGGCACGATCTCCTCGGCCAGCGGGTACGCGCCACAGGCCCACGCCATGTCGCCGGCGAGCCGCGCCGTCATCCGCGCCCGGTAGTTGTCCCCCTGGGCCTGCTGGTGGCGGCTCATCCCGGCCAGCGCGCGGGCGTGTTCGAGCCGGTCGCCGCTGTCGTGCAGCATGTCGACCGCCTCGGCGTGCAGCCGCTCCGCCTGCTGGCCGTCCGCCGCGGCAGCCAGGACCCGCAGGGTGAGGCCCCGGGTGCGGGAGCGCCCGGGCCGTACCAGGGCGAGCTGGGCCTCGGCCAGCGCCCTGGCCTTCTGGCGGTTGCCGAGCCGCAGGTACACCTCGGCGGCCGAGGTCCGCCAGGGCACGATCGAGGGCTGGTCGAGGTTCCAGCTGCCCAGGATCTCCCCGCAGAGCATGAACTCGCCCAGCGCCGCGTGCAGCCGGCCCGTCGCCAGCCAGTAGCGGCCCCGGGCGTGCATGTACTCCATGCCGTGCCGCGAGTCGAACATCGCGTCCGGCACCGGCTGCCGCAGGACCCGCTCCGCCTGCTCGTACTCGCCGGCCTCCGTGCAGGCGAGCAGCAGCGCGGAGAGGGGCATGCCCACGGCGAGGCCCCAGCTCTCCGGCGCCGCGTGGGAGAGCGCCAGCTCGGCCCGCTCCCGCGCCGTCGGGAGGTCGCCGCAGCGGATCGCGATCATCGCCCGGGTCGCGGCGAAGACCGCCTCCCAGCCGAGCGACCGCCGCTCCACGGCCTCGGCGAGCAGGGCGTCCGACCAGAACAGCGCCCGGTCGAGCCGGTCGGCGTGGACGAGGACCAGGAGGGCGGTCTCCAGGGCCTCGTACGTCTCCTCCGACAGCCGGCAGCCCTGCAGTATCTGTTCGGCCTGTGCGACCGAGGCGTTGTCCGGGCCCCGCTGGAAGACGCCGGCCTGGGCCTGGAGCGCGGTCGTCCGCGGCGCGAGCCGTACGGGGACGGGACCCCGCTCCGGCTCCGGCGTCGCCGGCAGGGACTCCAGGAGCGGCGGGCACAGCGCCGCCAGCCACATCCGGGTGAGCGACAGCTCCAAGGCATCGTTGTCGGAGCTGGGCCGCAGCCGGGACAGCGCGTCGGCGGCCTCGGGCAGCCGCCCGTACCAGACGAGGCAGCGGATCAGGGCCATGACCGGGTGGCTGGGCGGCAGTTCACCGCTCAGGAGCCGGTCGAAGAGCGCGAGGGCCCGGGTCGTCATGTGCGGGTTCATCCGCCAGGAGGCCGCGACCAGGTGCGGGGCGAGGCGGGCCAGCTGGGTGTTGTCGGTGCTCGACCGCACGGCGAACTCGAGGATCCGGAAGGCGTCGTCGAGTCGGTCGTCGAACAGGGCCTGCTGCGCGCCCCGTTCGAGCAGGGGCAGCGCCCAGGGGGCGTCGGGGGCGCCGCCGACCAGCAGATGGCGGGCCACGGTGTCCTCGTCGGCGCCGTCCCGGTGCAGCTGCTCCGCGGCGCGCCGGTGCAGCTCGGTGCGCTCGCCGGCCGGCAGGTCCTGGAGGGCGGCCTCGCGGATCGCGGGCTGCCCCAGGGTGCCGTCCTCGTCCAGGAGTCCGATGGCGGCGAGCTCCTGGATGTGGCGCTCGACGGCGGCGGCGGTCGTCCCCGTGAGCCGCTCCACCAGGAGCGGGTCGGACTGTTCGAGGACCGCGAGCCAGCGGGCGGTCTCCAGCGTGCCCTCGGCGCTGCGGTGCAGGCAGTCGAGGACGGCCTGGGCGAAGGCGTCGCCGTAGACGGGCTCGTCGCCGCCGGCCGCGCCGACGGTGGTGTGGGAGGCCTGGCGGTCCTGGGTCAGCGCCCGCAGGAGCAGCGGGTTCCCGCCGGTCGTCGCGTGGTACGCGGGGGCCCGCCGCTCGGCGGCCTCGGGGCCGTAGTAGTGGGCGAGGAACTGCCGTACCCCGCTGGGGGGGAGCCCGGAGAGCCACATGTTGCGGCAGTGCGGCTGGCGGAGCAACTCGGCGCGGAACACCCGGTATCCGGCACGCTGCGAGGCCCGCTCGGTCATGACGAAGCCGATGCCGCCCTGGTCGTGGTGGGCGGCGCAGTACAGGAGGAACCTCAGGGACGCGGTGTCGGCGTGGGTCAGGTCGTCGACGGCGACGAGGAACGGGGTGCGGCGGGAGACGGAGAGGAGCCAGTCGTGCAAGCGGTGTGTCTCGTCGACGCGGAGCGGCGCGTCGGCGGGGGAGGTGAGGTTTCCGGCCCGCCGCGAGGCGGCGTCCAGCAGGTCGCGGACGGCGGACGTGTCGGCACCGTGTTGTTCGGCGCTGCGCAGTAACTGGCAGAGGACGCCCAGTGGGACGTCGCGGTCACCCGGCAGCGCCCGGACCGACCACACGGGCGTCTCCCGCTCGGCGGCCAGCCGGCGGAGCGACCGCAGCAGCTCCGTCTTCCCGCTGCCGGCCGGTCCGGAGACGAGTAACAGCGTCCCGTCACCTGCGGCGGATGCGTCAAGAACGGCCCTGAGATGGGCTATCTCCCCGTCGCGTTCCACCAGATTCATCGCGGAAGTCCCCCCTCGTCCGGGCGCCGAACCCTTCGTCGTCCTCCATCACTCTAACCAGGTCTTGTTACGGCGAGGGGGGACCGATCCGGGGCTTCCGTGACAAGGAGTCGTAATGGGTGACGTGCGGGTTCAACCGGTACGGCGGCCCGCCTCCCGTCCTCGCCGCCAGCGGATCGGCAGGGCCTTGAGCCCGCGGATCATCGGGTTCGGATACCACACGAGTTCGCCGGGGGAGACGTCCAGGGCGAGGTCCGGGCAGCGTTCGAGAAGGGCGCGGACGGCGATCCGGGCCTCCAACCGGGCCAAGGGGGCGCCGATACAGAAGTGGATGCCGTGGCCGAAGGCGAGATGGCCGGCGGTGTCCCGGCGGATGTCGAAGCGGTGCGGGTCCGGGAAGCGCTCCGGGGTGCGGTGGGCGTCGGCCAGGACGACGAGGACCGTGTCACCGGCCGGGATGACCGTGCCGTCGAGGTCGACGGGCTCGACCGGGAAGCGGTACGTCGCGGACTCCACCGGGCCCTCGTAGCGCAACATCTCCTCCACCGCGCCGTCCAAGAGCGTCATGTCGGCCCGCAGGGCGGCCAGCTGGTCGGGGTGCGAGAGCAGCGCGTGCATGCCGTTGGTGATCAGATTGACCGTGGTCTCGTGCCCCGCGACGAGCAGGATGTGGGCCATGCCGAGCAGCTCCTCGGAGGTCAGCCGGGAGCCGTCCTCGTCACTGGTCCGCACGAGCGCGCTGAGCAGGTCCTCGCCGTCCTGCCCGCGCTTGGAGTCGATGAGCCGGGAGAGATAGCCGCTCATCTCGGCCATGGCGATCTGGGCCTGGGCGGGATCGTCCGGGAAGACGAAGGCGTCGGTCCAGACGCGGAAGGCGGCGCGGTCCGGCTCGGGCACGCCGAGGAGTTCGGAGATCACGGTGATCGGCAGCGGCCAGGCCAGGGCCTCCATCAGATCGGCGCGGCCGTCGGGCGCCGCCAGCATGGCGTCCATGAGCCCGTCGACGATCTCCTGGACCCGGGGCCGCAGCAACTCGACCCGGCGCATGGTGAACTCACGGGCCACCAGCTTGCGCAGCCGGGTGTGCCGCGGCGGGTCGGACTCCAGCATGTTGTGGTTGAGCGCGGCCTCGGCCTCGGTCAGGGGAGTCGTGGAGTTGCGCCAGTCCTTGCTGAACCGGGGATCGGCGAGGACCGCCCGCGCCCGGTCGTAGCCGACGACCAGCCACACCTCGTCCCCCTCGGGGGTGCGCACCCGGTGGGCCGGACCCTCGGCACGCAGTCTCGCGTACGTCGGATACGGATCGGCCGCGAAATCCTGCCCCAGGGCCGCGAGGTCGAGTACCGGGGGAGAAGCGGTCGTTCCCTGCTGGGTACGGCGCACGGAGAACTCCAGACCGGGCCGGAAGCGGAACGGAAACGGGAAGAGGAACGGGACTTCTCACACGTACTCTTCCGCGGAGCGCGCCCCGGCCCTCCCGGCGGCTCGGCTGATTCCCGGATCCTGTCAAGGATCATCACATTCGGGCCGCCGATGGAATACCCCGGAGGCGGATGTGATCCGAAGCACATCGCAACCGTATGGCGTGCTCTTGTCGGTCCGTTCCGCGCGGATTAGAGTCCCCCCGAAATCGACCACCACAATCGACCATCTCGTCGTACGTCACGGTGGAGCGCGGCGACCTCGTTCGGGATTCCCGGATCGGCGAATCATTTCGTGACGGTGGCCCGGAGGGAACATCCGTGAAAAGCGCCTTATCCGACCTCGCATTCTTCGGCGGCCCCGCCGCTTTCGACCAGCCGCTCCTCGTGGGGCGGCCCAACCGCATCGACCGCGCCAGGCTGTACGAGCGGCTCGACCGGGCCCTCGACAGCCAGTGGCTGTCCAACGGCGGCCCGCTCGTCCGCGAGTTCGAGGAGCGCGTCGCCGGGCTCGCCGGGGTCCGGCACGCCGTGGCCACCTGCAACGCCACGGCCGGGCTCCAGCTCCTCGCGCACGCCGCCGGCCTCACCGGCGAAGTGATCATGCCGTCGATGACGTTCGCCGCCACCCCGCACGCGCTGCGCTGGATCGGCCTCACCCCGGTCTTCGCCGACATCGACCCGGACACCGGCAACCTCGACCCGGACCAGGTGGCCGCCGCCGTCACACCCCGCACCTCGGCCGTCGTCGGCGTCCACCTCTGGGGCCGCCCGTGCGCCGCCGACCAGCTGCGGAAGGTCGCCGACGAGCACGGCCTGCGGCTGTACTTCGACGCCGCGCACGCCCTCGGCTGCGCGGTCGACGGCCGGCCCGCCGGCAGCCTCGGCGACGCCGAGGTCTTCAGCTTCCACGCCACCAAGGCCGTCAACGCCTTCGAGGGCGGCGCCGTCGTCACCGACGACGCCGACCTCGCCGCCCGGATCCGCGCTCTCCACAACTTCGGCTTCGGCCTGCCCGGCGGCAGTCCCGCAGGCGGGACCAACGCCAAGATGAGCGAGGCCGCCGCCGCCATGGGCCTCACCTCCCTCGACGCGTTTCCCGAGGTCATCGACCGGAACCGGCGCAACCACGCCGCCTACCGCGAGCACCTCGCGGACATCCCCGGCGTCCTCGTCGCCGACCACGACCGCCACGGCCTCAACAACCACCAGTACGTGATCGTCGAGATCGACGAGGCCACCACCGGCATCCACCGCGACCTCGTCATGGAGGTCCTGAAGGCCGAAGGCGTCCACACCCGCGCCTACTTCTCGCCGGGCTGCCACGAGCTGGAGCCGTACCGCGGGCAGCCGCACGCCCCGCTGCCGCACACCGAACGCCTCGCCGCGCGCGTGCTGTCCCTGCCGACCGGCACCGCCGTCGTCGACGACGACATCCGCCGGGTCGCCGACCTGCTGCGTCTCTGCGCGACCCGCGGCCGCGAACTGACCGCGCGCCACCGCGACACGGCCCCCGCCCCGCTCGCGGCCCCCCAGACATCCACGCCCACGATTGGACGCTCCTGATGACCGCCCCCGCCCTCTCCGCCACCGCCCCGGCCGAACGCTGCGCGCACCCCGGAGCCGATCTGGGGGCGGCGGTCCACGCCGTCGGCCAGACCCTCGCCGCAGGCGGCCTCGTGCCGCCCGACGAGGCCGGAACCACCGCCCGCCACCTCGTCCGGCTCGCCGTGCGCTACGGCAACAGCCCCTTCACCCCGCTGGAGGAGGCCCGCCACGACCTGGGCGTCGACCGGGACGCCTTCCGGCGCCTCCTCGCCCTGTTCGGGCAGGTCCCGGAGCTCCGCACCGCGGTCGAGACCGGCCCCGCCGGGGCGTACTGGAAGAACACCCTGCTCCCGCTCGAGCAGCGCGGCGTCTTCGACGCGGCCCTCGCCAGGAAGCCCGTCTTCCCGTACAGCGTCGGCCTCTACCCCGGCCCGACCTGCATGTTCCGCTGCCACTTCTGCGTCCGCGTGACCGGCGCCCGCTACGACCCGTCCGCCCTCGACGCCGGCAACGCCATGTTCCGGTCGGTCATCGACGAGATACCCGCGGGCAACCCCTCCGCGATGTACTTCTCCGGCGGCCTGGAGCCGCTCACCAACCCCGGCCTCGGGACCCTGGCCGCGCACGCCACCGACCACGGCCTGCGGCCCACCGTCTACACGAACTCCTTCGCGCTCACCGAGCGCACCCTGGAGCGCCAGCCCGGCCTCTGGGGCCTGCACGCCATCCGCACCTCGCTCTACGGCCTCAACGACGAGGAGTACGAGCAGACCACCGGCAAGAAGGCTGCCTTCCGCCGCGTCCGCGAGAACCTGCGCCGCTTCCAGCAGCTGCGCGCCGAGCGCGAGTCGCCGATCAACCTCGGCTTCGCCTACATCGTGCTCCCGGGCCGCGCCTCGCGCCTGCTCGACCTGGTCGACTTCATCGCCGACCTCAACGAGGCCGGGCAGGGCAGGACGATCGACTTCGTCAACATCCGCGAGGACTACAGCGGACGTGACGACGGCAAGCTGCCGCAGGAGGAGCGGGCCGAGCTCCAGGAGGCCCTCAACGCCTTCGAGGAGCGGGTCCGCGAGCGCACCCCCGGACTCCACATCGACTACGGCTACGCCCTGAACAGCCTGCGCACCGGGGCCGACGCCGAACTGCTGCGGATCAAGCCCGCCACCATGCGGCCCACCGCGCACCCGCAGGTCGCGGTGCAGGTCGACCTCCTCGGCGACGTGTACCTGTACCGCGAGGCCGGCTTCCCCGACCTGGACGGCGCGACCCGCTACATCGCCGGCCGCGTGACCCCCGACACCTCCCTCACCGAGGTCGTCAGGGACTTCGTCGAGCGCGGCGGCGAGGTGGCGGCCGTCGACGGCGACGAGTACTTCATGGACGGCTTCGACCAGGTCGTCACCGCCCGCCTGAACCAGCTGGAGCGCGACGCCGCGGACGGCTGGGAGGAGGTCCGCGGCTTCCTGCGCTGACCCGCACCCGCCCCGATCCCCCCGATCCCCCCACGATCCCCCCACCTGAGGGCCCGGCCGTCCGGCCGGGCCCTCGGTGTTTTCCCACCCCCCCAAAGGGGTGGTGACACTCCCCCTGCGCAGCCCCTAGCGCCCCCCTAACTCGCCACGCCAACCGTTATCACCGGCGCCCTGCTGCTAGTTTCCGGGAATGAAGGGAATAGTCCTGGCCGGCGGGAGCGGAACTCGGCTGCATCCGGCGACCTCGGTCATTTCGAAGCAGATTCTTCCGGTCTACAACAAACCGATGATCTACTATCCGCTGTCGGTTCTCATGCTCGGCGGTATTCGCGAGATTCAAATCATCTCGACCCCCCAGCACATCGAACTCTTCCAGTCGCTTCTCGGAAACGGCAGGCACCTGGGAATAGAACTCGACTATGCGGTCCAGAAAGAGCCCGCGGGAATCGCGGACGCACTTCTCGTCGGAGCCGAGCACATCGGCGACGACACCTGCGCCCTGATCCTGGGCGACAACATCTTCCACGGGCCCGGCCTCTACACGCTCCTGCGGGACAGCATCGCGCGCCTCGACGGCTGCGTGCTCTTCGGCTACCCGGTCAAGGACCCCGAGCGGTACGGCGTCGCCGAGGTGGACGCGACGGGCCGGCTGACCGACCTCGTCGAGAAGCCCGTCAAGCCGCGCTCCAACCTCGCCGTCACCGGCCTCTACCTCTACGACGACGACGTCGTCGACATCGCCAAGAACATCCGGCCCTCGCCGCGCGGCGAGCTGGAGATCACCGACGTCAACCGCGTCTACCTGGAGCGGGGCCGGGCCGAACTCGTCAACCTGGGCCGCGGCTTCGCCTGGCTGGACACCGGCACCCACGACTCGCTCCTGCGGGCCGCCCAGTACGTCCAGGTCCTGGAGGAGCGGCAGGGCGTCTGGATCGCGGGCCTCGAGGAGATCGCCTTCCGCATGGGCTTCATCGACGCCGAGGCCTGTCACGGCCTGGGAGAACGCCTCTCCCGCACCGAGTACGGCAGCTATCTGATGGAGATCGCCGGCCGCGAGGGAGCCCCGTGAGAGCACCTCGCGGCCGACGCGTTCCCGCGACAGACAGCGCCACCGACAGCGCCACCGCCAGTGCGACCCACAGCGCGACCCACACCGCGACCGACAGTGCGACCCACACCTCGACCTACAGCGCGACCGAAAGGAAGACGGCAGTGCGGCTTCTGGTGACCGGAGGTGCGGGCTTCATCGGCTCGCACTTCGTGCGGCAGCTCCTCGCCGGGGCGTACCCCGACGTGCCCGCCGATGAGGTGATCGTCCTGGACAGCCTCACCTACGCGGGCAACCGCGCCAACCTCGCCCCGGTGGACGCGGACCCGCGACTGCGCTTCGTCCACGGCGACATCCGCGACGCCGACCTCCTCGCCCGGGAACTGCGCGGGGTGGACGCCGTCGTCCACTTCGCGGCCGAGAGCCACGTGGACCGCTCCATCGCGGGCGCGTCCGTGTTCACCGAGACCAACGTGCAGGGCACCCAGACCCTGCTCCAGTGCGCCGTCGACGCCGGCGTCGGCCGCGTCGTGCACGTCTCCACCGACGAGGTGTACGGGTCGATCGACTCCGGCTCCTGGACCGAGAGCAGCCCGCTGGAGCCCAACTCCCCCTATGCGGCCTCCAAGGCCGGCTCCGACCTCGTCGCCCGCGCCTACCACCGGACGTACGGCCTCGACGTACGGATCACCCGCTGCTGCAACAACTACGGGCCGTACCAGCACCCCGAGAAGCTCATCCCGCTCTTCGTGACGAACCTCCTCGACGGCGGGACGCTCCCGCTGTACGGCGACGGCGCGAACGTCCGCGAATGGGTGCACACCGACGACCACTGCCGGGGCATCGCGCTCGTCCTCGCGGGCGGCCGGGCCGGCGAGATCTACCACATCGGCGGCGGCCTGGAGCTGACCAACCGCGAACTCACCGGCATCCTCCTGGACTCGCTCGGCGCCGACTGGTCGTCGGTCCGGAAGGTCGCCGACCGCAAGGGCCACGACCTGCGCTACTCCCTCGACGGCGGGAAGATCGAGCGCGAACTCGGCTACCGCCCGCAGGTCTCCTTCGCGGACGGCCTCGCGCGGACCGTCCGCTGGTACCGGGAGAACCGCGACTGGTGGGAGCCGCTCAAGGCGACCGCCCCGCAGCCGCCCGCCACCGCCGTGGAGGTGTCCGCGTGACCAGCCGCGCCGAGACCCCCCGCGTCCCCTTCCTCGACCTCAAGGCCGCCTACGAGGAGCTGCGCCCGGAGACCGACGCCGCCGTCGCCCGCGTACTCGACTCGGGGCGCTACCTCCTCGGACCCGAACTCGAAGGCTTCGAGGCCGAGTTCGCCGCGTACTGCGAGACGGACCACGCCGTCGGCGTGAACAGCGGCATGGACGCCCTCCAGCTCGCGCTCCGCGGCCTCGGCATCGGACCCGGGGACGAGGTGATCGTCCCCTCGCACACGTACATCGCCAGCTGGCTCGCGGTGTCCGCCACCGGCGCGACCCCCGTGCCCGTCGAGCCGCACGAGGACCACCCCACCCTGGACCCGCTGCTCGTCGAGAAGGCGATCACCCCCCGCACCCGGGCGCTCCTCCCCGTCCACCTCTACGGGCACCCCGCCGACATGGACGCCCTCCGCGAGCTGGCGGACCGGCACGGCCTGCACATCGTCGAGGACGCCGCGCAGGCGCACGGCGCCCGCTACCGGGGCCGGCGGATCGGCGCCGGGTCGTCGGTGGCCGCGTTCAGCTTCTACCCGGGCAAGAACCTCGGCTGCTTCGGCGACGGCGGCGCCGTCGTGACCGGCGACCCCGAGCTCGCCGAACGGCTCCGGATGCTCCGCAACTACGGCTCGCGGCAGAAGTACAGCCACGAGATGAAGGGCACCAACTCCCGCCTGGACGAGATGCAGGCCGCCGTCCTGCGGATCCGGCTCGCCCACCTGGACAGCTGGAACGGCCGCAGGTCGGCGCTGGCCGCCGAGTACCTCTCCGGGCTCGCCGGGCTGCCCGGCCTCGGCCTGCCGGTGACCGCGCCCGACACCGACCCGGTCTGGCACCTCTTCACCGTGCGCACCGAGCGCCGCGACGAGCTGCGCAGCCACCTCGACGCCCGCGGCATCGACACCCTCACGCACTACCCGGTACCGGTGCACCTCTCGCCCGCCTACGCGGGCGAGGCACCGCCGGAGGGCTCGCTCCCGCGGGCCGAGAGTTTCGCGCGGCAGGTCCTCAGCCTGCCGATCGGCCCGCACCTGGAGCGCTTGCAGGCGCTGCGGGTGATCGACGCCGTGCGCGAATGGGCCGAGCGGGTCGACCAGGCCTAGTCAGGTGGTCCGGTAGACCGAGCGGCCGAAAGAGGCGGTGCCCGCCACCCTCCCGGGTGGCGGGCACCGCCGCTTTCATCGGCGTCACGTCACCAGACGTTGACCGTGGCGCTGCCCCGCAGGTCGGCGGAGGACGAACCGGTCTGCAGGAGACGGTTGCCCGTTCCCGTCTTCCAGCAGTCCGCCGCGGCGTCCCAGAACTGCAGCTGACGGCGGTCGACGTTGATCGTCACCGTCTTCGTCTCGCCCGCGGCGAGCGAGACCTTCGTGTAGCCCACGAGCTTCTTCTTCGCCTGCGGAGCCGTCACGTTCGGGCTGGCACCGAGGTACGCCTGGACGACCTCCTGGCCCGCGCGCTGCCCGCTGTTGCGGACCGTGACCGTGACCTTCAGACCGCCCGTGGACGTACGCACGACGGTCGGGGCGCTCTGCGTGAACGAGGTGTACGACAGGCCGTGCCCGAACGGGAACAGCGGCTTGACGTTCTCCTTGTCGAACCAGCGGTACCCGACGTGGATGCCCTCGCGGTACGTCTGCTGGTTGTCGACGCCCGGGTAGCTGGTCGGGTCGCCGGCGACCGCGTGCTGGTTCTCGGCGGCCGGGAAGCTCTGCGTGAGCTTGCCGCTCGGGTTGACGTCACCGTAGAGCAGCGAGGCGGTGGCCTCGGCGCCCGCCTGGCCCGGGTACCACATGTCCAGGACCGCGCGGGTCTTGGACAGCCACGGCATCAGCACCGACGAACCGGTGTTGAGGACCACGATCGTGTTCGGGTTGGCGTCCGCGACGGCCGAGATCAGCTTGTCCTGCGTACCCGGCAGCGACAGGTTCGGACGGTCGACGCCCTCGGTGCCGTCGTCGTAGGCGAAGACGACGGCCGTACGGGCCTTCTTCGCCGCCTCCACGGCCTTCGCGATCGTCGCGTCGGCCGCCTCCGGCGTCACCCAGCCCAGCTCCAGGGAGAGCGGGGTGGCACTCATCGCGAAGCCCGAGATCGTGAGCTTGTGCGTGCCCTTGGTCAGCTTGAGGAGCGGGCTGCTCACCTTGCCGTAGACCTGGCCGGCCTCAATGGTGTGGCTGCCGAGCTGCACCGTGGCGTAACCACCGGTGGCACGGACCGCGATGCGGTACTCGCCGTCGGCGGGCACGGTCAGCGTGCCGTCGTACAGCGCCCCCGCCTTGCCCGGCTCGAGCTGGTGGCCCTGGTTGAACGCCGGGCTGAGGTTCCCCGCCGGGATCTGCGTCCCGAAGGTCTCCTCACCCGTCTCGTACGTCACCGTCGCACCCGCGCCCGCGCGGGCCCGGATGGTGTCGAGCGGCGCCGCCGCCGAGTCCGGGACGACGTGGGCGCTGCCCAGGCCGGTGACCTTGGGGTCGACGGCGGTCGGGCCGATGACCGCGATGCTCTTGCCGGCGTCACCGGCGAGCGGCAGGGCCTGGCCCTCGTTGCGCAGGAGCACCGCGCCGTTCTCGGCGACCTTGCGGGACACCGCCTGGGCACCCGCCTTGTCGCGCTCGGGCCGCGGCGCCGGGGTGGCCGCCAGCAGACCGAACTTCTCCATCTGGCCGACGATGCGCTCCGCCGACTGCGTCACGGCCGACTCGGGGATCGTGCCGTTCAGGACGGCCTGCTTCAGCGCGTCACCGAAGAACTTGGCCGGCGGCGAGGGCTCGCCCTTCGGGACGTCGCCGGGGAGCTCGACACCCATCTCCTGGTCGAGGCCCTTGGTGATGGCGTCGGTGCCCGGGGTGGCGAGCCAGTCGGACATCACCCAGCCCTGGAAGCCCCACTGCGTGCGCAGCACGTTGTTGAGGAGCTCGTCGTTGCCGCAGGACGGCTTCCCGTTGAGGCCGTTGTAGGCACACATGAAGGAGGCCGCGCCGGCCTTGGAGGACGCCTCGAACGCCGGGAACTCGATCTCGCGGAGCGTCTGCTCGTCGACCGTGGCGTTGACGCTGAAGCGGTTGTTCTCCTGGTTGTTGGCCGCGAAGTGCTTGGCCGTGGTCATCAGACCCGCACCCTGGATGCCCTTGATCTGGGCGACCGCGGTGCGCGAGGAGACCAGGGGGTCCTCGCTGAAGGTCTCGTAGTTCCGGCCGCCGTGCGGCACCCGGATGTTGTTCATCATCGGGCCCAGGACCATGTCCTGGTTGAGCGCGCGTCCGTCGCGGCCCATGACCTTGCCGTAGCTGTCGGCCATGGTGTCGTCGAAGGTGCTGGCCAGGGCGACCGGCGCGGGCAGCGCCGTGGCGGTCCTGCCCACCAGGCGGATGCCGTTCGGGCCGTCGGCGGCACGCAGCTCCGGGATGCCCAGACGCGGCACGCCGGGAAGGTAGCCGACGTTCTGCCGGTCGGGGTCCAGCGCCCAGTGAACGAAGCTGATCTTCTCGTCGAGCGTCATCTGGGCGACGAGCTCCGCCGCCCGGCTCGTGTACTGGACGTTGGCCGTGTCGGCGGCGCCGGGAGCGGCGGCCGCCACGGTAGTGCCCGCCAGCAGGGTGCCGACGACGGCCAGGGTGAAGGCCCTGGGCGTGGTGCGGCCGCGGCGGACACGCGGTATTCGGGTCTTACCTGTCACGGTTCGTTTCTCTCTCTTTGCTTGGTGCACCCGGGACGTCCCGCCCCGGGGGGTCTTGGGGGTGCTCAGGCGGGGACGCCGACGAAGAGGCCACGGCCCGACGGGCCGCCCTCCAGGTACTCGACGCGAAGCCCGGCGGCCGTGAACGCGGCCTCGTACTCCGCCTGGTGGAAGAGGGTGATGAGGTGGACGTCGGAGAAGTGCCGCACGCCCTTGCCCGGGTCGGCCACGGTGAAGTGCACCTCCATGCGCGTCGCGTTCCCCTCCCGCACCGAGTGCGAGACACGGGCCACGGTGCGCCCGTCACGGCGGACGACGTCGGCGCTGACCCAGCCGTCGGCGAAGGTCTCCGGGAACCACCACGGCTCGACGACGACGACGCCACCGGGCTCCAGGTGCTCCGCGAACGAGGCGACGGCCGCGTCGAGTTCCTCGGTCGTCTTCAGGTAGCCGACGGAGCTGAACATGCTGACCACGGCGGAGAACTTCCGGCCGAGCCGGAAGTCCCGCATGTCGCCCTGGTGGAGCGTGGCGTCGGGCAGCCGCTTGCGGGCGTGGGTGAGCATGTCCTCGGACAGCTCCAGGCCGGCGGTGTCGCCGAACTCCTTGGTGAAGTGCTCCAGATGCGTGCCCGTGCCGCAGGCCACGTCCAGGAGCGAGGAGGCCTCGGGGGTGCGGGAGCGCACCAGGTCGGCGATGTCGGAGGCCTCGGCGGCGTAGTCCTTGCCGCGACCCAGGTAGAAGAGGTCGTAGACGTCGGCGTGGTCGACTTCGTACACGGTGCTCCTGCTTTCGGTCTTTCGGAGGGTGGGCCGGGGGCGTCCCCCGGCGCAGATCAGGGATGAGGCCTGGGGCCTGGCGAGGGGTGGGGCTCAGTGCCGGGCGTCGGCCGGCGGGCGGCGGTGCTGCGCGGCGAGCCGCTCCAGCTCGGGGACGATCCCGGCCGGGGTGGGGTCGCCGAAGGTCTCCTCGCGCAGCCGGTGCGCGGCGGTGGCGACCGAGGGGTCGTCGAGGATGCGGACGACGGCGTCCCGCACGGCCTGCGGCGTGAGCTCGGCCGGCGGCAGGAAGAAGCCCGCCCCCTGCTCGGCGACGGCCCGCGCCTTGACCGGCGCGTCCCACAGCTCGGCGAGCATGACCTGCGGCACCGCGTTGATCACGGCGGTCGCGTAGGTGCCCGCCCCGCCGTGGTGGATGATCGCCGAGCAGCTCGGCAGGAGCGCGTGCATCGGCACGAAGTCCGTGAACCGGGTGTGCTTCGGGTAGTTGCGGATCTCGGCGCGCTGACTCGCGTCGAGCGTGGCGACGAGCTCGATGTCGAGGTCGGCGAGCGCCTCCAGGATGTCGCCCTGCGAGACGCCGTCGCCGCCGAGGACCTCACGCGCGGAGACGCCGAGGGTCAGGCAGACCCGGGGCCGCGCGGGCGGCTCACTCAGCCAGTCCGGCACGACCGACGTGCCGTTGTACGGAACATAGCGCATCCCGACGGTCGGCAGTCCCGTGTCGAGGCGCAGGCTCGGCGGGGTCGGGTCGATCGTGAACTGGCCGGTGAGCAGCTCCTCTTCGAAGGAGGCGCCGTACCGGTCGAGCGTCCACGTCAGCCACTCCGCCGTGGGGTCCTCGCGATGCTCGGGCGGCTGCTGGTCCCGCAGCGCGACGAACTTGCGACGGGCGCTGCCCATCACGTCGGGCCCCCACAGGACCCGGGCGTGCGCGGCACCGGTGACCTGGGCGGCGACGGCGCCCGCGTAGGTCGTCGGCTCCCACAGCACCAGGTCCGGCTGCCAGGACCGGGCGAAGTCGACGAGGTCGTCGACCATCGAGTCGTTGTTGGCGAGCAGATAGAAGTACGGGGCGAGGATCGCCTCGATGCCGAGGGCGTGGTCCCAGTCCAGCGGCTCGGGACGGGCCTCGTCGAAGGCGATCGCCGGATGGTTCGGGCGCGGCTCGCCCGCCATCCGCACCCGGTACTCGTGGATGAGGTGGTCGGTGCCGACCGGCACCGCGGCGAGCCCGGACCCGGTGATGGTGTCCGTGAGCGCGGGCTGGCTGGCGACCCGCACCTCGTGCCCGGCGGCGAGCAGCGCCCAGGCCAGGGGCACCAGGCCGTAGTAGTGCGTGTGATGTGCGAACGAGGTCAGCAGGACGCGCATGGCGTCGTGTCCTTCCTTGCCGGTGGAGGGGCGGGATGGGGCGGACGGGGGCCGGACGGGGACGCACGGGACGGTCTGAGCCGTCCGCCTGGTCCGAGCCGTCCGGGCCGTCCGAAGGGGGCCGAGCGGACCGGGGCCGGGGCCCCGGTGTCTCAGGAGCTGCTGACCGGGACGCTCAGCGGCCCGCGGCCGACAGGCGCGCGGCGGGGGCGGAGCACGTCCCCCGCCTGCCGCAGCCCGGGGAAACGCCCGGCCAGGGTCCGCAGCGCGACCTCCGCCTGGAGCCGGACCAGGGACGCCACCGGGCCGTACGGACCGGCGGGGTGCAGCGCGAGGTGCGCGGCGGCGTCGGGGCGCGCGAGGTCGAAGCGCTCCGGGTCCGTGAAGACCTCCGGGTCCCGGCCGGTCGCGGCGGTGAGAACGACGACATGCGCCCCGGCCGGCAGCCGCCGGCCCGCCAGCTCCGTCCCCACGCGGACCACCCGGGCGTCGAGCTGCACCGGCGGGTCGTAGCGGAGGGTCTCCTCCACCGCGGCCGCCGCGAGCCCGGGCCGGGCGCACAGCTCCCGCCACTGCTCGGGGTGCGCGAGGAGCGCGAGCACGGCGTTCCCGGTGAGCTGGACGGCGGCGGTGACCCCGAGCGCCGACAGCAGGGCCCCGGGGGAGTCGTCCGAGTCGGCGAGCAGCGCCGTGAGCTCGGCCAGCGCGCCGTCCGCCGCCCGTACCGTCCGCAGGGACTGCGGGGCCAGCAGGCTGTCGGACAGCGGCCGGAGCCGCTCCAGCAGATCCGCGAAGTCCGCGCGCCGGTCCGCGGGAACACCCAGCACGGCGGCGGCAGCGGCCGTCACCGCCGGGCGGACGAAACCGCCCAGCAGCTCGAAGGCGTACGACGCCGACGGGTCCGGCGCGAGACCCTCCAGGGTCTCCCGGTGGATCCCCTCGACCACGCCACGCTGCCCGGACTCCGGCACGTCACCGGCCGCAGGCAGCGCCTGCTCGCGCTCCAGCGGGCAGCCCTCCCCGTACGAGAGGACCTGCTGCGGCACCGGGGCGCCGTCGGCGCCGGAGACCCCGAAGTCCGTCGAGCAGAGGATGCTCGCCGCCAGGGCGTGATCGGCGGTGACCCAGCTGCCCGTAGGGCTGAAGGAGAGCGCGCCGCGGGCACGCACCCGCTCGTACGCGGGATACGGGTCGTCCGCCTGGCCGCGCAGCACGGTGGCGTACGGGTCGCCGTTCGCGGCGTGGATCCAGTGGATGCCGCGGGTCTCCAGGAGGTGGGTGCCGAGTTCACGGTCGGCCACCGCGCGGACGGTGCGGCCCAGCGGGGGCTGCGTGAGGGCCCCCGTCAGGTCGTCGGTCACCGTGGGTTCTGCCATCTCTTCGCCGCTCCTTCGATAAGGCTGGTCGGGGGCTGCACGACGCGGGCATCGGGCGCGCCGCGGGTGACGAGCAGGTGGTCGGAGATGTCGTTGCAGATCTCGTGCCACTGGTCGTTGAGGTAGAAGTGGCCGCCGGAGTACGCCCGGAGGCAGAACGGCCCGCTGGTGTGCCGACGCCACTCGGCCACCTCGTTCAGCGGCGCCTTCGGGTCACGGTCGCCGGCCAGGGCCATCACCGGGCAGGTGAGCTTGGCGGACGGCCGGTGCTGATACGTCTCCGCCGCCTTGTAGTCGCTGCGCAGCGCGGGCAGCACCAGCCGCAGCAGCTCGTCGTCCTGGAGGAACCGCTCGTCGGTGCCGCTGAGCCGCCGGATCTCGGCCAGGAACGCCCGGTCGTCCAGCTGGTGGACGAGCCGGTCCGGCGCCAGCGACGGGGCGCGCCGACCGGAGACGTACAGGCCCTCGGGCCGTACCCCGTGCCGCTGTTCGAGGATGCGGGCCGTCTCGAAGGCGACGGAGGCGCCGAGGCTGTGCCCGAAGAAGGCCAGCCGGCCCTCCTGCCACCAGGGTTCGGTGGCCGCGACCACATGCTCGGCGAGCTCCTCGACGCTCTCCAGGCACGGCTCGGCACGCCGGTCCTGACGGCCCGGATACTGCACCGACAGGGCCTCGACGGAGGGGTGGAGCTCCTCCGAGAAGCGGAAGAAAAAGCTGGCGGAACCGCCGGCGTGCGGCAGGCAGACCAGCCGTACCGCGCTGTTCGGCGCGGGGTGGAAGCGCCGGATCCACAGTCCGCTGTCCACGTTCAGAGGTCTGGTCACTTGCCCGCCCCCTCGATGCCGTCGAGCCAGGAGAGGACGGCCTCGGCGACGGCGGGCGCGTGGTCCCGCATCATCGTGAAGTGGTCACCGGGCACGTCCGCGACGGTGTGCGGAAGGTCCCAGTGGGCACGCCAGTCGCCCCGCTCCTCCTGCCAGTCGCCCAGCGGTTCGGAGGCACGGACCAGGAGCACGGGCGCGCTGCTGCGGCCCGGCCGCGGGCCGGCGAGGAACCGCGCGTACCGGCCCATGGCCAGCAGCCGCGCATCGGACATCGGCTCGAGCTCGCCCGCGAACAGGCCCTCGCCCAGCTGCCTGCTCCACACCTCGATGGGCTCCTGATGGCCCGGCGGATAGGGGTCGACCAGGACGATCCCGGCCGGCGGCGCGCCGTGCGCCCGCTCCAGGCGGAAGGCCAGCTCGTGCGCGAGCAGGGCGCCGCCGGAGTGCCCGAGCAGGACGACCGGGGCGTCCCCGGCGGCCCGGAGGATCGCCCGGGCCTGGGCGTCGAGCGCGGTGTCGAGATCGGCCGGGAGGAGGGCGGAGCCGGTGCCCGTACCCGTGCCGTAGCCGGGAAGGGGGACGGCGAGGAAGTCCCGCTCCTCCTGGAAGGAGGTGCTGAGCCGCAGGAACTCGTGCGGGCCGCCGTTCGCCGCGGTGCCGGTGCAGCCGACGAGGACGGCACGGCCTTCCGCCCGGTCCGTCGGACCGCCGGCGAGCAGCACCGGGTCGAGCCGCTCCGAGCAGGCCTCGGGCGAGGCGAACTGCGGCCGGAACGCGGAGGCTTCGGCGAGGACGTCGAGGAACTCGCCGTACCGGTCGTCCTCCACGGCCTGCCGGAACAGGGCGCGGAACATCCCGGCGCCGGCGCCGGTGTCGGCCTCGGAGCGGGCCCCCGCCGGAGCGGCGGCCTTCTCCTCCTCCGCCTGGTCGTGATCGGACGGTTCGGCGACGGCCCAGTTCCGCTCGGCCAGCTCGTCGCTGATGCGCTCGGCGAGCGCGACGGGCGTCGGGTGCTCGAACACGACGGTGGGCGGCAGCTGGAGACCGGTCAGCCGGTTGACGCGGTTGCGGAAGTCGACGGCGGTCAGCGAGTCGAAGCCGATCTCCCGCAGCGGCCGGTCGACGGGAACCTCCTCGGGCGAGTCGCACCGGAGCACGGAGGCCGCCTGCCGCATCACCATCGCGAGGACGGCGCTGCGCCGGCCCTCCTCGTCGAGGTCCTCGGCACCCGGGCCCCACGCGAGCCCCGTCTCGGCGACGGCCTCGCGCCCGGAATCGGTGTGCGCGGGCGCCTCGCCGGGACCCGCGGGGCTGATCCAGTACGAGCGGTGCTGGAAGGCGTACGTCGGAAGGTCGGGGACGGCGGGGCTGAGGGCGCCCGTGGCGGGGAGGAGAGAGGCCCAGTCGATGGTGAGGCCGTTGGCCCAGGCTTCGGCGAGCGAGGTGACCAGACGCTCCTGGCCTCCCTGTTCGCGGCGCAGGGTGGCCAGGCCGGTGACCTTGCCC
>NZ_BJMN01000090.1 GCF_006539185.1 Streptomyces gardneri
TCCTGGCGTGTCGCGTCACCGCGTCACCGCGTCATCGCGTCATCGCGTCATCGCGTCATCGCGTCATCGCGTCATCGCGTCATCGCGTCATCGCGTCATCGCGTCAGAGCGCGGAGCTGTACTCCTTCCGGTCGGCCTCGGTCCCGGCCGGTGGCGCGGCCGGGGCCGGGGCGTCCGACTCGCTGACGCCGAAGCGGTCGTGGAAGCGGCGCAGCGGCTTCGGGGCCCACCAGGTGAAGCGGCCGGTCAGCTTCATCACGGAGGGGACGAGGAGGCTGCGGACCACCATCGCGTCCATGAGGACGGCGAGGGCGACGCCGAGGCCGAGCATCTTGGTGTTGGTGACCCGTGAGGTGCCGATCGCGACCATGACGACGGCGAGGATCACGGCGGCGGCGGTGATCAGACCGCCGGTGCGGCGCAGGCCGAAGCGGACGGAGTGCTCGTGGTCGCCGGTGGCGTCGTACTCCTCCTTGACGCGGGAGAGCAGGAAGACGCCGTAGTCCATGGAGAGGCCGAAGGCCACGCAGAACATGAGCACGGGCAGGGTGGTCTCGATGTCGCCGGTGGAGGTGAAGCCGAGGAGTCCGGCGAGGTGGCCCTCCTGGAAGACCCAGACGACCGCGCCGAACATCGCCGTGAGGCTGAGGGCGTTGAGGAGGACGGCCTGGAGGGGGACGATCACGCTGCCGGTGAGCAGGAAGACGAGGAGCAGGGTGGCGAGGACGACGATCGCCGCCGCCCAGGGCAGCCGTTCGGCGAGGGCGTCCTTGGAGTCGACGAGGACGGCGGCCTGTCCGGTGACGGAGGTCTCGAAGGGCGCGGGCGCGGCCCGGAGTTCGCTCACGACCCGTTGGGCGCCGGGGCCGACGGTCTCGCCCTCGGGCACGACGGTGAAGTAGGCCTGGCCGGCGCCGCCGCCCGCGGTGACGGGGCCGTCGGCCCGGCCGACGCCCTCGATGGTGGAGATCCGCGCGCGGAAGGCCTCGTACTGGGCGGGGGTGGCCTCCCCTTCGGCGAGGACGGTGAGCCCGCCGCCGGGGTTGCCGGGGAAGCCGTCGCGGAGCTGGTCCTGGACGACCCGGGAGGTGGCGGTGACGGGGAGCTGGCGGTCGTCGGCGGTGCCGAACTTCACGCCGAGGAAGGGCAGTCCGAGGAGGACGAGACCGGCGGCGGTGGCGACGGCGAAGACGGGCGCGCGGCGCATCACGAGGTCGGCGACCCGGGCCCAGCCGGACCCGTCGGTGTCCTCGCGGGGCGGGCGGGCGCGTCGGAGGAGGCGGCGCAGGTCCAGGGCGTTGACCCGGTCGCCGAGCAGCACGAGGGCCGCCGGGAGCAGGGTGAGCGCGGCGAGTGCGGCGAGGACGACGACGGCGATCCCGGCGTAGGCGAAGGAGCGCAGGAAGTACTGCGGGAAGACGAGCATCGCGGAGAGCGAGACGGCGACGGTCAGCGCGGAGAACAGCACGGTCCGTCCCGCCGTGCGCAGGGTGGTGCGGACGGCGGTGTACGTGTCGGCCCCGGCGGCGAGCTCCTCGCGGTAGCGGCGGACGACGAACAGGGCGTAGTCGATGGCGAGTCCGAGCCCGAGGGCGGTCGTCAGGTTCTGTGCGAAGACCGAGACGTCCGTGAACTCGGTGATGCCGCGCAGGACGGCGTTGGTGCCGAGGATGGCGACGATGCCGACGCCAAGCGGCAGCAGGGCGGCGACGGCGCTGCCGAAGACCATGACGAGGAGGACGAGGGTGAGGGGCAGGGCGATGAGCTCGGCCCTCAGCAGGTCCTCCTGGATGATCACCTGCATCTCGTGGCGGACGGCGAGTCCGCCGCCGAGGGTGACCTCGACGGGTCCGTGCGTGCCCCGGTACTCGGGGGCGATCCGGTCGAGGATCGCAGCGGCGTCCTTCTCCTCGCCGGCGATCCGGGCGGCGATCACCGCCTGGCGGCCGTCCTCGGAGCGGAGGGCGGGCGAGCCGGTGGACCAGTACGAGCCGACGCCGTCGACGCCCGGCTCGGCGTCGAGCCGCTCGGCGAGCTTCCGAGCCTCGGCGACGACGGCGGGGTCGTCGACCGCGGCGGCCCCCGCCTTTCCGGCGGCGTCGGTGTCGACGAGGAGCAGCAGGTTGGGCTGGGAGCCGGGGAACTCCCGGGCCAGCGCCTCCGTCGCGTACGTGGACTCGGCGGCCGGGTCCTCCCAGCCGCCGCTGCCCATCCGGTCCGCGACGCCGCCGCCCGCCAGGACGGCGAGGGCGGTGAGTACGAGCGCCACGAGGAGCGTGAGGCGCGGCCGGGCGGTGACGAACCGCGTCCACCCGCCGACCGTACCCCCGCCGGGTGCTGATTTCTTGACTTCGGCCATGACGCGGTGTCCCCTTCACCTGACCCATGTGCGCGCTTCCCGGCAGGTCACATGGGTCGCCCATTGCCATAGAATGACAAACACGAGTGATCGCTCGCGTTTCCTTAGAATGCGAGCGACCTCTCGCATTTGTCAAACGCGCCACAAGGAGAGCTGGGGACAGTCATGTCCGAGAAGCCCGAGATGCCCGAGGACCCGAAGCCGCGCCGCCGTCAGGCGCGCGGTGAGCGCCGCATCACGCAGCTGCTCCAGGCCGCGGCGAACGTCTTCTGCGCGAACGGGTACACGGCGGCCAGCACCAACGCGATCGCCCGCGAGGCGCACGTCTCGCCCGGCACGCTCTACCAGTACTTCCCGAACAAGGAGGCGATCGCCGTCGAGCTCGGCGGCCGCCTCATGCACGAGATGCGCGAGGCCCACGGCCAGGCCTTCACCCCGGAGAACCTGGCCCTGCCGCTGCCCGAGCTGCTCGACGCGGTCGTCGACCCGCTGATCGCGTTCAACTGCGCCAACCCGGTCTTCCTCGCCCTGATGCACGGCTCCGAGACCCCCGGCCGGATCGCGGAGGAGCACGACGCCCTGCACGCCTCGTTGATAGAGCGGGTCCGCGTGCTGATCGCCCACTACCTCCCGGACAGCCCGCCCGCGGACTGCGTCCGGGTCGCGGACATGGCCTTCGCGGTCTTCAAGGGCGGCCTCCACCTGGTCCTCGCCGCCCCCGAGGGGCCCGAGCGGGACGCCACGATCGCCGAGCTGAAGCAGGTCCTCCTGCGCTACCTGGACCCGGTCATCGGCGAGGGCGCCCTCATGGCCGGCGCCACCGCGGCCCGCGCCGTCGCGGCCGCCGATGCCGGACTCACCACGTCTCGGAACCCCTGACCGCCTCGGAGGGCAGCGCCTTCTCCCCCGCCCCCGCACGCAGCTTCAGCGCGAGCAGCGGGAAGACGAGGACGGAGACCATGCCGGCCCCGACGAGCGCCGCCGCGTCACCGGCCGACAGCTCGTGGTCGTCCACGCCGATGGTCGTGATCGCGACGACGAGCGGCAGCGCGGTGGAGCCGTAGAGGACGAGCCCGCCCCGGTCCCTGCGGTCGAGGTCGCGCGGGGCGAGGAACCAGATCGGCCCGCCGCGCACGAGCAGGAAGAGCAGCAGGAACACCGGCAGCAGGAGCAGGGTGCGGCCGCCGGAGAGGAGCGAGTCCAGGTCGAACTCGATCCCGGTGACGACGAAGAAGACCGGGACGAGGAAGCCGAAGCCGACGCCTTCGACCTTCTCCAGGATCTCCGGGCCCGACTCGGGCGCGGCGCCGGTCAGCACGAGCCGGGTGATGAGACCGGCCGCGAAGGCACCGAGCAGCACGTCGAGCCCCAGCGCCGTCGAGGCCCCCAGCATCAGGGCGAGCACCAGGAAGACGAAGCGGACGGCGAACTGGCCGCTGCTGTGCAGGGTCTTGGCGATGATCCGGGAGAACCACGGCGGGCGCGGGCGCAGCGCCCAGAAGACGGCCGCGGCCGTGAGCGCGGCGAAGACGCCGAGGAGCACCGCCGACTCGGCCGCGGCGCGCCCGCTGAGCAGCAGCGCCATCGCGATGATCGGCCCGAACTCGCCCACCGCGCCGAAGGCCATGACGACCGAGCCGAACCGGCCGTGGAGCGCGCCCGCGTCCCGCAGCACGGGCAGGACGGTGCCGAGCGCGGTGCTGGTCAGCGCCACCCCGATGAAGACGCCCTTGGCGTAACCGCCACCCAGCAGGATCCCGGTGCCGAGCCCGAGGGCGAGGGCGGCGACCCAGGACCAGACCGCGCGCCTGAGGGTGTCGCCGCGGACCTTGCCGAACTCGATCTCGTACCCCGCCAGGAAGATCAGCATGGTGAGGCCGAGCTGCGAGAGGCCGTCGATCAGCGCGTCGGGGCGGGCCCAGTCCAGGACGTCGGGGCCGATGAGGATGCCGAGGAGGATCTCGAAGATGACGAGGGGTACGGGAAGCCTGCGCCCGACCCCGTAGGCGAGCAGCGGCGCCAGGACGGCGATCGCCATGATCAGGATCAGCGTGCTCCCCGAATGCGACATAACGGGTATTTACCATAAGCTCCGGCCAGATGACCTGTCGGCGGAGGGACTTGGAGAACACGCACCGTGGGACTCGATGCGCGGGATCGCGCTCTGGCTGGTGCTGCGGATGACGGCCGCCGACCTCGACCGCTCGCTCTTCGCCCAGGGGTACATTCCGCAGCCCACCTCGCAGCAGGAGCATCTCTTCACCCTGTTCTCGGTGGGCGGGCTCGTCCTTGTGACACTGGTGGGGCTCGGGTGGCTGAGATCACTCGCACGACGCGAGCCGGACACGCACCCGATTATACCCCCTAGGGGTATAATCGGGTTCCGTAAGGACTCGCATCCAGGAGGAGAGCGCCATGACCGCAGAGACGAAGACCGAACTCACCACCGTCTACCAGGTCAAGGGCATGACCTGCGGCCACTGCGAGGGCGCGGTCTCCAGTGAGATCTCCGAGCTCCCCGGCGTCTCCTCGGTCACCGCCGTCGCCAAGACCGGCGAGGTCACCGTCGTCTCCGACACCGCCCTCGACCGCGAGGCCGTGGCCGCCGCCGTGGACGAGGCCGGCTACGAACTGGTCTGACCCGCACCGGAACAGACCCGCACCGGAACAGACATCGCAGGGCCGTACCGTTGTCCCGTACGGCCCTGCTCCCGTTTGGAACCGCATCATGACCGGCACCACCGTCACCGAGCTGACGATCGGCGGGATGACCTGCGCCTCCTGCGCCGCCCGCGTCGAGAAGAAGCTCAACCGGATGGACGGCGTCACCGCCACCGTCAACTACGCCACGGAGAAGGCGCACGTCGAACACGCGCCGCACGTCGGCGTCGACGAGCTGATCGCCACCGTCGTGAAGACCGGCTACACCGCCGAGGAACCCCTCCCACCGGAGCCCGAGCCCGTCGGGAAGCCCGAAGAGGAACCCGAGCTCGCCGGCCTCCGGCAGCGGCTCACCGTCTCGGCGCTCCTCGCCGCACCCGTGGTCCTGCTCGCCATGGTGCCCTCGCTCCAGTTCGACAACTGGCAGTGGCTCTCGCTCACCCTCGCCTCCCCCGTCGTCGTCTGGGGCGGGCTGCCCTTCCACCGGGCCGCCTGGACCAACGCCAGACACGGCGCCGCCACCATGGACACCCTCGTCTCGGTCGGCACCCTCGCCGCCTACGGCTGGTCGCTCTGGGCCCTCTTCCTCGGCGACGCCGGCATGCCCGGCATGCGCCACGGCTTCGACCTCACCGCCGACCGCGCCCACGCCTCCTCCGCGATCTACCTGGAGGTCGCCGCCGGAGTCGTCACCTTCATCCTGCTCGGGCGCTACCTGGAGGCCCGCGCCAAGCGGAAGGCGGGCGCCGCCCTGCGGGCCCTCATGGAGCTCGGCGCCAAGGACGTGGCCGTCCTGCGCGGGACCACGGAGGTACGGATCCCGGTCGCGGAGCTGCGGGCCGGCGACCTCTTCGTCGTACGCCCCGGGGAGAAGATCGCCACCGACGGCACCGTCACCACGGGCGCATCCGCCGTCGACGCGTCCCTGCTCACCGGCGAGTCGATGCCGCTGGACGTCACCGAGGGCTCCGAGGTCACCGGCGGCTGCGTCAACGTCTCGGGCCGGCTCGTCGTCCGGGCCGCCGCCGTCGGCGCCGACACCCGGCTCGCCCGGATGGCCAAGCTCGTCGAGGACGCCCAGAACGGCAAGGCCGAGGTGCAGCGGCTCGCCGACCGGATCTCCGCCGTCTTCGTCCCGGCGGTACTCCTCGTCGCGCTCGCCACCCTCGTCACCTGGCTCCTGCTCACGGACGACCCGACCGCCTCGTTCACCGCCGCCGTCGCCGTCCTGATCATCGCCTGCCCCTGCGCCCTGGGCCTCGCGACCCCGACCGCGCTGATGGTCGGCACCGGCCGCGGCGCCCAGCTCGGCATCCTCATCAAGGGCCCCGAGGTCCTGGAGTCCACCCGCCGCGTCGACACCGTCGTCCTCGACAAGACGGGCACGGTCACCACCGGCCGCATGCGGCTGGTCGGCGTGCACGTGTACGGCGGGAAGTACGGCACCGACAGCACCGACGAGACCGAGCTGCTGCGGCTCGCGGGCGCCCTGGAGCACTCCTCCGAGCACCCGGTCGCCCGCGCGATCGCGGCCGCCGCCGCCGAGCGGTGCGGCGAGCTCCCCACACCGAAGACCTTCGAGAACGTCCCCGGCCTCGGCGTGCGCGGCTCCGTCGACGGCCACCTGGTCCTCGCCGGCCGCGCCGCCCTCCTCGCGGCCGAGGGCGTCGACGTGCCCGAGGCGGAGCCGGGCGCCGTCCACGTCGCCTGGGACGGCGTCGCCCGCGGCTCCCTGACCGTCGCCGACACCGTCAAGGACACCAGCGCCGAGGCGGTCGCCCGGCTGCGCGGCCTGGGGCTCCGCCCCATCCTGCTCACCGGCGACCACCGGGCGGTCGCGGAGGCCGTCGCGGCGGAGGTCGGCATCGACGAGGTGATCGCGGGCGTGCTGCCCGAGGAGAAGGCCGGGGTGATCCGGCGGCTCCAGGACGAGGGCGGGACGGTCGCGATGGTCGGCGACGGGGTCAACGACGCCGCGGCCCTCGCCACCGCGGACCTCGGCCTCGCGATGGGCACGGGCACGGACGCGGCGATCGAGGCGAGCGACCTGACCCTGGTCCGCGGCGACCTCCGCGTCGCGGCGGACGCCATCCGGCTCTCCCGCCGCACCCTGGCGACGATCAAGGGCAACCTCGCCTGGGCCTTCGGCTACAACGTGGCCGCCCTGCCCCTGGCGGCGGCCGGACTGCTCAACCCGATGATCGCGGGCCTCGCGATGGCCTTTTCGTCCGTGTTCGTCGTATCCAACAGCCTGCGACTGCGGCGCTTCACGTGACTTGACCTACACGTGACGCACAGGACCTTCACAAAGAGATCTAGATCACAGATATTGGGGGGTAACCATCTGGGCTGTTCGCGAGTCTAAGTGGGCGATGCCGAGAACGTCTTGGGGGACGTTCATGGGATGTCTTGGGGGACGTCCCTAGGCAAGCGTTGGCCGGGGCACGTGCACCGGGGAGCTTTGAGCGGCCCTCCCGTACGTACCCCGGCAGACCGCGTGCGCCCGACCCGCGCAGCTTCTGCTGACGCCGGCAGACGCCCGGCCCGGATCCCGTGGGGGGAATCCGCACCGGGGGATATGGGAAGCGCCCCGACCGTCGACCCGTGGGGGGATCGGCGGCGGGGCGCTTCTCTCACTTCTTTGAGGCTCGGTTCGCCTCCGGGGCGCAACCGGGTCCCTGAGGCCCTAGCGGGCCTCGACCGGGACGAAGTCGCGCAGGACCTCGCCCGTGTAGATCTGGCGCGGGCGGCCGATGCGGGAGCCGGGCTCCTTGATCATCTCGTGCCACTGGGCGATCCAGCCGGGAAGGCGGCCGAGCGCGAAGAGCACGGTGAACATCTCGGTCGGGAAGCCCATGGCGCGGTAGATCAGGCCCGTGTAGAAGTCCACGTTCGGGTAGAGGTTGCGCGAGACGAAGTACTCGTCGGAGAGCGCGTGCTCCTCCAGCTTGAGCGCGATGTCCAGGAGCGCGTCGTCCTTGCCGAGCGCGGAGAGGACATCGTGCGCCGCAGCCTTGATGATCTTGGCGCGCGGGTCGAAGGACTTGTACACCCGGTGGCCGAAGCCCATCAGGCGGACGCCGTCCTCCTTGTTCTTCACCTTGCGGATGAAGGAGTCGACATCGCCGCCGTTGGCCTGGATGCCTTCCAGCATCTCCAGGACCGACTGGTTGGCGCCACCGTGCAGCGGGCCCCACAGGGCCGAGATGCCGGCGGAGATCGAGGCGAACATGTTCGCCTGCGAGGAGCCGACCAGACGCACGGTGGAGGTCGAGCAGTTCTGCTCGTGGTCCGCGTGCAGGATCAGCAGCTTGTCGAGCGCGGAGACGACGACCGGGTCGAGCTCGTACTCCTGGGCCGGGACCGAGAAGGTCATGCGCAGGAAGTTCTCGACGTAGCCGAGGTCGTTACGCGGGTAGACGAACGGGTGACCGATCGACTTCTTGTACGCGTACGCCGCGATCGTCGGCAGCTTGGCGAGCAGCCGGATCGTCGAAAGGTGGCGCTGCTTCTCGTCGAACGGGTTGTGGCTGTCCTGGTAGAAGGTGGACAGCGCGGAGACCACCGACGACAGCATCGCCATCGGGTGGGCGTCCCGCGGGAAGCCACGGAAGAAGTTCTTGACGTCCTCGTGGACCAGCGTGTGCTGCGTGATCTCGTTCTTGAAGGTCGACAGCTCGTCGACCTTGGGAAGCTCGCCGTTGATCAGCAGGTACGCCACCTCAAGGAAGGTGGAGCGCTCGGCCAGCTGCTCGATGGGGTAGCCGCGGTACCGCAGAATCCCCTGCTCACCATCGAGGTAGGTGATCGCGGATTTATAGGCGGCGGTGTTGCCGTATCCGCTGTCCAGGGTGACCAGACCGGTCTGGGCTCGGAGTTTCCCGATGTCGAAGCCCTTGTCGCCGACGGTGCTCTCGACCACCGGGTAGGTGTATTCACCGTCCGCGTACCGCAGTACTACAGAGTTGTCGCTCACGTCATCCCTCACCGACGTAGTGCCTCTTCTTCGAGGTGCCCTGACTGTCTCTACCATCCCCCATTTGGCTCAGGAGAGTGCACTCGGGGTCGACCATTGGGCCAATCGGCGGCACTCAGTGCCGCCAACCTTCACATCCTGCCCCCTTCGCCCCGGTTCCGGAAGTCCTGCGTGATCTTTCACCCATCTTCTGCCGAGGGAAGCCATGCGTCAGCGAAGCCCGCTTCGGTGGGCTCCAGGGCAAGTTGCTCTCCTATGGTCGATCGTACTAGCGTGTTTTGCGTGAAGATTGTCGCGCAGGTGAAGTTGTTGCCTGCGTCCGCTCATGACGCGGACGCGCTGGCGGCGACCCTGCGTGCCTGCAACCGAGCCGCGAACCATACTTCCGAGGTGGCGTTCGCCAAGGACCTCAAGCGGCGGAACGTGTTGCAGAAGGAGGTGTACTTCGCCCTGAAGGCGGACTACGACCTCGGGGCGCAGCCCGCTGTGCGGGTCGTGAAGAAGGTCTGCGACGCCTACGCCGCCTTGAGGGCGAACATCAAGGCTGGGAACCTCGGCCGGGATGGCTCCAAGAGCCGCCTCCGGGCGGAGTCGAAGCCAATCGTCTTCCGTGAGGAAGCCGCCCAGCCGTTCGATGACCGCATCCTGACGTGGAACCTCAATGCCCGCACGGTGTCGATCTGGACTCTCGCAGGGCGGATCAAGCACATCCCGTTCGTCTGCTCAGATCACGCGCTCAAGCTTCTGGCCTCCCGCAGAGGCGAGTCGGATCTGATGGTGCGGGACGGCATGTTCTTCTTGATCGCCACCATCGACCTGCCCGAGGCCGAAGCCTTCGAACCGGACGGCTTCCTCGGTGTGGACCTCGGCATCGTGAACATCGCCACCACCTCGGACGGCGAGATCATGGCCGGCCGCGGGCTCAACCGCTACCGCGAGCGGCACCGCGAACTGCGGGACAAACTCCAGAAGAAGCGCACCAAGTCCGCCAAGCGGGTCTTGAAGCGCGTGCGCCGCCGGGAGGCCCGGCATGCCGCGAATCAGAACCACATCATCGCCAAACAGCTCGTCGCCACCGCTGAACGCACCTCGCGCGGGATCGCCCTGGAAGATCTCTCGGGTATCCGGCAGAGGGTTACGGCCAAGAAGGACCAGCGGGCACGACTGCACTCCTGGGCGTTCGCCCAGCTCGGCGCGTTCGTCGAGTACAAGGCACGCCGGGCGGGGGTGCCCGTGGTCTTCGTGGACCCGCGCAACACCTCCCGCCAGTGCTCGGAGTGCTGGCACACCCATCGCACGAACAGGGTGACTCAAGCACGGTTCGTCTGCCGGTCCTGCGGGATCGTCATGCACGCGGACCACAACGGCTCCCGCAACATCGCCCACCGAGGCGAAGCCGCGTGGAAGCGGGGCGCAGTCAACCGCCCCAGAACCAGCACGCGCTGATTCCGGACGCAGGGGACCACGCGACAGCCAGTCGCGCTCCACCTGCAAGCTCAGCCCGGCAAGGGCCGAGCAGTCGACACGGGAGCCTCACCTGTGAGGCGATGGGACAGTGCGGTAAAGCGTCTGCCCGCCGAGACCGTCCGGACCGCCTGGGCGATCGCCCGGCGGGAACCGACCAGCACGACGAGCTTCTTGGCGCGGGTCACGGCCGTGTAGAGCAGGTTCCGCTGAAGCATCATCCAGGCGCTCATGGTGACCGGGATCACCACCGCCGGATACTCGCTGCCCTGCGAGCGGTGGATGGTGACCGCGTACGCGTGGGCCAGTTCGTCCAGCTCGTCGAAGTCGTAGGGCACCTCCTCGTCCTCGTCCGTCCGCACGGTCAGCCGCTGCTCGACGGGATCGAGGGCGGTGACGACGCCGACCGTGCCGTTGAAGACACCGTTCGCACCCTTGTCGTAGTTGTTCCTGATCTGCGTCACTTTGTCGCCTACCCGGAAGACCCGGCCGCCGAACCGCTTCTCCGCCAGATCGGGGCGGGCCGGGGTAATCGCCTGCTGGAGCAGGCCGTTGAGCGCGCCCGCGCCCGCCGGGCCGCGGTGCATGGGGGCCAGGACCTGGACGTCCCGGCGCGGGTCGAGGCCGAACTTGGCCGGAATGCGCCGGGCCGCGACCTCCACGGCGACCCGGGCGGCGTCCTCGGTCTCCTCCTCGGCGAAGAGGAAGAAGTCCGGCAGGCCCTGGGTGAGGGGCGGGGTGCCGGCGTTGATCCGGTGCGCGTTGGTGACGACCCCGGACTGCTGGGCCTGCCGGAAGATCCGGGTCAGCCGCACGGCGGGGACGGGGCTGCCGGGGGCGAGCAGGTCGCCGAGCACCTCGCCGGCGCCGACCGAGGGGAGCTGGTCCACGTCCCCCACGAGGAGCAGGTGGGCACCGGGTGCCACCGCCTTGACCAGCTTGTTCGCCAGGAGCAGGTCGAGCATGGAGGCCTCGTCGACGACGACCAGGTCGGCGTCGAGCGGCCGGTCGCGGTCGTAGGCCGCGTCCCCGCCCGGCTTGAGCTCCAGGAGCCGGTGGACGGTGGAGGCCTCGGCGCCGGTCAGCTCGGCGAGCCGCTTGGCGGCCCGCCCGGTGGGGGCGGCGAGGACGACCTTGGCCCGCTTGGCGCGGGCCAGCTCCACGATCGAGCGGACCGTGAAGGACTTGCCGCAGCCGGGGCCGCCCGTGAGGACCGCGACCTTCCGGGTCAGGGCCAGCCGGACCGCGTCCTCCTGCTCGGGCGCGAGCGTGGCCCCGGTGCGCTCCGCGAGCCAGGCAAGCGCCTTGTCCCAGGCCACGTCCCGGAAGGCCGGCATGCGGTCCTCCCCGGCCCGCAGCAGCCGGCCCAGCTGCCCGGCGAGCGACAGCTCGGCGCGGTGGAAGGGCACCAGGTACACGGCGGTCACCGGCACCCCCTCGGGGCCGGGCACCTGCTCCCGTACGACCCCCTCGGGGTCCTCGGCGAGCTCTGCCAGGCACTCGATGACGAGCCCCGTGTCGACCTGGAGGAGCTTGACGGCGTCCGCGATCAGCCGCTCCTCGGGCAGGAAGCAGTGGCCCTGGTCGGTGGACTGCGACAGGGCGTACTGCAGGCCGGCCTTCACCCGGTCCGGGCTGTCGTGCGGGATGCCGACGGCCTGGGCGATCTTGTCGGCGGTGAGGAAGCCGATGCCCCAGACGTCGGCGGCGAGCCGGTAGGGCTGGTTCCGCACGACGGAGATGGAGGCGTCCCCGTACTTCTTGTAGATCCGCACGGCGATGGAGGTGGAGACGCCGACCCCCTGGAGGAAGACCATGACCTCCTTGATCGCCTTCTGCTCCTCCCAGGCGGCGGTGATCTTCCCGGTGCGCTTGGGGCCCAGGCCCGGCACCTCGATCAGCCGCGCGGGGGCCTCTTCGAGGATGTCGAGGGTGTCGAGGCCGAAGTGCGTGGTGATGCGGTCGGCGAAGACCGGGCCGATGCCCTTGATGAGGCCGGAGCCGAGGTAGCGGCGGATGCCCTGGATCGTGGCGGGGAGGACCGTCGTGTAGTTGTCGACGGAGAACTGCTTGCCGTACTGCGGGTGGGACCCCCAGCGGCCCTCCATCCGCAGCGACTCCCCCGGCTGGGCGCCGAGCAGCGCGCCGACGACCGTGAGCAGGTCCCCGGCACCGCGCCCGGTGTCGACGCGCGCGACCGTGTACCCGCTCTCCTCGTTGGCGTAGGTGATCCGCTCCAGGACCCCTTCGACCACCGCAGGACCCCGACCCTCGTTGGACATGCCCCGACCGTAGCGAAGGCCTCGGACACCCCGCCGGGCCCTGGGGACAACTCCCTTCCCGGAGTGCCGGGAAACCGGATGAAAAGTAGCGTTTCCGGCATGAGTGAATCTTCCTTCCAGGACGAGGTCCTGACCGAGCTCGGCGACGACCGGCTTCAGGAGATCGCCGGGCTGCTCGGCACCGACGCGGGCGGTGCGCAGGAGCTCGTGGGCAGTTCGGTGGCCGAGCTCTCCGGCGAGCTGCGCCAGGCGGCGGCCGAGCCGGCCAGCGCGGACGAGGTGCGGGCCGCCGTCGACGAGGTCACCTCGGCCGAGCCGCCGCTCCAGGGGGTCGCCACGCTCGGCGGTCTGGCGGCCGGAGGCCTGATGGCCGGGGTGCTCGCCAAGCTCGCCAGACCGGCGGCGACCGCCGTCGCGAAGCGCACCGGCCTCCCGCCCGCCACGGTCAACCGCGCCGTCGACATCCTGGTCCCGGTGGTCGTCGCCGCACTCACCAAGCGCGCCGCCGCGAAGAAGGCCGGTGGTAGTGGTGGCGGTCTGGGTGACCTGCTGGGGGGCGGCGCCAAGAAGTAGGCGCCGCCGGGAAACTCGTACGTCTTCGGCTGCCCGGCCCCGCACGGCCTGGCAGCCCTTCGCCGCGGCCCCGCCGCACCGGGGCCTCGGCAGTTCGTCAGACCGCCAGGAAGCGGTCCAGGGTCTCCTCCAGGACCTCGACGCCGTCCCTCGCCCACAGCTCGTCGTTGAAGAGCTCGACCTCGACCGGGCCCGTGTAGCCGGCCTTGTCCAGCAGGTCCGCCCAGGCTCGTAGGTCGATCACGCCCGTGCCCAACTGGCCGCGGCCGTTGAGGACTCCGGCCGGGAGCGGGGTGGTCCAGTCGGCGAGCTGGAAGGAGTGGATGCGGCCGGTCGCGCCCGCGCGTTCCACCGCCGCCGGGGCGCGGTCGTCCCACCAGAGGTGGTACGTGTCGACCGTGACGCCGACCTGCGAGGCGGGGAAGCGCTCCGCGATCTCCAGGGCCTGGTCCAGGGTCGAGACAGCGCAGCGGTCGGAGGCGTACATCGGGTGGAGGGGTTCGATGGCCAGGCGGATGCCGTGTTCGCCCGCGTACGGGGCCAGTTCGGCTATCGCCTCCGTGATCCGGGAGCGGGCGGACGGCAGGTCCGGGCAGGCCGGGGTGAGGCCGCCCGAGACCAGGACCAGGGTGTCCGTGCCGAGCGTCACGGCCTCGTCGATCGCCGCGCGGTTCTCCGCGAGCCAGTCGTCGGCGGTGAAGAAGCCGCCCCGGCAGAGGGTGGTGACGGTGAGGCCCGCGTCCCGTACGAGCGCGGCCGCGGCCTCGACCCCGTACGCCTGGACGGGCTCGCGCCACAGGCCGATGCCCGGGACGCCGAGCCGGACGCACTCCGCGACCAGTTCGGGCAGGGCCAGCTGCTTGACGGTCATCTGGTTGACGGAGAAGCGGTCGAGGTTCACGCGGGGACTCCGTACACCGTGAGGAGGGAGCGCATCCGGGACTCCGCGAGCGCGGGGTCGGGGAACAGGCCGAGTCCGTCGGCGAGTTCGTAGGCGCGGGCGAGGTGCGGGAGCGAGCGGGCGGACTGGAGGCCGCCGACCATCGTGAAGTGCTCCTGGTGGCCGGCGAGCCAGGCGAGGAGGACGACGCCCGTCTTGTAGTAGCGGGTGGGGGTCTGGAAGAGGTGCCGGGAGAGGTCGACCGTCGGGTCGAGGATCGCGCGGAAGCCCGCGACGTCGCCGGTGTCGAGGGTCCGGACCGCCTCGGCGGCGAGCGGGGCGAGGGGGTCGAAGATGCCGAGCAGGGCGTGGCTGAAGCCCTGTTCGTCGCCGGCGATCAGCTCCGGGTAGTGGAAGTCGTCGCCCGTGTAGCAGCGGACGCCCTCCGGGAGGCGGCGGCGCAGCTCGACCTCGCGCCGCGCGTCGAGGAGGGAGACCTTGATGCCGTCGACCTTGTCGGGGTGGGCCGCGATCACGTCGAGGAAGGTCTCGGTGGCGGCGTCGAGGTCGGCGGAGCCCCAGTACCCCTCCAGGGCCGGGTCGAACATCGGGCCGAGCCAGTGCAGGACGACCGGCTCGCTCGCCTGGCGGAGGAGGTGGCCGTAGAGGTCGAGGTAGTCGTCCGGGCCGTCCGCGGCGGCGACGAGGGCGCGGGAGGCCATCAGGACGGCCTGGGAGCCGGTCTCCTCGACGAGCGCGAGCTGCTCCTCGTAGGCCTTGCGGACCGCCACCAGGTCGGCGGGCCCGGTGAGTTGGTCGGTGCCGACGCCGCAGGCGATCCGCCCGCCCACGGCCTTCGCCTCGGCGGCGGAGCGGCGGATCAGCTCGGCGGCCCCGGTCCAGTCGAGGCCCATGCCGCGCTGCGCGGTGTCCATGGCCTCGGCGACCCCGAGGCCGTGGGACCAGAGGTGGCGGCGGAAGGCGAGGGTGGCGTCCCAGTCGACGGCGGTGGGGGTCCCCCCGGCGGAGCCAGGGGGAGAGTCGGGGGTGGTGTCGGCGTACGGGTCGGCGACGATGTGGGCGGCGGAGAAGACCGTACGGGAGGTCAGGGCGCCGGCCGTGGCGAGGGCGAGGGGCTCGGTGCGGGGCTCGTACGCGTGCACGCCGCCGCCCGCCCGGGGGAGGCGGATCACAGGGAGACCTCCGGGACGTCGAGGCGGCGGCCCTCGGCGGCGGACCTCAGGCCCAGCTCGGCGAGCTGGACGCCGCGGGCGCCCGCGAGGAGGTCCCAGTGGTAGGGCTCACCGAGCGTGACGTGCCGCAGGAAGAGCTCCCACTGGGCCTTGAAGCCGTTGTCGAACTCGGTGTTGTCGGGGACCTCCTGCCACTGGTCGCGGAAGGACTCGGTGACCGGGATGTCGGGGTTCCAGACCGGCTTCGGGGTGGCCGAGCGGTGCTGGACGCGGCAGCCGCGGAGCCCGGCGACGGCGGAGCCGTGGACGCCGTCGACCTGGAACTCGACGAGTTCGTCGCGGTTGACGCGGACGGTCCAGGAGGAGTTGATCTGGGCGATGGCCCCGCCCTCCAGCTGGAAGATGCCGTACGCGGCGTCGTCGGCGGTCGCGGCGTACGGCTTGCCCTGCTCGTCCCAGCGCCGCGGGACGTGCGTGGCGACGTGCGCGGTGACGCTCGTGACCCGGCCGAAGAGCTCGTGGAGCACGTACTCCCAGTGCGGGAACATGTCGACGACGATGCCGCCGCCGTCCTCGGCGCGGTAGTTCCAGCTGGGGCGCTGGGCGTCCTGCCAGTCGCCCTCGAAGACCCAGTAGCCGAACTCGCCGCGCACGGACAGGATCTCGCCGAAGAAGCCGCCGTCGATGAGCCGCTTGAGCTTGAGCAGGCCGGGGAGGAAGAGCTTGTCCTGGACGACGCCGTGCTTGATGCCCTTCTCCTCGGCGAGCCGGGCGAGCTCCAGGGCGCCGGCGAGGTCGGCGGCGGTGGGCTTCTCGGTGTAGATGTGCTTGCCGGCGGCGATGGCCTTGGTGAGGGCGTCGACGCGGGCGGAGGTGACCTGGGCGTCGAAGTAGATGTCGACGGTGTCGTCGGCGAGGACGGCGTCGAGGTCGGTGGACCACTCGGTGAGGCCGTGGCGCTCGGCGAGGGCGCGCAGGGCGTGCTCGCGGCGGCCGACGAGGACGGGCTCGGGCCAGAGGGTCTCGCCGTTGCCGAGGTTGAGGCCGCCCTGTTCGCGCAGGGCGAGGATCGAGCGGACGAGGTGCTGGCGGTAGCCCATGCGTCCGGTGACGCCGTTCATGGCGATGCGGACTGTCCTGCGTGTCACGAAAGATTCCTCTCCCCGGCGTTCCGCGCCTCGATAGAAAGCGCTTTCTGTCTGAGAGGACGCTAGCCTGCCGACATCACGCCGGACAAGGGCCTCGGAGGTACGCACACGATGACCGTCACCCTGGCGGACGTGGCCGCCCGCGCCCGGGTCTCCCCCGCGACCGTCTCCCGGGTCCTGAACGGCAACTACCCGGTCGCCGCCTCGACCCGCGAGCGGGTCCTGCGGGCGGTGGACGAGCTGGACTACGTCCTCAACGGCCCCGCGAGCTCACTGGCCGCCGCCACGTCCGACCTGGTCGGGGTGCTGGTCAACGACATCGCCGACCCCTTCTTCGGGATCATGGCGAGCGCGGCGCAGGGCGCGATCGGGGAGGTCGCCTCGGGGCGGGCCGGGGGCGAGAAGCTCGCCGTCGTCTGCAACACGGGCGGCTCCCCCGCGCGCGAGCTGACCTACCTCACCCTGCTCCAGCGGCAGCGGGCCGCGGCCGTCATCCTCATGGGCGGATCACTGGAGGACCCGGAGCACCTGGCGGCGACGGCGGGCAAACTCGCGAAGCTCGCGGAGGCGGGGACCCGGGTGGTGCTGTGCGGCCGGCCGCCGGTGCCGGGCGACGCGAACGCGGCGGCGCTCGTCTTCGACAACCGCACCGGCGCACGGCTCCTGACCGAGCATCTGCTCGGACTCGGACACCGACGGATCGGGTACGTGGCGGGGCCGGCCGACCGGACGACGACCCGGCACCGGCTCGAAGGCCACCGGGCGGCGCTCGCGGCGGCGGGGGTCGCCGAGGGCCCGACGGTCCACGGCCCCTACGACCGGGAGGCCGGCTACAGGGCCACCGCCGAGCTGCTCACCCGCGACCCCGGCCTCACCGCCGTCGTCGCCGCCAACGACACGGTGGCGCTCGGCGTCTGCGCGGCCCTGCGGGAGCGGGGTCTGTCCATCCCGGACGACGTCTCGGTGGCGGGCTTCGACGACCTGCCCTTCTCGGTGGACGCGGTCCCGGCCCTCACGACCGTCCGACTGCCGCTCCACGACGCGGGCGCCAGGGCGGGCCGCCTGGCCATGGGCGCAGAGGAGCCTCCGGCGGGCGGCCCGGTGACGGTCCCTTCCGAACTGGTGCTCCGAGGCTCGACGGCCCGGCCGCGGGACTGACGGGCGGGCGGGACCGACGCGCGGGGCCGGCAGGCCGGACTGACGGGCGGGGCGGCTCACCTGGGAGCGCGGCCCCACCGGGCCCGGGAGGGCGCCGCACTCGGGCGGCGCCGCACTCGGGCGGCGCCGCACTCGGGGCGGCACCGCACTCGGGGCGGCACCGCGCCCGGGTACGGCGTCAGGCCCGGGGCCGCATCGCGCCCGGGGTGGCATCGCGCCCAGGGCCGCATCGCGCCCGGGGCGGGGGCTGCATCGCGCCCGGGGCGGTACCGCGCCCGGTACGGCGTCAGGCTCGGGGCACCACCGGGCCGGGGCACCACCCGGGCCCGCAGCCCC
>NZ_BJMN01000091.1 GCF_006539185.1 Streptomyces gardneri
TAAGCAGCGATCACGACCTGCGTTTCTGCTGCTTCCGCCAGCTCAGGTGGGGTGAAGCGCCAGTGCCCTGCGGGGCTAACGCAAGACCGGGCAGTTGGCGGCCCCGTACTCATCAGCGATGGTGAAGACGCTGGCACATCTCGGACACTCTGCCTTGCCGAAGAGATGGGAGATTCCCTCAGCAAGCACGACTTGCCCATCGCGGCTGGCCGTCTCGTGCATCCACCGGCCGATGCCCGAAAGCTTGTCCCTGGGCGCCGGCCGGAGGTCACGCCGATCCACGTCGCCCTGGTTCCAGTCGCGGATCGCCGAGTAGCGCCCGTAGTCGCCGATTGCAATCGTCACCCGTGTAGCGCAGTGAGGGCACGACAGGTCGTAGAAGTCGTCCGTGAAGTCCCCCAGGACGTTGGCCCAGTGGTACTGCTCCCGGACCGCGAGCAGCGCGCAAGGTCACCACGTAGTCGGTCGGCCGGGACTCCAGGTGCCGGTCCAAGAGAACACCGAACTCGGCGATCGCGTCGACGCCGGGAGCCAGCACATCATCAACACCGTGGTGTCCAGCCGCCCGCTCCATGATTTCTCCGGCCAATAGCCGTGCCTCAGTGCACCCCGTCGCGAGACGCACCAGACGGGGCAGGGCGGCAATGCCCGCGGGCGACACCAGGTCGCCCTCCAGGATCAGCCGACGTCCCAACTCAGCCCACGCCTCGCCGTCGACCTCACGCTCCACACGGCTCAAGAGTTCGGGTACTCGGTCTACGTCAGAGTGCCAGTCGTACAGCTGCGCCCAGTTCACCACTCAGACATTGAACCGCCCTACCAGCTCCGAGCCGGACCTACCCCTACCCTGTCCGAGGGGGTCGCGGGGGCGTCCGCGCAGCTGCCGGTGCAGGCTCTCTGCTCTGGACCTGATCAACCCCTTGCCGTAGCTGGCGGGTAACCGGTCGAGCACTCCGGCGATCGTGGGCACGTCGGTGCCGATCTGTTGGTGCAGCGATGTTCGAGCGCCGCGTCGTGCTGGAGGAACGCGCCTCCTCCACGGGGAACCAGCCCGGCTGCGACACGAGTCCTCAACGCGGAGGAACCCAGCAACGGGGAACAGCCAGGAGACCGAGTTCACCGTAACGACGGTACCGGTCGACCCATTTCGACGCGCACGCGCGGGAGATGCCCATCTCGGCTGCCACGTGCGCGATCGAGCGGTGCTGGCAACGCTGCACGAGGCGCAACCCTTCCCTCGGGGGACAACGGAGCATTGCGGCGAGTCACAGGCGTTCCTAGCGCCAGGGATCGAGGGCGTGCTTGCCACGGGTCTGACCGGCTTCGAGTTGCTGCAGCACTGCCGGCCCCTCGGCCAGGGGGTGAACCTGGGGGGTGCCAGGCGGGTACACGCCTTGGGCGATGAGTGCCTCGATCTCGACGAGCAACGACCGGTAGATGGACGGGGCCGCGGTCGCCAGCGCACCGATATGCAGGCCTTTGACCTGGACCTGGTGGGTGAAGACCAGGTCGTGCGTACTGAGGCTGGCGTCGCCGGAAGCGGCACCGAACACGACGACGCGTCCGGTGAAGGGTTTGGTGACCGCCAGACTGACGTCGAACGTGGCCTGTCCCACCGATTCCAGAACCAGGTCAACACCGCCGGTCAGGCGGGTGATCTCCTCGGTCAGATCGGAGCGTGCGCTGTCCAGGACCGCGTCGGCGCCGAGCGCTTTGACGGTGTCGTGCTTGGCCGATGAGGCTGTGGCGATCACGCGCGCACCGTAGTGGCGGGCGAGGCGGACGGCGGCCTGTCCCACGCCGCCAGCCGCAGCATGAACGAGCACCGTGTCACCAGCCTCGATCTCGCCCAACGGCTTGAGCGCCGCCAATGCGGTTGCCCAGTTCAGCACCAAGCCGAGGGCTTCGGCGTCGCTCCAGCCGGAGGGGACGGGAAGTACGCCTGCGGCCAGCATCGTCATGTACTGCGCGAAGGCGCCCGGGCCGGCTCCGACGACGTGTGTGCCGAGTCGGAGCGGGCTGTCGATGTCCGGGCCGACACCCACGATCTCGCCGGCGGCTTCGAAGCCTGCCACGTAGGGCGCCTGCGGGCCTCCTCCGTAGGTGCCATGGGTTTGCATGACATCTGCGAAGTTGACCCCGGCGGCGCCGACGCGGATCAGGTACTCGCCGGGCCCCGGGGTGGGGCGGCGCTGATCGGTCGTCAGGGTCAGATCCTTCGGTCCCCGGTGCGACCGCTGGACCAGTGCTCGTGCCGTCTGCTCAGCGGTGTGCTGCTGCTCATAGATCTCCATGCACCGAACGTAGGACCCTGACACTTACGTCAAGGTCAAGTGGCGGCTGTAGATCAGTGCGCTGGGCCTCTCGCAGGTAGGCGTCGAGTGCCGCCTGCTGGTCGCTGAGAACGGCGATACGCGCGGCGAGCCGATCGCGATAGCTCTCCACCTCGTGCAGGAAGTCCGCGCACACCACATCCGCGCCGACATCGGGTTCGTCAGTGAGGCGGGGCAGAACTTCCCTGATCAACCGCACGGGCAGCCCGGACTCCAGCAGCGAGCGGATGGCAAGCACCCGGTCGACAGTGGACTGGCAGTAGTCGCGGAACCCATTGCTGCAACGGCCGGGGACGATCAAGCCCTCATCCTCGTAGTGCCGCAACGATCGCGCACTCACGCCACTGGCTCTGGAAGCGTCGCTGATCTTCATACCTGGAGGCAACACCAAGGCACACCCCGATCTTCCAACACTCATCGCTACGACGAAATGAAGACCTGCTCAGACGTCAACAACCAAAATCCAAACGAGAGGCCTAGACACCTCGGGACAGCCGAAAGGGCGCCCGGCCTGGAACGTCAGGCCGGGCGCCTTTTCGTCGGGGCGTGCGCGTCAGGACGCGGAGGCGCTGTTCGCCGCGGGTGTGCCGGCCAGGATCGTCTCCTCCACCGCTTCGTACCGCATGCGCTGGTCGGCCGGGTCACGCTCGTAGAGCACCGTGCCGAGCCAGCCCGCGAAGAAGCCCAGCGGGGCCGAGAGGATGCCCGACGTGGTGAACGGGAACCAGTTGAAGTCCTGGTCCGGGAAGATCGCCTGGGGCGATCCGGACACCAGGTTGCTGCCGGCCATGAGGATGAACGCGGAGGCGCTGCCCACGATGAGGGTGCAGAGCAGCCCCGTACGGGAGTAGCGGCGCCAGAAGAGGCTGTAGATGAGGGCCGGTGCGACCGCGGACGCGCCGATGCAGAACGACAGGGTGAGCAGTGCCTGAAGGTTCAGATGCCGTGCACCGGCGGCGATCGCGATCGCCACGAGCCCGACGACCGCCGCGGCGGTCCGGGCGATGGCCATCTCGGCGGAGGCCTTCAGTTGCGCCTTGCGGCGCAGCCCGTGCGTGATGAGGTCGTGCGCCAGGGTGTTGGCGCAGGCGAGGGTGATCCCGGCGACCGAGGCCAGCAGGGTGAGGAAGATGGCTGTCGCCACGGCCGTGAACAGCAGTGTCTCGACGGTCGTCTGGTCCGTGCCCATGACGGCCTGGCTGACCATGAGGAACGCTGTCTTGCCCTGCGGGTCGCCGGCGACGATCCCCTGGTGGCCGACGATCGCCGCCGCGCCGAAGCCGATGACGGCGATCAGCAGACAGGTCACGACGACGGTCGACACGGCCCAGGACATCGAGCGCCGCACCGCTGCCGCGCTGCGCGCGGTGAACATGCGCATGGTGATCTGCGGCAGCACCGCGGCGCCGAGCACGACCGTCAACTGAGTGCTGATCATGTCGAGTTCGTTGCCGCCGAACTGCAGACCGGAGGTGAGATAGGCGTCTCCCGCCCCGCTGCCGCGCTTGGCGGCGTCCAGCAGGGAGGGCAGGCTGAAGTCGAAGCGGTTGAGGATGAGCGCGGCGATCGCGAGGGACGCGCCGAGCAGGGCGACGGTCTTGACGATCTGGATGAAGGCGGTGCCCTTCATGCCGCCGATCGCCGCATACGCGATCATCAGCAGGCCCAGGAACACGATCGCCCCGGTCTTGAAGCCGTCGGAGTCGAAGCCGAGGACGACGGAGAGGAGATCACCGGCGCCCGCGAGCTGGAAGATCACCAGCGGCAGCAGTGCGGTCAGGGTGACCGCGGCCGTGGTGATCCGCACGGCGGGGCCGGGCAGACGCCGGGTGAAGACGTCGCCGATCGTGAACCGGCCGGCGTTACGCAGCGGTTCGGCGAGCAGGAACATCATCAGGACCAGCGAGAGCACGGTGCTCAGGGCGAGCGTGACGCCGTCGTAGCCGACGAGCGCGATGATGCCGATGGTGCCGAGCACGGTGCCGGCGGAGATGTAGTCGCCTGCGATCGCGAGGCCGCTCTGCACAGGGGAGAGCGAGCGGTAGCCGGTGTAGAAATCGCCCAGGTCGTCACGATCGGGGCCGGTCATCACGCACAGCAGCAGCGTGACAGTGATGACCGCGATGAACGCCATCAGCGACATGGTCTGGGCCTCGGAGCTGAAGCTGGTCATGCGCGCGCACCTCCGGTGGGCTGCTGCCACACGGGACGTCCGGAGCGGCTCTGGCGTTCTGGCCGGGGCGCGGCTGCCGCGGCCGCCTGCTCGGCGCGTTCGCGGATCGCCGCGGCGAGCGGGTCGACGTTCTTGCGCGCGATCCGCTCGTACATAGCAATCGCAACCAGGGCCACGGGCAGCTGGAGGAGCCCCAGGACCAGACCGATGGTGAGACCACCCGTGATGTTGCTGGTCATCATCGAGGGGGCGTAGCCGGACAGGAAGAGGAAGATGACGAAGTAGCCGAGCGCGGTGAAGGTGGCGACGCGGCGGAGCCTGCGGTAAGCCGATCCGAGCCGGTGCAGATCATCACGATCGTCGGTGCGGGCGGGCGGTTGCGGCTGCGGGGGCGCGTCCCAGGGCTGCTGCACGGAGTCCCAGCTCTGCGGCGAGGAGTCCCACGCTCGCGGGGACGAGTCCCGGGCTGCCTGTGGATCGGCGGCCCAGGACGGCGATCCACCCTCCCAGGACTGCGACGCCGCCTCGTGGCGGTGCCGCCCGGCGTTCGGGTGCTGAGGTACGGGCGGTGGGCCTGGGAAAGGCTGGTGGTACGACATCGATCTTGCTCCTTGCCGCCCCGGGGACCGGGCGGGTGGCGCTGGTGGTCCGCGTACGTTACTCATGGGTATAGCTCTTGCGTAAGGGGTTTCCGACCGCTTGGTATGTCGGTTCGGTGACGATCCTGTGCGCGTGGCGACGAAACCGGCGGTATCCCCCGTCGTGGATCTTTCCGCAGGTCACGGGTGAGTCTCGGGCCACCGCTGGGGCCGGGCAGGCCGCTCGGCACGACCGGTCCGGCGAATGCGCCGGGCGGGCCGACGATGTGGTCGGATGGATGCCCTCGGCTGCCCCGGCCCGTATCGGCCTGGCCTGCCGCCGATGGCAGGAACGCCTCCGCCCAGGTCTCCGCCCGCCTGCAGCACCGGCCGTCGCCCCGCGGCATGATCGTGCCGGGCCTGGCGCTCGCGTCGGTCGGCCTCGCGCTCCTGGGCGACCTCTTCGACATCCACACCGCCCACTGCGCGCCGCCCCCGGCGATCGGCGGGAGCGAACCCTCCGTCGACGACCTGGCCGTCACCTGCCCGGAACGCTACGGGCGCTCGCGATGGACCGTCTCTCCGGTGAACCTCTTCACCCGCGCGGCTGAGCCGAAGGCGAAACCGCTGATCACCGCTTGGTGTTGCCGGTTCACCAACCTTCGTGATCAAGAGCATGGTCAAAGCGGGCCCTCGGATGAGGGCCCGCTTCTATGGCTTTCGCAGATCGGACAGTACGGCAGCCCTGCGCGCCATGGAGGGGAGGCCGGGGAGACCTGCGGCATCTGTGCGGGTCAGAAGGCGCCGTTCGGGCCCCACAAGTCGTCGGCCTTCCGCGAGGCCGGTCCGAGCTTGCCCGGTGCTGGTCCCAGTGATCGCTGCAGCACAGGCGGAGCTGGCACGGAACCACCTGGACGCGCTCGATGCCCGACGCTCGGCGGCGGGACTGGAGCCGGTCACAGACCCGCCGCACTCGTCGGTCCGGCGTCAGGCCGCGGGTCTGGAGGAGTAGTCGTTCGGGTTGGCAGGCACCCGATTCCGCCCGTGTGCAGCCGACTGCACACGAGTGGCCCGCCGCACAGCGCCGGGGAGGGCTACGGGTGCCAGACCTCCTTGATGGACTTCACGTTGCCCTCGCCGTCCAGCGTGATGTCGTAGATGTTCCCGGAGCAGCTGTACGGCGCCTTCACCGCGGCCTGGTTCGTCATGCAGTCACCGGCATGCGTCCACAGCTCGCCGACGGGAACCGTCTTCGTGGAGCCGGGACCAGCGGACAGCTCCGCCTGTACCTCTTGCGCGAACAGGTAGTACTTCGCCTCGCCCTGACCCTGGTAGATCCAGTCGTTGGGCGTGCAAGTCGGCCGGGCGTCCTTCGCGGACATCGAGCCCTTCGACGGCGGCACGGCGATCTCCACCATCTTGCGGCCGGCGGGCAGCGTGGGCGCCTTCCCGCAGTCGTTGGCGGGCTCGCCCGAGGAGCTCCCGCCCGCAGACGGCTTCCCCGACGGCTGGGCGGAGGCCGTAGAGCCGCCGGACGCGCCGTCGGCGCTGGTGTCCTCCGGGCCGCACGCGGCGACTGCCCCGAGCATGGCGACGACCGCAAAGCTGCTGATGAAACGCTGAGCTGACTTCATGTCAATCCCCCGATGACTGAACAAGTTCGCGATCATGCTCGATCGCTGAAGTGTTCTACATCAGGCAGTGGGTCAAGGGCCAATCCGGCGCCGCGCATGTTCCACGGGCGAGTGGCAGAAGCGGGGATGCTTGGCTGGGCGTGTGGCGGCCTCTGTCGCACCGGGGTCGGCACACGGCCGCGGCGTCGGCGGCTGCATCGGAGGCGAGGACGTTCATCCTTCTTCGTACAGAAGGACTGACCCGGCCCCTGGGCGACCCGAACCGGGCACGGCGACCGGAGCGGCTGCTCAGCTGTGATGCGTACGGAACCGGGGCCCAGCTCGGGTGAGGCTGTCTCAACCAGGGGCGACCTGATATGAGTTGATCATGAATGCAGACACTCTTGACCCGCTGGAGCGCCTGCTCGCAGAGCGGGCCTGTGAGCGGCTGGTCGTCGAGTTCGTCCACCGGCTCGACCTCGGGGACCCGAGCTCGGTGGCAGACCTCTTCACACACGACGGCACCTGGGAATGGCCCGCCGGCGACCGCCGCATAGCTGGCCACGACGCCCTGCGCACCTACTTCGGCAACCGGCCCGCAGACCGACTGTCACGCCGTATATGCACCAACATCCTGGTTACCGTGACCTCCGCGGACACCGCCGCCGCCACCACGTACTTCACCACGTACCGTGTCGACGGCTACAGCGAGGGCCTCGTACCGCCGCGACCCCCCGTTCAGGTGGGGCACTACGAAGACACTTTCCGCAAGGTGGACGACACCTGGCTGCTCACCACGCGGACTCTCTTCCTCGCCTTCGCCGGCCCCACCGAACGCCTCGCCAGGCCCGCCCAGTCATGACAACAGCTCCCCGCCGACCGGCCGTCAAGCGTCCTGCGTCACGGGGAGCGACGCCCCGCAGAACGTGAGCCAGAGCCGGAACTCGACGACATCCCTCTCCCGCGAAAGAACCCGCCCTCGGCGCCGGGCGACAGGCGCTCCCGCAACTCTCCAACCAACAAAGCCACACATGCACTTGTCGATGATGCCGGCGCGGTCCAGCTCGGTCAGGATCTCGGAGTCGACGGGCACCCCGAACCGCGTCCAGTTAGCGTCGGTGTTCGCCAGCGACAGGACGACATGGCGGTTACTGCCCACGCTCACAAGCCCGGCCGATCCGGCTGCCCGTAGCCGGCACAACCGTCCGGAGTCTCTCGGCACGGTCGCGGGAGGCTCTCCGAGGTGCGGCTACGCGGCGCCCGCCGCTGCCAGTGCCGCGACCGGCAGGAGCAGAATCCACTGCGGCAGGCGGAGAAGTGGTCTGGGCCAGCCGACGGACAGGGTGACGACCAGGAAGGCTGCCGCGTACGCGATGAAGTGCGCGGCCACGAACCACGCCACCAGGCCGGTCCCCGGAGTACCGTCCGTCAGGGAGAGGTAGAGGAGAGCGATTCCGGAGAGCACCAGGTCGACGCTCGCCATGTGCCATACGGCGTGCAGGACACGCTTGGGCTCGTCCGCGAGCCCACAGGACAGCAGCGGGCGCACCACATCGCGGCGCCCGCCGACGATGTGCACCACGGCCACGCCGAGCGCGGTGATTCCTGCCGCGAGAAGCCAGCCGTTCATCGGACCTCGATTCCCTTCGCCACGACAGCGGCCAGAGTTGCCGCCAGCTGCCGGTCAGGGCGCTCCCCGACCAGTCCTACGTGGAAGAACACGGCTCCTGCCAGGGTGTCCAGGACCAGGTCCACAGGCGTTTCGGCCGCGATCTCCCCACGCGTCGCGGCGCGTTCGAAGACAACCAGCAGCCGATCCTTCGACGGGGCCAGGAAGTCACCGCGAATACGCGCCCTCAGTTCCGGATCAGCGGCGAAGTCAGCGAGAAGCCCCGGGAGTGCCGCTGCCGCGGCCGGCGCGTGGAACTCGTCGACCAGGCCCTGCAGCATGACCGTCAGATCCCCGGCCAGGGTTCCGGTATCCGGGGCCGGAGCATCATCGGTGGTCGTGAAGACGGCCTCGAAGACCAACTCCGGCTTGCCCGGCCACCGCCGGTAGATCGTGTCCTTGCCGACTCCGGCCCGCGCGGCCACCGCCCCGATCGATGTCGCGGCGTAGCCGACCTCGACCACCAGCTTGGCCGTCGCGTCGATGATCGCCTCGTGCGACCGGGGATCCCTGGGACGCCCCCTGGAGGGCGGAGAGGAACTCATGGCATTTACCTTACGGGTCGACCCGTAAGGTAAACAAGAGGCTTGGCGGACGGGGAACTGCCCGATCTCCTGGCCCTCGCTTCGGCACAGCCGGTACACGTCGTGCAGGCATGGACGGCGACACGCTCTTCACGATCGGGGCTCTGACCCGGCGGACCGGACTGACGGTCAAGACCATTCGGTTCCACTCCGACACCGGAATCGTGCCGCCGACGGACCGCAGCCCGGCCGGCCACCGTCTCTATGCCATCGGCGCACTGGCGCGTCTGGATCTGGTACGCACCCTGCGTGACCTGGGGCTCGACCTTGCCGTCATCCTGCAGGTACTGGACCGGGAGGTCTCGGTGCCCGAGGTCGCGGGCGCACACGCCGACGCCCTGGAGGTGCAGATCCGCACCCTGCGACTGCGGCGCGCGGTGCTGTGAGCGGTGGCCAAGCGGGGCTCCACCCCCGAGGAAATGGACCTCATGCACAAGCTTGCCAAGCTCTCCGACGACGAACGCCGACGCCTCATCACCGACTTCGTCGACGATGCTTTCGGCGGGTTCGACGCCAACGCCGACTTCGTCGACATGATGCGCTCGGCCATGCCCCGGCTGCCGGACGATCCTGAACCCGATCAGGTCGACGCCTGGGTGGAACTCGCCGAACTCACCCAGGACCCCGACTTCCGCGCCGCCGTCCGCCGCATGGCGGTGTACCAGGCAGCCGAGCGCGCCCGCTGGTTCTCGCAGGTCCGAACGGAGCTGCAGAAGCTCCGGCTGTCGTTACTCGCCGGAGTAGCCTTCCTGTCCCTTCGCCGGGGTGTAGCCGGTGGCTGAGCCGTGGTACGTGGAGGTGACCTGGTTCTTGCGGGAGGGATCCGCGCTGACGCCAGTGATGATGAAGGAGGAGACCTCGTTGTCGAACCCGTCGATCAGGTTGTACCGATCCCCTCCGACCCCGTCGCGCCGAGGACCGATGGTCGTCCTCTCGCCGGAGAATCCCGCAGCCGTGAAGAGAGTGATGCTCCATCCCTTGGCGATGGACAGGCTGGAGATCGCATCGTTGCCGATCTGCCTCGCGATGTCGGCCATGTCATGCCCGACCGCCGGCAAACCCTGCGTGCTTGCCCTTGCAGTTCCGGTCGGTGAAGACATAGACCCCGCTGGTGGGGTTGAGGATCATCTCTGCATCGGCGGCCTTCGTGGCGGCTTCACTTTCGGCCCGCAAGGTCTCGATGACCTGGTTCGTCAAGATGACCTCCAAGAAACTGGCGAGGTCCTCGTCGCGGGCCGCCCTGTGCTCCAGACCGGTCATGCCCTCGTGGAAGGTTCCCCGCTTGTCATAGAGGGCCATCACGAGTTTGGCCAGGTCCAGGTCGACGGGAGACTCAGCGGCAAGGAGCCCGGCGATGAGCTCGTCGGCGAGGGCCTTGTCGCCCATGAGCTTGTCGGCGAAGGCCTTGTCGTCGAGGGTCTTGTTGACGAAGGTTTTGTCCTTGATGCCCATGGGGCAGAAGCTACTTGCCTGTTCGGGGCAGGTTCTGCTCTGACTCTCAGGAACTCGGCCGACTTGATGACGCTGTCCACCCGCCTGCAGGACGACGGCATCCAGCTCGAACTCCTCACCGGCCCAGACTGCTGATCACGGGGTGGCCTGGGCTCAGGTGGCCTGCTGCGCGATGGCGAGGACGGCGGGAAGGTCGAGGTCGAAGGCCCTGATGCCGGGCAGCGCGGCCAGGTGTTCGGTGGTGTCGGGGCGGTCCGGGTCGTCTTGCCGGCGGAGGCGGCGGAGCCGGCCGGTGGGGCGGCGGTGGCGGCTGCAACATCGTTGGCGCCGAAGATCTGGCAGGGCCTGGTCGAGGCGGCGCCGGGTCCAACCGCGTCCCAGCGGGCGGCACCTCCGGACCCGCCACCGACCAGGCCGACCGCAGGGCGTGCAGGCGTGCGAGTCTCCACCGTTCGGGGCAGGCGACTGCGCCGCAGGCATCGAACCGGTCCTCCGTGCAGCGGCCGGGCCGTGGTTGACGGGGACGGCGGCGAGCAGCGAACGTGACCGGCATGGGGAGAGAACGCCGGATGTCGATGCTGCTCGTCTGCCTGATCCTGGCGGGCGCGCTCGCCGCCTGCGCCCTCAGTGCGGCGCGCACCGGCGGGCCGCACGCGGCACCGTCCGCCGGGCCGGTGCCCGAGGATTACGTGGATCTCCGGACCGTGGCGCCCGCCCCACCCGCGCCGCAGCCCGGCCCGGACGGCTCCGCCGGCAGCTTCACCGTTGACTGCGGGCGGAACGAGGAGGGGCACTACAACCAGGACAACCTGGTCGTCTCGCCGGGCCTGCAGGGCGGCGCCCACCACACCCATGCGTACGTGGGAAACCTGTCCACCGACGCCGCCTCCACCGACGGGAGCCTGGCGTCCGCGCCCACGACCTGCCGGGGCGGGGACCGCTCCACGTACTACTGGCCGGTGCTGCGCCGCACCGACCGGCCCGCTACCGAGACGCACGAGACAGCCGCCGGACACGGGAACGCCGGCCAGATCCTCCAGCCGGTCAAAGTACGACTGGAGTTCCGTGGGAACCCGGCCGGCAAGGTGGTGGCGATGCCCCGGTTCCTGCGCGCGCTCACCGGAGACGCCGTGGCGTTCACGGCGCGCACCGACGAGGCGGTGCGGGCACAGTGGGGTTGTTCGAGCCTCCCCGACCGCTCCACCAGGAGCTATCCGCGCTGCCCCGAGGGCGACCGGCTCACCCGTACGCTCGTCTTCCCGAGCTGCTGGAATGGGATCGACACGCGCGCCACCGGCCATACCCATCTGCGATTCCCCGCGGCCAACGGCGTCTGCCCCGGGGACACCTTCGCCGTGCCCGAGCTGCGGCTCGGCCTGGAGTACGAGGCGCTGCCCGACGGCGTACCGATCGCGCTGGATTCGTTCCCCGAACAGCGCCACAGCCCGAGAACAGACCACGCCATGTTCGTGAACGTGATGACCGAGAGCCGGATGGCACAGCTCGTCGACTGCCTCAACGACAGTCGCCACTGCCGCACTTGAGGTATGTGACGCAGGTCACGTGAACCGTTCGGTCCGGGGCCTCGTGTGGGTCACGACACAGGCGACTTCGGACGGAGCGGGGAGATGGCCGGACCACTGTGGCCCCGTAGCAGGCGGGGCTCAACCGACGAGGCATTGATCAGGACGGTGTACGAGGAACACGGCAACGCCCTGCTCGCGTACGCGACACGGCTGACGGGCGACCGGGCCACGGCCGAGGACGTCGTCCAGGAAACCCTGATCCGGGCCTGGCGGCACGCGGACGCCCTGGTCAACGGGAAGGGATCGGTACGCGGCTGGCTGCTCACGGTGGCCCGCAACATCATCACCGACCGGTACCGCGCCAAGGCCGCGCGGCCGACCGAGATCGCCGAGTCCCCGGCGACGCCGCCACTGGAGGACGACCACGCCGAGGCGGTCGTGGACACGATGAGCATGCTCGGCGCGCTGGACCGGCTGACACCGGAACACCGTGACGTGCTCACGGAGCTGTACTACCGCGAGCGCAGTGTCGCCGAGACCGCCGATGCCCTCGGCATCCCGGCCGGGACAGTGAAATCCCGCTCGCACTACGCGCTGAAGGCCCTGCGCGCGTTGTTCCATGAACATGAGACCGATCAGGCGGGCGTGCCGGAACACCGGTCCGGCCTGAGGGAGGTGGTGGCATGAACCGGCAGCAGCACGACGAGGAGGTCCTGCTCGGTCCGTACGCGCTCGGAGTGCTCGACGAGGCCGACGTCCGCAACGTCGAGACACACCTGGCCCGGTGCTCGACGTGCCGGGAGGAGCTGGCCTCGCTGCGCGAGCTGGAGGCCGCACTCGGCGAAGTGCCGCCCGAGGCGTTCCTCGACGGGCCGCCCCAGGGCGGCGAGCTGATGCTCCAGCGCACGCTCAGGCAGATGCGGAACGAACGCGCGGGAGGGCAACGGCGGCGCGCGGCCCTGGCCGGCCTGGCGGCGGCCGCGGCACTGGCCGGGGTCTTCTGGGCGGGAACTGCCACCGGGACCGGCAGCCCACCGGTCGCGGCACCACCGCCGCCCCCGCCGACGGCCACCAGTACCGTCACACCGGCGCCCCCGCCACCGGGTACAAGGGTGGCCTCGGCGACGGACCCGGCCAGCGGGACCCGGATGACCGTACGAGTCACCCCGGCCGCCGCCTGGGTGCGGGTGCACGCGGCGGTGACCGGGCTGCCGCCCGGCGAGCGCTGCACGCTCGTCGTGGTCGGGCGCGACGGCAGCCGGACCACCGCGGGCAGCTGGGTCGTGGGGGCCGGTGAGCACTCGGGCGAGGGCAAGGGCGCGTCGCTGGACGGTTCGGCGGCGGTCGACCCCAAGGACGTACGGGAGATCGTGGTCGAGAACGAGGAGGGCAAACGGTTCGTGACCGTACCCCTGAATGCGTGATCTCTGCCCCTCCGCCCGTGCGCGGTTCGCACGCGAACGCCGGCCGGTCCCGACACCCGGGGCCGGTCGGCGTTCGCGTGTCCCCGAAAGAAATTCTTCGGGATTCGTTGAACCCACCCCCTGACGGGCCTCGTGTCTCCGATGCCAGCAGATACCGATGAAGTATCCGAACAGGGGTGTTCTCATGACGAACCTGAACAAGCTCACCATCGCCGCAGCCGGAACCGCACTCGTCCTCGGCCTGACGGCCTGCGGACCGCAGGAGAGCGGTGCCGGCTCCGCGGGCCCGGCCGCCCCGGCCGGTGCGAGCGCCTCGACGGGAAGCGGTAGCGGGTCCGACGGCTACGGCGCCACGCCTTCCGGTGGGGCGGCGGCCACCGCGTCCGGTCCCCTGGTTACCCGTCAGGACCCCCGTCTTGGCACGGTGGTGACGGACGCGGCCGGCTTCACGCTGTACCGCTTCGACAAGGACACCGCCAAGCCCTCCGCCTCGAACTGCGACGGCGACTGCGCCAAGGCCTGGCCGCCGGTCCCCGCCGGCAGCACCCAGCCGGGAGACGTCAAGGCGTCCCGTACCGGCTCGGTGGATCGGGCCGACGGCACGAAGCAGCTCACGATCGCGGGCTGGCCCGTCTACCGCTTCGCCAAGGACACCGCCCCTGGCCAGACCAACGGGCAGGGCGTCGGCGGCACCTGGTTCGCCGTCACCCCCGACGGCAAGAAGGCGGGCACCACGGCACCCGAAGCCGACGAGGACGGCACCGGAAAGCCGCTGCCCGCGCTCTCGCTCCGCAACGACGACCAGCTCGGCCGGATCATCCAGGACGGCAAGGGCCGCACCCTGTACCGCTTCACCAAGGACACGGCCTGGCCGATGAAGTCCAACTGCGAGGGCGCCTGCCTGGAGAAGTGGCGCCCCGCCAAGCCGGTCGACGTGAACGACATCGACGGCATCGACCCCAAGAAGCTGATCATCCTCACCCGCCCCGACGGCACCAAGCAGCTCACCATCGACTGCTGGCCGCTGTACTGGTTCACCGGCGACAAGACCCCCGGTGACACCAACGGACAGGGTGTCGGCAGCACGTGGTTCGCCGTCACGGCCGACGGCAAGCTGGCGAAGTGACCCTGCTGAATTCCCGGCGCGATGGGGTTCGCCGTTCCGTCGAAGGCGGCGGCCTCCGGTTGCAACGTCAGCCCTGCGGGTGAGGCCTGCGCGGAATGCGAGGCAAGGGCCGGCACACTCGGTGGTGGTGTCGGTGCCTGTCGCGGCGGAGGGCAAGAAACGAGGGTCGCCGAGGGCGACGAACGCGTCGGGTGCGCGCCCTAGCACCCCCGGCGGACGTCGAGTCCTCAGATCGAGGGCTCGGGCGTCATCGTGCGACAGGCTCGGGTGCGATCTGCCCATGAGGCTGAGCGTGTCGAGGGGCCCACTCATTCCTCGGCGATCCTCTCGCCCTCGATCCGGTAGATCTCGACACTGCGGAATCCGACCGGTCGGCCCGTTGCCTCCAGCCCCTGGAAGTCCCCCAGGTGCGTCCCGTCGAAGCGGGCCCGGACCGGCGTGCGATGGCGATGGTGTGGTCGAACCACAGCTGACACCAGCGGGCGTCGGTGGAGGGCTCGGCCAGGTACCCGAGGACGAGTACGCCCTCAACCACCCACTCGATCAGGGCGCGCAGTTCGTTGGCGTACTGCGGGGAGTCGAGCAGCAGGTTGAACGGCGGGAACTGCCATTCGTTCTCCTTCCTCGTCGTCTTCGGCCTATCCGCCGGCCGCCGGTCGTCGCCCGCGGAGGCCTCGCCCGCGCCTGCGGCATCGGCCTCGGCCAGTCCTTTGGCCTGCGCGGTCAGGCGCGCGACTTCGGCTTTGAGGTCCTCCACATCCTGGAAGAGGCCGACGGGCACGTCGAAGTCCGGCAGTTCGGTGTCATCGGCCACGGCGGGCGGCCTTGCGTTCCTCGTGCGCGGCGCCGGCGCGTCTCTTCGTGATCGCCGCCTCCCCCGCCATCATCTGAGGGCCGATGTACGTCATGGCGTGTTCGTGGCCGGGTGTCCCGTTCCACCATCGGTGGTCGCGCTCCCGTGCCGGGAGGCCGTAGCCGTCGACGGCCTGGCTCGCGGTCGAGACCCGCAGGACGACGATGTGGCGGAGACGCTCGCGCTTCGAGGGGGTGCTCATGATCCCGAGACGTGACACCACAGCTCAGAGCCGAATTGCTACGGTCGGGCCGGAATCATGGAGAGACCCCCGCGCGGTCCCGAGCGGGGGTCTCCGGTGCCGGTGCCTCGGCAGGACGGCGCGTCACTCGCCCCAGTGCGCGGGGTGCCCCTTGGTCATGAGCGGGCCGTATCCCAGGGCAAAGACAGGGAAGCCCAGCTGGTCGAGCATCTTGCGGTCCTTGTCTACGTCCCGGGCCGTCAGGTCGAAGGCTGCCTGCACGACGTCGCAGACGTAGTACAGGTTCGTGCCGACCAGGACATACCAGGCACGGTTCTTGTTCGGGTTCTCGCTGTGGGCGGGAACGAGGCGAGCGGCGGCCTGATGAACCAGGGCACGGTCGCGGGCGGTGGTGTCGGCGGCGGTCGTCATGCGGCTTGATGTCCTTCTGTGGTCTGTGTCGCGCGCCATGATCGTAGGCACCACCGGGAGCGTGGCTTCCTTCACGAGAACCGTTCTCGTGAACAAAGCCACTGGATGCTCGAGTATCGAAGGGCCGCCTGCCGGATGCCCTTCCAGCCATGCCCGAGGCCCCGGCTCCGGGGTGCCAACCAACCTGGCCATGGCGCCCCAGCTACCGTCCGGCTTCCCCTGCCCCGGACCCAGGCCTCCCGCGGGGACCTCCCCCGTCGCCCCACCCCCAGTGGGGAGTACGGCGGCGGTCCCCGCGCCCGGTCCTCAGAGCTGGGTGATCGGGCGCATCGCGAGTCCCTCGGTACCGGCCCAGCCGTTCACCCGCGCCGCGTCGTCGACGGAGACCGTGTCGAGACCGTCGGGCAGATCGAAGATGAGCGTGCCGCTCAGCTCGGTGCCCTCCCCGGCGACCAGGGTCGCGGTGAAGCGGTCGGACTGGTCGTACTCCGCCTCACCCCCCTCGTCGTTCCCGAAGACATACAGGCCCGCGTAGGCCTTGCCGCCCCCCTCGACGACGACCGGCTCGCCGTCCGGCTCCCCAAGCGTCTGGACGATCGGAGCGTCGTTGCCGGCCTTGAGCCGCACCTGCGGCGCGTCATTGAGGACGCACGGCGTCTTCGCCTTGTTCGTGACAGTCAGCAGGAAGTGGCGCGGGGTCTCCCCGCGCTCGTCCTGGGGCTCCACCGCGGTGGTGAGGCCGTCCGCCTCGCAGTCCGCGTACTGCGTCCCGTTCCCTCCGCCCGTCTCCCCGCTGTCCCCGGACCCCGTCGCCGTCGGCGTCGGGGTGCTGCTGCCGGTCCCGGAGTCGCCGGTCGGCGCGGCGGTCTCAGGCGTGCTCCCGCCGGCCGACGCCGAGCCCGAGGGCGCGGCCGACGACGTGCTCCCGCCGGCCGACGCGGAGCCCGAGGGCGCGGCGGTCGGCGGCGGCGCCGCCTGGTCGTCACCCTGGCAAGCGGTCGTCGTCAGCAGAGCCGCGACCACCGCCACCCCCAGAACAACGCCGCGCAGGCCCCGACGCGGTGAACCGAGTCTGACCGTCTTGGAGTTCATGCCGTTCCCTCTTCCCCCGTGACCAGCCCGAAGCCGGCCTGTATGCAGCTGACACCGTCAGTGTCTCCACACGGGAAAGCCCGTTCACCAACATCCCGCGACTGTTACAGCCCTCGTACGAACCAGCCGTCATGACGTGACCCAGGCAGGAAGATTCCCGACCCCGCGGGGCACGGCGAGCAGTTGGCGACAGCGCACTCAGGGTCGGTCCGCGTGGGGGCCGCTCCCGCGCGGACGAGCCGGCGCTCTGCGCCGCAGGTGGAGCGGGCGACGGAGGTGCGTGCTGGGTGGTCAGGCGCCAATGCGCACCGAGGAGACGTGGGCGTAGGCACAGGCGCCCTTCCCCAGGCATTGCTCGGCGCGGGCCGTATGGCGGGGGTTCGCGATCAGGGCGTTGGTCGTTGCGGCGGGGTGGAGTGGCGGGGAACGGGCAGCGAGGGTGTCACACGAAGGTCGACGCGTACGGTGCCGCGGTCGAGCCGTCGGCGCGGCAGCCTTACGAGCCGACGGAGCCACGCCGACTCCAAGCCCTTCCCTCATGCCCGGCGTGCTCATCCCGGGACAGGGTGAGGGCGTCGAGCGGCGCCTCGACGGCGGGTCAGGGGTCAGGCAGACCTCGATCCGGCCGTCGGTCTGCCTGATCGCCTCGCCACGTATAGCGTTCGCTTCCATTTCATTGCAACGCAAGAATGTCACTCATTGCATTAGCTTGCATGATGGTTGCAATGAAATCCCGGTACTGACCTGCT
>NZ_BJMN01000092.1 GCF_006539185.1 Streptomyces gardneri
CGAGGATCTTGTTCCGGACGAGGGTGGGGATGTCCGCCCAGGCCTTGGTGGTCACCTCGCCGGCGACGTGGACCAGGCCGGTGGTGATCAGCGTCTCGACGGCGACGCGCGAGGTGGGGTCCTCTCGCAGCAGTGCGTCGAGGATGGTGTCGCTGATCTGGTCAGCGATCTTGTCGGGGTGACCCTCGGTGACGGACTCCGAGGTGAACAGACGACGGGACACAACGCTCCCTGGGGTTGCAGCGGCTGCTGGCTACTCGTGACGGACCGGCAGGGGGCTGCGCCCCGCGACGTTCCACGAACAGTCTATCGGTCGTGCTCGGGCAATGGACCAGGTGTCTCGCCTGGCGAATGGTCGTGGGTGACCGGAACCGGCCTCCGGCCCGGCGGAGGCCGCTCTTCCGGTGCGGCGTAAATCACTCGTGGGTCGGCGTTTCCTGCCTCCCGTGACACGCTTCCACAGGGTGACATCACGCCAAGATCGAGTTCGTCCGGGCCGGGCCCGACCCGTCAGGTGGCGAGGGTCGGAGCGGGGCGCAGGAGCGGCAGGACCAGATCCCAGACCGTCTCGGCGAGCGCCTCCTTCGGCCCGTACGGTACGGGGGTCTCGGCGCCGTCCGCCGCGAGCACGACGGCCTCGTTCTCCTCGGATCCGAAGGTCTTGCGCTCCCCCACCTCGTTGACGACGAGCAGGTCACAGCCCTTGCGGCGGAGCTTCTCGCGCCCGTTGGCGAGGACGTCGTCGGTCTCGGCGGCGAAGCCGACGACGATCTGGCCCGGCAGGGCGCGGTCGGCGGAGAGCTCGGCGAGGATGTCGGGGTTGCGGACGAGTTCGACGGTGGGCGCTCCCCCGTCGTCCTTCTTCTTGATCTTCCCGGAGGCGTAGACGGCCGGACGGAAATCGGCCACCGCGGCGGCCATCACCACGGCGTCGGCGTCTCCCGCCGCCTTGAGGACGGCCTCGCGGAGCTGGAGAGCGGTGCCGACGTGGACGACGTCCACCCCTGCGGGATCGGGGATGCCGGTATTGGCCTCGACGAGCGTGACCCGGGCCCCGCGCGCGGCTGCGGCCTTGGCGAGGGCGTACCCCTGCTTGCCGGAGGAGCGGTTGCCCAGGTAGCGGACGGGGTCGAGGGGCTCACGGGTGCCGCCCGCGCTGACGACGACGTGCCGTCCGGCGAGATCCGGGGCGGCGGTGCCGCGCGCCAGGATCCTCCGGCAGACCTCGAAGATCTCGGCGGGGTCGGGCAGCCGGCCCTTGCCGGTGTCGACACCGGTGAGGCGGCCGACGGCGGGCTCGATGACGATCGCGCCGCGGCGCCGGAGCGTGGCGACGTTCTCCTGGGTGGCCGGGTGCTCCCACATCTCGGTGTGCATCGCCGGGGCGAAGACGACCGGACAGCGTGCGGTGAGCAGCGTGTTGGTGAGGAGGTCGTCGGCGAGGCCGTGGGCGGCCTTGGCGAGCATGTCGGCGGTCGCGGGGGCGACGACGACGAGGTCGGCGCCCTGACCGATCCGTACGTGTGGCACCTCGTGCACCGACTCCCACACCTCGGTCGAGACGGGGTGCCCGGAGAGCGCGGACCAGGTCGCCTCGCCGACGAAGTGGAGGGCGGAGTCGGTGGGCACGACACGCACGTCGTGGCCCGACTCGGTGAGCCGGCGCAGCAGCTCGCAGGCCTTGTAGGCGGCGATGCCGCCGCTGACGCCCAGAACGACCTTCGGCTTGGTCACCACTGCCACTCCCCGCACTCGGATGCCTACGACTCCATGAGACACCAAAGGCCCGGCGGTTGTTCCGCCGGGCCTTCGGTGACAAGCGTTACGTGCTTACTGCGCCGGGCCCTCGATGGCCTCGGACGTCAGCAGACCCGCGTTGATCTCCCGCAGGGCGATCGAGAGCGGCTTCTCGTGGACGTGGGTGTCGACGAGCGGACCCACGTACTCCAGCAGGCCCTCGCCGAGCTGGGAGTAGTACGCGTTGATCTGACGCGCGCGCTTGGCCGCGTAGATCACGAGGCTGTACTTCGAGTCGGTTGCCTCGAGCAGCTCGTCGATCGGCGGGTTGATGATGCCCTCGGGCGCAGTCATGGAAGAGGACACGCTCTACCTTCCGAAGATGGAGAAAAAATCAGACATGCTGTGGAGATCGGGAAAAATCATTCCCCAGATGACAGCAGCATCAACGTTAGCAGCTCGCGTGCGACGTCCTCGACGGAGGTGTTGACGAGCGTGGTGTCGAACTCCGATTCGGCGGCCAGCTCGATCTTCGCGGCCGCCAGCCGGCGCTCGATGACCTCGGGCGACTCGGTGCCCCGGCCGGTGAGCCGGCGGACCAGCTCCTCCCAGCTCGGCGGAGCCAGGAAGACCAGCTGGGACTCGGACATCGAGTCCTTGACCTGACGGGCGCCCTGGAGGTCGATCTCCAGGAGCACGGGCTCGCCGGAGTCGAGGCGGTCCAGGACCGCGCGCCTCGGGGTTCCGTAGCGGTTGCCCGCGAACTCGGCCCATTCGAGGAGTTCGCCATTGGCGATCAGCTTGTCGAACTCGTCGTCCGTGACGAAGAAATAGTGGACGCCGTGCTTCTCGCCGGGGCGCGGCTTCCGTGTCGTGGCCGACACCGAGAGCCAGACCTCGGGGTGAACCTTGCGCATATGAGCGACGACCGTGCTCTTACCGACCCCTGAGGGGCCGGAGAGCACGGTCAGCCGCGGACGTGCCTCTGCTGCCATGCAGCGATTATTCCAGCTTTACCGGTGTGCCCGGGACGCGCGTCCCGGATCAGGCGCCGGTGCTGCCGAACTCGCGCTCCAGGGAGGCGATCTGGTTGGAGCCGAGACCACGGACGCGGCGGCTCTCGGAGATGCCGAGGCGCTCCATGATCTGCTTGGCGCGGACCTTGCCCACGCCCGGCAGCGACTCGAGGAGGGCGGAGACCTTCATCTTGCCGATGACGTCGTTCTCCTGGCCGGTCTTGATGACCTCGTGGAGGGAGGCGCCGGAGTGCTTGAGTCGATTCTTGATCTCGGCCCGCTCCCGGCGAGCCGCGGCGGCCTTCTCGAGCGCGGCTGCGCGCTGTTCAGGGGTAAGGGGCGGAAGAGCCACGCCTACGTCACCTCGGATGTCGATCTGTCGGATACGGACCGGTGAGGAACCCAGCGCCCCACACCAGTGGAGCAACGTCCCACGGCGTGGCCGTTGAACGCCTGCTCTGCCCCGGAGACTAGCGGCCGAGGCCGCTCCAGTCAGCGAGAACAGCGGAAAAGTCCTGGTCAGCATCGACCGACCAGGACTTTTCCGGCATAACGACCCGGTTTTGAGCCAAGTTTTCGTCAAGTAGAGAGACGGCTGGTGAGACGGTTCCTCTCACCGGCCCCCACACCGGGTCGATTCACCGGGCCGATCCGCTCCGACCTGCGGATTGACCGCGAGCCGGTGGGAGCGGGCTCACGCGCCGACGGCCGCCCGGATCTCGTCCGCGTACCGGTCCGCCGAGGCCCGCAGGGCGGACACGTCCGGACCGTGACGGAGAACACCCCGGCTGACGTTCGGGACGACGTTGCGGACCGCCGCACCGAAGACGGCCGGGAGGTCGGCCGGAGTCGCGCCCTGGGCACCGATGCCGGGGGCGAGGAGCGGGCCGTTGATGTCCAGGTCGAACGAGGACAGGTCGCCGAGGGTGGCACCGACGACCGCGCCGAAGGAGCCCATGGGGGTCTCCCCCGCGTTCTCCTCGGCGAGGTGCGCCAGCATGGTCGCGCCGATCGTGCGGCCGTCCTCACGGACGGCCCGCTGGACCTCGGAGCCCTCCGGGTTCGAGGTGAGCGCCAGGACGAAGAGACCGGCGCCGGACTCCCGGGCCAGGTCGACGGCCGGCTTCAGCGAGCCGTAGCCCAGGTACGGGGAGACCGTGAGCGCGTCGGAGAAGAGCGGGGAGTCCTTGCGCAGGAAGGCCTCGGCGTACGCGGCCATCGTGGAGCCGATGTCGCCGCGCTTGGCGTCCATGACGACCAGGCCGCCCGCGGCGCGCAGGTCGGCGACGGCGCGCTCCAGGACGGCGACGCCGCGCGAGCCGAAGCGCTCGAAGAAGGCGGCCTGCGGCTTGAAGACGGCGACGGTGTCGGCGAGCGCCTCGACGACCGTGAAGGTGAAGCGCTCGAGGCCGGCGATGTCGTCGGTCAGGCCCCAGGAGTCGAGCAGGGCTGCGTGCGGGTCGATGCCGACGCAGAGCGGGCCGCGCTCGTCCATGGCGGAGCGCAGGCGGGTGCCGAAGGAGAGAGTCACTTGGCGGCCTTTCGGTTGTCGGCGCCGACGGCCTCGGCGAGGGTGGCGTACGGGGAGGCGGCGAGGCGCGCGGCGAGGCCCTTGTGGATCGCGCGGGCGTAGAACGGGCCCTCGTAGATGAAGGCGCTGTAGCCCTGGATCAGGGTGGCTCCGGCGAGGATGCGCTGCCAGGCGTCCTCGGCGTTCTCGATGCCGCCGACGCCCACCAGGACGAGCCGGTCGCCCACGCGCGCGTGGAGGCGGCGCAGGACGGCCAGGGAGCGCTCCTTGACGGGGGCGCCGGAGAGGCCGCCGGTCTCCTTGATCAGCGCGGGGTCGGACTTCAGGCCGAGTCCCTCGCGGGCGATGGTGGTGTTGGTGGCGATGATGCCGTCGAGGCCGAGCTCCAGAGCGAGGTCGGCGACCGCGTCGACGTCCTCGTCGGCGAGGTCGGGGGCGATCTTGACGAGGAGCGGGACCCGGCGGCCGGTGACCGCGCGGTCGGCCGCTTCCCGTACCGCCGTGAGCAGCGGGCGGAGGGACTCGGTGGCCTGGAGGTTGCGCAGGCCGGGGGTGTTCGGCGAGGAGACGTTCACGACCAGGTAGTCGGCGTGCGCGGCGAGGCGCTCGGTGGACTTCACGTAGTCGGCGGCGGCCTCGGCCTCCGGGACGACCTTGGTCTTGCCGATGTTGACGCCGACGACGGTCCTGAAGACCGGCGTACGGGTCCCCAGCCGCTCGGCGACGGCGGCGGAGCCCTCGTTGTTGAAGCCCATGCGGTTGATCAGGGCGCGGTCCGGGACCAGCCGGAAGAGGCGCTTCTTGGGGTTGCCGGGCTGTGCCTCGCCGGTGACCGTGCCGATCTCGATGTGGTCGAAGCCGAGCATGGCCATGCCGTCGATGGCGACGGCGTTCTTGTCGAAGCCGGCGGCGAGGCCGAAGGGGCCGTGCATCCGCAGGCCGAGGGCCTCGGTGCCCAGCTCCTTGTAGCGGGGCGCCAGGACGGCGGCGACGAAGGTCCGCAGGACGGGGACGCGGGCGGCGACGCGGATCCAGCGGAAGGCCAGGTAGTGGGCCTTCTCGGGGTCCATGCGCTTGAAGACGAGGTTGAAGAAGAACTTGTACATGCGGGAGGTCCAGGTGTGCTCATGAAGAGGGGGACACCGCGGTGTCTCCGGTGTCCCCCTCATTCGTACGGGCTGCTAGTCGCGGGCCGCGGTCAGATGCTCCGCGTGTTCCTGGAGCGAGCGGACGCCGACGTCGCCGTGGTTGAGCGCGTCGATGCCCTGGACGGCCGCGGCGAGCGCCTGGACCGTGGTGAGGCACGGGACGCTGCGCGCCACCGCGGCCGTACGGATCTCGTAGCCGTCGAGGCGGCCGCCGGTGCCGTACGGGGTGTTGACGATCAGGTCGACCTGGCCGTCGTGGATCAGCTGGACGATGGTCTTCTCGCCGTTCGGGCCCTCGCCCTCGCTGAGCTTGCGCACGACGGTGGCGTTGATGCCGTTGCGCTTGAGGACCTCGGCGGTGCCGGAGGTGGCGAGCAGCTCGAAGCCGTGGGCGACGAGCTCGCGCGCCGGGAAGATCATCGAGCGCTTGTCGCGGTTGGCGACGGAGATGAACGCGCGGCCCTTGGTGGGCAGCGGGCCGTAGGCGCCGGCCTGCGACTTGGCGTACGCCGTGCCGAAGACCGCGTCGATGCCCATGACCTCGCCGGTGGAGCGCATCTCCGGGCCGAGGACGGTGTCGACGCCGCGGCCGTGGATGTCGCGGAAGCGCGACCACGGCATGACGGCCTCCTTGACGGAGATCGGCGCGTCGATCGGCAGGGTGCCGCCGTCGCCGTTCTTCGGCAGCAGGCCCTCCTCGCGCAGCTCGGCGATGGTGGCGCCGAGCGAGATGCGGGCGGCGGCCTTCGCGAGCGGGACGGCGGTCGCCTTCGAGGTGAAGGGGACGGTCCGGGAGGCGCGGGGGTTCGCCTCCAGCACGTACAGGATGTCGCCGGCCATCGCGAACTGGATGTTGATCAGGCCGCGGACGCCGACGCCCTTGGCGATCGCCTCGGTGGAGATGCGCAGGCGCTTGATGTCGAAGCCGCCGAGGGTGATCGGGGGCAGGGCGCAGGCCGAGTCGCCGGAGTGGATGCCGGCCTCCTCGATGTGCTCCATGACGCCGCCGAGGTAGAGCTCGTGGCCGTCGTAGAGGGCGTCGACGTCGATCTCGATGGCGTCGTCGAGGAAGCGGTCGACCAGGACCGGCCGGGTGGGGCTGATCTCGGTGGACTCGGCGATGTACGACTCGAGGCGGGTCTCGTCGTACACGATCTCCATGCCGCGGCCGCCGAGCACGTACGACGGGCGTACGAGGACGGGGTAGCCGATCTCGTCGGCGATGGCCTTGGCGCCGGCGAAGGTGGTCGCGGTGCCGTGCTTCGGGGCGGGGAGGCCGGCCTCGGCGAGGACCTGGCCGAAGGCGCCGCGGTCCTCGGCGGCGTGGATGGCCTCCGGGGAGGTGCCGACGACCGGCACGCCGTTGTCCTTGAGCGCCTGCGACAGGCCCAGCGGGGTCTGGCCGCCGAGCTGGACGACGACACCGGCGACGGGGCCGGCCAGCGTCTCGGCGTGGACGATCTCCAGGACGTCCTCGAGCGTCAGCGGCTCGAAGTACAGGCGGTCGGAGGTGTCGTAGTCCGTCGAGACGGTCTCCGGGTTGCAGTTGACCATCACGGTCTCGTAGCCCGCGTCGCTGAGCGCGAAGGAGGCGTGGACGCAGGAGTAGTCGAACTCGATGCCCTGGCCGATGCGGTTCGGGCCGGAGCCCAGGATGATCACGGCGGGCTTGGTGCGCGGCGCGACCTCGCTCTCCTCGTCGTACGAGGAGTAGAAGTACGGGGTCTTGGCGGCGAACTCGGCGGCGCAGGTGTCGACCGTCTTGTAGACCGGGCGGACGCCGAGGGCGTGCCGGACCTCGCGGACGACGTCCTCGCGCAGGCCGCGGATCTCGGCGATCTGGGCGTCGGAGAAGCCGTGGCGCTTGGCCTCGGCCAGGATCTCCGGGTGGAGCTTCTCGGCCGCGGCCAGCTCGTCGGCGATCTCCTTGATCAGGAAGAGCTGGTCGACGAACCACGGGTCGATCTTCGTGGACTCGAAGACCTCCTCCGGGGTGGCGCCGGCGCGGATCGCCTGCATGACGGTGTTGATGCGGCCGTCGGTCGGGCGGACCGCCTCGCGCAGGAGCTCGGCCTTGTCGCCGGGCTCGCCGACGAAGGTGAACTGCGAGCCCTTCTTCTCCAGGGAGCGCAGGGCCTTCTGGAGCGCCTCGGTGAAGTTGCGGCCGATCGCCATGGCCTCGCCGACCGACTTCATGGTCGTGGTGAGGGTGGAGTCGGCGGACGGGAACTTCTCGAAGGCGAAGCGCGGGGCCTTGACGACGACGTAGTCGAGCGACGGCTCGAAGGACGCCGGGGTCTTCTCCGTGATGTCGTTCGGGATCTCGTCCAGCGTGTAGCCGACGGCGAGACGGGCCGCGATCTTGGCGATCGGGAAGCCGGTCGCCTTGGAGGCGAGCGCCGAGGAGCGGGAGACGCGCGGGTTCATCTCGATGACGATGATCCGGCCGTCGACCGGGTCGATCGCGAACTGGATGTTGCAGCCGCCGGTGTCGACGCCGACCTCGCGGATGATCGCGATGCCGATGTCGCGGAGCCGCTGGTACTCGCGGTCGGTGAGCGTCATCGCCGGGGCGACGGTGATCGAGTCACCGGTGTGGACGCCCATCGGGTCGAAGTTCTCGATGGAGCAGACGACCACGACGTTGTCGTTCTTGTCGCGCATCAGCTCCAGCTCGTACTCCTTCCAGCCGAGGATGGACTCCTCCAGGAGCACCTCGGTGGTCGGGGAGAGCGTGAGGCCCTGGCCGGCGATGCGGCGGAGCTCGTCCTCGTCGTGGGCGAAGCCGGAGCCGGCGCCGCCCATGGTGAAGGAGGGGCGGACGACGACGGGGTAGCCGCCGAGCGTCTCGACGCCCTTGATCACGTCGTCCATGGTGTGGCAGATGACCGAGCGGGCGGACTCGCCGTAGCCGATCTTGGCCTTGACGGCCTCGACGACGCCCTTGAAGAGGTCGCGGTCCTCGCCCTTGTTGATGGCCTCGACGTTGGCGCCGATGAGCTCGACGCCGTACTTCTCCAGGACACCCTGCTCGTGCATGGAGATCGCGGTGTTGAGCGCGGTCTGGCCGCCGAGGGTGGGCAGGAGGGCGTCGGGGCGCTCCTTGGCGATGATCTTCTCGACGAACTCGGGGGTGATCGGCTCGACGTACGTGGCGTCGGCGATCTCCGGGTCGGTCATGATCGTGGCCGGGTTGGAGTTGACCAGGATGACCCGCAGGCCCTCGGCCTTGAGGATGCGGCAGGCCTGGGTACCGGAGTAGTCGAACTCCGCGGCCTGGCCGATGACGATCGGGCCGGAGCCGATGACCAGGACGGACTGGATATCGGTGCGCTTAGGCACGCTCGGCCTCCATCAGGGATACGAAACGGTCGAAGAGGTACGCGGCGTCGTGCGGGCCCGCGGCCGCCTCGGGGTGGTACTGGACCGAGAAGGCCGGCTGGTCGAGCAGCTGGAGGCCTTCCACGACGTCGTCGTTCAGGCACACGTGGGAGACCTCGGCACGCCCGAAGGGGGTGTCGGAGATCTTGTCGAGGGGCGCGTCGACGGCGAAGCCGTGGTTGTGCGCGGTGACCTCGACCTTGCCGGTGGTGCGGTCCTGGACCGGCTGGTTGATGCCGCGGTGGCCGTACTTCAGCTTGTAGGTGCCGAAGCCGAGGGCGCGACCGAGGATCTGGTTGCCGAAGCAGATGCCGAAGAGCGGGGTCTTGCGCTCCAGGACGGCCTGCATGACGGCGACGGGGCCGTCGGCGGTGGCCGGGTCGCCCGGGCCGTTGGAGAAGAAGACGCCGTCCGGGTTCACCGCGTAGATGTCCTCGGCGGTGGCGGTGGCGGGCAGCACGTGGACCTCGATGCCGCGCTCGGCCATCCGGTGCGGGGTCATGCCCTTGATGCCGAGGTCGACGGCGGCGACGGTGAACTTCTTCGTACCGATCGCGGGGACGACGTACGTCTCCTTGGTGGCGACCTCGGCGGAGAGGTTCGCGCCCTTCATCTGGGGCTGCTCCTGGACCTTCGCCAGGAGGGCCTCGTCGCGGACACCGCTCCAGGCCTCGCCCGAGAAGATGCCGACGCGCATGGCGCCGCGCTCGCGCAGGTGGCGGGTGAGGGCGCGGGTGTCGATGCCGGAGATGCCGACGACGCCCTGGCGCTCCAGCTCCTCGTCCAGCGAGCGCTGGGCTCGCCAGTTGGAGGAGACGCGGGCGGGGTCGCGGACGACGTAGCCGGAGACCCAGATGCGGGCGGACTCGGGGTCCTCGTCGTTGACGCCGGTGTTGCCGACGTGCGGGGCGGTCATGACGACGACCTGGCGGTGGTACGACGGGTCGGTGAGGGTCTCCTGGTAGCCGGTCATGCCGGTGGAGAACACGGCCTCGCCGAAGGTCTCCCCCACGGCCCCGTAGGCGCGGCCGCGGAAGATGCGGCCGTCCTCCAGGACGAGTACGGCGGGAGTCTTGGCGGCTCCCCTGGTGGAGGTCGTCATCGTGCGATGCCTTCCGTCGTGGTGGTGTGGTTCATGGAGTTGAGGGCCTCGACCCAGGCGGTGTGCTCGGCCGCCCGGTCGGAGCGGAAGCCGGAGTCGAGCAGCTTCTCCCCGTGGGCCCAGGTGACGATCAGCAGGCCGCCCTCGGCGAGGACCTTGCCCGCGATGCCCTTGTCGAGGCGGGCCTCGCGCAGGGCGTCCGCCGGGATGAAGAAGTCGTTCGCCCCGGGGCGTACGACCGCGATTCCGGCGTCGCTGAGCGTGAGCTCGACGCGGCTGCGGGTGCCGAGGCCGTGGGCGACGATCCGGTCGAGCCACTGCCCGGCGGTCGTGGACCCGTGGTAGCGCCCGCTGAGAGTCAGTCTCGTCGCACCGGGGGCCTCCGGCGCGGTGGGCAGCTCGGGCAGGTCCGACTGGAGGCTGCCGCGCCACTTCCAGCCCTGGCGCATCAGCCAGTAGACGAGGACGACGAAGAGCAGGAGTCCGGCGACCCAGCCGATCCGTCCGGCCCAGTCGGTCACTTCCGCCGACTTCTGGTCCGCCGCCTCTGCGGCGATTGCGATGAGTGGTGTCACGCCAGCTTCCCGTCCACGACCGTTGCCCGGCCCCGCAGGATGGTGTGGGTGACGCGTCCCGGCAGCTCACGGCCCTCGTAGGGGGTGTTGCGGCTGCGGGAGGCGAAGTCCGCGGGGTCCACGACACCACGGTAAGCCGGATCGACCAGCGTCAGGTTCGCGGGCTCACCAGCCGAGACGGGTCGTCCGTGGCCGGTGGCCCGTCCGATGCGGGCCGGGGCGAAGGACATCCGGTCGGCGACGCCGGCCCAGTCGAGGAGGCCGGTCTCGACCATCGTCTGCTGGACGACGGAGAGGGCGGTCTCCAGGCCGACCATGCCCATGGCGGCGGCGGCCCACTCGCAGTCCTTGTCCTCGTGCGGGTGCGGGGCGTGGTCGGTGGCGACGATGTCGATCGTGCCGTCGGCCAGCGCCTCGCGCAGCGCGAGGACGTCCTTCTCGGTGCGCAGCGGCGGGTTGACCTTGTAGACGGGGTTGTACGAGCGGACCAGCTCGTCCGTGAGGAGGAGGTGGTGCGGGGTGACCTCGGCGGTGACGTCGATGCCGCGGGACTTGGCCCAGCGGACGATCTCGACGGAGCCGGCGGTGGAGAGGTGGCAGATGTGGACGCGGGAGCCGACGTGCTCGGCGAGGAGGACGTCGCGGGCGATGATCGACTCCTCGGCCACGGCCGGCCAGCCGCCGAGGCCGAGCTCGGCGGAGACGATGCCCTCGTTCATCTGGGCGCCCTCGGTGAGGCGGGGCTCCTGGGCGTGCTGGGCGACGACGCCGCCGAAGGCCTTCACGTACTCCAGGGCGCGGCGCATGATCACGGCGTCGTCGACGCACTTGCCGTCGTCGGAGAAGACGGTGACGCCGGCGGCGGAGTCGTGCATGGCGCCGAGCTCGGCGAGCTTCTTGCCCTCCAGGCCGACGGTGACGGCGCCGATGGGCTGGACGTCGCAGTAGCCGGACTCCTTGCCGAGGCGCCAGACCTGCTCGACGACACCGGCGGTGTCGGCGACCGGGTGGGTGTTGGCCATGGCGAAGACGGCGGTGTAGCCGCCGGAGGCGGCGGCGCGGGTGCCGGTGAGGACGGTCTCGGAGTCCTCGCGGCCGGGCTCGCGCAGGTGGGTGTGGAGGTCGACCAGGCCGGGCAGCAGGACCTGGCCCTGGGCCTCGATCACGGTCGCGCCCTCGGCGGACAGCCCGGTGCCGACCTCGGCGATGGTCTCGCCGTCGATCAGGACGTCCTGGACCTCGCCACCGAGCACCTGCGCACCACGGATAAGGATCTTGCTCATGATTACTTGCTCTCCTCGGTGCGGGTGGTGCTGGGGGCGGTGGCGGCGGAGTCGTTGCCGCCGAGCAGCAGGTAGAGGACGGCCATCCGGATCGAGACGCCGTTGGCGACCTGCTCGATCACCGTGCAGCGGTCGGAGTCGGCGACCTCGGCGGTGATCTCCATGCCGCGGACCATGGGTCCGGGGTGCATGACGATGGCGTGCTCGGGCATCTTCGCCATCCGGTCGCCGTCGAGCCCGTACCGGCGGGAGTACTCGCGCTCGGTGGGGAAGAAGGCGGCGTTCATCCGCTCTCGCTGCACACGCAGCATCATCACCGCGTCGGACTTCGGCAGCACGCGGTCGATGTCGTACGAGACCTCGCAGGGCCAGGTCTCCACGCCGACGGGGACCAGCGTGGGCGGGGCCACCAGGGTGACCTCGGCGCCGAGGGTGTGCAGCAGGTCGACGTTGGAGCGGGCGACGCGGCTGTGCAGGACGTCGCCGACGAGCGTGATCCGCTTGCCCGCGAGGTCCTGGCCGAGTCCGGCGTCCCGGCCGACCAGGCGGCGGCGCATGGTGAAGGCGTCCAGGAGGGCCTGGGTGGGGTGCTGGTGGGTGCCGTCGCCGGCGTTGATGACGGGGGCGTCGATCCAGCCGGAGGTGGCGAGGCGGTACGGGGCGCCGGAGGCTCCGTGCCGGATGACGACCGCGTCGACGCCCATGGCCTCCAGGGTCTGCGCGGTGTCCTTGAGGGACTCGCCCTTGGAGACGCTGGAGCCCTTGGCCGCGAAGTTGATCACGTCGGCGGAGAGGCGCTTCTCGGCGGCCTCGAAGGAGATCCGGGTCCGGGTGGAGTCCTCGAAGAACAGGTTGCAGATGGTCCGGCCGCGCAGGGTCGGCAGCTTCTTGATGGGCCGGTCGGCCACCCGGGCCATCTCCTCGGCGGTGTCGAGGATCAGGACGGCGTCGTCGCGGGTGAGGTCGGCGGCCGAGATGAGGTGACGCATCATCGGGGTTTCTCTCCGTGGTGGGGAGGCGTGCGGGCATGCGGGGGCGCAGGGGTGTACCCCTGCCCCGCGGGGGAGCCGGTCCGGCTAGGAGGTGGTCTGGGTACCGAGCAGGACGGTGTCGCGACCGTCTTCCTCGGCGAGCTGGACCTTGACCGTCTCCCGCAGCGACGTGGGGAGGTTCTTGCCGACGTAGTCGGCGCGGATCGGAAGTTCGCGGTGGCCGCGGTCGACGAGGACGGCGAGCTGGACGGCGCGCGGACGGCCGATGTCGCCGAGGGCGTCGAGGGCGGCGCGGATGGTGCGGCCGGAGAAGAGCACGTCGTCGACGAGGACGACGAGGCGGCCGTCGATGCCGTCACCGGGGATGTCGGTGCGGCCGATGGCGCGGGCCGGCTTCAGCCGCAGGTCGTCCCGGTACATGGTGATGTCGAGGGAACCGACCGGGATCTTGGTGCCGGTGATCGATTCGAGCTTCTCGGCGAGCCGGCGGGCGAGGTAGACACCGCGGGTGGGGATGCCGAGGAGGACCACGTCGTCGGCGCCCTTGGCGCGTTCGACGATCTCGTGGGCGATGCGGGTCAGGACCCGCGCGATGTCCGGGGCCTCGAGCACGGGCCGGGCGTCATCGCTGTACTGCTGAGCGTCCATGGGAAACGGACCTCCTTCTCCGCCTCACGGGACGGCTCTTAAAGGACGTCGGATTTGCGCGGTCAACATTACCAGGGGCGTGTCGTTCCGCTTCCGGCGCCCCCGCCCCACCCCCGGCGACGTCCCCCGGGAGGGGGCGGTACGGACCTTTCGGCTTGACGGGAAAGAGTAACGCTGCGTAACCTCACAGTGAGTTACCAGCCGCGCGGCGCAGCCGCATGTCGTCACAGCGTCCGGGAGCGTTATGTCCAGCGAATACGCAAAGCAGCTCGGGGCCAAACTCCGTGCCATCCGCACCCAGCAGGGTCTTTCCCTCCACGGGGTGGAGGAGAAGTCCCAGGGCCGCTGGAAGGCCGTGGTGGTCGGCTCTTACGAGCGTGGTGACCGCGCGGTGACCGTGCAGCGTCTCGCCGAGCTGGCCGACTTCTACGGGGTGCCGGTGCAGGAGCTCCTGCCGGGCACGACCCCGGGCGGGGCCGCCGAGCCGCCGCCGAAGCTGGTCCTCGACCTGGAGCGGCTCGCGCACGTCCCCCAGGAGAAGGCCGGCCCGCTCCAGCGCTACGCGGCGACGATCCAGTCGCAGCGCGGCGACTACAACGGCAAGGTGCTGTCGATCCGCCAGGACGACCTGCGCACCCTGGCCGTCATCTACGACCAGTCCCCCTCGGTCCTCACCGAGCAGCTGATCAGCTGGGGCGTTCTCGACGCGGACGCGCGCCGCGCGGTCGCCCACGAGGAGAGCTGACCCTTCCGCTGTCCTTCCGAGGCAACAGCAGAAACGTACCGCCGGGCCCGTGGACGTCATCCGACGTCCACGGGCCCGGTGCTTTTCCCGGCCCTGTACGGCCCGCTCAGGCGCTCCGGGCGAGCCGCCGCCCTCAGGGACCCGGACAGGCCGAAGGGGCCCGCAGCGTGAGCTGCGGGCCCCTTCGGCCAGGTGACGTCCTGGCGTCCCTACGGACTCAGACGTCCGCGTCCCGGCGCAGACGCGGCTTCAGGTCCTTGAAGCGCGCCAGCAGGCCGTTGACGAAGTTCGGGGACTCGTCGGTCGAGAACTCCTTGGCGAGCTGCACCGCCTCGTCGATCGCGACCGCGTCCGGCGTGCCGTCCTCCCAGATCAGTTCGTACGCACCGAGGCGCACGATGTTCCGGTCGGCGACCGGCATCCGGTCGAGGTCCCAGTCCACGGCGTAGGTCGCGATGAGCTCGTCGATCCGAGCCACGTGGGACGCGTAGCCCTCGACCAGCTGCATGGTGAAGTCGTTCACCGGCGGCTGGCGGTCGTCCGACCGCGCGTGCCGGACCTGGTCCGCGAGAACCTCCTGGACGGAGGCACCGCGCTGGTCCGCCTCGAAGAGGATCTGGAAGGCGCGCTTGCGGGCCTTGCTCCGAGCGGCCACGGTTACTTGTTCACCCGGCCGAGGTAGTCGCTGGTGCGGGTGTCGACCTTGATCTTCTCACCGGTGGTGATGAAGAGCGGGACCTGGATCTCGTGGCCGGTCTCCAGCGTGGCGGGCTTGGTGCCGCCGGTGGAGCGGTCGCCCTGGACGCCCGGGTCGGTGTGCTTGATCGTCAGCTCGACGGCAGCCGGGAGCTCGACGTAGAGCACCGAGCCCTCGTGCTGGGCGACGGAGGCGGTGAAGCCCTCGATGAGGAAGTTGGCGGCGTCGCCGACGGACTTGCGGTCGACCATCAGCTGGTCGTAGGTCTGCTCGTCCATGAAGACGAAGTAGTCGCCGTCCATGTAGGAGAACTGCATGTCGCGGCGGTCGATGGTGGCCGTCTCGACCTTGACGCCGGCGTTGAACGTCTTGTCGACGACCTTGCCGGACAGCACGTTCTTGAGCTTGGTGCGCACGAAGGCCGGGCCCTTGCCGGGCTTGACGTGCTGGAACTCGACGACGGACCAGAGCTGGCCCCCGTCGAGCTTGAGCACCATGCCGTTCTTGAGGTCGTTCGTGGAAGCCACGGTTGCGGAATCTCCTGGACTGACGTGGGACCGCGGAGACGTACGCGCTCTACAGCGCGAGCAGCTCCTTGGTCGTGATGGTGAGTAGCTCGGGTCCGCCGTCCGCCTCCTGGCGCACGACGAGCGTGTCATCGATCCGGACCCCGCCCCGGCCCGGGAGGTGGACCCCCGGTTCGACGGTGACCGGCACACAAGCGTCCAGTTTACCCATGGCCGAGGGTGAGAGCTGCGGGTCCTCGTCGATTTCGAGCCCCACCCCGTGCCCGGTGAGCGGCACGGCGGCCTCCGCGTGGCCTCCGGAGTCCAGGATCTGGCGGGCCGCCCGGTCCACGTCACGGTACTCGGCGCCCGGTGCGAGGGACTCGCGTCCGGCCCGCTGAGCGGCGAAGACGAGCTCGTACAGCTCGATCTGCCAGTCGGCGGGCGCCGTGCCGATGACGAAGGTGCGGCCGATCTCGCACCGGTAGCCGCGATAGTCGGCGCCGAGGCACACGGAGAGGAAATCACCCTCCTCGACCCGGCGGTCGGTGGGCCGGTGCCTCCGGCGCCCGGAGTGCGGGCCGGTCGCCACCGAGGTCGGGAAGGCGGCCCCGTCGGCGCCGTGGTCGACGAGCCGCCGCTCCAGCTCCAGGGCGAGGTGGCGCTCGGTCCGCCCCACCAGGATCGACTCCAGGAGCTCGCCGAGGGCCTGGTCGGCGATCTCGGCGGCGATCCGCAGGCAGGCGATCTCGTCCTCGTCCTTGACGATCCTGAGCTGTTCCACGGCGCAGGCGAGGTCCGCGAGGTGGAGGCCGGGCGCGACGGAGCCCATGGCGCGGTGCCGGGCCACGGTCAGGTCGTGTTCCTCGACGGCGAGCGCGTCGGCGCCCGCCCGGCGGGCGAGGTCGACGGCCGCGACCGCCGGATCACCCCCGCCGGCGGGCAGGACCTGCTGCCGGAGCAGCTCGTCGAGCCGTCCGTCGGCCGGCTCGGCGCCGGGCGCGACCGGGCAGAGCAGGACGTCCGCGGCCGGTTCGGGGCCGACGAGCAGGACGGCTCCCGCGGGCGAACCGCCCGCGAGATAGCGGACGTTGGCAGGGCGGGAGACCAGGGCCGCCGGGCTGCCCGCGGCCGCGCACCGATCGCGCAGCCGTACACGGCGGTCCGCATACACCTCTGACATGCTCCGAGCCTACGAGGAGCTCGGCGAGGTGGCCTGTTCTGCGCGGCCGACCGTGCGGGAGCGCCCCGCACGGCAGCTCCCGCGCCGGGTCACCAGGCGGGCGGACTCGCTATCGCGCGGGCGAGGACGTCGTCGAGGACGCGCGCGGTGGTCTCCACGTCGTACGTGGAGTTGTCGATGATCGGCAGGCCGGAGCCGTACCAGCCGGCCATCCGGCCGTGGATGGCGGCGACCTCCTCGTCCGAGAGGCGCCGGTTGCCGCTGCGCTCGGCGTTGCGCTCCAGGACGATCTCCAGGCCCGGCAGGAGCACGACGGGCAGCAGGCCGGGGCCGACGTGCCGCTTCCAGCCGCCGAGTCCGACGACGGGCCGGTCGGGGAAGACGGCGTCGTCGACGATGCAGGAGATGCCGTTGGCGAGGAAGTTGCGCGCGGCGAAGCCGCAGGTGCGGCGGGCGAGCCGGTACTGCGCCTCCGAGTGCTCGTTCCAGCCGGACTGCGGGTCGGCGAAGCCGGAGCAGACCCACTCGCGCACGTCGTCGAGGCTGATGTGCGCGGTGGGCACGCGGCGGCGCTGGGCCCAGTGGCGGGCGACGGTCGTCTTGCCGGCGCCCGCGGGGCCGATGAGCAGCACGGCGAGGGTCGCCCCGCCCGTCCCCCCGCCGTGCTCCACGGGCGGCGCGACGGGCGCGCCCACGGGCGGCAGCGGGACGTGACCGGTGAGGTCCGCGCGGAGCGGGGCCCGGGTCGCGTGGTGGGGGACCGTCGGATGCTGCGGGGCGGCCGGGTGCTGCGGTACGGCTCCGGGGGCGCCCCAGCCCGGTCCGCCGGGGCCCGGGGCGGGCGGAGCGGTGTGCGGAGGCGGCGCGGGGTGCTGCGGCCGGGGAGCGCCCGCCTGGAGGGCGGGGTGCACGCCGAGCCGGGACCCGGCGCTCGGCGCGGGGTACGGGCCGCTCTGCGGGGGCGGGGGCGTGGGCGGGAGGGGCGGG
>NZ_BJMN01000093.1 GCF_006539185.1 Streptomyces gardneri
CCCGGCGCATCGGTTCACACCGATGCGCCGGGCCGTTTGCGTGGCTCGTGGGCTGGTGAGGAATTCGAGGTCGAGCGGGCCGTGCCGGGTGTCGGCGGGCCCGGAGGATGGGGGATGACCGGGATGGGCGTACGCCTCGTGGTGGTCGACGACCACAGACTGCTCGCCGAGGCGCTTGCCTCGGCGCTGAAGCTGCGCGGGCACCGGGTGCTCGCGGCGGCGGCGCCGGTGGCGGGTGCGGCGGAGCTCGTGGTGGCCCGGGCGCCGGAGGTGTGTCTGCTGGGCACGGCGGCCCCGGCCGAGCCCGGCGCCTTCGACGTGGTGGCCCGGATCAAGCGGGAGCGGCCGCAGGTGGCCGTGGTGGTGCTGGGTCCGGTGCCGTCGCCGCGCGGGATCGCGGCGGCCTTCGCGGCCGGGGCCTCGGGGTACGTCCGGCACGACGAGCGCATCGAGGGCGTCGAGCGCGCGCTCGTGAAGGCCCGGGCGGGGGAGACGGCGGTGGCGCCGCAGCTGCTCCAGTCGGCGTTCGCGGAGCTGCTCAATCCGGCGGTGCGGCAGGACGACGAGGGGCAGCGGCTGCTGCGGCTGCTGACGCAGCGGGAGGTGGAGGTCCTCGTCCGGGTCGCGGAGGGCGAGGACACCCGGCTCATCGCGGCGGGGATGCGGATCGCGCCGAGCACGGCGCGGACGCATGTGCAGCGGGTCCTGATGAAGCTGGGTGTCGGTTCGCGTCTGGAGGCGGCGGCGCTCGCGGCCCGTACGGGACTGCTCGACCGGGCGGTGCCGATCCAGCGGGGCACTCGTCCGTAACCCTTCGATCATTCGTCCGGCATGCGGTCGTCCGTGTGCCAGGGCGGGCTTCGGCATTGACGGTGATGTTTGGATGTGGTTCTTTGTGCGTGGTTCTGTTTGATCCTGCCCGGAGGGCACCCCCGTGAAGAAGACCGTCACCACGCTCGCCGACGGGCGCGAGCTCATCTACTACGACTCGCGCGACGACGCCGTCCGCGACGCCGTCGACCCGCGCCCCCTCACCCCCGTCGTCTCCCGCTCCGAGATCCGGCACGACGAGCTCACCGGCGACCCCGTCGCCATCGCCTCGCACCGGCAGGCCCGCACCTACCAGCCGCCGGCCGACGCCTGCCCGCTCTGCCCCGGCCGGGACGGCCACGAGAGCGAGATCCCGGCCGCGGAGTACGAGGTGGTGGTCTTCGAGAACCGCTTCCCCTCCCTCTCCGGCGGCCTCGGCCGCTGCGAGGTCGTCTGCTTCACCGACGACCACACCGCATCCTTCGCCGACCTCACCGAGGAGCAGGCCCGGCTCGTCCTCGACGCCTGGACCGACCGGACCGCCGAACTCTCCGCGCTGCCCGACATCGAGCAGGTCTACTGCTTCGAGAACCGCGGCCAGGAGATCGGCGTCACCCTGCCCCACTCGCACGGCCAGATCTACGCCTTCCCGTACGTCACGCCCCGCACGGCCCGGATGCGCGGCCGCCTCGACGAGCACCGGGCGGCGACCGGCCGGAACCTCTTCGACGACGTCGTCGCCCGGGAGCTGGCCGACGGCGAGCGGATCGTCCTGGAGACCGAGCACTGGATCGCCTTCGTGCCGTACGCGGCCCACTGGCCGTACGAGGTCCACCTGTACCCCAGGCGCCGGGTGCCCGACCTGCTCGCCCTCGACGAGGCCGCCCGCACAGAGTTCGCACAGGTCTACCTGGAACTCTTGAGGCGCTTCGACCGGCTCTTCGGCCCGGACGAGCCGCCGACGCCCTACATCGCCGCCTGGCACCAGGCGCCGTTCACGGACGCCCGGCGGGAGGACTTCGGACTGCACCTGGAGCTTTTCACCGTCCGACGGGCCTCTGGCAAGCTGAAGTTCCTCGCGGGCACCGAGTCCGGCATGGGCGCGTTCATGAACGACGTACGGCCGGAGGACGCGGCCCGACGCATCCGAGAGGTGGCGAGCACGTGACCACGGCAGCGAAGAAGTACCTGGTGACCGGCGGGGCCGGATACGTGGGCAGCGTGGTCGCCGCCCACCTCCTGGAGCGGGGCCACCGGGTCACCGTCCTCGACGACCTCTCCACCGGCTTCGCCGAAGGCGTCCCGGAGGGCGCCGAGTTCATCGAGGGCCGCATCCAGGACGCCGCGAAGTGGCTGGACGAGTCCTACGACGGCGTCCTGCACTTCGCCGCCTTCTCCCAGGTCGGCGAGTCCGTCGCCAAGCCCGAGAAGTACTGGGAGAACAACGTCGGCGGCACCATGGCCCTGCTCGCCGCCATGCGCGAGGCCGGCGTGCGCCGGCTCGTCTTCTCCTCCACCGCCGCGACCTACGGCGAGCCCGAGTCCGTGCCGATCACCGAGTCCGCGCCGACCGCGCCCACCAGCCCGTACGGCGCGAGCAAGCTGGCGGTCGACCACATGATCGGCGGGGAGTGCGCCGCGCACGGCCTGGCCGCCGTCTCGCTGCGCTACTTCAACGTGGCCGGGGCCCACGGCTCGCTCGGCGAGCGCCACGCGCCCGAGTCGCACCTGATCCCGCTCGTCCTCCAGGTCGCCCTGGGTGAGCGCGAGGCCATCTCCGTGTACGGCGAGGACTACCCGACCGCGGACGGCACCTGCGTCCGCGACTACATCCACGTCGCCGACCTCGCCGAGGCCCACCTCCTCGCGCTCGACGCCATGACGGCGGACGAGGTGCCGGCCGGCGAGCACCTGGTCTGCAACCTCGGCAACGGCAACGGCTTCTCCGTCCGCGAGGTCGTCGAGACCGTCCGGGCCGTCACCGGACACCCGATCCCCGAGATCACCGCCGCGCGCCGCCCCGGCGACCCGGCCGCCCTGGTCGCCTCCGCCGACACCGCCCGCGAGCGGCTCGGCTGGACGCCGTCCCGCCCGGACCTGGCGGACGTCGTCGCCGACGCCTGGGCCTTCGCACAGGAGCGGGCGGGGGTGCGGCCGTGACGTCGATCAGTGTCGCCGCCGGCTTCGAGGAGCTGTACGGCACCGCCCCCGACGGGGTGTGGGCCGCCCCCGGGCGGGTCAACCTCATCGGTGAGTACACCGACTTCAACGACGGCTTCGTGCTGCCGCTCGCGCTGCCGCACACCGCCGTCGCCGCCGTCTCCCGCCGGGACGACGGGATCCTCCGTCTGCACTCCGCCGACATCGACGGCGGGGTCGTCCAACTGGACGTCGAGGAGCTCGAACCGCTCTCCGGCGGCGGCTGGGCGGCCTACCCGGCCGGCGTCGTCTGGGCGCTGAGGGAGGCCGGGCACCCGGTGACGGGGGCGGACGTCCACCTCGCCTCGACCGTGCCGACGGGCGCCGGACTTTCCTCCTCGGCGGCCCTGGAGGTCGTCACGGCGCTCGCCCTGAACGACCTCTTCGGCCTCGGGCTCTCCCGGCCCGAGCTCGCGCGGCTCGCCCAGCGCGCGGAGAACGCCTTCGTCGGCGTCCCCTGCGGCGTCATGGACCAGATGGCCTCCGCCTGCGCGGAGGAGGGGCACGCCCTCCATCTGGACACCCGCGACCTCTCGTACCGTCAGGTCCCCTTCGACCTGGCCCGCGAGGGGCTCCGGCTGCTCGTCGTCGACACCCGGGTGAAGCACGCGCTCGGGGACGGCGCGTACGCGGAGCGGCGCGCCGGTTGTGAAGCGGGTGCGCGGGCGCTCGGCGTACGCGCCCTGCGTGACGTGAGCACCGTGCACCTGCCCGAATCGCTCGCACTCCTGAGCGACGATACGGTTCTGCGCTATGTCCGCCACGTCGTCACGGACAACGCCCGGGTGGAGCGCGTGATCGCGCTCCTCGACGCCGGGGACACCCGGGCCGTCGGCCCGGTCCTCACCGAGGGGCACGCCTCCCTCCGGGACGACCTCCGCGTCTCCTGCCCCGAGCTGGACCTCGTGGTCGAGTCGGCGAACGCGGCCGGGGCGCTCGGCGCCCGCATGACCGGCGGCGGCTTCGGCGGCTCGGCCGTCGTCCTCGTCGAGACCGACCGGGCCGAGGCGGTCGCCGCTGCCGTCGGGAAGGCCTTCGCCGAAGCCGGGTACACGGCACCCGGGATCTTCCCGGCCGTGCCCGCGGAGGGCGCGCGCCGCCTCTGACCCCCGTCGGCCCCGTCCGGCACCCCCGTCGTACAAACAGACGAGTTCGCACAGTTCCGCCAAACGGCCCCCGCCGCACCGCCCCACCCCTACTGTGAGGGGCGGCGCCGGTGGGGGCCGGTGCTGTTCAGGGGTCGAGACCTGCCGGGTACGGCGCCGTGAGCGGGGTAACAGTCAACGCACGGCGGCGGCCGCGCGACCGACGGACCCGCCTCCGGCGCCGTGCCCGCGCCGGTCCGCTCCTCGACACTTGGGGGTGTCCGTGGCACGTATCCGGGTCCTGGTGGTGGACGACCACCGCATCTTCGCCGAGTCGCTGGCCGCCGCTCTCGCGGCGGAACCCGACGTCGACGTCTCCGCCGCGGGCAGCGGCCCGGCCGCCTTGCGCTGCCTGGACCGCGGGGTCGCGGAGGGACGCCGGTTCGACGTGCTGCTCGTCGACGCCGAGCTGGGCGCGGGCCCCGCGGCCGCGACGGGCGCCGCTGCGCGCGGGGTGCCGGACCAGGCGGAGCCCGCGGTCGACGGGATCTCCCTGGTCGCGGGGGTGCGCCGGGCCCAGCCCGCCGTCCGTACCGTCGTCCTCGCCGAGAAGGACGACCCGCGCAGGGCGGCGCTCGCCCTCCAGGCCGGGGCCTCGGGCTGGGTCGCGAAGGACTGCTCGCTCCAGCGTCTCCTCGCCGTGGTCCGGGGGGTGTTGCGGGACGAGACGCATCTGCCGCCCGCGCTGCTCACGGGCGTCCTGCGGGAGCTGACGGCGGCCCGCAAGCACCGCACGGACAGTGAGCGGCTCGTGGAGGCGCTGACCCCGCGCGAGCGGGAGGTGCTGCGCTGCATGGTCGCGGGCCTGGGCCGCAAGGCGGTCGCCGAGCGGCTCTTCCTCTCCCCGCACACGGTCCGTACGCACATGCAGAACGTGCTGGGGAAGCTGGGCGTCCACTCGACCCTGGCGGCGGTGGCGCTGGCCCGCCGCGCGGGCGTCGGCCCGGCACCGCTGGAGGCGGACACCCCGCCGGGCCAGGAGCCGCCCGGGCAGGTGGCGCCCGGGCGGGTGGCGCCCGGTCAGGTGCCGCCCGGTCGGTCGCTACCCGGGGATGTTGTCGAACGGGGCGGTCAGCCGGCGTAGCAGCGCGGCCAGTTCGCCGCGCTGGGCGCGGGAGAGCTGGGCCAGGATGGCGCGCTCCTGGGCGAGGAGCCCGGCGAGCGCCTCGTCGGCGCGGTCGCGCCCCTCGGGGGTGAGCCGCACGAGGACCCCCCGCCGGTCGCTGGGGTCGGGGAGCCGCTCGACCAGGCCCTTCTTGGTGAGCCGGTCGATGCGGTTGGTCATGGTGCCCGAGGTGACCAGAGTCTGCGTCAGGAGCTGACCGGGGGAGAGCTGGTAGGGCGCTCCGGCCCGGCGGAGCGAGGTGAGGACGTCGAATTCCCAGGGCTCCAGCTGGTGCTCGGAGAAGGCGAGCCGACGGGCGCGGTCGAGGTGCCGGGCGAGCCGCGAGACGCGGCTGAGCACCTCGAGCGGTTCCACGTCGAGGTCGGGGCGCTCGCGGCGCCATGCTGCGACCAGTCGGTCGACCTCGTCCTCCATGACGATCAGTGTAGAGGGTCTGTTGACATAAAGTCTCTTGGGATCAAGTTTCTTGATATCGAGTATCTCGATTGCGAGATATATTTCAGCCAACTGCGGGGAAGGGACCCGGCCGGAACACCGTTCCGCTTCGGTAACTCGTTCCAGTAAGGGGGCTTCGAACATGCATTCCGTGGAATCCGCCGCACCAACCTGGGATCCGCAGCAGTACCTCCGTCACTCCGGCCACCGCACCCGGCCCTTCCTCGACCTGCTCGCCCGAATACCACGCCTCCCGGCCCAGGACCGGCCGGCCCGGATCGCCGACCTCGGCTGCGGCCCGGGAAACGTCACGGCGCTCCTCGCCGAGCACTGGGCCGACGCCCACATCACCGGCTTCGACCTGTCGCCCGACATGCTGGAGCGCGCCGAGAAGGACTGGTCGGGCACCACCAGGGGCGGCGGCTGGCTCGACTTCCGGCCCGCCGACGCCGCGCACTGGACGCCCGCCGAGCCCTACGACCTGATCGTCTCCAACGCGGCCCTCCAGTGGGTGCCCAACCACCCCGAGTCCTTCGCCGCGTGGATCGACGGGCTCCGCCCCGGCGGCACCCTCGCCTTCCAGGTCCCCGGCAACTTCGTCTCGCCGAGCCACGCCCTGATCGGCGAACTCTGCGACGCCCCGGAGTGGCGCTCGCGCCTCGGCGACCAGGGCCGCCGCTTCGTCCACATCCTCGACGCGGCCGAGTACCTCACCCGGCTCACCGACCTCGGCTGCGAGACCGAGGTCTGGGAGACCACCTACTGCAGGCTCCTCCAGGGCGAGGACCCCGTCCTCGACTGGGTGATGGGCACGGCGCTGCGGCCCGTGCTCACGACCCTGGGCGACGACCAGGCGGCGGTCGACGCGTTCCTCGCGCAGTACCGCACCCGACTGCGCCAGGCCTATCCGCCGGGCCCGCACGGCACGGTCTTCCCGTTCCGCCGGGTCTTCGCCGTCGCACGCAAGCCGGCGTGAGCGCCTCGACGCACGGACGCTTAAGCACGGGCGCCCCGCACCGGAGATCCGGTGCGGGGCGCCCGTGAGTGCGGTGACAGGCCGGTCTAGTACAGGCTGTCGTAGGTCTGGAAGCCGTAGCCGATCCTCGCCCGGGGGGTGAGGGTGGCGCTGGTGCCCGTACCCAGGTACCGGTACAGGTCGCCCGCCGCGTTCACCGCGAGCAGGTCGGCCTTGCCGTCGCCGTTCAGGTCGCCCGGCGCCGCCAGCTTGTTGTACGTGCCCCAGCCGCCGCCGAGGTTCACGCGCTGGGCGAAGGGAGCGGTCCTGGAGCCCGTGCCCCGGTACAGCCACAGGGTGCCGGAACCGTCACGGGCCAGCAGGTCCGCGCGGCCGTCGCCGGAGAAGTCGCCGGCGCCGAGGACCTTGTTGTACGCGCTCCACCCGTCGCCGACGCGGATCCGGGAGGCCACGGCCGTCCCCTGTCCGTTGCCGGGGTACAGGTACAGGACGCCGGAACGGTCCCGGGCGACCAGGTCGCCCTTGCCGTCGCCGGTCAGGTCGCCGGGGCCGACGATCAGGTTGTAGATCTGCCAGCCGCCGCCGAGGTCGGTGTTGCCGTTGTTGTACAGACGACCCTGGTAGACCTCCAGGATGTCGGCGAGCGTGCCCCAGTCCAGCGCGGAGACGTACGAGATGCTCGCGCCGGCCCAGCCGCCGGTCGTGCTCGCCTGCTCGCGCGCGGAGATCGTGCCGTTGTTCTGGACGCGGTACGAGAAGAGGGTGCCCTCCTTGTCGCGGCCGAGGAACCCGTTCTTGCCGGCGGTGGGGAGGCTGCCCGCCTGCGCGAACTGGTCCACGTTGTTCCAGCTGCCGGTGAGCTTCACCCGCGTCGAGTACGAGCCGTTGCCGAGACCGCTGTAGGCCCAGAGCGCGCCGGCCTGGTCCCGGGCGAGCAGGTCGGCCTTGCCGTCGCCGTTGCGGTCGTCGGGGGCGACGAGCTGGTTGTAGGCGTTCCAGCCCCGGCCGAGCTCCCTGCGGGGCTTGAACGGCGCCGTCGGGTTGCCGGTGCTGCCGTAGAAGTACAGCCGGCCGTCCGTGGTCCGGGCCACGACGTCACCGCGGCCGTCGCCGCTGTTGTCGCCGATGCCCACGAGCTGGTCGTAGACGCCCCAGCCGGGGCCGATCTTCACGCGGCCGGCGAACGGCGCGGTCGTCACGCCGGTCGCCCGGTAGTAGTAGAGGTCGCCGTTGTACTCGCGGGCAAGCAGGTCGGCCTTGCCGTCACCGCTGATGTCGCCGGGCGAGAACACCTTGTTGTAGATGGTCCAGCCCTTGCCCGACCAGGTGAGCGAGCCCTTCGTGGTGGTCGACTCCGTGTAGAGCCGGACCACACCGTCCTCGGCGACCGAGAGCAGCTCGGGCTTGCCCGTGCCGTTCTGGTCGCCGAGCGGGACGAGGTCGAAGTTCACGCGTGATTCGGGGGTCTCGAACACGGTGGCGGTGGTCCCGTTGGACGGCGCGACGTACGTCCAGCCGTTCCACTTGCGGTGGATCAGATCGGTCTTGCCGTCGCCGTTCACGTCGAAGCGGGGCGGCACGACGGCGTTCGCCGCGGCGGTCCGGGCCGTGCCCGACTCCACGGCCGGCTGCGTCATGTCCAGCTTCGGCGTCGTCGTGTCACCGGTGTGCTGCTGCTTCACGACGGGCCGGGGGCCGGTCTCGGCGACGGCGGGCGAGGCGAGGAGCATGCCGGCGGAGAGGGCGAGCGCGGTGCAGGTGGTCACACGGCGGGCGTGGGCACGCCCGAGGAATGCGGAACGCAAAGGTCTCCCTGGGAAACGTGGGATCCGGAGAAGGGGAAGGAAGCCGGGGGCGTCAGGACATCGAGTTGTAGATGCCGTAGCCGTGGCCGATCTTGTAACGGCCGGAGAACTTGCCCGGGGTGGTGTTCAGGTACCGGTAGAGGTCACCGGCCGTGGTCACACCGAGGATGTCGGCCTTGCCGTCGGCGTTGAGGTCGCCGGGGGCGGCGAGGTGCTTGTAGGTGTTCCAGCCGAGGCCGACGCTGATGCGCGTCTTGAACGGCGTGGTGGCGTTGCCGCTGCCCGGGTAGAGGAACAGCTCGCCGCCCGTGGTGCGGGCCAGCAGGTCGGCCCGTCCGTCACCGGTGTAGTCGCCAGCGCCGAGGAGCTTGTTGAAGCCGCCCCAGCCGCCGCCGACCCGGATCCGGGAGGCGAAGGCGTCGCCCTTGCCGTTGCCGCGGTACAGGTAGAGGACGCCGGAGCGGTCGCGGGCGAGCAGGTCGGCCTTGCCGTCGCCGCTCAGGTCACCGGGGCCGACGAGGGCGTTGTAGACGCCCCAGCCGCTGCCGATGGGGCTGTAGTCGATCCAGAGGCTGCCGTTGCTCCAGACCTCGGCGATGTCGGAGTAGCTGTCCGAGTTGAACGAGGAGGTGTTCGTGAAGCTGGTGTCGGCGTACTCGCCCGGGTCGCTGACGTCACCCATCGAGAGCAGGTTGCCGGTGGTGTCGGCGAAGTAGCCCTTGAGCGTGCCGGCGCCGGTCCGCCCGACGAGGGTGTCCTTGCCGGTGCTCGGGTTGCTGCCGCCGCCGGAGAACTGGACGATGCCGGCGAAGTCGCCCGGGTCGCCGATCTGCTCGCGCGCGGACAGGGTGCCGTTCGTGCCGGCGGAGTAGATGTAGGCCGTGCCCGCGTTCGTCCGGCCGAGGAGAGTGCCCTCGTTGAAGTTCGTGATCTGGTTGTACGCGCCCCAGCCGCCGCCGATCAGCTTCCTGCCGGCGAACGGAACGGCCGTGTTGCCCGTGCCGGAGTAGAAGTAGAGGTTGCCGGCGGTGTCGCGGCCGTACAGGTCGGCCCGGCCGTCTCCGGTCACGTCGCCGGCGCCGACGAGCTGGTCGTAGACGTGCCAGCCGCTGCCGACGCTGATCCGGCCGCCGAGCGGACGGTTCAGGTCGCCGGTGGCCAGGTACAGGTAGAGCTGGCCGTCCTTGGTGCGGGCGACGACGTCGGCGCGACCGTCGGCGTTCACGTCACCGGGCGACACGATCTTGTTGTAGACCTGCCAGCCGCTGCCCACCGTGCTCTCGTACGGCGTGCCGGTCGGGCCGACGTCGGTGTACAGCTTCAGCGTGCCGTTCTCGGAGAGGATCAGCACCTCGGGCTCGGCCGTGTCACCGCCCTGGTTGCCGATCGGGATGATCTCCTTCGCGACGTCCTCGAAGCGGTAGAGATCGAAGGCCTCGTCCTCCGCCAGCGGCGCGGTCGTGTAGAGCTCGCCGTCGACGGCACGGTAGATGAGGTCGTCGAAGCCGTCGCCGTCCAGGTCGGAGAGCGGCAGCGAGGACGCGTTCGCGGCGGCCGCGCCCGCGCGGGCCGTGCCCTGCTTCGGATGCGTCAGCTTCGGCGGAGTGAAGGAACGTTCGACCTGCTTGGCCGCCGGCGTCGGCTTCGGCTCGTCCGCCGAAGCCGGGCCCGCCAGGATCATGCCGGCGGAGAGGGCGAGCGCGGTGCAGGCGGCGATGCGGCCCGCGCGCTTGGAGTTACGGAAACGCAAGGAGATCCCCCCCAGGGAATCAGAGGTTCGACTGAACCAACCTGGGGGGCTCGAACGGCGTCGAACGGTGTCAGCGCAGGCCAAGCGCCTGTGGGGCGGGCGCGCGGAGACGGCCTCGCCCGACGGTCGGAACACCCCCCTGGATGTTGAAACGGATTCTACTCACGGGGGGATCTCGCGCCAGAGCTTTACTGAACGCATTCGAAATCAGACCGTCCGGTCCGCCTGCTTGGCAGGCTTTGCCCGAATGGTCCGGTCAGTTCTTGCGATGCCCTATCAACCGCGGCTTCTGCTCCAGACCGTCCAGTCCGTGCCACGCCAGGTTCACCAGATGCGCCGCGACCTCCGCCTTGTCCGGCTTGCGCACGTCCAGCCACCACTGGCCCGTCAGCGCCACACTGCCGACCAGCGCCTGCGCGTACAGCGGGGCCAGCTTCGGGTCGAAGCCGCGGTTCTTGAACTCCATCCCGAGGATGTCCTCGACCTGCGTGGCGATGTCGCTGATGAGCGAGGCGAACGTGCCCGTCGACTGCGCCACCGGCGAATCCCGCACCAGGATCCGGAAACCGTCCGTGTAGTTCTCGATGTAGTCGAGCAGCGCGAAGGCCGCCTGCTCCAGGAGCTCGCGCGGGTGGCCCGCGGTCAGCGCACCCGTCACCCCCTCAAGGAGCTGCCGCATCTCCCGGTCGACGACGACCGCGTACAGCCCCTCCTTGCCGCCGAAGTGCTCGTACACCACCGGCTTGGAGACCCCGGCCTTCGCCGCGATCTCCTCCACCGACGTGCCCTCGAAGCCCTTCTCGGCGAACAGCGTGCGCCCGATGTCGAGGAGCTGTTCCCGGCGCTCCGCGCCCGTCATCCTCACCCGGCGGCCACGCCGGGGCTTCTGCTCTCCGCTGTCGCTGCTGCCGGTACCACTGGAACTGCCGTCGATCGCCACGCCTTCCATCATGCCGCTTCTGCGGACGTGCTCTGGCGCCGGGCGTCGATGCGCTCCTTCGCCGGCCAGCGCACGTCCGAGGCCCAGCCCGCCAGCTCGAACCAGCGGATCAGCCGCGCGCTGGAGTCGACCTGGCCGCGCAGCACCCCGTGCCGGGCCGAGGTCGGGTCCGCGTGGTGCAGGTTGTGCCAGGACTCGCCGCAGGACAGGACCGCCAGCCACCACACGTTGCCCGAGCGGTCGCGCGACTTGAAGGGACGCTTGCCCACCGCGTGGCAGATCGAGTTGATCGACCAGGTCACGTGGTGCAGCAGCGCCACCCGGACCAGCGAGCCCCAGAAGAACGCCGTGAACGCGCCCCACCAGGACATCGTCACGAGACCGCCCACCAGCGGCGGGATCGCGAGCGAGAGGATCGTGAAGGAAAGGAAGTGCCGGGAGATCCCCCGGATCGCGGGGTCCTTGATCAGGTCGGGGGCGTACTTGTGCTGCGGGGTCCGCTCCTCGTCGAACATCCACCCGATGTGCGCCCACCACAGGCCCTTCATCAGGGCCGGGACCGTCTCGCCGAAGCGCCACGGCGAGTGCGGGTCGCCCTCGGCGTCGGAGAACTTGTGGTGCTTGCGGTGGTCCGCCACCCAGCGCACCAGCGGCCCCTCCACGGCCAGCGAACCCATGATCGCGAGCGCGATCCGCAGCGGCCGCTTCGCCTTGAAGGAACCGTGCGTGAAGTAACGGTGGAAACCGATCGTGATCCCGTGGCAGCCGATGTAGTACATCGCCACCATCAGTCCGAGATCCAGCCAGCTCACCCCCCAGCCCCAGGCCAGCGGCACCGCCGCGAGCAGGGCCACGAACGGCACCGTGATGAAGAGGCCCAGCGCGATCTGCTCGGTCGAACCCTTGCGGTCACCGCCCAGAGTCGCGAAGGGAAGGGCCGCGGCGCCGGCGGGCGCCTCGGGCGCCTCGGGCGTCGAGGTCACCTCGGGGCTGATGGTCATGGGTGTCCCCTGGGGATGAGGGTGAGGGTGAAAAGAGCGGAAACCTGAGCCGTGGCTACGCTTCCGTAACCTACGGCGTCGTAAGTATGGCAGTGCCGTGACGCGCGGCAAGGGGGCACGAGAGGGGCGTTGGCCACGCCGCCACGGCGGACACCTATCCTGGGTGCGTCGGACAGCGCGGTCCGCAAGCCTCCAGTACCCCTCCAGACGTGCTCAAACACTGCAAGGAGCCGCACCTGTGAGCAGTGCCGACCAGACCCCCACCGCCAGCGCCGAGCTGCGCGCCGACATCCGCCGACTGGGCGACCTCCTCGGCGAGACCCTCGTCCGCCAGGAAGGCCACGAGCTTCTCGACCTCGTCGAGAAGGTCCGCAGCCTCACCCGCGAGGACGGCGAGGCCGCCGCCGAGCTGCTCCGCGGCGTCGAACTGGAGACCGCCGCCAAGCTGGTGCGCGCCTTCTCCACCTACTTCCACCTGGCGAACGTCACCGAGCAGGTCCACCGCGGCCGCGAGATGCGCGAGAAGCGCGCCGCCGAGGGCGGCCTCCTCGCCCGCACCGCCGACATGCTCAAGGACGGCGACCCCGAGCACGTACGCGAGACGGTCAAGAACCTCAACGTGCGGCCGGTCTTCACCGCGCACCCCACCGAGGCCGCCCGCCGCTCCGTCCTCAACAAGCTGCGCCGGATCGCCGCCCTCCTGGAGACCCCGGTCATCGAGGCCGACCGGCGCCGCCACGACCTGCGGCTCGCCGAGAACATCGACCTCATCTGGCAGACCGACGAGCTCCGGGTGGTCCGCCCCGAGCCCGCCGACGAAGCCCGCAACGCCATCTACTACCTCGACGAGCTGCACGCCAACGCCGTCGGCGACGTCCTGGAGGACCTCGCCGCCGAGCTGGACCGCGTCGGCGTCGAACTGCCCGCCGGTACGCGCCCGCTGACCTTCGGCACCTGGATCGGCGGCGACCGCGACGGCAACCCGAACGTCACCCCGCAGGTGACCTGGGACGTCCTGATCCTCCAGCACGAGCACGGGATCACCGACGCCCTCGAACTCGTCGACTACCTGCGCGGACTCCTCTCCAACTCCATCCGCTACACCGGAGCCACCCAGGAACTCCTGGACTCCCTCCAGCGCGACCTGGAGCTCCTGCCGGAGATCAGCCCCCGCTACAAGCGCCTCAACGCCGAGGAGCCGTACCGGCTCAAGGCCACCTCCATCCGGCAGAAGCTCGTCAACACCCGCGCGCGCCTCGCCTCCGGCACCCCGCACCAGGACGGCCGCGACTACCTCGGCACCGCCGAGCTGATCCACGACCTCACCCTGATCCAGACCTCCCTGCGCGAGCACCGCGGCGGCCTCTTCGCCGACGGCCGGATGGACCGCACCATCCGCACCCTGTCGGCCTTCGGCCTCCAGCTCGCCACCATGGACGTCCGCGAGCACGCCGACGCGCACCACCACGCCCTCGGCCAGCTCTTCGACCGTCTCGGCGAGGAGTCCTGGCGGTACGCGGACATGCCCCGCGACTACCGGCAGAAGCTGCTCGCCAAGGAGCTGCGCTCGCGCCGCCCGCTCGCCCCGACCCCGGCCCCGCTGGACGCCGCCGGCGAGAAGACCCTCGGCGTCTTCCACACCATCAAGCAGGCCTTCGAGCGCTTCGGCCCCGAGGTCATCGAGTCGTACATCATCTCGATGTGCCAGGGCGCCGACGACGTCTTCGCCGCCGCCGTCCTCGCCCGCGAGGCCGGCCTGATCGACCTGCACGCCGGCTGGGCCAAGATCGGCATCGTGCCGCTCCTGGAGACCACCGACGAGCTCAAGGCCGCCGACGTCATCCTCAACGACATGCTGGCCGACCCCTCCTACCGGCGCCTCGTCTCGCTCCGCGGCGACGTCCAGGAGGTCATGCTCGGCTACTCGGACTCCTCCAAGTTCGGCGGCATCACCACGAGCCAGTGGGAGATCCACCGCGCTCAGCGTCGCCTCCGCGACGTCGCCCACCGCTACGGCGTGCGCCTCCGCCTCTTCCACGGCCGCGGTGGCACCGTCGGCCGCGGCGGCGGCCCCTCGCACACCGCGATCCTCGCGCAGCCCTGGGGCACCCTGGAGGGCGAGATCAAGGTGACCGAGCAGGGCGAGGTCATCTCCGACAAGTACCTGATCCCGTCCCTCGCCCGCGAGAACCTCGAACTGACCGTCGCGGCCACGCTGCAGGCCTCCGCCCTGCACACCTCCCCGCGCCAGTCCGACGAGGCCCTCGCCCGCTGGGACGCGGCCATGGACACCGTCTCGGACGCCGCGCACACCGCGTACCGCAAGCTCGTCGAGGACCCCGGCCTGCCGGCGTACTTCCTCGCCTCCACCCCCGTCGACCAGCTCGCCGACCTGCACCTGGGCTCACGGCCCTCTCGCCGCCCCGGCTCCGGCGTCTCCCTCGACGGACTCCGCGCCATCCCGTGGGTGTTCGGCTGGACGCAGTCCCGGCAGATCGTCCCCGGCTGGTTCGGCGTCGGCTCGGGCCTGAAGGCCCTGCGCGAGGCCGGACTCGACGCGGTGCTCGGCGAGATGTACGAGAGGTGGGGCTTCTTCGGCAACTTCCTCTCCAACGTCGAGATGACGCTCGCGAAGACCGACCTGCGGATCGCCCGTCACTACGTCGACACCCTCGTCCCCGACGAGCTGAAGCACGTCTTCGAGACCATCGAGGCCGAGCACGCGCTGACGGTCGCCGAGGTCCTCAAGGTCACCGGCGGCGAGACGCTCCTCGACTCCAACCCGGTCCTCCAGCAGACGTTCGCCATCCGCGACGCCTACCTGGACCCGATCTCCTACCTCCAGGTCGCCCTCCTCGCCCGCCAGCGCGCGGCCGCCGAGCGCGAGGAGGAGCCGGACCCGCTGCTCGCGCGGGCCCTGCTCCTCACGGTGAACGGTGTCGCGGCGGGCCTGCGCAACACCGGCTGATCCCTGCCGTACGCACGACCGTGCCCCCGCCGGAATCCTCGGACTCCGACGGGGGCACGGTCATTTCGGCGTGGATCAGCCCTGCTGCGCCTTGCGGCGGCGGGTCACCAGGAACGCACCGGCACCCGCGAGGGCGACGGCGACGGCGGCCAGGATGCCGACGGGGGCGCTGGAGCCGGTCTCGGCGAGGTCGCCCTCACCCTTGGTGTCGGTGCCACCGGTGCCGGTACCGGCGGTCTCGCCGGCCGGGGCGGTCACGGACGGGGTCGCGGACGGAGCCGGGGACTCGGTGCCGCCGGGCGTCGACTCGGACGGGGCCGGGGTCTCGGTGCCGGGGGTCTCGGTACCGGGGGTCTCCGTGCCCGGAGTCTCGGTGCCGGGCGTCTCGGTACCGGGCGTCTCCGTGCCGGGGGTCTCGGTGACCGGAGGCGTGGTCTCGACCGGGGGCGTGGTCTCGACGGGCGGCGTGGTCTCGGTCACCGGGGTGGCCGGGCAGGTGTGGGACAGGTTGAACCAGCCCTGCTTGACCGTGCCGCTGACCTCGGCCGAGGCGGCGACCAGCTTCGCGCCCGGCTCGGACACGGCGTAGGCGTGCTTGTCGCTCGGCGGGCCGAAGACCGTGATGGTCTGCTCGCCACCGGGCTCGAACTCGACGGTCAGCTTGGTGAAGACGGCGGAGTCGCCCTTGCCGCTGCCCGGGAGCACGAAGTGCCAGCCGTCCTTGCCGGACGGGACCGTCGGGCAGTCGCCCTTCTCGAACTCTCCGGCGGTCAGCGGGAGATCCTCGATCTGGTGCAGCGGCAGCGGCGGCTGCTCGGACGCGGACGCGACCGGGGCGAGTACGAGGGAGCCGGCGAGGGCTGCGACCAGCGCGCCGGCGGAAATCAGGGAACGTCGCATGTGCAGTCGTCCATCTGTGGGAAAAGGGTTGCCGTGGGAGGTGGCGGAGGCAGCCTATCCATCGCTTTAAGTCAGCCTTAACCCAGAGGCCGGTAACAATCCCACCGCCAACCCGCGGAGTTCGGTCAGAGCGTCAGGAACGCCGCCACCAACAGCGCCCCGCCCGCACCCGCGAGCGACCACGCCGTCCGCGTCATCCGCAGCCCGCCGCCGATCACCGGCGCCGCGAGCAGCAGCGCACCGCCCAGCGGCAGCCACGCGTGCAACCCGCCGCCCCAGCCCGTCCGTACGCCCTCGCCCGTGCCCGGCTTCACCACCACCGGGATCGTCACGCCCTTCTCCGCCGCGACCGAGGCCTCGATCGTCAGCGTCCGCCGCGTCGACGAGGGGTCCTCGGGGGCGTACGTACCGCTGCACGTCTCCTCGGTGCAGCCGGTCACCGTCAGCGTCCCGTGCTCGCGGCCCTTGGCGAGCAGGACGTGCTGGGCGGAGTCCCACGAAGCCCACGCACCCCCGACGACGAGGAGCAGGGCGACCAGGGCCATGGCGGCGTTACGGACGTGCGTCATGACCCGCGATCGTACAGTCGTACGTTCCCGGGGGAACCGGCCTACGAGTTGTACGCGGACTGGGCCCGCTCCAGACCCTCCGCGACCAGGCACTCCACCGAGTCCGCCGCCCGGTCCACGAACCAGTCGAGGTCCTTGCGCTCCGCCGACGAGAAGTCCTTCAGGACGAAGTCCGCGACCTGCATCCGGCCCGGCGGACGCCCGATACCGGCCCGCACCCGGTGGTACTCGGGACCCATCGCCTTCGTCATCGACTTCAGACCGTTGTGCCCGTTGTCGCCGCCGCCGATCTTCAGCCGCAGCACCCCGTAGTCGATGTCCAGCTCGTCGTGGATCGCCACGATGTGCGCCGTCGGCACCTTGTAGAAGTCGCGCAGCGCCGTCACCGGACCGCCCGACAGGTTCATGTACGACATCGGCTTCGCGAGGATCACCCGGCGGTTCTCGGGTCCGGGGGGACCCATCCGGCCCTCGACGACCTGCGCCTGGGCCTTCTGCGCCCGCTTGAAAGAGCCGCGGATCCGCTCGGCCAGCAGGTCCACGACCATGAAGCCGATGTTGTGGCGGTTGGCCGCGTATTCGGGCCCCGGGTTGCCGAGGCCGACGATCAGCCAGGGGGCGTTGGCGTCGTCCGTCATCGCGTCAGGTCTCCTCGTATCCGTTCCGGACGCACGTCCGGACACGCGTCCGTACAAGAGAAACGGGGTGACGGGCCGTACGGCCCGTCACCCCGTCACG
>NZ_BJMN01000094.1 GCF_006539185.1 Streptomyces gardneri
AGGCGGGCGCTCCGGGGGCGGCGGACGCCCCCGCCGTTCCTGCTGTTCCCGCCGTCGCGGGGGTGCCGGGGGTGCCGGGAGTGCCAGGGGCGCCGGTCGCCGCCGGCGTGTCCGTACCGGCGGCCGTCGCCGTCCGGTCCGCCGGTCCGCCCGGCTGGGCGGGCACGTCGGAGGGCAGGCCGGCGGCCGCCGCCTCCTGGCGAGGGCGCGCGCGTTCCTGCGGCCGGGCAGCCAGCGGCTGTCGGCCTTCGTGGGAGGTGGGATGCTCCGTCACGCGTGGGATTCCGTCCGTCCGGGCCGGTGGTGCGATGCACTCGCTCTTCTCGCCGATGCCGCGCCTTCGGCAGGGATAAACCCCTCGTATGCAGCGGATGTGGACGTTCCGCGAGCGGCGGCAACGGCAGGGGTCGGAACACCCGGGCGCACGTCCGGCACTGCTCTCCCCCTCGTGGATGACTTGCGGTCAGGTCCTGTGCTGTGATCGGTCGTTGACGTGGTCTTCGGTCGGTCTGACGTGCTGTTCGATCCGCTTCTGCCGTGCGGAGGACGATCCTACGTTTGAACCCCGGGGGCGCATCAAGGGTCTCACGGGGCAGTATGGGCCGGAGTGCGGTCCCAGTCACCGGGCAGCGGCGGCACCGGCCACCCCGGATCGGGCCGCCAGTCCTCCCAGCCGTCCGCGAACGGCGTCCCCCACGATCCGATCAGATCCACCGCCCGCCGTCCCGCCGCCTTCACCCGCGCGGCCTGTTCCGGATCCATCAGGCCGGACCGCTGGGCCTGCGCGAACTCGTCCTCGTCCCGCCACAGCCAACTGCGGTCGGGGTAGACGGAGATGTCGAGGAAGTGGTCCTCGGAGTCGACGCCGCCGGACCAACGGGTGCGCGGCTCCTCCAGGTTCACGTACCAGCTGCGGAAGCGCCAGCCCCGCTCCCAGAAGAGCCACACCGACCAGGGGTCCCCGGGCCGGGCCAGCTTGAGGACCCCGCTGCCGAACCAGCGGGACCGCTCCGTGGTGCGCGGGGCGGTGTACCGGGTGGCGAGCGGCTCCTCGTGCACGGGCGTGCCGTCGGTGAGCACCGGCCGTACGCATTCGGTGCCGGGCGCCATCCAGACCGCGAGCAGCTCGGGCGTGTCCTGGACGACGGTCACCGGCCGGCAGATGTGCACGGCGCCGGTGCCGTTGCCGCGGTAGCGCCAGAGGATCTGCTCCCCTGGCGCCCAGTGCTGAGGGCCGCCCGACTCTGTCATGCGCAGATCTTAGGGGCGCGCTCCCACCACCGCTGCGGCACAGGTCACGGAGGAGTGCGGATGAGTCAGCCGCCGTCGCTGACGAACCGCCCACCGGCGCGCGGACCGCCCCTTCGTCTACGGGTGCGTCATCCGCAGCACGTCGAGCGCCTCGTCCAGCTGCTCGACCGTGAGGTCGCCCCGCTCGACGTACCCGGACGCGAGCACCACCTCGCGGATGGTCTTCCGCTCGGCGAGGGACTTCTTGGCCACCTTGGCGGCCTCCTCGTAGCCGATGTACTTGTTCAGCGGGGTGACCACGGACGGCGAGGACTCGGCGTACTCGCGGGCGCGCTCGACGTTGGCGGTGATCCCGTCGACCGTGCGGTCCGCGAGCAGCCGGGAGGCGTTGGCCAGGAGCCGTACCGACTCCAGGAGGTTCTTGGCCATCACCGGCAGCATCACGTTGAGCTCGAAGTTCCCGGCCGCGCCCGCCACCGCCACCGTGGTGTCGTTTCCGGTCACCTGCGCGGCGACCATCAGGACGGCCTCGGGGACGACCGGGTTCACCTTGCCCGGCATGATCGACGAGCCGGGCTGGAGGTCGGGGAGGTTGATCTCCGCCAGGCCGGTGCGCGGGCCGCTGGCCATCCAGCGCAGATCGTTGGAGATCTTGGTGAGGGAGACGGCGATGGTCCTGAGCTGCCCGGACGTCTCCACGAGGGCGTCGCGGGCGCCCTGTGCCTCGAAGTGGTCGCGGGCCTCCGTCAGCGGCAGGCCCGTCGCCCGCGCGACCTCCGCGATGACGGCCGCCGAGAAGCCGGCCGGGGTGTTGATGCCGGTGCCCACCGCCGTACCGCCGAGGGGGAGTTCGGCGAGCCGGGGAAGGGCGGAGCGCAGCCGCTCCACGCCGTACCGGACCTGGGCCGCGTAGCCGCCGAACTCCTGGCCGAGGGTGACCGGGGTGGCGTCCATCAGATGCGTACGGCCCGACTTCACGACCGTCGCGAATTCGGCCGATTTTCGCTCCAGGGCGGCGGCCAGATGTTCGAGCGCGGGGATCAGGTCGCGGGTGACGGCGCCGGTGGCCGCGATGTGGATGGAGGACGGGAAGACGTCGTTGGAGGACTGCGAGGCGTTCACGTGGTCGTTGGGGTGGACGTCCCGGCCCTCGGGGAGCCGCTCGCCCGCGAGCGTGGCGATCACCTCGTTGGTGTTCATGTTGGACGAGGTGCCGGAGCCGGTCTGGAAGACGTCCACGGGGAAGTGGTCGTCCCACCGCCCCTCGGCGACCTCCTCCGCCGCCGAGGCGATCGCCCCGGCCAGATCCGCGTCGATCACCCCCAGGTCGGCGTTGACCGTGGCCGCGGCGGCCTTGATCCGGGCCAGGGCCTCGATGTGGGCGCGCTCCAGGCGCTGGCCCGAGACGGGGAAGTTCTCCACGGCCCGCTGGGTCTGCGCACGCCACTTGGCGTGCGCGGGGACCCGCACCTCGCCCATGGAGTCGTGCTCGATCCGGTACTCGTCGGCTGCACTGTTCGTCGTCATCTCTTCCTCGACCTCCTGGCTGTGCCCATCGGGGGGCGACCCCCAACCCCCCGAAAAAGTTGAGCACTTGTCTTGTTCGATGTATTCCCAACACGCGTACCGGCCAGTAAAAACCGTGGGTAACCCCACTTCCAGGAGGCGCAATGAAGCGCACCAGGTACAGACTCCGCTGGCCCATCGCCGCCGTCGCCGCGGCCGCCGCCGCGCTCGGCACGATGACCGCGGCGGCCCCCGCCGGCGCCGCCCCCGCCACCGGCCCGGCGGCGGTCACCGCTTCCGTACCGCTCCCGCCCGAGCTGGAGGCGATCCGGGCCGCCGAGGCCACCAAGATCTACGGCGACCCGGCCGAGCGCCCGCTCGCGCAGCGCAGGACCGGCCTGATCTCCCTCGGCGACAGCGAGATCTCCGGCGAGGGCGTCGGCACCTACGAGCCCCCCACCAACGGCCCGACCAACTGGTGCCACCGCTCGCCCGACGCCGCCATCCACCGCACCGGCATCCCCGCGGACCTCACCTTCAACGTCTCCTGCTCCGGCGCCTACACCGGCAACATCCGGATCGGCGGCTCGAAGCAGTACGCCGACGAACTCGTCCAGAGCGACAACCTCGCGGTCAAGGCCCGCAACACCCGGATCAAGATGGTCCTGCTCGTCGCCGGAGCCAACGACGACCTGCAGTTCGGCCCCGTCATGACCGACTGCGTCACCCGGTACGTGCTCAGCCAGGGCACCTGCGAGCCCAAGTACGCCCCTGGCTGGCAGGCACGCGTGGACGCGCTCGTCCCCAAGGTCGAGCAGACCGTGCGCGACCTCAAGACCGTCATGCGCGACGCCGGATACGCCGACGGCGACTACAAGCTCGTCGTCATGGGCTACCCCAGCCCCATCGGCCCCGACTTCCACGACAACCCGAACTTCCCCGGGAAGCTCTCCTGCGGCGGCATGGGCTACGACTCCGACACCAAGTGGGGCCGCAACACCGCCGTCCCCGCCTTCGAACGCGGCATGCGCAAGGTCGCGGCGGACACCGGAGCCGTCTACCTCGACAACTCGCGCCTCTTCCACGGGCACGAGGTCTGCATGGAGGACACCTGGGCCCGGGGCCTCTACATCGACCTCTCCAAGCCCGGCGGGATCGACGAGAACAGCACCCGCCAGTCCTTCCACCCCAACAAGAGCGGTCACGGCGCCTTCGCGTCCTGCCTGACCCAGATCTACAACTCGGGTCTCCGTGAGGCCGGTTGCGCCGACGTCAACTCCTCGGGCACGCCGACCCTCTTCCCGGTCGCCTGGGACGACGCGTACAAGCCGCTCAAGGTCGAGGCCACCGGCAACTGCCTGGACGTGAACGCGTCCGAGTCCGCCAACGGCACCGCTGTCCTCGGCTGGGACTGCCACGGCGGCCGCAACCAGGGCTGGTGGCACGACTCCGCCCGGCAGACGCTCCACACCCAGCTCACCCAGGACCGCTGCCTGGACGTGCCCGGCGCCGTCTACCAGGCGGGCAAGGCGCTCATCGTCTGGAACTGCAGCGGCGCCGCCAACCAGAGGTTCGTCCGCGACGGCGCCACGATCCGGCCCGCCGCCGCGACCGGACTCTGCCTTACCCAGGGCGCGGCGAAGGAGCCGATCAGGCTCCAGAACTGCGACGGCTCCGCGAAGCAGAAGTTCGCGTAGGGCCCGCGAAGACGCCGTGGCCTCCGTCCGGTGCGGGACGGGGGCCACGGTCATGCTCAGAGGGCCTTCGCCGTGCTCTTCGCCAGCTCGTACGCCGGGAGCATCGCCCGGTGCTCCGCCGTGTCGAGCCCGCCGAGGTGGACGATCACCGTCCCCTTCGGGGTCGCGACGGCGAAGGCCCGCTCGTCCTTGGGGTCGCCCACCAGCTCGTTCGCGACCGTGTACGTCACCTCGGTCGCGGGCAGCGCGCCCGCCTTCGTCTCCCGGTAGGTGACGGCGGTGGCCTTCTCCTCGGCCTTCATGAAGCCTTCGAGGGCGGCCCGGGCGGGACCCTTCCCCGCCGTCCACACCCGCAGGTATCCGATGTGCCCCGCCGGCTTGGCGTCCACCTCGCAGCGGACCGTGGCCGGCCCCTGGCGGGTGAGCGCCGCGAACTCCGGGTTCTCGGGGTCCTCGACCGCCTCGGCCTTCCACTTCTCCGCCAGCGCGAAGGAGACGGGCAGCGCGCAGGCCGTCCCCGGACCGCCGAGGCTCGCGCCGGAGGGGGCCGCGGCCTTCGCGTCCTTCGAGGCCTGCGGCCCGGCCGTGGACGGCGCCGAGGTCGGCCGGGCGCCCTGCGTGACCTCGGGCAGCGGCTCGGGAGCGGCGCAACCGGCCGTCAGTACGCCGCTGACCAGCAGGGCGGCGGCCGGGGCCATGATCCGTATCGGGTGTTCCATGGCCGTCAGAGTAGCCGCGTGGCCGGGCGGGCCCGGGACGGGAGGCGGACAATGACAGCGAGCCGAGGGGGAGAGCCACCACCCGCGAGGAGGCAGGTCATGTCCCGGAGCTTCAGGAGGACCGGTGCGCTCGGCGCCGCCACCGTCGCACTCGTCACCTTCGTCGCCGCAGCCCCGGCATCCGCCGCCGCACCCCGGGTCGTGGACCTCGAATTCACCCTCTACGCCCAGGAAGTCGTGGGCGAGGAGCCCGGGGAACCCGAGGGGCCCGTGGCCGGCGAGGAGACCGGCGAGGGCGTTCCGGCCCCCGCGGTCGGCGACACCTTCGCCTTCGCCGAGGACCTGTACAGGACCAAGGGCGGCGAGAAGGTCGGCCGGGACGCCGTGACCTGCACCGTGGCGCGTGTCGGCGGCCCCGGCAGCCCCGGCGACCTGACGTGCGTGGGCACCTTCGCCCTGGCCGGCGGCCAGATCGCCGGCCAGGTCCTCCTCCCGTTCTCGTCGGAGACCGAGCAGCCCGCCCCGTTCGACATCGCCGTCACCGGTGGGACCGGCGACTTCAAGGACGTACGCGGTCAGATCCGCTCGACCGAGGACGGGGAGTACGCGCGGCTGGACTTCCGCCTCACCCGCTAGGAGAGCTTGCCGTCGTAGTCGGGGAGCTTGAAGGCGCGCTCGGCGTGCCCGCCGACGATGTCGGTGGTGTTGTTGCCGATGTTCGCGATGATCGTGTAGCCCTTGGCCTCGATCTCCGCGCGCTTCTCCGTCTTGTACGCGCTGACCTCGGCGAACAGGTCGGGCAGCGAGCGCACGTACAGACCGTCGACCGGGTAGCCGACCCGCTTCAGGTTCCAGTCGGTGAGGGAGTGGATGATCCCCGGCCGGGCGGTGACGAAGAAGACCGCCACTCCCTTGGCGTGGGCGTCCTTGACCAGGTCCCGGACGTCGGCGATGGCCGGGGTCGGCAGCTCCCAGAAGGGGTGGAAGTCGGTCTCCAGGGAGGAGTTGTCGATGTCGAGGACGATGGCCTGCTTCTCGCGGCCGGCGTTCTTCGCGCGCTCCTCGATGTACGGGCGGGCCTGGGCGACGACGGCGGCCACGTCCTTGCGCCAGGTCGTGTAGTCCACGTCCGCGAGGGCGGCGGTCGACACCAGGTGGGTGTCGGGGTCGGCCGCGGAGGCGGCGGGCGCGGGGCCGACGACCAGGAAGGCCGTCAGGGCCAGCGCGCCCGTGGCGCCGGCGGCGACGCGGCGGCGGGCGGTCGTGGCCGCGTGGGTGGAGCGGCGGGATGTGGCGGGGGATACGGAGGGCATGGGGGGCTCCCGAGTGGTCTACCGGCTCAGTGGTTGACATGCTCGCGGCCAATACTGACCGGTAGGTAACGAGAGGTCTACCGGTCGGTAGCGAGTTTCTGAGCGGAGTGCCATGGGAGTCCCGCCGGAGTCCCCTCGGGGTCCGAGCGGGAGCCCGTGCTCGGAGCCCGCTCGGAGTCCGGGCGGAGACGACCGGAGCCCCCGGTCCGTGTGCACGGACCGGGGGCTCCGGTGGAAAGCGGGGGCCGGCCGGATCAGCCGAGGCCGGGACCCCGCACCGGGATGTGTGTGAAGGTCGGCTCGGGCGCCGGGTTCTGGAAGAAGTCGTTGCCCTTGTCGTCCACGACGATGAAGGCCGGGAAGTCCTCGACCTCGATCTTCCAGACCGCCTCCATGCCGAGCTCCTCGTACTCGACGACCTCGACCTTCTTGATGCAGTCCTGGGCGAGACGGGCCGCCGGGCCGCCGATCGAGCCGAGGTAGAAGCCGCCGTGCGCGTCGCACGCGGAGGTGACCTGCCCGGAGCGGTTGCCCTTGGCCAGCATGACCTTCGAGCCGCCCGCGGCCTGGAACTGCTCCACGTACGAGTCCATCCGGCCGGCCGTCGTCGGGCCGAAGGAACCGGAGGCGTACCCCTCGGGGGTCTTCGCCGGGCCCGCGTAGTAGACCGGGTGGTCCTTCAGGTACTGCGGCATCTCCTCGCCCGCGTCCAGACGCTCCTTGATCTTGGCGTGCGCGATGTCGCGCGCCACGACCAGCGGGCCGTTGAGGGAGAGGCGGGTCTTGACCGGGTACTTGGTCAGCTCGGCGAGGATGTCGTCCATCGGCTGGTTGAGGTCGATGGTGACGACGTCGGACTCCTCCGACAGGTGCTCGTCGGTCGTGTCCGGCAGGAAGCGCGCCGGGTCGGTCTCCAGCTGCTCCAGGAAGACGCCCTCGGCGGTGATCTTCGCGACGGCCTGACGGTCGGCCGAGCAGGAGACGGCGATGGCGACGGGCAGCGAGGCACCGTGGCGGGGGAGGCGGACGACGCGAACGTCGTGGCAGAAGTACTTGCCGCCGAACTGCGCGCCGATGCCGATCTTCTGCGTGAGCTCGAAGACCTTCTCCTCCAGCTCCTTGTCGCGGAAGCCGTGGCCGGTCTCGGCCGAGCCCTCGGTGGGCAGCTCGTCCAGGTAGTGCGCGGAGGCGTACTTCGCGGTCTTGAGCGCGAACTCGGCGCTCGTGCCGCCGACGACGATCGCCAGGTGGTACGGCGGGCAGGCCGCCGTACCGAGCGAGCGGATCTTCTCCTCCAGGAACTTCATCATGCTCGCCTCGTTGAGGACGGCCTTCGTCTCCTGGTAGAGGAAGGACTTGTTGGCGGAGCCGCCGCCCTTGGCCATGAAGAGGAACTTGTACGCGCCGCCGTCGGTCGCGTACAGCTCGATCTGCGCGGGCAGGTTCGAGCCGGTGTTCTTCTCCTCCCACATGGTCACCGGGGCCATCTGCGAGTACCGCAGGTTGAGCTTGGTGTACGCGTCGTAGATGCCCTTGGACAGGGCCTCCTCGTCGCGGCCGGGGGTGAGCACGTTCTGGCCGCGCTTGCCCATGACGATCGCGGTGCCGGTGTCCTGGCACATCGGGAGGACGCCGGCGGCGGCGATGTTCGCGTTCTTGAGGAGGTCGAGCGCGACGAACTTGTCGTTGCTCGACGCCTCCGGGTCGTCGATGATCCGGCGGAGCTGGGCCAGGTGGGCCGGGCGCAGGAAGTGCTGGATGTCGTGGATCGCCTCGGCGGCGAGCGTGCGCAGCGCCTCGGGCTCGACCTTGAGGAACGTACGGCCGTCGGCCTCGAAGGTGGAGACACCTTCGGAGGTCACCAGGCGGTAGGGCGTGGTGTCCTCTCCCAGGGGGAGCAGATCGGAGTACGCAAACTCTGGCATGACGGCAGCCATTCCTCACTCGGCAGACAGCAACGCCGCCTCCATTGGCCGCGCGCCCTCCAGCGTAGAACGAGGGCGCGGCCCCGATCCTGTGAGGTAAGGCTCACTTGGACGCGGGACCGCGCCGATGTGGCGTGTTCCGGAGGGAGGGCGGGCGCCGGGACTTCGACGCCGTGACGTCAACCCGCCGTTTCCGAAGGCCGGTTCGTCGCGTCTTCCTCCACAGGCCCGGCCCCGCCCACTGGTCGCGATCTATCGCGTTTCGCTAGGCTGGCTCCGTGGACCTCGAAAAGAAGCCCGAACCCGAAAAGCAGCCGCAGCCGCAGCGGTCGGCCGCTCCCGCCGAGCCCGCCCCGGCCGAGACCGCTTTCGCCGACCCGCGAGGCGCGTTGCGGGCGTCCGACGCGGACCGGGACCGGATCGCGGACATCCTCCGGGACGCCCTGGCCGAGGGCCGCATCGATCCCGAGGAGCACTCGGACCGGATCGACGCGGTCTACCGCGCCAAGACCGTCGGGGAGCTGGAGCCGATCGTCCGCGACCTGCCGAGCGCCCGGACCCGCCGGGATCCCGAGCCGGTGTACGAGGACGATCCGGCCGGCGTCGACGGTGAGGCGGACAGCCTGGTCGCGATCTTCTCCAGCACGACCCGCAAGGGCCGGTGGCGGGTGAGCCGCAGGACGAACGCGTTCGCGCTCTTCGGCAACATCGAGATCGATCTGACCGAGGCGATCTTCGCGCAGCGCGTCACGACGATCAACGCCACGTCGATCTTCGGGAACGTCGAGGTGCGGGTCCCGGAGAACGTCAGCCTGCGCGGCAACGGCAGCGGAATCTTCGGCAACTTCGAGGTCGTGACGCTGGAAGGCGTCGATCCGCAGGCCCCGGTCGTCGTCGTCAACGGCTACTCGGTCTTCGGCAACGTCGAGGCGAGGCCCAAGCGCGGGAAGTGGATCACCGACCTCCAGGGCAAGCTGCGCAAACACCTCGGCCACTGACCCGGCCGTCGACCGCCGTCGACCGGCAGCCACCCGCCGACCGACCTCGGCCGATGACCGCCGCCGCCGGCCGCCGCGACCTCGGCCGATGACCGCCGCCGACGCCGCCGCGACCTCGGCCGACGAGCGCCGCCGACCCGGCCGGCGCCCGGGTCGCCGGCTCGGTCGTCGCCCCGGTCGGGCGGTGACCGGATTTCGTCCACGGGTATCCGCAGAGCGGAACGGGGCGGCACGCAGTGCATAGGCGCGCGCACAGCGGGTAGGGCTGCTGCATCGCCGCTCGCTCGCGAAGCCGTCGTCAGGAGTAGACCGTGCTGCCACTGCCGCATCAGCCCCTCCAGGTCGCCGCCGTGCCCCCTCAGCGCACACCTGCCCGGGAGGACGAGGCCGGTCCCTGGCACGCGGAGGCGGTGTGCCGCCGGGACGAGGCCGGGCTGTTCTTCGCCCCCTCCAAGGAGCCGACCGCCGCGCGGCTCGCGCGCGAGGAGGCGGCCAAGCGCGTCTGCGCCCGCTGTCCCGTGATGGTCGAGTGCCGGGAGCACGCGCTGCTCCAGCCCGAGCCGTACGGCGTGTGGGGCGGGCTCACCGCGGCGGAGCGCCGTGTGGTCCTGGCCAGGCGCCGGAGGCGTGAGGTGGAGCTCAGAAAGGCGTCCGCGACCGACGGCCGGATCGCCCAGGCGGGCTGACGGGCGCGCGGACCCCGTCAGCGGCCCGTACGGGAAGGGGCGCCCCCACCGCACATGGGGGCGCCCCTCTTCGTGTCGTTCAGCCGACCGGTCGGCTCACGTGCGATGCCTTACTTGGCGCGATCGAAGTCGATCTTGCTGTACGCGCGCAGCTTCGAGAGCCGGTGCGTCGAGTCGATCTGGCGGATCGTGCCGGACTTCGAGCGCATGACCAGCGACTGCGTGGTCGCCGTCTCGGCGCGGTAGCGCACACCGCGCAGCAGCTCGCCGTCGGTGATGCCGGTCGCGACGAAGAAGACGTTGTCGCCGCTGACCAGGTCGTTCGTGGAGAGCACCCGGTCCAGGTCGTGGCCCGCGTCGAGCGCCTTCTGACGCTCGGCCTCGTCCTTCGGCCACAGCTTGCCCTGGATCACACCGCCGAGGCACTTGATGGCGCAGGCGGAGATGATGCCCTCGGGCGTGCCGCCGATGCCCATGAGCATGTCGACGCCCGTGCCCTCGCGGACGGCCATGATCGAACCGGCGACGTCGCCGTCCGAGATGAACTTGATCCGGGCCCCGGTCTCGCGGATCTCCTTGACGATGCCCTCGTGGCGGGGGCGGTCCAGGATCATGACCGTGATGTCCTCGGGCGAGGAGTTCTTCGCCTTGGCGACCCGGCGGATGTTGACCGAGACGGGGGCGTTGATGTCGACGAAGTCGGCGGCCTCGGGGCCGGTGACCAGTTTGTCCATGTAGAAGACCGCGGACGGGTCGAACATGGCGCCGCGGTCCGCGGCGGCCAGGACGGCGATGGCGTTCGGCATGCCCTTGGCGTTGAGCGTGGTGCCGTCGATCGGGTCGACGGCGATGTCGACCTCGGCGCCGGTGCCGTCGCCGACCCGCTCGCCGTTGAACAGCATCGGGGCTTCGTCCTTCTCGCCCTCGCCGATGACGACGACGCCGTTCATCGAGACGGTGGAGATCAGGGTCCGCATGGCGTTGACCGCCGCGCCGTCCGCGCCGATCTTGTCGCCGCGACCGACCCAGCGGCCGGCGGCCATGGCGGCGGCCTCGGTGACGCGGACCAGCTCAAGGGCGAGGTTGCGGTCGGGGGCCTCGGGGGAGACGACGAGTTCGGGCGGCAGGTGATGGCTCTCGGTCATCGAAGCGCACCTTTCTGTACGGCGACGGCCGGGAACGGCGACGGCCGGAAAAACGAGGGTGCTCCGACTCTATCGGTACGTCGACAAAATGAGCAGAGGGGCCCACGTTTGAGCAGAGCACCATGATGCGACCATGTGGGGCGTGGCAGGTATGCGAGGTAGGCAGACGGTACGAGGGATGTTCCAGTCCCTCGGGGTGATCATGGTCGCTGCGGGAGTGATGTATCTCTTCATCCCGCACGACGAGAGCGCGGCTCCGGTCAAGGCGAAGGACTACCGCGTCGAGCTCCTGACGGCCCAGCGGGCGGCACCGTATCCGGTGCTGGCGCCCGAGGGCCTGGGGGCGGACTGGAAGGCGACGGTCGTCTCGTACAAGCGCGAGAAGAGCGACGCCTGGCAGCTCGGGTTCCTCTCCCCGGACACGCAGTACGTGGCGATCCACCAGTCGACGGCGGAGCCGGGCAAGTATGTGCCCGAGGTCACGCACGAGGCGAAGAACACCGGGAAGACCCAGTCGGTGGGCGGCCAGGTGTGGCAGCGCTGGGAGGGGCCGAAGTACGACGCGCTCGTCCGGACGGAGAGCGGCTCGACGACGGTCGTGACCGGCACGGCGTCGTTCGAGCGGCTGGCGGAGATGGCGGGCTCGCTCAAGCCGCACAAGGCCTGACGGGCCGGCTGAAGCCGCACACGGCCTGAGGGCCGCGCTTTGGCCGCACCAGGCCTGACGGGCGCGCAAGGCGTACGGGAAGGGCCCCGCACTCGGTGAGTGCGGGGCCCTTCGCGCGTGTGCGGTCCGGCGCGGACGTCAGACGGTGGTGACGACGTCGTCGTAGGCCAGGCGCGGGGAGCGCGGGAACCAGGCGTCCTCGCCCGGCTTGCCGATGTTGACGACCATCAGCGGGGTGTGGTCGGCGTCCAGGAACTCCTTCTGGAGGCCGGCGAAGTCCAGACCGGTCATCGGGCCGGCGGCGAGGCCGGCGGCGCGGACGCCGACGATGAAGTACGCGGCCTGGAGGGCGGCGTTCAGCACGGCGGACTGCTCGCGGACCGGGCGCTCCGAGAAGAAGACGTCCTTGGCCTGCGGGAAGTGCGGGAGCAGGGCCGGGAGCTCCTCGTGGAACTCGTTGTCGGCGGAGAGGATCGCGACCAGCGGGGCGGTCGCCGTCTTCGGCTGGTTGCCCTCGGCCATGTGCTTGACCAGGCGCTCGCGGGCCTCGGGGGAGCGGACCAGGGTGATGCGCAGCGGGGTCTGGTTGAAGGCGGTCGGGCCGTACTTCACCAGGTCGTAGATCGCCTGGACCTGCTCGTCGGTCACCGGCTCGTCGGTGAACGTGTTGGCGGTGCGGGCCTCACGGAAAAGGAGGTCCTGGGCGGCGGAGTCAAGGGCGAGAGACATGCTGCGTACCTTCCGGACTGCAAAAGAGGATCGCCCGTAAGGAAGTTCGAGCGACGTCTTCGACAGTACGCCCCTGATTGGTGAAACTTCAACTAATCCATCCGGATAGTGATCCGCTTCACTGCCGAGTCTACGTCAGGGCATGCCGGGTCGGGGCGGGGGCGCCGCCCGAGCCCGGCAGCGGGGGCTACTCCTCCCCGCCCGCCTCCTCGGCCTCCGCGGCACGCTCCGCCGCGAGCGAGGCGTCCAGGCGGGCCCGTGCGCCCTCGAGCCGCCGTCGGCAGACCTTCGCCAGCTCCTCGCCGCGCTCCCAGAGCGCGAGGGACTCCTCCAGGGACGTCCCGCCGGCCTCCAGTCGCCGTACGACCTCGACGAGCTCGTCCCGCGCCTGCTCGTAGCCGAGCGCCGCCTCTTCCGTACCGGCCGCCATGTGCTCCACCTCCGTGTGTCCGCTTCTCTCTCGATGTCTTCGCCGTCTTCGCCGATGGGCCGCTCAGGCCGGATCGGCCCCGCCGGGGCCGCCGCCCGCGTCCACCCGCCGTACCGCGAACTCGCCCTCCGCGACCCGCGCCCGCAGCTCCTCGCCCTCCGCGACCTCCTCCGGGGAGCGGACCACCGAGCCGTCCGCCCGCTGGAGCACCGCGTACCCCCGCTCCATCGTCGCGGCGGGCGACAGCGCCCGGACCCGCGCCCGCGTGTGCGACAGCTCGGAGTCGGCCCGGTCCAGGAGGTGCCCCAGGACCCGGCGGCTCCGCGCGAGCAGCGCGTCGACCTCGTCCTCGCGGACCTCGACCATCCGCTGCGGATGCTCCATGACGGGCCGCCCGAGCGCGTGCGCGAGACCGCGCTCCTCGCGCTCCAGGAGTCCCCGCACGGTCCGCAGCGCCCGGTCCCGCAGCCCGCGCACCCGGTCGAGCTCCTCCCCGACGTCCGGTACGACCTTCTTGGCCGCGTCCGTCGGCGTCGAGGCCCGCAGGTCCGCCACCAGGTCGAGGAGGGGCGAGTCCGGCTCGTGCCCGATCGCGGAGACCACCGGCGTACGGCAGTCGGCGACGGCCCGGACGAGCTGCTCGTCCGAGAACGGCAGCAGGTCCTCGACGCTGCCGCCGCCCCGGGCGACGATGATCACGTCCACGTCCTCGTGGGCGTCGAGCTCCTTGACCGCCTGGACGACCTGCGGGACCGCCTTCACGCCCTGCACCGGGACGTTCCGCACCTCGAAGCGCACGGCGGGCCAGCGACGCCGCGCGTTCTCCAGGACGTCCCGCTCCGCCGCCGAGGCCCGTCCGCAGACGAGCCCGATCAGGTGCGGCAGGAACGGCAGCGGCTTCTTCCGGTCGAGCGCGAAGAGCCCCTCGGCCGCCAGGCTCCGCTTCAGCTGCTCCAGCCGGGCGAGCAGCTCGCCGATCCCGACCGGCTTGATCTCCACGGCCCGCAGCGACAGCTGCCCGCGCGGCGCGTACCACTCGGGCTTGGCGTGCACGACGACCCGGGCGCCCTCGGACACCAGGTCCGCGACCGAGTCGAAGACCTGGCGGTAGCAGGTGACGCCGATGGAGATGTCGTACGAGGGATCCCGCAGCGTCAGGAAGACGACCCCGGCGCCCGGGCGCCGCGACAGCTGCGTGATCTGCCCCTCGACCCAGATCGCTCCGAGCCGGTCGATCCAGCCCCCGATCAGCCGGGAGACCTCACCGACGGGAAGCGGTGCTTCGGCGGACGTAGTCAGAGCCATGGACCGAGCGTAACGGCGCGGTACGACAACGTGTACGAGGACGGGGACGGCGAAGGGGCGGCAGCGCGTACGGGAACGGGGGCGGCGGCCCGTACGGAGACGGGGACGGCCCCGCGAGGCAGCGGCGGCGGCACCCGAGGAGACACGTCAGGGCCGCGCCGCCGGCGCCCGTGTCGTGCCCTGCACGGCCAGGACGACGAACCCGATCCCCAGCCACACCACACCCACCACCTGCGCGGCGACCGAGGCCTCCACGATCACCGCGATCAGGATCGCCGCCCCGACGACCGGCATGACGACGTGCTTCAGCCAGTGCGGCGGCCCCTCCGCCCGCTGTACCGCGAACCACCCCACCACGCTCGCGTGCAGCAGCACGAACGCCGTCAGCGCGCCGACGTCGACCACCGACACCAGGTGGTCCAGGCCGTCGTCCCGCCGCGCCGCCCACAGGGCCGCGACCATCGTCACCGTCGCCGCCACGAGCAGCGCCACCCGCGGCACGCCCGAATCCGTCCGGGCGAGGACGTGCGGCAGCCGCCGGTCGCGGCCCATCGCGAAGAGCAGCCGGCTGCCGGCCGCCTGCCCCGCGAGGGCGGCGAAGGCCGCGCCGATCGCCTTCGAGACCGCGACCAGGTCGTGCAGCCAGCTGCCGACCGACACCTCCACGGCGTCGTAGAAGGCGGAACCCTGCTTCACCGGATCGGCGGCGAGCTCGGCCGAGGAGACCGGTTCGAGGAGGGCCACGAGCCAGGTCTGCGCCACGAACAGCGCGCCCGCGAGCACCAGGCAGAACAGCACCGCCCGCGCGACCTTCGCCGAACCGCCCGTGACCTCCTCCGCGAAGGAGGCGATCGCGTCGAAGCCCAGGTACGACAGCACCGCGACCGACACCGCGCCGATGACCGCGGCGGTCGAGAACGACACGTCACCGGTCAGCGGCGACCACCAGTCGCGCCGCGCCCCGTCCCGTACGAGCACCACCACCGCCGACACGACGAAGACCAGCAGGACGACGATCTCCATCGCGAGCACGGCGAAGCCGACCCGGGCCGCGGCCCGTACGCCCCAGAGGTTGAGCAGGGTGGTGATCACCACGGCGATCCCGGTCCACACCCACCGGTCCACCTCCGGGACCAGCGCTTCCATGGCGATGCCCGCGAAGAGGTAGGCGACGGCCGGGATCAGCATGTAGTCGAGGAGCGCCATCCAGCCGGCGACGAACCCGGGCCCCTCGCCGAGGCCCTTGCGGGCGTACGCGAAGACCGAGCCGGCCTGGGGCGCGACCCGCACCATCTGGGCGTAGCTGAAGGCCGTGAAGGCCATGGCGACCGTGGCCACGACGTACACCAGTGCGACGGCCCCGTGGGACTTGGCGTCGAGCGTGCCGAAGACCCCGACGGGGGCCATCGGCGCGATGAAGAGGAGCCCGTAGACGACCAGGTCACGGAAGCCGAGGCTCCGACGGAGATCCGTGTGTTCCCCGTGCCCCTCGCGCGCAGCCACCTGCGGTTCCTCGGCCATGCGGTCAGTCTCGGCCACGGCACCGATCAAAGCGCTGACCGACGCGGCCTTACGATGGGACGCATGACTGCAACGCCCGCGTCGACGCCCGAGTCCGCCCCCGCGACGAACCGCCCGAAGCGTGTCCTGCTCGCCGCTCCCCGCGGCTACTGCGCGGGCGTGGACCGTGCCGTGATCGCCGTGGAGAAGGCCCTGGAGCAGTACGGGGCGCCGATCTACGTACGCCACGAGATCGTCCACAACAAGTACGTGGTCCAGACGCTGGAGCGGAAGGGCGCGATCTTCGTCGACCAGGCGACCGAGGTGCCGCCGGGCAACATCGTGATGTTCTCCGCGCACGGCGTCGCCCCGACCGTCCACGAGGAGGCCCGCCAGGGCCGGCTCGCGACGATCGACGCGACCTGCCCGCTCGTCACCAAGGTCCACAAGGAAGCCGTCCGCTTCGCCAACGAGGACTTCGACATCCTCCTCATCGGCCACGAGGGCCACGAGGAGGTCATCGGCACCTCCGGCGAGGCCCCCGACCACATCCAGCTGGTCGACGGCCCCGGCGACGTCGCCAAGATCGAGGTCCGCGACCCCTCCCGGGTCGTCTGGCTCTCCCAGACCACGCTCTCGGTCGACGAGACGATGGAGACGGTCGACGCGCTGAAGGAGAAGTTCCCGCAGCTGATCTCCCCGCCGTCCGACGACATCTGCTACGCCACGCAGAACCGCCAGATCGCGATCAAGGAGCTCGCCGGCCAGGCGGAGCTGGTGATCGTCGTCGGCTCGAAGAACTCCTCGAACTCGATCCGCATGGTCGAGGTCGCCAAGCAGGCCGGCGTCCCCGCCGCGTACCTGGTCGACTTCGCGAGCGAGATCGACGAGGCCTGGCTGGAGGGCGTGACCAGCGTCGGTCTCTCCTCCGGCGCCTCCGTCCCGGACATCCTGGTGCAGGAGGTCCTGGAGTGGCTCTCCGAGCGCGGCTACGCGGACGTCGAGATCGTCAAGACGGCCGACGAGTCCCTCACCTTCTCCCTGCCCAAGGAGCTCCGCAACAAGGACCTGCGGGCCGTGGCGGAGAAGCTCGGCGCGGGTGAGCCCGCGGCCGCCGCCAAGGAGTAACTCCACGCGACAGCCCTTACCGTGGGTCCATGAACGTCTTCGGAGTGGACATCGGCGGCTCGGGCATCAAGGGCGCCCCCGTGGACCTGGAGCGCGGAGCGCTCGCCGAGGAGCGCCACAAGGTACTGACCCCGCAGCCCGCCACACCCGACGGTGTGGCGGG
>NZ_BJMN01000095.1 GCF_006539185.1 Streptomyces gardneri
TCGCTCTGCCTGTGGTGCTGCCTGGCCTGGGTCGCCACCATCGTCATGTTCTGGTACGTGACCTCGCACAACGTCCGGCGCGGTGTCATCCCCGCCCCCGCCGGCCTCAGGACCTTCTTCGACGAGTTCACCTGGCTCCTGCCCGTCCTGCACATCGGGATCATCGGGATGCTGATCCTGACCCGCTGGTGGGACTTCTGGACCAGCTGACGGCGGCGGCGCTGTCAGTGGAGTGACCTAGGCTTCATGACTGTGGAGCCCGACCTCTTTACCGCAGCCGCCGAAGACCGCCAGGAGAAGGACCCGTCCAGCAGCCCGCTGGCTGTCCGGATGCGCCCCCGCACCCTCGACGAGGTGGTGGGCCAGCAGCACCTGCTGAAGCCCGGCTCACCGCTGCGCCGACTCGTGGGAGACGGCGACGGCGGTCCCGCCGGCGCCTCCTCCGTGATCCTCTGGGGCCCGCCCGGCATCGGGAAGACCACCCTGGCGTACGTGGTGTCGAAGGCCACCAACAAGCGGTTCGTCGAGCTCTCGGCGATCACCGCGGGCGTCAAGGAGGTCCGGGCCGTCATCGAGGGCGCCCGGCGCGCGGCCGGCGGATACGGCAAGGAGACCGTCCTCTTCCTCGACGAGATCCACCGCTTCTCCAAGGCCCAGCAGGACTCCCTCCTGCCCGCGGTGGAGAACCGCTGGGTGACGCTCATCGCCGCCACCACCGAGAACCCCTACTTCTCGATCATCTCCCCCCTGCTCTCCCGCTCGCTGCTCCTCACCCTGGAGCCGCTCACCGACGAGGACCTGCGGGGCCTTCTCGACCGCGCGCTCACCGACGAGCGGGGACTCGGCGGGGCCGTGACCCTGCCGGAGGACGCCGAGGCCCACCTCCTCCGGGTCGCCGGCGGCGACGCCCGGCGGGCCCTGACCGCCCTGGAGGCGGCGGCCGGCGCCGCCATCGCCAAGCGCGAGCCGGAGATCACCCTCCAGACGGTCGAGGAGACCGTCGACCGCGCGGCCGTGAAGTACGACCGGGACGGCGACCAGCACTACGACGTGGCCAGCGCCCTCATCAAGTCCATCCGCGGCTCGGACGTGGACGCGGCCCTGCACTACCTGGCCCGGATGATCGAGGCGGGGGAGGACCCGCGCTTCATCGCCCGGCGCCTGATGATCTCCGCGAGCGAGGACATCGGCCTCGCCGACCCGAACGCGCTGCCGATCGCCGTCGCCGCCGCGCAGGCCGTCGCCATGATCGGCTTCCCGGAGGCCGCGCTCACCCTGAGCCACGCCACGATCGCCCTGGCCCTGGCCCCGAAGTCGAACGCGGCGACGACCGCGATCGGCGCCGCCCTGGCGGACGTGCGCAACGGCCTCGCGGGCTCGGTCCCGCCCCACCTCCGCGACGGTCACTACAAGGGCGCGGCCAAGCTCGGCCACGCCCAGGGATACGTGTACCCGCACGATGTGCCGGGCGGCATCGCGGCCCAGCAGTACGCCCCCGACGAGGTCCGGGGCCGCCAGTACTACGAGCCCACCCGTTACGGGGCGGAGGCGCGCTACGCGGACGTGGTGGAGCGGGTGCGGGCCCGCCTGAAGAGCGACGAGTAGCAGCCGCAGTCAGGACGCCTGACGGTGTCGCCTTCCGAGAAGGAGGCCTCCGGGAGCTCCCGGACATCTGAGGCCGAGGCACCTCGGGCCCGGTGCGAGGCCGGCCCGCGGACCCGGTACACTGGTCCGGATTGCTGCGTCCCGTGTCCGACTCCGGTCGGCGCCACCAGAACGGGACAGTCAGCCGGAGACCCGGCCCTCGGGCGGGGTTTCCAGGAGCGTCGCGCACCTTCGAAGGTGTCGCGTGCCACCCATCACCACCCGGAATCCCGGGAGCGGCGGTGGGTCGTTCGCGTGCTGCACGTATGTGCCCAGACCTGGGAGCGGCTGCCCGACAGGTCCGTCTCGTACGGACCGGACGGGTTTCCCGGCTGCGGATGCGACCTCCCCTAACCCTGGTGAAGCCGTTTCGTACAACGTAGAGAGGTTGGTTCATGCCGAACCAGTCCCGTCCCAAGGTCAAGAAGTCGCGTGCCCTCGGCATCGCGCTGACCCCGAAGGCTGTCAAGTACTTCGAGGCCCGCCCCTACCCGCCGGGTGAGCACGGCCGTGGCCGCAAGCAGAACTCGGACTACAAGGTCCGTCTGCTCGAGAAGCAGCGTCTGCGCGCCCAGTACGACATCAGCGAGCGTCAGATGGCGCGCGCCTACGACCGCGCCAAGAAGGCCGAAGGCAAGACGGGCGAGGCGCTGGTCGTCGAGCTCGAGCGTCGCCTCGACGCCCTGGTCCTGCGTTCGGGCATCGCCCGCACCATCTACCAGGCCCGCCAGATGGTCGTCCACGGCCACATCCAGGTCAACGGTGGCAAGGTCGACAAGCCGTCGTTCCGCGTCCGTCCCGACGACGTCGTGATGGTCCGCGAGCGCAGCCGCACCAAGCCGCTGTTCGAGGTCGCCCGTGAGGGTGGCTTCGCCGCCGACGGTGAGACCCCGCGCTACCTGCAGGTCAACCTGAAGGCCCTGGCCTTCCGCCTCGACCGCGACCCGAACCGCAAGGAAATCCCGGTCATCTGCGACGAGCAGCTGGTCGTCGAGTACTACGCCCGCTGATCCCAGCAACGGCGTACTACCACCCTCGCGGTGTTCAGCCCGCCGCTTCCCCACCCTTTCCGGTGGGGGAGCCGGCGGGCTTCCGCGTTCCCGGGACCGCCGCCGACCTGGCCGTACGGAACGGACGCGGGGCCGCACGCCCGGCCGCCTCCGCCGGGCCGCCGACGGCCGGACCCCGACGGCGCGTGAGCGCCCGCTCCACCGCCGCGTCCAAGGAGAGCCCCCGCCCCTCACGCAACGCCGCGGCGTACGCCTCCGCCCCCAGCGCCGCGCCCGCGTGCTGCTCGCACAGCGTCCTCGGCCCGTTGAACGAGGTCGAGCCGAAGAGCTGGATGCCCACCGTGTCCCAGACCGGCACCGTCGCGCCCTGCAGCACCGCCGCCTCCACCGCGTCGCCCTCGCTCACCGTCACCAGCGCGAGCAGCTCGATCGCGAGGACCAGACCGACCTGGTCGCGGAAGGTGTGGTTGATCGTCACGCACTCGGCGAGCAGCTCCCGCGCCTCCTCGTGCGCGCCCCGGGTCCACGCCGAGAACGCGAGCACGTAGAGGGCGTACGCCCTGGTCCAGCGCTCCCCGCGCTCCTCGCAGACCTCCCGCACCTCCCGGCAGATCGCGACCGCACCCTCCAGGTCGCCCACGAAGGCCCGCGCCATCGCCAGCTCGACCTGCCCCATCAGGACGTTGCTGTTCAGCTCGCCGAGTTCCTGGTACGACTCAAGGGCCCGGCCGATCAGCTCCTCCGCCCGCGGCATGTCGTCCGAGAGCAGCGCCAGACAGCCCATCCGGTGCGTCGCGTACGCCTCCGCCAGAGCGTTCCGCGAGGCCCGGGCCCGCTCCCGGCACTCGTGGAGCGCAGCCACCGCGACCGTGCCGTCCCCCTGGAGGATCGTCACGTACCCGAGCACCCAGAGCGCCTTCAGCCGGGCCTCCTCGTGCCCGGACTCCAGCGCGAGCGCCCGCTCCAGCCAGTGCCGGCCCTCCGAGAGACGCCCGCAGCCCACCCAGGCGAACCAGAGCGTGCCCGCCAGGTGCTGTGCGAGATGCGCGTCCTCCGGCAGTTCGAGGCACAGGTCGAGAGCCGCCCGCAGGTTCGGCAGGGCCGCGTCGGTCCGGGCCGCGACCTCCGCCTGGCGCGGGCTGAACCACTCCAGCTCGCACCAGGTCGCGAGCCCCATGTACCAGTCGCGGTGCCTCCGCCGCAGCCGCTCCGTGTCGCCGAGCGCGGCCAGCCACTCCGCCCCGTACGCCGCGACCGTGTCCAGGATCCGGTAGCCGGGACCGGCGGGGGTGTCCTCCCGCGCCACCAGCGACTGCGCGAGCAGCCCGCCGAGCAGGTCGAGGATCCGGTCCGGCGGCAGCTCGGGGCCGCCGCACACGTACTCCACGGCCTCCAGGTCGAAGGGGCCCGCGAAGACGGAGAGCCGCGCCCACAGCAGGCGCTCCTCCGGGGTGCACAGCTCGTGGCTCCAGCCGATCGCCGTCCGCAGGGTCTGGTGGCGGGGGAGCGCCCCGCGCACGCCGACCGTGAGCAGCCGGAAGCGGTCGTCGAGACGGCACAGCATCTGCTCGACGGAGAGGAGGGGCAGTCGGCCGGCCGCCAGTTCGAGGGCGAGCGGGATGCCGTCGAGCCGACGGCAGAGCTCGCGCACGGCGGCGGCCGCGGGGGAGTCGTGCGCGGCGCCGGGTCCGGGGGCTTCGTACGCGGAGTGGCGTCCGGAGTCGTGGACGGAGCCGGGTACGGAGCCGGGAACGGGGACGTCGCGTACGGGTACCACCGGAGCGCCCGCCTCCGCCGCTCGCTCCGCGAGCAGGGCCACCGCGTCCGCCTCGCCCATCGGCGCCAGCCCGAACACGGCCTCGCCGGCCACCCGCAGCGGGCGACGGCCCACCGCGAGCACCGTGAGCCCGGGAGCGTGCGCGAGCAGCTCCCCTACCAGCGGCGCGCAGCTCTCCACCAGGTGCTCGAAACCGTCGAGCACCAGCAGGAGCCGCCGCTCGGCGAGATGCTCGACGAGCACCTCGCGCGGGGCCCGCAGCGTGTGGTCGGTCAGCCCGAGCGCCTCGACCAGGGCGTGCTCCACCAGATCCGGGTCGCGGAGCGGTGCGAGCTCGGCGAGCCGCACCTCGTCGCCGTAGCGTTTCTGCGCCCCCGAGGCGGCACGCAGCGCGAGCCTCGTCTTGCCGACCCCACCCACCCCGACGACCGTGACGAGGCGCGAACCCTCGAGGAGTCGCGCCAGTTCGGCCTGCTCGGCGGCCCGTCCGACGAACCGGTTCGGCTCCGCCGGGAGATTGCTCCGTCGCATGGGACACGGAGCGTACTCATTCGCACGCGCTCCGTACAATCGGATTCGGCAACTCCCTTCCCGGGGGCGGTAATGCGGTACGGCGGGACAGCCCGGGCGCGATAGGGTCGGGTGACTACTTTTGACTAGGGCCCGAAGGGCCGACGACAGCAGAGAGCGGTGCAGAGTGACCGGTGGAGAGGTTGCCGGGATCCTGGTGGCCGTGTTCTGGGCGATCCTGGTCTCCTTCCTCGCCGTGGTGCTGGTGAGGCTGGCGCAGACGCTCAAGGCGACCACCAAGATGGTGGCGGACGTGACCGAGCAGGCCGTTCCCCTGCTCGTCGACGCCTCCGTGACCGTGCGCTCCGCACAGACCCAGCTCGACCGGGTCGACGCCATCGCCTCGGACGTCCAGGAGGTCACCTCCAACGCGTCCGCGCTCTCCTCCACCGTCGCCTCCACCTTCGGCGGCCCGCTCGTCAAGGTGGCCGCGTTCGGCTACGGCGTGCGCAAGGCGCTCGGCCGCGGCCGGGACGCCGAGGACGTGCCGGGCGCCACCACGCGACGTACTGTGATCGTCGGCCGTACGGTGCCGTCCGCACGGCGCCGGAAGCAGAAGGGCTGAGACGCCATGTTCCGCCGCACGTTCTGGTTCACGGCCGGCGCAGCCGCCGGCGTATGGGCCACCACCAAGGTCAACCGGAAGCTGAAGCAGCTGACCCCCGAGAGCCTCGCCGCCCAGGCGGCGGACAAGGCCGTCGAGGCAGGTCACCGTCTCAAGGACTTCGCCCTCGACGTGAGGGCGGGCATGCTTCAGCGGGAGGCCGAACTGGGCGAGGCACTCGGCCTGGAGGGCCCCCCGGTCGACAACGGTCAGGATCGCGAGCTTCCGGCACCCCGCCGCAGGGCGGCGCTCGATCACACCGCGAGCCCGACCACGACGTATTCAATCCCCACGATCTCGTACAACCGGAATGAGGACCACTGATGGAGTCGGCTGAAATCCGCCGCCGCTGGCTGAGCTTCTTCGAGGAGCGCGGGCACACCGTCGTCCCTTCGGCGTCGCTCATCGCGGACGACCCGACTCTGCTGCTCGTCCCGGCCGGCATGGTGCCCTTCAAGCCCTACTTCCTGGGTGAGGTCAAGCCGCCCTTCTCGCGCGCCTCCAGCGTTCAGAAGTGCGTGCGGACGCCCGACATCGAGGAAGTCGGCAAGACCACCCGCCACGGCACGTTCTTCCAGATGTGCGGCAACTTCTCCTTCGGCGACTACTTCAAGGAAGGCGCCATCAAGCTCGCCTGGGAGCTGCTGACCAGCTCGGTGGAGCACGGCGGCTACGGGCTGGACCCGGAGAAGCTCTGGATCACCGTCTACCTGGAGGACGACGAGGCCGAGCGCATCTGGCGTGACGTCGTCGGCGTCCCCGCCGAGCGCATCCAGCGCCTCGGCAAGAAGGACAACTACTGGTCGATGGGCGTCCCCGGACCCTGTGGTCCGTGCTCCGAGATCAACTACGACCGCGGCCCCGAGTTCGGCGTCGAGGGCGGCCCGGCCGTCAACGACGAGCGGTACGTGGAGATCTGGAACCTGGTCTTCATGCAGTACGAGCGCGGCGAGGGCTCGGGCAAGGACGACTTCCCGATCCTCGGCGAGCTGCCGTCGAAGAACATCGACACGGGCCTCGGTCTCGAGCGCCTGGCGATGATCCTCCAGGGCGTCCAGAACATGTACGAGACGGACACCCTCCAGGTCGTCATCGACAAGGCCACCGAGCTCACCGGCGTCGCCTACGGCAAGGCCCACGACAGCGACGTGTCGCTCCGTGTGGTCGCCGACCACATGCGGACGTCCGTCATGCTCATCGGCGACGGCGTCACCCCCGGCAACGAGGGCCGCGGCTACGTCCTGCGCCGCATCATGCGCCGCGCCGTCCGCAACATGCGCCTGCTCGGCGCCACCGGCCCGGTCGTCCAGGACCTCGTCGACACCGTGATCAACACGATGGGCGAGCAGTACCCGGAGCTGGTCACCGACCGCAAGCGCATCGAGACCGTCGCCCTCGCCGAAGAGGCCGCCTTCCTGAAGGCCCTCAAGGGCGGCACGAACATCCTCGACACCGCCGTGACCGAGACCAAGGCCTCCGGCGGCACGGTCCTCTCCGGCGACAAGGCGTTCCTGCTCCACGACACCTGGGGCTTCCCGATCGACCTCACCCTGGAGATGGCCTCCGAGCAGGGCCTCTCCGTGGACGAGGACGGCTTCCGCCGCCTGATGAAGGAGCAGCGGGAGCGCGCCAAGGCCGACGCCAAGGCCAAGAAGACCGGTCACGCCGACATGACCGCGTACCGGGAGATCGCCGACGGCAACGGCGCCACCCAGTTCACCGGCTACACCAACACCGAGGGCGAGACCACGGTCGTCGGTCTCCTCGTCAACGGTGTCTCCTCGCCGGCCGCCTCCGAGGGCGACGAGGTCGAGGTCGTCCTCGACCGCACCCCCTTCTACGCCGAGGGCGGCGGTCAGATCGCCGACCAGGGCCGGATCAAGCTGCACAGCGGCGCGGTCATCGAGATCCGCGACGTCCAGCAGCCGGTCCCGGGCGTCTCCGTGCACAAGGGTTCCGTGCAGGTCGGCGAGGTGACCGTGGGCGCCACCGCCTACGCCTCCATCGACGTGCGCCGCCGCCGGGCCATCGCCCGCGCCCACTCGGCCACCCACCTCACGCACCAGGCGCTGCGCGACGCCCTCGGCCCGACGGCCGCCCAGGCCGGTTCCGAGAACCAGCCCGGCCGCTTCCGCTTCGACTTCGGTTCGCCGAACGCCGTCCCCGGCGCCGTCCTCACCGACGTCGAGCAGAAGATCAACGAGGTCCTCTCGCGCGAGCTCGAGGTCCACGCCGAGGTCATGCCGATCAACGAGGCCAAGCGCCAGGGCGCCATCGCCGAGTTCGGCGAGAAGTACGGCGAGCAGGTCCGCGTCGTCACCATCGGCGACTTCTCCAAGGAGCTGTGCGGCGGTACGCACGTCGGCAACACCGCCCAGCTGGGCCTGGTGAAGCTGCTCGGCGAGTCGTCCATCGGCTCCGGCGTGCGCCGTATCGAGGCCCTCGTGGGTGTCGACGCGTACAACTTCCTCGCCCGCGAGCACACGGTCGTCGCCCAGCTCCAGGAGCTGGTCAAGGGCCGCCCGGAGGAGCTGCCGGAGAAGATCTCCGCCATGCTCGGCAAGCTGAAGGACGCCGAGAAGGAGATCGAGAAGTTCCGCGCGGAGAAGGTCCTCCAGGCCGCCGCCGGTCTCGTCGACTCCGCCCAGGACATCCGCGGCCTCGCCCTCGTCACCGGCCAGGTCCAGGACGGCACCGGCGCCGACGACCTGCGCAAGCTGGTCCTCGACATCCGTGGCCGCATCCCGTCCGACCGCCCGGCCGTCGTCGCCCTGTTCACCACGGCCAACGGCAAGCCGCTCACGGTCATCGCCACCAACGAGGCCGCCCGTGAGCGTGGCCTCAAGGCCGGCGAGCTGGTCCGCACGGCCGCCAAGACCCTCGGTGGCGGTGGCGGCGGCAAGCCGGACGTCGCCCAGGGCGGCGGTACGAACCCGGAGGCCGTCGGCGAGGCCATCGCCGCCGTCGAGCGTCTCGTGGTGGAGACGGCGTGACGATGCGTCGCGGCCGTCGTATCGCGGTCGATGTCGGGGACGCCCGGATCGGGGTCGCCTCGTGCGACCCCGACGGGGTCCTCGCCACGCCGGTGGAGACCGTGCCGGGACGTGACGTCCCGGCCGCCCACCGGCGGCTCCGCCAGATCGTCGAGGAGTACGAGCCCATCGAGGTCGTCGTGGGCCTGCCCCGCTCGCTCAGCGGGCGGGAGGGTCCGGCCGCGACCAAGGTCAGGGCCTTCGCCCGCGAGATGGCCAAGGGCATCGCGCCCGTGCCGGTCCGGCTGGTCGACGAGCGGATGACGACGGTCACCGCGACCCAGGGGCTGCGGGCCTCGGGAGTGAAGGCGAAGAAGGGGCGGTCCGTCATCGACCAGGCCGCCGCTGTGATCATCCTGCAGGCAGCTCTTGAGTCCGAACGGGTATCAGGTAATCCGCCCGGCGAGGGCGTCGAAGTGGTCATCTGATCGCGATACGGTAACGTTCCGCGCGATGCGGCCGTGTTCGAACAACTGCCGCACTACGTAGAGGCGGATCGTCCGGAAGCCTCGCGGCTGTTTGGGGATCGATGACTGAGTATGGCCGGAGCCCCGGCTCCGAACCGTGGCACCCCACGGACCCGTTGTACGGGGACCAGGGGTGGGAAGGTCAGCAGCAGTACCAGCACCCGCAGCAGGCGAGCCAGTACGGCCAGGGCGGCGGCCAGGGGTACGAGGACGCCCCGTACCAGCAGCAGCATCCGCAGCAGCAGTACCAGCAGCAGTACGAGCAGCCCCAGTACCAGGAGCAGCAGTACCAGGACCCCCAGCAGCACCAGGGTTACGTGGATCCGCAGTACCAGCAGCAGATGCAGCCGCAGTACCAGCAGCCGCAGCAGTACCAGCAGCACCCGCAGCAACACCACCACCAGCAGCAGTACGAGACGGGGTACCCGGGCGGTTACGACACGCCCGGGAACACCGGACAGCAGTACGACGGCAGCTGGGAGTCGGGCCAGGCCGCGATGGCGTACGGCGGGCCCCCGGCCGATCCGTACGGCGGCCAGAACCCCGACCTCTACGGCACCCCCCAGGCGTACCCGCCGCCCCAGCCTCCCGGCCACCGGCAGAACCCGCCGGAACCGGTGATCGACTGGGCGCCGGAGGAAGAGGCGAGCCCGGAGCCGGAGGAGGAGCAGCACCCCTTCTTCACGGGCGCCGACGACTCGGACGACAAGCGCGGCAAGCGCGATGACCACGACGAATACGACGAGTACGACGACGAGCCGGCACCGGGCCGCGGCTCCCGCGGCGGCGACCGCGAGCGCCGGAGCAAGGCGAAGAAACGCAAGGGCAAGAACGGCATGGCCTGCCTCGTCGTGGCGGCCGTGCTGGTCGGCGGCGTCGGCGGCATCGGCTATTTCGGCTACCAGTTCTGGCAGGGCCAGTTCGCCGCGGCACCCGACTACGCGGGCGCCGGCAGCGGCGAGGTCCAGGTCGAGATCCCGAAGGACTCCGGCGGCTACCAGATCGGCAACATCCTCAAGAAGGCGGGCGTCGTCAAGAGCGTCGACGCCTTCGTCTCGGCGCAGGGAAAGAACCCCAAGGGGCTCTCCATCCAGGCGGGCGTCTACACGCTGAAGAAGGAGATGTCGGCCGAGAGCGCCGTCTCCCTCATGCTCAACCCGGTGAGCCAGGCCAACCTCGTCATCCCCGAGGGCAAGCGCAACACCTGGGTCTACGACCAGCTCGACAAGCGTCTCGACCTCAAGGCCGGCACCACCAAGGGCATCGCCAGAGCCAAGGCCGACTCCCTCGGTCTGCCCGACTGGGCCAAGAACCACCCCGACGTCAAGGATCCGCTGGAAGGGTTCCTCTTCCCGGCGAGCTACCCGGTCGCGAAGGGCACGAAGCCGGAGGACGTCCTCCGCAAGATGGTCTCGCGCGCGAACGCCGAGTACCTCAAGCTCGACATGGACGCGAAGGCCAAGGCGCACGGCCTGCAGGGGCCCTGGGAGCTGCTGACGGTCGCGAGCCTCGTGCAGGTCGAGGGCAAGTACAAGCACGACTTCGACAAGGTCGCGCGGGTCGTCTACAACCGGCTCAAGCCGAACAACGTCGAGACCGTGGGCCGGCTGGAGTTCGACTCGACGGTGAACTACTTCAGGGGCACGAGCACCCTCGACGTCGGCACGGTCGAGGAGATGCGCAAGATCAAGGACCCGTACAACACGTACGCGTTCGACGTGAAGGGCCTGATCCCCGGCCCCATCAGCAACCCCGGCATCGAGGCGCTGAACTCGGCGATGAACCCGGCCGACGGCCCGTGGTACTACTTCGTGTCGATCAACGAGAACAAGACCGTCTTCTCCGTGACTCTCAAGGAGCACAACCAGAACGTCGCGGAGTACGAGAAGGAACGGGAACAGGGCCAGTGAGCAAGCAGCACCGTGCGGCCGTCCTCGGTTCGCCGATCGCCCACTCGCTCTCCCCGGTCCTCCACCGGGCGGCCTATGCGGAGCTGGGCCTCGACGACTGGTCGTACGAACGGTTCGAGGTCGACGAGGCCGGTCTCGCCGGCTTCGTCGGCGAGCTGGACGGCACGTGGGCGGGTCTCTCGCTGACCATGCCGCTCAAGCGGGCGATCATCCCGCTGCTCGACGAGATCACCGACACGGCCGCCTCCGTGGAGGCCGTCAACACCGTCGTCCTCCACGAGGACGGGCGGCGGGTCGGCGACAACACCGACATCCCCGGCATGATCGCCGCCCTGCGCGAGCGCGGTGTCGAGAAGGTCGAGTCGGCCGCGATCCTCGGCGCCGGCGCCACCGCCTCCTCGGCGCTCGCCGCGCTCACCCGCGTCTGCGCGGGCCCCGTCACCGCGTACGTCCGCAGCGAGGCGCGCGCGGAGGAGATGCGCGGCTGGGGCGAGCGGCTCGGCGTGGACATCCGTACCGCCGACTGGGAGCGTGCGGCCGAGGCCTTCGCCGCGCCGCTGGTCATCGCGACCACCCCGGCCGGCACCACGAACGCGCTCGCCACCGCCGTCCCCGACGCCGTCGGCACGCTCTTCGACGTCCTGTACGACCCCTGGCCGACCGCGCTCGCCGCGGCCTGGGCCGACCGCGGCGGCAAGGTGGTCGGCGGCCTCGACCTCCTCGTCCACCAGGCCGTCCTCCAGGTCGAGCAGATGACGGGCCGCACCCCGGCCCCGCTCGCGGCGATGCGGGCGGCGGGCGAGCGGGCCCTGGCCTCCAGGTAGGCTCGCGTGCGTGCGCCCGACCGATCGGCGCATGAAGGGGTACGGGGGACATGGGCGAGGAACTGGTGCTGGCGTCCAAGTGGGACGTCGGCGTGGACGTGGTGCGTTTTCTCTGGGTGGGGTTCTTCAGCAGCCTGCCCGCATGGGCGCGGTACACCGTGCTCGCGTTGTTCAGCGCGACCCTTGTGTACGGCTTCGTCTCCTGGCTGCGGAACCGTTCCGCCTCCGTCCCGGAGGCCGAGGAGGCCGCTGACGAGGCTCCGGAGGCCCAGGAGACCGTCCAGGACGGTGAGACCCGCGTCCGATAGCTGGACCGGGGGCTGGTCGACCGGCCCGGACGTGGGAGGATCGGACACGGCGGGCCCGGGCCGCGCACCCGGCCGCGCCGTCGCAGTGCCCAGGCGCGAGCATGAGGAGCATCGTTGAGCAGGTTGCGTTGGCTGACCGCTGGGGAATCCCACGGACCCGCGCTGGTCGCGACGCTGGAGGGTCTTCCCGCCGGCGTCCCCGTCACCACCGAGCTGGTGGCGGACCACCTCGCGCGGCGTCGACTCGGCTATGGGCGCGGCGCCCGGATGAAGTTCGAGCAGGACGAGGTCACCTTCCTCGGCGGTGTCCGTCACGGGCTCTCCCTCGGCTCCCCGATCGCCGTCATGGTCGGCAACACCGAGTGGCCCAAGTGGGAGACGGTCATGTCGGCCGACCCGGTCGACCCGGCCGAACTCAAGGAGACGGGCCGCAACGCGCCCCTGACCCGGCCCCGGCCCGGCCACGCCGACCTCGCCGGCATGCAGAAGTACGGCTTCGACGAGGCCCGTCCCATCCTGGAGCGCGCCAGCGCCCGGGAGACCGCGGCCCGTGTCGCCCTCGGCGCGATCGCCCGCTCCTTCATCAAGGAGACCGCGGGCATCGAGATCGTCTCGCACGTCGTCGAACTGGCGGCCGCCAAGGCCCCGTACGGCGTCTACCCGACCCCCTCCGACGTCGAGAAGCTCGACGCCGACCCGGTCCGCTGCCTCGACGCCGACGCGTCGAAGGCGATGGTCGCCGAGATCGACCAGGCCCACAAGGACGGTGACACCCTCGGTGGAGTGGTGGAGGTCCTCGCGTACGGCGTGCCCGTCGGCCTCGGCTCGCACGTCCACTGGGACCGGCGCCTCGACGCCCGGCTCGCCGCCGCCCTCATGGGCATCCAGGCCATCAAGGGCGTCGAGGTCGGCGACGGCTTCGAGCTCGCCCGTGTGCCCGGCTCCAAGGCCCACGACGAGATCGTCCGCACCGAGGACGGCATCAAGCGCACCTCCGGCCGCGCCGGCGGCACCGAGGGCGGTCTGACCACCGGCGAGCTGCTGCGCGTCCGCGCCGCGATGAAGCCGATCGCGACCGTCCCGCGCGCGCTCGCGACGATCGACGTCGTCACCGGCGAGGCCACGGCCGCCCACCACCAGCGCTCCGACGTGTGCGCCGTCCCCGCCGCCGGCATCGTCGCCGAGGCCATGGTCGCGCTCGTCCTCGCGGACGCCGTCGTCGAGAAGTTCGGCGGCGACAGCGTCCCGGAGACCCGCCGCAACGTGCAGTCGTACCTCGACAACCTGCGCATCCGGTGACCGCCGGACCGCTGGTCGTCCTCGTCGGACCCATGGGCTCCGGCAAGTCCACGGTGGGCGCGCTCCTGGCCGAACGGCTCGGCGCGCCCTACCGGGACACCGACGCCGACATCGTCGCCGCCGAGGGCCGGGAGATCTCCGACATCTTCGTCGAGGACGGCGAGGAGCACTTCCGTGCCCTGGAGCGGGCCGCGGTCGCCACGGCCGTCGCCGAACACGAGGGCGTCCTCGCCCTCGGCGGCGGCGCGATCCTCGACGACGGCACCCGCGGCCTGCTCGCAGGGCTGCCCGTCGCGTACCTCTCGATGGACGTCGAGGAGGCGGTCCGCCGCGTCGGCCTCAACACCGCGCGACCGCTGCTCGCCGTCAACCCGCGCCGCCAGTGGCGCGAGCTGATGGACGCGCGCCGCCACCTCTACACCGAAGTCGCACGAGTGGTCGTCTCCACCGACGACCGCACCCCCGAAGAGGTCGCGGACGCGGTCCTCTCGGCACTGGATCTGAAGAAGGACGCATGACGACGGACCAGGCAACGACCCGTATCCAGGTCGCGGGCAGCGCGGGCACGGAGCCGTACGAGGTGCTGGTCGGCCGGCAGCTGCTGGGCGAGCTCCCGGCCCTCATCGGCACCCGGGCCAAGCGGGTCGCCGTGATCCACCCGGAGGCGCTCGCCGACACCGGCGAGGCGCTCCGCGCCGACCTCGCCGACCAGGGCTTCGAGGCCGTCGCCATCCAGGTGCCGAACGCGGAGGAGGCGAAGACCGCCGAGGTCGCCGCCTACTGCTGGAAGGCGCTGGGACAGACCGGCTTCACCCGGACCGACGTCATCGTCGGCGTCGGCGGCGGCGCGACCACCGACCTCGCGGGCTTCGTGGCCGCGACCTGGCTGCGGGGCGTGCGCTGGATCGCCGTACCGACCACGGTCCTCGCCATGGTCGACGCGGCCGTCGGCGGCAAGACGGGCATCAACACCGCCGAGGGCAAGAACCTCGTCGGCGCCTTCCACCCGCCGGCGGGTGTCATCTGCGACCTCGCCGCGCTCGACTCGCTGCCGGTGCACGACTACGTCAGCGGCCTCGCCGAGATCATCAAGGCCGGCTTCATCGCCGACCCCGTGATCCTCGACCTCGTCGAGGAGGACCCGCAGGCCGCCCGTACGCCCGCAGGACCGCACACCGCCGAGCTGATCGTGCGGTCGATCCGGGTCAAGGCGGAGGTCGTCTCCGGCGACCTCAAGGAGTCCGGCCGCCGCGAGATCCTCAACTACGGCCACACCCTGGCCCACGCCATCGAGAAGAACGAGCGGTACAAGTGGCGCCACGGCGCCGCCGTCTCCGTCGGCATGGTGTTCGCCGCCGAGCTCGGCCGCCTCGCCGGACGGCTCGACGACGCCACCGCCGACCGGCACCGCGCGGTCCTGGAGTCCGTCGGCCTGCCGCTCACGTACCGCGGCGACCAGTGGCCCAAGCTCCTGGAGACGATGAAGGTGGACAAGAAGTCCCGCGGCGACCTGCTGCGCTTCATCGTCCTCGACGGGCTCGGCAAGCCGGCCGTCCTGGAAGGCCCCGACCCGGCCGTGCTGTTCGCGGCGTACGGCGAGGTGGCGGTGTGACCGACCCCCGACCCGTACTGGTGCTGAACGGCCCGAACCTCGGGCGGCTCGGTTCCCGCGAGCCCGACATCTACGGCGCCACCTCGTACAAGGGGCTCGTGGAGTCCTGCCGGGCCCTCGGCGCGGAGCTCGGCTTCGACGTCGAGGTCCGGGAGACCAATGACGAGGGCGAGATGATCCGCTGGCTCCACGAGGCGGCGGACGGTTCGGTCCCGGTGGTGCTCAATCCGGGAGCCTTCACGCACTACTCGTACGGGATGCGGGACGCGGCCGCGCAGCGGACGGCCCCGCTGATCGAGGTGCACATCTCGAACCCGTACACCCGCGAGGAGTTCCGGCACACCTCGGTCGTCGCCGCGGTGGCGACCGGGACGGTGGCCGGCTTCGGGATCGGCTCCTACCGGCTGGCGCTGCGGGCGCTCGCCGAGGAGCTGACCGACTGACCGGACGACCGGCTGCCCGGGTGGCAGGCGTGGCGGGGGCGGGGGCGGGCCGGGCACTACGGGCCCGCCCCC
>NZ_BJMN01000096.1 GCF_006539185.1 Streptomyces gardneri
CCGCCGGGGGAGGGGTCGGCGACGGTCAGTCGCGGCGGGCCCGGTTGCCGGGACGGCTGGCGACCCAGGCGCGGATCGTGTCCGCGTACCAGTAGGGCTTGCCCGATTCGACCTGGTCGGGTGCCGGCAGGAGTCCATGCTTCCGGTAGGAGCGGACCGTGTCCGGCTGGACACGGATGTGCGCGGCGATGTCCTTGTACGACCAGAGCCTTCTGTCCGTCATGCCTGGTACCTCCCTGCGCACCGCGCAGCGGCGGCAGGGGGTGCCGTTCGGGGGCGCTGCGGGCGGGCGTTGGTGATCACTGAGCCTGTGCCCGTTGAACGACCCCTGCCGACAGGAGGAGAGCGGCTGTCGAGCGCCTGTGACGGAAGACCCGCGTAACCGGGATACGCGTGACGGGGAAGCGACCTGTGTGACGGAAGTGATGCACGCGGACGCCGGTGTGTCCGCGTGCGTCACCCCTGGTCGGACAGGTATGCGCCGGTCACACGCCGCAGGAGCGCAGGAAGCGCCGCGTGCGCAGCGCGATCGGGTACGGAACATCCGGCTCGCAGGGGTACATGTCCTGCTCGACGATCGCGAAGAGGTCCACGTCCAGCGCCTGCGCGGCGGCCAGCACCGGCTCCAGGGCGGGCACCCCGGTCGGCGGTTCGCACATCACGCCCCGCGCGACCGCCGGGCCGAACGGCACCTCGTCGGCCACCACCCGGGCCAGGACCTCCGGATCGACCTGCTTGAGGTGGAGGTAGCCGATCCGCTCCCCGTAGCTCTCGATCAGCTTGACGCTGTCCCCGCCGGCGTAGGCGTAGTGCCCGGTGTCCAGGCAGAGCGCGACGGCCTCCGGGTCGGTGGCGTCGAGGAAGCGCGTCACGCTCTCCTCGCCGTCGAGATGGGTGTCGGCATGCGGATGGACGACGAGCCGCAGCCCGTACCGCTCCCACACCTCCCGCCCCAGACGTTCCGTCAGACCGGTCAGATCCCGCCACTGCTCCGCGGTGAGCGTGCGCTCCTCCAGGACCTCGCCCGTCCGGTCGTCCCGCCAGAACGACGGGATGACGACGAGATGGCCGGCGCCCACGGCCTGGGCGAGGGCGGCGTTCTCGGCGACATGCGCCCAGGTGCGGTCCCAGACGCCCGGGCCGTGGTGCAGCCCGGTGAAGACCGTCCCCGCCGAGACCCGCAGCCCGCGCCGAGCGGTCTCCTCCGCGAGGACGGCCGGGTCGGTCGGCAGATAGCCGTACGGCCCCAGCTCGATCCACTCGTAGCCCGCGCCGGAGACCTCGTCGAGGAAGCGCTGCCACGGCACCTGCCGGGGATCGTCGGGGAACCACACCCCCCAGGAGTCCGGCGCGGAGCCGATACGGATACGGGACGGACGCGACGGCGACGGGGGCAACGACGGCTTCGGCGGCTTCGTCATGCCTGCCACCTTGACCGGGCCGCGAGAGCAGCGTCAAGCAGGCGGCGCACGGCGGCGCGGCCGGTGCAGGGCGTTCGCGCCGCGTCCGAATGTCCGGACATGTCGTTGACACGCCTCCGGACGGCCGACTAGACCTGGGGACGGGGCCGGAGGCGAAAGGTGGCGCGTGGAGACGGAGCCGTACGAGCTGATCACCATGGGGCGCCTCGGCGTGGACCTGTACCCGCTGCAGAGCGGCGTCGGGCTCGACCGCGTCGAGACGTATCGCCGGTTCCTCGGCGGCTCCCCGGCCAACGTGGCCGTCGCCGCCGCCCGGCTCGGCCGCCGTACCGCCCTCGTCTCCCGCACCGGCGCCGACCCCTTCGGCACCGCGCTCCACCACGACCTCAAGCGCTTCGGCGTGGACGACCGCTGGGTGACCGAGGTCGCGGCCTACCCCACCCCCGTCACCTTCTGCGAGCTCTTCCCGCCCGACGACTTCCCGCTCCACTTCTACCGCCGTCCCAAGGCCCCCGACCTGGAGATCCACCCGCACGAGCTCGACCTCGGAGCGATCCGCGCCGCCCGGGTCTTCTGGGCGACCGGCACCGGCCTCTGCGCCGAACCGAGCCGCGCCGCGACCCTGGAGGCGCTGCGCGCCCGGTCCGGCCGGGAGGTGACGGTCCTCGACCTGGACTGGCGCCCCGTGTTCTGGACGGACCCGGCCGAGGCCCGCCCGTACTACGCCGAGGCCCTGCGCCACGCGACCGTCGCCGTCGGCAACCTCGACGAGTGCGAGGTCGCCACCGGGGAGCGCGAACCGTACGCCGCCGCCCGCGCGCTGCTCGCCACCGGCGCGGTCCGGCTCGCCGTCGTGAAGCAGGGGCCCGAGGGCGTCCTCGCGCTCGCCGCCGACGGGACGTCCGCCGAGGTGCCGCCGCTGCCGGTGGAGGTCGTCAACGGGCTCGGCGCGGGCGACGCCTTCGGCGGTGCCCTCGTCCACGGCCTCCTCGCCGGCTGGGACCTCGAACGGACCCTGCGCCACGCCAACGCCGCCGGCGCGATCGTCGCGGGCCGCCTCGCCTGCTCCTCCGCCATGCCGTACGCGGAGGAGATCGCCGAGGCGCTCGCCGCGGGCACGGGAACGATCCCGGAAAGGGGGTAGGGATCCCGTCATGAACTCCGGCCCCTCCCGCCCCGCGCGTCTCCATCTGCCCGCCGGCACCGCCGCCCACGGGCCGTACGCGCTCCGCGTCGACCCCGAGCAGGCCGGCTGGGAGCACTCCGCCCTGCGGGTCCTCACCCTCGGGCCGGGGGAGACCCACTCCTTCGAGAGCGGGGATTCCGAATGGGTCGTGCTTCCCCTCGCCGGTGCCTGTAGCGTGCGCCTCGACGGCGAAGTCCTCGAACTCCTGGGCCGCGACAGCGTGTTCACGGGAGTGACCGACTTCGCCTACGTACCGCGCGACGCCCACGCCCAGATCGCCTCCGGCGCGGGGGGCCGCTTCGCTTTGGCAGGAGCGAAGTGCGAGCGACGACTCCCCGCCCGCTACGGCCCCGCGCCGGAGGTTCCCGTCGAGACGCGGGGCAGCGGAAACCGTGCCCGCCAGGTGCGGAACTTCGCCGCCGCAGGCGCCTTCGCCTGCGACCGGCTGATCGCCGTCGAGGTCGTCACCCCCGGCGGCAACTGGTCCTCCTATCCGCCGCACAAGCACGACGAGCACCGCCCGGGCGCCGAGTCCGTCCTGGAGGAGATCTACTACTACGAGATCGACGGCCCGCACGGCCTCGCCTACCAGCGGATCTCGCCCTCCCGGCCCGGCGGCGCCGAGCTCCTCGCCGAGGTCCGGGACGGCGACGCCGTCCTCGTACCGGACGGCTGGCACGGGCCCTCGATCGCCCAGCCGGGGCACGACCTCTACTACCTCAACGTCATGGCGGGCCCCGGCGCCGAGCGAGAATGGAAGATCTCCTTCCACCCGGACCACGAGGAGGGGTACGTATGACCGTCCGGCTGACCGTCGCCCAGGCCCTCGTCCGCTTCCTCGCCGCCCAGTACACGGAGCGCGACGGGGCCCGGCAGCGGCTGATCGCCGCCACCTGGGGCATCTTCGGCCACGGGAACGTCGCCGGGATCGGCCAGGCCCTCGTCGAGGACGCCGAGCTCATGCCCTTCCACCAGGGCCGCAACGAACAGGCCATGGTCCACGCCGCCGTCGGCTACGCCCGCCAGTCGAACCGGCTCTCCGCGCACGCCGTCACCACCTCCATCGGCCCCGGCGCCACCAACCTCGTCACCGGCGCCGCCCTCGCCACGATCAACCACCTGCCGGTCCTGCTCCTCCCCGGCGACACCTTCGCCACCCGCCCCGCCGACCCCGTCCTCCAGCAGCTCCAACTCCCCTACGCCGGCGACGTGTCGGTCAACGACTGCCTGCGGCCCGTCTCCCGCTACTTCGACCGCATCGGACGGCCCGAGGCCCTCGTCCCGGCCGCACTCGCCGCCATGCGGGTCCTCACCGACCCCGTGGAGACCGGCGCGGTGACCCTCGCACTGCCCCAGGACGTCCAGGCGGAGGCGTACGACTGGCCGGACGAGTTCTTCGCCGAGCGGGTCTGGCGGGTCCGCCGCCCCTCCCCGGACGAGGACGAACTGGACGCGGCGGTCGCGGCGATCAGCCGGGCCACCCGTCCGCTGATCGTCGCCGGCGGCGGCGTCCGGTACAGCGGCGCCGAGGAGGCACTCCACGACTTCGCCGCCCTGAGCGGCATCCCGGTCGCCTTCACCCAGGCCGGCAAGGGGGCGCTGTCGCACGACCACCCCCAGAACGTCGGAGGCATCGGCCACACCGGCACCGCCGTCGCCGACCACCTGGCCCGCACCGCCGACGTGATCATCGGCGTCGGCACCCGCTGGACCGACTTCACCACCGCCTCGGGAACCCTCTTCGGCCACCCCTCCGTACGGTTCGTCAACCTCAACATCGCCGCCTTCGACTCCCACAAGCTGGCCGCGCTCCCGCTCGTGGCGGACGCCCGCGAGGGCCTGGAACAGCTCCACTCGCTCCTGGAGCCCCACCACGTCACCCAGCACTACGTGCACGAGTACGCCGAGGAGAGGCTCCGCTGGCAGCGCCGCGTCGACGCCGCCTACGCCGTCCCCGACGAGGACGCCCGGCCCACCCAGGCCCAGGTCCTCGGCGTACTCGACACTCTGGTCGACGGCAGCGACATCCTGATCAACGCCGCAGGCTCCCTCCCCGGCGACCTCCACAAGCTCTGGCGGCCCCGCTCCACGGACCAGTACCACGTCGAATACGGGTACTCCTGCATGGGCTACGAGATCCCGGCGGCCCTCGGAGTCCTGCTCGCCGCGCCCGGCCGGCCCGTCTGGGCGCTCGTCGGCGACGGTACGTATCTGATGAATCCCACCGAGATCGTCACCGCCGTGCAGGAACGGCTGCCCCTGCGTCTTGTCATCCTGCAGAACCACGGGTACGCCTCCATCGGCGGCCTCTCCGAGGCGGTCGGCGCCGAGCGGTACGGCACCGACTACCGCCACCGGGACCCGGACGGCGGCTTCACCGGCGCGCCGCTCCCCGTCGACCTCGGGGCCAACGCCGCCTCCCTCGGCATGCGCGTGCTGCGCCCCCGCACCGTGCGTGACCTGCGGGAAGCCCTCGCGGACGCGCGGGCGGCGACGGTTCCCACATGTGTCTACGTCGAGACCGAAACGGCAGACACAGTGTCGGGCCCGCCCCCGGCCCAGGCATGGTGGGATGTGCCCGTGGCCGAGACGTCGACCCGCCCGTCGGCGGTCAAGGCCCGCGAGGAGTACGACCGGCACGTCACCGCCCGACGCCGCCATCTCTGAAGGAGCATCTCGTCATGACGAACACCGTCAAGACTGTCAACCACTGGATCGGTGGCAAGGCCGTCGAGGGCACGTCGGGCAACTGGGGCCCGGTCACCGACCCGGCCACCGGCGCCGTGACCACCCGTGTCGCGCTCGCCTCCGTCGAGGAGGTGGACGCCGCCGTCGCCGCCGCCAAGGACGCCTTCGCCACCTGGGGCACCTCGTCCCTCGCGCAGCGCACCACGATCCTCTTCAAGTTCCGCGCGCTGCTCGACGCCAACCGCGACGCGATCGCCGAGCTGATCACCGCCGAGCACGGCAAGGTCCACTCGGACGCGCTCGGCGAGGTCGCCCGCGGCCTGGAGATCGTCGACCTGGCCTGCGGCATCACCGTCCAGCTCAAGGGCGAGCTCTCCACCCAGGTGTCGAACCGCGTGGACGTGGCCTCGATCCGCCAGCCGGTGGGTGTCGTCGCGGGCATCACGCCCTTCAACTTCCCGGCCATGGTGCCGATGTGGATGTTCCCGATCGCCATCGCGACCGGCAACACCTTCATCCTCAAGCCGAGCGAGAAGGACCCGTCGCCGGCCCTGAAGATCGCCGAGCTGCTCGCCGAGGCGGGCCTCCCGGACGGTGTCTTCAACGTCCTGAACGGCGACAAGGTCTCCGTGGACCGCCTCCTGGAGCACCCGGACGTCTCCGCGATCTCCTTCGTGGGCTCGACCCCGATCGCCCGCCACATCCACACCACCGCCTCCGCCAACGGCAAGCGCGTCCAGGCGCTCGGCGGCGCGAAGAACCACATGCTGGTCCTCCCGGACGCCGACCTCGACGCGGCGGCGGACGCGGCCGTCTCGGCGGCGTACGGCTCCGCCGGCGAGCGCTGCATGGCGATCTCGGCGGTCGTGGCCGTCGGCTCCATCGGCGACCAGCTCGTCGACAAGATCCGCGAGCGCGCCGAGAAGATCAAGATCGGCCCCGGCAACGACCCGACCTCGGAGATGGGCCCGCTTATCACGGCCGTCCACCGCGACAAGGTGGCCTCCTACGTCACCGGCGCGGCGGCCGAGGGCTGCGAGGTCGTCCTCGACGGCACCGGTTACACGGTCGAGGGCCACGAGAACGGCCACTGGATCGGCCTGTCCCTCCTGGACCACGTGCCGACGACGGCCGCGGCCTACCAGGACGAGATCTTCGGCCCGGTGCTCTGCGTGCTGCGCGCCGAGACGTACGAGGAGGGCCTCGCCCTCATCAACGGCTCGCGCTTCGGCAACGGCACCGCGATCTTCACCCGTGACGGCGGCGCGGCCCGCCGCTTCCAGATGGAGGTCGAGGCCGGCATGGTCGGCGTCAACGTGCCGATCCCGGTGCCGGTGGGCTACCACTCCTTCGGTGGCTGGAAGGACTCGCTCTTCGGCGACCACCACATCTACGGCAACGACGGCGTGCACTTCTACACGCGCGGCAAGGTCGTCACCACCCGCTGGCCGGACCCGTCCGACGCCCCGGCCGGCGTGGACCTGGGCTTCCCCCGCAACCACTGACCCGTCGTCCCGTGTTGTTGCCCCTTGTCGGCTCCGGCCGGCGGGGGGCTCTTTCGTGTGGGCCCAGGCAGTCAACCGGCGTGACGGAAGCCGGCCGGCACCCTGGTCCTCAATGTGGCGAGGAGTCGCCACACCCCATCCGGCTCACGGAGCTGGTGCAGGGATCTGGAGAAGGCCCATTCATCGTTCTCGGGATCGAGTTGGTCACGCAGCGCCCGCCACGCGGTCTCATAGTCCGCACACGTTTGCCGGACAGCGGACTGCATCACGAAATTGGGCAGTGTTCCGCTGTGCTTGACCGCTTCAACCCACTGATCGCTTCGGCGGATGGGTGACACCGCGTTGGTCGCCCCGCCGATCGCGCGGCTCAGGATGCTCAGCCGCTCCTCGATGGCCGTCTCGAAGTCCGTGACACTCTGCTTCGCGGCCCCGATCTCGAACCATGTCGCGTCGTCCAGGAGGTCGTCCAGTTCGGGCAGCTTGGACGGAAGGCCGTACTTCGCCAGCAGCGTCGAGTCGGCCAACGCCCGGATGGTCTGCAGGAGTTTCTCCCGGTCACGCCAGTCCCGGCCTTGATTGGCGGCCACACGATGAACGCCCTGCCAGACCGACTTCTCGGTGATGAACCACTGAGCGATCAGGTGGGTCTCGGCGGGGAGGAGCTTCCCGCGCAGGCGCCATGTGTGCTCCATGACCTGTGCGGTGCCTCTCAGCAGCTGCTGGTCGTACGCCATCACCTCGGCCCACAGCGGACGCTCGGGCCGGTCGCGATCGGGGGCGTCATGCGGATAGATCTCTCGTTCGAAGCGTATGAACCGGTCGTTCGGGCGCAGCCATTCGAGATCTGGATCTTCGATGAGCAGCCAGGAGCGCATGAGGGGATGGAAACCGGTCAAGTCCGCTCTCGCGGCGGCCTCGAGCTCCTCCACGGCTTGCACGGCGAGGTCGTCCCGTTTCCGCTCGTCCCTCTGGCCGCCCATCGCCACCGCGTATATGCATGCCGTGTTGTACCTGTCCTGCCAAGGCCGAGACGGCCACAGCTGCCAGTTCGCGAGCCGCTCCGCGGTTCGCCGCCAGATCCACCAGCCTCTCGCCAGCTCGACTCGCTTCATGAGGTCCTTCGCCTCCATGGGCCAGATCAGATCATTTCGCAGTCCTTCCACCGAGCCTGTTTCGGTCTGGTTCACGGCCCACGCCAGACGCAGCGGCGCCCACACGTCTCGATTGAGTCGGAGCGACGTCCACGTGAGTCCTCTGCTCCGCCGTCTGCTGGAATTCCTGAGGAAGCGGAGGACGGGGTAGTCGCTGGCGAGTTGATACATCTCCTCCGCGCAGGCGAGCTGAAATATCAGGCTGACGTTCCTATGGTCGAGGCCCTGCTCCCCGAGCTCGCCCTCGAGCCATGCTCTTGCGGCCTTTTCTTCGCAGATCGGCATATCCACCCCCGGTGGGGTGAGATGGGTGACCGTCCGCCAGTACCTCTCGACGAGTGCGGGGGCCAGCGACTTGCGAATCTCACTTCGGGTGTGTGCGCGTCGCGGGCATTTGCGGTAGTCAGCAGGATCTACGGTCGGCCTGCACCACTGATGAGCGGTGCGTTCGGCCATACCGAGGACGACGGCATAGCGGAACCGCGCTTCGAGCAGGCCATTGCGCCACCATCGGTAACGCTTGCAGAATGATCGACGTGGATTCCAGGGGCCCCTTCTCAGGCGGGCGTTCCGCTCCTCCCTGCTCTGCCCGTCCAAGAGGATTGCTCCGTGGTACGTCTCAAGCGCATCGAGATGCAACCACAGCTTCTCCTGTGTCCCCGCGATCTGTGTGCGCAGGTGAATGTTGGTGGGATCGAGCCGTAGCGCCGTGTAATAGCGGTCGAGGGCATCGTCGAACTTCCGGTCCTGGCTGAGCTCCCTCGCCTCCTGGTAGGCGGCGAACAGTTCGGGCTGGAGATTCCGGCCGCGCCATTCCTGCCAGGGCGCCCTCCGGCTTGCCTGTGTGACCGGCACCAGTGCTGCCATCACCCAGTACCCGCCCGCCTTCACCGCCTCCTCCCATGTCGATGCCCACAGCGTTTCCGTCCGGCTTCCCCTCAGCGCATAGGAGGTGACGGTGACGGTGATGCCGAACGTGGGCTCCTGCTCCCGCGCTCGCAGCACTCCGCGTACCGTGTAGGCGACCTTGGGGCGAAGGCGACTGAACAAGCGCAGGATGCTCGTCCCAAGCTTCTTCGGCTCGAGGTCTATGTCGCCGAGCAGATCCAGGAAGCTTTCGGCCGGCGATTCCGCGGGGAGCGCGGACGGGGGATAAAGGTTCGTTTCTGACAGCTGCTTACGCAACTGGGCGGTGAGACCTTCGAGGCATGAGTCGCCGCCCGCGGTCGAGGAGACAAGTCGCTGCACGTCCACAGGTCCGGGCTTGAACGCGTTGCGCTGGAGCATCCAACGGCGCAGGGCCACGAAGGAGAAGAACAGGAGCAGCAAGCACAACAGACGGAGGCTCAGGCCGGCTCCGTCCTTGCCGCCCGACACGACCCGTGCGGCGCCTTCGAAGAAGCGCATGAACCACTCGGAGACGTCCTGGAAGAACGTGGGCCAGCGCTCCGAGGCCTTCCAGGCCGGCGATACCCAGCCGACGCCGCTGACAGCGGTGATCAGGAGAACAACGGAGAGAATCGCCACCGCCCCTGCACGTATCACGTGAGGTACCGGCAAGGATGACGAATCGATCGCGGAGTGCCGCTCGGAACGAGAGGACATGTCGACCTCAAGTGGTCCTAGTCGTCACTCACCAGTCTTCTACGCTTTCCGGCGGGAGCAAGTCGGCGGGGACGGCGATACACGAAAGGCTCCGTACCGGGCGGGTACGGAGCCCCTCGGGCATCCGGTGGGCGCAGCCGTGCCTAGAAGTTCGAGTGCAGCAGCTTGTTCGGGGAGCCCGACTTCGGGTCCTGGACCTTGCCGGAGGTCGCGTTGTTCACCAGCGCGGTGCCTACCTGGGCCGGGGTGGCGGCGGGGTTGGCCGCCAGGTAGAGGGCGGCGACGCCCGCGGTGTGCGGGGCGGCCATCGAGGTGCCGGAGATGGTGTTCGTGGCCGTGTCGCTGTCCTTCCACGCCGAGGTGACGGAGACGCCCGGGGCGAAGAGGTCGACGCAGGTGCCGTAGTTGGAGAACGAGGCCCGCTTGTCGGCCGAGTCCGTCGCGCCGACCGTGATCGCCTCGGCGACGCGGGCGGGGGAGTAGTTGCAGGCCTTCGCGGGGAGGCCGAGGAAGTTGCCGTTGCCGGCGGCGAGCGCGTACGTGACGCCCGAGGCGATCGAGCGCCTGACGGCGTCGTCGAGCGAGGCGTTGGCGCCGCCGCCCAGGCTCATGTTGGCGACGGCGGGCTTGACCGCGTTGGCCGTCACCCAGTCGACGCCCGCGATGACGCCGGCGGTGGTGCCGGAGCCGTTGCAGTCGAGGACGCGGACGGCGACCAGCTTCACGCCCTTGGCGACGCCGTACTTCGCCCCGCCGACGGTGCCGGCGACATGGGTGCCGTGGCCCTGGCAGTCCTGGCCGTTCTGCCCGCCGCCGACGGTGTCGGTGCCGACGGAGGCCCGGCCGCCGAACTCGCCGTGCGAGGTGCGGATCCCGGTGTCGATGATGTACGCGGTGACGTTCGACGCGGTCGTGTCGTAGGTGTACGTCGTCGACAGCGGCAGATCGCGCTGGTCGATGCGGTCCAGGCCCCAGCTGGCCCCGGTCTGGGTGTCGGCGACCCGGACGGTCGCGTCCTGCTCGACGTAGGCGACCCGGGGGTCGGCGGCGAGCCGCGCGGCGCGGGCCTGCGACATCGTGGTGGAGAAGCCCTTGAGGGCCGAGCGGTAGACGTGCTTCGGGGTGGCGCCGAGGTCGGCGGCGCGGGTCGAGCCGTCCTTGAGGACGACGATCCAGCTGTTCTCGACGGCGGTGGACGCCGGGGCGAGCCGCAGGTCACCGGTGGGCGCGACCGTGGGGGAGGCGCTCTGCGCGGCGGGGGAGGCGGCGAACTGGAGTCCGGCGGCGAGCGCGAGGACGGGGACGAGGGCGCCGAGGCGGCGGGCGGTCCGATTCATGTGGTGGGGCACCTGGACCTTTCGTTGTCCGGATCACGGGCAAGTACGGGTACGTGCGTGGTGCGGCGCGGTGGTGCGGTCGTGCGGTGCGGTGTCCCTCAGAGTCTCGTGTTGTCATGTGCGGCACAAGGGTGCGGATACTGCGTCCGGTGTACGTGACGGCCCGCCGTACGACCCCAGGAGGTCGGCCGCCTCCCCCTTCGGACCGCAGTGCCGCACGAGCGGGCCCGCTTAGGCTCGACCCATGCGACTCCGACTTCCCCGGTGGGCCGCGGTCACCGCCGTCCTCGCCGTCCTCGCGGGTGCCGGCACCTGGACCGCCGTCGCCTCGGACGAACCGCCGCCCGTGCACCGCGCGGACAAGGCGCTCGACCTCGACGGCATCAAGCTCGACACCTCGTACTTCACGAGCGGCGGAGAAGGGCGGCGCCCCGCCGTCCTCCTCGGCCACGGCTTCGGCGGCTCCAAGAACGACGTCCGCGCCCAGGCCGAACAGCTCGCCCGCGACGGCTACGCCGTCCTGACCTGGTCCGCCCGCGGCTTCGGCGCCTCCACCGGGGAGATCGGCCTCAACGACCCCGACCACGAGGTCGCGGACGTCCGGAAGCTGATCGACTGGCTCGCGGCCCGCCCCGAGGTCCTCCTCGACAAGGCCGGCGACCCGCGCGTCGGCGTCACCGGCGCCTCCTACGGCGGAGCGATCTCCCTGCTCGCCGCCGGCCACGACCCGCGCGTCGACGCCGTCGCCCCCCAGATCACCTACTGGAACCTCGCCGACGCCCTCTTCCCGAACGACGTCTTCAAGAAGCTCTGGGCCGGGATCTTCTTCTCCGCCGGCAACCAGCCGGGCGCGCCCGCCGCGGCCGACGACCAGCCGGGCGCGCCCGCCGCCTCCGGTCGGGCCGACGCCTGCGGCCGCTTCACCGCCGAACTCTGCTCCCTCTACCAGCGCGTCGCCGTCAGCGGAAAGCCCGACGCGGCCGCCCGCGCCCTCCTCGAAGCCCGCAGCCCCTCCGCCGTCGGCGCCCGGATCAAGGTGCCCGCGCTCATCGTCCAGGGCCAGTCCGACTCCCTCTTCACCCTCGGCCAGTCCGACGCCATGGCCCGCGCCCTCACCGCCAACGGCGCCCCCGTCGCCGTCGACTGGATCGCCGGCGGCCACGACGGCGGAGACCGCGAGACCGAGCGCGTCGAGCGGCGGATCAGCACCTGGTTCGACCGCTGGCTGAAGCGCGACACCTCCACCGACACCGGCCCCGCCTTCCGCGTCAGCCGCACCGGCGGCGTCGACTCCACCGACGGACAGGCCACGCTGCGCGCCGCGACCGCCGACCGCTACCCGGGCCTCACCGCGGCCACCGAGAGCTTCACCCTCGCCGGGCCGCCGCAGACCTTCGCCAACCCGGCCGGCGCCGCACCGCCCGCCATCTCCGCCGTCCCCGGCCTCGGCGGAGGCCTCTCCGGCCTGTCCTCCCTCGGCGTCGGCCTCTCCCTGGACTTCCCCGGCCAGTACGCCCGCTTCGACGCGAAGCCGCAGACCGAGGCCGTCCGGATCACCGGCACCCCGACCGTCCGCGTCAAGGTCACCTCCACCGCGGCCGACGGATCCGCCGTGCTCTTCGCCAAGGCGTACGACGTCGGGCCCGACGGACGGCAGCAGGTGCTGCCCTCCCAGCTCGTCACCCCCGTACGCGTCGAGGACGCCTCGAAGGGCCGCAGCGTCACCCTGACCCTGCCCGCGATCGACCACGAGGTGGAGGCCGGGCACCGGCTGCGCCTCGTCCTCGCCGCCACCGACCTCGGCTACGCCTCCCCGGCCGTCCCCGCCGGCTACACCGTCGCCGTCGAGGGCCCGCTCACCGTCCCCACCGCGCCCGGCCTCGACACCCAGGCCGCCGCGCTGCCCTGGTGGGTCTGGGGCCTGCCGCTCCTCGGCCTCGTCGTCGCCGCGGCCCTCCTCCTGACCGCCCGCCGCCGCGTCACGGCGCCCGCACCGGATCCCGAACTCACCTCCGTACCCCTCCAGATCACCGGACTCTCCAAGAAGTACGCGGGCGGAGACAGGTACAGCGTCAAGGACCTGTCGTTCCGCGTCGAGCAGGGCCAGGTCCTCGGCCTCCTCGGTCCGAACGGCGCCGGCAAGACCACCACCCTGCGCATGCTGATGGGCCTCATCCGGCCCGACGAGGGCGAGATCCGGGTCTTCGGCCAGGCCATCCGCCCCGGCGCCCCCGTCCTCTCCCGGGTCGGCTCCTTCGTCGAGGGCGCCGGCTTCCTGCCGCACCTCTCCGGCCGGGAGAACCTGGAGCTGTACTGGAAGGCCACCGGCCGCCCCGCCGAGGACGCCCACGTCGACGACGCCCTGCGGATCGCGAACCTGGGCAGCGCCCTCGAACGCGCCGTGCGGACCTACTCGCAGGGCATGCGGCAGCGTCTCGCCATCGCCCAGGCCATGCTCGGCCTGCCGGACCTGCTCATCCTCGACGAGCCGACCAACGGCCTCGACCCGCCGCAGATCCGCGAGATGCGGGAGGTGATGATCCGGTACGCGGCCGAGGGCCGGACCGTCATCGTCTCCAGCCACCTCCTCGCGGAGGTCGAGCAGTCCTGCACCCACCTCGTCGTCATGGACCGGGGACAGCTCGTCCAGGCCGGACCGGTCGCCGAGATCACCGGCTCCGGCGACACCCTGCTCGTGACCCTGGCCGGCGAGGTCGACGATCCGCTCGTCGAGAAGATCGGCGCCCTCCCGGGCGTCGGCTCCGCCGCCCGCGCCGACGGCGGGCTCCTCGTCCGCCTCGACGGCACGGACGCGACCGCCCTCATCGGCGACCTCGTCCGCCTGGACGTCCCGCTCACCGGGGTCGGACCGCACCGGCGCCTCGAAGACGCCTTCCTGACCCTGATCGGAGGAGCATCCGCATGAGCACCACCAGCACCCTCACGGGCGCGGCGGACTCGGCCCCCGGCTACCGGGCCGGACGCACCCTGCCGCTGCGCGTCGAAGCCCTGCGCCAGTGGAAGCGGCGCCGCACCCTGATCATGGGCGGGATCCTCGTCGCCCTTCCCTTCGTGCTGATCGCCGCCTTCGCGATCGGCGGCGCCGGGGACGGCGACCGCAACGGCCGGATCACCCTGATGGACACGGCGACGGCCTCCGGCGCCAACTTCGCCGCGACCTGCCTCTTCGTCTCGGCCGGCTTCCTCCTCGTCATCCCCGTCGCGCTCTTCTGCGGCGACACCATCGCCTCCGAGGCGAGCTGGTCCTCGCTGCGCTACCTCCTGGCAGCGCCCGTGCCCCGCTCCCGGCTCCTCGCCTCGAAGCTGACCGTGGCCCTCGGCTTCAGCGCGGCCGCGATGGTCCTCCTGCCGATCGTGGCCCTCGCCGCGGGCACGGTCGCCTACGGCTGGGGGCCGCTCCAGCTGCCGACCGGCGGCTCCGTGCCCGCCATGGACGCGGTGCTGCGCATCGGCATCGCCGTCGCGTTCGTCTTCGTGTCCCAGCTGGTCACCGCCGGGCTCGCCTTCTGGCTCTCCACCCGCACCGACGCCCCGCTGGGCGCGGTGGGCGGCGCCGTCGGCCTGACCATCGTCGGCAACGTCCTGGACGCCGTCACGGCGCTCGGCGACTGGCGCGACTTCCTGCCCGCGCACTGGCAGTTCGCCTGGATCGACGCGCTCCAGCCGCAGCTTGAGTGGGGCGGCATGGTCAAGGGAGCGGCGATCTCGGTGACGTACGCCCTGGTCCTCTTCGCGCTCGCCTTCCGCGGCTTCGCCCGCAAGGACATCGTGTCGTAGAAGCCCCTACCGTCTTCTCACACCCACCCCCTTCGAGCCGCTTCCGCGCCCGCGCGGAAGCGGCTC
>NZ_BJMN01000097.1 GCF_006539185.1 Streptomyces gardneri
CATTCGTTCTTGACTGCGGCCGGAGGCGCTGGCGTCCGTGAGCGAGGCCGCAGTGCTGAAGCTGCGGCCTCGCTCACGGGTGCCTGGGTGTCGCGGCGCTAGCCGATGGTGAGGAAGGTGTGCCAGTCGTCCTCGTCGCGGCCGCTGGCGTCGCCGAGCCATTGCGTGGTGCCGCCGCGCATCAGGTACTGGTGTCCGATCGGGTTCACGGCCCAGAAGTCGGGGACGCCGTCGCCGTTGGCGTCCGGTGTGCCCAGCACCATGGGGATGGCCGCCCGTCCCCAGCCGGTCGTCGCGTAGGTGTTGTCCTGGGCGCCCTCGGACGCGGACGCCGTGGCCAGGGAATTGAGATCGGCCCCACCGCTCGGACCGGGCTTCCCCTTCCGCAGCGCCAGTGTGCGGTTCAGGTCGGCGTTGTCACGGAAGAGCAGGTCAGGGACCTCGTCTCCGGAGATGTCGCGGACTCCGACGATGTCCTTGGCGGTCCAGCCGGTCGCCGACATCAGCTTTGCTGCCTCCCGTGTATCCGGTGAAGGCCCAGAAGGCGTCTCCGGCACGCGCAAAGGCGTCCGGCAGGCCGTCGCCGGTGGCGTCCTCGGTGGTGACGATCTGGGTGAGGGTGGCAGGGTCCCGAGCGCCTGCCGGGAGCAGGATCTCCAGGCGGCGGGCATGTCGAAGCGGCCGGCGCCGTCGCCGGGGTAGACGTACAGCTTGCCGTCGGGCATGCGGGCGATCAGGTCGGTGATGCCATCGCCGGGGAACCAGTCGGTGGAGTGGCTGATCAGTGCCGGCTTGCCGGAGGCGTCCTTCCAGTAGCCGCCGGCAACGGGCTTGTCGCCGTCCACGGCGCCGGGCAGCCAGGCGTCGGTGTCACCGGTCGCGTCGCCCGCGTACGTGCGGAGGTTGCCGGCGCCGTCGATGGCGAGGATGTCGGGGAAGCCGTCGCCGGTCACGTCACCCGGCTTGTCCACGCCGGGTCGGGGGCGTACGTAGAAGAGGTACGTGGTCGGGGCGGAGATGTTCCCGGCTTTGTTGACGGTCCGCACGTAGAGGACGTTGGGGCCGGCGATGTCGACCTTGAGGTTGATCGATCCCAGGGCGAGCTCGGTGTTCCAGACCCAGGTCTTCTGGTCGTAGCTCCACACCTCGCCGTCCGGACCGGGCGCGGGGAAGTGTACGGAGCGGACCGCGGGGCTGGCCGGGGCCGTGTAGTCGACGGTTCGGGTTCGCCGACGCCTACCTGCTCGGTGTGCCCGGCGACTGCTTGCTGATCCGAGTGCTATTCCGCTGCTGACCGCCCGAGGGCTTTGCACAGGGCATCCAGCGCGCGTCTGCTCTCCGGGCGGGTGCTCTCCGCAGGCGACTGCATCCTTGGGACTAGTGCGTTCTCGGCCCTGCGGAGGACGACCTCGCGGCACCGCCGCGAGAGGGTTGATCCGTGCGAACAACCATTGGATACACCGTCGAAAGCATCGGCTACGTCGTAGGAGCCCAGGGGCTCGTCAGCTTCGCCTCGCAGACCTTCTTCGGCACGGAGTGGGGCTGGATGCACAAGGTCGTCGACCTTCCGTCCACCGCTTACCTCGGCGTCGTCGCCGTGGGGCTGACACTCGTCGCCTGCGGGGTGAAGACACGGAAGACGCCCCAGCGCCACAAGGTCGCCTGACCGGCGCGCTAGCCGTACGAGAACACCCCCAAAGCCGGGTGATCTTCCCTGGGGCAGTTGCGTGGTGACGTGGCCAGGGCATCGGTATGATCTTGCATGACCTATGTGATCACTGCCGCTCATCCTGACGACGCGGCGGCTTTGGGGCCCTTGCACCTGCAGAACTGGCTGCGAAACTACCTCAACGCAGATGCAGGGATCGATGAGGCCTGGATCCGCGAGCACCGCGGTTCGTCCGCCACCGCGGAAGGTATCGCGGAGTGGCGGGAGTTCATCGAGGCGGCAAACCAGCAATACCCTGCCTCGCACTTCTGCCGTGTCGTTCGGTCCAAGACGGAGATCGTCGGCTATCTCTGCGGCCACCAGGAACAAGAATCGATAACCCTCGGACCGATGTATTTGCTGGACCAAGCCCAGGGGCACGGACTCGGTGGCCACATGATGACCGAGTTCCTCACCTGGGCAGGATCTGCACGTATCCGCCTGGGAGTCGTCGACAACAACGAACGGGCGATCCGGTTCTACCAACGCCACGGCTTTGAGATCGCGGGCGAGAGCTACCTCTGGCGCGGGAAACTGCCCACACTGCCGATGACCCGCGAGGCTCCATCAGCCGCCGAGGGCAACTGAGCACAGGCCCAAGACCCTCTCGGTGTGCGGTGATGCCGCCGGCCCTGTGGAGTCGAAGCGGCTGGCGAAGGGCGCCGCGAGCGCCGGCGACAGTGTCGGGGAAAAGCCGTTGATCGGCCCTGCCTGCCTCGGACATCATCCCCTCCGTGGACACTTACCTGGAGACCGAGCGCCTGACCCTGCGCCGTTTCACGGCCGGCGACGCGGACCTGCTCATCGAGCTGGACAGCGACCCGGCGGTGATGCGCTACCTGAGCGGGGGCGAGGCGACCGCCCCGGAGATCATCCGCGAACGCCACCTGCCGTACATCATCGCCGGTTACGAGAAGTGGGACGGCGATCTTGGCCTTTTCGCCGCGTACGAGAGGGACGGTGGCGCGTTCATCGGCTGGTTCTGCCTGCGTCCCAAGGCGGATGGCCCGCGGGACGAGGCCGAACTCGGTTACCGGCTGCGGCAGGCGTCCTGGGGCGTGGGGTATGCCACCGAGGTCTCGCAGGGTCTGCTGCGCAAGGGGTTCGCCGAGCTCGGGGTGCGCATGGTCTGGGCCGAGACGATGACCGTGAACCGCGGTTCGCGCAATGTCATGGAGAAGCTGTCGATGAGGCTCGTGGACACCATCCCCACTCCTCCCGACATGGAGACGATCGAGGGTTCCGAGCACGGGGGCGTGCGGTACGAGATCACCAAGGAGCAGTGGGAGCAGCGTTGACCTTCTCCCCGGCGTTCACGCTGGGGACATCGCCGTCCAGCTCGTCATCCCCCCGGCTTTCGGGGCAGGACCGGCCGTCCAGGGTGGCGGTGGCTCAGGGTCAGCAAGGGGTGAGGAGGCAGAACTCGTTGCCCTCCGGATCGGCCAGAACCGTCCAGGAGATCGCGGACTGGTCGATACCGGGGTCGGTGGCGCCCAGGGAGCGCAGTCGGGCTTCCTCTGCTGCCAGGTCGTCACCGGGGTAGGGGCGGATGTCGAGGTGGACGCGGTTCCACACGCTCTTGGTGTCGGGCGTGCGGAGGAACTCCAGGTAGGGGCCGACGCCCTTGGCGGAACGCATGGTCGCGTGGCCGTCAGTGACCTCGTGGACCGTCCAGTCCATCGCTTCCCCCCAGAACCGGGCCATCCCTCGCGGGTCGGTGCAGTCGACCACGACGGCGGCGATCGGCCCGGTGTCCTGGTAGATCGGACGGGGCTCCAGGACGCAGAACTCATTGCCCTCCGGGTCGGCCATGACCATCCAGGGGACATCACCCTGGCCCACGTCGGCGAGCGTCGCGCCGAGGTCCTTCAGACGACTGACCAGCTCCGCCTGGTGGGCCGTCGAGGTGGTGGCGAGATCAAGGTGCACCCGGTTCTTCACTGTCTTGGGTTCCGGGCGGGCGATGATGTCGATGCAGACGGCCGTGGGGTCGGGGTAGGCGAAGCCCACGGGTTCGAGGTTGGTCACGCCGGGCCCCTCGCTGTCGACACCCCAACCGAGTGCCTCCGCCCAGAACCTGCCGAGCGCGGAGTCGTCCCGGGCCTTCATGTTGATCTGCACCAGTCTTGTCGCCATGCCTCAGATCCTAGAAGCGGGTGTCGCATCGCGCGGCATGGGGCGCGGCCGGCTCACGTAGTGGGGCCGGTTCGTGCGCTGCCGCTGCCTGCTGCGCGCCGCCTTGCCGTGGAGAACGCCTGTGTGACGGTCATCGGCCTCGCGCCGTCGACTGCCGCGGCAATGAACGCGTCGCGTCCGTGCGGCGTTGCTCCGTTGGCTGTTGTGTGTGGCGCCAAAGTCAGACCAGGGCGCCGCCGCCGTCTATCGCAAGCGTGGTGCCGGTGACGTAGGCGTTGGTCAAGACGAAGAGATACGCCGCGGCTTCCTCGGCGGTGCCGACACGTCCGGTGAGCAGCTCGGACCCGGCGTCCTGGAGGAAAGCATCCGGGTCCGGGAGGCCCGCATCCGCTGTTCAGCGACCTACCGGAGGTCATCCACCTCCCCGCAGTTGGGTCGCCGCCGGGGGCCTTCCGCACGCAGGTCAAGGCGGCACTGGTCGATCCGGCGCAGAAGCCACGGAAGCCGCGGAAGCCACCAACCCTCGGCCCGTCGCAGCCACTACCGGCAGCGGCTCTCCGCCCCCTCCAGCGCGTAGATGGCAACGTCACACCGGAGTGCTAGGGCCTGTTTGGAGTCGTGATCACTTGGCGGGGCCGAGGCTGCGCATCCAGATGATGGATCCGCGCAGTTGAAGCCCCGCCATGTAGCTCTCGGGTGTCTTGTCGTAGCGGGTTGCCAGGCCTCGCCATGCCTTGATCTTGCTGATGCAGCGCTCCACGGTGCTGCGGTCCTTGTACTGTTCGGCGTCGTGCGAGACCGGTCGCCCGCCGGCGCTGCCGCGCTTCTTTCGGTTCTCGGCCTGGTCGGCCTTCTCCGGGATCACCGCCTTGATACCGCGTCTGCGCAGGTAGGCACGATTGCCGCGCGACGAGTACGCCTTATCGGTGGCCACCGCGGCCTGGTCCGCGGACGACCGACGGGCCCACGCACCTTGCCCTCTTCAAGCACGGCGACGAACCGTGGGCTCTCAGCGGCCTGCCTGGGCGTGAGCACGAAGGCCAACGGGCGACAGTGCCGGTCCGCCGCAAGATGGACCTTGCTGGTCAGCCCGCAAGAACGGCCCGATCAACTCCCACTCGCTGTCGCTCAGTTCCCGTCGCGTCACAGCAGCGTTCTACCAGCGTCCGAACCGGCCGCGGCCCGAAGTCCGCAAGACGACATCACAGAAACAGGCACGGCCACACTCACCAGGCAGAGGAACCCGATCTCAGAAGCTTCACGTACTGTCGGACGCGCAGCACGTCATCGGGGAAGCAACTCTCCCAGCCCTGGTCCAGCCGCATCCAGGCCGCGTGCTGCCCGTCCTCCGCGATCAGCGGCTGTTCCGGGTCGCCGATCGCGGCATAGGAGAGGGACAGCGTCTCCGGCAAACCCGGGCCGAACGACCGCACCGCCACCGCGGCGGGCCGCTCCAACAACCGTGGCCGCAGCCCAGTCTCCTCGGCCAGTTCCCGGGCCGCGCCATCACGCGGACACTCTCCGGGCTCAACCTTGCCACCTGGCGGGACGAGACCGCGCCACGGATGCCTGACCAGCACGATCTGCTCCAGGGCTGTATCCAGGACCCACACCTCGGCACCCAACGGCTCCACGGCGCCAACCAGCGCAGAGCGCAACCAGGCCCTGGCCCGGTCGAACTCCAGCGTCGCGCTCCCGGCGTCAGCGACGGCAGCATCAAGCGGACGCTGCTCAAACACACTACGGATCATTGCGAAAGGCTATAGACCGCCACCGACACCACCGGGCTGCAGCGGTGGGCCGCAGCAATGGCCGTCGCCGCGGCGGCCGCGCACACCGCCACGCCACATCGAACAATCTCCGACACCGATCACAACTCCAGACAGGCCCCAGTCGACCAGACCTCAGGCATGGATGTCGCCGGCCCAGTCGAAAATGGTGCGTGGCGCCGGGACGTGGCTGGTACAGAGACCGGCCGGTGGCTCCGTAGCGCCCCAGGCCGGTCTCGAGAGCGGCCCCGGCGCTGATGCGGTCGGGGCTCCAGCCGGTGATGTCGAGCAGAAGGCCGTCGAGGGGGCCTCCTGTCAGTTCGGTGTAGGCGCGGCCCGGCTGCGGACCGGGGTGGGGGTCGTCGTGCTCCTGGCCGTAGACCCTGCCGCGCATCAGCTCCTCGTCGTGATCCATGACCATAGGTTCACATCCCCCACTGACACTCGGTCCGCACCATACGGCAGGGCCTGCGTGGAGCGCTGATCGCGTGAGGGAAAGAAGGGAACCGAGCGGAAGCCCCGCCTACGGCCACGGGACCGTGACCGTGCGCTCCAGCTTGGTGCCCTTCGCGTGGGCGGTGGTCAGGGGGTGAAGGGGGACGGGATCTCCTCGACCGGATCGTCGGGGCCGGCAACGGTCCACGGCTCGCCGGCCAGGAGGATGTGCGGGACGTCGCCCTGGTGAGGACGCAAGCGGGTGAGCCTCTGGCTGATCCATTCCTCGCCGCTTGGCGCAGGTAGGCCCAGACCTCGTGCGAGCGCGGATTCCCTGCCGCCCAGTACGACGATTCCGCTGCGGCGGAGCTCACGTTGGGCGTCTCTGATCCGTCTCGGATAGTCCGACGTCATGGCGACGGTGGCGACGGTGGCGCGGCTGATTATCCGTCCTTGCACGAGACCGAACAGAGTGTGCGTGCGGGCGGCGCTTCCTCGGCCTGGCTCGGTGGCGAAGATCTGGGCTCTGAGCTGTTCCGGGAGGTGCAGGAGGGTGTTCTCCGGGAGAGGAGTATCCCGGAGGATCCAGGTGATGGCTTGCCGCCCCGCTACGGAGAGCGTCCGCTTGAAGTCGCGGTTGGCTGCTCTGCTGACGTGCTCGGGGCCTATCCGCAGGACCCCCAGGCTGAAGGTGGAGGCATGGTCGTCGGCCGACACCAGCAGGCAGACTCGGCCGATCTGTCCGGGCGTGACAGTCCAGGTGGTGCCTGCGGTGAACTTCAGCGTCACGTCCTGGCCGGCGATGAGTGCATCCGACTCGTCGCCTGGCTGGAAGCCCCACGCTCTCAGCAGCGTGAGGGTGGCCCTGGAGCCGAGGAACGACTTCTCGGCCTTTCCGAGGGTGGCGGGATCGAACCGCCCCGTCCGCGGGCCGTCGAGCACGCTGTCGAACGCGTCGCGCAGGGCTGTCCCTGTCACCGTCCGCAGATGCGGCATGGCGCGCAGCGCATCGGCCACGGCGGACGCGTCGGCGGGGCTGGGGCCGCTTGCGGAGCCGGTGGCAGAAGCAGCGTTGCCCGGGGTGGTGTGGCCGTCTGCGGCGGTTCCCGTGCTCGCCTTGCGCTCGGTGGCCGGTCTGCCCTCCGGGGGTGGGGCGGCGGGCTGACGTGAGGCCTTGGCGAGCTGCTCCTTCAGGGACTGGACCTCTTTGTCCCTGCGTGCCAGGCGGGCTTCCAGGAGCTTGACCTTCTTGTCCAGGCTCTGGTTCCGGCGCAGCGTCTCAAGCAGTTCTCGCTCCGCCGGGACGGCGTGGGTGCCTGGGGTGGAGCCGCGCTGTTCCTGTGGCTGGGTGGTCGTGGGGGCGGCCCGGTTGTCCGACAGGTGCTTCTGCACCTGTTCGTTCAGAGCTTCCTGGTCTTGAGCCGGGGCGACGGCCGCGATGATCGCGTAGATGAGCCAGGGATTGTTCCGGAGTCCCCTGCCTCGCAGTCGTTCGGAGAGCACGTGGTACGACGGTGGACGAGGGCCGCTCTCGTGCTCCTCCAGCAGGCGTTGACGCACGCCTTTCAGCCGGATTCCGCTGAGGTCGATGAGTCCCCGGAGGAGCGAGACGATCTCGCGCATCGGCTCACTGAGCTCGGGGTCCGGCTCCGACCACTGGCCGCCTCGTCTGCGACGCTCCATCGTGTCGGCCTCCAGTGATTCGATCCAAACAGTAAGGCATTCAATCTACTTGATCAGAGGATCGAACTTCCCGACCTCCGACTGCTCCTCCACTGTGGTTGCTCCCACCAGGAATCCCCACGTGAGAAGGGAAGTTGATGCGTCAGCGGACCGCGGCCCTGTGCTCGCTCTCGCTTGTCATCGCCGTACCTGCCGGTCTGATCGCGCTTGGTCTGCCCTCCGATCAAGTCATCGCGCTGGCTTCTGCCTCCGCTGTGCTCTACTCCGCCTGGCGCCAAGGGGGCGCAGGCCAGCCGTCGTCCCGCGACACCCCGAGCGCGCACGATGGCGGTTACGGCCGTTCGGAGGGCGAGCGCCGACCGGAGAGCGGACCCGGTACGGAGAGCGGACCCCGTACGGAGAGCGGGCGCCGAACGGAAGGCCCTCCCGAGCATCGACCGGAGGAGGTCGGATAGGGCGGCGAGGGCCGAAGGGCGCCCCGTGCGGCGTGGGGCGCCCCCGGCATTCGCCGACCGGGCCCGTAGGCTCGCAGCCGACGACGACAGGAGATCGGCATGTGGAAGCGGGCCTTGGACCGGGCCGGGATCAAGGAGCCGCGGCTACGGCGGGACTACACCGAGCAGCGGCACGCGGTGCGGAAGTTCGCGACGGCCGAGTACGCGGCCGCGCGGCTGCTGCTCCCCGCCGCGCTGGTGCCGCACGTAATGGCCGCCGTCGCGTTCATGCACGACACCGACGACCGGATCGACCGCGGGACACCCGACGAACGCGCGGCCGCACTCACGCAGTGGGGCGGCCTCGTACACAAGGCCTTCGCCGAAGGCGACTCCGGGCTGCCTGTGTTGCGTTGCCTGGTGCGTACCGCCGAGCGCCACCCGGACGTGCGGGGCTACGTGGAGGAGTTCCTTCAGGGCTGCGAGCGTGAGGTCACGTGGCGGACCATCGCGGACGAGGACGAACTGGAGCAGTACGTACGGGAGTACTCGCTGCCCGCGCTGATGCTCACCGCCTGCCTCCTCGCGCCCGTAGACGCCGGGGCACGGACCGTGTTCACCGGCGGCTGCCACCAGCTCATCCGTGCCATGCAGCGCTTCGACTTCCTCGAGGACCTGTCCGAGGACGTACGCGCGGGCCGGTCGGGCGTGCCCGCCGACGCGGTCGCGCGCCACGGCGCGGATCTCACCCGGCCCGGCGCGGCGCTGGGCCGGCTCGTCGCAGAGCAGGCGGACCTGGCCGGCACCGACCTGATCGCGGCTGCCTGCCTGACAGACGTGGTGGAACCCTCGTACCGGCCCTTTATCCAGGCCCTCATCGGCGTCCAGCGTCTCCGCCTCGACGCGGTACGCCGCGCGGGCGCGTCCGTCGCGACACGGAGCTCCGGTCCCCCGGCGCCGGCGGCCGCCGTACTGCTGCTGCGGCAGACGGCGGCACGAGCCCGACGAACCCGATAGGCCCCACGGGCCGGGGTGCTCAGGTGTCCATGGATCGGGCGAAGTCGGCGAGCGTGTGGAAGTCGTTCTCCAGAAGGCCGACCCGAGGGTTGACGTGGTGCAGCAGCCCGGACCCGTGGTGGTGGCTGGTCACGTACACCTGATCCAGCTCGCTCTGTTCGTCGTCGACCCAGGCGAAAGGGCGGCCGTCGGCATACTCCACCAGCGGGCCGGTCTTCCAATGGACCCCGTCAGGGCGCTCCTGGAGCAGGACGTCGCCGAAGTCGACGAAGGGAAGTTCCGGAAGGCCGAGCACCGGTGCGATCCACCGGTTGGCGTCGTCCATCCAGGTGGTGGCCCAGCACAGCTCGAAATGGAGCCGGAGCAGGAGTCGGCCGTGTTCCGGGTTGAGCCAGACCCTCAGGGGGCGCCGCCTGGACGAGAGGCCCCTGCCCTCCTCATGGGCCCGGTTGTCCAGGGGCACTCTGAGCGTGGTGTAACCGTCGGGGCGTCTCTCCGGCTTGGCCGCATAAGGGTTGAGCGGCCCGTCCACGTCGAGGAACAGCAGTGGTCGGTTCACAGTTTCCCCCGGTCTTGCTCACTGTCGACTGCCGCTGTTCTGGCGGCCAGGGCGGCCAAGGTGGCCATCTGCGCCAGGAGTCCGGCGGGTGAGTCGTTCAGATTCAGGGCGTGGGCGGTGATCGTGACGGGTGAGTTGCGGATCAGGTGGTCGGTGGGGGCCTGGCCCGGGGTGGTGGCCGCGTAGACGAGGTGGCCGTGGGGGATGCCCAGGGCGGTGCAGTAGGCCAGGAGTTGGTAGAGGTGGTCCACGGGCGGGGCCGTGACCTTGAGGAACGTGTACTTCGCGTCCATCACCGAGATCGGGCGGCCCCCGCGGTACAGGACCAGGTCGGGGCGGAAGGGGGCCTTGCCCGCCTCGTCCAGGCGGTGGACGTCCTGGGGCGCGCAGTGGATGCCCTGGCGGGCCAGGACCTCGCCGAGCGTCACCGTAACGAAGCGTTCGAAGACCCTTGCCAGGTCCAGCAGGAAGCCGTCCGACAAGGTCGGTGCGCCTCCCTCCGGCCGTATCGAGCGGCCGGACAGCAGCAGTTCGGCCAGCCGGAGGACCGGGGCATAGCGGGAGTTCAGTCGCGTCGGGGTCCAGGAGGGGTGGGGTTCGCCGGGGTGGGGGCGGCGGACGCCGTGGAGGCGGTCGGCGAGGTGGCGGAGGGTCAGGCGGGTCGGCCGGGGGACGTCCGGCAGGTGGGCGGCCAGATGCAGGGCGGCCAGCAGGATGCGGTTCTCGGGGATGTCCGGAGTGTGGTCGTCGTACCGGACCGATATCGGCAGCGGCAGGCCGGTCCGGCGGAGCTGGTCCGTGGTGCGGATGCGGCCCCTGATCAGGGGGAGCTCGTCCGCGACCTCGCGGTAGCCGTGCAGGACGCCGCCCTCCAGGGTGCGGCGGGCGGTGCGGGCCAGCAGGTCGGCGAGAGCGGGGAGGAGCTCGTCCGCGGTGGCCGCGGTGACCGGCTCCGGGTGCCAGGGGTCGGTGGGGGCGTAAGAGAGGAGGAAGAGGAGGTCCCTGATGCCGAGTTTGGGGCGCAGCCGGAGATGGATCGCCCCGCCTGATCGCGTACGCAGTCGGACGAGGCCCACCTTCTGGTTGCCGCGCACGTTCCAGCGCCCGCCCGGTGCTGGGGTCAGCTTTACCAAGTCCGGCACCGCGACCAGGGCCGCGACCTGGTCGCCGGTCAGCTCGTACGGGGTACCGGGGCCGATCTCCCGGACGGTGAGGGTGAGGTCGGTGCTCACGATTCGACAGCCGGGAACGGGGAGCCGGCAGGCGGGTCCGGCGGCGCGACGGCTGCGCGCAGGGAGTCCAGGCCGTACTCCGCCTCGACGTCGACCCCCGTACCGTGGAGCTGGTCCTCCAGGAGCGGCAGGATCTGGGTGCGCCAGATGAGGTCCAGGCCCCCGGGGCGGGCCGCGCCGGGCTTCATCAGGTACGACGGGCCGATCGCGCGGTCGGCGTCGCCGAGGCGGGAGTTGAGCTCGTCCAGCAGCCGGGCGGCGGTGTCCGGCAGGCCGCGGGCGTGCAACCAGCGGGCCAGCAGACCCTGCACCGGCGGCTTCTCAGGGGAGAGCCGACGGAAGGCGAAGCGGCGTCGCATCGCCGCGTCGACCAGCGCGATCGAGCGGTCCGCGGTGTTCATCGTGCCGATGAGGAAGAGATTGCCGGGCAGATGGAACGGGTCGTGCGGGCTGTACAGGGTGGTGACGGGTTCCTCGCGGTACTCCAGCAGGAAGTACAGCTCGCCGAAGACCTTCGCCAGGTTGGCCCGGTTGATCTCGTCGATGATCAGGACGTACGGGTTCGCCGGGTCCTTCCGCGCCCGCTCGGCCAGCAGTTTGAACGGGCCCGGCAGCACATCGAACACGACCGAGCCGCCGTCGCCGCGCACGGGCCGGAAGCCCTCGAAGAAGTCCTCGTAGGTGTAGGAGGGGTGGAACTGGATCAGCTCCATCCGGTCCGGGCCCGCCAGATGTCTGGCCAGCGCACGGGCGACGTGGGTCTTTCCGGTGCCGGGCGGTCCGTGCAGCACCAGCTGGAGCTGGTCCTGAAGCTGTTCGGCGGTCTGCCGCAGCCACTCCAGCGGCAGGAGCAGTTCGTCCGCCAGCTCCTGGGTGACCGGGGGTAGTTCGAGGGGCTTGGTGACGTCGACGTCCGCGAGTTCCTCGGCGACCACGGCCTCCAGGCCCGCGCGTTCCGCCAGCTCGGCCGCCACGCTGCTGATGTCGTACACCGTCGGCGGCAAGGGCAGCCGTGCCTGAACCTTCTCGGGCAGGTCGGCCCGGACGAGGGGGCGTTCCGCGGTGGCCCAGCGCACCGGGAGGCGGCGAGCGTTGTCGAGGCCCTCGGAGGGGTCGTACGTCGGTGGGCCCTGGACGGTACCGACGTGCACCTCGTCCGGGGTGACGGTGACGACCAGATCGCCCGGCTGCATGACGGTCAGGAAGACATGGAGCTGGTAGGCGGCTGCCGCGCGCATCTGGGCGGTGGCCTCGGGCACGGCCTCGGCGACCGCCTGCCGGACCTGCTGTTTGGTGGCGCCGGCGGGGATCTCCGGGGCCTCCCGCCAGGAGACCGAGCAGTAGCCCTGGTCGAGCCAGGCCGGGATGAAGTCGTGCCCGTCCACATTGTGGCCGCGGACCAGCCAGCCGCGCTGCTCGTGCTGCACGGCGCCCTTGCGCCAGCGGCCGACCCAGGGCTCGTCGTAGAAGTCGACGGGCTGGCCGGTCTGGGCCTCCAGCGTTCTGCTGAGCGTCAGCAGGTCCTTGTCGTCGTTGGCGGTGGGGTCGGGGAGCTCTTCCGCGAACGCCTTGAGGATCTCGTGTTTGTGGTGGGCACTGGCGATGGGCTGGAACCAGTCCGGGAAGAGCGTGAAGAGGAGGACGTGGATCTGGGCGCGGCCCTTCTTGTGGCCGATCGAGTCCTGTATGTCGAAGCAGAGGGTCCGGAACCGCCAGGGGTCGTCGAGAAGTTCCTCCCGCTCCGGGCCCTCCGTGCCGGCCAGCCGCTCCACGAGGAGGACCAGGATCTGGAACTGCGCCCAGCGGTAGTTGAGGAATCCCTGCCCACCGTGGAGGAAGCCCTTCAGAGCCGGCTTCAGGTCCGGGTGCACGTCCATGGGGCGGTCGGCCCACGACAGCACCTCGCCGAGGATCTCGAGCTTCTTCGGAAGGCCGATCTGTTCGGGAACCAGCGGGGCCATGTTCACGAAGAGCAGTTCGGCGGCGAGGGCGATCGTCTCGTCGGGGGCGCCGGTGAGCTGTCGGCGCAGCTTGACCAGGAAGGTGTCCGACGATTCGTCGGGCTGGTCGACGAATCGGGCGCGCAGCTCGGAGGCGGTCGCGTCGGTCCAGGCGGCCAGTTCCGGCTGCAGCGCGGACTTCCCGCTCAGCAACCCGCCACGAAAGACCCGTTGCACCGCCGCCGCGACCTCGGCGCCGTCCGGCCGTCTCGCCACAGTTCCACCCGCCCCTCGTGCATGTCGAAGTGCCCACCCTAGTGAGGGGAGCCGGACACGCGTCACGAGGAGGGCGGCCCGTTCTCGCTGTCTCCGTTCGAGCGTCCGAAGAACCCGAGCTCGGCTCGTGCCACAGGCCGCGCTGTGACCAGGCTGCCCTCCGGCCCCTGGTCACGCAGAGCGTTCACCCTCACTTCATTGCTACGCGAGACTGCAACTCGTTGCGTTAGTCCGCATAATGGTTGCAATGAAATCTCGGTACTGACCTGCTGTAATGGGGATTTGCAGCGAAGAAGTTGTTGCTGGGACC
>NZ_BJMN01000098.1 GCF_006539185.1 Streptomyces gardneri
CGAGCCGCTCGGGCAGCTCGACCGCGGGCTGCGGGAGCGGCTCGTCGTCGAGCTGAGGCAGCTCTTCGGGCGGCTGGGGACGACGGTCCTCGCCGTCACCCACGACCAGGGCGAGGCCTTCGCGCTCGCCGACCGGGTCGTGGTGATGCGGGACGGGCGGATCGCCCAGTCGGGTGCGCCCGTCGAGGTGTGGTCGCGGCCGGCCTCGGAGTTCGTGGCCCGCTTCCTCGGCTTCGACAACGTGGTGGCGGCGCGGGTGAGCGGGACCGTCGCGGAGACCGTGTGGGGCCGGGTGCCCGTGCCGGAGGGTTCGCCGCAGGGCGAGCGGCGGCTGCTCGTCCGGCCGGGCGGGGTGCGGCTCGTGGGGGAGGGACGGCGGGACTGGACGGTCGAGTCCCGGACCTTCCGCGGCGACCGTGTCGCGGTACGGCTCCGGCCGGCGGACGGTCCGGCGCTGGAGGCGGAGTTCCCGCTGAGCGAGGCGCCCACGCAGGGCGCGGAGGTGGCCCTGGGCTTCGCGGTCCAGGACGTCGTGGTCCTCGACCGCGACTGACCCGGATCGGGGCGTGGCCCGGGCCCAGGGGGTGTCTTGTCGATCAGGCCCCGCGAGCCCGGGCCTGATCGGCAGGACACCCCCTACGCCTTCGCCAGCCGTTCCAGCGCCGCCGGGGCCTCGTCGACCGAGTCGACCAGGGCGACGCGGGACGCCATCGGGCGGTCGGCGGCCAGGGCCTCCAGGAGGGGCCAGGCCGGGAGCTGTGCGGTCCAGTGGGCGCGGTCGACGAGGACCATCGGCGTGGGGGCGCCCAGCGAGCCGTAGTAGTTCGGGGTGGCGTTCGTGAAGATCTCCTGGACCGTGCCGGCCGCGCCCGGCAGGAAGACGACGCCCGCCGTGGAGCGGGCGAGGAGGCCGTCCTCGCGAAGGGCGTTGGCGAAGTACTTGGCCAGGTGTCCGGCGAAGGCGTTCGGCGGCTCGTGGCCGTAGAACCAGGTGGGGATGCCGAGCGAGTCGCCGCCGCGCGGCCATCGGGCGCGTACGTCGAAGGCGGCGCGGGCCCACTCCGTCACGGAGGGGGCGAAGGAGGGGGCCGCCGACAGGACGGTGAGGGCCTCCGGGAGGGTCTCGTCGGGGAACGGGGCCAGATAGGCGCCGAGGTTCGCCGCCTCCATGGCGCCCGGTCCGCCGCCGGTCGCCACGGTGAGTCCGGAGCGGGCCAGCGACCTGCCGAGCCTGGTGGCGCCCGCGTACGCCTCCGTGCCCCGGCCCGTCGCGTGTCCGCCCATCACGCCGACGACCCGCTTCCCTTCGAGGAGTTCGTCGAGGGCGTCGGAGACGGCGTCGTCGTGGAGGGAGCGGAGCATCGACGAGAAGATGTCGCCGTCGGCCCTGGTCCGGCCGAACCACGCGTACGCGAGGGCGTCCGGTGTCGACGCGTACCCCGTCTCGCCGATGCCGGCGTAGAGCTCGTCCGGGGTGTAGAGCCGCGAGCGGTACGGGTCGAACGGCAGGTCGGGGACGGGCGGGAAGACGAGCGCCCCGTCGGCGCGCACCTTGGCGGCGGCCTCCGGCTCCATGGTGCAGCCGAGGAAGACGGCGGCCGCGGCGGAGGCGGAGAGCAGGGCGAACGTCCGGTCCGTCAGGTCGACGGACTGCACCCGGAGCCCGGCGAGCGCGCCGGGCCGGGCGAGGGCCGCGTCGAACTCGCCGAGCGTGTGGATCTCGCGCCCGTGCCCGCGCGGACCGGGCGGCCGGTGTGCGGGAGGAGGCATCGCCATGGGCCCACGATAGGGGCCCGTCCGCCGAGCGGCCCGTCAGCCCGTCAGGGGGAGGGCCGCCAGCTCCGCCACGATCCAGGTGAGCGGCAGGAAGACGGCGACGAGGGCGCCGGTCCGCATGAGGGCCGCCGTCCGCAGGACCGTGGGCGGGGCGCCGAGCCGGAGGAGCGCCTCGGTGGTGTGTTCGCGGCACTGCTTGGACTCCAGCGCCGCCGTGAGGAGCGTCGCCGTCGTACAGGCCATGACCAGGGCCGCGCCGAGGCCGGTGAGCGGCCCGAAGGCGGCCGGGCCCGTGCCCGAGGCGTACAGCGCGGCCGCCGCGAGCGTCCCGGACAGCACCGCGGAGACCACCCCGAGCGGGCGGCCGATACGACGGGACTCGTCCATGAGGACACGGCCCGCGAGCAGCCGGGTGGCGCCCGGCCGGACGGACTGGAGGAGCCGGCCGCAGCCGTAGGTGAGTCCCGGGCCGGCGAGGGCGAGACCGAAGGCGGTGAGCACCCAGCCGGCCAGGACGCCCGCGGGGTTGCCGTCGAAGCTGCCCGGCAGCGGGAGGCCGTCCCCGGAACCGCCGCGGCCCGCGTACGTCTCGATGGCCAGGCCGACCGCGACCAGGGCGACGCCCCACGGCAGACCGGACGGCACCGGCTTCTCGACGCCCTCCGGCTCGGCGGGAGCAGAGCGGGGGCGCAGCGCGAGGCCCGCCGCCGTGGCGGCGACGACCGGCAGGATCGCCAGCAGGGTGAGGGCTGCCGCGAGCGGCATCGGCTGGTCGGCGGCGAGGAGCTCGGCCGCCGCGCCGTCGAAGGGCAGGCCCGTGATGTCGCCGCGCAGGTGCAGGTAGAAGAGGAGCGCGACCATCGAGCCGAGCGTGCAGGCGACGGCCGTCGACGCCGCCGCGACGGCGGTGAGCCGGACCGGGCCGAGGCCGATCGCCGAGAGCCCGGGGCGCGGCCGGGTGCTGGGGTCGGTGCGGGCCACGGCCACGGCGAACTGGACCGTGGCGGCGAGCGGCAGGACGCACCACAGCAGGCGCAGGACGGAGGCCGACGACTGGGCCGGGTGCCCGACGGCGTATCCCAGGGTGCAGAGCAGCAGGAAACCCACTCCCGCGGCCGCGGCGGCGACGAGGAGCCGCCGCGTCAGGACGAGGGGGTGGGTCCCGCGGGCTAGACGGAGAGCGAGCACGCGGCGACGCCCTCCGCCCCTGACGCCGGAGGGACGGTGCCGACCCGGCGTCCGTCGAGGAGGGCGACCGTACGGTCGGCGAGCGCCGCCACCTCGCTGTCGTGGGTGGCGAGGAGCACCGTGATGCCGTGCGAGCGGGCCGCGGCGGTCAGGGTGCGCAGGACCTGCGCCCCGTCGGCCCGGTGCAGCGTGGCGGTGGGTTCGTCGGCGAAGAGGACCGACGGGGTGGTGACGAGGGCGCGGGCGATCGCGATCCGCTGGCGCTGGGAGTGGGTGAGCGCGTGCGGGCGCTTGCGGGCGCAGACGCCGATGTCGAGGCGCTCCAGCCATTCGACGGCGACGGTCTTCGCGGCCCGGTGGGAGGCGCCGCGCAGCAGCAGGGGGAGGGCGACGTTCTCCCAGCCGGTGAGCTCGGGGACGAGGCCCGGCTCGGGGGCGATCCAGCCGAAGCGGTCGCGGCGGAGCCGTTCGCGCTGGGCCTGGCCGAGGGTGTGGACGGGGCTGCTGTTGAACCAGACCTCGCCCTGCTGGGCGACGAGCTGCCCGGACAGGCAGCGCATGAGGGTGGTCTTGCCGCTGCCGCGCGGGCCGACGAGGGCGAGGATCTCGCCCTCGCGGACGCCGAGGGAGACGCCGCTGAGGGCGTCCGAACCGCCCAGGGCGCAGTGCAGGGAACGCGCCCAGAGCACGTCGTTGTCCGGTGGGGCCATCGCGTACACCTCGATGTCGGATCTGATGTGTATTCCCGTGTTCCCCCGTACGGGGGAACGAGGAGACAGGCCTGTGGGTCACTCGGCACCGTAAGGATTCAGATCCGCTTGTACGGACAGCACACGGCCCGGGCCGCCGCCATCCACTCGGATGGCGGCATGCCCGGGCCGTTGTCACGCCGTGAGGGCGGCGTGATGCCTGGGGGACCGCTGTCGCTCGGTCCAGGCCGCTGCTACAGCTTGGTCCACGCCTCCGTCAGCACCGACCGCAGGATGCCTTCGATCTCGTCGAAGGTGCCCTGGTCGGCGATGAGCGGCGGGGCCAGCTGGATGACCGGGTCGCCACGGTCGTCGGCCCGGCAGTACAGGCCGTTCTCGAAGAGCGCCTTGGAGAGGAAGCCGTAGAGCACGCGCTCCGTCTCCTCGTCCGTGAAGGACTCCTTGGTGACCTTGTCCTTGACGAGCTCGATGCCGTAGAAGAAGCCGTTGCCGCGGACGTCGCCGACGATCGGCAGGTCGTGCAGCTTCTTCAGGGTGTTGAAGAAGTTGCCCTCCTGGTCCAGCACGTGCTGGTTCAGGCCTTCCTTGTCGAAGATGTCGAGGTTGGCGATCGCGACCGCCGACGACACCGGGTGGCCACCGAAGGTGTAGCCGTGGAGGAAGGTGTTGTCGCCCTTGTAGAACGGCTCCGCGATGCGGTCCGAGACGATGCAGGCGCCGATCGGGGAGTAGCCCGAGGTCATGCCCTTGGCGCAGGTGATCATGTCCGGGACGTAGCCGAACTTGTCACAGGCGAACATCGTGCCGAGGCGGCCGAAGGCGCAGATCGTCTCGTCGGAGACGAGCAGCACGTCGTACTGGTCGCAGATCTCGCGGACGCGCTGGAAGTAGCCGGGCGGCGGCGGGAAGCAGCCACCGGCGTTCTGCACGGGCTCCAGGAAGACGGCCGCGACGGTGTCGGCGCCCTCGAAGAGGATCTCCTGCTCGATCTGGTCGGCGGCCCAGCGGCCGAAGGCCTCGGGGTCGTCGCCGTGGATCGGGGCGCGGTAGATGTTGGTGTTCGGCACCTTGTGCGCGCCGGGGACCAGCGGCTCGAAGGGGGCCTTCAGGGCCGGCAGGCCGGTGATGGACAGGGCGCCCTGCGGGGTGCCGTGGTAGGCGACCGCACGCGAGATGACCTTGTACTTGGTGTGCTTGCCCTGCAGCTTGAAGTACTGCTTGGCGAGCTTCCACGCGGTCTCGACGGCCTCGCCGCCACCGGTGGTGAAGAAGACCTTGTTCAGGTCGCCCGGGGCGTAGTCGGCCAGACGCTCGGCGAGCTCGACGGCCTTGGGGTGCGCGTACGACCACACGGGGAAGAACGCGAGCTCCTTGGCCTGCTTGTACGCGACCTCGGCCAGTTCCTCGCGGCCGTGTCCGGCGTTGACGACGAACAGACCCGCGAGACCGTCGAGGTAGCGCTTGCCCTTGTCGTCGAAGATGTAGGTGCCCTCGCCACGGACGATGGTGGGAACGGGCGAGTTCTCGTACGACGACATGCGCGTGAAGTGCATCCACAGGTGGTCGTACGCGGTCTTGGACAGGTCCTGGGTCACGATTATCGAGTTCCCCACATATAGGTCTGCTTCTTGAGCTTGAGGTAGACGAAGCTCTCGGTGGAGCGCACGCCGGGGAGGGTGCGGATCCGCTTGTTGATCACGTCCAGCAGGTGGTCGTCGTCCTCGCAGACGACCTCCACCATCAGGTCGAAGGAGCCCGCGGTCATCACCACGTACTCGCATTCGGCCATGGCCGTCAGGGCCTCCGCAACCGGATCGAGGTCACCCTCGACGTTGATACCGACCATCGCCTGGCGCCGGAATCCCACGGTGAGCGGGTCGGTGACGGCGACGATCTGCATGACGCCCTGGTCGAGCAGCTTCTGCACGCGTTGGCGCACCGCGGCTTCGGAGAGGCCGACGGCCTTGCCTATCGCCGCGTAGGGACGGCGACCGTCCTGCTGGAGCTGTTCGATGATTGCCAGGGAGACGGCATCGATCGTCGGGGACGAACCGGTTCCGGTTCTGGAGTCTGTGCTTCGACTGGCCACGACTTCACTGTGCACCGAGATGGGCAGTCACGCAAGCCCGGAGTGATGAAATTCGTTGTGAGTGGCTCCGAATCTCACTGAATCCGAAGTTGGGGAGGGTCGGGGCTATGGAAAGCGTCTGTCGAGCGACTAGGCTGAGGTGTCTCGCCCATCGGGACGCCGCACAAGGACGTGCGAAGACAGAACGTGACAGGAGGGGTGGCAAGTGACCACCGAGCTGCGCCGGCTGCGTAACTACATCAACGGGGAGTTCCGCGACGCGGCCGACGGCCGCACCATCGAGGTGGTCAACCCGGCCACCGGCGAGGTGTACGCGACCTCCCCGCTCTCCGGACAGGCCGACGTCGACGCCGCCATGGAGGCCGCCGCGGCGGCCTTCCCCGCCTGGCGCGACAGCACGCCGTCCGAGCGCCAGAAGGTACTCCTCAAGATCGCCGACGCCTTCGAGGAGCGCGCCGAGGACCTCATCGCCGCCGAGGTGCTGAACACCGGCAAGCCGACCGCCCTCGTCGGGAGCGAGGAGGTACCGCCGATGGTGGACCAGATCCGCTTCTTCGCCGGCGCCGCCCGCCTGCTGGAGGGCCGCTCGGCCGGCGAGTACATGGAGGGCATGACCTCCATCGTCCGCCGCGAGCCCGTGGGCGTCTGTGCCCAGGTCGCGCCGTGGAACTACCCGATGATGATGGCCGTGTGGAAGTTCGCCCCGGCCCTCGCCGCGGGCAACACGGTCGTCCTCAAGCCCTCGGACACGACCCCCGCGTCGACCGTCCTGATGGCCGAGATCATCGGGCAGATCGTCCCGAAGGGCGTCTTCAACGTCATCTGCGGTGACCGCGAGACCGGCAGGGCCATGGTCGAGCACCCGACCCCGGCGATGGCCTCCATCACCGGCTCGGTCCGCGCCGGCATGCAGGTCGCCGAGTCGGCGGCCAAGGACGTCAAGCGCGTCCACCTGGAGCTGGGCGGCAAGGCCCCGGTCGTCGTCTTCGAGGACACCGACATCGAGGCGGCCGTCGGGGACATCTCCGTCGCGGGCTTCTTCAACGCCGGCCAGGACTGTACGGCCGCCACCCGCGTCCTCGTCCACGAGTCCATCCACGACGAGTTCGTCGCCGCCCTCGCCAAGGCCGCCGCCGAGACGAAGACCGGTCAGCCGGACGACGAGGACGTGCTCTACGGCCCGCTCAACAACGCCAACCAGCTGAAGCAGGTCTCCGGCTTCATCGAGCGCCTCCCGGCCCACGCCAAGGTCGAGGCCGGCGGTCACCGCGTCGGCGACAAGGGCTACTTCTACGCCCCGACCGTCGTCTCCGGCCTCAAGCAGGACGACGAGATCGTCCAGAACGAGGTCTTCGGCCCGGTCATCACCGTCCAGTCCTTCACGGACGAGGCCCAGGCCCTGCAGTACGCGAACGACGTCGAGTACGCCCTCGCGTCCTCCGTCTGGACCAAGGACCACGCGCGCGCGATGCGCATGTCCAAGGCCCTCGACTTCGGCTGCGTGTGGATCAACACCCACATCCCGCTCGTCGCCGAGATGCCCCACGGCGGCTACAAGAAGTCCGGCTACGGCAAGGACCTCTCCGCGTACGGCTTCGAGGACTACACGCGCATCAAGCACGTGATGACCTCCCTGGGCTGATGCCCCCGGGGACGAGCCCGGAGGACCCTCCGGGCCGATCCCCGACCGGCGCCACGCACGCGGCCCCGGCATCCTGGTCGACAGGGTGTCGGGGCCGCGTGCCGTCGCTCGACGGAGCGTCCATTGCCGCAGGTGGCCGCGGGTGTGGATGCTGTCCGGGTGAGAGCGATAGCCAGGAACACCATGTCCCGCCGGTCCCTGCTGCGCGGCATCGGCGGTGTCGGAGCGGCCGCGGCGCTCGCCGGGTGTGGAGTCCCCGCCGCCTACGTCGACGAGCGCGACCGGGCCGGCCGCGACCTGTCCGCGCGCGACCGGACGCTCGACTTCGCCAACTGGCCGCTCTACATCGACACCGATGACGACGACACGTCCAAGCGCCCGACGCTGAACGCCTTCCGTGAGCGCACCGGGATCTCCGTCCGCTACACGGAGGAGATCAACGACAACGACGAGTTCTTCGGCAAGATCGGCCCGTCCCTGATGAACCACCAGGAGACCGGCCGCGACCTGATCGTCGTCAGCGACTGGATGGCCGCCCGCTTCGTCCGCCTCGGCTGGGTCCAGGAGATGGACCGCGCTGCCCAGCCCCACGTCGCGAAGCACCTCAACCCGCAGCTGCTCGACCCCGCCTTCGACGCGGGCCGACTGCACAGCGTGCCCTGGCAGTCCGGGATCACCGGCATCGCGTACAACCGCAGGAAGCTCGGCCGTGAACTCCGCTCCACGAAGGAGCTGTGGGCCGACGACCTGCGCGGCAAGGTCACCCTGCTCTCCGGGCTCGACGAGTCGATGTCCCTGCTCCTCCAGGGCAACGGCGTCGACGTGACCCGGTGGACGCGCAACGACTTCCACGCCCTGTGCGAGCAGATCGAGGGCCTCGTCCGGAAGAAGCACATCCGCCGCTTCACCGGCAACGACTACATCAAGGACCTGTCCACCGGCGACGTGCTCGCCTGCCAGGCGTACTCGGGCGACGTCATCCAGCTCCAGGCCGACAACCCGGACATCGAGTTCGTCGTCCCCGAGGAGGGCGGCGAGCTCTGGGCCGAGTCCCTGATGATCCCCAACAGGGCCCAGCACAAGACCAACGCCGAGAAGCTGATCGACTACTACTACGAGCCCGAGGTCGCCGCCGAACTGGCCGCCTGGGTCAACTACGTCTGCCCGGTCCCGGCCGCGCAGGACGTCCTCGCGGACTCCGGCGACGAGGAGCTGGTCGCCCTCGCCGAGGACCCGCTGATCTTCCCGGACGCCGACATGCGCAGCCGGCTCGCCATCGCCCGGGACATCCGCGCCGACGAGCGCCAGGAGTTCGCGAAGAGGTGGAACGCGATCGTCGGGCTGTGAGGCAGGCAGCCGGGGCGCGGTCCGCGAGGAGAGCCGACCCCCGTTTTTGAACACGTTCATGATGGGCGTACGCTGCCGTCATGAGCGACTCGAACGGGCCGAGAGCCCTTCTCACGCGCATCCGTCTCTGGCTGGTCGTCTTCGTGGTCTGCCTGGTCCTGAGCGGGATAACCGCCTTCCCGCTCGTCAGCGAACTCCGACTGATCGACGAGGCGTTGGGATCCTGGGCGGCGCCCGTCGCCGAGTGGTTCCCCGGTCTCGCCGAGTGGATCGCCCGGGTACGGGGCGGGCTCGAGGCCGCCGACGAGCAGTCGCCGTACCTTCTCTACGGCACCGACTGGCTGGCCTTCGCACACCTTGTCATCGCGGTCGCCTTCTACGGCGTGTACCGCGATCCCGTCCGCAACATCTGGGTCGTCGAGTTCGGGATGATCGCCTGCGTCGGCATCGTCCCGCTCGCCCTGATCTGCGGACCGATCCGGGGCATCCCCTTCTGGTGGTCGGTCATCGACATGTCCTTCGGCGTCATCGGGATCCTGCCGCTGCTCGTCGTACGCCGGATGATCAAGCGCCTGGAGGCCGCGACGGCCTCCACCCCGGCGGTCGTCCCGTGCACCCCGTGATCAGCCCGGGAGGCCGTACGTGGCCACCATGACCTTCATGGCCGTGCGGTTCATGTCCTGACCCTTGGCGTCGGTGGAGTTGACGCTGTAGACGAGGGTGCGCTCGCCGTTCCGGGTCGAGGTGATCGCCGTGTTGTAGCCCCAGCGGCCGCCGGTCTTGCCCCACACCTCGCGCCCGCCCAGCTTCTTCATCGACAGGCCGGCGGAGTAGGCGGCCGGGTCGCCGGACTTCACGTCCGGGACCTTCGGCAGGGTGAACATCTCCTCCAGGAGCGGCCCGCGCACCACCCGGCCCGCGAACAGGGCCCGGGTGAACCGCTCCAGGTCGGCGGTGGTCGACACGAGATCGCCGGCCGCCCAGCCGTCCGTCGTCCCCCACACGGAGACGTCCCGCAGCCCGGTCGAGCCGTCGTCGAGCCGCATCGTCTGGTAGCCGTGGTTGTGGGGACCGGCGATCCCGGGGGCCGTGCCGGGGGAGTAGGTGTCGCGGAGGCGGAGCGGGCGCAGGATCCGTCGCTCCACCTGCCGCTCGTACGTGTCGCCCGTGACCCGCTCCACGAGCAGGCCGGCGATCGTGTACCCGATGTTGAGGTAGTGCTGCTTCTCGCCCGGCCGGAACTCGCGCGGCTTCGCCGTCGCCGAGCGGACCATCTCCTCAGGGGAATGGATCCGGAAGCGGTCCTCGTACCACTCCTCGACGGTCGAGCCCGGGAAGTCCGGGGCCGGGATGCCGTGCGTGTGGTTCAGGAGCTGACGGACGGTCACCCTGGCGTAGCGGCCGGGGATCAGCTCCGGAAGGTACGAGCGGGCCGTTCGGTCCAGGTCGATCCGGCCCTCGGCGGCGAGCTGGAGGACGGTCGCCGCCGTGAAGACCTTCGTCACCGAACCGGCCCGGAAGCGGGCGGCCGGGTCCGCCGGGGAGCCGCTCTCCAGGTCGTGGACGCCCGAACTCCCCTGCCAGGAACCCTCGGTGCCACCGACCCGGACCAGCGCGGCCGTCGCGTCCGCCCGGGGGAGCCCGGCGATCGCGCCGGGCATCGTCGTCTCCAGGGACGGGAGCGGGGCCGGAAGGGCGGCAGTGGCGGTGGCGGTGGCCGTGGCGGTGGGCGGGGTCGCGGCCGTGGCCGGGACGATCGCCGGTCCCGCCGCCACACCCAGGACCAGGGCGGCGGCGAGCATCGTGCGGGTGGACTTCCTCATGGTCAACTCCGTTGGTGTGAGCCGTTGTTCTTGATGGCTCCATCCTGCTGACCAGGCAGGATTCGCGGATCGCCCGTACCGGCGGTCTCCTGGGGGAAGGTTTCTCGCCGACGCGGGGGAGGGGCGGACTACCGGCCTCCCCCGGGCGGGGGAGAACCCGCCGCGACCAGGCCCGTCTCGTACGCGCAGATCACCGCCTGGATCCGGTCGCGCAGCCCCAGCTTGGCCAGCACGTTCCCCACATGGGTCTTCACCGTATGGTCGCTCACCACCAGCTCCGCCGCGATCTCCGCGTTCGACAGGCCGCGCGCGAGCAGCAGCAGCGTCTCCCGCTCCCGGCCGGTCAGCACGTCGAGCCGGGGATCCGGGGCCGTCCTGCGGGGGCCGCCCGCCGTGTACTGCTCCACGAGACGCCGGGCCACGGACGGGGCGAGCAGCGACTCGCCGGCCGCCACGACCCGGACCGCGTGCACCAGATCGTCCCTGCGCACGTCCTTGAGGAGGAAACCGCTCGCCCCCGCGTGCAGCGCCTCGTACACGTACGCGTCGGTGTCGAAGGTCGTCAGGATCACCGTCCGGCAGCTCGACTCCGCGCTGATCGTCCGGCAGGCCTCGATGCCGTCCGTCCGGGGCATCCGGATGTCGAGCAGCGCCACGTCCGGCGCGAGCCGGCGCACCGCCTCGACCGCCTCCGCCCCGTCCCCGGCCTCCGCGACCACCTCGATGCCCGGCTGCGCGTCCAGGATCATCGCGAAACCGCTGCGGACCAGCTCCTGGTCGTCGGCGACCACCACCCGGATCGTCATGTCCTCACCCCCGTCTCGGACGGTACGGGGAGCAGGACCCGCACCTCGAAGCCCCGGCCGCCGGGGCCCGGGCCCAGCGCCGCCGTACCGCCGTGCGCGGCCGCCCGCTCCCGGATGCCGACGAGGCCGTGACCGCCGGCGCCCGCCTGCGGGCCGCGCCCGTCGTCCGTCACCGTCACGCGCAACACGCCCTCCTCGTGGGCCAGTCGGACCTCGGCCGTGCGGGCTCGCGCGTGCTTGACCACGTTCGTCAGGGCCTCCTGGACGATCCGGTAGGCGCTCGCGCCGGTCGCCGGGGGCAGGGCACGGACCCCGCCCTCCGTCGCGTAGGTGACGGTCAGGCCGCTGGCCCGGACCCTCTCGACCAGCTCGGGGATGCCCGAGAGGTCGGGTTGCGGCTCGCGCGGGGCGGACCCGCTCTCGGAGCCCTCGCGCAGCACCCCGAGCATCTGCCGCAGTTGGACCATCGCGTCGCGGCCGGTCGCCGAGATCGCCTCGAAGGCGGCCTCCGCCCGCTCCGGGGCCGCCCGTACCGCCACCGGTCCCGCCTCCGCCTGCACGACCATCAGGCTCACCGCGTGCGACAGGATGTCGTGCATCTCCCGTGCGATCCGGGCCCGTTCGCGGGCGGCGGCCCGCTCGGCCTCGATCCGGTGCTCCCGCTGTCGCGCGTCCTGGAGCCGGCCGAAGACGTACGCCGCGCCGAACACGAACAGGGAGAAGGTCAGTTCCCGCGCCGACTGGGTGTTGAGCCACACCGAGATCGGCACCGCGACCACCATCACGGCCGCTGTCGCCAGCCGCTTCCACGGCGGGGAGAGCACGGCGATCGTGTAGACGGAGACGAGCCCGGTGTACGGCAGGGGCTGCCCAGGCCCCTCCAGGGCCAGCTTGTACAGCGCGCTCGCCGCGAGCATCGCGAGGAGGACGGCGAGCGGTGCGCGCCGCCGCCAGACCAGCGGCAGCACGGTGAGTGTCGTCAGGCCGTACGCCGGCCAGGTCGCCGGCTCCAGCTCGGGCCCGCGCGGCAGCACGAACGGCATCGTCATCGCCGCCTGCACGAGGAGCGCGATCCCGATGTCCACCGCCCACGGGTTCGCCGCGCCCCAGCGCCGCGCCCGCTCCCGGCCGCCGCGTACCGCCCCCGGTATCTCCCCCCGCCCCGCCATTACGGCTT
>NZ_BJMN01000099.1 GCF_006539185.1 Streptomyces gardneri
GGGGGATCCGAAGATCCAGGACCCGAAGGTCCAGTGGACGATACTGGGATTGAACCAGTGACCCCTTCCGTGTCAGGGAAGTGCTCTCCCGCTGAGCTAATCGTCCTTGGAGGTGGAGACGGGATTTGAACCCGTGTAGACGGCTTTGCAGGCCGTTGCCTCGCCTCTCGGCCACTCCACCAGGAGTGATAACGGGGGTTCGGGAAGATCCCCCACATCGAGCGGACGACGAGATTCGAACTCGCGACCCTCACCTTGGCAAGGTGATGCTCTACCAACTGAGCCACGTCCGCTTGTCGTTTCCGTTTCGCTTGCGCGTCCCGGCGACGTGTTGAACTCTAGCGGATTCCTGGGCCAGTACAAAAACGCGTTTCCGCAGCGTGCTGACCTGCGCGCCGACCGGGGCGCCCGCCACGACGCCCCGGAGGGTTCGCGTGGCGTTCACTCGCGGTGTTCCCCGGGTGGCGCGCAGCCCTCGCGTACGCCCCCGCTCGTGGTCCCGCGCACATGGACCCCGGGTACCCGGTCCACCCGACCTAGACTCGACACGTGTACGACTTTGCTCCTCTGGCCCGCTTCGGCGGCCTCGTCGCGACCGATCTCCGGGACGTCACCCATGACCCCGAGGCACTGGACTCCGCCGGCTTCTGGGCCGTCTGCGCGGACTTCGAGGGCCGTCTGACCTGCGCCCGCTTCGGCGACGTGCGGCGGGACACGGTCCCCACGCCCGTCCCGGGAGCCTGGCGGGGCCCGGGGGCGGGTGACTGGACGTCCTCGCTCGACCGCGCCGCGTACATCGCGGGCGTCCGGCGCGTGCGCGAACACATCGCGCGCGGCGAGGTCTACCAGGCGAACCTCTGCCGGGTGCTGACCGCGCCGCTGCCGGACCCGGCCGCCGCCGACGTCGACGCCCTGACCGCGCTGCTGGCCCAGGGCAACCCGGCTCCCTACGCGGGAACGATTCGGCTGCCCGCGCACGGCGTGGAGATCGCCACCGCCTCGCCCGAGCTCTACCTCCGCCGCGAAGGGGCCCTGATCACCTCGGGTCCCATCAAGGGAACCGGCCGCACCGTCGACGATCTCCTCCCCAAGGACCACGCCGAGAACGTGATGATCGTCGACCTGGTCCGCAACGACCTGGGACGCGTCAGCGAGACCGGAACCGTCGCCGTCCCCGCCCTCTGCGCGGTCGAGGAGCACCCCGGCCTCGTCCACCTCGTCTCCACCGTCACCGGCGTCCTGAGCGAGGGCGCGGGCTGGCCCGAGCTCCTCGACGCCACCTTCCCGCCCGGCTCCGTCACCGGCGCGCCCAAGTCCAGCGCCCTGCGGATCATCGAGGCCCTGGAGACCGCCCCCCGCGGCCCGTACTGCGGAGGCATCGGCTGGGTCGACGCCGACGCGGGCACCGCCGAGCTGGCCGTCGGCATACGCACCTTCTGGATCGACCGCGCCGAGGGCGTGCTCCGCTTCGGCACCGGCGCCGGGATCACCTGGGGCTCGGACCCGGAGCGCGAGTGGGAGGAGACCGAGCTGAAGGCGGGCCGACTGGTCGCGATAGCGTCGGGCGCCTACGAACCAGGCGCCTACGAGGCGAGCGGAAAGGCCATCTCTCGATGAAACTCTGGGTCAACGGCGGGCTGCACGACGCGGAGACCGCCCGGGTCTCCGTACTGGACCACGGTCTCACCGTCGGCGACGGCGTCTTCGAGACGGTCAAGGCCGTGCGTGGTGAAACGTTTGCTCTCACCCTCCACCTGGAGCGCCTCGCCCGCTCCGCCTACGGCCTCGGCCTGCCCGACCCGGACCTCGACGAGGTCCGCCGGGCCTGCGCCGCCGTCCTCGCCGCCAACCCGATGGAGCTCGGCCGGCTGCGGATCACCTACACCGGCGGTCTCTCCCCGCTCGGCTCGGAGCGCGGCGACGCCGGCACCAGCCTCGTCGTCGGACTCGGCGAGAGCAGCCGCCGCGCCGACTCCACCGCGGTGATCACCGTGCCCTGGACCCGTAACGAGCGCAGCGCCCTCGCCGGCCTGAAGACCACCTCGTACGCGGAGAACGTCGTCGCCCTCGCCAGGGCGCGCGAGTGGGGGGCCTCCGAGGCACTCTTCGCCAACACCCTGGGGCGGCTCTGTGAGGGCACCGGATCCAACGTCTTCGTCGTGCTCGACGGCACGATCCACACGCCGCCCGTCTCCTCCGGCTGCCTCGCGGGCATCACCCGCGCCCTCGCCGTGGAGTGGACCGGCGCCGAGGAGACCGACCTGCCGCTGGACGTGCTGGAGAGCGCCGACGAGATCTTCCTGACCTCGACCCTCCGCGACGTCCAGGCCGTGCACCGCGTGAACGGGCGCGAGCTCGGCGGCACCCCCGGGCCGGTCACCGCCAAGGCCATGCGGATCTTCGACGAGCGCGCGGCCCAGGACCGGGACCCGCGCCTCGCGTGATTCCGCGTGCGTAAATCCGGATGACGGACGGCCCCGGGGTGGGTAGAACACCCATGATGACCACCACCCTGCGGCCGGCCGGGCCGCTTCAGCAGACGCCCGACGGCGGCCGTTCCCGTACCTACGACGTGTGTGTGAACAGCCGCCGCGTCGGCGCGGTCCACCTCTCCACGGATCCCGCCTTCGGCGCCGCCTCGGGCGTGATCGAGGGACTCCGGGTCGACGAGCCGGACCGGCGGCGGGGCCGGGGCACGGTCGCCGCGCTCGCCTCCGAGGAGGTGCTGCGGAGCTGGGGCTGCGCCGAGGTGCAGATATCGGTGCCCGCCGACGCGGAGGCGGCGCTGCGGATGGCCCGCTCGCTCGGCTACACCGAGCGCAGCCGGAACATGGTCAAGGAACTGGCCGCCGAGCCGCCGGCCCTGCCGGAGGGCGTCGAGGTCCGGCCCATGACCGGGAGCGAGTTCACGGAGTGGGAGGCGCGGGCCAAGGAGGGCTTCGCGCGGAGCTGGATCGACCGCGGCGTCCCCGAGGACCAGGCGCGCGCCAAGGCGGACGACAGCCACCGTCGGTACCTCCCGCAGGGCCTGGCCACCCCCGGCGTCGCGATCCACGTGGTCGTCCGGGACGGGCGGCCCGCCGGCTTCCTGTGGACCGGCCGCATCGAGCTCGAACCGGGGCGGTGGGCCGCTTTCGTGTACGACATCGAGGTCGCGGAGGAGCAGCGCGGGCGCGGCTACGGCCGGGCCCTCATGCTGCTCGCCGAGCGGGTCGCGCGCGAGACCGGGGAGGAACTGCTCGGACTCCACGTCTTCGCGGGCAACACCCCGGCCCTCCGGCTCTACGAGTCCCTCGGCTACCGCACGACCCTGGTGAACAGCGCCAAGGAGCTCCTGTAGGGACGCTCGGGCAGGGCGCTCAGCCCCGGAGGAGGCGGTCGGCGATGTCCTCGATGCGCTGCCGCAGGCCGTCCTGGCTCTGGCCGCCGTCGAGGCGCTCGCCGCCGATCACATACGTCGGGGTGCCGGTGACCTTGATCGCCTTGCCCTCGGCCTCGTCCGCGTCGACGGTCAGCAGGTGCCGGCCGTCGATCAGGGCGGTGTCGAACTCCTCGGTGTCCAGACCCAGTTCGGTCGCCACCTCCAGGAGCACCGGCTCGCCCCGGTCGCCGAGCTCGGCGGTCCTGGCCAGCAGCGCCTCCGCGTACGGCCAGCCCTTGCCCTGCTCGAAGGCCTCCTCGGCGGCCTGGGCGGCGGCGTACGCGTGCTTGTGCTTCGCCAGCGGGAAGTGGCGCAGCTGTACGTCGAGGCGGTCGCCGTAGGTCTCGCGCAGGGCGCGGACGTCGTCGAGGGCCGCGAAGCAGTCGGGGCACTGGAGGTCGAACCAGGCCTCGAGGACGACGGGGGAGGCGGGTGCGGTGGTGGAGTCGTTCATGGCAGCAGTGTCCCTCACCAGGCCCTGAGGAGGAGATCCGCCCGGGACGACCCGGAGATCTCCCTGAGAACGGCGCCGGGACATGGCCGCGGCCGTGCTCGGCGGTGCAGGATGGAAGGGACGTATCACCCGGACCTGGAGGATCGCATGCTCGCCGAGACCATCTGCTCCGCGGCGGCCGTGGCGGGCCTGGGCATCGCCGCGATCACGGCGTACCGGAAGCGCTTCCTGGCCGCCGCCCGGATCGCCGCCTACTCGCTGGTGCCGCTGGGCCTCGTCATGATCGGCGCCGTGGACTGGATCGCCGGCACGGCCTTCAGCCCGGTGGCCTGGGCCGGATTCGGCGTGCTCGGTGGCGCCTGGCTGCTCTTCTCGTCCACGCGGGCCGTCGAGCGGCGCCGGGGCGGACGCAAGGAGACCACCGGGGGAGCCGAGCCGCGTGCCGTCGCCCCGGCCGCTTCCTCGCCCTCGCGCGCAGCGGCGCCGAAGCCGCAGGCCGGCCAGTCCGCCGGCGAGGACTTCAGCGACATCGAGGCGATTCTGAAGAAGCACGGAATCTGATCACTTCTGGCGATTCCCGTTCCCGTGATCCACGGGAAGGGGTGAACAGCCCTTGCCGTGAGGCGTGTTGCGGGATTTCCCGGGTGGATCGTGCGTCATCATCCCCCCGAGATGCTGGATACCTCGCGGGAGCCCGTCCCCGCCGCCCCCGATGCCGCCGGACCCGTCGACATGCCCGCGGAGGACGCGCGCGGCTGTCTGTTCGCGCTCTCCCAGCCGCCGCTGATGATCTTCCTCGCGGTGATCGGCTGTCTGCTGCTGACGGCCGCCGTGCACGATCTCTTCGTGCTGTGACCGGGCGCGCGTCGACTCCGCGCGCGGCCGGCGGGCCGGACCGTCAGCCCGCCGCTTCCTTGCGGCGCGCCCGGTACGCGGCCACGTGCAGACGGTTGCCGCAGGTGCGGCTGTCGCAGTAGCGGCGCGAGCGGTTGCGGGACAGGTCGACGAAGGCCCGGCCGCAGTCCGGCGCCTCGCAGCGGCGCAGCCGCTCCTGCTCGCCCGCCACCACGATGAAGGCCAGGGCCATGCCGCAGTCGGCACCGAGGTGGTCCGCCACCGAGGCGCCCGGCGCGAAGTAGTGCACGTGCAGGTCGTAGCCGTCGTGGTCGGTGAGCTGCGGGGTGGTGCCCGCCGCCGCCACCAGCTGGTTGATCAGCGGGGCCGCGATCCGGGGCTCGGGGGCGGAGAAGACCGCGGTGAACTTCTCGCGGACATCGCGCACGGCCCGCAGATCTCCGGCGCCGAGCTCGCCCACGTCGCTGATCTTGTGCGCGTGCACGAAGGCCCGCAGCCCTTCGAGGTCCGCGAGCTCGTCGGGACGGTCGCCCTGGGGGGACGTGTTCATCAGATCGACGACGGTGTCGAGGGCGATCCGGGTGTCGTGGGGGATCAGCACGATTCGCTCCCTGGCCGGCCGCGGGCGGCGCCCGCGGAATGGCGCTGACTCTAGCGCGGCCGGGAAAGGGACAACGGCGCCCACCACCGCGCCGGCTGCGCGGTGGGGAACGCCGTCGTCGTGCCTATGTGACTGCCCACGCGGCGCCGTCGCCCCGAGTCGGACGGCGCCGTGCGGCTCTCGGCCTGGCTCAGCTGTCCGCCAGGATGTGGGAGAGCTCCGTATCGAGATCGAAGTGCCGGTGCTCGGTGCCCGGTGGCACGGCGGCGTCGGTCCGCTTCAGGAACGACTCCAGGGCCCTCGCCGGGGCCTCGAGCAGGGCTTCTCCCTCGGGGGAGCTCAACGCGATGCAGACGACTCCCTGGCCGTGACTACGGGATGGCCAGACGCGGACGTCGCCCGTGCCGGTGGGCCGGTGCAGCCCCTCGGCGAGAAGGTCGCGGGCGAAGACCCACTCGACCGTCTCCTCGGCTCCGGTGTGGAAGGTGGCGTGCACGGCATAGGGATCGGCCGTGTCATACCGCAGGCCCGCGGGTACAGGCAGTGAGGACTCGCTCGACACAACGAGGCGCAGGTGCAGCTCGCAGCTGACCGTGGTGTTCATAAGCGCCAGGGCCTTTCGCTCAGTGTGCGCTCGGGGATTCGCACGTCGGCGAAATCGACATGCCACCTCCAGTGCCGTTGTAAACCCCTCTGTCGGTTTTGTGATCGTTCAGGTAGCTCGAATGGCGGCGTGTAACTTCCGGTAATACCGCCATCCCGGTGGGACCCCCGCATCCGGTAAGTTAGAGGGTATGAATGCGGAGAGTGACGAGCGCACAGGGGATTCCGCAGCCGGCCAGGAAGCCGAATTGGGATCCCGCGCACCGGAGTTCATCAAGTCCCGACGGACCCTGCACCTGAGCTGGCAGGTCGGCGTCTTCGTCGTCGGACTGGCCGTGGTCGGCGCGGGCATCGTGATGCTGCCGCTGCCGGGACCCGGCTGGCTGGTCATCTTCGGAGGCATGGCGATCTGGGCGACCGAGTTCGTCTGGGCCCAGCTCGTGCTCCGCTGGACCAAGCGGAAGGTCACCGAGGCCGCCCAGCGCGCCCTCGACCCCAAGGTCCGCCGTCGGAACATCATCCTCACCACCATCGGGCTGGTGATCGTCGCCGCCCTGCTCGGCGTCTACCTCTGGCAGTACGGCTTCGTCATGCCGTGGAAGATCGACCGGTGATCGACCGATGGTTCGGGACCCCCGCTGACATGGGGTAATGTTTGCGGTGCGCCCGGGCGATTAGCTCAGTGGGAGAGCACTTCGTTCACACCGAAGGGGTCACTGGTTCGAACCCAGTATCGCCCACCACCCGGCCCGAAGGCCCGGAGACGGAACACCGTCCCCGGGCCTTCGGCGTTCTCGGGGTGTCACCGCATCCGCCCCAGCCGCTCCCGCAGCCGCCGGGCGTCCCGCAGCCGCTGCTCGTAGGTGGCGCCCACCGCGAGCAGCAGGAGCCCGGCGAGGGCCGGCGGCAGCCAGCGGGGCAGCGCGTCCACCACCTGCACGACGTACGGGGCGAGCTCGTGCAGCCCGTCCAGGGCCAGCGCCCCGCCGCCGAGCACGAGCAGCGCCTGGAGCCGGAACCTCGCGCCCAGCAGCGTGACGCCGAGCGCCGCGACCCCCAGGAGCAGCGGGCGCACCCAGTGCGGGTCCACCCAGGCCGCCACGAGGCTCGGCACCAGCGTCGCCGCGAGACCGGGGCCGTACGCCGTCCAGGACGAGGCCTCCCGGTCCCGGCGCCGCCGCAGGAACCCGACGACCAGCGCGGGCACCGTCACCGGCAGCGTGTACGCCTCCGGGGTCGTCACGTCCGAGACCGCGAGCCGCACCCAGGTGGCGAGCAGGAACAGGACCGCCGCCGTCCAGGAGGCGAAGCGCCGCCGCTCCGGCCGGACCGCCGTCGCCGCCGCGATCACCCCGCCGAGGGCGAGCGCGAGCGCCAGGAACGCGGGCCGGGACGCGGCGATCCCCAGGGCGAGCAGCCCCGCACAGGCGCCGGTGATCTCGACCGCCAGGGCCGTGGGGCCCGTACGCGTCCGGGCACCCACGGCCGCGGTGGCCGCCGGGACCAGGAGCAGTGCCACGGCCGTCCAGTGGTCCTCGAACCCGGCGGCCGCCGCCACCGCGAGGACGAGCCCCGTCGCCGTGAGGACGGCGGCGCAGGCGGAGACCACCCGGCGCGCACCCTCACCGAGCACGGCGACGCCCGTGAAGAGACCGAGCAGCAGCCCCAGCGAGGCGAAGGTCGCCCCCCGGACGTCCAGGGCGAGCGCGACCGCGCTCACGGCGGACGCGAGCCCACCGGCGTAGGCGCACCAGCCGAGGGCGGTGCGGGGCTCCACGACGGTCGCCCGCGTCGGAGGCCGCAGGGGCGCCCAGCCGGCCCACGGGGTCCCCGGGCCGGGGAGCGGCGGCGGGACGGGGCCGGAAGACTGTTCGGCCGCCGCGTCCGTCGCCCCGCGCTGCCGCAGCCCGCGCGTCAGAGGGCCGGGGCGGACGGCGAGCCAGAGGGCGGCCGCGGTCGTGAGGAGCTGGAGGACGAGCGTCGTCGCGTACGGCAGGTCCAGGGAGACCGGCAGGGCGGTGAGCAGCGCCCAGACCGCCGCGAGTGCGCCGCAGCGGGCCCAGAGCCGGGGGACGGCCGCGAGCGCGGCGGCGGACACCAGGAGGACCAGGGCGGCGGTCGCCGGGTACGAGGTCAGCTGGGGCTCGGCGTGCTCGCCGGACCACACGTCCGTCGTCCGCGCCACCGGCCCCAGGAGCCCCACGGCGGCGGGCGGCAGCGCCCACAGGCCGCCCAGCGCCACGACCCCGGTACCGGCGGCCGCCAGGCCCTGCCGCACGCCACGAGGCAGCCACGCGGTCTTGGCCGTCGTGCCCGGAGCATCCCGCGTGCCGTCCGCGCGCCACAGCCACGCCAGGGCGAGGCCGCAGAGCACATAGCCCGGGACCGTCCAGTCCGAGGGGAGCGCCGAGCGGAGGAGGCCGCCGAGGGCCGTCACCGCAGACAGGCCCGCGAGCACCGAGGCCGCCACCGCGAGCCCGGGCCGCCGCCACGCCACGTACAGCGTCAGAGCCGCACCCGCCAGGAGCAGCGGCGCGCCGCTCCACGGGGAGCTCAGGGAGAGCCACACGCCCGTCAGGAGCGACCAGCCGCCCAGCGCCGTCGCCCCGGTGGCCGCCGTGATCCGGACCGCGGTCGGACGGGCCCACAGCACCGCCGCCGCGTCCGCCGCGGCCGTGACCAACGCCGCCCAGGCGAAGGCCGTCGGGCCGCTCCCGGCCGCGAGCGCGCCGAGCGGCAGCGGCAGCTGGGCCGCGACCACGGCCGCCGGCAGCGGGATCCGCAGCCGGGGGAGCGCCGAGCCGTACGCCGTCCACGCGCCCGCGAGGACCGCGGACGCCACCGCCGTGTAACCCAGGCCGTCGGTCCCCGCCAGCGCCACGCGGTGCAGCGCGTACGCGTCGAGGATCATCAGGACGAGGCCCAGCGCCGCCACCGACTCGGCCGTCGAGACCAGACCCTTCCGCAGCAGCGCCACCGGCGAGGCCACGGCCGCCGAGGTCACCACGAGCAGCACCGCCGCGCGGCCGCCGATCCCCATCGAGCCCCAGCTCACCAGCGTGAAGGCGACCGCGGCGATCGTCAGGAGCGTCCCGCCGAGCGTCAGCAGCACGTTCTGCGCGCTCCGCGGGGTCGAGTCCGCGACCATCCCGGTCCCGGGAGGCGGCGGTGTCATCGCCCGGACCGGCGCGTACAGCGCCTGGATCAGCCAGGCGCGGCGGGCCAGCAACTCGGTCCGGCGCGCGTCGAGTCGCGCCAGCTCGCGGTCGACGAGCACCAGCTCGTCCGCGGGCGGCAGGGGAGTGTTCATACCGGGAGTGTGGCCCCGGCCACACGGGACGGGAATGCGTCGCCGTACTCATATCCGGGCCTGAGTACCCCAGACTGGGCGCATGGACTGGTGCCGGTACCGCTTCCGGAGCGTCTGGCGGCTCGCCGCCCCGCCCGACGCCGTCTACGCCGTACTCGAACGCGCCGAGGAGTACCCCCGCTGGTGGCCCCAGGTGCGCGAGGTCGTCCCTCTCGACGACACCACCGGCACCGCCCGCTTCCGCTCCCTCCTCCCGTACGAACTCGTCGTCACCGTCCGCGCCCTGCGCCGCGACCCCGACGCCCGGATCCTGGAGGTCGGCCTCGGCGGGGACCTGGAGGGCTGGGTCCGCTGGACCCTCACGGCGGAAGGGACGGGCACCCGCGCCGTGTACGAGCAGGAGGTGGAGGTCCGCGCCCGGCTCCTGCGGGTGCTCGCCGTCCCCGGACGGCCCGTCTTCCGGGCCAATCACGCGCTGATGATGCGCGGCGGCCGACGTGGACTCGCGGCCCATGTGGAGGAGCCGCTCGAAGAGCGTCGTTGAGGGGCGGTGGTCGGGCGACGGGCGGGTGGTTTGAAGGAACCCCTCGCGGGCCTGTATGGTTCAACCCGTTCCCGGGCGATTAGCTCAGCGGGAGAGCACTTCGTTCACACCGAAGGGGTCACTGGTTCGATCCCAGTATCGCCCACCGGGAAAGGCCGGTCCGTCGAAAGACGGACCGGCCTTTGTCATGCGGCCCCATCTCTCAGGCCGCCGTGCGCAGTTCCGGTCGCAGCGGCCACGCCGGGTCCACCGTCTCCGGTGTCCCCTGCCGTGTGAACCAGGCCTGGAGACCGCGTGCCTGAGCCGCGTGCCACACCGCCTGGAGCGTGTGGAGCTCCGCCGGGGACAGCCGCTCCAGCCGGGACGAGAAGCGCCGGGCCACCGCCCGTACGAGCTCCAGCGCCGCCGCCGCGTCCGCCGCCGCGTCGTGCGCCCCCGCCAGCTCCACCTCGTAGTGCGCGCAGAGGTCGGTGAGCGTGCGGCGGCCCTTGCGGTAGCGGTCCAAGTGCTTGTCCAGGACCCGCGGATCGAGCACGCACAGCGGGGTGCTCTCCAGATAGGTGCCGAGCGAGGACGCCCGGTGCCGCCGGAGCTCGCGGTCCAGGATCGTCAGATCGAAGGGCGCGTTCATCACCACCAGCGGACGTCCCGCCGCGGTCTGCTCGGCCAGCGCGCGCGCCAGCTCCTCCATCACCGGAGCCGGCCACCGGCCGTTCCGCTGGAGGTGATCGTCCGTCAGGCCGTGCACCGCGGTGGCCTCGGCGGGCACGGGTATGCCCGGATTGACCAGCCAGCGCGTCACCCGCGGCCGCGCCCCGGCCGCGTCCTGCACGACCAGGGCGGCCGAGACGATCCGGTCCCCCTCGACGTCAACTCCTGTGGTCTCCGTGTCGAAAGAGGCCAGGGGCCCCTCGTACCAGTGCGTCGTCATCCCCGAACTCCTCGCGCACGTGCGGCAGATGGCCAACCCCCTGCCCCGAAACGGTGATACCCGCACTGTTTGCGCCGTACGCGGACCGGTCACAACAGAGGGGACGGGGAAGGAAAAACGACATGGCGCTCGCCCAGCCCGAGTCGGGAGGGCTGCCGCCCCAGCGGCTGACACCGACGCGCGGCTCACTCGCCACCACCGCATGCATGGAGACCCTTCAGGTGGGATACCTGCACGCCGTCGCCGCCGCGGCCGGCTGCTCGCTGTCCCAGCCCTTTCCGGACAACGGCATCGACTGGCACGTGAGCCACGGTTCGCCCGGACACACCGTCGACGACGAGGTCACCATCAAGGTGCAGCTCAAGTGCACCTACCAGATCCCTCCCCGCCCGCCGGGGAACGCCTTCTCCTTCACCCTCGACAACGACCACCTGGTGAAACTCGCCCGGACCCCCGTGTCCGTGCACAAGATCCTGGTCGTGATGCTCGTCCCGAGGACGCAGGAGGACTGGCTGCGGGCGAGCCATGACCGGCTCGACCTGCGGCACTGCTGCTACTGGACCAACCTGGCCGGGCACCCGGTCACGGGACGCCGCCGGACCACGGTGCGCATCCCGACGGCACGGATCTTCGACGACCGGGCACTGTGCGAGATCATGACCCGGGTCGGCGTGGGAGGGAGACCTTGATGCACCGGCCTATCGACGAACCGGGGTTCGGGGAGCGGGACGGGGCCGGGCACGGCCCCGTCCCCGTTCCGCCGCCCTACCGCCCCCACCCGGCGCCCGGCGACACCCCGGGCCACTGGACCGGGATCCCCGCCCCTCCCGCCGGGCCGTGGGCCGACGCCCACGGCGCACCCGACCCCGGCCGGGTCGACCCGCGCGTCCTC
>NZ_BJMN01000100.1 GCF_006539185.1 Streptomyces gardneri
GGCGGGCGCTGCAAAGCCGCGCGCCGGCCGGACGACGGCCGCCGCGAAGAAGGCGGCGCCCGCGAAGTCGCCGGCCAAGCCGCCCGCCAAACCGGCCGCGAAGAAGGCGACGGCCAAGAAGGCCGCGCCCGCCAAGCGCGCGCCCGCGCGGAAGACCGCGGCGAAGAAGGCCGCGCCCCGCCCGGCACCGTCCCCCACCGGAGGTGTGTACCGGCTCGCCCGTGGTGTCTGGTTGGGCCTCGCCCACGCGGTCGGCGCGATGTTCCGGGGGATAGGGCGCGGCGCCAAGGGCCTGGACCCCGCCCACCGCAAGGACGGGCTCGCGCTGCTGCTGCTCGGTATCGCGCTGATCGTCGCCGCGGGCACCTGGTCCAATCTGCGCGGCCCGGTCGGCGACCTCGTCGAGATGCTGGTCACCGGGGCCTTCGGCCGGCTCGATCTGCTGGTGCCGCTGCTCCTCGGCGCGATCGGCGTCCGGGTGATCCTCTACCCCGAGAAGCCCGAGGCCAACGGCCGGATCGTGATCGGGCTCTCCGCCCTCGTCATCGGCGTCCTCGGCCAGGTCCACATCGCCTGCGGCTCACCGGGCCGCGGCGACGGCACCGAGGCCATGCAGGACGCGGGCGGCCTCATCGGCTGGGCCGCGTCCCAGCCTCTCGTCTTCATGATGGGCGAGGTCCTCGCCGTACCGATGCTGGTGCTGCTCACCGTCTTCGGCCTGCTCGTCGTCACGGCGACCCCGGTCAACGCCATCCCGCAGCGCCTGCGCGCCCTCGGCGCCCGGCTCGGCATCGTCGAACCCGCCGACGACCCGGAGGCCGAGGGGTACGAGGGCTACGAGGGGCCCGACCCGTACGACGAGGAGTGGCGCGAGGCCGCGCCGCGGACCGTCCGTCCCGTCCGGCGCCGGACGACCGGCCCGGCGGAGCCGTACGACGTGGACCGGGCCGAGGCCGAGCTCCTGGAGCGGCGCGCCGGCCGTGGCCCGCGCAGCTCCGCCGCCGAGCCCTTCGACCACGGCCTGGACCCGGTGGACATCGCCGCGGCCGCGGCGGCCGCCCTCGACGGCGCCGTGCTCAACGGCATGCCACCCTCCCCGATCGTCGCCGATCTGACCAGGGACGTCACCGCCGAGCGCGACGCTGCCCTGGCGGCCGGCGCGGAGACCTCCGGGCCCGTCGCCCCGGCCGCGCCCGTGCCGGGCGCGCGTGGCGGCGACAAGCGGTCCGGTGGGGGCGTACCCGACCTGACGAAGCCGGCGCCCGAGCCGACCGATCTGCCGCCCCGGGCCGAGCAGCTCCAGCTCTCCGGCGACATCACGTACTCGCTGCCGTCGATGGACCTGCTGGAGCGCGGCGGGCCCGGCAAGACCCGGAGCGCGGCCAACGACCTCGTCGTGGAATCGCTCTCCAACGTCTTCACCGAGTTCAAGGTGGACGCGGCCGTCACCGGCTTCACCCGCGGTCCGACGGTCACGCGGTACGAGGTCGAGCTCGGTCCCGCCGTGAAGGTCGAGAAGATCACGGCCCTGACCAAGAACATCGCGTACGCCGTGGCCTCGCCGGACGTCCGGATCATCTCGCCGATCCCCGGCAAGTCCGCCGTCGGCATCGAGATCCCGAACAGCGACCGCGAGATGGTCAACCTCGGGGACGTCCTGCGGCTCGCGGACGCGGCGGGCGACGACCATCCGATGCTGGTCGCGCTCGGCAAGGACGTAGAGGGCGGCTATGTGATGGCCAACCTGGCGAAGATGCCGCACATCCTGGTCGCCGGTGCCACCGGCTCCGGCAAGTCCTCCTGCATCAACTGCCTCATCACCTCGGTGATGATAAGAGCGACGCCCGAGGACGTCCGGATGGTGCTCGTCGACCCCAAGCGGGTCGAGCTCACCGCCTACGAGGGCATCCCGCACCTGATCACCCCGATCATCACCAACCCCAAGCGGGCCGCCGAGGCCCTGCAGTGGGTGGTGAAGGAGATGGACCTCCGCTACGACGACCTGGCCGCCTTCGGCTTCCGGCACATCGACGACTTCAACCAGGCCATCCGGGACGGGAAGATCAAGCTGCCCGAGGGCAGCCAGCGCGAGCTCAACCCCTACCCGTACCTCCTGGTGATCGTCGACGAGCTCGCCGACCTGATGATGGTCGCGCCGAGGGACGTCGAGGACTCGATCGTCCGCATCACCCAGTTGGCCCGTGCCGCCGGTATCCATCTCGTCCTCGCGACCCAGCGGCCGTCCGTGGACGTCGTCACCGGCCTCATCAAGGCGAACGTGCCCTCGCGACTCGCCTTCGCGACGTCCTCGCTCGCCGACAGCCGGGTCATCCTGGACCAGCCCGGCGCCGAGAAGCTCATCGGAAAGGGTGACGGACTGTTCCTGCCGATGGGTGCCAACAAGCCCGTCCGCATGCAGGGTGCCTTCGTCACCGAGCACGAGGTCGCGGCCGTCGTGCAGCACTGCAAGGACCAGATGACGCCCGTCTTCCGGGAGGACGTCACCGTCGGCACCAAGCAGAAGAAGGAGATCGACGAGGACATCGGCGACGACCTCGACCTGCTGTGCCAGGCCGCCGAACTGGTCGTCTCCACGCAGTTCGGCTCCACGTCGATGCTCCAGCGCAAGCTGCGCGTCGGCTTCGCGAAGGCCGGCCGGCTGATGGACCTGATGGAGTCGCGGAACATCGTCGGACCGAGCGAGGGCTCCAAGGCGCGTGACGTGCTGGTGAAGCCCGACGAGTTGGACGAGGTGCTCGCCGTGATCCGGGGCGAGTCGGGGGTGTAGCGGAGAGGGGGCCGGGTAGGCGGTCGGCATCGGAGAGCTCGGCCGCCGGCCGCGTACCCCGTCGGCGTACGCGACCTCGACCGGCGCCTTCGTGCCCGGTCGCCACCGGCGTACCCGATCGAGACCGGGCCGAGACTCACTCGTAAGGGAACGGGGGCAACCGTTTCCCCTGGCCGTACGTCAAGTTGGACGGTGGGACAGATGGATGTCCCAGCCTCATGGCGTACAAACAGCACCCGCCCGGTTGCCCCACCCTTTCGTACCACCCATAGACTGAACGTCCAGCAGGTGGCTACACGCTCGAAAGGCGCTCACGTGTCCATCGGCAACTCCCCCGAAGACGACCGGACGTTCCCGGCAGACGACCGGGACTCGATCGGTCGCGCTCTCCAGCAGGCCCGAATCGCCGCCGGTCTCACCGTCGAAGAGGTCAGTGCCTCCACCCGTGTCCGGATCCCGATCGTGCACGCGATCGAGGAGGACGACTTCTCGCGCTGCGGCGGCGACGTCTACGCCCGCGGGCACATCCGTACCCTCGCGCGCGCCGTCGGTCTCGATCCGGCCGATCTGATCGAGCAGTACGACGCGGACCACGGCGGTCGCCCCGCGCCCACCCCCGCCGCCCCGCTCTTCGAGGCGGAACGTATCCGCCCCGAGCCGCGGCGGCCCAACTGGACCGCCGCGATGGTCGCGGCGATCGTCGCCGTCGTCGGCTTCGTCGGTTTCACGATGTTCGACGGCAACGAGGCCCCCAAGGGCACCACGACCGCCGACGGCGGTCCGGCCCCGGCGCCGGAGAAGGCGACCTCCGCCGCCAAGCCGAAGCCGGTCAAGCCGGTGGCCCCGAAGCCCAGCGAGAGCGCGATCGCCGCGGTCCCGCAGGACAAGGTCACGGTCAAGCTCACCGCCGTCGACGGCAAGAGCTGGATCTCGGCCAAGGCCGAGGACGGGAAGCTGCTCTTCGACGGCCTCCTCCTGGAGGGCGAGTCCAAGACCTTCCAGGACGACGAGCGCGTCGACCTGGTCCTCGGCAATGCCGGTGCCATCGAGCTCTACGTCAACGGCAAGAAGGTCGAAGAGAAGTTCGAATCCGGCCAGGTCGAGCGGCTCACCTACACCAAGGGCGACCCCGAGGCCGGATGATCCGTCCGGACCCGACGGACCCCGTGATGTGACCTCTGTCGCGCAGGTGAACCCTGCGCGACGGGGGAACGGCCGGGACGAAGTAGTCTTGAGCTCATGCCCGAACGCCGTACCGTCGCCCTTGTCACTCTTGGCTGCGCCCGTAACGAGGTGGACTCGGAGGAGCTCGCAGGCCGCTTGGCAGCGGACGGCTGGGAGCTCGTCGAGAACGCCGAGGAAGCGGACGTCGCCGTCGTCAACACCTGCGGATTCGTCGAAGCAGCCAAGAAGGACTCCGTCGACGCCCTCCTCGAAGCCAATGATCTGAAGGATCACGGCAAGACCCAGGCCGTCGTGGCCGTCGGCTGCATGGCCGAGCGGTACGGCAAGGAGCTTGCCGAGGCCCTCCCGGAGGCCGACGGCGTCCTCGGCTTCGACGACTACGCCGACATCTCCAACCGCCTCCAGACCATCCTCAACGGTGGCAGTGTCGAGGCCCACACCCCGCGTGACCGGCGCAAGCTGCTGCCGCTGTCGCCCGTGGAGCGCCAGGAGGCCGCCGCGGCCGTGGCCCTGCCGGGACACGGCGACGCCGCCGAGGCCCCCGTCGACGCGCCTGCCGACCTTCCCGAGGGGCTCGCGCCCGCCTCCGGGCCCCGCGCGCCGCTCCGCCGCCGGCTCGACACCAGCCCCGTCGCCTCGGTGAAGCTCGCCTCCGGCTGCGACCGCCGCTGCTCCTTCTGCGCCATCCCCTCCTTCCGCGGCTCCTTCGTCTCGCGCCGTCCCTCGGACGTGCTGAACGAGACGCGCTGGCTCGCCGAGCAGGGCGTGAAGGAGGTCATGCTGGTCTCCGAGAACAACACCTCGTACGGCAAGGACCTCGGCGACATCCGGCTCCTGGAGAGCCTGCTGCCCGATCTGGCCTCCGTCGACGGCATCGAGCGCGTCCGCGTCAGCTACCTCCAGCCCGCCGAGATGCGCCCCGGCCTCATCGACGTCCTGACGTCGACCGAGAAGGTCGTGCCGTACTTCGACCTGTCCTTCCAGCACAGCGCCCCGGACGTGCTGCGGGCCATGCGCCGCTTCGGCGACACCGACCGCTTCCTGGAGCTCCTGGAGACCATCCGCTCCAAGGCCCCGACGGCCGGTGCCCGCTCCAACTTCATCGTCGGCTTCCCCGGCGAGACCGAGGCGGACTTCGCCGAGCTGGAACGCTTCATCACCCACGCCCGGCTCGACGCCATCGGCGTCTTCGGCTACTCCGACGAGGACGGCACCGAGGCCGCCACGTACGAGCACAAGCTCGACCAGGACGTCGTCGACGAGCGGCTCGCCCACCTCTCCCGGCTCGCCGAGGAGCTCACCGCGCAGCGCGCGGAGGAGCGGATCGGAGAGACCCTGGAAGTACTCGTCGAGTCCCTGGACGAGGAGGACGGCTGGATCGGCCGCGCCGCCCACCAGGCTCCCGAGACCGACGGGCAAGTGGTCCTCACCACGGCCGACGGTACGAGCCCCGACCTGGCCCCGGGCCGTATGGTCAGTGCGAAGGTCGTCGGCACGGAAGGCGTCGACCTGGTGGCCGAGTGTCTTTTCGAGGAGGCAGGCAGATGACCGGAGTCCCGGCATCCGCGACGGGCGGGACCGGTAGGCCGGCGCCCCGCGGCAAGCTGGGCGCGGCGGCCGTCAATCAGGCCAGCCTGTGGAACATCGCCAACATCCTCACCATGATCCGGCTCGTGCTCGTGCCGGGCTTCGTGATCCTGCTGTTCCAGGACGGCGGGCACGACCCGGCGTGGCGGGCCTGGGCGTGGGCGGCGTTCGCGGTGGCCATGATCACGGACGTGTTCGACGGGCACCTGGCCCGTACGTACAACCTGGTCACCGACTTCGGGAAGATCGCCGACCCGATCGCCGACAAGGCGATCATGGCCGCCGGACTCATCAGCCTCTCCTTGCTGGGCGACCTGCCCTGGTGGGTGACCGGGGTCATCCTCGCCCGTGAGCTGGGCATCACCCTCATGCGGTTCTGGGTGATCCGGCACGGGGTCATCCCGGCGAGCCGCGGGGGCAAGATCAAGACGCTCGCGCAGGGCACGGCGGTCGGCATGTACGTGCTCATGCTCACCGGTGCACTGGCCACCCTGCGCTTCTGGGTGATGGCGCTGGCCGTCGTGCTGACGGTCGTCACCGGTCTGGACTACGTGCGGCAGGCGATCGTCCTGCGCCGCGAGGGCCTCGCGGAGGAGCGGGCGGCCGCGCGGTCGGAGGCGGCGACGCGATGACCGAGGCCGCCCGGGTGCTGGCGCTGCTCGCGGAGCGTGGTCACACGGTGGCCGCCGCGGAGTCGCTCACGGGTGGTCTGGTGGCCGCCGAGCTCACCGGCGTATCGGGCGCCTCGAAGTCCTTCCTGGGGTCGGTCACGGCCTATGCCACGGGCCTCAAGCACGAGCTGCTGGGGGTCGACAAGGCCCTCCTCTCGGAGCGCGGTGCTGTCGATCCGGAGGTCGCGCTGCAGATGGCGGCCGGTGTACGGGCTCGGCTCGGCGCCGACTGGGGGATCTCGACGACGGGGGTCGCGGGGCCCGAACCGCAGGACGGGCAGTCCGTCGGAACCGTCTACGTGGCGGTCGCGGGACCGGCCGGAATGTGCGCCGGAGCCGGGAAAGTGGTCTCGTTGAGATTGAACGGCGACCGCGCGGACATCCGTAGAGAGAGTGTACGGAGCGTGTTGGCACTGCTCCATGAGGAACTCTCGGGAAATGCGCGGGCACAGGATACGGAACACAACGGGGGGAATTGATGTTTGCAGCCCTGAGTGAACACGACATCGCTCCCCGCACGGCCGCAGCGCGAGGCGGTACGGTGGGGCGTGAAGGATGCGGCTACGCGGTCCGAGGAGGGAGCCACCGATGATTCTGCTCCGTCGCCTGTTGGGTGACGTGCTGCGTCGGCAGCGCCAGCGCCAAGGCCGTACTCTGCGCGAAGTCTCCTCGTCCGCCCGAGTCTCGCTCGGCTATCTTTCCGAGGTGGAGCGGGGGCAGAAGGAGGCGTCCTCCGAACTGCTCTCCGCGATCTGCGACGCGCTGGACGTACGGATGTCCGAGCTCATGCGTGAAGTGAGCGACGAGCTGTCACTGGCCGAACTGGCCGAGTCGGCAGCGGCGAGCGAACCGGTACCGACGCCGGTGCGCCCGATGCTCAACTCGGTGTCGGTGACGTCGGTGGGCGGTGTGCCCACAGGGCGGGTGACCATCAAGGCGCCCGCGGAAGCGGTCGACGTCGTCGCTGCCTGAACCGAAGTGGGGCGAAGCCCCGGTCGATGCCCCTGCGGGGGCGCCGACCGGGGCTTTTCTCGTTCCGGCTCGACATGCCGGGTTCCGGTGGGGCTGCCATGGTGGGGGGACGTACGACTGGTTGGAGATCCCGCATGTCTGTCGTGAAGAGCCCGCTGTCCGAACCCGACCTCAAGACGGTCGGGAACGCGCTCCAGGGCGCGCTGGTCGATCTGGTCGATCTCGCCCTGGTCGCCAAGCAGGTGCACTGGAACGTCGTAGGGCCGCGGTTCCGCTCCGTCCATCTGCAGCTCGACGAGGTCGTCGACACCGCGCGGCTGCACTCCGACACCGTGGCGGAGCGTGCCTCCGCGCTCGGCGTGAATCCGGACGGGCGGTCGGCGACCGTGGCCTCCTCCAGTGCGATCGGGACGGTCCCGGAGGGGTGGGTCAAGGACGCCGACGCGGTCCGGATCCTCGTCGGCGCGCTGGGGGCCGTCATCACCCGGATGCGGGAGCGGATCGACGCGACCGGTGATCCCGACCCGATCAGCCAGGACATCCTGATCGGTCTGACGGCCGATCTCGAGAAGCACGCCTGGATGTTCCAGGCGGAGAGCGCGTAGGGCGGCATGGCCATACGCACGGTGGGCCCGGCGGTACGTGGTGTGCGGGCGGCGGGCTCGGCGGTGTGTGCGGTGTGCGCCGGGTCTGCCTCCGGTGCGCCCTCCCGCTGGGTGATCCTGTCGGTCTAGCGTCGACCGCGGGAGGCGGCCATGGTACGGCGACGTGTTCCGCCGGCGACGCTCGCGCTGGTCGCGGTCGGGCTGGTGGCCGGGGGGCTCTGGTGGTGGGCGGTGCTGCGCCTGCTCCTCGTGCCGGGGGATGCCGGGATCGTCGAGGGCGCGGTGGCCGCGGGCGGCTGGGGGCTGAGTCTGCTGCCCGTGCATGTGGCTGCTTCGGCGCGGCGGTCGGGTGGCGGTGTGAGCGGTGGCGGTTTCGGCGGTGGTGGTGTCGGTGGTGGGTCTTGGGTCACCAAGGCATCGCGACGCCGCCGTTGGGGCGCAGGATCTGGCCCGTCGTGAACGAGGAGGCGTCGGAGGCGAGATGGAGGACCGCGTGCGCGATGTCCTCCGGCTCGCCGACCCGGCGGAGCGGTGAGTGACGGACCATCGCGGCCTCCGCCTGCTGCTGGGCGGCGGGTTCGTGGCGGTCCGTCATGGGCGTGCGGATCCAGCCCGGGGCGACCGCGTTGACCCGGATCCCGTACGGACCGGCTTCTACCGCCAGGGTCTTGGTGAGCTGGACGACGGCCGCCTTGGTGACGCTGTAGCAGAGCAGTCCCGGGCTCGCGGTGTCCATCGCGCCCGAGGCCATCGTGACGATCGAGCCGGCGGTGCCGGAGGCGATCATCGAGCGGGCCGCTTCCTGGCAGGCGTACAGGACTCCCTTGAAGTTCACCGCGAGGACGCGGTCGAGGTCCTCGTCGCGGGTCTCCAGGACAGTGCTCGTGTGCATGATCCCGGCGACGGCGGCCATGACGTGGAGAGGGCCGGCGGAGCCGACGGCGGCGGCCAGTGCGGCTCGGTCGGTGACGTCCAGGGGGTGCGTGTGCGCGGTGCCTCCCTCGCCCGTGACCAGGGCCGCGGTCTCCTTGAGGCCGTGCTCGTCGCGGTCGGCGCAGTGCACGACCGCCCCCGCCTGGGCGAGGAGCCGCGCGGTGGCACGGCCGATGCCGCTCGCGGCGCCGGTGACGAACGCGGTGCGGCCGGTGAGGTCGTACGCCGGGAGAGTCGTCATGTCCGGACCGTACGGCCACATCTGACGGGTCGTCAATTGGTGGGCCCCTGTTGGCAGCCCGGGCACCAGTACGTGATCCGGTCGCCGAGCTCCGCCTTCCGGATCCGGTCGCCGCAGCGCAGACAGGGCTGCCCCTCGCGGCCGTAGACGTGGAGCGGGGTGCCGGGGCGGCGCGTCGTGGTGGTGCGCCGGTCGGGGCGGTCCTTGTTCGCCTCCAGGAGGCGGTGGGCGGTGGCCACCAGGCGGGCAGGGACGTCGGGAGCGAGCGCGCCGACCGGGAGCCAGGGGGTGACGGCGGCCAGGAACGCCAGCTCCGACTTGTACACGTTGCCGATGCCGGCCAGATTGCGCTGGTCGAGCAGTGCCTCGCCGAGCGCGCGGTCCGGCTCGGCCCCCAGCCGGCGTACGGCCTCCTCCGGGTCCCAGTCGGGGCCGAGCAGGTCCGGGCCGAGATGACCGACCGCGTCGGCCTCGTCCGCGGTGCGGATCAGCTCCAGGACCGGGAGCCGGTAGCCGTACGCGGTGGACTCGGTGTTTCCGAGGATCGCCCGGATCTGATGGTCGGGGCCGCCGCGCGGGCGCTCCCCGGTGGCGTACACCCGCCAGGCGCCGTCCATTCGCAGATGGGAGTGGAGCGTGAGTCCGCCCTCGATCCGGGCGAGGAGGTGCTTGCCGCGCGGGGTGACGTCGAGCAGCGTGCGGCCGGTGAGGTCGGCGGTCGCGAACCGCGGCACGCGCAGGTCCGAGCGGGTCAGGACCCGCCCGGCCAGCGCGGAGTGCAGGCGGTGGGCGACCTGCCAGACCGTGTCTCCTTCGGGCACGGTTCCATCATGCCGGGTGGGCGGTGTCGAGTGGATGGGTCGGGTCGGTGGCGCTTTGGTGACGGGTGGGGGGTGCTGGGCGGGTACGGCGGGGCGGG
>NZ_BJMN01000101.1 GCF_006539185.1 Streptomyces gardneri
GGCCGTCGTCCGGCCGGCGCGCGGCTTTGCAGCGCCCGCCGTGCCCTGAGAACCCTTGCCGGACGTACGTGAAGCCATGATGTTGAGGTTACCGGTGAGGGGACGGGCTGTCCGCTCTCACCCGCCGGTAAGCGGACGGGTGTCCGTCTCACACGATCGTGTCATCCCTGCCGGGGAGCGGAGCTGACGCCGAGTCACGACACGTCTACCCCGAGTGACGGTACGTCAGGTCTGGGCGGGCAGCGTCGGCGCGGCACCCGTCCCCGGCTCCAGGGCGTCCAAGGCGCGCCGCAGCCCGGTGAGCTTGCGCTCCAGATGGGCGGCGGTGGCGACGGCCGCGGCGTCGGCGGAGTCGTCGTCGAGCTGCTTCGACAGCGCCTCCGCCTGCTCCTCGACAGCGGCGAGACGGGCGGAGAGCTCGGCGAGCAGCCCGGCGGACTCCTTGCCGTGGCCGCCCTCGCCGCCCTCCAACTGCAGCCGCAGCAGGGCGGCCTGTTCACGCAGCTTGCAGTTCTTCATGTAGAGCTCGACGAAGACGGAGACCTTGGCGCGCAGCACCCACGGGTCGAACGGCTTCGAGATGTAGTCGACCGCTCCGGCCGCGTACCCCCGGAAGGTGTGGTGGGGGCCGTGGTTGATGGCGGTGAGGAAGATGATCGGGATGTCCCGCGTCCGCTCGCGCCGCTTGATGTGCGCTGCCGTCTCGAAGCCGTCCATACCCGGCATCTGGACGTCCAGCAGGATGACCGCGAAGTCGTCCGTCAGCAGCGCCTTGAGCGCTTCCTCCCCGGACGATGCCCGCACCAGCGTCTGATCGAGCGCGGAGAGAATGGCCTCCAGCGCCAGCAGATTCTCCGGCCGGTCATCGACCAGGAGGATCTTGGCCTTCTGCACCATGCCCCGTCCTCCTCGCCCCGGCAACGGCTCTCCCCGGCTCCCGTGACCGGGGGAAGCACCGGGTGCCGCCCCAGAAGACGACTCCCTAGCGCCGTCAGTCCTTGTGCCGGTCATCGTAGCCGCACCCCGCCCGTCGCCACACCCTGTCACCGCGATGTCACTGTGCACGTACCAGAAACGCGGTGGGAGACCAGAAGGTTCCCCGTATCCCGCCCGCTCACACCCCCGTGGCGACAGTCCGTCAGCGAAGCCCGCGGGGCCCGAGCGACATGCCGCGCGGGCCCCGATCCGGAGTCACTCCCCCCGCATCCACTGCTCCATCACGGACAGCAGGTGGTCGGGGTCGACCGGCTTCGTCACATAGTCCGAGGCACCCGACTCGATCGCCTTCTCCCGGTCGCCCTTCATGGCCTTCGCCGTCAGAGCGATGATCGGCAGCCCCGCGAACTGCGGCATCCGCCGGATCGCGGTCGTCGTCGCGTACCCGTCCATCTCCGGCATCATGATGTCCATCAGCACGACCGTCACATCGTCGTGCTGCTCCAGGACCTCGATGCCCTCGCGCCCGTTCTCCGCGTACAGCACCGCGAGCCCGTGCTGCTCCAGGACGCTCGTGAGCGCGAAGACGTTACGGATGTCGTCGTCCACGATGAGCACCCGCTCGCCCGAGAAGTTGAAGGTGCGCCGGGGCTCCACCTCCGCCTCCGGCTCCGCCCGGTCCACGGCACCCTGCTGACCGGACTGCCCCGGTACGGCCGTCCGCGCCCCGGTCGCCTCCGCCGCGGCCTTCCGCCGGTGCCGGAACAGCGCCCCGGCCCCCGACCGCGCCTCGGTCCGCACGGGCGCCGGCGGGAAGTGCGGGAACGCGTGCACGGCCCCGGCCGACCCGTCCTCGGCACCCTGCTGCGCGTCCTCGGCGTCCGACGCCCCCTGCCCGTACCCGTGCGACGACAGCTCCGTCGGGCTCAGCGGCAGATAGAGCGTGAACGTCGAACCGCGACCCGACTCGCTCGCCGCGAAGATCTCGCCGCCGAGCAGCCGCGCGATCTCCCGGCTGATCGAGAGCCCCAGACCCGTACCGCCGTACTTCCGGCTGGTCGTGCCGTCGGCCTGCTTGAACGCCTCGAAGATCACCCGCATCTTGCTCGCCGCGATCCCGATCCCGGTGTCCGTCACGGAGAACGCGATCAGATCGGCCTCCGGGTCGCGCAGCGAACCCGCCTCCAGGAGCTGCTCGCGGATCGACTGCGGCACGTCCGCGTTGGCCGGCCGGATCACCAGCTCCACCGCGCCGGAGTCGGTGAACTTCACCGCGTTGGACAGAAGGTTGCGCAGCACCTGCAGCAGCCGCTGCTCGTCGGTGTGGAGCGTGGCCGGCAGCTCGGGCGAGACCCGCACCGAGAAGTCGAGCCCCTTCTCCGCCGTGAGCGGCCGGAAGGTGGCCTCCACGTAGTCGACGAGCTGGACGAGCGCGATCCGGGTCGGCGAGACGTCCATCTTGCCCGCCTCGACCTTCGACAGGTCGAGGATGTCGTTGATCAGCTGGAGCAGGTCCGAACCGGCACCGTGGATGGTCTCCGCGAACTCGACCTGCTTCGGCGTCAGATTGGTCTCCGCGTTGTCCGCGAGCAACTTGGCGAGGATCAGCAGCGAGTTGAGCGGGGTGCGCAGTTCGTGCGACATGTTCGCCAGGAACTCCGACTTGTACCGCATGGAGACGGCGAGCTGTTCGGCGCGCTCCTCCAGGACCTGGCGGGCCTCCTCGATCTCGGTGTTCTTCACCTCGATGTCGCGGTTCTGCCGGGCGAGCAGCTCCGCCTTCTCCTCCAGCTCCAGGTTCGAGCCCTGGAGCTCCTTCTGCCGGTGCTCCAGCTCGGCCGAGCGCTCCTTGAGCTGCTCCGTGAGCTCCTGCGACTGCTGGAGCAGCACCTCGGTCTTGGTGTTGACGCTGATGGTGTTGACCGTGGTCGCGATCAACTCGGCGATCTGGTTGAGGAAGTCCCGCTGGATCTGCGCGAACGGCTGGAACGAGGCCAGCTCGATCACTCCGAGGACCTTGCCCTCGAAGAGCACCGGAAGCACGATCACATGCGCGGGCGAGGCCTCCCCGAGCCCCGAGGAGATCTTCAGATAGCCCGGCGGCACGTTCACCTGGATCGTCCGCTTCTCCTCGGCGGCCGTCCCGATGAGCGTCTCACCGGGGCGGAACGAGGTCGGCATGGACCCGGTGGAGTACCCGTAACTCCCGCGCATCCGCAGCTCGTACGAGCCGTCGCCCTCACCGACGAGTTCGGCGTCGCTGTGGGCGTGGCCGGTCGGCATGGCGACGAAGAAGGCGCCGTGCTGTGCCGAGACCACCGGCGTCAGCTCGCTCATGATGAGCGAGGCGACGTCGTCGAGGTCCCGCCGGCCCTGCATGAGGCCGGAGATACGGGCCAGGTTGCTCTTGAGCCAGTCCTGCTCGTCGTTGGCGAGCGTGGTGTCGCGCAGGTTGGCGATCATCGTGTTGATGTTGTCCTGGAGCGCCTGGATCTCACCGGCCGCGTCCACACCGTCGATCTTGACGTTGAGGTCGCCGCGGGTCACCGCGGTGGCGACGGCCGCGATGGCCCGCACCTGCCGGGTGAGGTTCCCGGCCATCTCGTTCACGGACTCGGTGAGGTCGCTCCAGGTGCCCTCCACGTCCCGGACCCGGGCCTGGCCGCCCAGCTGCCCGTCGGTGCCCACCTCGCGGGCCACACGCGTGACCTCCTCGGCGAAGTTCGACAGCTGGTCGACCATCGTGTTGATGGTGTTCTTCAGCTCCTGGATCTCACCTCGCGCGTCGATGTCGATCTTCTTGGTCAGGTCGCCCTTGGCGATGGCGGTGGTGACGGCGGCGATCTGCCGCACCTGACCGGTGAGGTTGTCGGCCATCGAGTTCACCGACTCGGTCAGGTCCTTCCAGGTTCCGGAGACACCGGGCACCCGCGCCTGACCGCCCAGTTCGCCCTCGGTACCCACCTCACGCGCCACACGCGTGACCTCGTCCGCGAAGGACGACAGGGTCGTCACCATCGTGTTGACGGTCTCGGCGAGCTCGGCGACCTCGCCGCGCGCCTCGACCGTCACCTTCTTCGTCAGGTCGCCGTTGGCGACGGCCGCCGAGACCCGGGAGATGTTCCGCACCTGACTCGTCAGGTTGTTGGCCATCAGGTTGACGTTGTCGCTGAGGTCCTTCCACGTACCGGTGACACCGCGTACGCGTGCCTGGCCGCCGAGGATGCCCTCCGTACCCACCTCGCGGGCCACGCGCGTGACCTCGTCCGCGAAGTTCGACAGCTGGTCGACCATCGTGTTGACGGTCGTGACCAGCTCCAGGATCTCGCCCCGGGCATCGACGGTGATCTTCTTGGAGAGGTCGCCCATGGCGACGGCCGTCGTGACCTCGGCGATGTTCCGCACCTGGATGGTGAGGTTGTTCGCCATGAAGTTCACCGACTGGGTGAGGTCCTTCCAGGTGCCGGAGACCCCCTGCACCTCGGCCTGCCCACCCAGGATCCCCTCGGTGCCCACCTCACGGGCCACCCGGGTCACCTGCTCGGCGAAGTTGGACAGCTGGTCGACCATGGTGTTGAGGGTGTTCTTCAGCTCGAGGATCTCGCCCCGGGCGTCCACGTCGATCTTCTGCGACAGGTCACCGCGGGCCACCGCCGTGGCGACCTGCGCGATGTTACGGACCTGGGTCGTCAGGTTCCCGGCCATGCCGTTCACCGAGTCCGTCAGGTCACGCCACACGCCGGCCACGCCCGGCACCTGCGCCTGACCGCCCAGCCGGCCGTCGGTACCCACCTCGCGGGCCACCCGGGTCACCTGGTCCGCGAAGGCGGAGAGCTGGTCGACCATCGTGTTGATGGTGTTCTTCAGCTCCAGGATCTCGCCCCGGGCGTCCACGTCGATCTTCTGCGACAGGTCACCGCGGGCCACCGCCGTCGTCACCTGCGCGATCTGCCGCACCTGCGAGGTCAGGTTGCCGGCCATGAAGTTCACGGAGTCGGTGAGCTCACGCCAGCGGCCGGAGACGCCGTCCACCCGCGCCTGCCCGCCGAGCCGGCCCTCGGTACCCACGTCCCGCGCCATCCGCGTCACCTGGTCGGCGAAGGACGAGAGCTGCGACACCATCGTGTTGACGGTGTTCTTCAGCTCCAGCATCTCGCCGGCCACGTCGACGGTGACCTTCTGCGAAAGGTCACCGTTGGCCACGGCCGTCGTGACCTGCGCGATGTCCCGCACCTGACCGGTCAGGTTCCGGAAGGCCGTGTTGACCGAGTCGGTCAGGTCCTTCCACGTCCCGGCCGCACCCGGCACCTCGGCCTGACCACCGAGCAGGCCCTCGACACCGACCTCCCGGGCGACCCGGGTCACCTCGGAACCGAAGGCCGACAGCTGGTCGACCATCGTGTTGACGGTGTTCTTCAGCTCCAGCATCTCGCCGGCCACGTCGACGGTGACCTTCTGTGACAGGTCACCGTTGGCCACGGCCGTCGTGACCTGCGCGATGTCCCGCACCTGCGTGGTGATGTTCCGGAAGACGGTGTTGACCGAGTCGGTCAGGTCCTTCCACGTCCCCGCGGCGCCCGGCACCTGCGCCTGACCACCGAGCAGACCCTGCGCGCCGACCTCGCCCGACACCCGGGTCACCTCGTCGGCGAACGTCCGCAGCGTCTCGGTCATCTGGTTGATCGTGTCCGCGAGCTGCGCGATCTCACCGCGCGCGGAGACCCGCACCTTCTGCGACAGATCGCCGTTGGCGACCGCCGTCGTCACCTCGGCGATCCCTCTCACCTGATTGGTGAGATTTCCCGCCATCGTGTTGACGGAATCGGTGAGGTCCTTCCACACGCCCGCGACCCCGGCCACCTCGGCCTGACCGCCGAGCTCGCCCTCCGTACCCACCTCACGGGCCACACGCGTGACCTCGGAGGAGAACGACGACAGCTGGTCCACCATCCGGTTGACGGTGTTCTTCAGCTCCAGCATCTCGCCGGCGACGTTCGCCGTGACCTTCTGCGACAGATCGCCGTCCGCCACCGCCGTCGTCACGAGCGCGATGTCCCGCACCTGGGCCGTCAGCCGGTTCGCCATGGTGTTGACCGAGTCCGTGAGGTCCTTCCACGAACCGGACACCCCACGCACCTGCGCCTGCCCGCCCAGCTTGCCGTCCGTACCCACCTCGACGGCGACTCTCGTCACCTCGGAAGCGAAGACCGACAGCTGGTCGACAAGGTTGTTGGCGGTACGCGCGACCTTCAGGAACTCCCCGCGCAGCGGCCGTACGGCCCCGTCGGCACCCTCCGAACGCAGGTCCATCCGCTGGTCGAGGTCACCCTCGGCCACCGCCGACAGCACCCGCCCCACCTCGGACACGGGCCGGGCCAGATCGTCGACCAGCGCGTTCGCGGCCTCGATCGCCGCCGCCCACGCCCCTTCGGTCGCCCCGGCCTCGAGCCGCTCGGACAGCTTGCCCTCGCGCCCGACCACCCGACGGACCCGCGACAGCTCCCCCGTCACGTGCATCTGCCGGTCCGCGACCTCGTTGAACACGGCGGAGATCTCCGCCATGACCCCGTCACCGGACACCGTGAGCCGCTTGCGGAAGTTCCCGTCCCGCATCGACACCAGCGCGGCCAGCAACCGCTCCAGCGACGCCTCGTCCACCTGGACCGTCCCCCCACGAGGACGCCCGCCCCTCGCGCGCGTGCCGCTCCCGCCGCCACGCCGCGCCGCCGTGCCAGACTCCACCGTGTCCCTCCCGAAAGGGGTCGACCGTACGCTTCCGGCTCTCGCCGATAGCCTGCCCAGTGTTTCACCGCGACCGAACCAGGCGATAACAGTTCGGCAGCTTCGCACAGCGTCCCCACCCCTGGGGAACGGAAACTGCGACGACCGGCATCCGCACGGACAGCGAAGGTAAGTAACCTGGCATCCGGCTGTCCAACCACCCCGGTCCGCCCGGCGGGGTCGGTGTGGTGCGCGCACGACCACCGGGCAGTGGGAGGGACAGACCGAGCATGGCAGAGCCGGGCGTCGAAACGCGTACGAGGAGTGCTGTGATCACCGCGCGGGCGACTGCCAGCTTCGAGCCCGTCGGGCGGTCCGTCGCGGCCGCCCGCGCGTTCGTCAGGGACACCCTCCAGGGCTGGGGACACTCCGAACTCGTCGACGACGCCGTCGTCCTCACCAGCGAGCTCGTCACCAACGCCGTCATCCACGCCGGCACCTCCGCCGAGGTCCTCTGTCTTCGCTCCGAGGACAGCATCCGCGTCGAGGTCGCCGACCGCTACCCCGAGCGCGAGATCCCCGTCCAGAGCGGCCGCACCCTGGGCAACCCCGACCGCGAGAACGGCCGTGGCCTGCTGCTCTGCGCCGCCCTAGCCCACCGGTGGGGCGTCGACTACTCCCCCACCCGCAAGCACGTCTGGTTCCACCTCGACCTCCCCCGACGCCCGGTGGGCACCCGCTCCGCCGGCCCCGTCCTCCCCGACGCCCTCCTCCCGGCCGCCGAGAGCCGCGTCCGAGTCGCCGTCGCCCAGATCGACCGCGGCGGAGCGGTCACCGCGTGGAACGAGGACGCCGCGGAGCTCTTCGGCTACGAGGCCGACCAGGTCACCGGCAAGCCGCTCGGCGACCTCGCCGCCTGGCCGCACACCCCCGGAATCGGCACCGGCCTCGCCGAGGCCCTGCGCCTCTCCCGCTGGGAGGGCAGCTACGGCATCCGCTGCGCCGACGGCCGCGTCGTCCCCGTCTACGCCTCGCACCTCCGGGTCCGCGACACCGAGGGCGAACCCTCCACCGTCTGTCTCCTCGTACGGGAACACGAGCGGGCCGTCCTCCAGACCCCGCAGCGCCCCGCCGCCGAGCCGGGCTCCGAGAGCCGCTCGGCGGACCCCTTCGAGGTCTTCATCGGCTCCCCCGCCCCCGACGACCTCGACGGCCTCCTCCAGCGCACGGTGGAGCGCGCCCGCGACATGCTCGACGGCGACGCCGCGTTCCTCCTCCTCGCCACGGACGACGAGACCGAGCTCGAAGTACGGGCGACCACCGGCCTCCCGGCCGCCCGCCAGCGCTTCGCCCGCGTCCCGGTCGAGACCGGCGCGAGCCGCTACGGCTCCGCCCGGATGCCCGCGGTCCACGAGGACCTGGCCGCCGTCCCCGGCGCCGTCCCCCTCCTCGAAGCCACCGGCATGCGCTCGGTGGTCACCGTCCCGCTCAAGGTCGAGGGCCGGCTCACCGGCTCCCTGGGCGTGGCCGCGGAGTCCCCGAACCGCTACTCCAACGAAGAGGCCCTCCGCCTCCAGTTCGCCGCCGACCGCATCGCCCTCGCGGTCGAGTCGGCCCGCCTCGGCGAGCTCGAACGCCTCCGCCGCGGCTCCCTCAGCTTCCTCGTCGAGGCCTCCGACCTCCTCGCGGGCACCTTGGACCGCGACCAGACCCTGGCCCTGATGGCCCAGATGACGGTCCCGACCCTCGCGACCTGGTGCGCGGTCTACACGATCGCCGACCAGGCCTCGGACCCGTACCTCTCGTACGTACTCCACGAGGACGAGGATCGCATCGATGGTCTCAAGGACCTGCTCTCGTCGATCGCCCCTCCCGACCCGGTGCCGACGCCCGGCGCCCGGGTCTGGGCGGCCCCGGGCGACGCCGCGCACCGAGCGGCGCTCACCGCCTCGGTCCGCGCCCTCGACCACCCCACGAGCCCGCTCTCCTCCGGCATCGACACCACGCTGGCCACAGCGAGCGCGGTCGCCGGCGAGACGGTCGTCCTGCCGCTGGTCGCCCGCAACAGGGTCATCGGCATGCTGACCCTGGGCCGGCCCTCCGAGGACCACTTCCGCCAGGAGATCCTGGAGCTCGCCGAGGACCTCTCGCGCCGAGCGGCCCTGGCCCTGGACAACGCCCGCCTGTACTCGGAGCGCGTGGCGATCAGCCAGTCCCTCCAGCGCAGCCTCCTCCCGCCCGGCCTCCCGGTGATCCCCGGCGTCGAGGTCGACGTCATCTACCGAGCGGCCGGCGAGGGCAACGAGGTCGGCGGTGACTTCTACGACCTCTTCCCGATCCGCGACGGCGCGTACGGATTCGCCATCGGCGACGTCTGCGGTACGGGCCCGGAGGCCGCGGCCGTCACCGGCCTGGCCCGCCACGCCCTGCGGCTCCTGGCCCGTGAGGGCTTCGGCGGCCCGGCCGTCCTGGAGCGGCTCAACGCCGCGATCCTCGACGAGGGCGCCCGCAGCCGCTTCCTCACCCTGCTCTACGGCGAGATGCGCCCGCAGGAGGACGGCTCCGCGATCCTGAAGGTCGTCTGCGCCGGCCACCCCTTGCCCCTGCGCCTCAGCCAGGACGGCACGGTCCGGCCGGCCGCCGAGCCGCAGCCTCTGCTCGGGGTCATGGAGGACCTCGAACTCTACGAGCAGACGATCACGCTCGACCCGGGCGATGTCCTCCTCTGTGTCACGGACGGCGTGACGGAGCGCCGCGAAGGCACCCGCATGCTGGGCGACGACGGCCTCGCCGAAGTCCTCAGGACGTGTACGGGCCTGACGGCCGGCGCGGTCGCCTCCCGTGTCCTCCGCGCGGTCGAACGCTTCGCCCAGGCCCCGGCCTCCGACGACATGGCCATCCTGGCGATGCGCCTCCGAGAGCCGGACCCCAGCTGACACACCAGGGCGGCCCCTGCAAAGGGGCCGCCACCATCGATCCTCTGTCCCTGAAGTACCCCGAACGCAAAAAAGGCCCCCGCCAATGGCGGGGGCCTTTTTCTTTGGAGCCCTTTAACGGAATCGAACCGTTGACCTTCTCCTTACCATGGAGACGCTCTACCGACTGAGCTAAAAGGGCGGG
>NZ_BJMN01000102.1 GCF_006539185.1 Streptomyces gardneri
AAAGAGAACTCTACCCGACCTGGAGGGGTGCTCCTGACCAATATCGATCGCGTCCGGCCTGTCGGATGGTCGTACTGGCCCTTCGATCCGTCAAAATGCGATTTGTCCAGACAGTTGAGACACTGACGCCCGAAACGAGGGTCAAAAGATCTTGACGAGTGTGGAGGGGAATCGCATGAGCGTGCCGGTCTTCGAGGAGTTCGAACCCGCGGCCGACTGCGGCTGCCCGGGCTGCGCCCAGCAGCGCCGTGGCCTCGCGCTTGGCCTGCCCGTGCGGGCGGGCGGCCACCCGGCGGCGCACGGCGCGCGCCGCGCGCTGGTGCTGGTGACGGCGGCGGGAGTGGTCCTCGGCGGGGGAGGGGTGGGAGCGGCGACGGCCCTCTCGCACCCGATGGAGCCGGTCGGCCCGACGGGCCCGTTCACCCCGGCGGACGCGACCCCGGGCCCCGAGGCGGCAGTGGGTACGGACGTGGGCGCGGGCGTGGACACGGCGGTCCTGCGGGAGCGGTCGGTCACCGCGGACGCCGCCGCCCCCGTCACCCCCTGGCCCGGGCCGGAGACCCCGCAGGGCGGGCGGGGGCCGCTGCACGGAGCGCCGGGCCCCGGCCCCTCCGCGACCCCCACCCCGCCCCCGGGCACGGGGACCGGTACGGGCACGACCCCGACGACCAGTCAGATCTCGACGGACACCCTGAGGCAGACCACCCGGGCCGAGATCATCAACCGCGCCAAGCTGTGGGTGACGGCCCAGGTCCCGTACTCGATGGAGAAGTACTGGTCGGACGGATACCGCCAGGACTGCTCCGGCTACATCTCCATGGCCTGGAACCTGCGCAGCAACGAGTGGACCGGCAGCCTCGACCGCTTCGCCGAGCGGATCGACCGCACCGAGCTCCAGCCCGGCGACATCCTGCTGTTCCACAACCCGGCCAACCCGACGCGCGGCTCGCACGTCACGATCTTCGGCGGCTGGACCGACTACACCCACACCTCGTACATCGCGTACGAGCAGACCAAGCCGCGCACGCGGAAGCAGGCGACGCCCATGGCGTACTGGGAGAACTCCGACCGGTACGTGGCCTATCGCTACAAGGGCGTGGTCAGCGGCGGCAGCGGCGGCGGCACGACCGGCGGAGGGTCGACCGCGACGCCGAAGCCGGCGACGCCGTACCCGGGGGCACGGAAGTTCGGTCCGGGCGCCGACAACGCCTACATCACCCAGCTCGGGAAGCTCCTGATCGAGCGCGGCGGCAAGACGTACTACAGCAAGGGGCCCGGCCCGAAGTGGGGCGCGGCGGACCGGCGGGCGACCCAGGCGTTCCAGCTCGCGCAGGGCTGGAAGGGCAAGGACGCGGACGGCCTGCCCGGCCCGCAGACGTGGAAGCTCCTCGTGACCGGCGGGGGCAAGGACATCGGCGGATCGGGTGGTTCGGGCGGTTCGAGCGCGAATGCGACGGGGTTCCCCGGGCGTGGCTACTTCCGTCCGGGCCAATCCAACGCATATGTGGAGAAGCTGGGCAAACAACTGGTGAAGCGGGGCTTCGGCAAGCACTACCTGTCGGGACCCGGTCCGCGCTGGACGGAGGCGGACCGCCGCAACGTCGAGGCGTTCCAGCGGGCTCAGGGCTGGCGCGGCGGAACGGCCGACGGCTACCCGGGCCCGGAGACCTGGCGGCGCTTGTTCCGATGACCCCGAGAGCATGAGGTGGACCCGAATGACCGCATCGACCCCGACCCCCGCGGATTCCGGCGCGGCGGCCTCGCGTGACGCGGCCCGCACGGCCAGACGCCTGACGGACGGCACCCTTCCCCGCACGTCACCACCCCAGAGCGGGGATCCGACACGGACACCCCCGGCCGCGCCGGCCCAGGACCGCGCGCCGGCCGGTCCCGCGGCCGGGGCTGCGCCCTCGGGAACGCCCCCGGGTGGTCTCGCGTCCGGGGCTGCGCCCACGGCCTGGGCCTCGGCCTCGGACCGGCCTGCGGCCGTCGGCGGGGCACCGGTCTCGCCCGGGGCTGCGCCCCTGGACCGGGCCTCGGCCGAGCCTGCGGCCGGGGCTGCGCCCACGGCCCCGGCCGGGACGGCGACTGAGGGTCCGGCCGGGACGGCGACTGAGGGTCCGGCCGGGGGTCCGGCTGCGCCTCCGGCAGGGGTCTCGGCTACGGGCCCGGCCACGGCCGAGGCTTCGGCGGGGGCTGCGCCTCCAGTTTGTGCCTCGGCCACGGAACAGGCCACGGCCTCGGCCACGGACCGGACTTCGGCAGGGACTCCGCCCACGCCCACGGCTTCGACCACCGACCCGTACTGGGTCTTGGCCTCGGATCGCCCCGAGGTCCCCGCCGGGACCGCGACCGGAGCTGCGCCCACGGCTTCGACCACTGACCCGTACCGAGCCTCGGCCGGGACGCCGACCGGCACGGCTTCGGCCACCGACCCGTACTGGGTCTTGGCCTCGGATCGCCCCCCGGCCCCGGCCGGGACATCGACCGGGGCCACGTCCACGTCCACGGCTTCGCCCACGTCCACGGCTTCGCCGTCGGGCCGTTCCCCGGCGGGCGCTCCGGCATCACCCGCCACGGCGGACCCCGCGTCCGCCGCCGCGCAGAGGGCCACGGCATCCGCCGCGTCGACGGCTACGGCATCCACCTCGCCGACGGCCACGACCTCCGCCCCGCCCACGGCCACGACCTCCGCCCCGCCGGGCCCGTTGGCCGAGTCCCGGGCCGGGGGCCTGGCGCCCGGCGTGGCCGCCTCGGCCACCGCCGCGGCAGGCACGCCCGCCCCTTCGGCGATGGCGGCGGGCGGTACGAAGTCGGGGGCGTCCGGCGCGGTGACCGGCGTGGCGACGCGGGGGCCGGCTCCGGCGGGTCCGGTCGCCGCCGGGGCCGTACGGTCGCGTGCGTCCGACCCCGCCGGGGCGGTCGGCGGTGCGGCGGCCGCAGTGGCCCCGGCCGCCCCGGCGTCGGCTCGCGGCGCCGTGTCGGCCTCCGCCGGTGTGCCGCCGGGGGCGCCCGGCAGCGGACCGGCGGCCGGTTCCGGTGCTCAGCCGGCGCAGGCAGGCGCTCCCGCCCCGGCGGGTGACCGGCGCGCGTCCGTGTCTCCGGTCGCCGCCAAGGTCTCCGTGGTCAAGGAGCGTGTCGACGTGCCCGACTTCGGGCGGATCACCGGTGCGCGGGTCGCCGCGCTCGCCGTGCCGGTCGCCGGTGTCGTCCGGGTCGCGCGGCGGAAGAACGTGATCGGGGCCGAGACCACCGGCTCCATCCCCGTGCACCTGCTCTTCCGGGACGAGCCGGAGGGCGGCGCCGGGGTCATTGGTGTGAACGGGGACGACGGGGGTCCGGACACCGTCGCGATGGCTGTGCCCGCCGCCCCCGCGAAGAACGGCAAGGCCGCCATTCCGGGGCCCGCGAAGACGGAGCAGCAGGCGCAGGCGCAGTCCCAGGGGATGGCCGCGAACCGGCCGGGGTCCAAGGCCAAGGGGCAGTCCCCGCACCAGTCGCAGGCCCAGGCCCAGGAGCAGTCGCGGGCCGGGAAGTCCCGCCCCGCTCCCACCGCCGATCCCGATCTCGTCGAGCAGCCGGGGGCGGTGCTGCCCGGCTGGGTCGGTGTGGTCGGTGGCGCCCTCGCGCTCGCCGGTTGCGCGGCGGTCGTGTGGTCGGCCGGGGCCGTGCCCGCGGAGGCGGCGCGGATGCTGCGGCTGCCGGCCCGCCCGTACCACGGCATCCACCTCGGCCAGTGGGCGCTGCTCGCCCTCGGTGTCCTCGCCACCCTCTTCGCGGTCGGCGGCCTCGGCCGTGGGCGGGTCGGCTACGCCTGGGTCCTGACGCTCTTCGGCGACTACCGCGGCACCGTCCGGCGGACGGGTCTGGTCTGGGTCAGCCCGCTCCTGCTCCGTCGTCGCGTGGACGTCCGGCTCCGTCACTGGCGCAGTGAGCCGCTGCCCGCGGTCGACGCGAAGGGCACGGCCCTGGACGTCGTCGTCCTCGTCGTGTGGCGGGTGCGGGACACCGTCCGCGCCGCGCTGGGGGTCGACGGTCACGAGGAGTACCTGCGGGAGCAGGTGGAGGCGGCGATGGCCCGGGTGCTGTCGCAGCTTCCGGCGGACGCCTTCCATGAGGACGCCCCGACGCTCCGGGATTCCGAGGCGGTCGGCGAGGCGCTGACGCGGATGCTGTCGGCGGAGTGCGCCCCGGTCGGGGTCGACGTCTTCTCGGCGCAGCCGACGCGTATCGAGTACGCCCCCGAGGTCGCGGCGGCGATGCAGCGGCGCCGGATCGCGGCGATCGACGCGAAGCACCGGGACAGTGTCCTGACGTCGGTGGTGGACGCGGTGGACGACGTGGTCCACCGGCTGACCAGTCGTGGTCTGGTGGAGTTGGACGACTACGAGCGCAAGGCGCTGGTCAAGGACCTGACGGTGGCGTTCTACACGGGGAGGACGGCTCCGGCCGAGGGGGCCTGAGGGGATGGACATGTTCAACTTCCGTCCATACCTTGGTACTTGGTCCAGACCAAAATGAGTCACCCGTACAAGCAGAACCGGTAAGACCGCACGCGTGCGCACGGCCCAACGGAACTCCCCCACGTTCTCCTGGAGCGACAGCATGCACATGCGCAAGAAGACGTCAGTCGGGGCGGCGGTGGTGGCGCTCGGCGTCGCCGGCGCCTCCCTCCTCGCCACCGGCAGCGCGGGCAGTCACGGCTACACCGACTCGCCCATCAGCCGCCAGAAGCTCTGCGCCAACGGCACCGTGACCAACTGCGGCTCCATACAGTGGGAGCCGCAGTCGGTCGAGGGTCTCAAGGGCTTCCCCGCCGCCGGTCCCGCCGACGGCAAGATCTGTTCGGCCGGGCTCACGCAGTTCGCCCAGCTCGACGACCCCCGGGGCGGCGCCTGGCCGGCGACGAGCCTCACGGCGGGGCAGAGCTACAGCTTCCGCTGGCAGTTCACGGCCCGGCACCGCACCACGGACTTCAAGTACTACATCACCAAGAACGGCTGGAACCCGAGTCAGAAGCTGACCCGGGCCGCGCTCGACCCCCAGCCGTTCCTCACCGTCCCCTACAACAACCAGCAGCCGCCGGCGACCCTCTCGCACTCCGGGACCGTCCCGGCGGGCAAGACGGGCCGTCACCTGATCCTGGCGGTGTGGACGATCGCGGACACCGCGAACGCGTTCTACGCCTGCTCGGACGTCAAGTTCTGACGGCCGGCCATCGGCCGGATCGGCACCGTTCAGTTCTGACGGTACGTCAGCTACAGTCCGGCCCATGAAAGGTGCGGACACCGTCGCGGAGCTCGTACGACGCCAATGGGGCGACCACCGGATCGGCCTGAGGGACGAGCACCACACCCTCAGCCACCACGAGGTCGCCGCGGGCGCCGCCGCGCGGGCCGCACTGCTCGTGGACCTGATGCCACCCCTGCCGGGGGGCGAGCCGCACCTCGGCATCCTGCTCGACAACACGCCGGAGTACCCGCTCTGGCTCAGCGCGGCGGCCCTCGCGGGGGCCGCCGTCGCCGGGATCAACCCGACCCGGCGCGGCGCCGAACTCGCCCGGGACATCCGGCACACCGACTGCCGGATCCTGGTCACCCAGCGCGCCCACCTGCCGCTCCTCGACGGCCTCCCGCTGCCCGGGCTGCGCATCCTCGTCACCGACACCGACGCCTACCGTGAACTTCTCGCGCCCTACGACGGCGCCCGCCCGGGAGACGCCACCCTCGGTCCCGTACGCCCCGACAGCCGCTTCCTGCTCTCCTTCACCTCCGGTTCGACGGGCGCGCCCAAGGCCGCGCTCTGCAGCCAGGGACGGCTGGCCGCGGCCGGCGCCTCGCTCGCGACCCACTTCTCCGTACGCCCCGACGACGTCCACTACGTCTGCATGCCGATGTTCCACGGCAACGCGGTGATCGCGGACTGGGCGCCCGCGCTCTGCGCCGGGGCGGGAGTGGCGCTGCGGGCCCGCTTCTCCGCCTCCGGCTTCCTCCCCGACGTACGCCGCTTCGGCGCCACCTACTTCACCTACGTGGGCCGGGCCGTGCAGTACCTGCTCGCCACCCCGCCCGGCCCGGACGACCACGCGCACGCGCTGCGCCTCGGCTTCGGCACGGAGGCCGGGGCCGTGGACGCGGCCCGCTTCCGGGAGCGGTTCGGGGTCCCGCTCGTCGAGGGGTACGGCTCCTCCGAGGGCGGTGCGGCGATCCAGCGCACCCCGGACACCCCGACCGGGGCGATCGGGCGGGCCGCCCCCGGCGACGACCTGGCCGTCCTGGACGCCGAGACCGGCAAGGAGTGCGCACCGGCCCGCTTCTCGCCCGAGGGGCGGCTCCTCAACACGGACGAGGCGGTCGGCGAGCTCGTCAACCGGGGCCGCAGCCCCTTCGAGGGCTACTGGCGCAACCCCGAGGCGGAGGCGGTCCGGCTGCGCGGCGGCTGGTACTGGACGGGCGACCTCTTCTACCGGGACGAGGCCGGCTTCCTCTACTTCGCCGGCCGCACGGACGACCGGCTGCGGGTCGACAGCGAGAACCTGGCGGCGGCGATGATCGAGAACATCCTCGCCCGCTGGGACCGGGCCGCCGGGGTGGCGGTGTACGCGATACCGGACCCGGTGGCCGGCGACCAGGTCATGGCGGCGCTGGCCCTGCGCCCGGGAGCCGTCTTCGACCCGGCGGAGTTCGCGGCCTTCCTCGCCGCACAGCCGGACCTGGGCACGAAGATGCCGCCGCGCTTCGTCCGCGTGACGCGGGAGCTGCCCCTGACGGCCACCAACAAGATCCACCGCGTGGGTCTGCGCGAGGAGTCCTTCCTCTGCGGGGATCCCGTCTGGTGGCGCCCGGCCCCCACCGGCCCGTACGAGCCCCTGACCCCCGAGGCGACCGCCGCACTCCAGGAGCAGTACGCCCGCCACGACCGCACCCCGACCTGGGACCGCCGCCGAGGGTAGGGCCGGCCCTACCCCGCCACACCCTCCAGACCCATGGCCCCGCCCCCGGACCCGCGCCTACCGTGGGCGCTCATGGAACCCCGTAATCCCTGGCAGGCGCTCACCCGGTCCCGCTTTCCGCTCGGCTCCTGGCCCTGGCGGTCCGCCGGGTACCTCGCCGGCGGAGGGATCGTCGGGGGCCTCGCCTGTCTCGTCCTCCTCGTGCTCGGGGTGTTCTCGCTGCTCCTCGTCGGGCTGCCGCTGCTCCTTCTCTCCGGGCTCGCCCTCGGCTCCGTCGAGCGGCTCCGGCTGCGGCTCGTCGACCTGGACCCGGCCCCCGACCCGCACCGCGTCCCCGCCGCACCCGGCCTGACCGCCTGGCTCCGGCTCCGGGTGGGGGAGCAGGCGACCTGGCGCGAGCTCGGCTACGGCCTGCTGCTCGCCACCGTCCTGTGGCCGCTCGACCTCATCGCGCTCGCCGTCGGCGTCGGCCTGCCCCTCGCCCTCCTCAGCGCCCCGCTCCAGCTGGCGGTGGACGGCCACGAGGCCAAGGTCGTCAAGGCGTACCTGGTCACCTCCTACCCCGAGGCCTTCGCCGCCGCGCTCCTCGGCGCCCTCCTCCTCGTCGCCCTCGCCTACCCCCTGGCCGCCGTCGCCGGCGCCCGCGCCGCCCTCGCCCGGGCCCTGCTCGCCCCGCGCGAGACCGACGCGGGGGACGGCAGGATCGGCGAGGTCATCGCCTCCCGCGCCCGGCTCGTCGACGCCTTCGAGGCCGAGCGCCGCCGCATCGAGCGCGACCTCCACGACGGGGCGCAGCAGCGGCTCGTCGCCCTCACCATGACCCTCGGCCTCGCCCGCCTGGACGCCCCGCCGGGGCCGCTCGCCGACCAGCTGGCCAAGGCCCACGCGGAGGCCGGGCAGGTCCTGACCGAGCTGCGGGAGCTGATCCACGGCATCCACCCGCAGGTCCTGGCCGACTACGGCCTCGGCGCGGCCCTCGCCGACGCCGCCGACCGCTCGGCCGTTCCCGTCGACACCGACGTCGACCTGCCCCGGCTGCCCGCCTCCGTCGAGAGCGCCGGCTACTTCGTGGCCTGCGAGGCGCTCGCCAACATCGGCAAGCACAGCGGCGCCGCCCAGGCGAGGATCACCGCGCGGTACGCGGACGGCGTCCTGCGGCTCGACGTCGAGGACGACGGGCGGGGGGCCGCCGACCCGGCCCGCGGCACCGGGCTCACCGGACTCGCCGACCGGATCGCCGTCCTCGATGGCACACTGACGATCATGAGCCCGCCGGGCGGGCCGACCGTCCTCCGAGTGGAGATCCCGTGCCGCACCCTCCGAGAAAGCTCCGCGTCGTCCTCGCCGAGGACAGCGTCCTCCTCCGTGAGGGACTGATCGGCTTCCTGACCCGATTCGGCCACGAGGTCGTCGCCGCCGTCGGTGACGCCGACGGTCTGCGCGAGGCGGTCGCCGCCCACGACCCGGACATCGTCGTCACCGACGTCCGGATGCCGCCCGGCTTCCAGGACGAGGGGCTGCGCGCCGCCGTCGCGCTGCGCGCCGAGCGGCCGGCCCTGCCGGTGCTCGTCCTCAGCCAGTACGTGCAGCGCAGCTATGCCGCCGACCTCCTCGACTCGGGCGACGGCACCGGGGTCGGCTACCTCCTGAAGGACCGGGTCGGGCAGGTCGAGGAGTTCGTCGAGGCCCTCACCCAGGTCGCCGACGGCGGCACGGTCGTCGACCCCGAGGTCGTACGGCAGCTGCTGCGCCGCCACCGGGACCCGCTGGAGGCGCTGACCCCGCGCGAGCGCGAGGTCCTCGGCCTGGTCGCGGAGGGGCACTCCAACGCGGAGATCGCCCGCCGTCTCGTGGTGACCGAGGCCGCCGTCGGCAAGCACATCGGGAACATCCTGGCCAAGCTCGACCTGCCGCAGGCCGAGGACACCCACCGCCGCGTCCTCGCCGTGCTCACCTACCTCCGGGCATGACAAGAAAGCCCCTCGCTTCCGCGAGGGGCTTTCTCTGTCT
>NZ_BJMN01000103.1 GCF_006539185.1 Streptomyces gardneri
CCCCATTCTGGTCGGCTGGTCCTACGGAGCGATGCTCGCCGTGCACTGGGCCGCCCGGAACCCCGACCGCGTCCTCGGTGTCGTCTCCGTGGACGGCGCCCTGCCCCACTCATGGCTCGACGAGGCCACCAAGGTCCAGGTCCGCAAGCTCTTCCGCCGCCTCAGCCCGCTGTTCCCGGTCGCCCGCCGGATCGGCATGGCCGCACGCATGAGCGCCGAGCAGCACGCCGAGATCAACATCGAGGTCAACGAGCTCTGCGCACCCGCCGCCCTCGACCCCGTCTTCGACCGGCTCACCGTCCCCACCAAGTACGTCCTCGCCACCGGCGGCAACCTCGGCGGCGACCCCAAGCTCATGGAGAAGATCCGCGCCAACCTCACCCCCGTCACCGCCCGCAACCCCCACATCCAGCTCAGCGCGAAGGTCCCCAGCAACCACTCCAAGATCCTCCGCAAGGACTTCCGGGCGGTGGCCGACGCGGCCCGCGAGATCGGCCGGTGAGCAAGCGGCAGGACCCGCCCCTACGGCACGCGCTCCCCGAGCCGCCTCATGGCCCGTTCGAGCTCCCCGCGTGCCCCGATCGGGACGAGAGCGGGCCTCCCGGGCACGCGTACGCCTCCTGTGAGCGCGACCCTCGTCCGGCCGTCGCCCATCGCGTCGGCCGCCATCCCGACGACCAGGAACCGGCTCTGCAGCCAGCCCCAGCCGGGGCGCAGGACGCCGTGGAAGTGGGCGCGCAGGCCGTACCGGCTGCGGGCCAGGGCCTCGACGCGGTCCCCGTCGACACGGAGGACCCGCAGGGATCGCATGTCCGGCTGGAAGTCCCCGAAGCCCCCTTCGAGATCGCCCATCACGCCCCACACCTCGTCGAACGACGAGGGCAGCACCCCCTCGACGACGTGTGCCCCCCGGATCGCGGCCCCCATGACGCGCAGCCGCCCCACGTTGCTCGGTGTCATCCGTTCCACGCCTTTCGGAAACTCTGCCGGGCCCGGTGCAGCCGCGACTTCGCGGTGCCGGCCGGAACGCCGAGCACGGCCGCCGCGGACTCCTCGTCCAGTCCTTCGACATCGCGCAGCACGAGCACGGCGCGATGCTGCGGGGACAGCCGCGAGAGGACGTCGTCGATGTCGGCGGCCAGCTGCGGATCACCCCGCTCCGGTACGTCGGCCAGCTCGGCCGGCCGCGCCCGCGCCGCCCGCTTGGCGACCCGGACCGCCTCGCGTACGGAGATCCCCCGAACCCACCCGTACAGCGCCTCCGGGTCCCGCAGCGACCGCAGCGACGTGAAGACGGCGACCAGTGCCTCCTGGGTGGCGTCCGGGCCGTCGTCGAGCGCGATCGAGCGGCAGATCCGGGCGATGTACGGGGTGAGGTGGTCGAGCAGGTCGTGCAGGGCCAAGGTGTCGCCCCGCCGGGCAGCCCGGGCCAGCGCGACGCCCCGGTCGACGCGCCGTTCGACGCCCCGGTCGGCACCCAGGCCGACACCCCGGCCGACACCCCGATCGGCGTGATCAGCGGGCGGCACGCAGCGCCGCCCATCCGAACACCAGGCACAGAGGCGTGTACAAGAAGGCGTTCAGCCACGGGAACGCCGCACCGGACCCGTCGCGGCCGATCACGATCCACACCAGCCCGACCGCCGCGCGCAGCAGCATCCCGCCGGCGACGGCAGCCGTGACCAGCTGCGCCGTCCTGCCGCCGCGACGACGCACCCGGGCGAACACGGCCAGGGCGGCGAGGCCCTCCAGCGCGGCGAGCGGCAACACGACGGACGGTCCGAAAGAGACGACACTGCCGAGGACCGCGAGCGAGAGCCCCCGCTCGTCGTGGGCCGGCCACGTCAGGCCGGTGGCCCAGTAGACGTGCGCCAGAGCGAGGACGGCGAGCAGCGCCGAGACGGCACGCGCGCCGGTGGCCGTACCGGGCCGCTGGATGTCGATGACCGCCATGGGTCCCCCTCCGAGTCGAGGCCGGCGTCGAGCGCCGACACCCGAAGGAGGAGCCGAAGCACCGGAAGGTTCCCTGTGACCCGCCTCACAGCACCCGCCCGTGCGTACGCGTACGCGCTACACCGGCGTCGCCAGGATGTGCGGAGCCGCCTCCGCGAGGGTGGCGAAGTGCCGGTGCGCGCACGCCACTTGCTCCGGGCCGTTGACCGACCGGACCGTCATCCCCGCGGCGAGACCCGAGCGGACCCCGGAGGGCGCGTCCACGCCCCGGATGCCACGACGAGCCATCCGAGGCGCGACCCCCGGCCGGGACCGGGCTACGACACCGGCCGGTCCCGACCCCGACCGGGACCGGGCTACGACACCGAGGTGAACTTGGTCCCCTCGCCCGCGTACAGCGAGGTCACCGTCTTCGTGAACGGCGCCGACCAGGACCCGGTCCCCAGGAACACGTGCGTCCCCGCCGACCCGTACGCGACGAGGTCCGGCCGGCCGTCGTTGTTCGCGTCGCCGACGCCCACGAGCTGGCTGTAACCGCCCCAGCCCGTACCGATCTTCGTCCGGGCCGCGAACGTCCCGTCGCCCTTCCCGAGGTACAGCCACAGCACCCCGGACGCGTCCCGCGCGACGAGGTCGCCGGCGACACCGCCCGCGATGTTCCCGACGGCCGTCAGCTGGTTGTAGACACCCCAGCCGGGCCCGACCTTCACCCGGCCCGCGTACGGCACCGTGGCGCTGCCCGTGCCCTTGTACAGCCACAGCGCGCCGGAGGCATCGGTGGCGACGAGATCGTCCCTGCCGTCGCCCGTGAGATCCGAACCGGCCGCGAGCTTGTTGTAGACGCCCCAGCCGGGACCGACCTTGGTCCGGGTCCCGAAGGTGCCGTCGCCCTTGCTGATGTAGGTCCACAGCACACCGGCCGTGTCCCGCGCGAGGACGTCACCGGCACCGCTGCCCGCGATGTTCCCGGCCGCCTCGATGACGTTGTACGTGTTCCACCCCGGACCGATCTTCACGCGCGGCTTCGCCGGCGTCACCTGACCGCCCACCGGCGAGTCGAGCAGGTCGTCCCGCCACAGCACGCCCGCCGCGTCCCGCGCGAGCAGGTCGGGCGAGCCGTTGTCGGTGTAGTCGTGTGGGTTGGCCTGCCGGGTCACCTTGAACGTGCCGTTCGCGTACCCCGGGTTCCCGATCCCGTTCGTCGGCGTCGCGACCACGTGCCACTGGTAGTCGCCGTTCGGCGCACTGACCCCGTTGATCAGCCCGTCCCACGTGAGCCGCGCGGGCGCCGACGGCCGGGTCAGACGCTTCGTGAACGTCTTCCCGGTCACGTTGTGCCGCAGGGTCACGTCCAGGTTGACGTTGTACCGCGACAGCTCCCACTCCATGGCCACCTGACCGCCGTTGCGGTCCAGATCGGCCACCGCCGGGACGGTGCTCCGCACCACCTGCGGCGCGGACGTTGCGCCCGGCGTCCGCGCGACGAGCGCGATCTGCGGCCACTCCGCCCCGGTGACCCGGAACAGCCCCTCGCCGTCGGTCGACTTCCCGCCGTGGACGAGGATCGTCCCGTCGGGCGCGGTCGACGAGGACGTGAAGTGGTCGAGCAGCTGGTGCGTCTCGCCCGTGAGGACGTTCTGCGCGGTCAGCGCGTACAGCGGGTTGGCCGTCGGGGCGGTGAGCCCGCCCGGGACGCCGTACAGCACCCAGTCCCCGGAGAAGCCGACGACGACGCCCTTGGAGCCCGCGCCCAGCGAGATGCGCTTGAAGGGCTCGTACGCGCTCCGCTTCTCGATCGCCACCCGCTGGGCGCCGTCCACGTACTCCGTCCACGCGATGTACGAGGGGCTGACCGCGGTCGTGACGGTGGCCGGGTCGAAGGGCAAGAGAGCCCGCTCCTCCTTCAGGAAGCCGCCGCCGAGGTCCACCAGCGCGCGCCGGTAGTACGGTCCGCTGCTGGAGTCCTTCTCGAAGACGACGACCGCGGTGCCGAGCGAGTGCGACAGGACCTTGTAGTCGCGGCCACCGGCGAACGGCGTGAGCTTCTCCTGCTGCTGTACGCCGTTCACGCGGGTCAGCCGGTAGAGGTCCTCACCGCCGTAGGTCGCGTTCGGCACGCTCAGGAAGACCGTCGAACCGGCCGCCCCGGCGACCTTGTAGTCCGTCCCGAGCCCGATCGGCTCGACATAGGTCGAGATCCCGTTCGCGCTCATGTCCCGTAGGACGAAGCGGTACCCCTCGCGGGTGACGATCGTGTCCGAACGGCTCGGGTACGCGAGCGAAGCCGGTACCGGCCACGTTGTGGCGTCGTCGAACGACGTCCACGTCAGCGCGGACCCGCCCGCGCCGTCGTCCTTCGAGGTGAGGAACCCGGTGTTTCCGCCGCTGACGAGCTTCTCGCCCGCCGGGAAGGTGACGTCCGCGTTCGGCGCCACCGGCCCCGCGACCGCGGCCTCGGCGGCCGGCGCGGCGACGGTGACGAGCGTCCCGCCGAGAGCGGTGACGGCGAGCACGGCGGTGACGGCCACGGCGAGCCGGCGGCCGCGTATGTATGCGTGATTCATGGTGCGCATCCCCCCAGGAAAGCGGGCGCGGTGTCACTCAACACCGCGCCCGTTCCTCACGATTGCCTGAAGATCGCAGCGTACGAGATCAAGGTGCACCGACGGTGAACCAGGCTGCCGGGGGGAGCGCGTCCTGCGGGTCAGACGGTCGCGTACGACACGAACGACGCCCAGCTGGCGGGAGCCACGGCCAGTTGGGGGCCGTGGGGGTTCTTGGAGTCGCGGATGTGGATGGCGGTGGGGTGCGCGGCGACTTCGATGCACTCGCCGCCTTCGGGGCCGCTGTAGCTGGACTTGCGCCAGTCGTAGGCGACTTCGATGCAGTTGCCGCCCTCAGGGCCGCTGTAGCTGCTCTTGAACCAGGCCAGATCCGCGGTCTTCATCGTTCTCCCAGCCGTTTCTCGATCCAGTCCAGGGACTCCCGCTTGGTGAGTGCCTGTGATCGCAGGATCCCATAGCGCTCGGAGTACTGGCGTACCTCTTCGGGGTCGGTGATCAGTCGGGCGTGGCCGTAGACCTCGGTGTACGCGACCTCACGCCGCCCCTTTGGGGTCAGCAAGGTGAACGGGCTTCCCAGGTAGGGGTGTTCCTCGCCGTCCTGGGGGAGGATCTGTAGCTCCACCGTGCGTCGTTGGGCCACGTCCAGGATGCGCAGGAGCTGCTCGCGGTGGACCTTCGCTCCGCCGAACGGTCGAAGCAGGACCGCTGCCTCAAGGACGAAGCTGATCGTCGGCACAGGCCATCGGTCGAAGATCGCCTGCCGTGAAATCCGGTCGGCCATGCGCTTCTCGATGGTCGCCTCGTCGAGCATCGGGCGGCTGCGCTCGAAGAGCGAGCTGGCGTAGGCGGGCGTCTGGAGCATGCCCGGCACTGCCTGCACCGCGTAATAGTGCAGAGCCACCGCCTCCGCCTCCGCGCTAGCGAAACTCCTGAACCAATCCGGATGCCGCACCCGCGCCTTCGCCAGCGCCTCCCGCACATCGTCCACCGCCGCCACCAGCACGCCCCCGGCGCCCAGCACCGGATCCGCGCGCAGCAGGAAGTCCGGCTGTGGGATCCGTACTCCCCGTTCGATCGAGGACACCAGGTCCTCGCTGCAATGGGCGATGTCCGCCAGCTCCGCCTGGCTCAGGCCCGCGTTCTTGCGCAGGACCTTGATGATCTTCCCGAGCGCACGAAACAGGTGCGCCGTACCGTCCACCTCGGAGGGCCGTTCGGGCCGCTCCTCCACGTTCCCCGACATCCGTACCGCCTTCTTGGCGTACCCGTACAGTTACTCAGCGTCGTCGCGTCGCTGCTGGTCAGCGTACGGGCGGGGGCCCAGGCTCGGGGGCATGAAGTCCGAAACCACCACCCCAACCGGTGAGTTCACGCTCCGGCTCTCGGCCACGCGCCGGGGCGCACGCCTCGCCCGGCTACTCGCCGTGCAGCAGCTCCACGAGTGGGGAGTGACCGGCCCCGCCGCCGAGGCGGCCGAACTGGTCGTCGCCGAGCTCGCGAGCAACGCCGCCCTTCACGGCCGGGTGCCGGGGCGGGACTTCGAGGTGCGGATGGGGCTGGACGACCACCACGTACGGATCGAACTCTCCGACACGCGCGGCGAGCGTCGCCCGTTACGCGTGGAGAACCCCGACGAGGGCGGCTACGGGCTGCTGCTCGTAGCCGCCCTCGCCACCACCTGGGGTGTGAAGGACCGGTCCGTCGGCAAGACGGTCTGGGCGACCGTCCCGCTGGTCTGTCAGAACAGGGTGAGCCGGCCCGCTCCAAGACTGTTGTAGGCCGTGATGGCCGGCCCGAAGGGGGCCTTCCAGTTGCCGGTCCCCCTGTAGTAGTACAGGTCGCCGGTGCCTGGGTGCTCCGTCAGGAGGTCGGGGCGGCCGTCGCGGTCGGCGTCTCCGAGAGCGATGAACTGGTCGTACATGCCCCAGCCGCTGCCGATCCGGGTCC
>NZ_BJMN01000104.1 GCF_006539185.1 Streptomyces gardneri
CAACTATGAGGACGATGACGAGGGTGGCCTGGATGAGGAGTTCGCCGAGGGCATCGACGAACAGCTGAGCGTGGTGGCCCAGTGGTGGGGGCCGGACGGATCCCGCCCGGGCTTCCGGCAGGTGCCCGCCGCGGACCTGTGCTCGCGGGACGACGTCGAGGACTTCCTACGGACGAAGAAAGTACGGGAAGCACAGGGCTTGGCTCTCGTCATGTTCATCACCGGCCATGGCATCAGTGGCTCGTCCGACGTTCACTTCCTCAAACTCCCGAAGTCGGACGACAAGCGGCCGCTGGCAACCGCCATACGGACGAGTGACGTCGTCGGAGCGGTGCTCGACTCGCATGTGAAGAACGTGCTGGTGATCGTCAACACCTGCTATGCGGGCAGCCTGCGCTCGGAACTCGACGCCCTGTACAAGAACGTCCGCCGTGATCGCCGCGAAGGCTGCCGTCTGGACGTGATTGCGACGTGCGGCCACGACCAGACCGTGCAGGTGCGCAGGTTTTCGACCCTGCTGCGCGACGTGCATCGACGGCTGCGGACGAATGCCGGCATCACCACGCCTCATCTCGCGGTAGCCGACTTCATCGCCGAGTACGAGAAGGGGCTGGCGAGCGAGGAGGACCGGCAGCGGTACCGGTTGCACCATCTCATCGATGGAAGCGGGTCTACTTTCCAGAGTCCGTGCCTTCCCAATCCTGGGTATGTCGATCGTCGCGCCGCCGGCTCGGTGCTGCAGGATCTGACCGCGGCCGAGTACTGGCTGGACCGGGCCACGGGACGTGTCCACGAGGCCGACGCCGGCTGGTATTTCCGTGGGAGGGAGGTGCTCAACCGTCGTGTCGCGTCCTTCCTCGGCCCTACACGGGACCGCGGCGTTCTTCTCGTCACGGGGGCTGTGGGCAGCGGCAAGTCGGCGGTCGTGGCCCGGGCCGTCGTGCTCAGCGATGCCTCGTTCCGTCAGGATCCTCTCTACAAGGAAGCGTTCGAGCTCACGGCCGCGGACACGATTCCTCCTGAGGGAGCCGTCAGTGCCGCCGTTCTGGCGCACCGCCGGACCGCCGCGCAGGTTGCCTCCGACATCCTGCAGGCTCTCGGCACCGAGCCGGAGCCGACGACGCAGCCGGCGGACGACGCCTTGGTGCGCTGGTCACAGCAGATCGTCGAAGTCATACGTGCCTCGGGCAAGCCCGTCACCATCGTCATCGACGGCCTGGACGAGACCGTCGAATACGCTCGAGTCCTTCGCGACATTCTTGAGCCCCTCGCCGAGTTCTGTTCCCCTCGTCTCCCTGGGCAACGTCAGGCGGAGGAACCGTCGCGCGACGTTCCTGATCCAGCTGTCCGTCTCGTCCTGGGAGTACGTTCCAGCCGGCCTCTGCCGGGCGCCGCCGGTGACGTCACCGAGGACGAGGAGTACGGACTCCTGAAGGCTCTTCGAGTGCTGTTTCCGGCAGCCGAGGTGGAGCGGACGGACGGTGATGACGCCCGCCGTGACATCGAGGAATACATGACGGCATTGATCAGCGCGGGCGGCCGGCACGACGTGGCGCGCAAGGTCGCCGCCGGGATCGCGCCGATGATCAGTCCTTCATTCATCGACGCACGCCTCGCCGGTGAACAATTGCGCGCGTCGTCCGACCCTGAAGCGATGGCGAGGGACACCGCGTGGCAGGGCCAGCTGAAGCAGGGCATTCGCGGCCTGCTGCAGAGAGACCTGGCACTAGTCGAGGCGGAAGGACTTCCTTTCGCGGTGGCTCTGGCCCTGCTGCGGGCGGCAGCCTTCGCCCAGGGCGCCGGTGTCCCCTGGTCCAACATCTGGCCCAACATCGCCGGAGTTTTCCTCCAGCAAAGCCTGCCTCCCCAGGAGTGGGACCTCATGATCGAGAAGCTGCTGACCGGCCGGCTCAGTGGCTACCTGGCCCATGACCACGAGGACGACCGCCGTGTGTACCGGCCCGCGCACGAAGCTTTGGCGTCGTTGCTGCGCAATACCCATGATGACCTGCTTGCCGATGAAGGTGCCCGATGACGGACCACCAGGAAGGCGGGCAGCCGCACATCGACGTTCACCGTCGGATCGCGGCCGCGCTCGCCGATCTCGTACCCGCCGATGCGGGAGTTCCGCCCCACCCTTACCTGCGACGCCACCTTGCTGAGCACGCGGCACGAGGCCAGGTACTTGATGACGCGCACGTACCGCCGGCATTGCTCCCCTGGGAAAGCAGCCGGGCGGTTCGTCGGCTCCTCGCAACAGATGACGGCAACCCCGAAGACAGCCGATGGCTCCGTACGTGGGCCGGACTGGAGCCCTTCGCACGGACGGTGGACCCTGTGTCGCTGATGACCAGCCTGCAGCTGGCTCACAGCATCGCCGGATACTCCGACGCCCAGTCCTCACGGCCGGCCGCGTTCGTCGACCCGCCGGTCACCTTGGAGTGGAGCGACAAGCCAACACTCCCCCGGCCGTGGGGTATCACCCGGTACACCGTCAAAGCCATGGCCGCCGTGCAAGACTTCCTGGGGCGAATCGCGCTGACCGCTGCCGGTGACGACCGTGGCAACCTGCACGTCTTACGCCCCGACGGAAGCAACGCCTACGCACCGCTGTCCGTGCACGACGGCATCATCGAGCACCTGCTCGCCCTGCCAGGAGGCATCGTCGTCAGCGGCGGAACCGATGGATCCGTGCACGTCATCGACGCACGCCACGGCCGCCACCTCGCGGAAGCGGTTCCTCGCCGCCCGGGAACATGGGTGTCCTCGCTGACCCTCTACCGGCCCCCGAACCACCCCCCGGTCATGCTGGCCGCCTTCAGTGACGGGCACCTCGCGGCCCTGAACATAGGGACGTTCCACGCCACAGAGGTGGCCCTGCCAGAGCACCTGTCCTACCCACCGGTTCTCACCGGCCTGCCTACCCCTGAAGGGTGGGACACCCTTCTCTACACCCAGCACGACGAAGTGCTGTCCTTCGACGGCACGCGGTCGACCCATCAGTTACGGACTGCGGCCAGGATCCGTGCCCTGGTCGCGCTCCCCGCATCTGCGTCTTTCGCCGTAGGCGATGAGGCGGGCAACCTCCTTCTTGGGACGCCTGGCACCATTGGCGCGGCCGCAGCGGTGCGCACCGCAGACATTGGCCAGCAGGCGACCCCTCCTTCCCGAAAAGCTGCCGTCACCGCGCTGATGGTCACCCAGGTGGACCGGCAGACGGCGCTGGTCGCCTCCGACGCTCATGGCACAGTCCAATTCTGGGAACTGCCGGACTTCCGGCCGATCGGCAATCCCCTGCCCGCACACACCGAGCCCATCACCGCACTCTCCTCCCTCCCCCTGGGGACCACGGAGCTGCTGCTCACGGCAGGAGCAGACTGCACTCTGCGCAGCCTGCAACTGACCGCAGAGGCCCTGTCCGCCGCGCCGCCGGTGCGGGAACGCATCACCGCAAGTTCCCTGTCGCCGACCATTCCGCACCTGCTTGCCACGGCCCGGGCCGGCTGCGTCGCGATCCGTGACATTGCGACGCAGCAGTCGGCGAGCACCATTCTCGACAGCGTGGACGTGACGGCCCTCGCCTGGCCCGGCATCAACGGCACGCAGCATCTGGCCGTCGCACTCGAGGACAACCGCATCCTGGTGATCGATCCCACGCACCCAGACAGCGACCCGCTTCACGAGCTCTCCGGCCATGATCTCCCCGCGCGGACGCTCGTCTCCCTGTCGGCCCCACAAGCCGACCTTTTGGCAAGTGCCGGCCCGGACGGGCGGATCTGCCTGTGGAACCTGCGCACGGGCGACCTTCTGGCTGATTTCCCTGACCACGATCTCAGCGTCCAGTGCCTGGCCACGACCCGCACACACGACAGCCTGCTGCTGGCCTCGGGCGGCAAGGACGGCAACCTCCGGGTCTGGGACACGCATACCTTGGAGCAACGTGGCCACACCATCAGGTGCGATCAGTTCACCGTCAACGATCTTGCATTCGTCCCAGGTCCGGACGGCATGCTGACGCTCGCCAGCGCAGGGCAGGACGGCTCTCTCAAATTGTGGAACGCGGTAAGCGGCAGCCAGGTTGGTCACTTCGACGCGGACGACGGCGAGCTCAGCGCAGTAACCGCACTGACGCTCACGGCGCAGCGACAGGTGCTTGTCGCCGCGGGGCGGAGCAGCATCCACGTCTGGGAGATGACTCAGGGGGCCAGGAAGCTCCTTCAGATCGTCACAGGCAGACCCATCAGAGCGCTGAGGACTGTGGCCGACCGCAGAAGGGACCAATCTTCCCTGTTGCTGGCCACTGGTGACGACGGGACCTCCGTGTTCCGGCTACACCTCGACCGCATCTGAAACGTGATGCGCCCTGTGCGTACCCCCGTGCTCCGGCTGTGTGCGTCCGCGCGCCACAACGACCGCCGTCACATGTAGAAGAACGTGGCGACAATGATCCACCCCGTGTGTCGCCAGCCGGGGTAGTTGGACTCTCTGAGATGAATCGAGGAGCGATGATCACAGCCTTATCCCGACTTGCCGGCCGTCCCGACGGGGGTTTTGCCGCACACTGGCAGGCCGACAAGACGGGAGGGCTCTCGTGACCGCCCAGAACGTCACCCTCATTCCCGCCCCCACCGAAGGTGTCTGGCGCCTGGGTCGGGCGAGCGCGCCGCTCCAGTACAACCGTGTCGAGCCGGAGACCGCCAGCGGCTCGAGTGCCGGCCGTTTCAGCCTCTACTCGTACGGGATGCTGTACTGCGCGAGCGCGATCACCGGCTGCTTCGCGGAAGCCCTGGCAACGTTCCGGGTGCCTCCCGAGATCCGCGACCTGATGCGCGACGCCGATCTCTCCAACACGGACCTCATGAAAGTCGGCCACATTCCGTCCAGCTGGCGGCAAGACCGCATCCTCGTTCGTCTCAAGCCGTCCGAGGAGGCTCGCTTCCTCGATGTGGACGCAGAGGAGACACGAGAGGTTCTCACCCGGGAACTCGCCACGACACTCCAGGAGTGGAACATCACCGGGCCGCTGACCGACGAGCACATCCACGGCCGCGATCGCCGCGTCGCCCGTCAGATCGCGGCGTGGGCCGTCAGCAGGCGCAATGAAGCTGGTCACCAGCTCGTCGAAGGCATCGCTTACCGATCCGGCTACGGCGGCAGAAGGTGCTGGGCGATACTCCGCGACACCGAACTGAAGGAAGTGGAGCGCAGAGCCATCCACGTGGAGTCGGCGGAGCTCAAGGAAGTGGCACTCGAGTACGGACTCACCGTGCGTTGACGCAGTTAGGTCGTTCGGCCGTACGCGCTGTCACCTGATCTAGTCAACGCTGCACGGCCGACGAACCGGTCGATCCGTCGGCGCTCTACACGAACGCGCTGGCCGGACGCGTCCATCGAATCCTCCAAGCAGGGATTTAGGTGTGTTTTCCATGGTGGAAAGCTGTGGAGTAAGGGTGTGCTATACGGGTACGCTTCACTCAACAGGACTAGGGAGAAGCCATGTTGAAGACACTGATAGATCAGTTACCAGGGCTCAGCCACGAGCACGTCCCACTCAGCACGTCCCCACTCCTCCTCAAGGCCGAGACGGTGTGCTGCCCACAGCAGCAAGCAGGACGCGAGCAGAAGCGGCTCTCTTAGCCCTCGCCCACCAGCACCCGCACCCATCGCCACACCCAATCTGTGGCACGCCTCTCGCTGACACAGCCTTACCGGTAGTCGGCGAGGAACGAGGAGACATGCAGACACAGCAGACTGAGCGAGCACGCTCAGCCGAAGCCGAAGCACGCGCCCACCAGGCATCCATGGACGCCCCGATCCCCGAGATCGCGCAGTTCCTCCAGGACACCTTCAGCCAGCGCACAGTGGCCTTCCTCGCCGGTATCAAAGACGTCAAGCAGGTCGGCAGGTGGTGCAAGGAGCAAAACGCACCGCGCTACGACTCCGA
>NZ_BJMN01000105.1 GCF_006539185.1 Streptomyces gardneri
GGCTGGTCGCCTACGTCGTCCTCGACGCACCCGCGTCTCCTGACGAGCTGCGTTCCCACGCGGCCGACCGGCTCCCCGAGCACCTGGTCCCCTCCGCGGTCGTCGTCCTCGACGCCCTGCCCCTCACCCCGAACGGCAAGCTCGACCGCCAGGCCCTGCCGGCCCCGGAGGTCCGCACCGGATCGGTGGGCCGCGCCCCCGCGACGCCCGCCGAGCGCACCCTGTGCGGGCTGTTCGCCGACGTCCTCGGACTGGACGAGGTCGGCGCGGACGAGAGCTTTCTGCTGCTCGGCGGCCACTCGCTGCTCGCCGCCCGTCTGATCAGCCGCATCCGCCGTACCTTCGGCGTCGAGATCGGCATCCGTGAGCTCTTCCGGGACCCGACCGCAGCGGGTCTTGCCCGCGCCCTCGACGGTGCCGCGCAGGCGCCGGCGGCTCTGCGGCCGACCGACCGGCCCGCCGAACTTCCGCTGTCCCCCGCCCAGCAGCGCATCTGGTTCCTCAACCGGACCGAGCGCTCCGATGCCTCGGCGGAGGAGGCGAGCGGCGCCACCTACAACGTCCCGCTGGCCCTCCGGCTCCACGGCACTCCCGACACCGACGCCCTCCGTCGGGCCCTCGACGACGTGGTGGAGCGCCATGAAGCGCTGCGCACGCTCTACCCCGCGCCCGACGGGGAGCCCCGCCAGCAGGTACTGAGGTCCGAGGACGCCCGCGTGGCCTGGACCCACTCCTCCCCGGGCGAGGCGGACCTCTCCGACGCCCTCACCTCCGCGGCGCGACAGGGATTCGACCTCGCCACCGAACTTCCGGTACGGGCCCATCTGTTCGGGCCGGAGGGTGGTGCGGGGGAGCATGTCCTGTTGTTGGTGGTGCATCACATCGCTTGTGATGGTTGGTCGTTGGCGCCGTTGGTGCGGGATCTGGCGGTGGCGTACGGGGCTCGTGTGGGTGGGGGTGTTCCGGAGTGGTCGCCGTTGCCTGTGCAGTACGCGGATTACGCGTTGTGGCAGCGGGAGCTGCTGGGCGATCCGGCTGATGCCGACAGCCTCGTCGCCCGCCAGACCGCCCACTGGCGGCAGGCCCTTGCGGGGCTCGGCGACGAGCTGGTGCTGCCCACCGATCGCCCCCGTCCGCTCCAGCCTTCCCATGAGGGCGGTGTGGTCCCCGTGGACCTGCCGGCCGAGCTGCACGGACGGCTGCTCGATCTCGCCCGCCGCAACGACTCCACGCTGTTCATGGTGGTGCAGGCGGGCCTCGCGGCCCTGCTGACGCGCCTCGGGGCCGGAACCGACGTCCCCCTCGGCACGCCCGTTGCGGGCCGCTCCGACGAGGCGCTCGACGACCTGGTCGGCTTCTTCGCGAACACGCTGGTGCTGCGGACCGACACCTCGGGTGATCCGACGTTCCGCGAGCTCGTCGCGAGGGTCCGTGAGACCGACCTCGCCGCGTACGCCCACCAGGACGTGCCGTTCGAGCGCCTCGTCGAGGAGCTGAACCCCGTCCGCTCGGCGGCCCGGCACCCGCTCTTCCAGGTGATGCTCGTCCTCCAGAACAACGCCGTGGCCACGCCGCTGCTGTCCGGTCTCGACCTCGTCGGACAAGAGGTCCTCTCCCTCGACGTCGCCAAGTTCGACCTGACCTTCGACGTCACCGAGGCGTACGACGACACCGGTCGTCCCACCGGCATCCGCGGCTCCGCCCAGTACGCCGTGGATCTGTTCGACCGGGGTAGCGTCGAGGCGTTGGTGGCGCGTCTGATGCGGTTGCTGGAGGCGGCCGTCGCGGAGCCGGATGTCCGGATCGGTGATCTCGACGTCCTGGCGGTGGACGAGCGGCGCACGCTGCTGGGGGAGTGGACCGCGACGGCGGGCACGGATCCGTACATGGTGTGTGTCCACGAGCTGTTCGAGGAGCGGGCCGCGGTTTCGCCGGGGTCGACGGCGCTGGTGTTCGGTGATGCGCGTGTCTCGTACGGGGAGTTGGAGCGGGACGCGAATCGGCTGGCGCGGTATCTGGTCGATCGTGGTGTGCGGCGTGGTGACACGGTGGGTGTCCTGCTGGAGCGTGAACACCGTCTGATCGTGGCGGTGTTGGCGGTGCTGAAGGCGGGTGCCGCGTACACGTTGCTGGACCCGGGCTTCCCGGTGGAGCGGCTGCGGGATGTCGTCGGGCGTGCGGGTCTGTCGCTGGTGGTGACGGCCGGGGTTCTCGGTGACGGGCTCGGTTCGGCGGCGGAGCTGGAGCTGGTGCGGCTGGACGCGGATGCCGAGGTGGCGGGGATCGCGAAGTGTGCGGACTCGGTCCTGGGGCGGACCGCGGGTCCCGAGGACGCGGCGTGCGTGATGTTCACGTCGGGTTCCACGGGTGTCCCGAAGGGCGTGGTCGCCCCTCACCGCGCCGTGACCGGCACGCTCGTCGGTCAGGACTTCGTGTCCTTCGGACCGGACGAGGTGTGGCTGCAGTGTGCGCCGGTGTCGTGGGACGCGTTCGCACTGGAGCTCTTCGGTGCGCTGCTCCACGGAGGCGTATGCGTCCTCCAGCCCGGCGGCAAGCCGGAACCGGAGGTGATCGCCGAGCTCATCGCCCGCCACCACGTCACCTCGGCCTACCTGTCGGCGAGCCTCCTCAACTTCCTGCTCGACGAGTACCCGGGCTGCTTCACCGGGATGCGCCAGATCATCGGCGGCGGCGAGGCCGCGTCACCCGCCCACGCGGCGAAGGCGCTGGCGGAGTATCCCGGGCTGCGGCTGGTCAACGGCTACGGGCCGGTCGAGGCGATGATCTTCGTCTCGACCCACCACATCACCGCGGAGGACACCGGTCGCCCCGCGATCCCGATCGGCCGGCCGATCGGCAACGAGCGGATGTACGCGCTCGACGAGCGGCTCCGTCCCGTCCCGGTGGGCGTCGTCGGGGACCTCTACCTCACCGGTGCCGGCCTGGCTCACGGATACCTGGGCCAGGCGGCCCTGACGGCCGAGCGCTTCGTCGCCCACCCCTACGGGGCTCCCGGTGAGCGGGTCTATCGCACCGGTGACCTGGTGCGATGGCGCGCGGACGGTGTCCTGGAGTACGTCGGGCGTGCCGACGGTCAGGTCAAGATCCGTGGCTTCCGCGTGGAGCCCGGAGAGGTGCAGGCCGTCCTGATGCGCCACGGGGGTGTGCGTCAGGCCGCCGTCGTCGTCAGGGAGGACCGCCCCGGCGACAAGCGCCTCGCGGCCTACCTCGTCGCCGAACCCGGCACCGTACTCGACCCCGCCGACGCCCGGGCCCACGCCGCCGCACACCTTCCCGAGCACCTCCGGCCCAGCACCTTCACCGTCCTGGACACCCTGCCGCTCACCCCGAACGGCAAGCTCGACCGCCAGGCCCTGCCCGCCCCCGACCTCAGCACCACCCCCGGCGGACGCGCACCGCGCACCGAGCAGGAGAAGCTCCTCTGCGAGCTCCTGGCCGAGGTCCTCGGCGTCGAGCAGGTCGGCATCGACGACAACTTCTTCCACCTCGGCGGCCACTCCCTCCTGGCGGCCCGCCTGATCAGCCGTATCAGCACGGCCCTCGGCATACGCGTCGGCATCGCCGAGCTGTTCCACGCCCCCACCATGGCCGCCCTTGCCGAGCGCCTCGACAGTCTGGGCACCGGCAACGGCACCGTCACAGGCACGGACGCGACCGTGGGCACCGACGCGGCCCGTCCCGCGCTGCTCCCGACCCGGAGGCCGGACCGCGTTCCGCTCTCCTTCGCCCAGCAGCGGCTCTGGTTCCTCGACCAGGTCGAGGAACCCAACGCCTCCTACAACGTGCCGCTCGCCCTGCGTCTGCGCGGACCGCTCGACTGCGCCGCGCTCCGCCGCGCCGTGACGGACGTGACGGCCCGCCACGAGGCCCTGCGCACGGTGTTCCCCACGACGGACGGCGAGCCCTGGCAGCGCGTCCTCGACGCGAACAGCGACAGCGGCTCCGACTCCGGCACCAGCACTGGCGTCTCTCCGGATCTCGTGGGCACGGCCGTGTGGCACACGGCCGGTTGCCCGGAGGAGCGCCTCTCCCAGGCCCTCCACGAAGCCTCCGTCCACCGCTTCGACCTGGCCGCCGAGCCCCCGCTGCGGGTCACCCTGCTCACGGTCGCCGAAGACGACCACGTACTCCTGCTCGTCTGCCACCACATCGCGGCCGACGGCTGGTCCCTCGCCCCGCTGACCCGGGACCTGGCCACCGCCTACGTGGCTCGCTGCGCCGGCGTCGCGCCGGAGTGGGCGCCGCTGCCCGTCCAGTACGCCGACTACACCCTGTGGCAGCGCGAGCTGCTGGGGGACGAGGGCGATCCGCACAGCCTGGCCCGCCGGCAGCTGGACTTCTGGCGGGAGGCCCTGGCGGGAGCCCCCGACGCGCAGGCCCTTCCGACGGACCGGCCCCGGCCCGCCGTCGCGAGCCACCGCGGCGACAGCGTGCCGCTCTCGCTCGACGCCGAGCTGCACGAACGGCTGCTCGACCTCGCCCGCCGCAACGACTCCACGCTGTTCATGGTGGTGCAGGCGGGGCTGGCGGCGCTGCTTGCACGACTCGGTGCCGGGACGGACGTCCCACTCGGCACACCGGTCGCCGGACGTTCCGACGAGGCGCTCGACGACCTCATCGGCTTCTTCGTGAACACGCTGGTCCTGCGGACCGACGCCTCCGGAGACCCCACCTTCCGCGAGCTCCTCGCCCGCACCCGCGACACCGACCTCGCGGCGTACGCCCACCAGGACGTGCCGTTCGAGCGGCTGGTCGAGGAGCTGAACCCGGTCCGTTCGCTGGCCCGGCACCCCCTCTTCCAGATCATGCTGGCCCTCCAGGACGCCCCGCCGCCCCTGGCCCTGCCCGGCTGCGAGGTCGAGGTCGAGCACCCCGAGCGCCACAGCGCCAAGTTCGACCTGACCTTCGTCGCCGAACAGCACCACACCCGGGACGGCGCACCCGCCGGCATCTCCGGCTTCCTGGAGTACGCCACCGATCTGTTCGACCGCGGTACGGCCGAGTCGCTCGCCGCGCGCCTGGTACGCCTCCTGTCCGCGGCGGTGGACCGGCCGGACCTGCCCATCGGCGCGCTCGACGTGCTCGCCGCCGACGAACGCGCCATGCTCCTCGCCGACTGGAACACCAGCGCCGGCGACATCGCCCTCGACACCGCCGCCATCGACCTCCCGCACACCGCGTGCGTGCACGAACTCTTCGAGCGGCAGGCGGCCCGTACTCCCGACGGCACAGCCCTCGTGCTGCCGGACCGCAAGGTCGGCTACGCGGAGCTGAACACCTCCGCCAACCGACTCGCCCGGCACCTCCGTGACCGCGGCGTGCGCCGGGGCGACACCGTCGCCCTTCTCCTCGGCCGGGACCTCGATCTCGTCGTCTCCGTACTCGCCGTCCTCAAGGCGGGCGCCGGATACACCCTCCTCGACACGGAGTTCCCCGTCGAGCGACTCCGCTCCGTCGTCGCCACCGCCGGGGCCGAGGTGATCGTCACGACCGGTGAGCCCGCCGACGGCTGGCAGGACAGCACCGTCGCCTTCGTCCGCCTGGACGTCGAGGCGGGGGTCGTGGCCGGGCTGGACGGCGGTGATCTGGGTCGGATCGCGGGTCCTGACGATGTGGCGTGTGTGATGTTCACGTCGGGTTCGACGGGTGTGCCGAAGGGTGTGGTCGCCCCTCACCGGGCCATGACCGGCACGCTCGTCGGTCAGGAGTTCGTGTCTTTCGGGCCGGGTGAGGTGTGGTTGCAGTGCTCTCCGGTGTCGTGGGATGCGTTTGCGCTGGAGTTGTTCGGTGCGCTGCTGCATGGGGGGACGTGTGTCCTTCAGCGGGGTGTGCGGCCTGAGCCGTCGGTGATCGCGGAGCTGATCGTGGCGCATGGGGTGTCGACGGTGCACGTG
>NZ_BJMN01000106.1 GCF_006539185.1 Streptomyces gardneri
CTCCGAGGGCTTCCAGCTCGTTCACGAGGTCGCCGGCGCCCGGGGCGTCCGTGCCCCGGCGGCTCACGAGCAGGAGACGCCGCACGCCCCACTCGCTCACCACGTGCCGGGCGACCAGTCCGCCCAGTCCGCCGGTGCCGCCGGTCAGCAGGACCGTGCCCTCCGGGTCGAGCGCCGGCGCGTCGGTGCCGGTCTCGGGCCGGACGGAGGCCAGGCGGGCCAGCCGGACGGTGCCGTCGTGCAGGGCGAGCTGCGGTTCGTCGCGCAGGCCCGCGTCGGAGAGCACCGACGGCAGGGTCCGGTACGACGAGGCGTCGTCGGCCAGGTCGAGCAGGCCGAAGCGGCCGGGGTTCTCGGTCTGCGCGGTCCGTACGAGACCCCAGGCGGCCGCGTGCGACAGGTCCTCGCCGCCGTCGTCGGCGCCGGACCCCTCGGGGTCCCGCACCGCACCGCGGGTGACCAGGAGCAGGCGGGTGCCCGCGAGGTGCTCGTCGGCGAGCCACGCCTGGAGCAGCTCCAGCGTCCGGGCCACCGTGCCCCGTACGCCCTCCGCGCCGCCGTCGGCGGGACCCGCGGGCAGCGGGGCCAGGACGGTACGGGGCGCCGGGGCGCCGGCCGCCACGTCCTGGGACAGCGCGGCCAGGTCGGGGTAGAGCCCGACCTCGACGCCCGCGGACTCCAGGGCGGCGGCGACCTTCAGCTCGTCCTTGCCGAGGACGGCGGTCGGCCCGTACGAAGTGGCGTGCAGGTCCTGTTCGGCGGAGGAGGCCAGGGCGTACGGACGCCAGGCCACCCGGTGCATCAGCCCGCCGACGCGGCTCGCCGCCGCCTGATCGGCGGTGACCGGGCGCAGCGTGAGGCGTTCCACGGAGACCAGCGGGCGTCCCTCGCCGTCCGTCAGGGACAGCGAGACGGCGTCCTTCCCCGCGGATGCGAGACGGACCCGGGCCGCCGCGGCACCGGCCGCGTGCACGGTGACACCGCTCCAGTGGAAGGGGACGCGGACGAGCTCGGGCTCGTCGACGAGACCGCCGACCGCGATGGCGTGCAGCGAAGCGTCGAGCAGGGCGGGGTGGATGCCGTAGGGGGCCGCCGCCGCACTTCCGCCGCCGTTCGCGGTCGCGGTCGCGTTCGCGTTCGCGTTCGTGGTCGCGGGGAGCGTGATGTCGGCGAAGACCTCACCCTCGTACCGCCACACCGCGTTCAGCCCCTGGAACAGCGAACCGAAGGCGAGGCCGTTCCCTTCGAGCCGCTCGTAGAGACCGTCGAGCGGCACCTCCTCGGCGCCCTGCGGCGGCCATACGGCCGCACGGTCGGGCGCGACGGGCAGCTCGGGCCGGTCGGTGGCCAGCAGACCGGTCGCGTGGCAGGACCACGCGGTACCGGCGGGCGCGTCGGCGAGCCGCGAGTGGAGGGAGACGGGCCGTGCGCCGTCCCCGGCCGACTCGCCGCCGGGCTCTCCGGCCGGCGCCCCGACCGTCACGCGCAGCTCGACGCCACCGTGCTCGGGCAGCACCAGCGGTTCCAGCAGGGTCAGCTCCCGCACGTCACGCAGACCGGCGGACTCCGCCGCGTGGGCCGCGAGTTCGACCATCGCGGCGCCGGGGAGCAGGACGCTCCCCAGGACGGCGTGGTCCGCGAGCCACGGGTGGCTGCGCAGGGAGAGGCGGCCGGTGAGCAGCAGGCCGTCCCGGTCCGGGAGGCTGACCACGGCGCCGAGCAGCGGGTGGTCGGCGGAGCCCAGGCCGAGGCCGGCGGTGTCCAACGCGGTGTCGGCCGCCGGGGCGTCCAGCCAGTAGCGGTCGCGCCGGAAGGAGTACGTGGGCAGGTCGAGGCGGTGCGCCCCGGAGCCGGCGAACCAGGCGTGCCAGTCGGGCCCGGTGCCGTGGGCGTGAGCCCTGCCGAGGGCGTCCGCGACGGTCTCGGTCTCCGACCGCTTGCGGCGCAGCAGCGCCACGAGCAGCGGCCGGGGCCGGAGCGCGCCGGCGGCGGAGTCGGCGGGAGAGCCGGCGAGAGAGTCGACGGGGGTGCCGGCAGCGGAATCCGCAGGGGTGTCCGCGAGGCCGTCGGCCGCCATGGCGGTGAGGACCCCGTCGGGGCCCAGCTCCAGGCAGGTCCGCACGCCGAGGTCGCGCAGGACGCGGACGCCGTCGAGGAAGCGGACGGTGCCGCGGACGTGCCGGACCCAGTACTCGGGGTCGCACAGGTCGTCCGGGCCGGCGGCCAGGCCGGTGACGTTCGAGACCACGGTCAGGGAGGGGCGCCGGAACTCCACCGTCTCCAGGACGGCGCGGAACCCGTCGAGCATGCCGTCCATGTGCGCGGAGTGGAAGGCGTGGCTGACCCGCAGCGCGCGGGTCCTGCGGCCGAGCCCGGACCAGTACGCCTCCGCCTCCCGCGCCGCGTCCGCGTCGCCGGACAGGACGGCGGCCTCGGGGCCGTTGACGGCGGCGACGTCCAGACGTCCCGCGTACCGCTCCTCCGTCTCCAGCCATACGCGGATCTCGTCCTCCGCGGCCTGGACGGCGAGCATCGCGCCACCGGCGGGCAGCTCCTGCATGAGCCGGCCGCGCGCGGCGACCAGGCGGGCGGCGTCGGCGAGCGAGAACACACCGGCGACGTGCGCGGCGGCGATCTCGCCGACCGAGTGACCGAGCAGCGCGGCCGGCCGCACGCCCCAGCTCTCGACGAGCCGGAAGAGCGCGACCTCTAGGGCGAACAGCGCGCACTGCGTGTACCGCGTCTCGTCGAGCAGCGCGGCCTCCGCGCTGCCCTCGGCCGCGAACATCACGTCGAGCAGGGGCAGTTCGAGGTGGCCGTCGAGGTGGGCGCAGATCTCGTCGAGCGCCCGGGCGAAGACGGGGTGCCGGTCGTACAGCTCACGGCCGGCGCCGGGGCGCTGACTGCCCTGGCCGGTGAAGAGGAACGCGGTGGTGCCGTCCCGGGCGGTGTCCAGGTACACGTGGGCCGAGGTGCCGCCCCGGGCCAGCGTGGCCAGCCCGTCCAGGAACCCGTCCCGGTCGGCGGCGGTCACGGCGGCGCGGTGCGCGAAGGCGGTGCGGCTCGTAGCGAGCGTGTACCCGACGTCCCGCAGACGGGCCGGTCCGTCCGCGTCCGACAGGTCGGCGGCGGGGTCGGACAGCCAGGCGTGCAGGGCGGCGGCCTGGCCGCGCAGCGACTGCTCGTCCTTGGCGGACAGCACCCAGGGCAGGTGCCCGGGGAGGGGCGCCTCACGGCTGTCGGAGGCCTCAGCGACCTCGGAGGTCCCAGCGACCTCGGAGGTCCCAGCCATCCCAGCCGCCTCAGGCACCTCATCGGCCCCAAGCACCTCAGCAGCAGCGTCCGGCGCCTGCTCCAGCACGACGTGCGCGTTCGTCCCGCTGATGCCGAAGGAGGAGACGGCGGCGCGGCGCGGACCGGTGCCGGCCGGCCAGTCGATCGGCTCGGTGACGAGGGCCAGACCGCTGTTCGCCCAGTCGACGTGCGGGCTCGGCTCGTCGGCGTGGAGGGTCTTCGGCAGGGTGCCGTGGCGCATCGCGAGGACCATCTTGATGATGCCCGCCGCACCGGCCGCGGCCTGGGTGTGCCCGATGTTGGACTTCACGGAGCCGATGGCGAGCGGCCGTTCCGTGGGCCGCTCCTTGCCGTACGTGGCCTGGAGGCCCTGGGCCTCGATGGGGTCGCCCAGCGACGTTCCCGTGCCGTGCGTCTCGACGGCGTCGATGTCGCCGGGCGTCAGCCGGGCGTCGGCCAGCGCCTGCCGGATCACCCGCTGCTGCGAGGGTCCGTTGGGCGCGGTCAGCCCGTTGCTGGCGCCGTCCTGGTTGACGGCGGTACCGCGGACCACGGCGAGCACCGGGTGACCGTTGCGCCGCGCGTCCGAGAGCCGCTCCACGAGCAGCAGGCCGACGCCCTCCGCGGCGCCGAACCCGTCGGCGTCCGCCGAGAAGGCCTTGCTGCGGCCGTCCGGGGCGAGCGCCCGCTGACGGCTGAACTCCACGAACATGTGCGGGGTCGCCATCATCGCCACACCACCGGCGAGTGCCATCGTGCACTCGCCGCTGCGCAGCGCCCGCACCGCCAGGTGCAGGGCGGTCAGCGACGACGAGCAGGCGGTGTCGACGGTCGTCGCGGGCCCTTCGAGACCGAAGGTGTACGCGATACGGCCCGACGCGACGCTCGGCGTGCTGCCGGTCAGCAGGTAACCCTCCACGCCACGCGGGGCGTTCGGGACGCGGGCCGCGTAGTCCTGGTAGGAGAGGCCGATGAAGACGCCGGTGCTGCTGCCGCGCAGCGAGGCCGGCTCGATGCCGGCCCGCTCGAAGGCCTCCCAGGACGTCGTGAGGAGCATCCGCTGCTGCGGGTCCATGGCCAGCGCCTCGCGCGGCGAGACGCCGAAGAACTCCGCGTCGAACTCGGCCGCGTCGTGCAGGAACCCGCCCTCGCGGACGTACGCCCTGCCGAGCGCGTCCGGGTCGGCGTCGTACAGGCCGTCGAGGTCCCAGCCGCGGTCGGTGGGGAACGGCGTGATGCCCTCGCCGCCCTCGGACAGCATCCGCCACAGGTCCTCAGGGCTGCGGATGTCACCGGGGTAGCGGCAGCTCATCGCGACGATCGCGATCGGATCGTCGTCGGCATCGGTGCCGGCGCCGACGGTGGCGGGCAGCGCCGCGGACTGCCGGGCGTCCGCCGTCTCCTCGTCGCCGAGGAACTCGCTGCGGAGCAGCGACACGAGGGCCAGCGGCGTCGGGTGGTCGAAGACGAGCGTCGCGGGCAGCTGGAGTCCGGTCGCCCGGGTCAGCCTGTTGCGCAGCTCGACACCGGCGAGCGAGTCGAAGCCGATGTCCTTGAAGGCCCGGTCGGCGGCGACGTCCTCCGGCGAACGCATCCGGAGCACGGCGGCGGCCTGCGCCCGTACGAGACCGAGGAGGATCTCCGTACGCTCGCCGGGCGCCGCGGCGGCCAGCCGCTCGGCCAGCGGGTTGCCGCCCTGGGCGGAGCTCCCGCCCTGCCCGGCCGTGGCGCTCTCCCGCGCGTCGATGATGCGCCGCACCTCGGGCAGCTCCTCGACGAGGGGCTGCGGGCGACCGGAGGAGTACGCGAGGTAGAAGCGGTCCCAGTCGATGTCCGCGACGGTGATCGCGGTCTCGTCCCGGCCGAGCACGGACTCCAGTGCGGCCAGGGCGAGTTCCGGGTCCATGCCGGGCACGCCGTGGTTGCGCAGCCGCTCGGCCACGCCGTCACCGGCGGCCATGCCGCCGCCGTCCCACGGCCCCCAGGCCACCGAGACGGCGGACCGGCCGGCGGCCCGGCGGCGAGCGGCGAGGGCGTCGAGATAGGCGTTGTGCGGGGCGTAGTTGCCCTGCCCGGGGATGCCCAGAGTGCTCGACACGGACGAGAAGAGCACGAACGCGTCGAGGTCGAGGTCCCGGGTCAGCTCGTCGAGCACCGAGGCACCGACGGCCTTCGCACGGTGGGCCCGCCGGACCTGCTCGGCGGTCAGCGTGTCCACGATGCCGTCGTCGAGCGCGCCGGCGGTGTGGACGACGGCGGTGAGGGGCGCCTCGGCGGGGATGCCGTCGAGAAGGGTGCGCATGGCGTCGAGATCGGCGACATCGCAGGCGGCGATGGTGACACGGGCGCCCAACACAGCCAGCTCTTCGGCGAGTTGGGTGGCTCCGGGGGCTTGTTCGCCACTGCGGCTGATGAGGAGGAGGTGTTCGGCTCCGTGGCGGGCCATCCAGCGTGCGGCGTGGCTGCCGAGGGCTCCGGTGCCGCCGGTGATGAGGATGGTTCCGTGGGGTTGCCAGTCGCGGGTGGGTCGGCGTCCGTGGAGGGGT
>NZ_BJMN01000107.1 GCF_006539185.1 Streptomyces gardneri
CCACCAGCCCTTCGAAAGGAGACAGGCCGTGACTCTGAAGATCGCAGTCTGTGTGAAGTACGTCCCCGACGCGACCGGCGACCGCGGTTTCGCCGACGACCTGACGACCGACCGCGAGGCCGTCGACGGCCTGCTCTCGGAGCTGGACGAGTACGCGGTCGAGCAGGCCCTCCGCATCTCCGAGGAGTCCGACGACGCCGAGGTCACCGTCGTGACCGTGGGCCCGGACGACGCCAAGGACGCGCTGCGCAAGGCGCTGTCCATGGGCGCCGACAAGGCCGTCCACGTCAACGACGAGGACATCCACGGCTCCGACGTCATCGCCACCTCCGCGATCCTGGCCAAGGCCCTGGAGAAGACCGGCTTCGACCTGGTCGTCTGTGGCATGGCCTCGACCGACGGCACGATGGGCGTCCTGCCGGCCCTGCTCGCCGAGCGGCTGAACGTGCCGCAGGTGACGCTGCTCTCCGAGGTCTCCGTCGACGGCGACACGGTCAAGGGCCGCCGCGACGGCGACTCCGCGACCGAGCTCCTGGAGGCCCCGCTGCCGGCCGTCGTGTCGGTCACCGACCAGTCCGGCGAGGCCCGCTACCCCTCCTTCAAGGGGATCATGGCCGCCAAGAAGAAGCCGGTCGAGGAGCTTGACCTCGACGACCTGGACATCGACGCCGACGAGGTGGGCCTTGCCGGGTCCTGGACCCTCGTCGACGCGGTGGCCGCTCGCCCGGCCCGTACGCAGGGCACGATCGTCACGGACGAAGGGGACGGCGGCAAGCAGCTCGCGGCCTTCCTCGCCACCCAGAAGTTCATCTGACCCACCGTCAGCCAGACACCCACTCAGGAGCAATGAATCATGGCTGAGATCCTGGTTCTCGTGGACCACGCCGACGGTGCGGTCCGCAAGCCGGCCCTCGAACTCCTCACCCTGGCCCGCCGCATCGGCGAGCCCTCGGCGGTCGTGCTCGGCGCCGGCGAGGCCGCGGCCTCGATCGCCGCCACGGCCGGCGAGTACGGCGCGGCCACCGTGTACGTCGCGGACGGCGCCGAGTTCACCGACCAGCTGGTCGTCCCCAAGGTCGACGCGCTGACCCAGCTCGCGAAGGAGAAGGGGGCCGCCGCCGTCCTGGTGACCTCCTCCGGCGAGGGCAAGGAGATCGCCGCCCGCGTCGCGCTGCGCCTCGGCTCCGGTCTGATCACCGACGCCGTGGAGCTGGAGGCCGGCGAGAACGGCCCGGTCGCCACCCAGTCCGTCTTCGCCGCCTCGTACCAGGTGCGCTCGACGGTCTCGCACGGCGTCCCGGTCATCACCGTCAAGCCGAACTCCGCCGCCCCGGAGGCCGCCCCGGCCGCCGGCACGGTCGAGAACGTCGCGGTCGCCTTCACCGGCAACGCCGCGAAGGTCGTCTCGCGCACCCCGCGCGTCTCCACCGGCCGCCCCGAGCTGACCGAGTCCGCGATCGTGGTCTCCGGCGGCCGTGGCGTGGGTGCGGCCGAGGGCTTCGCGGTCGTCGAGAAGCTGGCCGACTCGCTCGGCGCGGCCGTCGGCGCCTCCCGCGCCGCCGTGGACGCCGGCTGGTACCCGCACGCCAACCAGGTCGGCCAGACCGGCAAGCAGGTCTCGCCGCAGCTGTACGTCGCGGCGGGCATCTCCGGTGCGATCCAGCACCGGGCGGGCATGCAGACGTCGAAGACGATCGTGGCGGTCAACAAGGACGCCGAGGCCCCGATCTTCGACCTCGTGGACTACGGCGTGGTCGGCGACCTCTTCGAGGTGCTGCCGCAGCTGACGGACGAGATCGGCGCCCGCTGACCGTTCCGTCGCCCGACACGAGAAGGGGCGGTGAGTGGCACTCTGTGCCACCCACCGCCCCTTCTTCGTGCGCGTCGTGTCAGATCCAGCCGTCGAGCGGGACCTCTTCGCAGAGCCGCACGACCGGCCTGCGACCGGTCGTGCCGACGCCCGAGGAGACCTTCACCCGGACGCCGGGGCGTACCGCGTGCAGCGGCCCGTCGACGCGGCAGCGGACCGTGAAGCCCTCCGTCATGTACACCGGCCAGAGGTCCGCGTCGGCCGCGGCGACCCCGCGTCGTACGGATATCACGCCCTCACCCTCGCTGAGTTCGGGCGACAGCTCGGTCGACCCGCAGGTCGGGCAGAGCAGTCGCTGGAAGGTCGTGGTGTGGCACCAGCGGCAGCGCTGGAAGTAGAGATCGGCGTCGGGGCCCGCCTCTTCGGCGGCCTTGACGGCGGTCCCGCTTCTCAGTCCGGTGTGGAACACGATGGGTTCTCCTTGCACTCGGCGGCTCGACCGTGCATGGAGCAAAGATATGGCACTGAGTGCCATCAAATAAAGACCTGAGTTCCCTCAATTAGAGATACCGGGATCCCTGACGAGAGATACGTCAGCTCTCGCCGAGGCTCGACTCCACCTCGCGCACCACACGCCACATCGGGGTGGACCTCTTGGTGATGACCACCACGACGTCCTCGTTCTCCTCGGCGGGCGCGTCCGCCACCGCGTCCGGGCTCCAGGTCGCCCGGACGAACTCCAGGGCCTGGTCCACCTCCGCCAGCGGGTCGCCCTCGCCGCCCGAGCGCAGCCAGTGGCGCAGGGCGTGGTTATGGGCGGCGACGACGGCCGCCGCGGCCACGTTGGCGCGCAGGGTGCCGTCCCGGCGGTCGGCCCAGCGGGTGCGCAGATAGTCGCCGAGGGTCTTCTCGTACCGCCAGACGACCGAGAGCTCGTACGTCCGCAGTCCGGTCACCTCGCGGGTGAGGCGGTAGCGCTGCACGGAGAAGGTGGGGTTCTCGGCGTACATCCGCATGACGAGCCGGGCGGCGTCGCAGACGCGCACGATCGGGTCGTCGGAGTCGGCGCTCGCCGCGAGGAAGCGGGTCATGTCGGCGAGGCACTGCTCGTGGTCGGGGAAGACCACGTCCTCCTTCGACGGGAAGTACCGGAAGAAGGAGCGGCGGCCGACGCCGGCGAGCGTGACGATGTCGTCGACGGTCGTCTGTTCGTAGCCGCGCTCGAGGAAGAGCTGGAAGGCCGCGGCGATGAGGGAGTCCCGCATCGCGGGCTTCGGAGAGTTCGTCGAGGCTGTTCCCATGGCCCGAACCTAACACTCGAACCGCTCGATGCGGCACTTGGTGCCGAGAGATTCCGGCACCGAGTACCGCATCGAGGGTACGGAGGGTCAGCGGGGGGCCATGCGCAGGGCGCCGTCCATCCGGATCGTCTCCCCGTTGAGGTAGTCGTGCTCGACGATCATCGTGACCAGTCGGGCGTACTCCTCCGGGCGCGCGAGGCGCTGCGGGAAGGTGACGCTCGCCGCGAGACCCGCCCTGACGTCCTCGCCGAATCCGGCCATCATCGGGGTGTCGACGATCCCGGGGGCGACGGTGACGACCCGGATGCCGAACTGGGCGAGGTCGCGGGCCGCGGTGACGGTCATGCCCGCGACGCCCGCCTTGGAGGCGGCGTACGCGATCTGGCCGACCTGGCCCTCGAAGGCGGCGATCGAGGCGGTGTTCACCACGAGGCCGCGCTGCCCGTGCTCGTCGGGCTCGTGCCGGGCGATGGCCTCGGCGGCGAGCCGCATCACGTTGAACGTCCCCAGCAGGTTCACGTTGAGGACCGTACGGAACAGGTCGAGGTCGTGCGGCCCCTTGCGGCCCAGGATGCGGGCGGAGGGGGCGATGCCCGCGCAGTTCACGGCGAGCCGGAGCTCGGCGCCGTCGGCGTCGATCGCGGCCAGGGCCTCGCGCACCTGGTCCTCGTCGGTGACGTCCGCGGCGAGCAGGCGGACGCCCTCGGGCAGCTGCCCGGCGGCCGCGACGGCCTTGTCCAGGTCGAGGCCGTAGACGGTGGCGCCACGGGCGGCCAGCGCGGCGGCCGTGGCGGCGCCGAGGCCGGAGGCGGCGCCGGTGACGAGAGCGGCGGAGCCTGCGATGTCCATGGAACTCCTCGTTCGTATCGTGCGGGTGGGACCCTGCCGCCGGGATGGCCGCCGGATCGGGCGCGTGCCCGCGGGGGACCGCGCGGTCCGCGCGATCTGCGCCGCCCACCATAGAACCGCGGGCAGCGCCCCCGGAAGCGGAACCAGGACATCCTCCAGGGGTAGTCGACCGGTCGTAGACTTCCGCCATGGGGCGAACGAGTGACGCGCGGGAGCGCATCCTGACCGCCGCGAAGACGCTGATGCTGTCGCGCGGCTACTCCGCCCTGGGCGTGGCGGAGATCTGCAAGGCAGCCGGGGTCCCGAAGGGCAGCTTCTACTACTTCTTCGCCTCCAAGGAGGAGCTGGCGCTCGCCGTGATCGACGAGCACTGGACGGGTCAGCGCGCCGAGTGGACGGGGGCACTGGACGGTGACGGAGGCGGGGACGGGGCTGACCGGGCGCTCCAGGGGCTGCGGAGGCTGTACGAGTTCACCGCGGCCGAGCTGCGGGCCGGGCAGCGGAGCTGCGGCACCGTCACGGGCTGCCTCCTCGGGAACCTGGCCCTGGAGATGAGCACCGGGACGGCGACCGTGCGCGAGCGCCTGCGGGAGATCTTCGACGAGCAGGTGGCGCTGGTGGAGGAGACCGTCGCCGAGGCCCGTGGGCGCGGCGAGGTCACCGTCGCCGACGCCCACGAGGCCGCGCGCGCCCTCGTCGCCCAGCTGGAGGGCCAGGTCCTCTTCGCCAAGCTGTACGACGACGTGGGGCGCCTCGACGTCCTGTGGCCGAACTCCCTGGCCCTGCTGGGCGCGCGGACCTCCTCCACCACTGACTGAACGACCGTCAGAAAGGTTTGTTCGGCAGGTACTTGCCGTCCAGCGTGATGACGGCGCGCTCGCCGCCCTCGGGGTCGGCGACCTTCTTCACGTCCAGCGTGAAGTTGATCGCGGAGATGATGCCGTCACCGAACTGCTCGTGGACCAGGGCCTTCAGGGTGGTGCCGTACAACAAAAACTTCGCGACCCGACGCCATGTCGACGCCTACGTGACGGAGCACCGGGTCAGCCCCCGGATCGCGGTGGAGGCCAACTCCGTCAGCGCGCTCACCGAAATCGTCCGGCGTACCGCCCTGGCCACAGTCCTGCCCGACGCCGTCACACGCGACCACTCCTACCTGACCCCCGTTCCGCTCTCCCCCGCGCTCCCGTCCCGCGGCGTCGCCCTCCTGCGCCGCACCGGCGGCTACCGGAGCGCGGCCGCCGAGGCCTTCGCCGAGCTGGCGGTGGAGAGCGAAGGGGCCGTCGGGCCGGACCGGCCATAGGGGGCGGCGAGACGGATCGGGATCATCCGATCGGTCGACCCGGGGGTCACCCGTTGAGCCCGCCGGGTGCAGCCGGGACGCCGACGGGGTGCGGCGCGGTACGGCACCAGGATGGAAGGGAGAGAGCGGGCGGCATCTCCCCGACGGCCCCCGCGATTCCCCGAGTTCCCTGGAGCGGACCCCATGAAGCACGTGAAGAAGGCCTCGACGCGCACCCGTGCCGTGACCGGCGGCGCGATCGCCGCGGCGATCGCGCTCGGCGCCTTCGGTGCCTACTCCGCCAACGCCACCGACGAGGACACCACGGCCGCCGCGGCCGTCGCCAAGGCCGACGCC
>NZ_BJMN01000108.1 GCF_006539185.1 Streptomyces gardneri
TGATACGGCCGAAGTCCATGGCGACAGTCGTCGTCGTCTTGTCGCCGGTGTGCGTGAGGTCGTCGATGCCCGCGGACGCAGACGTCATGACGGCCTCGGTACGCAGCGGGTTGATCTCCGAGACGGCGCCGACGAACGTGGTCTTGCCCACGCCGAAGCCGCCCGCCACCACGATCTTCGCGCTGGTGGTTGAGCGGGCTGCACCGCCGCTAGAGCTTGCGAAGTCCACTGAGCACCCTTTCGAGCAGTGTCACGGCTGGCTGGCCGCCGGCGGCCTCGTCGCCGCCTGGCTGGTGGATGGCGACAAGTCCGGCCTCCGCCAGGTCGGCGACGAGGATCCGGGCAACGCCGAGAGGAATGGAGAGCAGGGCCGAGATCTCGGCGACCGACTTGATCTCGATGCACAGCTGGCAGATCCGCTGGTGCTCGGGCAACTGCCCCTGCAGCCTGGACAGATCGGCCGTGGTGCTGACCAGCGCCTCGATGGCGAGCTGGTAGCGCGGCCGGGTCCGGCCGCCGGTCATCGCGTAGGGACGCACGAGCGGGTTGTGCCCGCCCGAACCGCCCGAGGACGAAGCGCGCGGGGCGCTCGGCGAACCCGCGGGCGTGTGCTGGGCCTGAGGCTGCCGGTAGGGCTGCTGGGCGCCCTGTCTGCTCGGTGCGGAGGGAAAGTTGAACCGGTTCTGCGCGCTGTCGCCCTGCGGCGTCTGGTACGCGTCGTATCCGTTGTAATGGCTTGCGCCCGGGGGTGTTCCCACGTCTCCTCCTCCGACTGCCTCGCGGTTCCATGTCCCTTGGAGCCGCGCCACCGCACCTTACGGTGCGGTGACGTGAAACGCACTGTCTGTCTGTTAGTTGAGAAGACTTCCCTGAAGCTCCGCCCGGAGGTCAGGAGTCAGGACGGATCCCGCGCGGTCCACGAGCAGTGCCATCTCGTAGCCCACGAGGCCGATGTCGGCCTCCGGGTGCGCGAGCACGGCCAGCGAGGAGCCGTCCGAGACGGACATGATGAAGAGGAAGCCGCGCTCCATCTCCACCACGGTCTGGTTGACCGCACCACCCTCGAAGATCCGGGACGCGCCCGCGGTCAGCGAGGTCAGTCCGGAGGCGACGGCCGCCAGCTGGTCGGCTCGGTCACGAGGGAAACCCTCGGACATCGCCAGCAGGAGTCCGTCGGCGGAGACCACCACCGTGTGGGACACCCCGGGGGTGTTGTCCACGAAGTTGGTGATCAACCAGTTCAGATTCTGCGCCGCCTGGCTCATGCTCACACTAACGCTCCTGGTTGTAGGTACTGCCCGGGCCGAGGCCCGATCCGTTCGTGTCCGTTCCCGCGTTGCGTCCCTGCTGGACACCGCGGCGCAGGTTGCTCAACCTGCCCCGTACGTCCTCGGGTGCGCGGGAGACCTGGGGGCCGCCCTGCGGCGTCTGCTCGGCCGTGCCCTCGACCAGGTTGGCCTTGGGGACCCGCCGGGGAAGACCGGACGAGGTGACCCCGCCCGCCTTCGGGTCCTTCAGCTTCCCGGCTCGCTGCCAGCGCTCGTCGTTGGCCGAGCGCCAGGCCTCGGGGCCGTCGGCTTCCTTCTGCTGCTCTACCGACCCCGCCGGCTGCTCGGCCTGCGCCGGCTGCTGCGCCTGCGCGGGCTGCTGGGCCTGCGCGGGCGGTGCCTGTCGCGGCGCCTGCTGCGTCTGCGGGGCGACGCTGCCGCGGCGCGGCAGACCTGCGTCCGTCAGTGCGTGGCCGGCGTCCGGGGCGGGGTTCGGAGTGGGACCCGGACGGTCGAAGCCTACGCGGTCGCGGGCCTGTTCGGGAGCGGCCGGAGCAGATTCCGGTTCCGTTCCGTACTGCTGTCCGTAGCCGCCCTGGTAGGCGCTCTGATCCTGCCACTCAGCCTGGTGGGGCTGCTGGTCGAACGCATTGCCGTACTGCTGGTGTTCGACTGCCGGGGTCTCGTACGAAGCTTCCGCATAGCCGGCCTGGGGGTACGCCTCGTAACCCTGCTGGGCGTAGTCGCCGGCGTACTCCTGGCCCTGGCTCTGCGCCTGGCCGTACTGCTGCTGCGGCTGCTGCGCGTAGTCCTGGTGTTGTGCGTAGGCCTGCTGCTCCTGCGGCTGCTGCTGCGCGTACTCGCCGGCGTACTCCTGGCCGGCGTACGCCTCGGTCTGCGCGTACTCCTGGCCGTACTCCTGGCCGTACTCCTGCGCCGCGGGCTCCGACTCGTCACCGTAGTGCGGTCGGTCACCGCCCTGCGCCCGGTCGCTGAGCGTCGCACGCCGGTCCTCGCGGGCCAGGGAGCGGTTGACCGGGTCGAGCGACTGCTCGCCGTCCCCCTGCTCCTCGTAGCGCGAGTCGTCGAAGCCGAGATCGGCAGCGGTCAGCATCGCCTGCGGGGCCGGGGCCTCGAAGGCGCTCTGCTGCTGTTGCTGGGGAATGATCTGCGAGACGGTGAAGTCGTCCTGGACCGGCTGCTCGCCGCCACCGCCGTGCGTGATCGCGTCCGGCAGCATGACGAGCGAGGTCGTCCCGGCCTGCTCGCCCGAAGGGCGCAGCTGGACGCGGATGCCGTGCCGGTCGGCGAGGCGGCCGACCACGAAGAGGCCCATGCGCTGCGAGACGGCGGCGTCCACGGTCGGCGGGTTGGCCAGCTTGTGGTTGATGTCCGCGAAGTCCTCGGCGGTGAGGCCGATGCCCTTGTCGTGGATCTCGACCATCACGCGGCCGTCGGGGAGACGGGTCGCGGTGACGCGCACCTTGGTCTGCGGGGAGGAGAACGTGGTGGCGTTCTCCAGGAGCTCGGCGAGCAGGTGGACGAGGTCGGTCACGGCCTGGCCGTGGATCTCGGCATCCGGCACGCCGGCCAGCTCGATGCGCTCGTACTGCTCCACCTCGGAGGAGGCGGCGCGCATGACGTCGACCAGCGGGACCGGCTGGTCCCAGCGGCGGCCCGGCTCCTCGCCGGCGAGGACGAGGAGGTTCTCGCCGTTGCGGCGCATACGGGTCGCCAGGTGGTCCAGCTTGAAGAGGTTCTCCAGCTGGTCCGGGTCGGCCTCGTTGTTCTCCAGGTCGGTGATGAGGGTCAGCTGGCCCTCGATCAGCGACTGGTTGCGGCGCGAGAGGTTGGTGAAGATCGCGTTGACGTTGCCCCGGAGCATGGCCTGCTCGGCGGCGAGCCGGACGGCCTCGCGGTGGACCTGGTCGAAGGCGCGGGCGACCTCGCCGATCTCGTCCTGCGAGTCGATCGGGATCGGCTGTACGCGGGTGTCGACCCGGCCGGGCTCGGTGCGGGACAGCTGGTCGACGAGCATCGGCAGGCGCTGCTCGGCGATGCTGAAGGCGGCGGTGCGCAGCTCGCGCATCGAGCGGCTCATCTGGCGGGCCATCATCCCGGCCAGGATGAAGGCGGCGAGCAGGGCGACGACGACGATGGCGCCGATGACCCAGGCGTCCGTCTTGGCCTCGTCCGAGATCTTGACGGCCTCGGACACGGCCTTGTCGACGAGGGCCTTCTCGACCTCGGAGTAGCCCTCGAACTTGGCGGTGGCGACGGCCATCCAGCTCTCGGCCGTGATGCCCTTCGACTTCAGGGCCGCGAGCGCCTCGGGGCTCTTGGCGGTGCCGATCGCGGAGGCCACGCCGGAGTAGACGGAGCCGTCCTTGCCCTTGGGCAGCTCGACGTCGGCGGCCTGCATCTGCTTCGCGCCCTCGGCGGCCTTGCGGGCCATGACCTTCTTGAGGAGGTCGACGTCCTCGGGCAGGGCGCCGGAGCCGTACTCGCCGAGGGCGATCTGCTCCAGGTAGTTGTACGAGTTGAACGCCACGGACTGCTGGGCGAAGACCTCTTCGGTGCGGCTGGGCCGGACCAGGAGCTGGGTGCCGATGGAGCGCTGGAGCGACTCGGCGCCCTTGGCGAGCTGGACGGCGTAGACACTGCGGCCGTAGGTCGTGACGTTGCCGGTGCCGAGACCGAGCTCGTTGGAGAACTCGGTGAGGTAGTGCTGGACGCCGGTGTACCCGAGCTGGGTGTTCACGGGGTCGAGGGAGCGGCTGTACGCGGCCTTGCGGAGCGCTTCGAGCTTCGGCTCCTCGTCCTTGAAGAGCCGGAGACGGCGCTCGAGGCCCTGGCCCGAGGGGAGGTTCTTGGCGGCCTCGTCGAACTTGAGACGGGCGGCGTCGGTCGCGGCGTAGGCCTGCTCGACCGTGTCGGCCTTGCGGTCCTCGGGGGTCTTCGCGGCCAGCAGCGGAGCTGCGGTGAGGTCGCGCTCGTTGAGGAGCGCGGTGCTGTACTCCGAGGCGGCCCGCACGATGAGGGCCGTCTTCTCGGCGTCCTGCGCCTCCTGCCAGGTGTCGATCGCACCCTTGACCTGGAAGCCGCCCATGACGAGGCCGACGAGCACGGGTATGAGGAGGATCGCGTTCAGTCGGGTGGGTACCCGCCAGTTGCGCGGCGACAGCTTGCTGGAGTTGCCCGGGGTGGCCGCCGGTGGCGGCGTCACGGGCACGTCCGCGGGCGACACCGCTGTGCGCGACGGCGGGGTGAAGTTGCCCCGCGTCTCCTGCTCCGCGGAGCTTTCCTTGCTGCGCCTCACTCGACCAACAACCTCTCGGCGTCGGCACCTACGTTGTGCCGGTGTTTCGTTCAGGGCCGTACTACTCGGGAGTTCATGAATTGCAGCACGTGAAGGGGGTCCGTTCCAAACAGTGGGAAGCGACCGCTTTCCGTGCCGCAGGGGCGACATAAAACGGGCATAAAGAGCGAGCCCCGCCAAATGGCGGGGCTCAGGTGAGCGCAGTGACACCGATCGGATGCGTCGGGTGTCCGAGGCGCCCCAATTCTCTGTCGAAACGTTATGAACGCGGGGGCGGTCGTGTCGAAGGACACAGATCACCCCGCACGGCAGGCATATGACAAAAGCATGGGCCCGTCCGCTCTCCGGCGGGCCGTCCGGTCCTGCGGTCCGCTACTTCAGACGGGCCATGAGGGCGTGCTCGACCAGCGTGATGAGCGCGCTCTTGGCGTCCGCGCGGTGGCGGGCGTCGGTCGTGATGATCGGGGTGTCCGGACCGATCTGAAGGGCCTCGCGGACCTCCTCGGGCTGGTACGGCTGATTCCCGTCGAAGCCGTTGAGGGCGATGACGAAGGGGAGGCCGCTGTTCTCGAAGTAGTCGACGGCCGGGAAACAGTCGGCGAGACGGCGCG
>NZ_BJMN01000109.1 GCF_006539185.1 Streptomyces gardneri
GCCTGGTCGCCTACGTCGTCCTCGACGCACCCGCGTCTCATGACGAGCTGCGATCCCACGCGGCCGACCGACTTCCCGAGCACCTGGTCCCCTCCGCGGTCGTCGTCCTCGACACCCTGCCCCTCACCCCGAACGGCAAGCTCGACCGCCAGGCCCTGCCCGTCCCCGAGCCCGCCTCGACCTCCGGCGGCCGTGCCCCGCGCACCCCGCGCGAGGAGGTGCTCTGCGGCCTCTTCGCCGACGTCCTCGGCGTCCCCGAGGCCGGTGTCGACGACGACTTCTTCCACCTCGGCGGTCACTCCCTGCTCGGCGCCCGCCTGATCGGACGCATCCGGACCGCCCTCGGAGTCGAGGCCGGCATCCGTGACCTCTTCCAGGCACCCACCGTCGCCGCGCTCGCCCGCCGCCTCGACGGTGCCGAGCGGGCCCGGCCGGCCCTGCGCCCCTTCGAGCGCCCCGACGAGCTGCCGCTCTCGTACGCCCAGCAGCGCCTCTGGTTCCTGGACGAGGCCCGGGCCGGCACCGTCGGCACCGCGTACAACCTCACCTTCGCCGCCCGGCTGCACGGCACCGTCGATCCTGAGGCCCTCCAGGCCGCGCTCGTCGACCTCGTCGGCCGGCACGAGGCCCTGCGCACCTGCTTCCCCGCCGTCGACGGCCTGCCCCGCCAGTCCGTCGTCCCGGCCGAGCAGGCCCGCCCGACCCTCGCCGTCGACGACCGGCCCCGCACCCCCGAGGAGCTCACCGCCGCCCTCCGGGCCGCCGCCGCCCACCGCTTCGACCTGGAAGGCGAACTCCCCTTCCGCGCCCACCTGTTCTCGGCAGACACGGACGAGCAGGTGCTGCTGCTCGTGATGCACCACATCGCCGCCGACGGCTGGTCCATGAACCCGCTGCTGCGCGACCTGGCCACCGCCTACGCGGCCCGCGCCGCCGGGGACGAACCCCGCTGGACGCCCCTCCCGGCCCAGTACGCCGACTACACCCTCTGGCAGCGCGAGCTCCTCGGCGACGACGCCGATCCGGACAGCCTCCTCGCCCGCCAACTGGACCACTGGCGCGAGGCCTTGTCCGAGCTCCCCGACCATCTTCCGCTGCCCACCGACCGGCCGGGCACCGCGGACGCGCAGGTCGACTCCCGCAGTGAGGGTTCGCTGCTGCGCTTCCGGTTCGACGCCGAACTGCACCGGAGCCTCCGCGCATTGGCCCGGGACACCCACTCCACCCTGTTCATGGTCGTGCAGGCGGGACTCGCCGCCCTGCTGACCCGGCTCGGGGCCGGCACCGACATCCCGCTCGGCACGGCCGTCGCCGGCCGCTCGGACGAGGCCCTGGACGACCTGGTCGGCTTCTTCGTCAACACGCTGGTGCTGCGAACCGACACCTCGGGTGATCCGACGTTCCGGGAACTCGTCGCGAGGGTCCGTGAGACCGATCTCGCCGCGTACGCCCACCAGGACGTGCCGTTCGAGCGCCTCGTCGAGGAGCTGAACCCCGTCCGCTCGCTCACCCGCCACCCGCTCTTCCAGGTCCTGCTCGTCCTCCAGAACACCGAGGAGACCGACGTACGGCTCGGCGACGCCACCGCGCGCCCCGAGCCCGTCCAGAACACCGACGCCAAGTTCGACCTCTCCCTCGCGCTCACCGAGACCCACGACTCCGCCGGGGGGCCCGCCGGGCTCGACGGAGGTCTCGAGTTCGCCACCGACCTCTTCGACACCGACACCGTACGGACGCTCCTCGCCCGCCTGGAACGCCTCCTGCTCGCCGCCGTCTCCGACCCCGACCGCCCGCTCGGCACCCTCGACGTGCTCTCCGCCGACGAGCGCCACACCACCCTCACGACCTGGAACGACACCGCCGCCGACTATCCGCGCGACCGCAGCCTGCACGACCTGTTCGCCGCACAGGCCGACCGCACACCGCACGCCGTCGCCGTGATCTCCGGCGACGAGCGGATCGGCTACGGAGAACTCGACGCCCGGGCCAACCGCCTCGCCCACCACCTCATCGGCCTCGGTGTCACCCACGGAGACCTCGTCGGTGTCCTCGTCGACCGCGGTCCCGACCTCGTCACCGGCATCCTCGCCGCTCTCAAGTGCGGCGCCGCCTATGTGCCCCTGGACCCCGACCACCCCGAGGACCGGACCCGCTCCATCGTCGAGGAAGCCGGCGTCCGTACCGTCGTCACCCACACCCGACTCGCCGACCGCCTGCCCGGAGACCTCACCGTCGTCCGGACCGACACACCCCACGACCGCCGGCTGATCGACGACAGCCCCGCCACGGCCCCCGGCGTGCGGGTCCTCGCCGACGACATCGCCTGCGTCCTGTTCACCTCCGGCTCCACCGGCCGCCCCAAGGGCGTCGCCTCCCCGCACCGCGCCACCGTCCGCACCTTCTTCGGCCAGGACTACATCCACTTCGGTCCCGACCAGGTCTTCCTCCAGTGCGCTCCCGTCTCGTGGGACGGCCTCACCCTGGAGATGTGGCCCGCCCTCCTGCACGGCGGGACCTGCGTCCTCGCCCCCGGCCAGAGCCCCGAACCCTCCGCGATCGCCGCCCTCGTCACCGAGCACGAGGTGACCACCGTCTGGCTGTCCGCAGGACTCTTCGCCGTCATGGCCGACACCCACCCGGAGGTGTTCCGCACCCTGCGCCAGGTCATGACCGGCGGCGAAGCACCCTCCGTGGCCCATCTCCTGCGCGTCCGGCGGGACTTCCCGCACCTGCGGCTCGTCCACGGCTACGGCCCCGTCGAGTCCATGGTGTTCACCAACTGCCACCAGGTCACGGCGGACGACACGGGACGCACCGTCGTCCCCGTCGGCGGACCCCTCGCCAACACCCAGGTGTACGTCCTCGACGACCGCCTCCAGCCCGTCCCCGCAGGCGTCGTGGGCGAGTTGTACGTCTCCGGCGACGGCCTCGCCCACGGCTACCGCCACCGCCCCGACCTCACCGCCGAACGCTTCACCGCCCACCCCTACGGACCGCCCGGCGCCCGGATGTACCGCACCGGCGACCTCGTCAGGTGGCGCGCCGACGGCGAGCTGGAGTTCGCCGGGCGGGCCGACGGCCAGGTCAAGGTGCGCGGCTTCCGGATCGAACCCGGCGAGATCGAGGCCGTCGCGGCCCGCCACCCCGGCGTCTCCCACGTGGCCGTCGTCGTCCGCGAGGACCGGCCCGGGGACCGGCACGTCGTCGCCTACGTCGTCGGCGGCGCCGACCCGGCCGAGCTCCGCGGCCACCTGGCCCGCACCCTGCCGACGCACATGGTGCCGTCCGCGGTCGTCAGCCTGGACGCCCTGCCGCTCACACCCAACGGCAAGCTCGACCGGCGGGCCCTGCCCGCCCCCGACTTCGCGGCCGGCGCCACCCACCGCGCCCCGCGCACCCCGCGCGAGGAGATCCTCTGCGGACTGTTCGCCGAACTTCTCGGCCTCCCGGACGTCGGCATCGACGACGACTTCTTCGACCGCGGCGGCCACTCGCTCCTCGCCGCCCGGCTGGCCGCCCGCGTCCGCGCCGCCCTCGGCGCGGAGATCACCCTCCGCGACCTCTTCGGCGCCCCGACCGTGGCGACGCTCGCCGAACGCCTCGACACCGCCGACCGGGCCCGCCCGGCACTGCTCCCCGCCGTACGGCCCGCCGAACTCCCGCTGTCCTACGCCCAGCAGAGGCTGTGGTTCCTCGACCGGGCCGAGGACGGAGCCGCGTCCTACAACGTCGCCCACGCACTGCGCCTCGACGGCCCGCCCGACCGGGCGGCCCTCGCGGCCGCGCTCTCCGACCTCGTCCACCGGCACGAGGCACTGCGCACCGTGTTCCCCGAGGAGCACGGCCGCGTACAGCAGCGGATCCTGCCGCCCGAGGAGGCGCGCCCGGATCTCGCCGTGACGCTCGTGTCGCCGGGCGAAGAGGTCGGCCTGCCCGCCGCCCTCTCTGTCGAGGCCGCGCGGACCTTCGACCTGGCCACCGAACTTCCCTTGCGAGCGCATCTGTTCGGGCCGGAGGGTGGTGCGGGGGAGTGCGTGCTGTTGTTGGTGGTGCATCACATTGCTTGTGATGGTTGGTCGTTGGCGCCGTTGGTGCGGGATCTGGCGGTGGCGTACGGGGCTCGTGTGGGTGGGGGTGTTCCGGAGTGGTCGCCGTTGCCTGTGCAGTACGCGGACTACGCGTTGTGGCAGCGGGAGCTGCTCGGTGATCCGGCTGATGCCGAGAGCCTCCTCGCCCGCCAGACCGCCCACTGGAAGGACGCCCTCGCCGGCGTCCCCGACACCCTCGCCCTCCCCACGGACCGACCGCGGCCCGCCGTCGCGAGCCATCGCGGCGACGCCGTTCCCGTCCACCTCGAAGCGCGCCTCCACCAGGACCTGCTGCGCCTGGCACGCACCTCCGGCGGCACCCTGTTCATGGTCCTTCAGGCGGCCCTGGCCGCGCTGTTGACCCGGCTCGGTGCCGGGAGCGACGTCCCGCTCGGCACGCCGGTCGCCGGCCGCTCGGACGAGGCCCTGGACGACCTGGTCGGCTTCTTCGTCAACACGCTGGTGCTGCGGACCGACACCTCGGGTGATCCGACGTTCCGCGAGCTCGTCGCGAGGGTCCGTGAGACCGACCTCGCTGCGTACGCCCACCAGGACGTGCCGTTCGAGCACCTGGTCGAGGAGCTGAACCCGACGCGCTCACTCGCCCGGCACCCGCTCTTCCAGGTGATGCTCGTCCTCCAGAACAACGCCGATGCGACACTCGAACTCCCCGGACTCGACGCCCGGATGGAGACCGTGCTCAACGGCACCGCCAAATTCGACCTCACCGCCGCTTTCACCGAGACCCGAGACGGCGACGGCAAGCCGTCCGGCATCACCGGCGCCCTCGAATACGCCGTGGATCTCTTCGACCGGGGCAGTGCCGAGGTGCTCGTGACGCGTCTGGTGCGGTTGCTGGAGGCGGCTGTCGCGGAGCCGGACGTCCGGATCGGTGATCTCGACGTCCTGGATGCCGGCGAGCGGGACGTGCTCCTGCGCGAATGGACGGCCACGGGAAGCGGCTCGGACTCGTACGAC
>NZ_BJMN01000110.1 GCF_006539185.1 Streptomyces gardneri
GATCCGGCTGCGCACGGCCTTCCACGTGTTCCGGTACGTGGAAGAACGCGAGAACAGGCACGTCGCCCGCGCCTGGATGATGGGCATGAACCCGCAACTCGATGACGACGCGCCCCTGCAGGCGCTCGCAGACGACCGCTTCAAGGACGTCATGGCGGCCGCACGCTCATACCGGCAAGGCGGCCTCTGACCAAGCCGACAACCCCAACGATGGGCTCCGTTCGCGGTCTGGGCTCTCATAGTGTTTTATGACCGAGTCCGAGGGGCCCAAAGGGAGCTGGGGCGTGGTCACCGAGATTCCGGAGCGGGAGCGTCGAGCGGGCTCTGTGCTGTGCTGCAAGCGGGTCGAGGTCTAGCGTCGTCCGCTGGCTCGACGGGGAGTCACCGGCCAGGATGACACTGCTTTGTGGATCCTCGGCTGCACATCAGCGCGCGGCCGTAACCGATTGAGGGGCCGGGAGGAGCGGCGCTTCGGCTGGCTCTCTCGCTGGGACCTTGCCTGAAGGGGCTTTCCCACAGCCGAGCTCGCTGTCTTGTTCCTCAACCTGTCTCTGGACAGCGCCACCAAAAAGGGCACCCTCCTGGAAATGACCGGCTGACGGATATCAGGTCCCGTGGAACTGGCCGGACGCACGCCGCCATGCGCTCCTGAATGCGCTGCTACGGCACACCTCTCGCTAGCCAGTACCCCGGCCGTCACGGCCGCCATCTCCAGGGCGGAGATCGCGGCCCTCACGCTCGCACGCACGCGATTGGGACTCGGAGGAGTCTTCATGCCTCACAGTCTGGCCAGGCTGCGGCGGGCGGGCGGCTGGCCTGCTCTCGGCAGGACAGACCGCCGCCTCCGAACAATCGGTATCAACCGCAACCGTCCACTGCCGCTGTTCAGCAGCGACTGCTCACCCGGCATGGGGGCAGCGGCCCTCAGGCGGTGCAGGGCGGTGTGCCAGCCGCCGAGCGGCCAGGCGACGTACGGAGGAGACTGAAAGAGGACGGCCTGGTGAGACGAGGTGAGTCCATGCCATACCTGGGCCCTCAGAGCCCCCGGACCTGGTTGTGGGTCCACGGGCGGTTTGCTTGCTCTGCTTGGGTGGGCGCCTGCTGGTACGGCGCTCATGACAAGTGGGCGCGTACGGGGAGGGGCGCGGTGTGGGACGGGTAGTGGCGGTGCACGGCATCGGCAAGCAGCTCCTCGGGGAGGACTCCTTGCTAAGGGAGTGGCGGCCCGCCTTGACTGATGGACTGCGCCGCGCTGAGGCAAAGAGCGCCGCCGCAGACCTGGATGTGGTGATGGCGTTTTATGGGGACGTGTTCCGGCCGGAAGGGGAGCTTCTGGCTGTGGGAGACCCCCTCTACGCCGCTGACGACGTCAAAGAGGGATTCGAAAGCGAGTTGCTGCTGGAGTGGTGGCGTGCGGCCGCAGCGACCGATCCGATGGTGGTGCCTCCGGGAGCGGACACGCTGGCGGCAACGCCGCGGTCGGTGCAGGCGGCATTGCGGGCACTGTCGGGGTCACGGTTCTTCTCCGGAGTGGCGTTGCGGGCGATGGTTTTCGACCTCAAGCAGGTCCACCGCTACCTGACTGATCCGAAGGTCCGGATCGAGGCGCGTGGGCGGGTGACTGAGGCGATCGGTGACGACACCCGCGTGGTAGTCGCCCATTCCCTGGGATCGGTGGTGGCCTATGAGGCGTTGTGCGCGCGGCCGGGACATCGGGTCACCGCACTTGTCACGATTGGCTCTCCGCTGGGCATCCCGGAACTGATCCTGAAGCGGCTCGAGCCAGCTCCGCTCGAGCTGGGTGGCAAAAGGCGCGGTGTATGGCCAGGAGGCGAGGCCCTGGTGTGGACGAACATCGTCGATGACGGCGACGTGGTGGCTCTGGTGAAGGATCTACGCCCGGCGTTCGGCGACTCGGTGCGTTCGGTGCGGGTGCACAACGGCTCGCACGCGCATGACGCGACTGCCTATCTGACGGACAAGCTGTGCGGGCAGGCGATCGCTGAAGGCTTGTTGTGAACACTCTGGCAGGCGGCGATGCGGGGGAGGGTGGGCCGCGGCGGTTCCTCATCGCCACGGCCGTAGCCCGGTACCCCAAGTGTCCCGACTGGGACCGACCGACGCTGATAGAGGCGCGTGACCGCGTCATCGACGTCTTCACGAACGAGCTGAGCTACCAGCACGAGACGGCACTGGGCCTGAATCCCACGAAGATGCAACTGACCGACCAGCTCAGGGCGTTCTGCAAAGCACCTGACCGTCGCGAGGACGACCTACTGGCCGTCTACATCTCAGGGCACGGGGAGGTTCTTGATGACAGCAGCGACCACGTCCTGTTCACCTCCGAGACCGACCCCGACGATGTCGCCTACACGACGCTGCCGACCGTCGAGCTGGCCCGGGCGATTCTGCGCGATACCAAGCTGCGCCGCCTACTGCTGGTGCTGGATACCTGCTATTCCGGCCAGGGCGGCAACGAACTCGCCGCCGCAGCGCTGGAGCGCATCAGCGCCACGTGGGGGCAGGAAGCCGGCTCCGGGCTGGTGATCGTCTCCTCCGCCCAGCCGCGCCAGCAGGCTCAGGCCGGTCTCTTCCCGCAGCTGTTCGCACATGCCGTGCGGAACCGGGCCACCGCCGGGCACAGCCCGGAGACTCTCTCGGTGAACTCGGTGGTGCAGCAGATGAACGACCACCCTGACCGACCCGGCTACCAGCGCATCAGCCTGTCCCTCGTCGGGCTGAGCGGAGAACCGCCTGCGTTCCTCGCCAACCCGCGCCACAGCGCCCGGTTGACCGACGTGGATCTGGCCGTCCAGCAGGCCGCCGAGTTCGACGAGCAGGCTCAGCGGCGCGAGACCGAATTCACGAACCGGCTGCTGATGCGCGCCATGGGTTACCACGCTGACGCCTCCCAAGGCTGGTGGTTCTGCGGCCGCCACACGGCACTGGCCGACCTCATCCGCTGGCTTCATGGCCCGGCCGCGGACAGCAGCGGGGCCTGCCGGGTGGTCACCGCCGGGCCCGGCTCGGGCAAGACCGCCGTGCTCGGCCTGATCGCTGCCCTGGCCCACTCGGAACGCCGCCGGACCGTGCCCGTGGACGCGCTTGGCCTCGGGCCCGACCTGGTGCCGGCGGAAGGCGCAGTCGATGTCGCCATCTATGCGCAGAACCTCAGCGACAGCGACGTTCTGACCGGCCTCACCGCTGCCGCCAAGGTACGCGCCAGCACCGTGGGCGAACTCCTTGATGCTCTCGAAGCGTGGAACAGTAAGCGGCCGTTCACGGCGCTCATCGACGCCCTCGACGAGGCCGCCACGCCGGACACTCTTTGCTCGCGAATCCTGCGACCGTTGATCGATCACTCGCACGGCCAAATCCGGCTGCTGCTGGGCGCCCGTCCCTACCTCCTGGACCGTCTCGGGATCGCCCCTCGCACCGCGGGCCCCCGCGACGAGGTCATCGACCTCGACTCCCCCCGTTATGCAGATCCCGCAGCCCTGCGCGCCTACAGCGGCCGAACCCTGCTCAAAGCCCACCCCGCCTCCCCCTACCGCCAGCACCCCGAGGCGTTGAGACCGGTCGCGGACGCGGTGGCAGAGGCGGCCGGCACCTCGTTCCTGGTCGCCCGAATCACCGCCGGCACACTGGCCGCAGCCGAAAACGTCGTGGTCGACACCCAGGACCTGGCCTGGCGCCAGAGCCTGCCGCGGCATGCCGGGCAGGCCATGCGCGACGACCTCACACGCCGCCTCGGCCCCGACGCCCAACGGGCCACAGAACTGCTGCGCCCCCTGGCGTTCACTGAAGGCCAAGGCCTGCCCTGGGAGGACATCTGGGCTCCCCTGGCCTCCGCCCTCTCCGGCCACACCTACACCGACGAGGATCTGCTGTGGCTGCGCCACACCGCAGGCTCGTACGTGGTGGAAGCCACCGAATCCGGTCGTTCCGCCTACCGGCTCTACCATCAGGCCCTCGCCGAACACTTGCGCGACGGGATGAACGAGCAGGCCGTGCATGCGGCCTTCACCGATGTCCTCACCGAGCACGTGCCCTACCGCAGCGACGCCACCCGTGACTGGTCCCGCGCCCACCCCTACACGCGTAACCACCTCGCCACCCATGCCACCGCAGCAGGCCGCCTCGACGCCATCCTCACCGAGACCGAGTACCTGGTCCACGCCGCCCCACGCAACCTCACCCCCTACTTCCACCACGCCCGCGCCGAGGATGCCCGGCTCGCCGCGGCGGTCTACCGCACGTCCCTCGGTATCCACGCCCACGTCCCTCCAGAGGTTCGCCGCCAAGTTCTCGCCCTCGACGCCGCACGAGCCGGCGCCACAGACCTGCACCAACACCTGACCCACCACATCTCCGAACGTCGCTGGACACCCCGCTGGGCGACAGGAGGCAGCTTCTCCCCAGCCCTCCGCGACACCCTGACGGGCCACACCAACCCGGTGACCGCGCTGGCGTGCACGACCATGGAAGGCGCCCCCATCGCGGTCACCAGCGGCAACGACGGAACAGTGTGGGTGTGGAACCTGGCCTCCGGCACCCCCATCGGCCAGCCCATAGACGCCGACACCGTCTCGGTCAACGCGGTGGCATGCACGACCATGGACGGCGCCCCCATCGCGGTCACCGCTGGCAGCGACGGAACGGTGCGGATGTGGGACCTGACCTCCGGCACCCCCATCGGCCAGCCCATAGACGCCGGCACTAAC
>NZ_BJMN01000111.1 GCF_006539185.1 Streptomyces gardneri
GCCCTCGGCCTGAACCGAGCGTGCCCGTCGGGATCGGCGGGCCTCGGTCGTCGAAAGAGTGCTATTCGGGCGCGGACGCCTCCGCCAGGTCCGCCCCGGCGTCAGCGCTGCGTGTGACCTGGTGGGTACCGTGCCAGTCCAGGCACATGACCGTCGCGTCGTCCTGGAGACGGTCGCCGTGGGCGTGAAGAATCTCCGTGACCAGAGCGCGGGAGGCCTCGCGGGGGTGGAGATCGCCCGTACGCACGATTGTGAGCGGTGTGTGGATGTACGCGCAGGACAGCGGCTACACGTCCCGGCAGACACTGGTGGGGTGCACGGTTGAGGCGGCTGGCGGAACCATCGGGCACGTGGACCGCCAACAGGACCAGCCCGGCATGCAACACCTGGTCGTCGACACCAGCATGTGGATGTTCGGCAGGAGCATTCTGATCCCGGCCGGCGCCGTCGCCGGTATCGACACCGAAACACGGACGGTAAAGGTGTCAGGGACCCGGGAAGAGATCAAAGCCGCTCCCCGGTTCACCACCGACAGCGAAATGGCTGACCACCGCTACCTGTCCGCCGTCGGCAACTACTACCTCTCCCTCCGCCGCCCCCTCGCACCCTGACCCGAAGCCAGCAAGGCAACTCGCCCGCCCCAGGGCGACAGCAGCCCCCGGGCAGAACATTGCCGTGCTCAGTAGACGGTGAAGGAGATGGCGATGTAGTGCGCGGTGAAGGCTGCGACGGTCAGGGCGTGGAACACCTCGTGGAAGCCGAACCAGCGGGGTGAGGGGTTGGGGCGCTGGAGGGCGTAGACGACCGCGCCCGCGCTGTAGAGAAGCCCGCCGGTCACGATCAAGGAGACTACGGCCGCCCCGCCGTTGTGCAGGAAGTCGGGCAGGTACCGCACGGGCGCCCAGCCCAAGGCCAGGTAGCAGGGGGTGTACAGCCAGCGGGGAGCTCCGACCCACAGGACACGGAAGGCGATGCCGACCAGAGCGCCCGTCCACACGATCCACAGCAGGACGGACCACTGGTCGCGGGAGAGCAGGAGCACGGCGAGCGGGGTGCACGTGCCGGCGATGATCAGGAAGATGTTGGCGTGGTCGAGGCGACGCAGAACCGCCTCACCGAGCGGTCCCCAGGTGCCGAGGTGGTAGACGGCGCTCGTCCCGAACAGCAGCCAGGCCGTCACGGAGTACACGGTGCAGGCCAGCACGGCCTGAGGCGTCCCTGCCAGGCAGATGAGGACGATGCCCGCGGCCAGCGATGCGGGGACCATGCCGGCGTGAAGCCAGCCGCGTAGTTTCGGCTTGACGGGTTCCACCAGATCGGCCGCCCGCTCGACCAGGTCGGCCACCGGGCGGGAGTTCTCGGCGGCCCCGTCGCGTTGCGATCCCGAAGACAGGCCGGTCGAGTCGCGTCCCTTGATCGTCGGTGGGGAAGAAACACTGCAGGCTTCGGCGTCGTCTCGGGACACTGCTTCCCCTCCCGCACCGGACTGCTGGGTATCACGGGCAACCATGCCTACATGCTAGGAACCTGCCCGCAACGAAATCCCAGAGGCCCACCTCATCGCTCGTAGTAACTCCGGGTCCCTGCGCGCAGGGCGGGTCCGCATCTGGATGCGACTTCCGGATGGGGCACCCCTACCGTGGAGAGACAGGGAACAGACCTGGGGATGGCGTCATGCCCGTCAGCCTCGGATTCCCGGTCATGGCCGCCGCATCGGCCGGCGTGGCACCGCGGTCCGCAAACAGCGGGCGCGCCAGGGACGCCGCCGGACACCGGCTCCGACCCGCGACGCCCGCCCCGGCCGACGGTTCGCTGTGCAGTGGGGTCAGGCCCATGGAGGTACCAGACATGGAGCGCAGTCAGGACAGTGCAGCTCAGCCCAAGTCTCGGGGGCGGCGTCTGGCCGACAGTCGTGTGGTGGAGGTCGCGTCCAGGGTTGGGCTCTGTGCCCGGGGAGTGATCTACGTACTGGTGGGGATTCTGGCCGTGCGGATCGGCCTCGGCAGCGACAGCGGCCAGGAGGCCGACCGGTCCGGCGCGGTGGGGACCCTCGGCGAGCAGCCGTTCGGCCAGGCTTTGCTGTGGGCGCTGGTGGTGGGGCTGGCGGCGATGACGCTGTGGCGGCTGTGCGAGGCGGCGTTCGGGCAGACGGTGGAGGGCGGGGAGAAGTGGTCTCGTCGTCTGGGTTCTTTGGGGATGGCAGTGTTCTACGCCGTGATCTGTGTCGGCGTGGTGCAGACGGCGCTGGTCGGCGGTTCCACCGGGGGGCGCCCCGGTGACGAGACGTCGAAGGAGTACACCGCCAGGGTGCTGGACTTGCCGGGCGGCCGGGTGATCGTCGGCGTGTTCGGGGCCGTCCTGATCGTCGTGGGCGCGGTGATACTGGTGCGCAGCCTGATGCGGAGGTTCGAGAAGGATCTCCGGACGGAAGAGATGCGCCCGGCGACGCGGCGGGTCGTCGCCATACTGGGCATCGTCGGCGGCGTGGCCTGCGGCGTGGTCGCGGCCGGGGCCGGCCTGTCCGTCCTGTTGGCCGCGGTGCGGTACGACCCCAGCCAGGCGAAGGGCCTGGACGAGACGTTGCGTTCGTTCGCCGCCACGCCCGCGGGGCCTGCCCTGTTGATCGCCGCCGCTGTGGGTCTCGTGCTGTTCGGCCTCTACTCGTTCTGCGAAGCCCGCTGGCGCAAAGCCGCTGTGCACGAGACTCCGGCTGAACAGCCGGCCGGGTCTGCGGGCTCGGGGACACGCCCCGGCGCGTCCTAGCAAGGAGAACTCGTCCGGCGGCGTGGGCCGTTCATTCTGTTCGGGCGGTTGCGCCGCACATCCCGCCGTGTGCGGGCCGGGCGCCGACGGATACCCGGCAGTTGACGTTCGCGGGCTCCACCGCCGCCGCCCGGGAATCGACGCCGCGGCCGGGCGCGTCCACGAAGGCACCTCGGCTCTGCGACCGTGCCCCCTGGCACCGTGCCCCATCCGTGCCCTTCGGAACGGTGAACAGCGGTCAACACGGGTATCGGCGGACCACCGAAACGAGCCGCGAGAAGGCGCGTTTTCGCAGGTCGGACACCTTATGGCCAGCGTCAGCGTCGGTCCCCCTCACCTCGCGCTCCGCGAAGTCGTCGAGGGTGCCGGAGGCTCGGGCCCGTGCTTCCGAAATGCTGCACTCAGGGCGAGTCAATATCTATGACCGCGGGCCGAGAATTTACCGGGCCCCGCAGGGAGAGTTTTTACCGCAACGCGCAGAGAGCGATTGATCTACACGCAGAAGCCGCCGCGACCTGCTACTGTCGATATCAGTTGCAGTTTTGGTACCCAAAGACTTCAAGCGTCTCCAGGCGGCCCTCCGCCGCACAGGAGCGCTTTTTATTTCCGGTCATTTTCCGGGCAGGGCATCATCGCGGCGACACGGCATCCGTAAAGCGCGGATGCCGGTGTACTGCCCAAAGGAGATATGACATGGCTGCTGGCACCGTGAAGTGGTTCAACGCGGAAAAGGGCTTCGGCTTCATCGAGCAGGACGGTGGCGGCCCCGACGTGTTCGCCCACTACTCGAACATCGCCGCCCAGGGCTTCCGCGAGCTGCAGGAAGGCCAGAAGGTCACCTTCGACATCGCGCAGGGCCAGAAGGGCCCGACGGCCGAGAACATCGTTCCCGCCTGAAGCTGACGCGTAGTTCGTAGCTGGGGCCCGCATCCCTCGGGGTGCGGGCCCCAGCTACAGGCATTTTCCGGCAGCGTTTTCATCTACGGGACGGCCGTCGATCTCCGCCGCCCACGGACCCTCCGGGGACGCCTGCCACTTCGAACCTGTGTCCCTCCGTCGCCCTGGATCCCTGGATATCGACGTCCGTCCGACGTCACTCCCTTTCAGTTTCAGCGCCTGCGCCGACACAGACTCCATGCGAGCGAGATTCGCTTTCGCATTCCCTTCGGCCCGTTCTTTTGGTTCCCCGCGCCGCTCCACCGCTGCGGGAATTCCTTGATGACGTGCCGCATCAAGGAAGGTTCTGAATGAACCCCACACGTACGAATAGCCGCTCCTCCCGCAGCCGCCGCCGCACCGGCGGCTCCGCTTTCGGCTCCACCGCCGCTCCCGTCCGGGCCGGTCGCTTCGGTTCGTCCGCCCCCAGCCGTGCGGGAGACCCGAGCCGCTCGGGCGGCCGCGGCCGTCGGCCCGCCGCGGTGCAGGGAGAGTTCGCCCTCCCGAAGACGATCACGCCCTCGCTGCCCGCCGTCGAGGCGTTCGGCGAACTCGACATGCCCAGGGAGCTCCTGGCCGCGCTCACCGCGCAGGGCGTGTCCGTGCCGTTCCCGATCCAGGGCGCGACCCTGCCGAACTCCCTCGTGGGCCGAGACGTGCTGGGCCGCGGCCGGACCGGCTCCGGCAAGACCCTCGCCTTCGGCCTGGCCCTCCTGGCCCGCACTGCCGGGCAGCGTGCCGAGCCCCGCCGGCCGATCGCCCTCGTCCTCGTCCCCACCCGCGAGTTGGCCCAGCAGGTGACCGACGCCCTCACGCCGTACGCACGCGCCGTCAGGCTGCGCCTGGCGACCGTGGTCGGCGGCATGCCCATCGGGCGCCAGGCCGGCGCCCTGCGCGGCGGTGCCGAGGTCGTCGTCGCCACCCCCGGGCGCCTCAAGGACCTCATCGACCGAGGCGACTGCGGGCTGGA
>NZ_BJMN01000112.1 GCF_006539185.1 Streptomyces gardneri
CGGTGCGCTCCGGTGCGGGTGACGCGCTGACCTTCCGGGTGCCGGCCGCCACGGCGGAGGGCCTGCGGAAGCTGGCCTCCGGCCAGAACGCCTCCCTCTTCATGGCGGGCCTCGCGGCCTTCCAGGTGCTGCTGTCGCGCTGGTCGCGGCAGGACGACATCACGGTCGGCACCCCCATCGCGGGCCGCAACCGCGCCGAGGTCGAGGACCTCGTCGGTTTCTTCGTGAACACGCTGGTCATGCGCTCGGACCTCACGGCCAACCCCTCCTTCACGGACCTCCTCGGCCAGGTGCGCGAGACGGCCCTCGGCGCGTACGCACACCAGGACCTTCCCTTCGAACGGATCGTCGAGGCGCTCGCCCCCGAGCGCGACCTCTCCCGCACCGCCCTCTTCCAGGTCATGTTCGAGCTCCGCGAGAGCACCCTGGGCACGACGGACTTCGTCACCGACGGCGCGCGGTGGACCTCGGACGAGACGGTGATCTCGGAGGCGGCCAAGTTCGACCTGTCGCTGACGCTGACCCCGGCGGGAGACGGCGGCTTCGCCGGAGAACTCGTCTACTCCACCGAGCTGTTCGACCGCACGACGGTGGAGCGCCTCGCCGGCCACTACACGAACCTGCTGGCCGCGGCCGCGGCCGACCCGGCGCGCCCGGTCGGAGAGCTCGGCCTCCTCGGCGCCCCGGAGCGCGAGCGGCTGCTCGGCACCTTCAACGACACGGCGGTCCCGTACGAGGACGACGTCACCGTCCACGAGCTCTTCGCGCGGCAGGCCGCCCGCACCCCCGAGGCCGTGGCGATCACCTGCGAGGGCGCCCGTCTCACGTACGGGGAGCTGAACGCCCGCGCCAACCGGCTCGCGCACCACCTGATCGACCTCGGCATCAAGGCCGAGGACCTGGTCACGGTCTGCGTCGACCGGGGGCCGGAGCTGATCGTCGCCCTCCTCGGCGTGATGAAGGCCGGCGCCGCCTACGTCCCGCTCGACCCCGAATACCCGGCGGCCCGCCTGGAGTTCATGCTCGCCGACACCCGCGCCCCGCTGGTCGTCACGCAGGCGCACCTCGCGGACCGGCTTCCGGAGGCGGCCGCGCGGGTCCTCCTCGACACCGACGGGCCCACGATCGCCGCCCGCCCCGCCACCGACCCCGCACAGCGGTCGGGCCCGGACGACCTGGCGTACATCATCTACACCTCCGGATCGACCGGCACCCCCAAGGGCGTCATGATCCAGCACCGGTCGATGAGCAACCGGCTCCAGGAGATGCGCAGCCGGTACGGGATCACGGACGCGGACCGTGTCCTGCAGTTCGCCTCGGTGACCTTCGACGCGGCGGCGGAGCAGATCTTCCCCACCCTGATCTCCGGCGGGCGGCTGGTCATGCGCGGCATGGAGAAGTGGAGCCCCGCCTCTCTCCTCCACACCGTCGAGTCCGAGGGTGTCACCGTCGGCGAGCTGACCCCCGCGCTGTGGGAGCAGGTCGTCCCGCACCTCGGCAACGGCCGGTCCCTGGGCCCCGGCTTCCGGCTCCTCGTCCTGGGCGGCGAGCAGGTCCCGGCCGCGGCGGTGAAGGAGTGGTTCCAGTACACCTCCGTGCCGATCTACAACACGTACGGCCCGACGGAGACGACGATCACCGCCACGTCCAGCCTGATCACGAGGCCGCGCGGGGTGATCCTGATCGGCTCGCCGATCGCGAACACCGAGGCCCTCGTGATGGACCGCTTCGGCGGCCCGGCGCCCATCGGCGTCCCCGGCGAGCTGTGGATCGGCGGCGCCGGCGTCGCCCGGGGCTACTGGAACCGGCCCGAGCTCACCGGCGAGGTTTTCGTCCCGCACCCCTTCTCCGAGGAGCCCGGGGCGCGTGTCTACCGGACCGGTGACCTGGTGCGCTGGCTCCCGGACGGGAACCTGGAGTTCCTCGGCCGGATCGACCAGCAGGTGAAGCTGCGCGGCCTGCGCATCGAGCTCGGCGAGATCGAGTCCGCGCTGTCCGGGCACGAGGACGTCGCGGCGGCCGTCGTGATCGTCCGCGAGGACAGCCCCGGCGACAAGCGCCTGGTCGGCTACTGCGTCCCGGCCGCCGGCCGCGAGCCGAGCGTCGCCGCCCTGCGGGCGCGGCTCCGCGAGAGCCTGCCGGACTACATGGTCCCGAACTGGTTCGTCCTGCTCGACGCCCTGCCGCTGACGCCCAACGGCAAGGTCGACCGCAAGGCCCTGCCGGAGCCGGAGGGCGACCGCCCGGAGACGGACGACGCGTACGTCGCCCCGCGCACCGAGGTGGAGCGGATCATCGCCGGCATCTGGAGCGAGGTCCTCGGCATCGACCGGATCGGCGTCCACGACAACTTCTTCCACCTCGGCGGGCACTCGCTCCTGGCCACCCGGGTGATCAACCAGATCGACCTGCTGACCGGTCTCGAAGTCAGCCTCAGGAAGTTCTTCCTCGCGCCCACCGTCGCGGACGTCAGCGCGCACGTCCTGGAGCTGCTCGCGCTCGAGGACACCACCACCGCCACCTCCGACTCGACTTCTCTCTGATCAGGTAAGGGAAAATTCCGATGAGTATCGCTACAGGCGACAGCCTCGAGTCGCGTCTTCTCGCCCGGATGAGCAAGCGCACGGTGGACGACCGCATCAAGCGGGTCGAGAGCCCGGGCGGCAAGCCGCTCTCCTTCGCGCAGCGCCGGCTGTGGTTCCTGGACCAGCTGGAGCCGGGGAGCGCGGAGTACGTGATCCCCTTCGGGTACGCGGTGGAGGGCGCCCTCGACCTGGCCGCTCTGGAGTCGGCGTTCTCGGGCCTGGTCGCGCGGCACGAGGTGCTGCGGACCCGGTTCGTGACCGGTGAGGACGGCGAGCCGGTCCAGGTCGTGGACGGCGCGTGGCGGGTGCCGGTGGAGGTCGTGGACCTGCGGGACGTCGCCGACGAGGCCGAGCGCGAGACGCGGGCCCGTGCGGCCGTCGACGCGGGTGTGGGCGGGACGTTCGACCTGTCGAGCGGCCGGCTGCTGCGGGTGACGGTCGTGCGTCTCGCGGACGACCGCCAGCTCCTGGCGATGGCGATCCACCACATCGTGGCGGACGGCTGGTCGGTGTCGGTCCTGACGGACGAGCTGCGGGAGTTCTACACGGCGGCCCTGTCCGGCCGGGCCGTGGAACTGGCCGAACTGCCGATCCGGTACGGCGACTTCGCTCTCTGGCAGCACGAGTGGCTGACGCCGGAGCGGGAGGAGCGGCAGCTCGGCTACTGGCGGGAGAGCCTCGCCGGGATCGAGCCGCTGGAGCTGCCGACGGACCGTCCGCGTCCGCTGCACCGCTCGGGTGCGGGTGACGCGGTGACGTTCAGGGTCGGTGCGGAGGTGGCGAAGGGTCTCCAGGACATCGCCTCCGCCCAGGGCGCCTCGCTGTTCATGGCGGGCCTGGCGGCCTTCCAGGTGCTGCTGTCGCGGTGGTCCCGGCAGGACGACATCGCGGTCGGCACTCCCATCGCGGGCCGCAACCGTGCCGAGGTCGAGAACCTGGTCGGCTTCTTCGTGAACACCCTGGTCATGCGGTCGGACCTCACGGCGAACCCGTCCTTCACGGACCTTCTGGGTCAGGTGCGCGAGACGGCGCTCGGCGCGTTCGGGCACCAGGATCTTCCCTTCGAGCGGATCGTCGAGGAGCTGGCCCCCGAGCGGGATCTCTCCCGTAACGCTCTCTTCCAGGTGATGTTCGCCCTCCAGAACGTGCCGGAGAGTGCCTGGACGCTGCCGGGTCTGTCGATCGAGACGATCGAAGTCGCCACGCATGCCTCGAAGTTCGATCTGACGCTGTTCCTCACCGAGCAGTCCGACGGCTCGCTCGACGCCGAGATCGTCTACTCCACCGAGCTGTTCGACCGTGCCACCGTCGACCGCCTCGCCGGCCACTACACCCGCCTCCTGGACGCGGTCGTCGCCGACCCGGCCCGCCCCGTCGGAGAGTTCGACGTGCTGACCGGCGCCGAGCGGGAGCAGGTCCTCCGTACCTTCAACGACACCACCGTCCCGTACGAGGACGACACCACCGTCACCGCGCTCTTCGAGCGACAGGCCGCGCGCACCCCGGACGCCACCGCCGTCACCTTCGAAGGCACCCGCCTCACCTACGCCGAGCTGAACGCCCGGGCGAACCAGCTGGCCCACCACCTGACGGACCTCGGCATCACGGCCGGCGACCTGGTCACGGTCTGCCTGGACCGGGGCACGGACATGATCGTCGCGCTCCTCGGCGTGACGAAGGCCGGCGCCGCGTACGTGCCGCTCGACCCGGACTATCCGGCGGCCCGGCTGGAGTTCATGCTCTCCGACACCCGCGCGCCGCTGGTCGTCACGCAGTCGCACCTGGCCGACCGGCTCCCCGGCACGGCCGCGCACGTGCTGATCGACGCCGACTGGGACACCATCGCGGCGCACGCCGACACCGACCCCGTACCCCAGTCGGGGCCGCAGGACCTGGCGTACATCATCT
>NZ_BJMN01000113.1 GCF_006539185.1 Streptomyces gardneri
CGTCGGGGGCGTGGTGGGCGGGGTGGTGGGCGGCGTCGTCGGCGGGGTGGTCGGCGGCGTCGTGGTCGGCGGGGTGGTGGTGGCGCCGAGCGCGGTGTTGATCTGACCCAGCAGGGTGGCGTTGTTGTCCAGGCCGAGGAGCGAGTACATCATCGCGCCGGCCAGGCCGCGCTGCTTGCCGTAGTCCACCCGGGCCTGGATGGACTTCTGGTTCAGGCCGGTGAAGAACTCGCCGTCCTTGTAGAAGTACGAGGACTTCGACTGGTCGTCCCAGAAGGTCGTCGACGCGTTGTCGACGATGCCGCCGAGCTCCTTGTAGTGCGCGATGCCGGCCTGCTGGCTGAGCGGTCGGGCGCCGGAGCCGCCGGTGGCGGTCTGCGCGAGGCCGTTGGTGGTGCCGGCCGGCACGCCCTTCCAGCCGCGGTAGTAGAACTCGTAGCCCAGGGTCAGCTTGTTGGCGGGGAAGCCGCCCGCGATCCCGTAGGTCGGGTTGCCGTCGATCCAGGAGTCGATGGCCGAGTCGATGCTGTACTTCTCGGTGCCCGGCGCGATCGGGTCGGTCGGGTCGTTCGTCGAGGGGTACAGCGGGGACTGGTGGTACGTCGGCCCGTCGCCGTCCCAGGCGCCGTGCATGTCGTACGTCATGATGTTGGCGTAGTCCAAGTACTGGCCGATCTTGTCGGTCTCGATGTACTTGATCTTGTCCTGGCCGGCCGGGAGGGCCGAGGTCAGCAGGTACTTCTTGCCGCCGTTGGCCGCGCCGTACTCGTCGAGCTGCTTGCGGAACTCGGCGAGGAGCAGGGTGAAGTTCTGCTTGTCCTCGGGGGCGTAGTGGTTGCCCAGGTGGCCGCCGGAGGAGCCGGGGTACTCCCAGTCGATGTCGATGCCGTCGAAGATGCCGGCCGCCGTGCCCGCACCGCCGAAGCCGCCCTCGACGGGCAGGTTGCCCTTGATGTACTGGTCGATGCAGGAGGAGACGAGCTTCTTGCGGCTCGCGTCCGTCTTGGCCGCGTCGCTGAAGTACTTGGAGTAGGTCCAGCCGCCGAGCGAGATGTTGATCTTCAGGTGGGGGTACTTCGCCTTCAGTTCCTTGAACTGGTTGAAGACGCCCACGATCGGCTGGTCCCACTTGTCGGCGACGCCGTCGACGCTGTCCGCCGCGCTGAAGGACTTCTGGTAGTCGGCGTACGAGTCGCCCGCACCGTCACCCGCGTTGGGGTTGTTGTCGTCACCCGCGGCCTTGTTGGCCATGAAACAGGTGAGGTTGGTGGGGTGGATGTTGCCGAACGAGTAGTTGATGACGTCCAGCTGGCCCGCGATGCCCCGGGTGTCGAGGTGCTTGGGGTAGAACGCGTTGCCGTAGACGCTCCACTGGTCGTAGTACGCGATGCGCACGTTGCCCGCAGAGGCAGTGGTCGACGAGTCGGCCGCCTGGGCGGAGCCGAGGCCGACGGTCGCGGCGAGCGCGCCGGCGGCGAGGGCCGAGCTGAGAAGCGCGGCGATCAATGGCTTACGGGGGTGCACGTGCGGCCTCCGAAGGGGGGAGAACTGGGTGGTGCCGTACTGGGGATGAGGAAGTGATAACCGGCACATGAACAGCACGTCAATGGTCTGAACCAGATTGAGGACTAGACCAATTTGATGAGGAAAGCCCTAGTCAGAGGGGTGCAGCACAAAACGGAACCGCCCGCCACCATGGGTGACGAGCGGTTTAAGGTTCACTTAGGGGTGCCGCGAGGGCGGTTCGGGAGTGAACCACCCCGGCAGGGAAATCCGCTGGTTACGGCAGCTCGGGCAGTTCCGGGAGCTCGTACGCGTCGGCGATGAGCTCGTAGCTCCGCAGCCGCTCCTCCCCGCCGTGCGCGTTGGCCGTGATCATCAGCTCGTCCGCGCCCGTGCGCTTGCGGAGGTCGTCGAGGCCCGTGCGGACCTCGTCCGGGGTGCCGTACACGATGTTCGCCAGCCAGCCGTCGACGAACTCCCGCTCGGCGGAGCTGAAGTCGTACGCCTCCGCCTCCTCCGGCGTCGGCACCAGACCGGGCCGGCCGGTGCGCAGCCGCAGCATCGCGAGGGCCCCGGTGAGGACCTGGCGGCGGGCCTGCTCCGCCTCGTCGGCGGCGAGCGCCGCGACGCCGATCATGGCGTACGGGGCGTCGAGGACCCCCGAGGGCCGGAAGGAGTCCCGGTAGAGGTCGAGCGCCGGGATCGTGTTCCGGGCGGAGAAGTGGTGGGCGAAGGCGAAGGGCAGTCCGAGCAGTCCCGCGAGGCGGGCGCTGAAGCCGGAGGAGCCGAGCAGCCAGACCGGCGGGCGGCCCTTCGGGCCCTGCACGGGGCCGGGCACGGCGTGGATCCGGGCGTACGGGTGCCCGTCGGGGAAGTCGTCGTCCAGGAACCGGGTCAGCTCGGCGAGCTGCTCCGGGAAGTCGTCGGCCCCTTCGGCCAAGGTGTTCGTGCGCCGCAGGGCGGCGGCCGTGGCGCCGTCGGTGCCGGGCGCACGGCCGAGGCCGAGGTCGATCCGGCCCGGGGCGAAGGCCTCCAGGGTGCCGAACTGCTCGGCGATCACGAGCGGGGCGTGGTTGGGCAGCATCACGCCGCCGGAGCCGAGCCGGATGCGGCGGGTGTGGGCGGCGAGGTGGGCGAGGATCACCGCCGGGGAGGAGGAGGCGACGCCGGGCATGGAGTGGTGCTCGGCCACCCAGTGCCGGTGGAAGCCGCGCCGCTCGGCGAGCCGGCTCAGCTCGACGCTGGTGGCCAGCGCCTGCGTCGCGGTCCGCCCGCTGCCGACGGTCACCAGGTCCAGTACGGACAGCGGTACGGGCGCGGTTCCCCGTGCCTCTCCTCGAATAGCGTCGGTCACCGTAGGGACCCTCCTCGGCACACGTGCGGATGGTGCGAACACTGCATCCGATCCACAACAGGAGGGTGTCTCCGCTTATTCCGGGACCCTTCCGTACGGTTTCGGCCACGGATCGAGGCCTGAGCGGGTCCGCTTCCCCGTAAAAAATCTCCCGGCCGCCACCACCCGAACGTGAGCGCGAACCCGGTCGCGCACAGCCCTGACCTGAGGCTCTGTGAAGGAGTCATGACACAGGCATATGCCAGGGTGGTGCGCCCCAGCCCAGGCCATGGATCCTCCGCATCATTCTCGCCAACAGCCGCCCCTGAAAGGGCCCTTGGCGGCTATCGTGGTACGAAAGCTTGCGGTCACAACCTGGTAGGGGGAAACCGTGGCGCTGAAGCCCGAGCCCACCGCGCCGTTCCACTCGGTGCAATACGCCTTGCGCGTCCTCGAGACGGTCTCACGGCACGGTGGCGGAGTGACGGACGTCCAGATCGCCCGCGAGACCGGCCTGCCCGTCGCCCACCTCTCGTCGCTGCTCCTCATGCTCCGCCGCGAGGGGTACGTCGAGCAGGTCGCCGACGGCGCATACGTCATCGGGGACTCCCTCGTCCTCCTCGGTTCCGGCCTGACCCGCCGCGAAGCCCTGGAGGCCAAGCTCCAGGAGACCCTGACCGAACTGCGCGACTCCGTCGGCGCGGCCGTCTACATCAGCCGGTACATCGACGGCGAAGTGAAGATCACCCAGTTCGCCGACGGGCCACGCACCCCGAAGGTCAACGAATGGGTGGACTTCCGCTCGGCGGCGCACGTCAGCGCCGTCGGCAAGTGCCTGCTCACCCAGCTCGACCAGAACGGCCGGCGGGACCACCTCTCCCGGCACAAGATCGCCCGGCTGACCTCCCGGACGATCACCAGCGAGCGGATCCTCTTCTCGAAGCTCGACAGCCAGCCGGCTACCGTCCCCGTGCTCGACCTCCAGGAGTACGCGGTCGGCACGGTCTGCGCCGCCGTCCCGCTGACGGCGGGCTCGGCCGTGGGCTGCCTGGCCCTGTCCCTGCCGATCGAGCACGCCCACCGGCTGCGCGCCGCGGCGGACACGCTCAACCGGCGGGCCGCTCCGGTGGTGCTCTCCCTGGCCATCTAGCAGCCGGCCGCTCAGGACGGCGGCCACCCAGGACGAACCCCGCCGGACGGCGCTCCGGCGGGGCTGTCACGAGCACCCCTCGGGACCAGGTAGTATTTTCTCT
>NZ_BJMN01000114.1 GCF_006539185.1 Streptomyces gardneri
GCCACGCCACCATGCAATGTCTACTCCAGCCGTCATAGATTTTCGCATGGCGGGATGGAGGAATCGTTTTGACGAACGTGATGAATACCCCGGACCAGGGCGCCCCCCGTACACGCAGCTCGCCGAGGAATGGGCTGCCCGCGGCGCCACCGTCCCTACCTTCCCGACCCGCTGTGGCAGCGTCTGGCCTCTTCCGAACACCTCAGGCGCGAGATTCGCCCCGAGCGTCACCATTTGCTCCAGTCAGGCGGCGGCGCGCTGAGGCCGGCGCAGTTGCGCCTGTCCGAAGAGGAGTGCGTAGTCGTCGGGGAGTCGCTGGAGGACGCGGGCAAGGAGGTCGGGTCCGGCGAGCGCGGTGACGGTGGCGAGTACGGCGCCGGTGTCCCAGCGGGCGATGGCCGGGCTCACGCCGGTTCGTGCGGCCAGGTCCTTGACGAAGCCCCAGCCGGTGAGCTGCTCGATATCGGGGATCTGGGCGGTCAGGGTGAGGGCGGCTTCGACGGGCAGGCACTGGGCGAGGTCGACGCGTTCGTCGCCGGTGACCTGCCTGCCGAGCGCGGCAAGAACGGTGCGGACGGCTTCTTCCGCGCGTTCGCGGGTGGGGTAGGCGCCCTCGTAGCGGACGCGTTCCAGCACCTGGTCGAACGTCATGGCGGGGGTGGGCCGGTCCGGTCGAGGCTGGTCGTACATGGTGCTGCGGTTGCCTTTCTCTTCGAAGGTTCGAGTTCCGGCCGTCGCGCCGGTCAGGTGGGCTGAGGGTGGCCGAAGAGGAGGTCGTAGCCGGGCGGGAGCTGGAGCAGGACCTCGCTCATGAGGACGTCACCCGCCGCGGCGGCCACGGTGCTGAGGACCGCGCCGATGTCCCACAGAGCTGTCTTCTCGGTGGCGCCCTCGATCCAGGCCGCGGTCGCGCGGACGAAGCGTTCGGGTGAGAGCGGTTCGGCGGCCTGCAGGGGATTGAGGAGGATCAGGGCGTACGTCTCGGGGAGCCGGGCGGCGAGCTCGGCCCGCACGGTGCCGACCAGGTGCGCGCCCAGTAGGGCCAGGACGACGCGGGCCGCCCGTTCGGCCTCCGGCAGGGTCGGGTACTCGCCGCGTTCCTGGACGTGGGCCAGGAACGTCTCCCTGCGTATCGACATCACGTCACCTCCGGGGAGGGGTGAAGGGGCGAGGGGCGCGGAGGACGGGGTGCCGGAGGGGAACGGTTCCCCGTCCTCCGCCGCGGTGGGGCCGATCAGCCGGAGATCTGCTTGCGGCCGGATTCGCCGCCGATGCGGATCTTCCGCGGCTTGGCGCGCTCGGAGATCGGGATCCGCAGGGTCAGAACGCCCGCGTCGTAGTCGGCGTCGATGTGCTCGGCGTCGAGGGTGTCGGCGAGCATGATCTGGCGGGAGAAGGCGCCCAGGGGCCGCTCGGAGAGTTCCATCTGCACGCCGTCGGACTTCCCCGCGGGCCTGCGCTCGGCCTTCACCGTCAGCATGTTCCGCTCGACGTCGATGTCGATCGCCTCGGTGCTCACGCCGGGGAGGTCGAAGGCGATCACGTACACGTCGCCCTGCCGGTAGGCGTCCATCGGCATCACGGCCGGCTTCGACCACGTGCCAGACGCACCCGACAGCTGCTGGACGATCCGGTCCATCTCGCGGAACGGGTCAGTGCGCATCAACATCGCGAAACACCTCCAGTTGGTTCAGGCAGGAACTGCCAATGCGCTTCTACGTGCTTCGGTTGTAACATGTCATCGAAACGACGACAAGTAAGAAGTCATCTGGAGGATGACAAGCCGCGGAGAGTGTCATGAGACAAGCCAGCCAGCCGGCCGCGCCGGTCCCTTTCCCCGCTGCGGCGACGGCCTTGCGGGCCATCGACCAGGCCGTGAGGCACGCGCAGCGTTCCTCTGCCGGAACGCCCCCGACCGAGCCGACGGACGCGGGCCCGCACCCGGCTCTGGCCGCGCTGCTGATGCTGCGCGAGGTCCGTGAACAGCTCGCCGGCTGGGAGAGCGGCCTGATCGAAACAGCCCGGGGCCAGGGCGCGAGCTGGGCCGACCTCGCCGGACCCCTCGGGGTCGCGAGCCGCCAGGCCGCCGAACGCCGCTACCTGCGCCTGCGCCCCGGCACGGCCGGAAGCACCGGCGAGGAACGCGTCCAGGCCACCCGCGACACACGTGCCTCAGACCGCGCCGTCACGGCCTGGGCCCGTGGCAACGCGGCCGACCTGCGCCGGCTCGCCGGCCAGATCACCGCCCTCACCGACCTTCCCGACGCCGCCGCGGTGGCCGTCGGCGAACTGAACCGGGCCCTAGCCGACAACGACGCAGCCCGTCTCGTGGGCCCCCTGACCGACGCCCGGCCTCACCTGCGCCCCGAGGACTCGGCTCTCGTCGATCACCTCGACGCCATGACCCGACACGCCGACCACCTCCGCCAGGACAGCCGCGACCGGCGCAGCACCTGACCCCGGAATGCGAACCGCACCGACCGAACCCGCGCATCCGTTCGAGCATGCGGGGCGCCTGGTCGGGTCCCGGCCTGGACACAGATCAGGGCCGCGCAGCAACAGCTGCGCGGCCCTTTCGGTACGCGTCGGATCCCGCCGGCATCGCAGGCGTCCGCTGTCCGGGTCGAGCGGTACGGGCTGCAAGGGGCAGCCTTAGGCGTCGGTCTCGGTGTCCGCGGGTGGTGAAGGTCAGGCCGGGTTGATGTTCTCCGCCTGGGGGCCCTTCTGGCCCTGGGTGACGTCGAACGTCACGGCCTGGCCCTCTTGGAGCTCACGAAAGCCCGTGGAGTTGATCGCCGAGTAGTGGGCGAAGACGTCCGGGCCGCCGCCGTCCTGGGCGATGAAGCCGAAGCCCTTCTCCGCGTTGAACCACTTCACAGTTCCCGTAGCCATGTCTCATGCCTTCCAGTCGATGAACGCCTCCCGCTCCATGCGGAAGGCGGAGGTGATCGCCCTGGTCCCTGCGGCACAGCACAGCAAAAAACCCACGCCGAAGGCATGGGCAGGGGAACTTCCGAACCACGACAGCTGACGCAGACGCTACACGCCGACAACAGGCTGTTACCAGAGGGGGGCGAGCACACGTGACGACTCTGACAGGCACGGGTTGGGCGTGCCCGCCGAGACCGGCCGGCGCGCCCACCTCAGGCCGCTGTCCGTGGATGCACCTCGGCCGCTGCGCGACGGTACTCGGCGTTGACGCGCTGCGCTTCTTCGAGTCGGACTTCGAGCATCACGATCCGGCAGGCCGCCTCGATGGGGGTGCCGTGGTCGACGAGTTCGCGGGCGCGGGCGGCGATCCGCAATGGGGAGCGGGAGTAGCGGCGATGGCCGTCCTCGGGGCGGAGTGGGGTGATGAGGCGGGCTTCGCCGATGGCGCGGAGAAAGCCCTGGGTGGTGCCGAGCATCTCGGCGGCCCGGCCCATCGTGTAGGCGGGGTAGCTGTCGTCGTCGAGACGGCCGAGCGAATCGTCTGCTGTCATCGCACCTCACTGCGAAACAGGTAGGGAAAGAGGTCGGAACGCCTGGAGGGGCCCTGGTGCGTACGACACCAGGGCCCCGAAGGAACTGCTACACCATCTGCCGGCCCTAGTCCTGCGCCGACCTACTGTTTCCGCCGACCCGACCGAGATGCTGCCGGGAGTGCGGGGATCGCGGTTGCTTGACCGGAGACCACCTTCTATCGATGTCCTGCGGTACCCGGGCTCAAGGCTTCCGCCCGGGCGATCCTGATGGCGCCTCAACTCCTCCGTTCTTCCCTCGGTGATCAACTGCTTACCAAACGGGAGATACTGCGAACTGCGGGGACTGCACTCACTGC
>NZ_BJMN01000115.1 GCF_006539185.1 Streptomyces gardneri
CCCCCGCACACCGAGCCTCCGACAACGGAACCTCCCACGACGGAGCCTCCGACGACCGGGCCTCCGACGACCACCCCGCCCGAACTTCCCGACACCGGTGGTGACTCCGCGCTCATGGGCGCGGCCGCCATCAGCGCGGCGCTGATCATCGGCGGCACCGTCGTCTACCTCCGGGGCGGACGGATCTCCCGCCGTCACTGACGCCGTAGGCTGACGGGACGTCAAGCGAGGCCCTCGCCTTCACCGGTGAGGGCCTCTGGCGTTGCTGCACACGGGGGTATTCCGCCACGTTTCCCCCGAACGCCTCGTTCTACAGAGCATGACTCTGCGCTCTCACGCCGGCATGGGAATCCTCATGACCGCGCTCGCCTCCGCCGCCCTGGCCGCCCCGGCCTCAGCCGTCGAGGCACCGGTGATCGTCCCGCTCCAGGGCCTGGAGCCGGTGCTCCCGATGGACGCCCCCACGGTCGCCACCGGTGTGCCCGTCCCGGTGCCCGGTGCCCCCACCGGATTCCAGAAGGGTCTCGGCTCCCTGCCGGACCTGGCCCTGCCCAGCGTGCCGCTCACGGGCACCCTCCCGAAGACCGTCGTGGACGCGCCGCTGCCCGAGCTCCTGGAGGGCAGCGACCCGGGCCGGGCCCTCCTCAGCAGCCCGCACTCGGAGATGGCGGCGGCCACCCCCGGCGCCGTCGTCGGCAACCCGGTGGAGGCCCCCCGTGGCAACGGGCTCGCCGGACTCCCGGACCTGGCGAAGCCTCAGGTCGGTGTCCTCACCCCCGTGTTGAGCGGAGCCCTCGACCCCCAGCTGGGTCTGGTGCCGACCGCGCACTGATACCACCGCGCCCCCGCGCGAGTGAAGACACGATTCTTCCCCGCCACCACAGGGATAGTTGATCGTTACAAGTGAAGGCTCGTCGCATGGCCGCGGCCCGTGGACCGAGGCCCGTCCCGTCGTATCCGGCGGCGGGCGCCCTCAGGTCCACGGGCCAATCTCTTTTCGGATCTTTTCGGATTTCTTTCGTACCGTTCGGCGCAATGGCCGTGACCAGTCTTCGTGACGGGCGTTGAAGGGGAGTCGGCCGTGATTCCTGCGGTCGCTTTCCACGTCCAAGGAGTTCTTGATGTCTCGCATCGCGAAGGCTGCCGCTGTTCTCGCCGGCACGGGTGCCGTGGCCCTCAGCGGAGCCGGCCTGGCCGTCGCCGACTCGGGCGCCGAGGCCGTCGCCGCCCACTCGCCCGGTGTCGCCTCCGGCAACGTCGTCCAGGTCCCGGTCCACGTGCCGGTCAACCTCTGCGGCAACACCGTCAACGTCATCGGCCTGCTCAACCCGGCCTTCGGCAACACCTGCATCAACGCCGACGGCCACGGCCACGACAACGGTGACGGCGGCTACGGCGGCTGATCCCCCCGTTCCACCACGTGTGTCCCCCCGGCCCGCTCGGCCGGGGGGACACACGTGTGTGTGCGGTCAGGCGTACCGGTAGATCCGGCTGTGGTCGAAGAGCTCCGCCGGGGTGACCCCCCAGGGCGCCATCGGCTGGTGCCGGGCGACGACCTTGCGGTACTGCGCGTCCCCCAGTGGCGGCGGCTCCGCCGGCAGGTACGCGGCCGAGGGGTTGCGCTGCTGCCACCGCGACCACACCAGGTCGACGAAGGAGTGGTGCAGCCAGAAGACCGGGTCGTTGACGGAGCCGCCCCCGAGCATCAGCCCGCCGACCCAGCGGTGCACCCGGTTGTGGATCCGGAACCGCTCGTTGCCCTGGCCCGAGGCCCAGCCCTCCAGCCGGTTGCGGAAGCCGGAGGCGCTCGTCGAGTTCCAGGGCGCCACGTCGTACACCCGCTCCCGCATCACCTCTTCGAGCTGGGCCTGCGTCGGGAGCGCGACCGGGTCGCGGGGCCGGCCGAAGTCCCTGGTCAGGAAGCGGGTCTCGGACATCGCGTACGTGACGTTCCACCGCCCGGAGGAGTGGGCGAAGGGGCCGGTCATCACCTGGAGGTCGGCGCGGCGGCCGTTGCCGCCCATGAAGTCCTCGCCCCAGATCGAGGAGGCCGGGCTGTTGTCCCGGGTCCAGTCCCAGTACGGGACGGAGACCGTGCCGTCGATCCGGCGCAGGGCCTTCTCGAACTCCAGCAGGAACCTGCGGTGCCAGGGCAGGAAGCTCGGCGCCATGTGGGCGGTCCTGAGCCGCCCCTCCCCGTCGGCCGTGTAGTGGTCGATGTGGGTGCGGACGAACTCGTCGTACGTGCCGGTCCGCTTGAGCTCCAGGACGGCGGCGACGAACTTCCGGCGCTCGGCGCCGGTCAGGTCGCGCTGGTTCTTACGCGTGTACACCACGCGGGCTCCCTCCCGTCGGTTCGGTGTGGACGCCGTGGCCGGCGGCGAACCGGGACAGCGGAGCCGCCCCCAGCTCGTCCACGGCGGCGCGGGTGGCCGCCAGCGGCGTCGGACAGGACTCGTAGTGGTCGATCGGCGAGACGTAACCGCCGTCGGCGCAGCGCATCAGATGCAGCGGCCGGCCGTCGACGAGGGCGACCGGCCCGCCGCCTGGGCCGGAGAAGCCCCGGATGCGGCGGCCCCCGTACATCTCGTCGAAGGCGAGCGGGTCGCGCGGGGCCCCGGACGGCGCTCCCGGCGGGGTGCGGGTCGCGATGCGGCCGAGCGCGCCCCCGGTGAAGGCGGTGACCGCCAGCGCGAAGAGGGACCGCAGTGCGACGCGGCGCGGGACGATCATGAGTGATCTCCTCGGGTCGGCAATTGCCCTCTGGGCACAACGATGAAAACCCGGGTTCGTTGCGTCGGAAATGCCAGCGGCGTGAATATCGACCGTTCGGGTGAAATCGGCGCGGGGGAAGGGTGGTTGGGCCACTAGCATCCTTATTCATGACCACTTCCAATGTCGTTTCCTCGGCGCGCAGCGCCTCTCCGCTGGGAACTCTCACGGTGATTCCGTGGTCCAGCGAGCCTTCCGCCGACGAGGCGGGCACGCCGTTCCTCATGGCGTATTCGCTCGGCGACGGCCGGGACGGACCGGAGGCCGGTCAGCAGGCGATGCGGACGGCCCTGGAGTCGATGGGCCTCTCGGTCGGCGACCGGCTCTTCGACCTGGAGAAGGACGCCGGGATCAACGCCACGCTGCTCGTCGAGGGCGGCTCCGCCGTGCTCAACCTGCCCTTCCTGAAGGTGCAGTGCCCGGTGCCCGACGAGTGGCAGGCCGCCGCCCGCCAGCGCGGCCAGGTCTACCTCATCTGCTCCGTGCGCCCCTGGCCCGAGGCGGTCCCCGGGCAGCCCGTCGACGAGGCGCAGCTGCGCACCTTCGTCTCCGACGAGGAGATGCTCGCGGAGAGCGCCCACGTCCTGATGCCGGTCCGGCGCATCCAGGGCTGAGCCGGAGAACGGAAGGGGGTCGCGGCGATGGCGACGGTGAACGTACAGGGCGGGGTGCCCGGGCAGCGGGAGTCCGCGCCGGAGACCGCGGGGACGGGGCTCGGCACGGGCCGGGCCTTCGCCTGGATGCTGATGGTCACCGGGGCGGCGGGCGTGCTGGCCGGCTGGGTGATCACGATCGACAAGTTCAAGCTCCTGGAGGACCCCGGCTTCCAGCCCGGGTGCAGCCTGAACCCGGTCGTGTCCTGCGGCAACATCATGAAGAGCGAGCAGGCCGCGGTCTTCGGCTTCCCCAACCCGATGCTCGGGCTCGTCACGTACGCCGTCGTCGTGGCCGTCGGTGTCGGGCTGCTCTCCGGGGCCCGCTACCGGGGCTGGTTCTGGCTCGGGCTCAACGCCGGGATGCTCTTCGGGG
>NZ_BJMN01000116.1 GCF_006539185.1 Streptomyces gardneri
TGCGCCGAGTCGCTCCGCGGCCAGGGCGCGCGCGTCATCATCACCGAGATCGACCCGATCTGCGCGCTCCAGGCGGCCATGGACGGCTACCAGGTCACGACCCTGGACGAGGTCGTCGAGACCGCCGACATCTTCATCACCACGACCGGCAACAAGGACATCATCATGGCCGCCGACATGGCCAAGATGAAGCACCAGGCCATCGTCGGCAACATCGGCCACTTCGACAACGAGATCGACATGGCCGGCCTCGCCAACACCGCGGGCGTCGTCAAGGACGAGGTCAAGCCGCAGGTCCACACCTGGACCTACCCCGACGGCAAGGTCCTGATCGTCCTCTCCGAGGGCCGCCTGCTGAACCTCGGCAACGCGACCGGTCACCCCTCCTTCGTCATGTCGAACTCCTTCGCGGACCAGACCCTGGCCCAGATCGAGCTCTTCACGAAGCCGGAGGAGTACCCGACCGACGTCTACACGCTGCCGAAGCACCTGGACGAGAAGGTCGCCCGCCTCCACCTCGACGCCCTCGGCGTCAAGCTGACGACCCTCCGCCCCGAGCAGGCCGCCTACATCGGCGTCGACGTCGACGGCCCCTTCAAGCCGGACCACTACCGCTACTGATGCCCCGGCCGGCGGCGCCCGCGCGCTGACGCGGCGCCGTCCCGGACACCCGTAGAGGAATCAGGCAGGCCCCCGCACCCCCGTGCCGGGGGCCTGCCCCGTTCCGACTCCGCCCCCGCTACCGCACCTGGAAGCACCGCCTCCCGAGGACCGACCCATGCCCCGCGGCCGATATTCGCTCCATGACCCGCACGACCACACCCCCCTCGGTGAAGAGCACTTCCACTGCGCCCCCGGCCCCTCCGGCTGGCGCTACGTCTCCCAGACCGTCACCCCCTCAGGCGACCACGCGGGCTCCGTCGACCTGGCCGTCGACGAGCTGGGCCGCCCCATCCGCCTCGAACTCAACGCCGCGAGCTGGCAGGTCCGCGGCGCGGCCCTCGACGGCGTCACCTGGGTCCGCACGGACCCCACCGGAACCCACGCCACCGAAGGCAATGTGCGCGCCCACGCCTTCACCGGCACGTCCCCGGCGTTCCTCGTCGCGATCACGCGACTCCTACGACTCACCCCCGGTTCCCCCGAGACCCGCCTCAGGCTCGTCGCCTTCACGGATCCTGTGCTCGCCCCCCTCACGGTCGACCAGTCCTGGGCCCTGCTGAGAAGTGAAACGCACGCCACTGACAACGGCCCCCTGGTCGTCGACGAGTACCAGGTCAGCGCCCTGGACACAGGGGAGCGGCACACCGTCCACATCGCAGGCGACGTGGTCCTCGCGGCCCCCGGCATCGAACTCGAAGCCCTGGAGACACCGCCCTCGGTCTTCCCCTGACCGTCAGGCGGGCGGAGCGAACCCGGTGACCCGAGGCCCGCTCTCCCCACCCGCCGGACCGACCGGGGGCACACCGTGCGGGACGACAGGCGGCATGACGACCGGAGCGGCGACAGCGGGAGCAGCGGGCAGACCCTCCGCCGCCGGGGCGAACGCCCGCCGGGAGTCCCGCGCCTGCCGCTCGGCGACCACCCCTGCGAGGAAGGCGTCGGCAGGCACCCCCGGCGGCGGAGGCGTCCCGGTCCGCGCCACCAGCTCGTCGGCCAGCCGCTCGGCGAGCCGCCGCCCCACGAAGGGGTCCAGCTCACGCGCCCGCGTCAGGTACTGCCGTATCTCCAGCCACAACGGCTCCGGCACAGCGGACAGATCCAGCCCGGCGAACCGCCCGACAAGCCACGGCGGCGGCGGAGGCACGACAAGGGCCCGCGCCGCGGGTATCCGCTCCCGCACGACGAGGGTCCCGGCGAACACGTCGCCGAGCCGCCGCCCCCGTTCGGACACGAGCGAGGCGATACAGGCGACGACCCCGAAGGTCATCAGGATCTCCACGACCCCCATGGCCCCCCGGACCAGCGCGTGCCGGAACCGAATCGGACCCCCGTCGTCCCGCACGACCCGCAGCCCACAGGCGAGCTTCCCCAGCGACCGCCCGTGCGACAGCGTCTCCACCGCGATCGGCGCCCCCACGAGCACCAGCAGAAAACTGGCGATCGACACGGCCGTCGCGGCGGCCTCGTCCAAGGACGCCGTCGCCAAGGCGAGCCCGATCATGACCAGCAGATACACGGCCCACACGACGACGAGGTCGATGAGCACCGCCAACGCCCGGCTCGGCAGCCGCGCGGGCTGCAACCCCAGCACGACGGCGTCCCCCGTCACCACCCCATTCACGGCGCCCACCTCTCGAAGACTCTCCGAACGCCAGTCTGCCAAGCTGACCCGCAGTGCGCCGCAGTAGTACGGACCTGTCCACAGCAAGTGCCTGGAGCAGCAGCCGATCATGGACCTCGACGTCTACGTCACAGCCCACCGCGCCGAGTGGGAACGCCTCGACCACCTCCTGCGCAGGGGCCGAAGGCTCACGGGCGCCGAAGCGGACGAACTCGTCTCCCTCTACCAGCGCACGGCCACGCACCTCTCCATCGTCCAGTCCACGGCCCCGGACCCCCAGCTCACGGCCCGCCTGACACAGCTCGTCGCCCGGGCCCGCGCGACCGTCACCGGCACCCGCCGCTCCTCCTGGCGCGACGCGGCCCGCTTCCTCACCGCCGGCTTCCCCGCGGCCGTCTACCGCTCCCGCCACTGGTGGATCCCCACCGCCGTGCTCTCGACCCTCCTCGCCGTCCTCATCGGCTGGTGGATCGGTACGCACCCGGAGGTCCAGGCCTCGATAGGCGCCCCCACGGAGCTCCGCGAGATGACCCGCCCCGGCGGCCAGTACGAGACGTACTACTCCAGCCACCCGGCGGCGTCCTTCGCGGCCCAGGTCTGGACGAACAACGCCCAGGCCGCGGCCATGTGCCTGGTCCTGGGCGCCTTCCTCGGCATCCCGGTGCTGGGGATCCTCTTCCTCAACATGCTGAACCTCGGCGTCGGCATCGGCCTGATGTCCTCCGCGGGCCGCCTCGACGTCTTCCTCGGCCTGATCCTTCCCCACGGCCTGCTCGAACTGACGGCGGTCTTCGTCGCGGCCGGCACGGGCCTCCGCCTCGGCTGGACCCTCATCGACCCTGGCCCCACCACCCGCCGCGCCGCTCTGGCGGAGCAAGGACGTGCAGCCGTCGGAATGGCGATCGGCCTGGCCCTCGTCCTCTTCGTCTCGGGCCTGATCGAAGGTTTCGTCACCCCCTCCGGCCTGCCGACCTGGGCCCGCATCACCATCGGCATCGCCGCTGAGCTGGCCTTTCTCGCCTACGTCTACATCCTGGGCGGCCGCGCCTCCCGAGCCGGCACCACGGGCGACGTCGAGGAACCCGACCGCAGCGCCGCACTCCCCACCGCAGCCTGATGTGCGGACGCCCCCGCTGACCTGCTAACCTCCTCCGGTGCCCACAAAAGCTGTTGACATGGCGGCTGTGGGGAGGTAGATTCAAACGGTTGCCTGGAACTGGACAGTTCGGCAGCGATCAAGTAGAGTCTTACTCACTCCGGTCGGGAATTCATTCCACGGAGTCATTCCGATTCTCATCCGAATCACGAAAGCCACCGATTAGGTCGGCCGAAATGATTCTGATAAAGTCGGAA
>NZ_BJMN01000117.1 GCF_006539185.1 Streptomyces gardneri
CCAGGCTCAAGGCACCCGCGACGTAGGCGGCGGCGATCTCGCCCTGGGAGTGGCCGATGACGGCCTGGGGGGTGATGCCGTGGTGCTGCCAGACCTTGGCGAGGGAGACCATGACGGCGAAGGTCACGGGCTGGACGACGTCGACGCGGTCGAGCGTCGGTGCGCCGGGGGCCTGTCGGACGACGGCTTCGAGAGACCAGTCGACATAGCGGGAGAGCGCGGTCTCGCACTCGGCCATCGAGGCGGCGAACTCAGGCGAGCTGTCGCAGAGTTCGGCGCCCATGCCGGCCCACTGCGTGCCCTGGCCGGGGAACACGAACGCCACCCGTCCCGGATCGGTGACCGTGCCCCGTACCAGTCCTTCCGGCATCCGCAGGGCGTCCCGCAGTGCCTCCCGGCTGTCGCCGACCGCGACCGCGCGGTGCTCCATCGCCGTACGGCCGTCGACCAGGGCGTGGGCCGCCACCGCCGGATCCAGGTCCGTGCGACCGTCCGCGTACGCGGCGAGCTGCCCGATCTGGGCGTCCAGCGCTGCCGAGGTCTTCGCCGACACCGGCCACGGCACCACACCGCCGCCGACCGACGGCTCGACGGCCGGGGACTCCTCGACCGCCGGGGCCTCCTCCAGGACGACGTGCGCGTTCGTCCCGCCCACGCCGAACGCGGAGACGCCCGCCCGCCGGAGCCGGCCCGGCTGCTCCGGCCAGTCCACGGCCTCGGTGAGCAGCTCGACCGAACCGGCCGACCAGTCGACCTGGTCCGTCGGCTCGTCCACGTGCAGGGTCTTCGGCAGCACCCCGTGGCGCAGCGCCTGCACCATCTTGATGACACCGGCGACACCCGAAGCGGCCTGCGTGTGCCCGATGTTCGACTTCAGCGTCCCCAGGCGCAGCGGCTGCCCCGGGGCGCGCCCCTGCCCGTACGTGGCGAGCAGCGCCTGCGCCTCGATCGGGTCGCCGAGACGGGTCCCCGTGCCGTGGCCCTCCACGACGTCCACGTCGCTCGACGTGAGCCGCGCGTCGGCCAGTGCCTGGCGGATCAGGCGCTGCTGGGAGGGGCCGTGCGGAGCCGTGAGGCCGTTGCTCGCGCCGTCCTGGTTGATGGCGCTGCCGCGCACGACGGCCAGGACCCGGTGGCCCTTGCGCCGTGCGTCGGAGAGCCTTTCGAGGAGGAGGACGGCGACGCCCTCGCCCCAGGCGAGGCCGTCCGCCGCCGAGGCGAAGCCCTTGGTCCGGCCGTCGGCGGCCATGGCCTGCTGGCGGCTGAACTCGATGAACGCGCCCGGCGTCGCGAGGACGGCCACGCCGCCCACGAGGGCCGTCGAGCAGTCGCCGTTCCGCAGGCCCTTCAGGGCGAGGTGCAGGGCGACGAGCGACGAGGAGCACGCCGTGTCCACGGTCACGGCGGGTCCCTCGAGACCGAGGGAGTACGCGATGCGCCCGGAGGCCACGGCGGAGGAGTTGCCGGTGACGACGTAACCGCCGGTGCCTTCGGGGGCGACCCGGATGTCCGGCGCGTAGTCCTGGTACCCACAGCCCACGTACACGCCGACGTCGGTGCCGCGGACCGACGCGGGGTCGATGCCGGCCCGCTCGAAGACCTCCCAGGAGGCTTCGAGGAGCTGCCGCTGCTGCGGGTCCATGGCGAGGGCCTCGCGCGGCGAGATCCCGAAGAAGGCCGCGTCGAAGCCGGCGGCGTCGTCGAGGAACGCGGCGTTGCGGACGTACGTCGTGCCCTTGCGCCCCGGCACCGGGTCGTAGAGGGAGTCGATGTCCCAGCCACGCTCCTCCGGGACCTCGGAGACGAGGTCCTTGCCCGCGGCGACGGCGTCCCAGAGGTCCTCGGGGGACCGGATTCCGCCCGCGAACCGGCAGCTCATGCCGACGATCGCCATGGGCTCCTGCCGACGGTCGGCCCGGCGACGGCTCTCTTTCCGGAGTTCTTCGTTCTCCTTGAGAGAGGCGCGCAGAGCGTCCACCAACTGTTCGTTGGAACTCGTCATCTGGGTGTGGTCTTCCGCTCGTGGATGGGGTTGTGGGCGTGTGGGGGGCGGGTGGTGCTCGGGATGCGCGGGTTGCGGTGCGTGGGGCAGGACCGCGGACGGGTCAGGTGTTCCGGGGGCCGAGAGCCATCCGGATCAGGGCCTCGGCGTCCAGGTCGTCGATCGACGCCTCCGGCTCCGCACCGGGCTCGGCGGCGCCGCTGTCCGAACCGCCGGTACCCGGCTCGGGCTCGATGCCGGTGAGGCGCAGGACGGTGTCGAGGACCCCCGCGTCCCGCAGCCGGTCGAGGGGCAGCTCGGCCAGGGCCCGGCGCACCCGCCCCTCCCAGTCCGTCGGGGCCGGCTCGGCCGGCGCGAGGTACGCCTCGTGGAGGTGCGCGGCGAGTGCGGCGGGCGTCGGGTGGTCGAAGACCGTGGTGGCGGGGAGCCTGTTGCCGACCACCGTGGAGAGCTGGTTACGGAGCTGCACGGCCGTCAGCGAGTCGAAGCCGAGCTCGGTGAAGGCACGGCCGGGGGCCACCCGGTCGGGGGAGGAGTGGCCGAGTACGGCTGCCGCATGGGTACGGACGAGGGTGAGGAGCGCCGGCCGGCGCTCGGGCTCGGGGAGCGCGGTGATCGCGGCCAGCGCCGACGACTGCCCGGTCGGCGCCGCGGCGGCATCGCCGGGAGCCGGGGCGCCGACGGGTGCGGCGAGCGCCTGCCGGGCCTCCGGGACGCCGTCGAGCAGAAGGCTCGGACGGGACACCGTGAACGCGGGCGCGAACCGCTCCCAGTCGACATCGGCCACCGCGACGAAGGTCTCGTCGTGGCTCAGGGCCTTGGCCAGTTCGCCCAAGGCGCGGTCCGGGCTCATCGGGCGGATGCCGCGACGCTGCCAGTACGCGTCGTCGGCGCCCCGGCCCATGCCGTCGCCGGCCCAGAGGCCCCAGGCGACCGAGGTCGCCGTCTCGCCCCGGGCGCGGCGCCGGGCGGCGAGCGCGTCGAGGTGGGCGTTGGCCGCCGCGTAGACGCCCTGGCTGCCGCTGCCCCAGACCCCGGCGTTCGAGGAGTAGAGGACGAAGGCGTCCAGCGGAGTCCCGCGGAGCAGGTCGTCGAGGACCTCGGCGCCGCTCGTCTTCGCGCCCAGGATGCGGGCGATGTCCTCCGGGCCGGTGACGTCCAGCGGATCGCCGCCCGGTGCGCCGGCGGTGTGGACGACGGCGGTGAGGGGCGTCTCGGCGGGGATGCCGTCGAGGAGGGTGCGCATGGCGTGGGGGTCGGCGACGTCGCAGGCGGCGATGGTGACGCGGGCGCCGAGTGCGGTGAGTTCTTCGGTGAGTTGGGTGGCTCCGGGGGCTTGTTCGCCGCTGCGGCTGATGAGGAGGAGGTGTTCGGCTCCGTGGTGGGCCATCCAGCGTGCGGCGTGGCTGCCGAGGGCGCCGGTGCCGCCGGTGATGAGGACGGTGCCGTGAGGCTGCCAGTCGCGAGTGGGCCGGCGTCCGTGGAGGGGC
>NZ_BJMN01000118.1 GCF_006539185.1 Streptomyces gardneri
CTTCAGAACTAACACAGTGGACGCGAGCAACTGAGGACAAGCCCTCGGCCTATTAGTACCGGTCAGCTCCACCCATTACTGGGCTTCCACATCCGGCCTATCAACCCAGTGGTCTACTGGGAGCCTTACCCTCTCAAGGAGGTGGGAATACTCATCTTGAAGCAGGCTTCCCGCTTAGATGCTTTCAGCGGTTATCCCTCCCGAACGTAGCCAACCAGCCATGCCCTTGGCAGGACAACTGGCACACCAGAGGTTCGTCCGTCCCGGTCCTCTCGTACTAGGGACAGCCCTTCTCAATATTCCTACGCGCACAGCGGATAGAGACCGAACTGTCTCACGACGTTCTAAACCCAGCTCGCGTACCGCTTTAATGGGCGAACAGCCCAACCCTTGGGACCGACTCCAGCCCCAGGATGCGACGAGCCGACATCGAGGTGCCAAACCATCCCGTCGATATGGACTCTTGGGGAAGATCAGCCTGTTATCCCCGGGGTACCTTTTATCCGTTGAGCGACGGCGCTTCCACAAGCCACCGCCGGATCACTAGTCCCGACTTTCGTCCCTGCTCGACCCGTCGGTCTCACAGTCAAGCTCCCTTGTGCACTTACACTCAACACCTGATTGCCAACCAGGCTGAGGGAACCTTTGGGCGCCTCCGTTACCCTTTGGGAGGCAACCGCCCCAGTTAAACTACCCATCAGACACTGTCCCTGATCCGGATCACGGACCGAGGTTAGACATCCAGCACGACCAGAGTGGTATTTCAACGGCGACTCCACCATGACTGGCGTCACGGTTTCAAAGTCTCCCACCTATCCTACACAAGCCGAACCGAACACCAATATCAAACTGTAGTAAAGGTCCCGGGGTCTTTTCGTCCTGCTGCGCGAAACGAGCATCTTTACTCGTAGTGCAATTTCACCGGGCCTATGGTTGAGACAGTCGAGAAGTCGTTACGCCATTCGTGCAGGTCGGAACTTACCCGACAAGGAATTTCGCTACCTTAGGATGGTTATAGTTACCACCGCCGTTTACTGGCGCTTAAGTTCTCAGCTTCGCCACACCGAAATGTGACTAACCGGTCCCCTTAACGTTCCAGCACCGGGCAGGCGTCAGTCCGTATACATCGCCTTACGGCTTCGCACGGACCTGTGTTTTTAGTAAACAGTCGCTTCTCGCTGGTCTCTGCGGCCACCCCCAGCTCACGGAGTAAATCCGATCACCAGTGATGGCCCCCCTTCTCCCGAAGTTACGGGGGCATTTTGCCGAGTTCCTTAACCATAGTTCACCCGAACGCCTCGGTATTCTCTACCTGACTACCTGAGTCGGTTTAGGGTACGGGCCGCCATGAAACTCGCTAGAGGCTTTTCTCGACAGCATAGGATCATCCACTTCACCACAATCGGCTCGGCATCAGGTCTCAGGCTATGTGTGTGACGGATTTGCCTATCACACGCCCTACACCCTTACCCCGGGACTACCACCGCCCGGGCTGGACTACCTTCCTGCGTCACCCCATCGCTTACCTACTACCACCTTGGGTCGACGGCTCCACCACTTTCCTTTCCCCGAAGGGTCCGGAACGGCTTCACGGCCTTAGCATTAATGGGCTCGATATTGGGCGTTTCAAAGCGGGTACCGGAATATCAACCGGTTGTCCATCGACTACGCCTGTCGGCCTCGCCTTAGGTCCCGACTTACCCTGGGCAGATCAGCTTGACCCAGGAACCCTTAGTCAATCGGCGCACACGTTTCTCACGTGTGTATCGCTACTCATGCCTGCATTCTCACTCGTGAACCGTCCACAACTCGCTTCCGCGGCTGCTTCACCCGGCACACGACGCTCCCCTACCCATCACAGCGGGCGTTGGCCCTATTGCTGCAATGACACGACTTCGGCGGTACGCTTGAGCCCCGCTACATTGTCGGCGCGGAATCACTTGACCAGTGAGCTATTACGCACTCTTTCAAGGGTGGCTGCTTCTAAGCCAACCTCCTGGTTGTCTCTGCGACTCCACATCCTTTCCCACTTAGCGTACGCTTAGGGGCCTTAGTCGATGCTCTGGGCTGTTTCCCTCTCGACCATGGAGCTTATCCCCCACAGTCTCACTGCCGTGCTCTCACTTACCGGCATTCGGAGTTTGGCTAAGGTCAGTAACCCGGTAGGGCCCATCGCCTATCCAGTGCTCTACCTCCGGCAAGAAACACACGACGCTGCACCTAAATGCATTTCGGGGAGAACCAGCTATCACGGAGTTTGATTGGCCTTTCACCCCTAACCACAGGTCATCCCCCAGGTTTTCAACCCTGGTGGGTTCGGTCCTCCACGAAGTCTTACCTCCGCTTCAACCTGCCCATGGCTAGATCACTCCGCTTCGGGTCTTGAGCGCGCTACTAAATCGCCCTATTCGGACTCGCTTTCGCTACGGCTTCCCCTCACGGGTTAACCTCGCAACACACCGCAAACTCGCAGGCTCATTCTTCAAAAGGCACGCAGTCACGACCCATTGGGTAAACCCAATGAGCGACGCTCCCACGGCTTGTAGGCACACGGTTTCAGGTACTATTTCACTCCGCTCCCGCGGTACTTTTCACCATTCCCTCACGGTACTATCCGCTATCGGTCACCAGGGAATATTTAGGCTTAGCGGGTGGTCCCGCCAGATTCACACGGGATTTCTCGGGCCCCGTGCTACTTGGGTGTCTCTCAAACGAGCCGCATGAATTTCAGCTACGGGGGTCTTACCCTCTACGCCGGACCTTTCGCATGTCCTTCGCCTATCCATACGGTTTCTGACTCGTCTCACAGCCGGCAGACTGTGAAAGAGAGATCCCACAACCCCGCATGCGCAACCCCTGCCGGGTATCACACGCATACGGTTTGGCCTCATCCGGTTTCGCTCGCCACTACTCCCGGAATCACGGTTGTTTTCTCTTCCTGAGGGTACTGAGATGTTTCACTTCCCCTCGTTCCCTCCACATGCCCTATGTGTTCAGGCATGGGTGACAGCCCATGACGACTGCCGGGTTTCCCCATTCGGAAACCCCCGGATCAAAGCCTGGTTGACGGCTCCCCGGGGACTATCGTGGCCTCCCACGTCCTTCATCGGTTCCTGGTGCCAAGGCATCCACCGTGCGCCCTTAAAAACTTGGCCACAGATGCTCGCGTCCACTGTGTAGTTCTCAAACAACGACCAGCCACCC
>NZ_BJMN01000119.1 GCF_006539185.1 Streptomyces gardneri
CCTCCCTCCTCCCCACCACGACCACCCACCCCGACCTGCCCACCTACGCCTTCCAGACCGAGCGCTACTGGCCGCAGCCCGACCTCTCCGCCGCCGGTGACATCACCTCCGCCGGTCTCGGGGCGGCCGAGCACCCGCTGCTCGGCGCGGCCGTGGCGCTCGCGGACTCCGACGGCTGCCTGCTCACGGGGAGCCTTTCCCTCCGTACGCACCCCTGGCTGGCGGACCACGCGGTGGCCGGCACCGTGCTGCTGCCGGGAACGGCGTTCGTGGAGCTGGCGTTCCGCGCCGGGGACCAGGTCGGTTGCGATCTGGTCGAGGAGCTCACCCTCGACGCGCCGCTCGTCCTGCCCCGTCGCGGCGCGGTCCGCGTACAGCTGTCCGTCGGCGCGAGCGACGAGTCCGGGCGCCGCACCTTCGGGCTCTACGCGCACCCGGAGGACGCGCCGGGCGAGGCTGAGTGGACGCGGCACGCCACCGGTGTGCTGGCCGCCCGTGCGGACCGCACCGCCCCCGTCGCCGACCCGGAGGCCTGGCCGCCGCCGGGCGCCGAACCGGTGGACGTGGAGGGCCTGTACGAGCGCTTCGCGGCCAGCGGCTACGGCTACGGCCCTCTCTTCCAGGGCGTCCGTGGTGTCTGGCGGCGTGGCGACGAGGTGTTCGCCGACGTGGCCCTGCCGACCGAGGTCGCCGGTGCCGAGGGCGCGCGGTTCGGCCTTCACCCGGCGCTGCTCGACGCCGCCGTGCAGGCGGCCGGTGCGGGCGGGGCCTTCGGCGAGGGCACGCGGCTGCCGTTCGCCTGGAGCGGGATCTCCCTGTACGCGGTCGGCGCCACCGCCCTCCGCGTGCGGCTGGCCCCCGCCGGCCCGGACACGGTGTCCGTGAGCGCCGCCGACGCCTCCGGGCAGCCGGTGTTCGCCGCGGACTCCCTCACGGTGCTGCCCGTCGACCCCGCGCAGCTGGCGGCCTTCAGCGACCCGACGCCGGACTCGCTGCACCTGCTGGAGTGGACCGCCTGGGACGGTGCCGCGCAGGCCCTGCCCGGCGCGGTCGTGCTGGGCGGCGACGCCGACGGCCTCGCCGCGGCGCTGCGCGCCGGTGGCACCGAGGTCCTGTCCTTCCCGGACCTCGCCGCCCTGGTGGCGGCCGTCGACCGGGGCGAGACCCCGGCCCCGGCGACCGTCCTGGTGGCCTGCCCCGCCCCCGGCCCCGGTGGGCCGGAGCATGTCCGCGAGGCCCTGCACGGGTCGCTCGCGCTGATGCAGGCCTGGCTGGCCGACGAGCGGTTCACCGATGCGCGCCTGGTGCTCGTGACCCGCGACGCGGTCGCCGCCCGTTCCGGCGACGGCCTGCGGTCGACGGGACAGGCCGCCGTCTGGGGCCTCGGCCGGTCCGCGCAGACGGAGAGTCCGGGCCGGTTCGTCCTGCTCGACCTCGCAGGGGAAGGCCGGACGACAGGGGAAGGCCGGACGACAGGGGAAACCCGGAATGCAGGGGACGCCACCGCCGGAGACGCCGCCCTCGGCAGCACCCTCGCGACCGCCCTCGGCTCGGGCGAGCCGCAGCTCGCCCTCCGGGACGGCGCGCTCCTCGTACCCCGCCTGGCGCGGGCCGCCGCGCCCGCCGCGGCCGACGGCCTCGCCGCTCTGCCGCTGCCCGCCGCTCCGGCCCTCTGGCGCCTGGAGCCCGGTACGGACGGCAGCCTGGAGAGCCTCACGGCGACGCCCGGCGACGCCGAGACCCTCGCCCCGGAGCCGCTCGGCCCGGGACAGGTCCGCATCGCGATCCGGGCCACCGGTCTCAACTTCCGCGACGTCCTGATCGCCCTCGGCATGTACCCCGATCCGGCGCTGATGGGCACCGAGGGCGCCGGTGTGGTCACCGCGACCGGCCCCGGCGTCACGCACCTCGCCCCCGGCGACCGGGTCATGGGCCTGCTGTCCGGCGCGTACGCCCCGGTCGTCGTGGCGGACGCGCGGACCGTCGCGCGGATGCCCGCGGGGTGGACGTTCGCCCAGGGCGCCTCCGTGCCGGTGGTGTTCCTGACGGCCGTCTACGCCCTGCGCGACCTGGCGGACGTCAAGCCTGGCGAACGCCTCCTGGTCCACTCCGCCGCCGGTGGCGTGGGCATGGCCGCCGTGCAGCTCGCCCGGCACTGGGGCGTGGAGGTCCACGGCACGGCGAGTCACGGGAAGTGGGACGCCCTGCGCGCCCTCGGCCTGGACGACGCGCACATCGCCTCCTCCCGCACCCTGGACTTCGAGTCCGCGTTCCGTGCCGCTTCCGGCGGGGCGGGCATGGACGTCGTACTGAACTCGCTCGCCCGCGAGTTCGTCGACGCCTCGCTGCGCCTGCTCGGACCGGGCGGCCGGTTCGTGGAGATGGGGAAGACCGACGTCCGCGACGCGGAGCGGGTCGCCGCCGACCACCCCGGTGTCGGCTACCGCGCCTTCGACCTCGGCGAGGCCGGGCCGGAGCGGATCGGCGAGATGCTCGCCGAGGTCATCGCCCTCTTCGAGGACGGGGTGCTCCGGCACCTGCCTGTCACGACCTGGGACGTGCGCCGGGCCCGCGACGCCTTCCGGCACGTCAGCCAGGCCCGCCACACGGGCAAGGTCGTCCTCACGATGCCGTCGGGGCTCGCCCCGGAGGGCACGGTCCTGCTGACCGGCGGCACCGGTGCGCTGGGTGGCATCGTGGCCCGGCACGTGGTGAGCGAGTGGGGCGTGCGGCGTCTCCTGCTCGTGAGCCGCCGGGGCACGGATGCCCCGGGCGCCGGCGAGCTCGTGCGTGAGCTGGAGGCCCTGGGGG
>NZ_BJMN01000120.1 GCF_006539185.1 Streptomyces gardneri
CCACGGCGCCCTCGGGGCGGGGCAGCACCGGGAGTTCGTCGCTCACGGGCGTGCCCTGGGCGACGGCCTCGGCCATGTCCGCGACCGTCGGGTGGAGGAACATGCGGCGGACGGCCAGCTCGACGTGGAGCTTCCGGGCCACGCGCAGGATCACCTGGACCGCATGCAGGGAGTGGCCGCCGAGGTGGAAGAAGTTGTCGTGGACGCCCACCCGGTCGACGCCCAGGACCTCGGCCCAGATGTCGGCGATGATCCGCTCGGTCCTGTTGCGCGGCTCGACGTACGCGCCGCCCGTGTCGTCGCGCTCGCTCTCCGGCCGCGGCAGGGCCTTGCGGTCGACCTTGCCGTTGGGGGTCTGCGGCAGGGCGTCGAGGAGGACGAACCAGTTCGGGACCATGTAGTCGGGCAGGCTCTCCCGCAGCCGGTCCCGGAGGGCGGCGGCGGTCGGCTCGCGGCCGGCGGCCGGGACGCAGTAGCCGACCAGGCGCTGGTCGCCCGGGGTGTCCTCGCGGACGATCACCGTGACGGCGGCGACGTCCTCGTGGGCGGCGAGCGCCGCTTCGATCTCGCCGAGCTCGATGCGCAGGCCGCGCAGCTTCACCTGCTGGTCGATGCGGCCCAGGAACTCCAGGTCGCCGTCGGGCAGCCGGCGCACCAGGTCGCCGGTCCGGTAGACGCGGGCCGCGGGGTCGTCGGAGAAGGGGTGCGGGACGAAGCACTCGTCCGTCAGGACACGGCGGTTCCAGTAGCCGCGGGCCACGCCCGGGCCGCCGATCCACAGCTCGCCGGGGACGCCGACCGGCGCCGGGCCGCCGAAGCGGTCCATGACCAGCGCCTGCACGTTCGCGAGCGGCCGGCCGACGAGGTTGCCGTCGGAGATCCTGTGGTGGCGGTGGAAGACGGCGGTCATGGTCGTCTCGGTCGGGCCGTAGTGGTTGACCACCTCCTTCGCCGAGGCGTGCACGAGGGCCTGCTCGCCCGCGAGGAGCGTCGGGCTCTCCCCGCTGAGCAGGACCGTGTCGAAGTCGATGTCGGTCCCGCACTCGGCGGCCGTCTGCACGAGCGCCCGGTAGGCGCTGGGCACGCAGCTGAGGACGGTGCGCACGCCCTCGGCCTCGGCGGCCTCCAGGTAGGTCCTGGGGTCGGCCATGGAGCCGGTCGGCATGATCCTGAGCCGGGCGCCGGAGGCGAGGCCGCCGAAGATCTCCCGTACCGAGGCGTCGTAGGAGATCGAGACGGTCTGGAGGAGCGTCCCGGGGTTCCGCCCGCCGAGGACGGATCCGGTCAGGAAGCCCAGGTAGTTCACCACGCCCCGGTGCTTGATCATGACGCCCTTGGGCGTGCCGGTCGAGCCGGAGGTGTAGATGACGTACGCCAGGTCCTGCGGCCCCGACCGCGGTGCGGGGTCGGTGGTCGGGCGGGCGGCGACGGCCTCCCGGTCGGTGTCGATCAGGACCTGGGCGGCGGCCGTTCCCGGCAGGCGCCCGACGAGTTCCGACTGTGTGACGACCAGCGGCGCGCGGGTGTCGGAGAGCATGAACTCCAGGCGGGCCGCCGGGTAGTCCGGGTCGAGCGGCACGTACGCGGCGCCGGCCTTCAGCACGCCGAGGAGCGTCACGATCATCTCGGTGCCCCGGTCCACGCAGACCGTGACCAGGTCGCCGGCCTTGATGCCGAGGTCGACGAGGTGGTGGGCGAGCTGGTTGGCGCGGGCGTTCAGCTCGGCGTACGACAGCTCCACCGCGCCGGAGACCACCGCCGGGGCGTCCGGGGTGCGGGCGACCTGCGCCTCCACGAGGGCCTGGATCGTGGCCTTGTCCTCGTCTCCGTACGGGACGGCGGTGCCTTCGGACGCGGCCAGCAGCTCCTCCCGCTCCCGTGCGCCGAGCAGGTCCAGGCGTCCGACGGGACGGTCCGGGTGCGCGAGTACGGCCGCCAGGAGGTTGACGTAGTGGCCGGCGAGGCGGTCGACGGTGGCGCGGTCGAACAGCTCGGTGGAGTAGACGATCTCGGCGTCGAGCGAGCCGTCGGACTGCTCGGTGAGGAACAGCGTCAGGTCGAACTTCGAGGCGTGCGTGGCGACTTCGATCGTCTCGATCGACAGGCCCGGCAGCGTCCAGGCGCTCTCCGGCACGTTCTGGAGGGCGAACATCACCTGGAAGAGGGCATTGCGCGAGAGGTCGCGCTCGGGAGCGAGCTCCTCGACGATCCGCTCGAAGGGAAGATCCTGGTGCCCGTACGCGCCGAGCGCCGTCTCGCGGACCTGGCCGAGGAGGTCCGTGAAGGACGGGTTCGCCGTGAGGTCCGACCGCATGACCAGCGTGTTCACGAAGAACCCGACGAGGTCCTCGACCTCGGCCCGGTTCCGGCCTGCGACCGGCGTACCGACCGCGATGTCGTCCTGACGCGACCACCGCGACAGCAGCACCTGGAAGGCCGCCAGACCCGCCATGAAGAGGGAGGCGTTCTGGCCGGAGGCCAGCTTCCGCAGACCGTCGGCCGTGGCGGCCGGCACCCGGAAGGTCAGCGCGTCACCCGTACCGGAGCGGACGA
>NZ_BJMN01000121.1 GCF_006539185.1 Streptomyces gardneri
GGGACGGCCCTCGACCAGTGCAAATCCATTAACCGAAGCACACGAAGCCCTACGCGGTGAGCTCCTGGTGCAGCGCCTCGCTCAGCCGGGCCGCGCGCTCGGCGACCTCCGCCGGACCCAGCTCCACCGCACGGGCGCACCAGTGCCGCCCCTCGGTGAGCTCGCCCCGGCGCGCCGCGAGCAGCGCGAGCCGGAGGGCGGCGCGGCCGTGGCCGGCCCGGGCGGCCCGGGTCCACCAGAGCGCGGCCTCGCGCTCGCTGCCCTCGCGGGCGAGAAGCAGCCCGAGGTTGAAGGCACCGTTACGGCTGCCCGCCTCCGCCGCCTCGCGGTACCAGCGGTCGGCCTCGGCGAGGTCGCCGCGGCCGGCCGCGAGCATCCCGACCCGCACCTGGGCGCGCCGGTGGCCCTGCTGGGCGGCCCGCTCGTACCACTCCTCGCACTCGCTCTTCTCCTCCCGGGGCGCGCCGAGCACGGCGGGGCCGGGGTCGGGGCGGCGCGCGTCGAGGACCGTGGCCAGCCGGAAGGCGGCCTCGGCGCTGCCGCCGCCGGCCGCGCACCGCAGGTGCCGCTCGGCGGTCCGCTCGTCGCCGTCGCGCAGGGCGGCGATGCCGACCTGGAGGGCGGCCTCGGTGTGCCCGGCGGCGGCGGCGCGCTCGTACCAGACGAGGGCCGTGCGGTCGTCGTCGCGGCCCGCGTGGAGGATGCCCAGGTTGAAGGCGGCGTCCACGCTGCCGGCCTCGGCGGCCTTGGAGAACCACGGCTCGGCGCCGTTCGCGTCGCCGGCCTGGAGGAGCAGCACGGCGAGCGCGTTGGCGGCCTCGCGGTGGCCCGCGTAGGCGGCACGGCGGTACCACTGCTCGGCCTGCGGGATCCGGTCCTGGGCGGCGCAGAGCAGCCCGAGGTTGTACGCCCCGTTCACATCGCCCGCGTCCATGGCGGCGCGGTACCAGCGCTCGGCGGTCTGCTGCTCGCCCCGGGCCGCGTGCAGCGCTCCGAGGGCGTTGGCGGCGTTGCCGTCGCCGTCCTGGGCGGCGCGCAGCCACCACACGGCGGCGCTCTCCTGGTCGCCGGCGTCGCGGAGGAGGAAGCCGAGGGCGCAGGCGGCCTTGGCCTCGCCCTCCTTGGCGGAGCTGAGGTACCAGCGGCCGGCCTCCTTGAGCTCGCCGCGCTTCTCCAGGATCGCGCCGAGGTGCAGCGCGGCACGGCGGTGCCCGCGGGCGGCGGCCTGCCGGAACCACTGCTCGGCCTCGGTGAGCTCGCTCTTCGGCGGCGTGGGGTCCGTGACGCCGCCGGGCGCCGGGGCCGTCGGGGCCGCCGGGGCGACCACAGCCGCACCACCGGGCACCCGGAGCCGGGAACCGGTGTCGTGCGGCCCGCGGCCGCCGTCGTGCGGGCCGCGGACCGGTTCGGTCACACGGCGCTCCAGGGCCAGGGCGAGACGGTAGGCGGCCTCGCGGTGGCCCTGCTCGGCGGCGGCGCGCAGCCAGCGCTCGGCGCCGACGTCGCTGCGGTGCTCCAGGAGGTCGGCGAGGGCGTAGGCGCCGAGGGCGTGGCCCTGCTCGGCGGCCTGGCGCAGCCAGTACTCGGCGGCCGGCTCGTCCCCGCGCTCGCGGTGGTGGCGGCCGAGGGCGTGGGCGGCGGGCGCGGAGCCGGCGACGGCGGCGACCCGCCACCAGCCGGCGGCCTCTTCGGCGTATCCCCGCTGGTGGAGCAGGACGCCCAGGTTGTTCGCGGCGGCCCGGTCCCCTTCGGCGGTGGCGCCGCGCAGGAAGGGCTCCGCGCCGTCGAGGTCACCGCGGCGCAGCAGCAGCGCGCCGAGCGCGCTCATCGAGGCGAGGTCTCCGCGCTCGGCCGCGCGTCGGTGCCGCGCCTCGCTCTCGGTTTCCGTCTCGTTCTCGGTGTCGGCATCGGTCTCGGCGGTGGTGTCGACGGCCGCATCGACGGCCCCCACTGCCTCGATGATCTCGTCCGCGGCGTTTCTGGCGTGCCGCTGCACAAACCGCCCTGTCTCCAACAGAGTTGCCCTGTCCCCCATAAATACCATCGTCGCACCACCCGCAACCCGAGCACACCTGGTATACCGCAGCCAGTGAGGTCACTCAGCGTTTTGTCGACATGCCCACAGAGAGACAAGTCAAACACGCCTCACACCAACTCGCCCCCTCCGTACCGCTCTTCGATGCCCCCCGTCACCTCGACACACGACGAGGGCCCGGATCCTTATGGATCCGGGCCCTCGTTCTG
>NZ_BJMN01000122.1 GCF_006539185.1 Streptomyces gardneri
CGAGGAATCCACCGGCGCGGCAGTACGTCCGCCCCGACGCGTCCGGGTCCGGGTCGTACAGCCCCTCCACGTCCCAGCCGCGGTCCTGCGGGAAGCCGGAGATCGCGTCCCCGCCGCCCGCCACCAGCCGCCACAAGTCCTCCGGAGAGGCGACACCGCCCGGCAGGCGGCACGCCATGCCCACGATCGCGACGGGCTCGTCGTCGACCCCGCCGTCCACCGGAAGCTGCTCGCCGGCACCGGCCTGCTCGCCCAGGATCTCCGCGAGGAGGAACTCCGCCAGCGTCCGGGGGGTCGGGTAGTCGAAGACCAGAGTGGCCGGGAGGGCCAGGCCGGTGGCGTTCTTGAGGCGGTTGCGGAGCTCGACAGCCGTCAGCGAGTCGAAACCGAGGTCACGGAAGGCCCGCCCCGTGTCGACGGCCTCGGGGGAGGGGTGGTTGAGGACCACGGCGAGGTGCTCGCGGACCAACTCCTGTATACGACGCTGCTGTTCGGCGCCGGTGAGCGCACCGAGCTCGCGGCTCAGTGCGGTGTCGTCGGCGGCCGTCGTCGACTGCTGCTCGTCGAGCGCGCGGCGCGCCTCGGGCAGATCGGCGAGGAGGGTGCCCGGCCGGGCCGTGGTGAAGCCGGGGGCGAAGCTCGACCAGTCGACGTCGGCGATCGTGACGGCGGTGTCGCCGTGGCCGAGCGCGGTGTCCAGGGCGGTGAGCGCCGTCGCGGGGGCGAGGGGGCGCAGACCGAGGCGGCGCAGCCGCTCACCGGTCGCGCCCTCGGTGACGCGGCTGCCCTCCCAGGGGCTCCAGGCCACCGAGGTCACGGTGGGGCCGTCGGCCCGGCGCTGACCGGCGAGGGCGTCGAGGAAGGCCGTACCGGCGGCGTACGCGCCCTGACCGGCGCCGCCCCAGATCGCGGCGACCGAGGAGAAGAGGACCAGGACGGGCGTACGGCCTCCGGCCGCCGAGGCCTCCCGCAGAAGGCGGTCCAGGTGGAGCGCGGCGGTGGCCTTCGCGGTCACGACACGGGCGAGCGCGTCCGGGTCGGTCGCGGCGAGCGGCTCGGAGTCGACGGTGGGCGGCAGGTGGATGACGGCGCTGAGCGGGTGCTCGTCGGAGACGCCGGCGAGCAGCCGGGCGGCCGCCTCCGCGTCCGTGAGGTCGCAGGTCACGACGGTGGCCGTCGCGCCCAGGTCCGCGAGTTCGGCGACGAGCCCGCCGAGGCCGGATGCCGCGGCGGCACCGGAGGTGCCTTCGGTGCTCTCGGTGCCCTCGATGCCGGAGGGGGTGGTGTGGAGGAGAAGGTGTCCGGCGCCGTCGCGGGCCAGCCGGCGTGCGGCCTCGGCGGCCGCGGGCTCGTCGGCACCGGTGACGAGCACCGTGCCGTCGGCCTGCCACCAACGCGAAGCCGTGCCGTGCGCCGGGAGGGAGGCGCGGACGAGGCGGCGGGCGAGCAGCCCGGAGGCGCGTACCGCGACCTGGTCCTCACCCGTACCGCCGGCGAGGACCGTGGCCATGCGGTCCAGGGCCGCCCGGTCGGCGTCCGAGGGCAGGTCGATCAGACCGCCCCACCGCTCGGGGTGCTCCAGGGCGGCGACCCGGCCCATGCCCCACACCATGGCCTGGGCGGGGGAGGTGACGTGGTCGGCCCGGCCGACGGACACCGCGCCGCGGGTCACGCACCACAGCGGGGCGGCGACACCGGCATCCTCCAGTGCCTGCACCAGGGTGAGGGTGGCGCCGGTGCCCCGGGTGAAGGGGGCGGGGTGGCCGGGGTGCGCGCTCTCGTCCCACGCGAGCAGCGAGAGGACACCGTCGACGGCTCCACCGGCCGCCGCCAGGGCCTCGCCCAGCGTCGCGGCGAGCAGCTGCCGGTCGCCCAGCGGAGACACGTCCAGCTGTACGGGGTCGGCGCCGGCGCCGGACAGCGCGGCGAGCACCGGGGCGGCCTCGGCGGAACGGTCCTCGGGGACGACGACGAGCCAGCGACCGGACAGCCCGGCGCGCTCGGACCCCTCGGCGACCGCGAGGCGCTTCCAGTCGATGCGGTAGCGCCAGGAGTCCTGCACGGAGCCCTGGACGGCGGGGGAGTCGTGGAGCCAGTAGTGACGGCGCTGGAAGGCGTAGGTCGGGAGCTCGGGGTGGTGGCCGGTCGCGGAGGGGAGGACGGGTGCCCAGTCGACGGTGAGGCCGTTGGCCCAGGCTTCGGCGAGGGAGGTGACCAGGCGGTCCTGGCCTCCCTGTTCGCGG
>NZ_BJMN01000123.1 GCF_006539185.1 Streptomyces gardneri
ACAAGGACTACCTCCACCGCGGCGGCCGCACCGCCCGCGCGGGCGAGTCCGGCAGCGTCGTCACCCTGGTCACCGCCAACCAGCGGCGCGGCCTGACCCGCCTCATGGCCACCGCCGGCATCGTGCCCCGGACCACCCAGGTCCGCTCCGGCGAGGAAGCGCTCCACCGGATCACCGGCGCCCGGACCCCCTCCGGCGTCCCGGTCACCATCACCGCGCCGGCGGCCGAGCAGCGTAAGCGCGGCCCGGTGTCCCGCGGTCGACGCAGCGCCGCCGCGGCGGCCCGCCGAGCGAGCTCGCAGCGGGCCGGCGCGTGAGCCCGCGGCGGTCCGCCGTCGGCCCGGCGGTCCGCACGTCACGTGAAAAGGAATCCGACCCATCTCCGCAGGAGGCATTTTGACGCTGGTTCAGACGCAGCCCCGCTCGGCGAACGCCACCCCCGTGGACAGGAAGGTGGCCGACCCCACGGAAACGGCCGCACCGCGGGTCGGTGACGACATGACCGTGGAAGTGGCCCTGTCCGTCGTGATCAGTGCCCGCTCGGAGCATCTGCTCATCTGTGACGACGACGGTCTGTGCACCCGGCTGGTCACCCGGGCCCAGCTCGCCGCCGTCCGTGACAGCAGCACGTACACGGACCGCATCCGGCTGCGCGACATCCCTGGCGACCGCGGGCCGTTCACCTCACCCCGCACCCAGATCGCCCCCGCCGGTCACCCGATGAGGAACCACCGGAGCGGCGCCTTGCCCGGAGCGGCCGGACAAGGCGGCGCTCCGGGCGTCCTCACCCCCGCCTGAACCGACTCACCGCGGCCGGTCCCTTCTCCCCTTCTCCCTGTGAGGCACCATGCGTTGTGTCATCGCCCGGTTCCCGTTCGATCTGACCAAGAGCGGCGTCCTGGAATCCATGAAGGGCATCAAGCCCGAGCCGGTCACCGGCGAATCCGTGATCATCGGCCGCCGCGCCTACCCCGCCAAGCAGGTCGGCCAGGTCATCACCCGCCAGGACCGCCGTGACTTCAGCGCCGGTGAAGTCCTGAGGGCCATGGCCCGGCTCGGCTTCACCTGCCGCGGGCTTCCCGACGCCGACGCACCCGGCCTCACCCCGGTGCAGCAGGCATCCGCGCTGCTGGGCACCCCGGTCGCCGTCTGACCGACGGGACCTGCGCGAGCCGCCACCGAAACAGCCGAGAGGGCCCGACCTGCACACGTGCAGGTCGGGCCCTCCCGCGTACCGACGGGTTTCCCCGGGGCAGAGCTGTGTCAAACAGCTAGCTCCCCTCCCGACACACAAAAATCTATCTCGGCCAGAGTAGACATTGAGTGGTGGCGTGATTATGGTTTCTCTCGTAGCCCAGCGAGACAAGAGGGCCTGGCAGAGATGAACTGCCGGGCAGCAGTACCCGCAGTTGCAGTTCGCAGGACGGTGCGGTGGTGGAGTTCCGAAGTCAGGGTTGTCAGCAGGACGGCGACGGGACTGACGACCGCACCGGGTGGCCCGCAGTGATCAGGGGCCGCCGTGAACGGGACCGCTGTCATGGCAGTCGCGGTACCCGTAAGCGCAGTACGCAGTACCAGCAGTACCAGCAGTACGCAGTCCCCGTTGGGAAGCAGTTGATCACCGAGGGAAGAACGGAGGGGCCGAGCGCCATCAGGATCGCCCGGGCGGAACTCTTGAGCCCGGGTACCGCAGGACATCGATAGTGAGGTGGTCTCCGGTCAAGCAATCGCGATCCCCGCGTGCCCGACAGCGTCTCGGTCGGGTCGGCGGAAACAGAAGGCCGGTGCAGTATCAGGACCGGCAGATGGTGTAGTAGTTCCTTCGGGGCCCTGGTGCCAGTACGGCGCCAGGGCCCCTCCACGCGTTCACCAGAGAGGTGCAAGTGACAGCAGACGACTCCTTCGACCGTCTCGACGACGACGACTACCCCGCCTACACGATGGGCCGGGCCGCCGAGATGGTCGGCACCACCCAGGGATTCCTGCGCGCCCTCGGTGAAGCGCGCCTCATCACTCCGCTGCGCTCCGGCGGCGGCCACCGCCGCTACTCCCGCTACCAGCTGCGCATCGCCGCCCGCGCCCGGGAGCTGG
>NZ_BJMN01000124.1 GCF_006539185.1 Streptomyces gardneri
GCACCCGGATCGGCGGCGGCTGGAACCAGTTCGACTCCGTCGTCGCGATCGGCGACGCCACCCGCGACGGCCGTCCCGACCTGATCGCCGACCGCGGCGACGAGGTCGTCGTGTACGGCGGCAGCGGCGACTGGCGCGTGCCGTTCTCGCTCGGGTCGACCACGACGCTCCCGGACGACCTCGCCCACCAGAACCCGACGCTGTACTGACCCCCCGGAAAGAACCGAGGTAGCAGTTCCTTGAACCGCACGAGCAACACCCGGTTCCGGCTCGCCGCCGCCGTCGCCGCCCTCGCCGTCACGGCGGGCGCGGCGGTGGCGGCGGCGCCGTCGGCGATGGCGATGCCAGAGGCCACGGCGGCAACCACCGGGCAGTCGGCACAGCAGGACGCCGTCCCCTATCCCGGCGGGTCGTTCGCGGGCGCCGGCCCGACGGGCTTCCTGACCGTCCGCTGGGTCGACGGAGAACGCCACTACCAGTGGACCCGGTACAAGGACGGGGTCACGACCTCGCTACCCAAGGGGTTCTACACGTCGAGTCTTCGGACGGACACCGTCATGAAGACCGACGGGGCCGTCTACACGATGTACGACATGTCCACGGGCGCCGAGCCCCTGGTCATCGACACGAGCGCCCTCGGCGACGGTTTCGACCGCGCGCGTGCCGCCGGATCCGCGCTGGTCGCGACGGCGCCCAACTCCACCGGCGGCCGTGACATCCACGTCATCGGCAAGCAGGGCGACACGCTCGTGGACGACACCGTGACCGGCCTGCCCGGGGACGCCGTGATCACCAGCGTCCGGATCGACTCCCCCGACTCCGCAGTGGCCCTCTACACAGGCACCGTGGACGGAACACTCAAGAGCCGCGTCGCCGTGGTGGACCTGAAGTCCCGTTCCGTCATCGAGGAGTACGACACCGGGCGGGTGACCGCGACGAGTGACACCGCCCTGTCGGCCACTCACGTCGCCTGGGTCGAGCAGCCGACGGACTACGAATCGACCCTGGTCACGGTCCGGCGGGACAACGGCGCAACCCAGCGTGTGCCTCTGGGGCTCGCCCAGAACGTACCGATCGAGCTGGTGGGCGACTGGCTGACCTACGGGGAGCCGGGGGGCTACGACGCCCTCTACGACGACCCCCAGCACGCGCTGACCGCTCGCTCCCTCACGACCGGTGCCACCGTCAAGCTCCTGGACGACCTCACCCAAGGCCTCCCGGGGCCCGAGGGCACGCAGGTGGTGTCGGGCGGCACCCTTGCCGAGGGCGAGGGCCTGTACCGGATCTCCACCGGGACGGACGGGACTCCGGTCGCCGAGCTCCTGGCGAACAGCAAGGTGCCGACCACGCTCGGTCTGGCGAGCGAGAGCGTTCCCACGGTGCTCGACTTCGACCGCACCCCCGCCCCGGTCCCCATGAGCTGGACCTTCAGCCGACCGGCGGGGATACGCGTGGAGCTGACGCACAACGAGACCAAGAAGGTCGTCCGGCTCAGGGACGGCATCGACGGATCAACCACGAACTCGGTGAAGTGGGACGGCCTGCTCGACGCACCCGACCACCGCTTCCCGGCCTACAACGGCGACTACACCTGGCGGATGACCGCCAGACCGGCGAACGGCATCGGTCCGGCGGTCGAGAGGACCGGGACCTTCAAGATCGTCCGCAAGCCCGTCCCCCACGACTTCGACGACAACAGCACGACGGATCTGCTCGCCCGGGACCGCTCCGGCCGGCTGTACCGCTACGACGCGATTTTCTCCATGGACTCGTGGCCCCACCTCACGCCCGAGCAGCTCGGCCATGGCTGGGGGGTCCACGACCAGCTCCTCGCCCCCGGAAACGTCGGCGGCTCACCGGCCGCAGACGTACTGGGTCGTGACAGGAGCGGCGTTCTGTGGCTCTACACGGGCACCGGACGCGCCCTCGCTCCCCGCGTGAAGGTCGGCGCCGGCTGGGGCGTCTACGACCAGCTCACCGCCGGCAGCGACCTCACCGGCGACGGCCGCCCCGACCTCCTCGCCACCGACAAGGCCGGCACCCTCTGGCTCTACAAGGGCACCGGCTCCGTCACCGCCCCCTTCGCC
>NZ_BJMN01000125.1 GCF_006539185.1 Streptomyces gardneri
CGACACCGGCGGCGGCCTGCGTGTGCCCGATGTTCGACTTCAACGCGCCCAGCCTCAGGGGCTGTTCGCTGCTCTTCTCCTGCCCGTACGTGGCGATGAGGGCCTGTGCCTCGATCGGGTCGCCGAGCCGTGTGCCCGTGCCGTGCGCCTCGACGACGTCCACGTCACCCGGCGCGAGCCGGGCGTCCGCCAGGGCCCGTCGGATGACGCGCTGCTGCGAGGGTCCGTTCGGAGCCGTGAGGCCGTTGCTCGCGCCGTCCTGGTTGACCGCGCTGCCGCGCACGACCGCGAGGATCCGGTGTCCGTTGCGGCGGGCGTCCGACAGGCGCTCCACCAGCAGGACTCCGGCACCCTCCGCGGGGCCGAAGCCGTCCGCCGAGGTGGCGAACGCCTTCGACCGGCCGTCCGCGGCCAGCCCGCGCTGCCGGCTGAACTGCACGAACAGGTCCGCGTTGGGCATGACCGTGACACCACCGGCGAGGGCCATGTCGCACTCGCCCTTGCGGAGGGCCTGCACGGCGAGGTGCAGGGCGACCAGCGAGGACGAGCAGGCCGTGTCCACGGTCAGGGCCGGTCCGTCCGTACCGAGGACGTACGCGATACGGCCGGACAGGAAGCCCAGCGCCGCGCCGCTGACCAGGTGGCCCTCCAGCTCGGGCGACTGCACGGCGGTGGTCTGCCCCGAGGTGTAGCCGGTGTGCCAGCCGCCGACGAAGACGCCGAGGCCGCTGCCCTTCAGGGTCGTCGGGTCGATGCCCGCGTTCTCGATCGCCTCCCACGCGGTGGTGAGGGACAGTCGCTGCTGCGGGTCCATGGCGAGGGCCTCGCGCGGCGAGATCCCGAAGAAGTCGGCGTCGAACTCGCCGGCGTCGTGCAGGAATCCGCCGGACCGGCAGTACGTCCTGCCGGACGCGTCCGGGTCGGGGTCGTACAGGCCCTCCACGTCCCAGCCGCGGTCCTGGGGGAACTCCGAGATCGCGTCCCCGTCCCCGGCCACCAGCTGCCACAGGTCCTCGGGCGAGGCGACACCACCCGGCAGGCGGCAGGCCATGCCCACGATCGCCACCGGCTCGTGCGTGCGTCCCTCGATCTCGCGCAGACGCCTGGTGTTCTGCTGCAGCTCGGCGGTGACGCGCTTGAGGTAGTCGCGGAGCTTGTCTTCGTTGTTCGCCATGGCTCCCGTTCTCGCCTGTCCGTTCCGTGTTCCGTGTGTGAGGGGGCTGGTGGTGCCGGTGGTGCCGGGCAGGTCAGAAGTCGGAGTCGCCGCCCAGCTCCTTGTCGATGAAGGAGAAGAGGTCGTCGTCGGACGCCTCGTCCAGGTCGGTGGCGTCGTCGCCGTCGTCCCCCAGGGCCGCGGCCAGCGCCCTGAGCCGGGCGGCGAGCTCCGGACGGCCGCCGGCGGCGGGCGCGAGGGAGGCGAGTACGCCTTCCAGCCGGTCGAGTTCGGCGAGGGCCGCCGTGGTCTGCCGGTCGGTCGCCGAGGCCGTCTCTCCGGACCCGGTGCCTTCCGCCCAGGACCCGCCCGCGGCGGTGGAGAGTTCGTCGAGCAGGTGCCCGGCGAGCTCCCCCGGGGTGGGGTGGTCGAAGACGAGCGTGGCCGGCAGCCGCAGCCCGGTCGCGGCGTTGAGACGGTTGCGGAGTTCGACGGCGGTGAGCGAGTCGAAACCGGTGTCGCGGAAGGCCCGCTCCAGGTCGACCCGGCTCGGGGTGCCGTGTCCCAGGACGGTCGCCACGTGCGTACGGACGAGGTCCCGCAGGTGCGCGGCCCGGTCGTCCGGCGTCATCGCGGCGAGCCGCCCGCCGAGGTCCGTGTCCGCCTCGCCGGCGCCGCCGGCGGCGGCCCTGCGCTGGTTGACCGGCGCGCCGCCGACCCGCGACCCGCGGGTGAGCCCGCTGAGCAGCGGCGCCAGCATGCCGTCGCGCTGCTGGGCGCGGAGCGCGGCGACGTCCAGGGCGATCGGGACGAGCGCCGGGTCGTCGCGGCGCATGGCCGCGTCCAGGAGGGACAGGGTCAGCTCGCTGTCCATGGGCGTCGCCCCGGAACGGGCCAGCCGCGAGAGGTCGGTGTCGCTGAGACCG
>NZ_BJMN01000127.1 GCF_006539185.1 Streptomyces gardneri
TGGCTACTGGTACCGCAACCTGCGCCATCGTGTGGGCTTCGCCCCGGCCGTCGAGACCCTGGCCACCGACGAAGGCTTCACCCACTTCGTCGAGGTCAGCGCCCATCCCGTCCTCACCATGGCTCTGCCCGGGACCGTCACCGGTCTGGCGACCCTGCGTCGCGACAACGGCGGTCAGGACCGCCTCGTCACCTCCCTCGCCGAAGCATGGGCCAACGGACTCGCGGTCGACTGGAGCCCGCTCCTCCCCTCCGCGGCCGGCCACCACTCCGATCTCCCCACCTACGCGTTCCAGACCGAGCGCCACTGGCTCGGCGAGATCGAGGCGCTCGCCCCGGCGGGCGAGCTGCCGGTGCAGCCCGCCGTCCTCCGCACGGAGGCGGCCGAGCTGGCGGAGCTCGACCGGGACGAGCAGCTGCGCGTGATCCTGGACAAGGTCCGGGCGCAGACGGCCCAGGTGCTGGGGTACGCGGCAGGCGGGCAGATCGAGGTCGACCGGACCTTCCGTGAGGCCGGTTGCACCTCCCTGACCGGCGTGGACCTGCGCAACCGGATCAACGCCGCCTTCGGCGTACGGATGGCGCCGTCCATGATCTTCGACTTCCCCACCCCCGAGGCCCTCGCGGAGCAGCTGCTCGTCGTCGTGCACGGGGAGGCGGCGGCGAACCTGGCCGGTGCGGAGCCGGCTCCGGTGGTGACGGCGGCCGGTGGCGTCGACGAGCCGGTGGCGATCGTCGGCATGGCCTGCCGCCTGCCCGGCGGCGTCGCCTCGCCCGAGGACCTGTGGCGGCTGGTGGCCGGCGGCGGGGACGCGATCTCCGAGTTCCCGCAGGACCGCGGCTGGGACGTGGAGGGGCTGTACCACCCGGACCCCGAGCACCCCGGCACGTCGTACGTCCGCCATGGCGGTTTCATCGAGAACGTCGCCGGATTCGACGCGGCCTTCTTCGGGATCTCGCCGCGCGAGGCCCTCGCCATGGACCCGCAGCAGCGCCTCCTCCTCGAAACCTCCTGGGAGGCCGTCGAGGACGCCGGGATCGACCCGACCTCCCTGCGGGGACAGCAGGTCGGCGTCTTCACCGGGGCGATGACCCACGAGTACGGGCCGAGCCTGCGGGACGGCGGGGAAGGCCTCGACGGCTACCTGCTGACCGGCAACACCGCCAGCGTGATGTCGGGCCGCGTCTCGTACACGCTCGGCCTTGAGGGCCCCGCCCTGACGGTGGACACGGCCTGCTCGTCCTCGCTGGTCGCCCTGCACCTCGCCGTGCAGGCCCTGCGCAAGGGCGAGGTCGACATGGCGCTCGCCGGCGGCGTGGCCGTGATGCCCACGCCCGGGATGTTCGTCGAGTTCAGCCGGCAGCGCGGGCTGGCGGGCGACGGCCGGTCGAAGGCGTTCGCCGCGTCGGCGGACGGCACCAGCTGGTCCGAGGGCGTCGGCGTCCTCCTCGTCGAGCGCCTGTCGGACGCCCGCCGCAACGGACACCAGGTCCTCGCGGTCGTCCGCGGCAGCGCCGTGAACCAGGACGGTGCGAGCAACGGCCTCACCGCCCCGAACGGGCCCTCGCAGCAGCGCGTCATCCGGCGCGCGCTCGCCGACGCCCGCCTGACGACCGCCGACGTGGACGTCGTCGAGGCCCACGGCACGGGCACGCGACTCGGCGACCCGATCGAGGCACAGGCCCTGATCGCCACGTACGGCCAGGGGCGCGACGACGAACAGCCTCTGCTCCTCGGGTCGTTGAAGTCGAACATCGGGCACACCCAGGCCGCGGCCGGTGTGT
>NZ_BJMN01000128.1 GCF_006539185.1 Streptomyces gardneri
CTACGCTGCCATGCAGTGTCTACTCCAGCCGTCATAGATTTTCGTGCCCGCCGAGGAGAGCCTTTGGAGCTGACGGGCCCACGCGGAGAGCATCCACGGTGAGTGCTCTTCTCGACCGGTAGTCCTCCCGGTCGAGAGAACGGGACGACCGGTGCATAAAATCGGCTCTCATGTCGAAGCCTGACGAGCTGCTCGTTGACGTCGCCGCCTTGGTGGAGTCCGGGCAGAGCAATCAGATGTCCCTGACCGTGGTCACCGGTGGTGCTGTCATCACCGGTCGGCTGGCTCCCGAAGCCGTGTGGAGGCAGCGGGTGTCGGAGGTCCTGACGGACTCGGCCCGCTTGGGCGAGTTCTCCGCCGTTTTCACCGCCACGACACCCCAAGAGGGGCCGCCCACCCATCTGCACTTCCATGTGGCCCGCATCCTTCAGGGCACGGTGGGGATCCCGGAGACAGGTGGGATGTATCGCGTCTCGATCGCGGATGTCAGTGCCTGGACCATGGGCGACTTCAGCTACTCCGACCACTGACCCGACATTCGCGTAGCCCCCGGTATACGGGAGGGCCCGACCGGCGCGTGCCGGTCGGGCCCTCCTCGCTGTTCGGGTGTCGGCTTGCGCCGGTCCTGTCCGTCAGACGGGCACCGGGATGCCGAGCATCGCGGAGGCCTGCTGGAGCGGGCCGAGGACGCGCGTGGGCACGGCGGCCCGGGGGAGGCCCCGGCAGGTGAACCCGAGCTGGTTCATGGCCCGGAGGACTTCACCGGCGCTGAAGTCACGGCGGTCCTGCCGAGTGATGACCTGGCCGACCTGCTTCACGGGGTAGTTACGGCGCCCGATGATCACGGACTCGCCGACGACCTGCTCGGGCTTGATGCCCTTCATCGACTCCAGGACACCGCTCTTGGTCAGGTCGAACGGGAAACGGGCGATGACACAGCGCATGTTGCCTCACAGGAAGGAGAAAAGGGGGACGGTCGTGCCGTGGTGAGGCTGTTCAGCGGGCAAGGGCGAGGACGCCCCGAGCACTGCCCTGGTCATCGACGACCGGCAGGGCATCGAGCCGGCGGTAGCGCATCGCGTGTTCGGCTTCGGCCACCGTGGTCACGGGTGAGGCGACCGGCCCGCGGTCCCCCAGCAGGTCGCGGAGACGGACCCGGTCGGTGTACGCCGTGCTGTCGCGGATGGCGGTGAGCTGGGCCTGCGTGACCAGCCCGGTGCACAGGCCGTCCTCGTCGCAGACGAGCAGATGACCCGCGCGGGCGCCGGCCATGACGGCCAGGGCCACCTCGACCGTCATGTCGTCACAGACCTGTGGACCGTCCGCCTCCATCGCGTCGTCCACCGTCCGGTGCACAGGGTTGGTGTTCGCCGAGCGGGGCTGCATCTGGACCAGCGTCAAAACGTGCCTCCTGCAGAGATGGGTCAGTTTCCTGATCACGTGGTTCTCAGGCCGCCGCATCGAAGGCGGACTGCCGCACGCTCACGCGCCGGACGGTCGAAGCGGGCCGACGCCTGCCACGGGAGGCCGCGCCGCGCTTGGCGCGTTCGACGACCGGTGCGGTGATGACGACGGGGACACCGGAGGGGGCCTGGGCGCCGGTGATCCGGTTCAGGGCCTCTTCGCCGGAGCGGACCTGGGTGGTCTGCGGGGTGATGCCGGCGGCCTGCATGAGGCGGGTCATGTCGCGGCGCTGGTTGGGGGTGACGAGGGTGACGACGCTGCCGGACTCGCCCGCGCGGGCGGTGCGGCCGCCGCGGTGGAGGTAGTCCTT
>NZ_BJMN01000129.1 GCF_006539185.1 Streptomyces gardneri
GCGTAGATCGCGAAAGGCTTCAGCGTCACGACGGCGAGCAGGAAGACGATGGTGAGGGACGCCAGCAGGATGTTGAGGGCGATCTCGTTGGGGGTCTTCTGGCGTGCGGCGCCCTCGACCAGGCTGATCATCCGGTCGATGAAGGTCTCGCCGGGCTTCGTGGTGATCTTGACGACGATGCGGTCGGAGAGGACCTTGGTGCCGCCGGTGACCGCGCAGCGGTCGCCGCCCGACTCTCGGATGACGGGAGCGGACTCGCCGGTGATGGCGGACTCGTCGACGGAGGCCACGCCCTCGACGACGTCACCGTCGCCGGGGATGATGTCGCCGGCCTCGCAGACCACGAGGTCGCCGATGCGCAGCTCGGTGCCGGGGACCCGCTCCTCGTTCCTGCCGATGAGACGGCGGGCGACGGTGTCGGTCTTGGCCTTGCGCAGGGTGTCGGCCTGGGCCTTGCCCCGGCCCTCGGCCACGGCCTCCGCCAGGTTGGCGAAGATCGTCGTCAGCCACAGCCAGGCGGTGATCGCCCAGCCGAACCAGTCCCCCGGGTTCTTGACCGCGAGCACCGTGGTCACGACCGAGCCGACGAGCACCACGAACATCACGGGCGACTTGACCATCACGCGCGGGTCGAGCTTCTTGATCGCGTCGGGGAAGGACGTGACCAGCTGCTTCGGGTCGAACAGTCCGCCACCGACGCGCCCGGCCTCGGCCGGCCGGTCGCTGGGCGGCCCCGACTGCGGGGGCCGGGTGGGAGTGATGGTGCTCATGCTGCGAGCCCTTCGGCGAGCGGTCCCAGCGCGAGGGCCGGGAAGTAGGTGAGACCGGCGATGATCATGATCGTGCCGACGAGGAGGCCGGTGAACAGCGGCTTCTCGGTCCGCAGGGTGCCCGCCGTCTCCGGTACGGGCGTCTGCTCGGCCAGCGAACCGGCCAGCGCGAGGACGAACACCATGGGCAGGAACCGGCCGAGCAGCATCGCGATGCCGATCGTCGAGTTGAACCACTGGGTGTCGGCGTTGAGACCCGCGAACGCGGAGCCGTTGTTGTTGGCGCCGGACGTGTAGGCGTACAGGATCTCGGAGAAGCCGTGCGCGCCGGAGTTCGTCATCGAGTGGGACGGGGTGTCCAGGGCCATCGCGACGGCGGTGAAGCCGAGGACGAGCGCCGGGGTGACGAGGATGTAGCAGGCCGCGAACTTGATCTCGCGGGTGCCGATCTTCTTGCCCAGGTACTCGGGGGTGCGGCCCACCATCAGTCCGGCGATGAACACCGCGATGACCGCCATGATCAGCATGCCGTAGAGGCCGGAGCCGACACCGCCGGGCGCGATCTCGCCGAGCTGCATGCCCAGCATCGTGATGCCGCCGCCGAAGCCCGTGTACGAGGAGTGGAAGGAGTTCACCGCGCCCGTCGACGTCAGCGTCGTGGCCACCGCGAAGATCGACGAGCCGCCGATCCCGAACCGGGTCTCCTTGCCCTCCATCGCACCGCCGGCGAGGTCGAACGCCGGGCCGTTGTGGGCGAACTCGGTCCACATCATCAGCCCCGTGAACACGACCCAGATGGTGGCCATCGTGCCGAGGATCGCGTACCCCTGCTTCAGCGAACCGACCATCCGGCCGAACGTCCGCGTCAGCGCGAACGGGATCACGAGGATCAGGTAGATCTCGAAGAGGTTGGAGAGACCGTTGGGGTTCTCGAAGGGGTGGGCT
>NZ_BJMN01000130.1 GCF_006539185.1 Streptomyces gardneri
ACCTTCCGGCCCCGGACCTTCCGGCCCCGGATCTCCCCGCTCCGGACCTTCCCGCGCCGGATCTCCCCGCTCCGGACCTTCCGGCGCCGGATCTCCCCGCTCCGGACCTTCCCGTGAAGCCGCCGGTGAGCCTGCCCGTCGCCGCCGGTGCGAAGGCGGCCGCCGCCGCGCCCGCGGACGTCGTGGACGACGCCCTCGCCACGGTCGAGAAGGCCGTCGCCGGCCTGCTCGCCGCCGTCACCTCGGGCGACGCCGCCGGAGTCGTACCGCAGGTGACCGCGACGCTGACCTCACTGGTCAACCTGGCCGTCGCCACCGTGCTCGGCAGCGGTCTGCCCGCGCCCGACCTGGCCGGTCTGCCCGCCCTCCCGGCGCTCCCGGTCGCCGTGCCGGAGCTTCCGGTCGACCCGCCGGAGCTGCCCGTCGACCCGCCCGAGCTGCCGGTCGACGCGCCCGTGAAGCCGCCGGTCGACCTCCCCGACCTGCCGGTCAAGCCCCCGCTGCCCGTCAGGTAGTCCCCGCGAAGGCCCGTACCGGTCCGGCGTCCGCCGACCGGTACGGGCCTTCGCGCGCGACAAATAGCACCGGTCGGAATCGATCGGGTGCAGTGTCGAGAAATCCTTCCTCCCGGAGTTTCCGGGGAGCGCACCTCTCGTTACAGAAAGCAGGAAAAGGCACAGGATTCGGCCAAGAACCCTGTGTGGAACGTGACTTGAAAGAACAGCGGAAGGATTCCCCCATGAAGTCCACCAAGGTCGCCGCGATCGTCGCCGGTTCGCTCGTGGCGCTGGGTGCCGCCGCGCCCGCCATGGCCACGGAGGCGCTGACCCCCACCAGCCTGAACGGCGGGCTGGACGCGATCGCCGCCAACGGCCTGAAGACGGACATGCTGAGCAGCACCACCGACGGCTCCCCGGTGAAGACCGCCACGGACACCCTGGGTCAGCTCAACGAGGCCGGCAAGGGCGGTTCCGCGCTGCTCGGCGGCCTCCCGCTCGGCGGCTGATCGAATGATTTTCTGATCGGCCGCCGTGTCGACCCCGCTCGACGGGGGCCACCGCTCCCTACTGTCTGGTCCATCCCACGCGAACGTCGGCGTGGACTGGCCGGTCGGAGCGAGGGGGGATCCTCGCCGGTCTCTCCCTTTCTCCAGAGGAAGAGCGGTATGCGGTCCATCATCAGCAGGAAAGTACTCACCGCAGCGGCAGCGACCGGCATCCTGTCGCTGACCGGCGGATTCGCCCTCGCCGCAAACTCCCATGCCGGTACGGGCGATTCCCCCGGTCCCGGCGCGGCGGGCCAGGTCCAGGCCCCCCTGCCCGCGGACGTCTGCGGCAAGGGTGGGGAGCTCGGCGAGTTCATCGCGGCAGCCGTCGGAGACCTCTGCGCCCAGGCGGGGGAACCCGGCGGCTACGGCGACGAGCCGACCCATCCCCCGACGACGGAGCCCCCGCACACGGAACCTCCCGCGACGGAGCCGCCCCACACGGAGCCTCCGACGACCGAGCCGCCGCACACCGAGCCTCCGACGACCGAGCCGCCCCACACGGAGCCCCCGACGACGGAGCCTCCGACGACCGAGCCTCCGACCACGGAGCCTCCGACGACCGAGCCCCCGACCACGGAGCCCCCGCACACGGAGCCTCCGACGACCGAGCCTCCGACC
>NZ_BJMN01000131.1 GCF_006539185.1 Streptomyces gardneri
GGCCTCCTGGGAGGCGTTCGAGCACGCCGGGATCCCGGCGGCCACCGCGCGCGGCACCTCGGTCGGCGTCTTCACCGGCGTGATGTACCACGACTACGCCACCCGTCTCACCGATGTCCCGGAGGGCATCGAGGGCTACCTGGGCACCGGCAACTCCGGCAGCGTCGCCTCGGGCCGCGTCGCGTACACCCTGGGCCTGGAGGGCCCGGCCGTCACGGTCGACACCGCCTGCTCGTCCTCGCTGGTCGCCCTGCACCTCGCCGTGCAGGCCCTGCGCAAGGGCGAGGTCGACATGGCGCTCGCCGGCGGCGTGACGGTCATGTCGACGCCCAGCACCTTCGTCGAGTTCAGCCGTCAGCGCGGGCTGGCACCGGACGGCCGGTCGAAGTCCTTCTCGTCGACGGCCGACGGCACCAGCTGGTCCGAGGGCGTCGGCGTCCTCCTCGTCGAGCGCCTGTCCGACGCGCGCCGCAAGGGCCACCGGATCCTCGCCGTGGTCCGGGGCACCGCCGTCAACCAGGACGGCGCCAGCAGCGGCCTCACGGCTCCGAACGGGCCGTCCCAGCAGCGCGTCATCCGGCGCGCGTTGGCGGACGCCCGGCTGACGACCGCCGACGTGGACGTCGTCGAGGCGCACGGCACGGGCACGCGACTCGGCGACCCGATCGAGGCGCAGGCCGTCATCGCCACGTACGGCCAGGGCCGGGACGGCGAACAGCCGCTGCGCCTGGGGTCGTTGAAGTCCAACATCGGACACACCCAGGCCGCCGCCGGTGTCTCCGGTGTGATCAAGATGGTCCAGGCGATGCGCCACGGCGTCCTGCCGAAGACACTCCACGTGGAGAAGCCGACGGACCAGGTGGACTGGTCCGCGGGCGCGGTGGAGCTGCTCACCGAGGCCATGGACTGGCCGGACAAGGGCGACGGCGGACTGCGCCGGGCCGCGGTCTCCTCCTTCGGTGTCAGCGGGACGAACGCGCACGTCGTGCTCGAAGAGGCCCCGGCGGCCGAGGAGACCCCTGCCACCGAGGCGGCCCCGGCCGTCGAGCCGTCGGTCGGCGCCGGCCTGGTGCCGTGGCTCGTGTCGGCGAAGACTCCGGCCGCGCTGGACGCCCAGATCGGGCGCCTCGCCGCATTCGCCTCGCAGGGCCGTACGGACGCCGCCGATCCGGGTGCCGTCGCTCGCGTACTGGCCGGTGGGCGCGCCGAGTTCGAGCACCGGGCCGTCGTGCTCGGCGCCGGACAGGACGACTTCGCACAGGCGCTGACCGCTCCGGAAGGACTGATACGCGGCACGTCCTCGGACGTGGGCCGGGTGGCGTTCGTGTTCCCCGGTCAGGGCACGCAGTGGGCCGGCATGGGTGCCGAACTGCTGGACTCTTCCGCAGTGTTCGCGGCGGCTATGGCCGAGTGCGAGGCCGCGCTCTCCCCGTACGTCGACTGGTCGTTGGAGGCCGTCGTCCGGCAGGCGCCCGGTGCGCCCACGCTGGAGCGGGTCGATGTCGTCCAGCCCGTGACGTTCGCCGTCATGGTCTCGCTGGCGAAGGTCTGGCAGCACCACGGCATCACCCCGCAGGCCGTCATCGGCCACTCCCAGGGCGAGATCGCCGCCGCGTACGTCGCGGGGGCCCTCACCCTGGACGACGCCGCCCGTGTCGTC
>NZ_BJMN01000132.1 GCF_006539185.1 Streptomyces gardneri
GACCTCCTGGGAGGCCGTCGAGGACGCCGGGATCGACCCGACCTCCCTTCAGGGGCAGCAGGTCGGCGTGTTCGCGGGCACGAACGGCCCCCACTACGAGCCGCTGCTCCGCAACACCGCCGAGGACCTGGAGGGTTACGTCGGTACGGGCAACGCCGCCAGCATCATGTCGGGCCGCGTCTCGTACACCCTCGGCCTGGAAGGCCCGGCCGTCACGGTCGACACGGCCTGCTCCTCCTCGCTGGTCGCCCTGCACCTGGCCGTGCAGGCGCTGCGCAAGGGCGAGTGCGGACTGGCGCTCGCGGGCGGTGTGACGGTCATGTCGACGCCCACGACGTTCGTGGAGTTCAGCCGGCAGCGCGGGCTCGCGGAGGACGGCCGGTCGAAGGCGTTCGCCGCGTCGGCGGACGGCTTCGGCCCGGCGGAGGGCGTGGGGATGCTCCTCGTCGAGCGCCTGTCGGACGCGCGCCGCAACGGACACCGGGTGCTGGCGGTCGTGCGCGGCAGCGCGGTCAACCAGGACGGCGCGAGCAACGGCCTCACCGCCCCGAACGGGCCCTCCCAGCAGCGCGTCATCCGGCGCGCGCTCGCCGACGCCCGGCTGACGACCGCCGACGTGGACGTCGTCGAGGCGCACGGCACGGGCACACGACTCGGCGACCCGATCGAGGCACAGGCCCTGATCGCCACCTACGGCCAGGGGCGCGACACCGAACAGCCTCTGCTCCTCGGGTCGTTGAAGTCCAACATCGGACACACCCAGGCCGCCGCCGGTGTCTCCGGCATCATCAAGATGGTCCAGGCGATGCGCCACGGCGTCCTGCCGAAGACGCTCCACGTGGAGAAGCCGTCGGACCAGATCGACTGGTCGGCGGGCACGGTCGAGCTGCTCACCGAGGCCATGGACTGGCCGAGGAAGCAGGAGGGCGGGCTGCGCCGCGCGGCCGTCTCCTCCTTCGGCATCAGCGGCACGAACGCGCACGTCGTGCTCGAGGAAGCCCCCGTCGACGAGGACGCCCCGGCGGACGAGCCGTCGGTCGGCGGTGTGGTGCCGTGGCTGGTGTCGGCGAAGACTCCGGCCGCGCTGGACGCCCAGATCGGGCGCCTCGCCGCGTTCGCCTCGCAGGGCCGCACGGATGCCGATCCGGGCGCGGTCGCTCGCGTACTGGCGGGCGGTCGTGCGCAGTTCGAGCACCGGGCCGTCGCGCTCGGCACCGGACAGGACGACCTGGCGGCCGCACTGGCCGCACCCGAGGGCCTGGTCCGGGGTGTGACCTCCGGCGTGGGTCGGGTGGCGTTCGTCTTCCCCGGCCAGGGCACGCAGTGGGCCGGCATGGGCGCCGAACTCCTCGATGTGTCGAAGGAGTTCGCCGCCGCCATGGCCGAGTGCGAGGCCGCGCTCTCCCCGTACGTCGACTGGTCGCTCGAAGCCGTCGTCCGGCAGGCGCCCGGTGCGCCCACGCTGGAGCGGGTCGACGTGGTCCAGCCCGTCACCTTCGCCGTCATGGTCTCCCTGGCTCGCGTGTGGCAGCACCACGGCGTGACCCCGCAGGCCGTCGTCGGCCACTCGCAGGGT
>NZ_BJMN01000133.1 GCF_006539185.1 Streptomyces gardneri
TTGTTTCGTCGTAGGTGTGGCCGTTCTGGAGGCAGTGGAACAGCATGCCCATGAAGCGGTTGAAGAGGTTCCGCTGTGCTGCGACGTGACGGTCGCCGGCTGCTCGTCGGCGGTCGTAGTGGGCTCTGGCGCCTGGCGACCTGGTGAGAGAGTTGAAGGCCCAGACGTAGCCGACTGCGGCCAGCCTCTGGTTTTTGACCCTTCGGCTCATGACCCTGCAGCTCTTGCCGCTGGCCCTGGTGACCGGGGCGCTTCCCGCGTAGGCCTTGAGGGATCCGGCAGTGGCGAAGCGGGTCCGGTCGTCGCCGATCTCCGCCAGGACCCGGGCGCCGGTCAGTGCGGCGAGCCCCGGAAAGCTGCGGATGACCGGCGCGTCCGGATGCTCGTCGAAGGTCTGTGTGACGGCCTCTTCGAGCTGGTCGGCGTTGTCGCAGGCGGTGTTCAGCTGCCTGAGCAGAGCGGAAGTCTGATGTCCCAGAGCCGCTTCGACCTGCGGGAGCTGATGCAGGTAATCGCGCTTGAAGACCTCGTGGAGTCTTTCGGCTTCGGCCTGGATGCCACGGACGCGGCCGGCCTGTTTGAGCAGCGACTGCAGACGCCTCCGTGTCAGCTTCGCAGCCGATGTCGGAGTCGGCGCCGCGGCCAGGATGCTGCGGGCCTCCCGCGAGCACAGGCCGTGCTTGTGCTGGGCGAAGGCGGCGAGGATCGCCGGGTAGAACTCTCTGAGCTGGGAGCGAAGCTTGTTGTGGGCCTGGCCGCGGGCCCAGACGGCGTCCTGCTGAGCACGGGCGAGCACAGCGATGGCCTGGACGAGCTCGGAGTCCGCCGGCAGCGGGCGGTGGGCGGCCATGTCGGTCCGCAGGATGTTGGCCAGGGCCGCGGCGTCGACGGCGTCCGACTTCTTGCGGGCGACGGAGTGCCGGTCCCGGTAGCGGGCGACCGCCAGCGGATTGATCGCGAAGACCGGTCGGCCGGTGGCCCGCAGGCAGGCGACAAGCAATCCGCGTGACGTCTCGATCGCCACCGGAATAGGAGATTCCTCGCTGTCGCCGTGCTCGCCCAGCAGAGCCATGAGCTGGGCAAACCCTGCGGCATCGTCGCTGATCCGCACCTTGGCGAGCTGATGTCCACCCGCATCGAACAGTGCAATGTCGTGGTGGTCTTCGGCCCAGTCCACCCCGCAGAACACTGGCGTCGATAATCCGGCGATCTCCATCCGGCTCCTCCTTCGTGACGACTCTCTTCCCAGGTCAGAGCCTGTGCAGGGCACGCGTGCTCCCTAATGGAAGTGCTCAAGGCACGTCATCCCACCAGCCGTTCGCAACCCCAGCGAGTCACACGGCCCTCGGTCCGCGTCAGAGCTGAAAGCTCAAGGCAGAACTGAGAGGTGATCCGCGCAACCGGCTCGGACTACGAACAGCCAACCGCTCGAAAGCCGCAGCCGGTCCGTCCTGCAGCAACAGGACCTCCTCGAGGCCCCTGCAGAACGATTCACGACTGATTCCGAACACTCCTGCCCGGACTGCTGGGCGCGAGCCGGCCTCGTCTTGTCAACAGAGCTCTC
>NZ_BJMN01000134.1 GCF_006539185.1 Streptomyces gardneri
ACAGGAATCCGGCCTCGCGGGTGTAGCTCTTGCCCGTGGCCTCCGGGTTCGGGTCGTACAGTCCCTCCACGTCCCAGCCGCGGTCCTGGGGGAACTCCGAGATCGCGTCCTCGCCGCCGGCCACCAGCCGCCACAGGTCCTCGGGCGAGGCGACGCCGCCGGGCAGGCGGCAGGCCATGCCGACGATCGCCACCGGCTCGCCCGCCTTCGCCTCCAGCTCGCGGAGGCGGCCACGGGCCTCGTGGAGGTCCGCCGTGGCACGACGCAGGTAGTCGAGGTACTTCTCTTCGTTCACCGTGGACACGCTGTCCCCTTGAGTTCCTGGAGGCGCCCGAGGCGCGCATGAAGTGATTCGAGTCGAGGTGCCCGGGACGGGGTCCGGGGCGGGAGGCGACCGTGCGGCAGGGATCAGTCCGTGCTGGGGTCCTGGTCGAGGAGGCCGAAGAGTTCCTCGGCCGAGGCGTTCATGAAGTCCGGCACTCCCGCGCCGTCCTCACTCCCGCCTCCGGCTCCGTCCCCGGCCGCCCAGCTCCGGTCCTCGGCGCCGGACCCGGCACCGTCCGGGGCTCCGGACGCGGTCCCGGTCCCGGTCTCGCCCGTGACCATCGAGCGCAGGGACCGCAGGTGCTCCAGGACTTCTTCGCTCCCGGGGGCGTCCGAGAGGCCCGTCAGCACCAAGGCGCCTTCCAGGCGGGTCAGTTGTGCCAGCAGCGCGTCCGTCTCGACGGAGCTCCGGGACGCCGTCGTCCCGTTCTCGTTCCCGTTCCCGTTCCCGGCTCCGTCCTGGTCCGAGGCGCCGCGCGGCAGCTCGGCGTCCAGGTGGGAGGCGAGTGCCGCCGGGCTCGGGTGGTCGAAGACCAGGGTCGCCGGGAGGGCGAGGCCACCGGCGGAGTTGAGCCGGTTGCGGAGTTCGACGGCGGTCAGGGAGTCGAAGCCGAGGTCGAGGAAGCCCCGTTCGGCGTCGATCCGGTGACCGCGGGCGTGGCCGAGTACTTCGGCGACCTCGCCGACGACGAACTCGAGCAGCAGGCGCTGCCGTGCGGGCCCGTCCACGGCGGCGGCCCGATCGGCGAGCGTGACCGCCGCCGTTTCCACCGTGCCGCCCGCCGTCCCCGGCGTGCCGGCCGTCCCGGCCGTCGCCGTGGCGGAGGCCGCGGACGGCCGGGGCCGGACGGTCCTGGCGCCGACGACGTCCCGGAAGAGCGCGGGGATTCCGGCCGGGTCGTTCCCGGCGGCGTCCCGCAGCCCGGCGGCGTCGAGCCGCAGGGGCAGCAGGACCGGGTGGCGGTCGTCGCGGAGAGCGGCGTCGAGGAGCGCGATGCCCTCGGCGTCGCTGATCCCGCCGATGCCCGCGCGGCTCATCCGGCGCAGGTCCGCCTGGCCGAGCTCGG
>NZ_BJMN01000135.1 GCF_006539185.1 Streptomyces gardneri
GGACGGTGGATCCGTCCTGGCGGGGGAGCAGGGGTACGGCGACGCCGCCGTCCCCGTGGGTGAGGGCGTCCGCGAGCAGCGCGACCGTCGGGGCGTTGAACATGTCGCGGACGGTCAGCTCGACGTTCAGGCGCTTCGCCACCCGCGAGACCATCCGGACGGCGTGCAGGGAGTGCCCGCCGAGCAGGAAGAAGTCGTCGTCGACACCGACCCGGTCGAGGCCGAGGACATCGCGCCAGATGTCGGCGATGACCTGCTCGGTCTCGTTGCGCGGGGCGGTGTACTCGCTGTCGGCGGCCTGGCCCGCGCCGTCGGGGGCGGGCAGCGCGCGGCGGTCGACCTTGCCGTTCGGGGTCAGGGGCAGCGCGTCGAGGAAGACGAACCAGTTGGGGACCATGTAGTCGGGCAGGCTCTCGCGGAGCCGCGCCCGCAGGGCGGCGACGGTCAGGACCCGGCCGACGACGGGGACGCAGTAGCCGACGAGGTGCTTCTCGCCGGGGGTGTCCTCGCGGACGACGACGGTGACGTTGGCGACGTCCTCGTGGGCGGCGAGCGCGGACTCGATCTCGCCGAGCTCGATGCGCAGGCCGCGCAGCTTCACCTGCTGGTCGATGCGGCCGAGGAACTCGATGTTGCCGTCCGGGAGCCAGCGCACCAGGTCACCGGTCCGGTAGACGCGGGCCCCCGGCTCCTCGGTTTCCTGCGCGAAGGGGTGCGGGACGAAGCGCTCCTCGGTGAGCTCGGGCCGGTTCCAGTAGCCGCGGGCGACGCCGGGGCCGCCGATCCACAGCTCCCCGGGGACACCGACGGGCGCGAGGCCGCCGAAGCGGTCCATCACGAGGGCCTCGGTGTTCGCGATGGGCCGGCCGATCGGCATGGAGGTGATCTGCGGCCCCGCCGGGTCGACGACGTAGCAGGTCGCGAACACGGCGGCCTCGGTGGGGCCGTAGCCGTTGACGAGGTTCTCCGGCGCGTACGGCCCGGCGAGGAGGGCGTCGGCGACCGAGCGCTCGACGGCGTCACCGCCGTACATCACCGTCTTCATCCCGGCGACCAGGTCCGGGGCCTCCGAGACGTGGTGGTTGAAGAGCGGGGCCGTCAGCCACATGGTGGTGACGTCGTGGGCGCGGAGGGTGGACGCCAGGAGCGGGGTGTCGACGAGCGCTTCCTTGGTCACGACGGCCAGCGCGGCGCCCGACGTGAGGGCGCCCCAGCACTCCCAGGTGAACACGTCGAAGCAGAAGTTGCAGGTC
>NZ_BJMN01000136.1 GCF_006539185.1 Streptomyces gardneri
CGGGCACGGTGGAACTCCTCACCGAGGCCGTCGACTGGCCGGAGAAGCAGGACGGCGGGCTGCGCCGCGCGGCCGTCTCCTCCTTCGGCATCAGCGGCACGAACGCGCACGTCGTCCTGGAGGAGGCCCCGGCCGCCGAGGAGGAGACGCAGACCGTCGGGTTGCAGACTGTCGAGTCGCCGGCCGGCGGTACGGTGCCGTGGCTGGTGTCGGCGAAGACTCCGGCCGCGCTGGACGCCCAGATCGGACGCCTCGCCGCGTACGCGGACGGTCGTACGGACCTGGATCCGGCGGTGGCGGCCCGCGGCCTGATCAGCGGCCGTACGGCGATGGAGCACCGCGCGGTCGCGGTCGGCGACAGCCGGGAGGCGCTGCGGGACGCCCTGCGGATGCCGGAAGGGCTCATACGCGGGACGGCCTCGGACGTGGGCCGGGTGGCGTTCGCCTTCCCCGGCCAGGGCACGCAGTGGGCCGGGATGGGCGCCGAACTCCTGGACAGCTCGCCTGAATTCGCCGCCTCGATGGAAGAGTGCGAGACCGCGCTCTCCCGCTATGTCGACTGGTCTCTCGAAGCCGTCGTCCGACAGGCCCCCGGCGCACCGACACTCGACCGCGTCGACGTCGTCCAGCCCGTCACCTTCGCCGTCATGGTCTCCCTCGCCAAGGTCTGGCAGCACCACGGCGTGACACCCCAGGCCGTCATCGGCCACTCCCAGGGCGAGATCGCCGCCGCCTACGTCGCCGGAGCCCTCACCCTCGACGACGCCGCCCGCGTCGTGACCCTGCGCAGCAAGTCCATCGCCGCCCACCTCGCCGGCAAGGGCGGCATGATCTCCCTCGCACTCGACGAGGCGGCCGTCCTGAGGCGACTGAGCGACTTCGACGGACTCTCCGTCGCCGCCGTCAACGGACCCACCGCCACCGTCGTCTCAGGCGACCCCACCCAGATCGAGGAACTCGCCCGCACCTGCGAGGCCGACGGCATCCGCGCACGGATCATCCCCGTCGACTACGCCTCCCACAGCCAGCAGGTCGAGATCATCGAGAGCGAACTCGCCGAGGTCCTCGCCGGGCTCAGCCCGCAGGCTCCGCACGTGCCGTTCTTCTCCACCCTCGAAGGCTCCTGGATCACCGAGCCGGTGCTCGACGGCGG
>NZ_BJMN01000137.1 GCF_006539185.1 Streptomyces gardneri
TTACGGGAGGTTGCGGGCCATGACGATGCGCTGGACCTGGTTGGTGCCTTCGTAGATCTGGGTGATCTTGGCGTCGCGCATCATGCGCTCGACGGGGTAGTCACGGGTGTAGCCGTAGCCGCCGAGGAGCTGGACGGCGTCGATGGTGACCTCCATGGCGACGTCGGAGGCGAAGCACTTGGCCGCGGCGCCGAAGAAGGTCAGGTCACCATCCACTCGCTCGCTCTTGGCGGCGGCGGCGTAGGTGAGCTGGCGGGCGGCTTCGAGCTTCATGGCCATGTCGGCGAGCATGAACTGGACGCCCTGGAAGTCGGCGATGGGCTTGCCGAACTGCTTGCGTTCCTTGACGTAGCCCTTGGCGTAGTCGAGGGCGCCCTGGGCGATGCCGATGGCCTGGGCGGCGATGGTGACGCGGGTGTGGTCGAGGGTCTTCATCGCGGTGGCGAAGCCGGTGCCCTCGGCGCCGATCATGCGGTCGGCGGGGATGCGGACGTTGTCGAGGTAGACCTCGCGGGTCGGGGAGCCCTTGATGCCGAGCTTCTTCTCCGGGGCTCCGAAGGAGACGCCCTCGTCGGACTTCTCCACGACGAAGGCGCTGATGCCCTTGGAGCGCTTGTCGGGGTCGGTGACGGCCATCACCGTGTAGTACTCCGAGACACCGGCGTTGGTGATCCACCGCTTCACGCCGTTGAGGACCCAGAAGTCCCCGTCACGCACCGCGCGGGTCTTCATCCCGGCCGCGTCCGAACCCGCGTCGGGCTCCGAGAGGGCGTAGGAGAACATCGCGTCGCCCTTGGCCAGCGGGCCCAGGTACTTCGCCTTCAGCTCCTCCGAGCCCGACAGGATCACCGGCAGCGAGCCCAGCTTGTTCACCGCCGGGATCAGCGAGGAGGAACCGCACGCCCGCGCGACCTCCTCGATCACGATCACCGTCGCCAGCGCGTCCGCGCCGGCGCCGCCGTACGCCTCGGGGACGTGCACCGCGTGCAGGTCGTTGGCGACCAGCGCGTCCAGCGCCTCCTGCGGGAACCGGCCCTCCTCGTCCACCGCGGCCGCGAACGGAACGATCTTCGCCTCCGCCAGCGCACGCACCGACTCCCGGAGCATGTCGTGCTCCTCGGAGGGCCGATACAGGTCG
>NZ_BJMN01000138.1 GCF_006539185.1 Streptomyces gardneri
CCTAGTGACCTGAGTCAGAGATTCGTCGTTGGTTGGGCATGAGTCGTCCGGGTCCGAAGATTCCGCCGTTGTCGGTCACTGATGCCCAGCGGGCGGTGCTGGAGGGCTGGTTACGTCGCCGTGCGACGGCTCAGGCTTTGGCTCAGCGGTCGCGGATCGTGCTGGAGTGCGCCGAAGGCCACTCGATCATGGAAGTGTCCCGCCGGCTGCGGATCGCTCCGGACACGGTCCGCACCTGGCGGCGCCGGTTCATCGAGCGGGGACTGGACGGCTTGTGCGACGACCCGCGGCCCGGCGTCCCACGGAAGATCACCGACGCTGACGTCGAGCGGGTCATCGTCAAGACGCTTGAGGAGACACCGAAGAACGCCACCCACTGGTCGACGAGGTCGATGGCCGCGGCCACGGGTATGTCACAGTCGACGGTCTCGCGGATCTGGCGGGCGTTCGCCCTGGCGCCGCACCGGTCGCAGACGTTCAAACTGTCGACGGACCCGCTGTTCATCGACAAGGTCCGCGACGTCGTCGGCCTGTATCTCGACCCGCCGGAGAAGGCCCTGGTGCTCTGCGTGGACGAGAAGTCGCAGATCCAGGCCCTGGACCGGTCCCAGCCGGTCCTGCCGATGATGCCCGGCGTTCCCGAACGCCGCAGCCACGACTACATCCGCGCCGGCACCACCACCCTGTTCGCTGCCCTGGAGGTCGCCACCGGCAAGGTCATCGGCTCCCTTCATCGCCGCCACCGGGCAGCGGAGTTCAAGAAGTTCCTGACCAAGCTCGACAAGGAAGTCCCGGCTGATCTGCAGGTTCATCTGATCCTGGACAACTACGCGACCCACAAGACTCCCGACGTCAAGAAGTGGTTGCTGGCCCATCCGCGGTTCCACCTGCACTTCACGCCGACCAGCGCGTCCTGGCTGAACCTGGTCGAGCGGTGGTTCGCCGAGCTGACCCAGAAGAAGCTCAAGCGCGGCGTCCACCGCTCCGTCCAAGCCCTCGAACGCGACATCCGAGCCTGGCTCGCGGACTGGAACGAGCACCCCAGACCGTTCGTCTGGACGAAGACCGCCGACGAGATCCTCGACAAAGTCGCCGCCTACTGCCGACGAATCTCCGACTCAGATCACTA
>NZ_BJMN01000139.1 GCF_006539185.1 Streptomyces gardneri
TAGCTGTATTGACCCGCAGCGTTGTTGACGCGGCTGATCGGCGGGTGTCCTCCGAGTGCGGTGTGGCAGCGGTGGTGGTTGTAGGTGTGGAGGAAGTCTGCCAGGGCCGCTGTCCGCTCGTCGTTTGAGGTGTAGGGCCGCTGGTAGGCCCACTCGTCGAGGAGGGTGCGGTTGAAGCGTTCGACCTTGCCGTTGGTCTGGGGCCGGTAGGCGCGGGTGAGCTTGCCGGTCGCGCCGAGGTTGGCGAGGACGGCTTTCCAGGCCAGGCCCTTGCGGTAGGCCCAGGCGTTGTCGGTCAGTACCCGCTCGATGCGGTGGATGCCCTGGCTGTGGAAGAACGCGGCCGCCCGGGCGAGGAAGCCCGCGCAGGTCGCGACCTTCTCATCGGGGTGGATCTCGCTGTAGGCGAGGCGGGAGTGGTCGTCGACGGCGGAGTGGACGTAGTCGAAGCCCATCTGGTTGCGGGTGGCCCGGCCGGCCTGACGGCCCAGAACCTTGTGCCCACCGCCGTCGGGGATCCGGCCGAGTTTCTTCACGTCGACGTGGACGAGCTCGCCCGGGCGGTCGCGTTCGTAGCGGCGGATCAGAACGCCGGTGGGGCGGTCGAGCCAGGCCAGCCGGTTCAGCCGGTGGCGGGTCAGGATCCGGTGCACGGTCGAGGCGGGCAGCCCTACGATCGGACCGATCCGAGCCGGACCGAGCTTGCGGGTCCGCCGTAGGTCGCACACGCGGTCTTCGACGTCGGCCGGTGTCCGGTGCGGGGTCGTGCCCGGTCTGCTGGATCGGTCGGCCAGCCCCGCTTCGCCTTCGGCCCGCCAGCGGCGGACCCATTTGTGGGCCGTGGGCCTCGATATGCCCATCTCGGCAGCCACATGCGCGACAGGACGGCCGGAACGGACACGTTCGACCAACAGCCGCCTGCCGTGAACGGTCAGGCGGGCATTACGGTGGGACACGAAGACCTCCGTGCGGTGTAGTCCTAGACACCTCCACCACACCGGAGGTCTTCGCCATGATCAAGCCCGGTAAGCGTTAACAACGTTCGTGATCAATACA
>NZ_BJMN01000140.1 GCF_006539185.1 Streptomyces gardneri
TAACGAGCTCGTGCACGGTAGGCGGTGAGACGTCGAGGATCCCGGCGGGGCTCGGTGTTCAGCTCTGCCGTGCGGGGATCAGGTCCGCGGTCTGCTGGTGGGAGAGCAGGCCGGCGACGGCCTGGACGGTGTCGCTGATGTGCTCGCGGCGGCCGAGGTGGCGGGTCAGTGCCCGCCAGTTCTTCAGGTGTGCGATGCCATGCTCGACCCGGATACGGCGTGAGGAGTGCGCTTTGCGCTGTCGCTCGTGCATCTCTTCGTACCAGTCGGGGGCGTCCTTCTTGAACTTGCGGTGCGGCGGTGTCACCACGCGTCCGCCGGTCTGGGCGCCGAGGCCCTGATAGCCGGCATCGGCAAGGATCTCGAGGGCAGGCCCGTCAGCCAGGAGCTTGACCAGCCCTAACTGGCGGGCATGGGTGATGTCCGCGCAGCTTCCGGGTGTGGTCGGGCTGCACCACAACACACGCCCCTCGCCGTCCGTGACCACCATGGACTTGACAGCATTCTGCTTGTTCTTGCCGGAGATGAACCTGTCCCGGTCCTTGCGTCCGGCGACGGGACGCCGGACCCGGATCTCCGTGCCGTCAACGATGCCGGTCTTCCCGCTGGCACCGAGGTGCTCGACGACCTCGGCCAGGGTCCGCAGCCGCACGTCGGGACTGACGGTGCACCCCCGCTCGGCAAGCAGGGGCCGCACCTCGCCGACGGCCCGGCTGATGGTGGAGCGGTCGACGCCGAACCAGCAGGCCAGGACGTCGTGAGTGGTTGCATGGCGGAGGTGGACGAGCGTGGCCAGGAGCCGGTCAACGAAGACCAGCTGGTGCTTCGCACCGGCCCCCACGGCCCGCATCCGCGGCCGAGAGGCAAGCCTGGCCTGATGTCGCTCATGCCACAACGGGCCCACCTCCGCGATGAGTTCAGCAATCACATCGGCCGACAGGCCCGTGATCCGACGGTTGCTGATGATCACTGCACGAGACGCGTTCCCCACCACCCGACCATGATCAACCATCCAAGGCTCGACGTCTCACCGCCTACCGTGCACGAGCTCGTTA
>NZ_BJMN01000141.1 GCF_006539185.1 Streptomyces gardneri
TGTTCACCGACAACAGCGGCCAGAAGGTCGTGGTCGGCGGCGGGGTGTTCGTCGTGCCGTTCGTGCAGCAGAAGTTCACCCTCGACCTGTCGAGCCGGCACATCCCGGTCGCGGTACGCGGCGCGGTCACCCTGCGCGGCGTGAAGGCCAATCTGGAGGGCGTCGCGATCGTCAAGGTCGGCGGCACCGAGGACTCGATCCGGGCGGCCGCGCAGCGGTTCCTCATGCAGCAGGACGGCATTGTCGGCTTCACCCAGGAGGTGCTGTCCGGCGCGCTGCGGTCCATCGTCGGCCGCATGTCGGTCGAGGACATCATCCGGGACCGCGCCGCCTTCGCCGGGCAGGTCGCCGAGGAGGCCGAGGCCAGCCTGTCCGGGCAGGGCCTGGTCCTCGACGCCTTCCAGATCCAGGACATCACCACCGAGGGCTCCTACCTGGAGGACCTCGGGCGCCCCGAGGCCGCACGCGCCAAGCAGGAGGCGGACATCGCCGAGGCCGTCGCCCGCCGCGCCGCCGAGCAGGCCCGGCTGAAGGCGGAGGAGGAGATCGCGATCGCCCAGCGGACCCTCTACCTGAAGCAGGCCGAGATCAAGGCCCAGACCGACGAGGCCGCCGCCCAGGCGAACGCGGCCGGCCCGCTCGCCGACGCCGCCCGCCAGCAGGACATCCTGACCGAGCAGGAGAAGGTCGCCGCACGCCAGGCCGCGCTCACCGACCGCCAGCTCGACACCCAGGTCCGCAAGCCCGCCGACGCCGCCCGCTACCAGGCCGAGCAGGAGGCCGAGGCGCGCCGCATCGCCCTGGTCAAGCAGGCCGAGGCCGACGCCCAGCGCTCCCGGCTCACCGGTGAGGGCGAGAAGGCCCATCGCGCGGCCCTCGCCGACGCCGTACGCATCGAGGGCGAGGCCGAGGCCGCGGC
>NZ_BJMN01000142.1 GCF_006539185.1 Streptomyces gardneri
CTGATCATTTCAGAATGAGTTTGGCTCGGGGGCTTGGCAGTTGGGCTGGTGGGCGGCAGAGTTCTGCGGGTGTCGGATGATCTTGTGCCTGATGACCTGTGGCATCGTGTCGCGCCATTGCTCCCGCCTCGACCGCCGCGACGTCGGCGGCATCCAGGCCGGCTGCCGGCGGATGACCGTGCGGCTCTGCGCGGGATCGTCTACGTCCTTCGCACGGGTGTGACCTGGGCGGACGTGCCGACGGAGACGATTGGCTGCAGCGGGGTGACGTGCTGGCGGCGCCTGCGGGACTGGACCGAGGCCGGCGTCTGGCCCCGCCTGCACGCCATTCTCCTCGCGGAACTCCGCAAGGCAGGCCTGCTGGACATGGACGACGCCGCGATCGACGGCTCGCACGTCCGGGCTCTGAAGGGGGGGCTCACACCGGACCTTCGCCGGTCGACCGCGCGAGGCCTGGCAGCAAGCACCACCTGATCACCGATCGGCACGGAACACCCCTCGCCGTTTCCCTGACCAGCGGAAACCGGCACGACGTTACCCAACTCATGCCCCTGCTGGACACCATCCCCCGCATCCGCGGCCTGGTCGGCCGGCCCCGTCACCGGCCACGGCGGCTGTTCGCCGACCGCGGCTACGACTACGACAAGTACCGACGCCTGCTCAGAGCCCGCGGCATCACACCGAAGATCGCCCGCAAGGGCACCGCTCACGGATCCGGCCTGGGCAAGACCAGGTGGGTCGTCGAGCGAACCTTCGCCTGGCTCCACCAGTTCAAACGGCTCCGGATCCGCTACGAGATACGAGCCGACCTCCACCTCGGACTACTCCAACTCGCCTGCAGCATCATCTGCTTGCGACGACTCCGAACCTCATTCTGAAATGATCAG
>NZ_BJMN01000143.1 GCF_006539185.1 Streptomyces gardneri
ATACAGCTCCCGTCGAAACCGCCGCTACCTGCGACGACGCGACATCAAGCACACCATCCCGGAACCGAAGGATCAACGCGCCAACCGTCGACGCAAGGGCAGCACGGGCGGGAGGCCAACCGGCTTCGCCCCTGACCGCTACAAGCGCCGCAACGAGGTCGAGCGGACCATCAACCGCCTCAAGAACTCTCGTGCTGTCGCAACCCGTTACAACAAGCGGGCCTATGTCTTCCACGGCACCGTCACCGCAGCAGCCGTCCGCCTCTGGCTCAAGCCGTGAACTACCGGGGCCGACCTCTCAGAATCCCGGGACAGGGATGAAGCTCGGCCACCACGAGGGCACGCCGCCGGGGCACGGAGGAGTGGCGGCGCCCTCCCAGAAGATCGAGATGACGCACCAGACAACCCCGAGGAGCGTCACCGCGAGGGCAAAGGCATGGAGGAGGGGACGGTTCCCGAGAAGGGCGCCCACCACGACCCAGATCAGCAGCAGGACTGTCCAGAGGCCCGGGATGAACAGCCACAGCAGGAAACCGCTGTTGGCCGCGTTGTTCACTCCCACGTCGCAGGCGTTCCACGACCTGCCCAGAAGCATGGCAGCGGACACCGCGAGAAGCAGCGCCACCGCCGCCCCGAGACACCCATGCAGCCGTCGACTTCCCACAAGGCCCCCGTTCGCCGTCCGCTGCGGGAAGCACCGGATCCGCACCGCTCATCACTGCCACAACCCCCGTCCCCCGGCACTGGCCAACAGGGAACAGACGCCCCTGGATCCTAGTAATCACATGATCCGCCGGACAGTG
>NZ_BJMN01000144.1 GCF_006539185.1 Streptomyces gardneri
GGCCCTGTCCGGCGGATCATGTGACTTTGCGATCGGTCGCTCGTTGGTTCGGTCATGGGGCGGGGAGATCTAACGAATCGCGAGTGGTCGCTTGTGGAGCCGCATCTGCCGCTTTCCGGCAGGCGGGGAGGGCGGCGGAGCGATCACCGCACCGTGCTCAACGGGATCCTGTTCCGGATCCGTACCGGCGTCCCGTGGCGTGACCTGCCGGAACGCTACGGCCCTGGAAATCCGTCTACGAGAGGCATCGCCGCTGGTCGGCGGACGGCACCTGGGACCGGATCCTGCGGGCGGTCCAGGCCCACGCCGACCTGGCCGGCCGGATCGACTGGGGCATGGTCGGTGTCGACTCGACCTCCTGCAGGGCCCACCAGCACGCGGCCGGAGCCCGCAAAGCCACACCACAGGTTCCGGACGACGCCCCGGCACCACCGCCCCGACGAGGGGCTCGGACGGTCCCGGGGCGGGCTGACCTGCAAGATCCACCTCGCCGGGGAAGGCGGCTGCCGTCCGATGGCTAGTGGGGTGACGCCCCGCAGATGATCGAGGTCCTGGGCCGGATCCGGGTTCCCCGCCCGCTGGGCGGACGGCCCCGGACCCGGCCCGACCACGTCAGCGGTGACAAGACATCCCACGCGGTTAAGCGTCAAGCTGCTGCTGCCTTGAGGCCTGTTGAGCCCCGTGGGAAGGCGA
>NZ_BJMN01000145.1 GCF_006539185.1 Streptomyces gardneri
GGTGGCGTCGGAGGCCCGGGAGACCCGGGTGCCGATCAAGGGTGTGCGCAAGGCGACGGCGGCGGCGATGGTGGGTTCGGCGTTCACCGCGCCGCACGTCACCGAGTTCGTGACCTTCGACATCACGCGCACGATGAAGCTGGTCGAGGAGCTGAAGTCCGACAAGGACATGGCGGGCCTGCGGGTCAACCCGCTGCTCCTGATCGCCAAGGCCGTGCTGGTCGCGGTGAAGCGGAACCCGGAGATCAACGCGGCCTGGGACGAGGCCGCGCAGGAGATCGTCCTCAAGCACTACGTGAACCTGGGCATCGCCGCGGCCACCCCGCGCGGTCTGATCGTGCCGAACATCAAGGACGCGCACGCCCAGACCCTGCCCGAGCTCTCGAAGTCCCTGAGCGAGCTCGTCGCCACCGCCCGCGAGGGCAAGACCACCCCGGCGGCGATGCAGGGCGGCACCTTCACCATCACCAACGTCGGCGTCTTCGGCGTCGACACCGGTACGCCCATCCTGAACCCCGGCGAGTCCGCGATCCTCGCGGTCGGTGCGATCAAGCTCCAGCCGTGGGTCCACAAGGGCAAGGTGAAGCCGCGCCAGGTCACCACGCTGGCCCTCTCCTTCGACCACCGACTGGTCGACGGCGAGCTCGGCTCCAAGTTCCTCGCGGACATCGCCGCGGTCCTGG
>NZ_BJMN01000146.1 GCF_006539185.1 Streptomyces gardneri
CTGAATGCAACGTAGCGTTTCTCTTGTCAGAAACGGCGCGGACAAGAGTCCGAGAGCCCGGATCGCAGCAACTCAAGGAGTACGTCATGCAGTTCCCCACCACCGCCCCGATCGCCGTCGTCCTCGCCGTCCCGGCGGGTCTGGTCCGCTTCATCGCCGCCGACCGGGCCGACACCACGGTCGAGGTCCTCCCGGCCAACGCCGCGAAGAGCAACGACATCAAGGCCGCCGAGCAGGTCACGGTCGCCTACGCCGACGGTGTGCTGCGGATCGAGGCCGCCGAGGCCAAGAACCGGATCCTCGGCAACTCCGGCTCGGTCGAGGTCACGGTCCAGCTCCCCGCCGGCTCCCACGTCGAGGCGAAGAGCGCCGCCGCCGAACTCCACGGCGTCGGACGCCTGGGAGACGTCACCTTCGAGGGCGCGCAGGGCACGGTCAAGCTCGACGAGACCGCCAGCGCCCACCTCACCCTGCAGGCCGGTGACATCACCGTCGGCCGCCTGGGCGGCGCCGCCGAACTCAGCACCCAGCAGGGCAACATCCGCATCACCGAAGCCCTGGGCGGTTCGGTCGTGCTGCGCACCGACTCCGGTGACCTGGAGGTCGGCGCCGCTCACGGTGTCTCCGCCACCCTCGACGCCGGCACCACCCACGGCCGCATCCACAACA
>NZ_BJMN01000147.1 GCF_006539185.1 Streptomyces gardneri
GCGCACCCTTGTCGTCCTCCAGAGCCACCAGCAGCGGCGTGCCACCGGCCTGAGAAATCCGGTCCGTGAGCGCCTGCGCGTCCTCGGAGACACTGCCGCCCCGCTCCTTCACCCACGCGACGACCGAACCGGCCGCCCCCTTGCGGACCTTGCGCCCGTCGACGTCGACGCCGGACATACGGGTCTGCGCCGTGAACTCGATCCAGTCGGCGTGCGCCAGTTCGCCCTGGTGGCGTTCGCGGAGCCCGTACCTCTCCTTGGCGAGGACGACGACGGAGCGGCCCTCGGGCGTCTCGTCGGCGAGCGAGGAGAGCTGGGCGGCGTCGGCGACCTCGGCCTCGGTGGTCCCGCGCACGGGGACGAACTCGGAGGCCTGGCGGTTGCCGAGGGTGATGGTGCCGGTCTTGTCGAGGAGCAGCGTCGACACGTCACCGGCGGCCTCGACCGCGCGGCCCGACATGGCGAGGACGTTGCGCTGGACGAGCCGGTCCATGCCCGCGATGCCGATCGCGGAGAGCAGCGCGCCGATCGTCGTGGGGATCAGGCAGACGAGCAGGGCCGTCAGGACGATCATGGAGGTCTGCTTGTCGGCGCCC